>CAVXNY010000007.1:0-184391 GCA_963763235.1 uncultured Methanosarcinaceae archaeon | reverse complement strand
CCCCCGATTAGCAAGGATAATTCCAATCATCTGAACGTTAGCCTGAAGAGCCCTGACAAGAATCATTGGCAGAACCGAGGAGTAGATTAGCTTTACAGGAAAGCGGCCTCGTGCTCCTCTTACACCACTATGGGCGAGAGGTATTTCTATCCTCGTACTTTCCACAAGCACTACAAGTAGGAAGATAAGAACTGTGCTCAGGAGTGCAAGAATTCCTCCCTTGATAAGCAGATAACCAAGACCACTACCTGAAAAAAGATAATCTACCCCGGTATTCTGGGCTATGTAGATCCACTTAGGAATTAACCCTATCGGAAGCCCAGAAGACCTATCAAGCTGCCAGTTAACTATCCCTGTAACGATCTGCTGTGAAATCCCCGCAACTATGAAGAGCCCGACCCCTGACCCGATACCCCATTTGGAAACTACTTCATCCATAAAAAGAACAAGTGTACCTCCAACGAAAATTTGGGCAAGAAGTAGTAGGGTGATTACACCCAGGCCTACACCGAGAGCAGAAGCAAGTACTGGATCCGGTTGGAGATAACCACCAACTAATTGCGGTACAGCTTCTAGTATGATCATGACTAAGACAAGGAACTTCTGAGCTCCCTGGAAGAATGCCTGATCCTTTGGGTCCGACAGGTCCATTTTGATAATATCTGCTCCAACAAGAAGTTGCAGGACAATCGACGCAGTGACAATCGGCCCAATTCCGAGAAGAATCAAAGACCCTGAAGCACCTGCTATAACGGCACGGTAAGTTTCAAAAAGGTCAACAGAATTCTTGGACATCCCGAAGAGCGGCACATTTGCCAAAGCAAAGTATAGCACCAGAACTCCCAGAGTCCACCAGAGTTTATTCTTAAAGTGGACATGTTTTTCCGGACTTGCTACTGCAGGTAATTTGTTAAAAAACGGTTCTAATGTATCCCTGAGAGTCATCGATTACACCATTCAAATCATACATTAAGATTATACTGCTTGAAGTATTGAACTATATTCCGCAATAAGATTATACACAGCACATGTAATATAAAAAAATTATCAAAGAATGAAAGTAAGTAATGCCAGAATGACACTACTCATTCAGCATCAATACACCTGCCACTAGCGTTCTCAATTTTTTTACGGGCAGATACTGAAAATTCTGCAGATGTAACTACCAGGTTCTTCGTAACGCGCCCACTTCCGAGAACCTTCTCAATCCCCAGCTTTTCAAGGTTAATATGGTATGCACCATCCTGGATTTCTGCAAGCCCCTCTTCAACAAGATAAGGAGCAAGCTCATCAAGCTCTCCCACATTCACTATGCAAACATCGGTAGACACTTCAGCAGGGCGCTTGAAACCGTGTTTTCCATAGCTGTATCCCCTTATCATCGCTCTTACGAAATGGTGTTTACAGCCACCTGCTTTTCCACGGCCTCCTCTATTTCCAGCTCCACGTCTGTTTTTATGAGTTCCGCCTCCACAGGTCCTGGATCCTCTGAATTTTTTTATATCCATTTCAACCACCTTATCTCATCTTATGCAGGAGTACGTTGATATCTGTATTATGATTTCCGAGCACTCCACCCTGTTGAAAAGTCCTTTTAATCCCAGCATGTCCTTTTCTTGGCGGATGAAGCCTAAAAATAGGCTTCAATTTTGGGATGTCCTTAAGAGAAGCTTTTCCCTCTATTATGGCTTCAGCAAAAGCTTTTATCGAATCGTAAGCAGTGTTTTCCTGGATGTATTTAGAGGTCAATCGAGTATCACCTTCGAGTCTTCCACGGTTTTCGAGGATCTCTGCAAGAATTTTTGCGTCAACCTTCCCGTATGCAACGTAGTCCTTCACTTTCAGGATCATGCCTTTGAAATGAGGATCCTCGGGAACGAGCACACAGTGGTTAACCTTATGCAAACGAAGCATTTTCATGGTATCTTCAATGGTGTACCTGACATTAACCTGCCCTCTCAGCCTCACAATTGCATACATTTCAGGCTTCCTCCTTCCGGCAGTATATCGGCAGCCTCATGACGTTGACATGGTTCAGAGCATCAAATGTTGCCTTTGCAAAGTTAAGAGTTGTCCTAGTTGTTCCAAATGTATTAGTCCATACGTCTTTAATTCCGGCTTTTTCCAGTACCTTAGTTGCAGTGTTTCCTGCCGCAATTCCAAGCCCTCTCGGAGCTGGAATAAGAATTACACTTACACTGCCAGCCTTTCCTTTAACTTCATAAGGTACGGTATGAGGTAGACCGCAAGCGCATTCCCATGAACCGCAGCCTCTACGGATATAGGTGATATCTAGCTTTGCAGCATCAATAGCCTTTCGAATTGCAGGTCCTACCTGCACATCCTTTGCCTGTCCTAGTCCTACATAGCCATTTCTGTCCCCGACAATAACGGTTGCTCTGAATTTGACACGGCGTCCGGAGTCAGTCATCCTCTGAACCATGTTAATGTCGAGCACCTCATCTTCCAGGTCAGGAAGCAGCATATCAATTATTTGAGGTTCCCGGATTGGCAGGCCTGATTTAATTGCTTCTTCCATGGAAGTAACTTGTCCTTCAAAGACAAGTTTTCCAAGCCTGGTTTTGGGAACCCAATCTTGATCAAATGCCATTTAATCACCTTAACTAAACTCAGCAAAGATTTTCTCTTTGGTCGCTTCAAACTGCTCTGGCAGGTCTGAGCTCTCTTCTCTATACTCAGCAATATGCTTTCCCCGGATTCTCTCGTCCGAAGGGAATACTTCCGAGCTGCAGGGAATATCAAAACCTGAGTCTACAATCCCTTTAAGAGCAGCATAAACTCTTGAACCTACAGAGGAAGCCTGAAGTCCTATGTCCAGAATGCCTCTCTCATGCCCTTTCTTCAAACTCTTCAGTCCGAACAGTAATCCTGTAAGGTATGCAGCCGGTGTATTTCCGGTAGCTCCTGTATAACCATACTTTGCAAGCTCATTTGAAACTGCTGAAGAATAAGTTATATCCCCTTCTGGGGTCGGAGCTATTAATTGGATCTGAACATTTTTTGCACTCTTCCTGACAACCACACGATCCTGTCTTGAGAGCAATAACTTGAGACGAAGGTGATAATTAGTGCGTCCTTCCCTTCTTCTTCTAAAAGGAACCTTATATCTTGGTCCTGTTGCCATCTTCAGCTCCTCCAGGTTATTCTTTTTTTAACATTTTTTCGGACCCAAGGTGGGAATTAAGGTGAGAAACGCTTCTGTATTCTCCGCCTTTTGCTTTTCTGTAGAGTCTGCAGTAAACAGACTTATCAAGCATCCCTTCTGCACGCAGTTCCTTGAGTCTTCTTCTGAGAGCCCGGATCTTTTTGATCCACTGCTCTTTCTTCGGGGTACGAGCTCCCTTCTTACCTTTTCTGGAACCATGACCCTTGCAGTGCCCATAATTACGTTTAGCAGCAAGAGCTCTGGCCCTGCCTCTGCTGACACCCCTTACCGGCTTGATCTTAATAGTGCCTTTCTCAATGAGCCCACGGATGTCTTCTCTCGTGATTGCGGAAGCAATTTCTTCCCAGGCTTCGGGATTGAGCCATACCCTGTCAAGTCCGCATTCAAGAACTTTGGAAGCTAGCCTTCTCTGGTTAAACAAGTCTGACATTTTTAGTCACCTTTTCCAGGGTTCAGCACTCTAATTCCGAGTTCTTCAGCTTTTGCGACAATAACTGCTTTCTTTCTTGCGCCTATTGCAGCTGCTACTCTGATAGCCTCATAAGACGGATCAACAAGCTCAAGTTCTGAAGTGCTGGAAATAAGCACATCAGAATAACCTGATGGATGCAGACCTTTTACTGCAACAGGACTTCCGTACCCTACCTGAGCAAGAGCTCCTTTTGAGACATACTTTCTGCGTTGTTTGCCCTGAGAACCCCTTGGACGCCTCCAGTTAGTATCAAGTCTCTTGAACTTGTGACTGCACGTTCTCTTGAATAGGGGTTTCTTTCCTTTTTGGACCTTTCTCACATTGAATAATCGCCTTGATTCAGGATCCATGTCAAGGGTAGAAACTGAAGTACCATTTACCTCATTAAATTCTTTTGCCATCATAGCCACCTCAGGCCTTTTGAACAATGTAGATTCCATCCTGGAAAACCCTCGGATCAAACCTTCGGATCTTTGTTTTCTGTTCAATGTTTGCAGCAGTCTGCCCTACGTCTTCCTTGTTAATTCCGGAAATAACTACCTCGTTTCCACTTACCTTAACATCAGTATCGCCAAGAATTTTTGCAACTCTTGGTTTTTTTTCTCCAAGGAAATTTCCAATTACGAGAGTTTTACCTTCAACTTTTACCTGCATTGGGAAGTGAGCATACACAATTGTCATCTTGCACTCAAATCCTTCACTTACACCTTTGACTAAATTTTTGATATGGGAGGCAAAAGTTCCAACCATAGCTTTATGTTCTATTCTTACGGATTCTGCATCAACCAATACTTCTCTTTCCCTGACTTCGATCTTAATTCCAGGAAACCAAAATTTTCTTTCAACAGTTCCCTTCGGACCTCTTGCTGTTAAAACATCCTGTGAGAGAGAGGTGGAAACTCCTTCAGGAATTTTAATTTTTCTTGCAATCTCCTTAACCATTCTTCGTTTCCTCCTCAATATACATAAGCAAGAAGCTGTCCACCGATCTTTTTCTCACGGGCGTCGTATTGGGACATAACCCCGTTTGAAGTTGTTACGATAAGAGCACCAAAGTTTTTTGCCGGTAGAAACTGTTTTTCCCAGCGCTCAAAGCTGTCGGTTCCAACGGAATACCTCGGTTTGACCGCACCGCATTTGTTGATTCTTCCCACAAGGGCAATGCTGTAAATACCAGCTTTTCCATCATCAATAAACTCAAACTCGCCAATATAGCCAAGATCTTGCATAACCTTCAACACGTTACCAATGTTCTTTGAAGCAGGCCTGATGACACAGGAACTCTTCCCAATGATCTCAGCATTCTTAATTGTTGAAAGGGCGTTTGCAAGAGGATCAAGTAATACCATTTTAATCACCTTAAGAATATTTTTGAAAACCCATCTCGTGGGCAATCTCCCTGAAACAGTGCCTGCAAAGATAGATATCGTATTTGCGAACAAGGCCCTGCTTTCTCCCGCATCGTTTGCATACATTTACCCCTCTTCCAGACTTATTTATCTTCTCTGCCATTTAAATGACCTCCACGCCATAGCTCTCGCTAAGAAAGACAATCGCATCCTCAACTGTGACTCTATGGTTAGTCGGGATCTTCCTTGTTGCGATTCTTCTCTTGCAGATTCTTTCTCCAGGGCGCTTGATCACAACTGTTACGTCCATTCCGAAAACCCCTATATTTGGGTCATATCTCATACCTGGAAAGTCTGTGTGCTCTTCAATTCCGAAAGAGACATTTCCGAGAGAATCGAACTGGGACTTGACGAGAGCTTTTTCAACGATACCTAATGCGATTTTAAGGAACTCCTGAGCTTTCTGGCCTCTCAAAGTTACCTTGCAACCTATGGGTTCTTTCTTCTTGATCGCAAAAGCTGGCAAAGTTCTCTTGGCAAAGCACCTTACGACTTCCTGACCTGTAATAGTCCGGAGGATTTCTTCGGCGTTCACGAGATGTTGGCCGCTTTCTCCAACACCCATGTGGACAATTAACTTGTCAATGACTGGAGTGCGCATAGTGTTACTCATTTATATCACCACCCAACCTAATCTCAGGCTTGTCCTCACCGATTACAATTACATATTCTTCGATAGTTTCAAAATCTATTTCCCCGGAAATAGTAACAGTGTTGTGTCTGGAACTCTTAACTTCCTTGATCTCCTTGATCTTTCCGATTTCTCCTGAGTGCTGCCCGCCTACCACCATTGCAAGGTTTCCAATCTTGAATTGGAGATGTTTTACCACCTTTTTGTCAGGAACCGAAAGAATAAGGGAATCTTTAGTCCCGTACTCGTTAGAGCCAAGGATATTAGTTCCGTCACTCAGATTAAGCTGTACCTTACCTCCTTTGAGTGTGGTCTTATTGTCGATTCTGCATAGCTTGTTAACGTTTGTCTCACTCAGTTTGTGGAGTGTCAGACGTCCCTTGTCGTCCTGAAGCATCCTATATGATTCATTTATGAGTGGGAGAGTAATTACATCAAAGAGGCCGACTGGAAACCTGAGATCTTTCCTGGAAACTCCATCCACAAGAACCTTACCTTCCGAGAGGATTCTTTTACCTTCCCTACTGTTATCCACAAGATTGAGAACATTTCTGATTATGATTCCGAGCGGAAGACTGCGTTCCTTGCTGTGAGGGCCTGAGCGGGTGGTAGAAACCCACTTATAGCCTTTTTTCCCGATCTTCCAGCTTTTTGGAACTGATAATCTTTTCTGGTGTGTCACAAAATCACCTGCCCCACTTCTTAATGCTTGATGCTCTGCGCCCGTCCTTCATTTCCAGTTGTATGATCCTAACGTTGGAGGGGGAGATCGGTCTTGGGACTTCAGTGCCATCCACCTTGGTGGAAATTACCCTGTCCACATAAATAGTGCCATCCTTAAGGGAAACAACCTGGACCTTTCCTTCAGTGTTCTTGAAGTTTCCGCGCATGACCTTTACAGTGTCTCCTTTAATGACTGCAGCGCTTCTTGTACCATATTCCTTAGAAAGTTCTTCACTTAACCTCGCACCCATTAATCTCTGTCTGATGTGGAGAGGTGCGCTGTATCTTGCCTTTCTCTGTTTTCTGGGCTGTTTAGATACCATAGTCGCTACCTCAAACAATAATAGATGCTGTGGTCCCGATCTTAGGGTACCTCTCAGCAACTTCCCTTGCAACTGGACCTTTTATATCCGTACCTTTGGGAATTCCTTCTTCATCCGTTATCACCATGCCGTTATCCTCAAAAGATACATGAAGCCCGTCAGGACGACGGAATTCTTGTCTCTGACGAACCACCACTGCGAGAAGAACCTGTTTCCTCATTTCAGGTGTGCCTTTCTTTACAGATACGACGCACATATCTCCAATTCCTGCGCAGGGCATCCTGTTTTTGACTCCTCTGTACTTCTTGACGGATATAATCTCAACGACCTTGGCTCCTGTATTATCAACACAGGGAATCTTGGCGCCTGCGTTCAAAGCCCTTGGGATACTGGAACGTATGCCTTTCATTTGGGCACCTCCGCTTTGACTACTACGTAGGACTTGGTCTTGCTTAGACGCCTGCATTCCGCAATCGTTACAATATCACCTACTTTTGCTGTAATGCATGGTGGGTTGTGTGCGTGAACCTTCGAGCGTCTTTTCTCGTATCTCTGATATTTTGGCACCATTTTCATGTATTGCCTTTCAATAACTACCGTATTGCCCATCTTACTGCTGACCACGGTACCCACAAGAATTTGACCTCTTACAGAGAGTGTTCCGTGGAAGGGACATGATAAATCTTCGCATTCTTTTGATGGCGCCGGTATATTCAATCCAATATCTCTTGCCATGAGTTTAGCCCCATTTACGTAATTTTTTGATGTTCTTGATCCGATTTTCGGGTTGTGATAGCAACAGGTTTCCCTGAATTTTAACGAATTTATCGAATCGACCGCCTTTTTCTGAGAGCTCGGCAGGAATTCGAAAGAGGAATTCCGAATCCGCCTTTGGAATCTTCAGTTCCCTGGACTTTGAGTTTTCTATGATCAACATATTCTTTGTTTCATTTATTACTCGTCCATGGATTCCTGTTAATACCGGATTAGTGGAATGAATCAACTTAATTTCGAGCCCTATCAATTCGTGGTAGATGAGGGTCGAAGGTATAATTTCCACTTTAGATTTCATTTAGCTCATGCTGAATTGTCTTTATCCGAGCAATCGTTCTTCTGATTTCTCCGATTCGGCCTGGGTTTTCTGGAGACCCACCTGCAGAGGTAAGAGCACGTTCCCTGACAAGCTCGTTTTTAAGGGTCTCAAATTCGTCAGCCCTTTCATCAATTGTCATGGCCCTGATTTCGCTGATTCTAAGAATTGCCATTTATTCCTTAGCCTCCTTGTGAACCCGTGCCATAGGATGCCAATAATCATAGCTCTCATGCTTATGCTGCCAGACACCATTGACTTGTCTGCGGACTTCTTCCGAGCCCTCTACATAGATAAGTTCAGCTTCTTCAATGTCTTCGGACGCCTCAGCCTGAGGTTCTTCTTCAGCTTCTTCAAGCTCCGCAACTTCGATTTCCTCTACTACTTTTTCGACTGTTTTTTTGGGTACTGCAGCAGGAGCCTTGGGTTTTGCCGTACGCTCTTTTTTAGGGGTCTCAGCGGGTTTCTCGACCGGTTTTTCTACGGGTTTTGTGGCTGGCTGCTCATCGACAATTTCATTTAACTCCTTAATTCTGTATGAGTCCGGCAGGACAACACCTGGCTGAATGATCTGGACTTTGCAGCCAAGGGTCCCGAGTTTTTTGATTGCTACTGCAAACCCTTCGTCGACTACCTCTTGAACAGGGTTTCCGGAGTGCTTTATGTATCCATTAATGAATTTTTCAACTCTTGACCTAGCACCTGTAAGCTTTCCTGAGATTACGACTTCACATCCGAGAGCTCCTGCATTCATGACTGCACGAAGAGTGTTGTGCCCGGCTTTCCTGAAGTACCAACCTCTCTCAATTGAAGCTGCAAGCCTTGACGCCATCATCTGGGCGTTAAGTTCAGGTCTCTTGACTTCTTGGGCATCAATCTGTGGATTTTCGAGGTTGTATTTGATCGCAACGTCCCGAGTAAGTTTTCGGATAACCTTTCCGGCTTTTCCAATTACCATTCCCGGCTTTTCGGAATAAATAATAATTTGAGTGCCCATTGGGGTCCTGTTAAGATCCATACCACCGTATCCAGCTCTGCTCAGCTGCTCTGCAAAATACTCATCCATGGAGGCCTTGACATACCCATCATTAACGAACTTTTTTTCTATTGCCATTAGCGCACCTCAGAAAGAATCATCTCGATATTTACGGTTTCGGTATCTTTAGGGGTAGCCCGTCCTCTGGCCCTTGGCATAAATCCATGAATTACCCTTCCTCGCTGAGTTGCAACATGAAGGATATACATGTTTGCGGGTTCAAGGCCTTTGTACTCAGCATTACTTTCTGCATTTTTTAGAACCTTGAGAATTTCCTTTGAAGCATTGACAGGGTACCTGCCAGCAGCCATGGGACCTTTTCTATGGCCTGTTCCATCATGATGTCTTTTGAAAGGTACTGCTTGTTTCAAAGCAATTACGTCCTCTAAAAACTTCCTTGCTTCAGCTACCTTCAAGCCCTTTATTTTACAACAAACCTCTCTAGACTTTTTAGAGGAAATGTGCAGTTCTGAACCCATAGCCATAGAGGTTATTTCAGGGTCTCCTTTGACTGAATAATCAATTCTTGCCATTCCCTTTCACCTCACTTCAATGGCACAAACTTGCTTGAACGAGTTGCTCCCACACCTGCACTACCATGTGTAACTTTCGATCTTGTAGGCGCAAATTCCCCGAAGCGGTGCCCGATCATTTCAGGCTGAAGGTCCACACTTACAAATTGCTTTCCATTGTGGATTTCAATTGCCTTTCCGATCATTTCTGGAAGAATGATCATATCTCTATGATGAGTCCTGACCTTCTGTCCTTCCTTAAATTCGTGCAAAACTTTTTTTTGCCCATCTGTAAATCCGCGTTTGATGCTCCTGCGCTCTCTCGAAGGCAGGAGTTCTGCAAAATCTTCAAGACTCAGTTCCTGAAGTTCTGAGATGGTTTTCCCGCGATAGGTGTACTCACCCTTTCTCTTAGGTAACCTTGATGATGATTTTTTTACCATAACGAATACCCCTCATCAGCGCTTCATTCCTGTCCTTCTTGCTGCAATTAGTCCGACCTTTCTTCCTGGCGGGGCGTTCCTGCTAACAGTCGTTGGTTTTCCTGGATGCTTCCAGGCACCTCCACCGAATGGGTGGTCACGCGGATTCATGGCAACACCTGAAACCCTTGGATACTTTGCAGCTCTTGTTTTCAGCTTATGATACTTTTTCCCAGCTTTGAGCCATGGTCTATCCACTCTGCCCCCGCCTGCAACAATACCTACAACTACCCTGCAGCTTGGGTTAAGCCATTTGATAGTACCTGAAGGCATTGCCACTGCAGTCCTGTTGAGCTCATGAGTTACAACAGTTGCGTATACGCCTGAGGAGCGAACAAACTTACCCCCATCATTTGGTTTTGATTCTATATTGCAGACAAAGAAACCTTCAGGCACCTTTCCTATAGGAACTATATTTCCTGGCTTGACCTCGGCATTTTCTCCACACTCAATTGTATTCCCGACTGCAATGCCTTCGGAAGCCAGCAAGAAAAGTTCTTCCCCATTTTCAAAGGCCACTTTTGCGATTGGAGCTGAACGAGCAGGGTCATGCTCTATACCTATGACTTTCCCTTCCATGGAAATGTTTTCATCAACATGAGGATGTCTTAGATCTGCCTTGTACTTGTGAGAAGGAGCTCTATAGGTCGGAGTACCCCTACCTCTATTTTGTGATATGATTCTTTTACCCATGCATCGCACCTCACAAGAGTCCTATCCGGGTTGCAATCTCGTGTGCTGACTCAGCCTCTTCGAATGCCAAGATTGCTTTTTTCGTCCCCTTCATGGTGGTCATTGTCCGTATGGACTTTACCTTGAATCCATACAGCTTTTCAACATCTTCTACGATCTGCTTTTTGTTTGACCTGGTGTTAACGACAAACTGGAGCTTGTTTTCATCAAGCAACATCATCGCTTTTTCAGTAACAAAAGGATAGTCAATGGAACTCATTCGAATGCAACCTCCAGTTTTTCAATTGCAGATTCTGTCCAGATAGTAAGGCGTCCCGCATGAGTGCCAGGTGCCAGAAGTTCGGCATTCAGTGAATTTACTGTTGCGACGTCTACCCCAGACAAGTTTCTCGCAGCCTTCAGGATAGGGGAATCTTCCCCTGCAACAATCAGGATGCTCTTTTTATGCTTGTATTTCCTGCCTCTGAGCTTCCCGCGACCAGCTCTTATATGTCTTCCATATTTTGCCCTCATTACGTCTTCGTAGACCCCAACAACTCGCAGGAAGTCTATTACCTGCTTTGTTTTATCCAGATCTTCCAACGTTTTTTCAGCAACAATAGGGAGCTCAGCTTCAAAGATATGGCCTCTTAGGCTTACAAGATTAGGATCCCGAGTTGCTGCGATTGCAGAGCGGATTGCATAGCGGCGTTCCTTTGTGTTTACCTTCTCTCTCCTGTCAGTTTGGGGTTTTGGCGGGTGGGCTCTTCTTCCACCTTTTGCGTGCGGGACTCTTGCAGCTCTGCTGCTGTTTATAAGTCTTGGAATCTGAGCGACGCCTCTTCCAGAACCCCAGGACCTTGCAGAAGTTTCCATTCCTGCATAGAGACGGGGGCCATAGGGCTGAAGCCTATTTGCTTGTGCCGCAAGCACTGCCTTTTTGATCAAGTCAGGGCGATAGTCCGTATCAAACACGGATGGGAGTTTAATTTCCCTGATAACCCTTCCTGTAAGATCGATAGTTTTTGCCTTAGCCATTTTACTTCACCCCTGTTTGGATTCCCTGCTTATGTGAACGATATTTGGTTCTCCAAGATCAACTTTCTTTGCCCGAATCGGGTCTCTGAGTCTTATAAGTCTCTTGGAAGGCCCCGGAACACTACCTTTGATCAGCACATAATCTCCTCGGATCAGGCCATAATTCAGGAAACCACCATCAGGAGTGACTTCTGCACCATTGGATCCGATCATAAGGATGCGCTTGTTGAACTCGGTCCTCTGGTGATATCCCATCTGACCCATCTGTGGAACTCTCCAGGAAACGTGAGCTGGATGCCATGGACCAAGAGTACCGATCTGCCTCAGGCTACCCTGTCTTGAATGCTTGCCCTTCATCAGCTGGATACCCCAGCGCTTGACAGGACCCTGAGTGCCTTTTCCGATGGTGATCGCGGCTGTATCAACAAATATTCCAGTTTTGAAAACGTCGGTAATTCTTACGAGGGTGCCAAGAATTGACTTTGAATATTCGAATTTAGTATTGAGATCCCTTGCACTGATTCCGGATTCCATGATATCGGGCGTCTTCTTGGGAATCCCTGTAAGGCTCTTTGGCAGAGTGTATGTAACTGCTCTGATATCACTTACCTTACCTTCTTCAATCATTTTCCCAATAGTTTCAAGGGTTTCAATCAAATTTTCAGCTGCTGGGATATTGATCCTACGCTTGAGTTCAGGATCGAGATCTGCTGCCCACACTTCAGCGATTGCCCTCTCTCCGGCACTGTCTTCTATATAAGCCCGGATGGCTGCAACCCTGATTGCAGGAGTTTCGATTACAGTTACAGGTGCTGAGATCTCCATACCCTGTGTAAGGCTGTTCTTTGTATCATCAACCATGATTACGTGGGTCATTCCAACCTTGTAACCTGCAAAACTCTGTAACCTTGGTTCACCTATAGCCTCCGGCCAGGCCCTGAACCGTGGAATGTGGCCTTTTGCCCTTTTTCGCGGACTGAATGCGAGTGAACCTCGTTTTGGTCGGTGTATGCTTGCCATATTGCTGCTCCATAAATTTCAATTTAGATACCAGCCCCTCCGGTCGACTCAACTAAAGTGGCAAAAGAAAAACGCACTGGATTCCCCAAACGCTACCAGGTTGGGAGGGATGTCTTTCAGACCTGCCTGGCAAAAAAAGCCTCGAGCAGACCAGAGCTTTACACTTCTAGTACCCTAATTCCTTCAGGCATCTGCATACGGTCCTTTCCCACAGTCTCTGCGGGAGCATACGCTTAAAGGACCGATGTTACGATCCCTGGCAGACCCTAATCCAGGTATCCAGCCCTGATTTGAAACATATAGCAATTTATTCGAAACTTCAGCATTCAGTAACCTGATCTCAGACTAAGTAACCAGTAATATTACTTGAAACTTCAGCATTCAGCAACTGCAACCGCGACTCATCGAAAACCTGAACAGTTTCGTGCGATTTTAGGCGCATATAGCGCCAAAAGCGGGCGTTTCAAAGCATTGGCCCTTTGACACTCATGTTGATCCAACTTTTCTCACTGGATTTATCTTCAAATACAGAAAATTTCACCTAATCAACGGCAAAAACCCAATTTCCCAGAAGCTTCCAGGAACTTAGCATTAAAGCAACACATTGATTTTGTTTAATAATTTCAAGCATAAAAGTGCTTGAAACCTCAATCTTTAATGTACGTTGCCTGTAAATAGCACATCTAATATATAAATCCTTTGTGGAAGACGAGAACAAAAAGAAGAAACGAATCAATGAAAAGTGAAAAAAAGTGAATGAATTAAACAATTACAACCTGGACAAGATATTGTGAACACATTGTAAATGTTAATCAAAAGAGTATTTCGATAACCACCTAAATTTAGTCATTTTCATATAAATGATATATAAAAGACTCGTGAAAATAGAAGGGCTATATAAATCCTGTATAATAAATATCACAGCAAGAAAAATCTTTAAAGAATAACCTTAGATTTAAAACAATTATGAAGTGATAAAATGTGGATGATGAAGGTTACATCGGAACTATTGGTAGTGGTACAACTTCGATGTCATTACAAAAGATGTTGAAAATCTCAGGAAAAATATAAGAAAAATAATATAATCTAATACATATAGTTTATTTTGAATAGTTATTTGTACTTTTCATACCAAAGTGGTAACGCTAACATACCCATTGCTTGCAGCAGGATTCAACATCAAAACTTTGATTCAATGCAATTTTTGCAATAATTTTGTAATCTAGATTGATTTTCTCTATTTGTGTATATAATGCCTTCATATCTCCCGCACTTTCAATGACAGCAAGAAGATGCTGTATCAATAAATCATAAAGAGGGACCAAAAAATCACTTGTTGATTCAAATGAAACAACACCACATTTTTCTGAGATAAACAAACTTTTAAAATCTAAAATTTCGTCATGATATCTATCGAAACTCTGTTGTTTTATTCACCATTTTTATACTGAAGATACAGCAATAAAAAACGCTTATGAAAATCAAAACTATGAAAGTTATTCACTATTTCTAACAATTGAGGCCACCAAATTTGTTTGGCCAGTGAAATTACCCCAAAGGCAATTTGGCATCCGTGATCAAAGTTACATTTGAGCCTTCGATGGCAATTCACTTATTAGTTTTGTAACGGTTTTTAAAAACCAAATCAATGAAAACCTTACTGATCAAAATAATGATGAAATCACTAGTCAAAAAAAGTAAATTGAGAAGTACTTTTAGACTATTTGTACCTGTTATTTGATAAATTTAATTCTCGTTTTTAAGAAAATAGAGTGCTTAATAATTCGAATGATTCTCAGTCATGTTTATTTTAATTTCTGCAGATAGCACGGTAGATTAGTATAATAAAGATAAAAGAAGTATGAAATATAAAAATATGTCTGGAAGTTAGGCAAGAATTAAGGATTCAAAGTGGACATTAAAGGATCTAACGGCATTGAAGAGAATTTAGATAAATCCCAATATTTTGTCATCTGCATATAAATCACATATAAATGACTGTGAAGATCATAGGTTTATCGAAATTCTCTTTACATTAATAATTAGGACTGTAATCAACATGCTTATCGTATCTTGAAGCTTCAATTGGAATGAAATCGATCTTAGTTTCTTTTTCTGGTCAGAGTTTGAGAATTTTTCATAAAGCAACATATTATCTCATCAATTCCGTCCTCTCCGAAAATGTACTTCACAAAATGATTAAGGGATTCTCCCGAAAGAAATTTTATCTAGCCTTTTTCATCAACAAAAAATCTCATAATATCTTCTTCCTCTGTTAAGGAAGAAATAGTTTTATCATACGAAAGTTTTCTGAAACATTTAACAACAAAGTGTTTTATCATACTAGAAAAACTGTGCTGAAAGTGCTTACTTTTGTTGGTATATAATAGTAATTTCAAAGTGTGCTTTGCAATATCCTCAATGAAGAAGAAATGCAAAATTGGCAAATTGAGGTACTTTCTATGTCAATATAGTTTTCGAGGGAGTACTCGGAGAGGATTACCATTATATACGCATTATTTTTAGCCATGAGACGACAAATTTTGTACTATTTAATGTTGTAGCTGTCGAATAAAAAATAAGTGAAGAACAAAATTAGTGAAAAAAAATAGATTTTTAAGCTAAAATTCTAATTTGAGAGGATTTATCTGAATTCTCTCTAATAAACTCACGAGTTGATCATATTTCTGAAAAATAGAGCCAACTTTGAATGTAAATACTCACATTAAAGTCATCTGGCACTGCATAACCACGTAAAACACAGAAGAAGGGAAATACAGAGAAGCTTTTATTTTGTCTTCCATTCTTCTTCCGTGCTCTCCTAGTTCAACTTTACATTGATTTGTTGATGCCACAAAATATATAGCACCTGATTTTTGTACCTCAAATACTTAAGTCCCTATTTTTTAGCAAATTTAGCTTCACCGAGTTATATTAATTCATGATTGACTAATCAGCAATAAACTAACGAGATCATTGCTGAAACAACCGCTTACTTTCACCAACCATTGTCGGCTATGATAGCCTGCACAAGGTATGTGTAGTCAGGAGCACAGAAGCATCCATAAGGTCCACAGGCACAAGATCCAGGTGCGACGCCGTAGGGTGCAGGTGGGTAAAAGCCGAATGGACCGCCCCATCCAAAGCCAGGCCCTCCCCAGCCGCCACCAAAACCGCCGCCAAAGCCTCTGCCACCAAAGTCGCGACCGGGGCGTTGTGCCGCAGCAGTCACAGCCACTATAGATACTACTACAAGAACTAGCATGAGAATGCTAAGTGTTTTTTTCATTCTGTCAAATTTTTGTTTCCCCATATTTGTATACACTCCGAACTTTTGTTCCGTTTGATATTATTTTTTAAGACTATTGGTTTTTCAATTTACTTCCAATCGGCAAGTACACTGAGTAAATATCATTTTACCTATAAATACCCAAGTTTGGTTTTTTTAAGATAAACGTGCTTGTAAATTTTAGCCTTATATTATTTGCCGATTTAAGCGATTTCAAATTGTACCACCAGAGTATTATTATTCAGAGAATATAATGTATAGCGAAATATAAGTAAGAAACTAATATTTACTCGAAACAATTTTTGATTGAAAATGAGTTTATATATTTCATAAGGAGTATTGTTTCATAATTAATCACTATTTTTAACAGAAATACCCCAAAAAATACATTCTTTTAATACATCATTAATACCAAATGAATTAATGAAATATAATTTTAGATCTCTTTAGACAACATATATCGTGCAAATTGATAACAATATTCAAAATTTTATTAAGTTTGGCAGATTTTGCTCCGAAGTTGAAAATATAAAGCCAATAAAATTTTTTTAATCGACTACTATGGATATTATAAAGGATTTCGATTAAACTCCTAAATTTCGCAATTTGCATATAATGGTACATAAATTACTCGTAAAAATTTGATTCTTAATGGAAGGTCTCAAATTAGTTCTTAAAATCCGTGATCTAATTTGACAATTGTTTTTTTCCAAATATCCTCAAAATAAATTCTTGTTTTGAACATTGTTTTGTAATTTTGTAAACACCAATTATGCAATGACATTCAGAAGTGAGTAGAGTTTACTAATAACCTTTTTACTCATCTAACTTCAAATTATCTGTATCCTTAATAAACCAATGTCCCCCTTTTGCATTTCGCTCTTTTTTCATATAGTTCTTTGAATGAATCATCATATGTTTTGGTTTTTAAGATACAGTTACAACCTGTACTATTCTTCCATTATGGCACAGGAAACTAGTTTATCTTCCATTTTTGCATTGCTATCTTCTCCCTTTTTCCATATTTATTAACCCAGTGATCTATTATCTTAATCCCTCTTTGTTATTGATTACGAGATTTGATGCATAAGAGCTGACTAATTTTGCCTTAAGATGAAACCATATATATGCATAATTAAGGAGCAAATCATAACCTCATCAGCAGAATATAATCCTATATCAGCATTTATTTATTGCAAAACTTCGATATGTTTGATAAGTTCAAGAGAACCAGAATTAATACCATAATTATGAGTCATAAAACCATGATAAGTTCCAACCATTGTGATGCGCCTTATCTATTTTGAGAGGATTTCAATAAACTGTTTATTTTCGTTATATGCTTATAAAGAGTATATAAATGACTAGTGAAGGTCATAGGTTTATCGAAATTCTCTTTACATTAATAATTAGGACTGTAATCAACATGCTTATCGTATCTTGAAGCTTCAATTGGAATGAAATCGATCTTAGTTTCTTTTTCTGGTCAGAGTTTGAGAATTTTTCATAAAGCAACATATTATCTCATCAATTCCGTCCTCTCCGAAAATGTACTTCACAAAATGATTAAGGGATTCTCCCGAAAGAAATTTTATCTAGCCATTTTCATCAACAAAAAATCTCATAATATCTTCTTCCTCTGTTAAGGAAGAAATAGTTTTATCATACGAAAGTTTTCTGAAACATTTAACAACAAAGTGTTTTATCATACTAGAAAAACTGTGCTGAAAGTGCTTACTTTTGTTGGTATATAATAGTAATTTCAAAGTGTGCTTTGCAATATCCTCAATGAAGAAGAAATGCAAAATTGGCAAATTGAGGTACTTTCTATGTCAATATAGTTTTCGAGGGAGTACTCGGAGAGGATTACCATTATATACGCATTATTTTTAGCCATGAGACGACAAATTTTGTACTATTTAATGTTGTAGCTGTCGAATAAAAAATAAGTGAAGAACAAAATTAGTGAAAAAAAATAGATTTTTAAGCTAAAATTCTAATTTGAGAGGATTTATCTGAATTCTCTCTAATAAACTCACGAGTTGATCATATTTCTGAAAAATAGAGCCAACTTTGAATGTAAATACTCACATTAAAGTCATCTGGCACTGCATAACCACGTAAAACACAGAAGAAGGGAAATACAGAGAAGCTTTTATTTTGTCTTCCATTCTTCTTCCGTGCTCTCCTAGTTCAACTTTACATTGATTTGTTGATGCCACAAAATATATAGCACCTGATTTTTGTACCTCAAATACTTAAGTCCCTATTTTTTAGCAAATTTAGCTTCACCGAGTTATATTAATTCATGATTGACTAATCAGCAATAAACTAACGAGATCATTGCTGAAACAACCGCTTACTTTCACCAACCATTGTCGGCTATGATAGCCTGCACAAGGTATGTGTAGTCAGGAGCACAGAAGCATCCATAAGGTCCACAGGCACAAGATCCAGGTGCGACGCCGTAGGGTGCAGGTGGGTAAAAGCCGAATGGACCGCCCCATCCAAAGCCAGGCCCTCCCCAGCCGCCACCAAAACCGCCGCCAAAGCCTCTGCCACCAAAGTCGCGACCGGGGCGTTGTGCCGCAGCAGTCACAGCCACTATAGATACTACTACAAGAACTAGCATGAGAATGCTAAGTGTTTTTTTCATTCTGTCAAATTTTTGTTTCCCCATATTTGTATACACTCCAACTTTTGTTCAGTTTGATACAATTTTTTTAAGACCATTAGTTTTTCAATTTACTTCTAACCGGCAAGTGCACTGAATAAATATGGTTTTACCAATAGATTATCTTGCTTCTTTTTTAAAAGATAAACATATTTGTAAATCTGCATATTTTAGTATTTGCCGGTTTATATGATTTTAAATTGTACCATCAGAGTATTATTATTCAGAGAATATAATGTATAGCGAAATATAAGTAAGAAACTAATATTTTTTAGGAATAAATTTTATCTGAGAATAAGATTATATGGAATACATTAATATATATTATCACTAATATGATATTTTTCACATAACTTTGATATTTTTATGGAAACAGATATAACTATTAATAATGTAATTTAATATGCCAACATGCTATAATTTGTATATTGACTTTGATGCTATACAGTATGTAAGTAAGCAAATGAATTATACAACTATGCAGATTCTAAAATTATAGAATTTATTTAAGTCTAACTAAGATTGGAATCATAATAGATTATGTTATTTTTATACATCTTAATAAAAATAGTAATCTCCATGAATTTGAGGCAATATATAATTTTATTTTAGAGAGTTGGACAAAATTTCTTTCATGCTAAATAACATACAAAGAAGAATAATTATTTAATAAAATATTAGTAAATATTTATAGCAAACTCAAAATTACATTCCAATACATTTACAATTATATTGGAAATTGCATCATCAACAACAGTCCCAATGTAATCTCAACATTCCAAAGTTCACCAAACATAACTGTTTTTTAATCTCAGAGTATTACTTTAAAGATTTATCTTGCTGTGATACTTGTAATATCGCATCACTCTTGAAGAAGATATTTGGTTATCACCATGAAAAGATGTACATGATCACCATTAGTACCGACATATCAAACTCAAAATAGTAACATTTACCAATTTCAAAACAGATATATTTCAGAGAATTTCGATCAAACCTCTGATTTTTACAAGTGATTTATATACTATATAAAGCATATGATGAAATTAAACGGTCTATCGAAATACTCTTAAAATAGTTGATGATGCCATTGCCTAAAAGAAATTTTTGACAATACTTCATACAAAAAACATCTGATATCTTACTTTATAGACACAAACGTTTGCATAAAATATTTTCATTTTATGGAGCAAAGGTAACTTAAAATCTAAATAAGTTCATTAATTACAGTTATCTGAGAAGTTAACAGCCCCACAGAAAGTAGTGGGATACTCAACTGAGATAGATATATATTTATTATCAGAAATATAAAGAACTTATGTGAAAATAGTAATCGCATCTAGAAAGTATCCAAATCGCCTTTAATCACCATTTCGGTAATTTTTGTCACATTCGAAAACCAATCGTCTATTACAACTTCAGCTTCATCTTTAACCTTTTCAAAAGAGGTGCCTTCTTTAGGAATAATCTGCGCGCTTGCCACAAGTGGCTTGTCAATGGGTTTTCCTATCTGGGAAAGCAGTCTAACATATACTTCCTGTACGTCTGAGACTTTTTTTACGATATCACTGGAGATTTGAGTCGCTAGAAGGTTGTAGATTTTCCCTATATGGTTGATCGGATTCTTTCCGCTTGTAGCTTCCATACTCATAGGCCTGTTTGGTGTTATCAAGCCATTACAGCGATTTCCGCGCCCAACTGAACCGTCATCCCCCATCTCAGCTGAAGTTCCGGTTACTGTGAGGAAAACACTGCATGTTTCCAGGTTATCTCCTGCGTTAATGAAAACTTTCACATCTCGTTCAGTGTAACGAGTTGCGAGTTCCCCTACATAATCCTTCATCTCTTCAATGATACTCATATAACTGTTCAAGTCGTCGATATATTTTCCAATCATGCCACTGCATATTGTAAGAGTTATATCCTCCCCATCTCTCAACCCCATGACCTTCATATCCTCTCCGATTCCAGGAATGCGTGATTTCAGGTCTGTGAGAAGTTGCCTTTCTGTATTGTAGACAAGATGTTCAAGCTCAGAAAAAGGAGCATGGCCAACACCGAAGGAAGTATCATTTGCAATAGGAACCCTATCTCTTTTGAATACATCCCTTAGATCTGAAGAACCTGTTCCGAGTTTGCAGTCCATGATTACATCTCTATCAAGGTTCATATTCACAAGAGTATTCTTAAGGTATCTCCTTGCAGATTGAAGAGCTACAGACTCGGTAGCAAGTTCGATACCTTCGAACTCTTTTGTGGCTCTGCCCACCAGCAGAATATATATTGGCTGCAGTACTTCTCCGCCCCCGAATCTTGGACATGACCTTCCAGCTACAATCTGAGTTTCGTCGGTATTGTGGTGGAGTACAGCCCCACATTTGTTGATGTATTCCTGGCATAGAGCGCGGCTTACGGCTTCTGCCAATCCGTCTGATATGCTGTCAGGATGCCCTATCCCTTTGCGTTCTACGAGCTCTATTTGTTGTTTTTCAATCGGAGTTTGCAAGAGCTCTTCTACTTTTATATTTCTGGCCATTTTTGATCCTCTTTTTTTAAAATTAATAGTAGTTCTATTAGTACTGTTGATGCTATTGTTTTACTATTTTTCGGTCAGTTAACATTAAAAGTCTGCTTTTTTAGCACTTAGTATTACACGAACTCATATATTGCTAAAAAATATCAATGATATTATATATCCGACATTCTGTATACTGTACATATATTTGGGATTTGTTTACCTCTTTGTCAACTATTATGCAGTGAAAGTTAGATCAATTTTAAGCTATATCATATTGAAAAAAATGGGTGGCATTCTTGTGTACATCTTCAGTAAGCGGGTATAGACTCAAGAGTCTATATCTAGTGAACTCTCCCTACCACCCGCTGATACATCAAGTAAGGAGCTCGCTTCAAGTACTTAAGTCATTTTATTCGGAATGAGATTGTTTATACCCACCAACGAGACTGTTTGTCGAAGAGTTTCACCAAAATATAGATAGCTTATCTACAAAGCATTTTGTGGTAGGTAAACGTTTCATGATATTAATTGAACTAGTCCTATCTCGATTAATAAAATTTTCACAATCGAAATTCATAGTTATTTCCCAAAGAAGAATGTCGTTTCTAGTTCCATAAACATAAAACTCTTTGAAAGTATAGATTTCATCGATTTTTATCAGATGTTTACCTATAAGTTCGTACTTATAGGCTAAAAAAATGATGAACTTGAAAAGATAAGCCTGATTCGGAGTGGATATATTTTGAAAACACATTCTTTTTCCGTTCTGTTTTTTAGATTCAGCCATGTTTTGATTTTCAAATCTCCTATAATCAGAATACTGGTTTTGGTATCATCAACTATTTTTTCGGGAAAGTTTATGTTGAAAATCCTTAAACTGACTGAATTTATTATATTCTATCATTTTATAAGTCTTGTGGAGTCTAAGGTATCTTTTACTCTTTTTAGAACCTTTCTTTTTCCTTCACAATGATCTCTTCGAGACTTTATAGAATCTAATTTTGGTTGCCAATATTGATCTAATCTAAGAATTCTTATTTCAAAGATTTACCTCTGGTATTGACAGCAGTTACTATCGTTAGAATACCTGCATCAATAGCTTGATAAAGCCCATCATCAATATATTTAGTTTTAGTTACTTCGTACACAACAGAAACGTAGAAATCCCTTTAGCATAAAAGGTTCATTATTATAGATTTCGATTTGCTTGATATTTCCATAATTTATCCCTAAATCAAAAGTGAAATTCCTTGTTTTAAAAGTGAAACAAAATTTTATAGATTGAGAGAAACAGTATATATAAGTGGACCAAAATATAACTCAAGTGAAGTATGGATATTTAAGGATCACTGGAAATTGATCTAATTAAACTACAACTACGTAAGAACTATTCTTTTTACGCCTAATCTTTAGCACATAAGTTTTCCGTGAAATCTACCGTGAAGTCTATATTGTAAAAGAGTATTTTGGATAACCATTCCATTAGTATGAATATACTCATGGAAAAAATTCCCACTTGATAACATATTAGAGGACAGAGTAGATGATTCGTATTGTAATACCCAATAAAGGACGCCTTCACGAACCCACAATATCTATTTTCCGCGATGCAGGATTCCCAATAAGCGGGGGAGCAGAAAGCCGAAAACTTTTTGAAAAGACCATAGATCCGGAGATTAGCATTCTCTTTGCTAGGGCTAGTGATATTCCCGAGTACGTACAGGATGGGGCTGCTGACGTTGGGATCACAGGTATAGACCTAATTACGGAAAGAGGAGCAGATGTTGAAACTCTTCTAGACCTGAAATTCGGGAAATCAAACCTTGTACTAGCTGTGCTCGAAGACTCTAATTTTGAGAAAGCTCAGGATCTTGAAGGCAAGAAAGTTGCAACTGAATTTCCGAATATCACTGGTCAGTACTTCAAAGAGCTGGGAGTTAATATTAACATCATAAAGGTTAGCGGTGCTTGTGAGATTACCCCACATGTAGGAATTGCGGATGCTATCGTAGATATTTCAAGTTCCGGAACAACTCTGATGATCAATCACATGAAAGCTATTGACAAAGTATTTTCCTCAACAGTTTATCTAATAGCTAATAAAGAGAGCCTACGGACAAAAGATAAAATTCTTGATATCAAAACTGCGCTCGAAAGTGTGCTTAATGCAAAAGAACGGCGATATCTCATGATGAATGTTCCTGAAACCTCTTTAAAGGCGATAAAAGATGTGCTACCTGGAATGTCAGGGCCCACCGTCATGAAGGTCGAATCCAGCAAATCTCCTGAAGAGTCGATTCTCGCAGTTCATGCAGTTGTTGATGCAAACCTAATCTTTACCATTGTAAATAAACTGAAAAAAATAGGTGCAAGAGATATCCTTGTTGTGCCGATTGAAAGAATCATGCCCTGAAAGGAAAAGGCTTACAATCATGAGAACATTAGGCTATTCCTTGATAAGTTTGCTGGAGAAGTGGTGTTCTTGGTTTTTGTAGTGATTCCTGCGGTGGACATGAGGGGTGGGAAGTGTGTTCAGCTTGTGCAGGGAGTACCTGGTAGTGAAATTATATCCCTAGACAATCCCCTTTCAGTTGCCTTAGACTGGGTTAACAAAGGTGCAGAGTGTCTGCACCTTGTAGATCTCGATGGTGCAATAGAAGGGGAACGCAAAAATACTCAAATTATTGAAAAGATAGTAGAGGTCTGTAAGGAAAGAGGAGTTTGTATTCAAGTAGGAGGAGGAATTAGAAACTTTGAAAATGCAGCTGCGCTCCTTAAACTAGGAGTTTCAAGAGTAATTCTTGGAACTGCTGCCATCCAAAATCCGGAACTTGTAAAACTGCTTGTCAATACCTTTGGAAGCAAATGCATAACTGTTGCTCTGGATACAAAGAACGGGAAAATCTCAATCAAAGGCTGGACTGAGGAGTGCGCGCAAACTTCTGTAGAAATGGGCAAAAAATTTGAGGAGCTGGGAGCAGGAAGTTTGCTTTTTACGAATATAGATACTGAAGGTCTTATGCAAGGAGTGAATCCTGTCCCTACGAAGGAACTTGTTGAATCAGTCAATATACCTGTAATTGCATCTGGGGGAGTAAGTTCTTTGCACGACCTGCAAATTCTGAAGAAAACTGGAGCATTAGGAGTGGTGATCGGCAGTGCTCTTTACACAGGCAGATTTTCTCTTGAGGAGGCTATTGAGTCCACAAAGTATGATTGATTGGGTTCCCTGTCTTTTTCTTCCAGCAGAGCGATTAGCTCATTACCTTGATTTTCCGGAATAAACTATCAGGATTCAAAAAGCTGCTAAATACGAGGTATTTATTTAATTTAAGAGAATGTGATGCTCTATGAGAACAAGCAAAATATCCCGCAAGACAACAGAAACTGATATCCAACTTGAACTGAACCTCGATGGTACAGGAATTGTAGATATCAGCATAGGAATCGGGTTTTTTGATCATATGCTTACTTCCTTCGCGCGACATGCAGAATTTGACATTAAGATTCGTTCCGAGGGCGACCTTTACATAGACGAGCATCACCTAGTAGAAGATACAGGGATAGTTCTCGGAAAGGCTCTTGCAGAAGCGCTTGGAAACATGGTAGGAATCGCTCGTTTTGGGGAAGCCAGAATTCCAATGGATGAGGCTCTTGCAGACGTTGCTGTGGATATTAGTGGGCGTAGATATCTTGTCCTGAGAGCAGACTTTGCTGCGCCCAATGTGGGACAGTTCAATACCCAGCTGGTGAGGCACTTCTTCGATACTCTTGCCTCAAATGCAAAAATTACGATACATGCGAGTGTCTATGGAGATAACGACCATCACAAAATTGAAGCTCTCTTCAAGGCTTTTGCCTACGCCATGAAACGAGCAGTAAAAATAGAAGGCAAAGACATAAAAAGTACGAAGGACACTCTCTAGAAGTCGAGTTGAGCCATCCGGATTTTGCTTCAGCAGCAAGATGTCCGTTTCGCTAAGCTCAAGCGGACTAACTTGTAGCTTAGAATTATGCTTTGCTCAATATCGATAATAAGGCACCAATACTATGTAATAGATGATCCGACAATAACTATTGCTAAAGCTATTTAATTGCATGCATATCAAAGACCTTTCAGAAGTGAGTGGCACCATCTATACCCGTGGTGACAAAAAACTCATTTTACAATAAGGCAATAATTTAGAAGTTTAAACAAAAACAAAAAGATGCTAGGATTCGCATCATACATGCCTAAAGGGCAAGGAATTCATGACTCTCAGAGCTCCAGAAGTAATAAATGTTCAGCGTTGCTTTTCTGCAAAGATCATGAAAATGGGTGGAATTTTAATGAATAGCTGAACCAGTTAGTTAAATTTTAAATTTAATACTTTCACTAACTATAGAATCTTGTGTATGAATCATCCAGTGTTACTTATTTTTTCCTGCCTCTTTACTTACTTTTAAACTAATTGTATTTTATCCAACTTTATTAGATGCATGTACAGGATTCGGGGCTGGAGAATTTGTGTCCCATTTCTAAAAATTCCATGTTCATGAAGTAGGGGTTCATAGTTTGTGTCAGTAAAGCCAACAATCAACTGTAGATGTTTCAAATAGCGTTACTGCTAAAGCCTATAACTGATTTTACAGAGAAGTGAGCATAACTCTACTTTTCTACTAACGTTTGCAAAGGGGAGTTTCTAATTTGTATTAATTAAAACTATTCCATGCTCCGATTTCTGCCTTGATAACATATTCTCTTATCGAAAGTCTGTAATGGTTTTGGTTTTCACTGCCGGCAAGAAATTTTAAACGTACCTTGTCTGAGTAGTCTTTTGGATCAAGTATGAAATCTGTGCCATATTTAAGACCTGCTTCTTTAGAGATCTCATTGAGATTTCCTTTGAAATAAGACTTCCAAGCATCCGGATATTTAGTGGAAATTATACAATCAAATGAGTTAATATTCCCTAAATCTATAGTATTAGGTTGACTTCCAGTCAATCTCAAATAAGTATATGTCTCCGAAGAAATAGAATCTGAATTTCCTGATAAGTTAATTGCTTGGATCAAAACAGTATAGTTATGTGCACTAATTTGATTTATACTGAATAATGATGGAAACTGCGTCATCAATGATCTGTCGTCTTGGACAAGAATAACAGCTCCATTTTCATACCTGAAAACCTGATCTACATATTGTCTGTTGTTCGAATGATAGGTAATTATGTTAGAGTTGATAGATGTCTCATTACCCACTATTGGGATTATGGTCACTTTGTATGATTTCGTATTTATTGACAGTGTCCCACTTGATTTTGATGGTTCCAGAATAGATACTTCTCCTCCACCCATGCTAAATGGAACCGTTAAGGGAGGTCGGGCTGAATAACTTGTGTTTGTAGCCGTAAGAAAAATAATCATGTCTACTGTTGATTTTAGTCCTGTCATATCCCTCAGAACTTCACTCATATGTGATTGTTCAGCATCAGTTTTCCATTCCGGAACATATGCAACCCTTAACACTGCAAATATGGTAAATAGGATGCTTAGCAGTAGTACTGCGGCAATAACTGTGGATGCTGCTGATTCCGAGTTTGATAAGCTCTTAATGACCTCTTCCCAGCTTCTATTCTTTCTGATTTTCATAACAGGACATCGTGTAATTTTTAAATAGAATATCCTTTTGTTTTTCTTATTTCATTCTCCCCCATGGAGTTCAACCCTCTGGATCACCTGACCAGATTTAGTGTTCACAAGATACATATCAACAACAGTATCTTTATCCTTCAGATAAATTCCCATTTGTCTCATATTGATTTCTATACAGTCGCCTAGCATCAGAAAACCATTATTAGACGCAGGACCTCTCAAATTCAAAACCTTAACACTAGGATCGGATATTTTAAACTTAGCCAACTTTCCATTGACACTAAGTATGATCTGGAGTGCATTCAGGTTAATGTCTTCTCCCCCACTGTGCAATATCTGTATAGTATCGGCATTAGTGTCAATTCTTTCAGAAATATATGTATGCTGCTTATGAGGAGGATTTATGACTAAAACATCTGAAAATATAGTAATTGCTAATGAAGATAAAGATAACACGACTATAGCTATCATGAGCACCTGTCCTAAGACTTCTGAAACTGCCTGACAGTTCTCGCCAAGTGCCCTATATTTTTTGCCCTCCAAGTTAAAACCACATTATCAATATTTTATATTATCCATGTTACATAGTTATTAATTGGATATTAACTTGACTGTCTATAAATAATTATATATTACTTAAAAACATTTGAAAATAATATGGATATAGAGCCACAATATATCCTATAAATAATATAATAATGTAATCAGCAAAAATGTATTAAATGATAGTGAATAATGGGCATAACACTATAAGCATATATATATTGTTTAACTGTATATTGTTTATCTGTGTATAACAATTGTTATAAGTTTCAGGCAGGTGTCCTGTCTGAGTACCTTTAACCCGGAGGGAGAAACAGATGAATCTCAAAAAATTATTTAGGAATAAAGATGCAGTGTCCCCAGTCATCGGTGTCATCCTGATGGTTGCAATAACTGTCCTTCTCGCTGCTGCAATCGGTTCAACCGTCTTCAGTCAGGGTTCTACCAAATCTGCACCCCAGGCAAACATCGATATTAAAGCAAATGAAACTGCTAATGCTACTGGCATAGCATCTGTAAAACTTGAACATCTTGGCGGAGATCAAATTTACTTCAGAGACTCAATAACGAAAGTTACTGCATCCCTTGGAACTAAATCTGCTGCAGTTAACACTTCTAGTCTCGATAATTTGAGCGTTGGTGATATAAAAATACTCTCGCTGGCTAATACCGATGGTATGAACATTTTTGGGGCAGGGCCAATATCTGGTGATATTGTCAACATTAAAATAATCGATTTGAAAACAAATCAGCTCATCATCAACAAAGATGTTAGGTTCTAAAAATAAATTAAAGCACCTTTTAAGGTGCATACCCTTTTTCTTTACTTACGTATTTACCTGAAAATTTGTTCAATTTTATTTGAGTTTTTGCATAAATATTATAACCTACAGTTGTATTGGATATATTTAGGAATAGTTAAGTTATAATCGAAATGTCCGAAACTTTTTTGAGTCTGAATACAATTTGGAACCCCACAGAAAGTTGTTTCCAGAAAATTTGGAGGATTCTAGAGCTAATTTTTCTTGAAAGACCTGCTTAAATTGTGAAAAATTACTGGATAGATCTTAGGAACCATATTTTGCAGATATACACAAATGTAGAATTTGTTTGCCTATTTGGCCACTATTATAATAGATGGCACCTTTACATACATCTACAGAAAGTGGGATAATGGTTCTCGGAGAAGTTTCCATCTCTACAGCAAGATGCAGGTTATTCTACTGGAATTAAGAAAGAAAATGTCAAGTATAGTCGGAAAAAAGATCTGACAATAAGAATTTTATCCACATAAAGCAGAAATACCTTGCATGACAGAGCCAGAATTCAGCATAAAGAAAACCCTTGAGGAAGCAGGAACTGATGCTTATCTTATGATAGGAAATATACATAATTCTGATATTTACTATGTAACCCATTTCCTATCTTTGGATGAGTTTGTCTATCTGCAGACAAGAGCAGGAGAAGAAATACTTTTTATTTCGGAAATGGAAAAGGGAAGGGCAGAAATCGAGTCAAGAATTTCAATTATAATAACGACTCAGGACTTTGGCTACAGGGAGAAGATAAAGGAGAAAAAAGATATGTATATTGCCTATGCAGCTTGTATATCAGAGTTGCTCCTTGGAGAAGGAGCAAAAAAAGTTGCAGTGCCTTATGATTTTCCGATATTTTACTCAAATTACTTTGAAAAATCAGGTTTTTCCATAGTACCTGTGAAAAGCCCTTTCAGGAAAATAAGGAGCCTGAAAAAACCGGAAGAAATTGAGTCTATAAAGTATGCTCAAATGGCAGGAGAAAAAGCTATGAGAGCAGCGATCTTCCTGATAGCAAAAGCAGAAGAAAGAAAAGGAAACTTGTATCATGAAGGGCAGCTACTTACCGGGGCTAAAGTAAAAGCAGTCATTGACCATACATTGCTTGATTTTGGGTGTGAAGCTGAAGAAATTATCGTTTCATGTGGTAGAGATACAGCAAATCCACATGGCACCACAGATGGCCCTCTCTGGGCAAATGCGCCAATTATTTTGGATATTTTCCCTAGGAGCAAGAAAGAACGTTATTTTGCGGATATGACGCGAACGGTACTTCATGGAGAGGCTTCAAAAGAGTTAAAAGAAATGTATCAAGCTGTGCTTGCAGCCCAGGAAAAAGGACTTGAAATGATTAAGCCAGGTGTATCTACAGCTGATGTGCATAATGCAGTCTGTGACACATTCGAGAAAAAGGGCTATGACACCTACAAAAGCGGTTCAAAAGTTGGATTTATTCATTCCACAGGGCATGGCGTTGGACTGGATGTACATGAACTTCCAGCAGTAGGAGAAAATAGGGATGTTCTTGAAAAAGGTAACTTAATCACTATAGAACCAGGCCTATACTACCCTAAGACTGGAGGAATCAGACTTGAGGATATGGTGCTTGTCACAGAAAATGGGTATGAGAACCTTACAGGACTAGAAAAGAAATTTGCATTATAACATTTTACAATTTGAAAACTCGGTCTACATCTTGAATATAACCCCGCTTTAACCGAAAATTAGCGGTACAATTGTAAGGATCAGATACTTAGACCTTAGTATTTCATTCAGGCCAGAAACCTATTACATTCAATAGAGATTAACGGGATTAACATGACTGATAATGTGAACAACAAGCAAGAAATCCTCGAGAAATATAGAGAAGCAGGAAAGATCCTAAAGGTTGTCAGAGACGAAGCCGTAGAAATGGTAAGAATTGGAAACGGCTTGCTAAAAGTTGCAGAACTTGTGGAAAATAGAACTATCGAGTTAGGAGGTAAGCCAGCTTTTCCCTGCAACATTTCGAGAAATGAGGAGGCAGCGCATGCAACCCCAACAGCTGGAGACACCGATATATTTGGAAAAGATATGGTGAAGCTGGACCTTGGTGTCCATATAGATGGATACATTGCAGATTCAGCCGTTACTGTTGACCTATCAGGGAACTCCGATATATTAAAAGCAGCCGATGATGCCCTTTCTGCAGCCATTGACCTCGCAAAACCAGGGATCACTACAGGAAAAATTGGAGCTGCAATAGATGACAGTATTCGCAGCTATGGCTTAAAACCAATAATAAACTTGACAGGGCACGGGCTTTCCCAGTATGAGGCCCATGACGAACCTTCTGTTCCCAACAAACGTGTTGATGGAGGAGTAATCCTCAGGGAAGGGGATGTGTTTGCAATAGAACCATTTGCAACGGATGGAGCAGGATTTATTCACGACGGAAGCTGGGCCGAGATATATAGCCTCAGAAGAAAAAAACCGGTCCGTATGCCTGCAGTCCGAAATATCTTGAAACAGGTAGAAGAATACAGAGGCCTACCTTTTGCAAAACGCTGGCTTGAATCCGACAAGTTGGAGTTTGCATTAATCCAGCTTGCAAAGGCAGGAATCCTTCAATCTTATCCCGTACTTCTTGAAATTGAAGGTGGATTTGTAGCCCAGGCAGAGCATACAATAGTGATAACTCAGAACGGCTGTGAAGTCATAACAAAGTGAACTACCACTCAGCTGAAGACTAAGTAGCTTCTTGTTTCATTCCGTTCTCTTTTGAAAACAAGTCCCTCAAGCCTATATACCTCGCATTACACAGGTTTCAGATGACAATTAGATTTTGATCAATGATAGCGAATTTTTTGATATTAATTGAAGATTAATGTCTCTTCATGTTTTTTCTGGCAATCCGGACATTTCCATTCTATGTCTTTTGGTGTTAGCTCAAAGTTATGGTAGCCACAAACATGACAGATCTTAGATGATGGTTCAAATTTAGCTATCATAAGAATGGTTTTTCCTAACCATTATTATTTATATCCTAATTTTGTTACAAAACTACCTAACGCCGAATCACCTATAGCCTGTGCTAAGTGGTGATTCTTAATCATGCCTTTAACATTCAGAGTTTCAACAACTATTGCTTGGTTCTCGCTAACAAGTTTAAAAGAGAGTTTGTGTTAAAAATCATTTCTTTGATTTGTTATTTTCTCATGAAGTACAGCAAGTTTTTGTTTGCTTTTTTCTCAGTTTTTAGAACCTTTCTATTTTCGACTAACTCTTTTTTGGAATACTTTACGTCTCTTCAAAGAGTTTTTCAAGAATTCGGATTCCCAACCTCTTCCCCAGTTGACATAACAAAAAAATTTATTATCCCAACGTCTACACCAATAGTCGTAAATTCAGAATATACTTGTTTAACTGGAAGTTCTTTTCCATCTTCCACTATCAAATGCTTTGTGAAGAAGTGTTTTGATTTCTCCAATCTTAGGAAGCTTAACAGTATTGTTTTAAAATCTACATTGTAGTATTGTGGTATCGGGAATGACTGAATTGGATTCTTCTTTTATTTGAATTTAGGAAAATCATTTTTTTCTCTAAAAAATCTAGTGAATGCAGATTCTACCTGTTTAGTAATATCCTGAAGTGATTGAGAATTGATTTCTCCTAACCATGGATTTTGCTTTTTTAGATTAGGAATTAGTTTGTTTAAGTCAAGCCTAGAAATTGATTTCCCGATTTGCTAATATGTTTTTACTTTCTGATCAAGCGCCCAATTATAAACAAACCTACAACTACCAATATGTTGACTAAGTTGGTTAGATTGATCATTTGTTGGATATAGCCTAAATTTGAATGCTTTCATCATAAGATACCTAATATGTTTTAACAATAAATATATTTTTTGATAAATATAAAGTGTGAACATAAAAATATAACAAATTTTTGTTAATGTATCACATTATCTTTGTGTGCAAGTTTCGAAAAAAGATACTAGAACCGATTGACTAAGAATTCAAACAGATAATTCATGACATTGAAAAGGAGGATGATTTTGAAATACTAGAACTGAGAACGGACAAAGATCACATCAATCTACTCGTTATGAGTGAGCCAAAAGTCAGCATTCTTGCGATCATTCGAAAACTGAAACAAGAGACAATAATTAGGCTATGGAAACTCAAAAAGAGTATTTGAAAAAATACTATTGCAAAGAACATACACTATGGAGTGAGGGATATTTCGCATTTTCTACCGGCAATGTTAGCAAAGAAGCAGCAGAAAATTACATACGGAACCAGGGTTGAAGTTGACGCTTACATCCACTAGGCTGAAGACCCAATGGTTTTACGCTTTGGCCTATAAAGATTAAGTAGCCTAAAGATATCTGAAGCATGTCAATGAAAATGAACCCATTTTTGAGAAAATTTATAGATCTGCAGATTTCCGAGGTTATCTATTCCAGGAATTCCTATGGTTTCAGTTTCCCTAATCTTCTGGCATGGAGGTGATCTACAGTAGAAATTGGGACTAAAAGAAAAATTTAATGATAATTGATCGGTCTACGCTAGCCGGAAATTCTTATGTTAAAGAAACGATCACAGGTGGAAAAAATAAACTAAATAAAGCGAAACAACATCTCTAATGGATGGGTAGCTGCAGTGGAAATAGAGGGGTCCACGAGTCTGAAAGCTAACTCTTTGATTATTGGAACAGAGATTAAAGTATAATAATAAATTTTTAGGATTCCTATTAGAGAGCTTGAAACTCGATTCATATTTGATACACAGTTTTTATGCGAAAAGCTCTGCATCAGTGGAGATAATAAAAACAGAAACTTTGTCAGCAAAATCATTGAATTTGCGTCATGCTTTTTGCAGTGAAATAAAAAGTGACCTACAGATGATACATCTAAATTTTTAGAAGAACTTGATATCAATGAACTCCTTTGTATCGGGTTTCCTCAAGAAGGTAATGAGCTCTCAATCATCCCACAAGATGCTTATTAATATATTATGGGATAGCAAAAATTTATCATTAATTTCACTGGCAATTGATTGCAATCAATCAAAAGCCCAGAAAACAATGAAAAATTTCTTATTTTATCTTTGATTGTTTAGAAAGAGTATAGAAAAAATTTGGAGACAATAAAATAATAAAAAGTCTCCCAGCTTGCTGCAGTCTATGATTAGTGTTATGCTCGGAACCGAGATGCTTCCTCCGAGCCACTGGTTGTATTACCCTCGGTATACGAACGGGCACCCGTCCCTGCCAACTGTCCGCGGTCCACAATAAGATACTCTTCGCGGATCTGGCGTCCCTCTAGCCAGCATTCCAGAATCTCACGCGTACCTGCTGCGTATCTTGCCTGCGCTGAGAGTGATGTCCCAGACGTATGAGGTGTCATTCCATGATGCGGCATCGTCCGCCAAGGGTGATCCTTCGGCGCCGGCTGTGGGAACCAAACGTCGCCTGCATAGCCTGCCAGATGCCCACTCATCAGGGCCTGTGCCACTGCATCACGGTCACATATTTTCCCGCGAGCGCAGTTCACAATGTAGGCTCCTCGTTTCATCTTGCTAATTAGCACATCGCTAAACATGTTCTCCGTCTGCGGATGTAGCGGTGCGTTTATCGTCACAACGTCGCATACAGGCACCATCGACTCGACATTTGGGTGGTATTCCGCATTTAGCTCCTGCTCCACCTCCGCCGGCAACTGGTGACGTTCCGTGTAGTGAAGCTTAACTCCGAACGGCTTCAGCCGCCTGAGAACAGCCTCTCCAATTCGGCCTGCACCGACCGTACCCACATGCATTCCCTCTAGGTCATATGACCGGGAAACCGCATCCGCGATGTTCCATCCTCCACGAATTACCCACCCGTATGCTGGTATGTAGTCTCTCACCAGCGCCAGGATCATCATAACCACGTGCTCGCTTACGCTGATACTGTTCGAGTAGGTCACTTCCGCTACCGTCAGCCCGTGCTCCCCTGCCGCCTGTAGATCAACATGGTCCGAGCCGATTCCAGCGGTAATCACCAGCTTTAGTTTGTGAGCCTTCTCGATTCGGTCGGCAGTCAAGTACGCAGGCCAGAACGGCTGCGAGATCACCACGTCTGCGTCCAGAAGCTCTCTTTCAAACACACTGTCCAGCCCGTCCTTGTCAGATGTCACCACTAAAGTATGCCCGGCTGCCTCCAGGAACTTCCGCAATCCAAGCTCGCCAGAGACGCTGCCAAGCAATTCTCCCGGCCGAAAGTCGATAGCATTGGGCGTAGGTACCGTTTGTCCATTAGGATACCGCCCTATTTCCGGGATGTCTTTCCGAGCATACGACGGCGGGTAGCCAGTTACCGGGTCGTCATACAGAACACAAAGGATTTTCGCCAAAGCGAATCACTCCTCTCTCCGCCACAACGGCGAGCAAGAGCTATCGTAAAACGTTCCATAACTGAAAGTTGATACACTCAGGGATGTTTGATCAAGTTGTCTAGATTTCATCTTTTAGTCTCCTGTTCTGCAACCATTCAGCTTAAGGAATACAAGATCAATAACCATCTTTTATTGAAATTCTCTTGTCAAATTTCAGTGAATCCGTTTTTGTAACTGTTGGTTATTGATTATGTTTTTTTTATCAGTAAGTAATTGAAAATGTATATTATGTCAAAATTGATATCAATTAACTATTTTCAGTAGGCTGAATGGTTGTGTTTGGTTTATGTTCCATTCCCTGTGAGTGCCTATTTATAATTTAGGAGTTGCACATTCTATACTCAAATTAAAGAATAGCAAAGCCTAGTGGAAATATAAATTTAGGAGTTCGTTAAAATCTGGTCATGTCAGTGATTTGTTAAAAATTGTATGCACAAAAATATTCCTATAGAACTCATGACGAACCTGATATTCTTCGAACAACGGGCACAAGACATGAAAGTACTTGAATGTACTTTCATACCAAAGTTTGGATATATTAATCTTTTATAAGATCAACAACTGACTAACAATATTCTTTTATTTAAGACTTTGGAATGATATACAAATAAATATCTATATATATTTTCAGATAGTGGGTGTATAGGTCATCCACTGATACAAGATTGGTGTTTTCAAGATGAAATCTCCAATGCTACTTTTGATTGTATTTTGATGCTTCGCCACACGATAACTCTACAAATGCCATAGGCACGGAAAAATAAGGGTTCTATATAAATCCTTTGGAATAAAGAGCTTCTATTAATTTTAATTAGAAGGTCTGATATATTTTAATTATTTGTTTTTTGAAGTACCTGATTGCAATAATAATTGAATATTACCAAAACTTCCAAAGTTGTATAAATTTCATCAGTTTCTCTGTTTATATTCTCAAAAATATTTATTTTTTCTTCTTAAAGATAATCCAAATAAGTTTTAAAACCTATAATGTTATTTAAGCTATCTAAGAATTTATAACATAGTCTGAGAATCAATACCTTCATCTGAAAGCTTTTTCGATCGCAACTAGTGTAGGTTCACTAAAGTTCGATAATAGTATAATATTTAACATACAGTATTTTTTTGTATTGAAACCTATGCATTTTCTCAGTTTCACCCAAAATTTGAGAGCAATTTTGCACTGATTCAAAATAAAATAGCATATTTTATTAAAATTAATGCAATAACTAAAACCAAAAAAATGCTTTTTCATCTCTTGAAGAGGAAGAAATTTTTCAAAATCAAATGTAAAAACTGAAAAATAAAATTGTTTACCCCAAAAGGTTTCTGCTTTCCTAAATATCAACATTGATATGAAAAATATAATAATGTTAAAGTTGTTTATAATTCAAGAAAACAATGGTACATAAGAATAAAATGGTTAAAAATAAAATTAAAAATGTATGTAGAAGGCCACCTTGATATCTGTCCAATGGTTTTGCTTCCAATTTTTCTCTTCATTTTTTTTGATAAGATCCATCAGTTTCGTCGGACGATCCATCAGCTGCTTCAAGCGATCCATATGTTGATACAGCGGAGGTTGGTGCTACCAATCAAAAAACAAAAAATATTAATATTTATTTTTTATTATTTGTGAAGTCGTCAGGATCTAATAGTATTCTTTTTCTAGAGAAAAAAACCTTACTTTGAACCTATCAGTGGCCCATCCCTTGTTTATATTTTTGATTAGAAAAATAGATACTACATCCAAATAAGTGAGCGAGTTATATTATAATAGTGAAAATGAGACAGCAAATAATATAAACTTAGAAACATAAAAGCAAATTAGACTGAAAATAAACTTATTTATTTAAAATTAATCTGGACAGTCAATATTTATTGCTTTGTATTTTTTCCTTATCACTATATTACTCGTTGTTCTTTTATTTACTTCATCCTTAATCAGTAAAAAAGAAAATTGTGAGAAATAAAATCGAAAAAAGATCTGGAGCTCAGAAGAGGTCGTGCAGCTTGAACTGGTATTTTCCGAGCTTTCCACCGTAGTTTCCTGCGGAGATTTTCTTGATTCCTGGAACAGTTACAGCGCATTTAATTCCTGCTCTCATGGCAGCTTTAATGCTTTCTTCATCAAGCCCATTGATAACTATTTCATAAACAGAATTGACATCTGCCGGAATCTCAGTGTTCTCAATCTTGTCTTTTATGGAGGGGCAAAATTTTTCGTTAGTGGTAGCCTTCATGAATTTGTACTTGTTTGCTCCGGATTTGGATCCGCTGGCTACTATGCCTCCAGGGAAAGGGGTAATTGTACCTTTGAGCTCTGCAATTGCATCCACAGCAACTTCGGCTGCAGTCAGTGCACTCATCTGTGAATCTCCAAAAATAAAGAAGTTACCACCTGCAATTCCATCTACAGCTCCGATATTTATTTCATTCAGGAAATTCCCTTCCATTATAGGAATTTTATATACTTTGCGACCTGCAATCTGGGATTCTGACTCCATACCATCTCCGAAAAATCTGAGTTTGGAGCCGATGTTAAATTGCTTTTCAGCTTCACAAAGCCCATTGAAAACTGAAGTTGTAGGAGCTGTAAGTATGCATTGTCCGATCCTTTCAAGTAGTTGTTTTTCCAGAGCTTCATATTTGAAATTACAGATTTGGATGTAGACTCCAGGCCTGTTATCAGGGGTTTCACTTGGGGGTGCTAGTCTTTCGATTCCTGCTTCTGCAGGACACATTATAACGGACGTTGCGAAGCCTGTAGCTTCAGTAGCTGCCACAAGGGCCCAGCGTTTTGTAACGGCTGTGATGAGCACTCGTGCAATCTTGATCTGAAAAGCTTCTGCATATGTATCTTCGATTTCTACTCCATTGATTTCTATAAAAATCCCTCTTTTACAATCATTGTTAATTTAGAGATTTTTTACTATATTCTGGGATCACAAAAAGTTATCATCAATTTTATTGGCAATTGACTGCAATTAGTCAAAAATTCAGGGGAAAATTTTTCAATGAATAATCCTAGATTTCGCAGATGTACATAGATGTATAATTTGTTTGCCTATTTGCCTACTATTATTTTTGAAAGCTAAATTAATTTTTAAGCTACTTTCGTATTGAGAAAATAGATGAAATTCATGTGTACACATACTGGAAGTGAGTTCTAGAATAATCATGGGCAAATAGGCAAACGAATTATACATCTGTGTATATCTTATTAATGTCAATTAAAATAATCAAATTTGAAACTTTCTTTTATTTGATACCTTAGACCAGATTCACTATTTCATGTTTTTCGTTCAAGTTTCTTCTTTAATTCTAAGTTTTAAATTTTTTAATTTCTCATGTCTTACTGGAGAAGCTAATTAATTAAATATGTTATTTAGTCAAATTGTTGCTTAAATCTCGAGATTTTTAATATCTTCGAGGATCTCAAAAATTGATCTTTAATTCCACTGGCAATTGACTTCTATCAATCAAAAACCCTGAAAATAAGAACAAATCTCCGAGTTCTTATCCAGGAACATTTTTTCATGATCTTCTAATAAGGATTTCGATTTCAAAACTTTAAATGATTTTCAATTTTTATTTTGGTTTTTCATATAATTTGGTTTTCGTTAGTAAGATGCCGCTTTTTGCATGGGATTGCCTGAAGACAGTGTCATTGGATTTTTCAATTTCTCTTGCTTGAGTTGCAAGATGAGCGGCAGCTCCCATTATTTCATGTCCTGCTGCAGCTGTAAGGCATATTTGGTCAAGTTCCGTTAGCGTGAAACAGGCAGGGTAGTTAACCTGTGCTACTTTTTCAGCTATGTGAAGGGCAGCAAGAGCCTTTGCTTTCGCATAGGGATTTGAGAAACCTGCATGTTGAATGCATTTTTCTGGTTTTGCAAAAATATGTGGGAGCTCCAGTTCCTTTATGGACTTTTCGGAAGCAAGGTACTCTGTTATTTTGTCGAGTTCTTCTTGAATAAGTCTTACAACACCACAAATAGAGAGGACTTTCATCAAATCGGCGTTGAAGACTACCATTTCTACTGGATCAAGAAACTCTCTTTTTGCTCCGATGAGCGGATCTACCGGGAGGATAATATATCCAAAGCCTTGTTGCTCCAAAGCTTCTCTGGCTTCCATATCTTTTGGCCCATCTGAGATCACAATGCATGGCACGTTCTTCCATGATTCAAGGACTGCAGCGGGGCCTGGAGCTGTTGCGTCAGGGCTGATAATTACCACAAAGTCTACGTTCCACTGCTTGAAACTTTCAGTGTCCATAGCCTCGGCTAAGCCCATCTTAGCACCTGTTCCAAATGCTCGTACTGTGATCCCCTCTCGTGCTGCCATTTCATCCTGGATCAGATTGATAACCTGACTCATCCCCAGGTTTCCCATCTTTATAATGCCGATATTAACCACTTTCCCAAAAATCTGGCGTTGACCACTTTCTCCAATAATGGTACTTCTAAAGAACTGGTTCACATATTGCATAAATTTGTGCTTATATATAATTTTTTTCGTTATGTTTAGAGTATTTAGATAAACCCCAATTTTTGGCTGGCTGTTTAAAAAGCCTATAAGCAATTTGTTGAAATCTGAAGTTTATTGAAATTTTCTCAGAATAGAAAACTAGTGCTAGTAAATTTTGGAACTACAATGAACCTGAACTTGCTCTAGAGACTTAGAGTCCTCACCCTTAGAAAACAAAATTTTATATCAGCCAATAACTTTAGGAAACCAAAAAACGCAATATATATCATATCTAGAAAATTTCATCTCTTTCATATAATTGCCTTTATATGTCACAGTACCACAGAATAAATAACGTATTTATTATTCTTTTAACCCAACATTAATTAATTTTCAAGAAGTAGTAAACGATAGCTTTAGACAGTATAGGTATTTACGATAGTTAGTGAATAACAGTTAGCTGAGAAGTTTTCATCCCCGCAGCAAGCTACGAAAGATTCAATTATAATAAAAATAAATTAAAAATATATTTTATTTTTATAGCCGTATTATCTGACTAATTATGTGCCTTTTTTCTGGAAAAGACTGCTTAGTTTTAGTGAGTTCCAATTTTGTTATAAATTCATGCACTTGCCTTATTATTATACATTCCTTATTAAATTTGATCTCTATCCCTGATCTCTACCCTTCGGATTTTTCCGCTAATTGTTTTTGGAAGTTCGTCCACAAATTCTATGATACGTGGATATTTGTAGGGCGCAGTGACTTTTTTTACGTGTTCTTGCAACTCTTTTTTAAGTACTTCTCCAGAAGTGCAGCCCTTTGTAAGCACAACTGTTGCCTTGATAACCTGACCCCTTTCAAGATCTGGAGCACAGGTAATTGCACATTCGAGCACTGCAGGGTGCTGAATAAGAGCACTTTCTACTTCAAAAGGTCCTACTTTATATCCAGAAGTCTTGATAATATCATCAGCTCTTCCTACAAACCAGAAGTACCCTTCTTCATCCATCCATGCCATATCTCCTGTGTGGTAATAACCATCGTGCCAGTCTTGTTTAGTTTTCTCAGGATCTCTTCCATAATGAACGAAGAGCCCAGCAGGTTTTCCTTCCTTTGTGTTGATTACAATTTCTCCGTCTTCGCCTGCCTCACATAACCTGCCGTCCTTATCCATAAGCTCAATCTTATAACCAGGAGTTGGCTTTCCGATAGATCCTGGTTTAGGGTCCATCCATGGAAAGGTTGCAATAGCAACAACAGTTTCAGTCTGACCGAACCCTTCCATGAGCTTTATACCTGTAAATTTAAGGAACCTATTAAACACCTCAGGGTTCAGGGGTTCGCCTGCAACAACCGCATATTTAAGAGTACTGAAATTATACTTGGTCAAGTCTTCCTTGATAAGGAATCGATATATTGTAGGCGGGGCACAGAAAGTTGTAACACCGTATTTAGAGGCTTTTTCAAGCATATTTTTGGCTTCAAACCGATCGTAGTCATAGACAAAAACCGCACAGCCTGCTATCCACTGTCCGTAGATTTTACCCCAGACACATTTTCCCCAACCGCTGTCTGCAACAGTATAATGTAATCCGTTATCTTCGACGTTCTGCCAGTATTTTGCAGTAAGAATATGGCCCAAAGGGTAGGTAAAGTTATGCTCCACCATTTTTGGGAAACCAGAAGTTCCTGAAGAAAAATAAACAAGACAAATATCATCATTTATAGTAGCAGCCTCACCTGAAGGGCGTTCAAAATAAGGGGAAACCTCCTCAAGTTCTTTCCTGAAATCAATCCAGCCTTCATCATTTTTTTCTCCAACTACTGCTTTTTTGAATGGGATATCCCCACAATGAGAATGGGCCTCGTTCACCTGTTCAGGAACTCCATCTTCCGATATGCAGACAATCATTTTCAATCCAGCCTTTTCGATCCGGTACAATATATCTCGTGTTTTGAGCATATGGGTTGCAGGCACAACAATAGCTCCAAGTTTATGTAGTCCCAGGATACAGTACCAGAACTCATAACGGCTTTTTAAGGTAAGCATTACATAGTCACCCTTCCAGATCCCGTGTTTTGCGAAGAAATTTGCAGTTTTATCACTGTAGTACTTGAGGTCTTTGAAAGTGAAGATTCTCTCACACCCATTATCATCACACCAAACGATGGCAATTTTCTCAGGAAAATCTCTCGCATAGGCATCTACAACGTCATAGGCAAAATTAAAGATCTCAGGGACCAGGATTTTAAAATTTTCCTGGAAATCCTCAAAAGATTCAAAATCGGTTTGGGAAACAAATTGACTCAGCAAGGAAGTCATTTTTGACACCAGTTTTATCTACTTGTATGTTCATGCTTTTTGCATTTTGAAAGCTTAGGGATATTTTGAGTTTCAAAAGTTTTCCGAGGCATTATCTCTAACATCTAGTTTTCATCTAGTTTGATATCGAATTTACATTATAACTGCCAAGAACTTAACTGGCTTTCCTCCCATAGATTCCATAGCATGTTCATAATTGGAGTCAAAATAAATTGAATCTCCTTCTTTCAGAATAATTTCGTTATTGTGAATGTAAACCTTCAACGTTCCCTCGAGCACATAACTGAACTCCTGTCCTGGATGAGAGTTTGTTTCAGGTATCATCTCCTGAGGTTTGGGTTCAACTGAGACTATGAAAAATTCGGCTTTTTTATGGATGAATTTTTCAGCCAGGTTCTTATATCGGTACTGCTTTCTCCTTTCAACGCTAGTCCCTTTTTTATCCCTCGTGACGGTAAAAATATTCATATGCGGCTCTTCCCCTGTCAAGAGAGTAGCCATGTCTATGTGTAGCTTGTGTGCAATTTCAAAAATGATACTTACCGGAAAATCTTCAATTCCACTTTCATACTTATTGTAAGTCTCATTGGATATCTGCAGATATTCTGCCATTTCTTTGACCGGGATTTCGGACAGTTCCCGTAGTTCACGGACTCTATCTGCGATTTCCTTGATTTTTTCCTGCATGATGCATTTTCTCCAGCTAGAATTTTTTTAGAATTAACTTGAAGATTCGCTTAAAAAAACCTTTGTGCTTTCCCAGGCTTGATTACTTCATTCGAAGGAAAATTTTTCCTCCAGAATCTTTGAAATTATCATTAATATGGGTAATTATTTCACATTTAACTTACTCAAAATATAGATCACTAGAAATAAGAAAATACTAGATAAATGTAATCATGAGTTATAGTTTTCTACATAAAGCATTCAACTTTATAAAAAAATAGTTATATTTATGACGAGATCTCAAAAAATATATTACTGAATAAATATTTCTCCTGAAAAACTTGATTGGTACATAAGAATAAGCAGAATACCAAAGAGGATTTCAATTTACATATAATTTTTTTCTTAGCGGGAATCCTGCCCAAATCTTTCCCACGAATTTCTGTAGTTAACTCTATTTTTTTCTTTTCTGGTTCATTATTCTTTTATTTTAAGGATAGTTCCGCTATCCTTAAAATAACCCTTTTAATTTCAATGTGATTAAATGATAGAGATTATAACAAAAAGCTTTATACGAAATCTTCAGATTCACTCTTTTGACAGTAGTGACAATAACTTTTTTTGCTTTGAACATCTTTTTAGTTACCGCATAAACTCTTTCCTTGGAGCTCTTTTTGAGCGGACCCTCTTGTTTCTGAATACGTCACTCATTTTCAGAGGATATTCTTTTACTACTCTTCTCATTGTTGAATCACAACCTTTTAATTTTGCTCCAAAGTATCCTCTATCTCTGCAAATAACTTCATTTTTTTCTGATAAATCTACCTGAGAATCATGAAGTTTTGCAATTATTGTTTTGAATCTTCTTATCAACTCATAATCCCTATCTATTATGCTATGAAATTTATATCCAAAGTGTGACTTATTACCCTTTTTTTGTTCAGATTATGTCTCTGATTATCCTTGTTTTTGCTCCATTTCACCGAGGTTTATCTCCTTTTGCATGTCCAGAATCTGAATGGGCAAAAGTAGCTTCCTGAATATATTCCCATTTTTATTTTCAAAACCAAGGCAACCAAGTTGGCTTTGTAACTGTCCCCATATTTACTCTTCTTTGCAGTTATCAATAATTCTTTTTCTGAATGAACAGACTTGATACTGTCTGGTATATACTCAGGAAAATCAAAAAATTTCCTGAAAGAAATCCGATCAATACATTGTTTCTCAAGTTCAAAGTCTGGAAGACCATGCAATTGCTGTAAAAAAGCATTTTAAACATAATGATTACGTTAGCTTCAGATATTATCCGAGTTAGATATTTGAGAGATTCTGTTTATAGTCTCCATAGAAAAAATTAACACTTCAAAAATTTAAAAAAATAGGTAACTATTCAGCCTACCAAAAATTAATTTGTTGACATCTACTTTGACGCAATAGATACTTCTGATTATTAACTGATGGGAAAAACAAAAAACAGAATTAATAGCAGATAGTTGAAGAAAATAAGCCCATCGAAATTTGCTTAGTATATTAAAAATAGATATATATATTGGTTTTTTCAAGCTGAATAGTTAAAAAATAGATTTGTAATCAAGCATGGCCATCTTTTTACTAAACTTAAACACAACGTTAAACAACCTAAAGAGACAGTAAAATTGCTTTTAGTTCCTTTTTTCCATAGTTTTCCATGCTTTCTGTGGTTAAACTTACATTTTATGATTAGTAGATAGATATATCCTACTTTTCACATATGTACACAAGGATACAATCTATTTTTTCAATATGGCAGTAGCTTAAGAAGTAATCTAACTTTCAATGAATAATAGTGGACAAATAGGCAAACAAATTATACACCTGTATAAATCTGCATAATGTCGGTTTATTGGGAAGTATGCATAATTTGTACTTTAGAACGCTATAATATTGAATTTTCTATAAGCGATCATAAAAAATGAAAATTAAGATGTATTGATGAAGTTTTTTGTGAACTATTGAGAAAAATTGTAAATTAATAAGAATAGTCACTCGCACTACAGCAAATCGAGTTATTGTAACAATACTTATTAACTTTTATTATGACGGATTATATTTAAAAAATGCACCAAATTAAGTAACATTCAGGTATCCAAAAATAACCAGCAATTAGAGAAAATTGATCCCTAAAACCTGACCCAGCAAATATTAATTAAAACAGCTATTGATATCATATTTTCCTATCTAAATAGTCACTAAATAATTTTGTCTGAATAAATTTAGAATGAGACAATATAAATAAAAATAGAAAAATACAACCGTAGCAAGATATAAATTCCTGCAAGTAATTACCATCAGATAATTATCTGCTTACAATTAGACTTTTCTATAACTTGATTATTTTATGTGGAAAGCTGAATTATTCACGCTATAAAATTCAATCTGGTAGTTGATATGAGTTATTGGAAACTGTGAGCAAGAGAATATCTTTAAATGCTTATAAAAATTATTAATATGTATTCGTTTTTTTGGAATTCAACAACTTCTGGACAAGACCTCAATCCTTTAAGTAATGTAACTTCATCCAACATTCCTAATTCGCCATAGCAGAGAGATTGATAATGCAGAACCCTAAATTACAGATCACTATAACAGTGACTCTGACTATAATTTCCACAGTTCATATTAGGAGTCGATATATTCTATGAACAAACTTGTGACCGAATCCGCAGAAAATTCAATTTCTGTCGAGAAGTCTACACCCTCTGATTCTCCAATTAATATACAAAGAAAAAATGAAGTCTCTTTTCCCTCATCTGCAGTAGAACCCTGGGAAGCTGAAGTAAAAATGGGTATAACTTCCAAATTTTTTACAGAGACGCTTCCTGACTCAGCTGTGGAAATCTCAATTCCTTTGCTTTCTCAATTCCCATGTGACTGCAAGGATGAATACTACCATTCAAAAATTGTGCTTATAGGGACAGCCCATGTTTCAGAAAAAAGTGTCGCTGAAGTTAAGGACGCTATCAAAAATCTGAAACCAGATGTTGTTGCTGTCGAGCTCTGCAGGGGGCGTTATGATTCTATAAAAGGGAATGTCCAGGAAAACCAGGTTCCTATCAAAGATATTCTTTTTGAAGGGAAGATCTACTACTACACTATTCAATGGGTTCTTGCCTATATGCAGAAAAAGATAGGTGAAGACATGGGCGTAAAACCAGGCGCTGAGATGCTTGCTGCGATCGAGGAAGCCGAGACTTTAGGGTCTAAAGTTGCCTTAATTGACCGAGATATCCAGGTGACTCTTCAGCGATTTTGGAGAAAGATGAAATTCCTGGAAAAAATCAGGATGATTATCTCCCTGCTTGACGGTCTTATAGGAATTGGGAAAGGAACCGATATAGACATCGATCAAATAACAGAACAGGATGTTGTAACTACCCTTGTAAGTGAACTCAGGGGGTTTGCCCCTACAGCAGCCGAGGTTTTAATTGATGAACGAGACGCGTATCTTGCAGGAAATATACTTAATATCGCTGCATGTGGAAACAAAACTGTCATTGTGGTGATAGGAGCAGGGCACAAACCTGGAGTAATTAAATATCTTAAATATCCGAAAAGTATCCCTTCCCTCAATACTCTTATAGAAGTTCCGAAGAAACGTTTCGACATTATTAAAGCTATTGGTTTTATTTTTGTCGGACTTATAATTGTATTTTTTTGTTACTTCTCATTTCAATCTTTCAGATGAAGCTTTTTTTGATAGTGTAAGCAAAATAAGGAAACTAATCAAATAATTCAATCTTCAAAGTTTTTGCATTCACAGCTACGATTACGGTATTCAGACTCATGAGAATTGCACCCATAGAAGGGCTCAATAAAAGTCCATATCCGTAGAGAATCCCTGCAGCAAGTGGAATTGCAAAAATATTGAATCCTGTTGCCCAAAGAAGATTTTGATACATTTTGGAGTAGGTACTCTTGAAAAGCCTAATTATATGCAAAACATCCCTTGGATCGTTTTTAACCAGAACAATATCAGCAGTTTCGATCGTAATATACGTACCTGCTCCAATAGCTATCCACTTTCCCAGAATGGTATCTAAAAATCCAGTCGTTTCCCTCTAAAACTACTGTATTTTACCTTTTATCTCAAGAGATGGCCTTTTATTACATCTTTATTTAATCAGTAATAAAGTACTTTTTAAAAAACAACTGTATACTATGGGCTCGCTACGAAATAACTTAGGCAACGCATAATTATTATGGAACATAATCGATGGAACAGCTTATGAAAATAGTTAAGTACGGTGTAAAAATGTGCCTAAGTTAATTCGCGGTGGGTCCTAAGATATGGCTAAAGAGTTACAAAATATCATAACTACAGAGACATCTGTGGAAATTCAGATCCATGAAAATTTGTAAAGATATTGTTATATCCGATTCTCTCGTATTGAAATATGATAATTATGGGGAAAGATGCTAAAGAAATCAAGGAAATAAAGGGCTTTGTGCCCAGGTCTGTTGTATATGCTGAACAGATAAACGAAGACTTTGCTGAAGGTATCGCTGGTTTTTATAAAGCAGTCTGGTATGAAAGAGATGGTGGGCTTTCCATGAAGCAAAAACACCTTATAGTTTTTGCTATTGCCTGTTCCAACAACAACACAGAAAGCGCAGTCAAAATCCTGCAAAGGCTTCATCATTTCGGAGCTACCAGAGCAGAGATAACTGACGCCATGATGATCGCTGCCTGGACCGGAGGGATCCAGCATTTTACGGATTTCAGTGCAGTGGTTCTTAAAGAAATGGAGAAACATGGCTATTAACAGCTACGGTATCCATTTACTAACAATTTTTTATTTTAAAGATATTTTGGCTCTTTGCTATTTTGTATGTTGTCTACTGATACAGGGTTGATATTTTCAGGATAAAATACCCAATGTGACTTTTGATCGCGTTTTGATGCTTTTACAAGCGGGTTAGCATCTATAGAGTCTCCAGCTGAGACAACAAATGTATTGGGGTTCTCATAGCTGAGCCTCCTTATGTGGGTGGCCAGGTACTCTGTACCCCCGACATCGACATTTATGGGAATACCTGTCTCATTATAACCTATAACCATCTTGCTGGTGGGCGTCTCAAGTTGGCCGGGGAGATCATTGATGGCCAGGATCTTGACTTTTACCATACCGTTTTTAGGCTCTGAGACCCCCAGGCTGCCCAGTGAGACGAGTACCACCGGGAATATCTGGAGGGGGAAGTGCCTATTGGCTATGTTTATTGCAAAATCAAGGGTGAATTGTTCCCATAGCCTAGGTTCGAAGGCGTTAATTCCGCAATAGACGCCATTGATATAGAGGGTCTCGATGGTTGCGTCCTGATATTGCAGATGGATGCTAGCATCTTGCTCCGATAAACGGAAGATGAGCGCCAAATCGAGAGCAACCTGAGCGCTCGTCAGGAGAAGTGTTTTCATCTCCGTACGTTCTGTAACCCGTTTTAACCTGAAGTTGAATTCAGTTAGGTATTGGTCTAGGATCAGAAACAAGGCCCAGACTCCTACTCCTCGCGCTTGACCTTTGCTTTTTGTTTCAAGTCGGAACGCTGTTCTTTCGGTATGAATGGCGTGAGCTTATTTACTACCCACTCCAACCGTTCCAATCGCTCTCCAAGCTCATCGAATGCTTCGCTAAATTGTTCGTAGGGATCCATAAGTTCAGGGCCTTCATAAGTCTTTGGCTCCATAACCTCTTTGGTTCCATGAACTGCTTTGGTTTAGCCAATTCCTTTATCTCCTTCTTTTCCTTCCACTCCTTTGTCTCCTTCTTAACCTTTAGCATGGTGACGCAGCGGGAAAAGAAAATATTTTAGGATAGATTCGTAGAGGATTCTGACATTACGGAATTATCTATGCTGAGAGCGCAGTCGTAAGCCTCCGATGCGCTGTTCAAAGATCCAGATTGTTATCACGTGAGCAACCGACTGCATGATCTTTACCAGTTCCTCAAGAGCTTTTGAAGCTCCCATTACCGACTGCATTTCCAACCAGTGCCCGAGCAGCATTACATCGATAAAGGTCACCAGTTCCCAGAAAAACACTCCTCCTTGAAGCCCGAAAGCCGCAGCAGAGCTATAAATATAAGCCACACTGATGACAATAGCTATTAGAATCACCACCCCCAGGAGTCTTTTCAGCAAGCTCTTCTTTTATTCCCTCGAGAAACGGGTAGCCTCCATAGAAATAAACGATTGAGGAAAGCAGGAAGTTGATGAAATCCACACCAAAAACATAAAGTCAAAGCCGAAAAACCTCTGGATAGTAGGAGAAAGCAGCAAAACCGGGATAGTTAATACAAGAGAAACGAAAATCTTCTTTTGAAATCTGCAAGCATATGAGCATGGTGATTGCTATGATCTATCTCTGGATGACTCATGGCCTTCATGTTTCATTCCTTCATGTTTCTCATGGCCTTGATGCTTCATTTCTTTATGTTGCTCATGGGCTCGATTTTTACTTTCCTTATGCTGTTCATGCTTAATCTCTTCGTGCTGTTCATGATTATGATATTCCCCCTCCCCAAAATGCTCATGATCTGACTTCTCGCCAGCATGTCTTCTTGACCTTCCGAATAATCATGGTGCAGCGTATCTCCAGCAGGCTTATGCCCACTTTCTTCGTGAAATTCATTCGAATTTTTTGATATTTCCCTTCTTGAGTTATGGTTATTATAGTGATGGCAAGGCCCATTTATTCGAATTTTAGAATCTCAGTATCAATTCTCTTCTCTTCAGCTTGCATATTCCCCATGCCCATGATTTTTAATGAAATAAAAATATCATAACTTCTTTAATACTAGAAAATTTCGATAAACGGTTCTGTTAAGTATTAGGATAATATATTATCTTAGAGATAGTAGAATAATAAGTACGAAAAAAGGATAGCAAATATCGTTTTACTTCTAAAGAAATGCAATGAAGGCTTGTTTATATTGATGATCAAGAACAACAGATTTTGAGATAGTTCTATCAAAGTAAGGAATATCCTTGTGATAGCTTTTGTATGTAGGTTCATTATCACCAGAGTCCTGCGGGCAGACGGGACTCTACTCTACGAAAACCATCCTTATTCACCTCTGAATGCTTTTTTGATTGCCTGTCTAAGCATTCCGAAACCATTGATTGCTGAAGGCTGGTTTGCTGGCCTGTCGGAGGCAAAACAGCAAAACTCTACTATAGCTGATATAAAAACCCTGGAAGAATTAAAACCTCCAAAGATATGTTAAAAATAGGTTCATGCTTATTTTCCTTGTCGCCAACTTCGCAAATCTCGGAATTATTACAGGAGCTTTCCCCGCAGCTTATGTAATGATACAAGTTTCTGGCATTGATCCAAAAGAAATTCTTTCTGCTGGTTTCAGAGCTCTTGGAATTTGATGACCAAAAAATAGCCAATTAGTACGGTAATACTTTCTTTACATGTAATCTCGAAAAATCAGTCCATGAAGTCAATATTTTCTGTTTTATATTTTTTTCTTAGTGATTATATTACATGTTGTTCTTTTTTTTACTTCGTCTTAATCCGTAAAAAAGGAAATTGTGATAACCAAAATCAAAAAAAGATATGGAGCTCAGAAGAGGTCGTGCAGCTTGAACTGGTATTTCCCGAGCTTTCCGCCGTAGTTTCCTGCGGAGATTTTCTTGATTCCTGGAACAGTTACAGCGCATTTAATTCCTGCTCTCATGGCAGCTTTAATGCTTTCTTCATCAAGCCCATTGATAACTATTTCATAAACAGAATTGACATCTGCCGGAATCTCAGTGTTCTCAATCTTGTCTTTTATGGAGGGGCAAAATTTTTCGTTAGTGGTAGCCTTCATGAATTTGTACTTGTTTGCTCCGGATTTGGATCCGCTGGCTACTATGCCTCCAGGGAAAGGGGTAATTGTACCTTTGAGCTCTGCAATTGCATCCACAGCAACTTCGGCTGCAGTCAGTGCACTCATCTGTGAATCTCCAAAAATAAAGAAGTTACCACCTGCAATTCCATCTACAGCTCCGATATTTATTTCATTCAGGAAATTCCCTTCCATTATAGGAATTTTATATACTTTGCGACCTGCAATCTGGGATTCTGACTCCATACCATCTCCGAAAAATCTGAGTTTGGAGCCGATGTTAAATTGCTTTTCAGCTTCACAAAGCCCATTGAAAACTGAAGTTGTAGGAGCTGTAAGTATGCATTGTCCGATCCTTTCAAGTAGTTGTTTTTCCAGAGCTTCATATTTGAAATTACAGATTTGGATGTAGACTCCAGGCCTGTTATCAGGGGTTTCACTTGAGGGTGCTAGTCTTTCGATTCCTGCTTCTGCAGGACACATTATAACGGACGTTGCGAAGCCTGTAGCTTCAGTAGCTGCCACAAGGGCCCAGCGTTTTGTAACGGCTGTGATGAGCACTCGTGCAATCTTGATCTGAAAAGCTTCTGCATATGTATCTTCGATTTCTACTCCATTGATTTCTATAAAAATCCCTCTTTTACAATCATTGTTAATTTAGAGATTTTTTACTATATTCTGGGATCACAAAAAGTTATCATCAATTTTATTGGCAATTGACTGCAATTAGTCAAAAATTCAGGGGAAAATTTTTCAATGAATAATCCTACATTTCGCAAATGTATACAGATATATAATTTGTTTGCCTATTTGCCTACTATTATTTTTGAAAGCTAAATTAATTTTTAAGCTAATTTCGTATTGAGAAAATAGATGAAATTCGTGTGTAAATCTACGGCAAGGGAGCTCTAGAATAATCGTGGGCAAATAGGCAAACGAATTATGCATCTGTATACATCTGAAGAATGTCAGTTAAAATAATCAAATTTGAAACTTTCTTTTTCTTGGATACTTTAGACCAGATTCACTATTTCATATTTTTCGTTCAAGTTTCTTCTTTAATTCTAAGTTTTAAATTTTTTAATTTCTCATGTCTTACTGGAGAAGCTACTTAATTAAATATGTTATTTAATCAAATTGTTGCTTAAATCTCGAGATTTTTAGTATCTTCGAGGATCTCAAAAATTGATCTTTAATTCCACTGGCAATTGACTTCTATCAATCAAAAACCCTGAAAATAAGAACAAATCTCCGAGTTCTTATCCAGGAACATTTTTTCATGATCTTCTAATAAGGATTTCGATTTCAAAACTTTAAATGATTTTCAATTTTTATTTTGGTTTTTCATATAATTTGGTTTTCGTTAGTAAGATGCCGCTTTTTGCATGGGATTGCCTGAAGACAGTGTCATTGGATTTTTCAATTTCTCTTGCTTGAGTTGCAAGATGAGCGGCAGCTCCCATTATTTCATGTCCTGCTGCAGCTGTAAGGCATATTTGGTCAAGTTCCGTTAGCGTGAAACAGGCAGGGTAGTTAACCTGTGCTACTTTTTCAGCTATGTGAAGGGCAGCAAGAGCCTTTGCTTTCGCATAGGGATTTGAGAAACCTGCATGTTGAATGCATTTTTCTGGTTTTGCAAAAATATGTGGGAGCTCCAGTTCCTTTATGGACTTTTCTGAACCAAGATACTCTGTTATTTTGTCGAGTTCTTCTTGAATAAGTCTTACAACACCACAAATAGAGAGCACTTTCATCACATCGGCGTTGAAGACTACCATTTCTACTGGATCAAGAAACTCTCTTTTTGCTCCGATGAGCGGATCTACCGGGAGGATAATATATCCAAAGCCTTGTTGCTCCAAAGCTTCTCTGGCTTCTTTCTTTTTTGGCCCATCTGAGATCAAAATGCATGGCACGTTCTTCCATGCTTCAAGGACTGCGGTGGGGCCTGGAGCTGTTGCGTTAGGGCTAATAATTATCACAAAGTCTGCGTTCCACTTCTTGAAAGTTTCAGTGTCCATAGCCTCGGCTAAGCCCATCTTAGCACCTGTTCCAAATACCCGTACTGTGATCCCCTCTCGCGCTGCCATTTCATCCTGGATCAGAGTGATAACCTGACTCATACCCAGGTTTCCCATTTTTATAATGCCGATCTTAACCATTTTCCCAAAATCCCGCATTGATCATTTTCTACAATAATGAAACTTTTAAAGAATTTATAAACCTTTTAGCAATGTATCCTATCTAGCTAACATATTATATAAATTTAGATTTTATATATTTTTCCCCTATATGTTTATACAATTTATGCCGCGGAAATCTATATAACGCATCTGATGATTATTTAGTTGTCACCAACGAATTGTTTATTGAAGGCGGATGCCTTAAAGGCAAAGTTGCAGGCTCCGTCACACAAAGTGGCTCTAAAGATGCATTTGAGGAACTGCTCCGATGTAGCAGAGTTCGGCCAGGTCGATGTGTAGTTATCGAGGACGGTTCAAAAGATGCCAGTATCAATGTAATCTAGTTTTGAGCGTAATAATCTTATCTTACTTTCGCATGGATATATTGCACCTAACACCTCTAAAAATAAGATTTCTTGCAATATGTTGCTACATTGGCTCCACGTATTCTTCTACTTTATGTTTAAGAAAAGCTAAAAATAAAATCCATGGTTATACACATTGTATAAAAAATAAAATTTTGATAAATATCTTATGGGAGCAATTCTAAAACAGAAAAAAGATCATGAGGTGCTTTCACAGATCTAAGAGGTAATTTTCTTTCATGGTTTTCTTAACTTTGGAGCATTAATCGGTATCCATATGTTCAATATTGCAAGTAGGGTGGTCGATATCCGAGAAGGAGAACGCATATATGTGATATGCTAGCCGCAAAGCTGTACTTATGCCCCATTCTAGATCCTTGCTGTAGCTACCATCGGAAGCAATTGATGCAATAAATCAGGAACATGGGGGAAATGGCAGCCATAATAAGCAAAAAGGCTCCTGGAGGAGTCTACAGCATAAGAAGTGTTCGAAGAAGCCTAGACTCGGAGAAGACGATGAACTATCCATAACTCCAAGCCTGGTATTTGAACATTGCAAATTAGCTACTTTGCAGCGCATGCACAGAATAACTTTGAGAGGTAAGCAAAATGCAAGAATGTGAACGATTTTCGGTCTTCTCCGGAAAGAAAACCCGGCAGCTAATCTATATACCTGAAAAATGCATCGGCTGTGGGACCTGCGTACAAGCATGCCCCAAAAGTGGCCTATCAGTAGGAGCCGTAGGAGCTGTAGTAAGAAAGTTATTGGATGCGGATTTTCTGGAAAGAAAGGGGGAAGATTGCCTTGTTTGTGGAATTTGTGCAAGAGTTTGTCCCACAGGTGCTCTTGAATTGAGGCAAGAAGGAAAAACTCTTAATGACATGTCTTATATTTTCGAGGCCATGAAACCGACGACAGTGAATGAAAACTGTGTCCACTGCGGGCTTTGTGAGGATATCTGCCCAAGAACCTGTATTGAGGTAATCCGGGATATTTCAAAGGACGGCAGCCTGAAGCTGGTTGGAAAAACTCTCATTAATTCAGCATCCTGCGTTCACTGTGGCTGGTGTGCTGCAGTGTGCCCGATGAATGCAATTTTCGTGGAAAAACCCTTTAAAGGACGATGGAACTGGGTTGAGGATATCTGTCAGACCTGCCATACCTGTGTGGAAGTCTGTCCCACAAATGCTCTTTTTAACAAAAAAGCCAAATCCGGAGAAAGAGTCGAAAAGATAACTCACCGCCCTGAGGCCTGTATTTATTGTGGAGCCTGTGAAGTTGCCTGTCCTGTGAATGCTATTACCGTTCGAAAAACTGCGATTCTGCCGAGTTTGGAGAAAAAAGGTCTCCTCGAGAAAAAGATACTCGAAGCTCCTATTCCGGAAGCTACACATCGCACATGTATAGAAACGGATGAAGGTGCATGTCTGGGATGTGGGAACTGTGTTATTGTCTGCCCGGTAAATGCTCTCAATAACCGTGAACTTGCTGCAGGACACTTAAACAACATGGACGAAAAAGCTCTTCTTGAGGTTAAAAACGGAAAAATTTTTGTTGTAAACCAAGAACTCTGCGGGGAAGATGGAGTATGCGTCCTTATTTGTCCTGTTAATGCGATCTGGTTTGTGAAAAGAGAGGTGAACTAAATGACAGGAACAGTCGTGATCAAGAATGGATATGTCTTTGACCCCCTCAACGAAATAAAGGGGGAAATCATGGATATCTTCGTCCAGGACGGAAAAGTTGTGACAGAGCTTTCTGCAGCTGAACTAAAAACAGGAACGTGTATTGATGCCTTAGGAAAGACTGTCATGCCAGGGGGGGTCGACTCTCATTCTCACGTTGCAGGCTCAAAGGTTAATTCCGGTAGGTTGACGCGCCCGGAAGACCACTACAAAGCAACTATACAGAAAACGTCACTCATCCACTCAGGTTCCGGTTATACCGTACCCTCAGTTTATAAACAGGGTTATGATTACGCAGCAATGGGTTATACAACTGTCTTTGAAGCTGCAATTCCCCCTCTAGAAGCCCGCCATACACATGAAGAAATGCGTGCAACTCCAATTCTTGATATGGGAGGGTATCTGGAGCTCGGGAACAATTTCTTTGTGATGCGCTATCTCCGAGAAGGTGACATCGAAAGGGCTGCTGCCTATGTTTCTTGGATGATGAAGACTCACAAGACTTATGGAGTCAAATGCGTCAACCCCGCGGGAGTTGAAAACTGGGGTTGGGGAAAAAACGTAAGTTCTATTGATGAGGCCAACATCCATTTTGAAATTACCCCAAGAGAGATCATAAAAGGACTTTCCGAGATTAACGAACGCTTGGGCATGCCGATGCCTCTTCACCTGCATGCAAATAATCTCGGCCATCCGGGTTGCTATACTATTGCAAAAGAATCTCTCAAAATCCCTGAAGGCATAAAGCCCAGGCAGAACATGGAAGTGGAATGGGCTGAAACCAAAATGAATCCTGCAAAGAATCGTTCAGTATACCTTGCCCACCTGATGTTCAATAGTTTTGCAGGTACCACCTGGGCAGACTTCGAATCTGGTGTTAAAGAACTCGCAGGATATATCAACAACAAGGATCATGTCGTAATAGACAGTGGATGCGTGCCTTTCGGTGAAGCTACAACCATGACCGGAGACGGGCCTGCCATCCACGATATATACATACTTACAGGAAACAAATGGTCAAATAAAGACGTTGAGATGGAGTGCGGCTCAGGTGTCCTGCCCTTTACCTACCTCAAGTCCAATCCAGTGCACAGCGTGCAGTGGGCGATGGGACTTGAATGTCTCCTGTTAATCGACGACCCCTGGAAGACCATTATGACAACGGATAGTCCTAACGGAGGTCCGTTTATTAAATACCCGGAAGTCATGACCTGGCTCATGTCCGAGGCTTACAGGAAGCAAACCCTAAGTGAATGCCACAAGTGGGCCAATGATAGAAGTGAGATCGGAGGAGTAAGACGGGAACTTTCCCTCTATGATCTTGCGATCCTAACTAGAGCCAACCCTGCCCGGACAATTGGCATGGCGCATAGAAAAGGCTCTCTTGGAGTGGGTGCTGACGGAGATATTACAATTTACAACATAAACCCGCAGCAACTTGATCCGAACAATTATGAAGCTCTCCTCAGGACCTTCAGGAAGGCAGAATATACCATAAAGGGAGGCGAAATTGTTGTTGCTAAGGGAGAGGTCGTTTTCATTCCTGAGAAGCGGACTCACTATTCCGAAGTGCATGTAGAGGATGAAAGGGAAAAAGATATGCTGGCCGATATGAAGGAATGGTTCAGGTACTATACCCTTGGCTTTGCCAACTACCCAACTCCCAAAAAGTATCTTGCAAACCCGACTCCAATAAAGGTTAATGGCGAGAGGTGAAGTAATGACAGAAGTAATACTTATTCCAAAAAGGAATGTCGATATTAAACTGGAGGCAAATATTATAACTCCGGACTCTTTTGCTGGCAAAAGTGCAGAAGAAATCGGAAATCTTCCAATCTGGCAGGGGTCAAGGACCTATCCTCTCTGCGAATTTTTTGAAGTAAAAGTAAATGGAAGCAGTTCTGAAGCTGATACCATAATCCGTATAAAAGGTGATGCAAGCAGGGTCAAAAGAATTGGAGAAGGTATGAGTGCAGGAAAAATTGAAATTGAGGGTTCTGCAGGCATGCATTTAGGGACAGGAATGAAAGGGGGCAAAATTTTCGTTTCCGGAGATACGGATTCCTGGCCAGCTATGGAAATGACAGGGGGACTACTCCACATTAAAGGCAATGCTGGAGATCATGTTGGCTGTGCTTACAGAGGCAAATGGCACGGTATGAAAGGTGGGCGAATTGTAATCGAAGGCTCGGCCAGGCATCAGGTAGGAGGTGGAATGGATGGAGGTGAAATCTTTGTGGAAGGCAATGTTGAAGGCTTCTGTGGGATTCGCCAGAACGGTGGACTAATCATTGTGAAAGGCAGAGCTCTTAGGGGGGTAGGTGCTGAAATGACAGCTGGGACCATAGTTATCGGGGGTAAAATCGAACGCTTTTCTCCAGGTTTCGAATATATAGGCATTGAAGAAGGGCTCACTCTTGGCGGTGTTGAGTTAAAAGGTAAATTCAAGAAATTCGTAGGAGATTATGCGATTAGCACGCGTGCAAAAGGAGTGCTTTATGTGGCTGTGGATACAAATGCCGAGCTTTGAGGTCAGATGTATGGAAGTATTACTAATTACTGGAAGTACGATTGAAGAAGGCAGACTTGCAAAGGGGGGAGATAAATTTAAGGCTGAGTATACTAAGGAGTGCGCAGCCTGCTGGATTTCCCCAGTTGATTTTGTGACTCTCTGCTCTCCTGAGAAAGTTAAGGTGACAAGTAAAAACGGTAAACATTCAGTTGTAGTTTATGCAAAATGCATGGATTCAGTCCGGCTAGGGAATGTATTCATGCCAAAAGCAATCTGGACCAATGTGGTTGTGGACCCCGATACCCTTTCTACGGGATCCCCTCTCTACAAAGGTGCTCCAGTGAAAATTGAGCCCACCGAAGAAAGGGTACTGAGCGCAGAAGATGTTGTGCTGAAAGTTTATGTCAGAGGGCAATGAATATGGTGTTCAAAAACATAGTCTGTCCGGCCTGTGGGGCTGCCTGCGATGACATCCAAATAGAACTCGGGGATGGAACAATTGAAACTAAAAATGCATGTAAGATTGGAAATGCCAAATTTAAGGAGTTTGTAAGTTCCCACAGACTCAAGCAGCCTCTGATAAAGGAAGGGGAGAGACTGATACCTGTAGCTTGGGATGAAGCTCTTGAAAAAGCCACATATATCCTCACTTCTGCAAAACGTCCCTTGCTTTTCTTGGGCAGCGAAATATCCTGTGAGGCTCACGAAGTGGGGCTCCATATTGGAGAATACCTTGGTGCAGTTGTAGACTCAAATACATCTATCTACCATGGGCCAACAGTTATGGGAATCCAGGAAGCTGGAAAAGTTGGTACAACAGAAGGGCAGAAAAAAAACAGATGTGACCTAATAGTCTATTGGGGAACCAATCCTCTTGAGTCCATTCCGAGGCAGATGTCAAGGTACGAAGTTTTCCCTCGTGGCTACTGGACTAAACGTGGACGTTTCGACAGAATGATCATCACGCTGGACCCGAGAAAGACTCCTACTACTGAAGCTTCAGACTTCCACATACATCTAAAGCCTAATTCCGATTATGAACTTATCAGTGCACTTCTTACGCTCCTGCATGGAAAAATTCCCCACCCTTCAGTTGAAGAGATCACAGGTGTTCCTATTTCCGTAATGGAAGAGCTGCTCGATATGATGAAAAATTGCAACTTCGGTTTCATTTCAGTAGGTTTAGGGCTTTCATCATCAATAGGGAAGCATAGGAACGCGGAAATTGTCATGAATTTCGTAAAAGAAATTAATAAATTTACCAAGTTTACTCTTGGAGTTCTTCATGGCCACTGCAATGTGGTAGGCTTTAACCAAGTAGCTTCCTACATGTATGGTTATCCTTTCGGCCTCGACTTCACACGGGGATATCCACGCTTTAACCCTGGAGAATTTACGACTGTAGACATGCTTCGGGAAAAAGACGTGGATGCAGCTCTTGTAGTATGCTCTGACCTTATTAGTAATCTCCCTGCGGACTGCGCGACCTACCTTGCCGAAATACCCCTGATCTACCTAGATATTATACCTTGCCCGACAACAGTTATCTCAGACATCGTGCTCCCAGGAGTCATTGATGCCATGGAATGTGACGGGACTTTTTACAGGCACGATGATGTGCCGGTGTACTTTGAACCTTTTGCAGGTTCTCCATTTGAGTTCACAAAAAGTAACGAAGATACCTTAAGACAGCTTTTTGCAAAGATTCGAAAGACGAAATAAATCATGCACATATTTTTTCTGCATATAAGCGGGAGGAAAAAGCAATCGCTAAAAAAGTGAGTATTTTTTCTCCTACTTTTCGTTAGGGAAACTTCAACTAGTGAGTTCATTTCCTTACTTTTTTGAGAGTTTAATCTTGAGGCTTACTCATTAGTTAAGTAGGAAATATTATTGAATGATGTTTGTATTCATAATACGTTGGTTGCACACAAATAATTTCAAAACCGTCCTTCTTTTCAATTTTTTTAATCGTATTATGCTTATAGGCAAATCGGAGAACATTCCTCGGAAAAATTTTAAAGCTTATCGAAATAGAACTTACAAAGTATCAAGTTTTGAACAATATTTTATCCCAAACCTTTTAGTATTTTAATTAATTTTAATTATATTCGAGTCGGCTTATATATGCAGCTACTGTTAGTCTGCAAATTATATTTTATTTCCAAATAAAGAAATTCCGTTTTTAATTCCTTATATCTCCAGCCTTAGAAAAGTCCTCAATGAAAACATTAGATGCGCTCTCTGCAACTCTTTTCTTGTGCTTACTCATTTCCACACCACAAAACTATTTCATGCCTCCACTGTATTCCTCAATTTTCCAGGAAATGTTAGTCCATCTGTTTCTTGGATTCATCATATCCGGTATATTTTGTGATCCGATATTGCATGTTTTGTTTTTCGAGATTATCCTATAATACTTGCACAAATCCATTCACCGTCAGATGAATCCCAATTCCGAGGTAGGATTTAAACTATGTCTATAGGCATATTTTTCGTATTATCAGAGTTCACCAAAAGATTTGATTTCAATTTTGTTAAAAAATTCAATTGTTTTTCCTGATAGCTCTGAGGTACTTTACGCTTGAGTCCCACTATCAAGCAAGAGAAAAAGATATTATGCGGAAAACTTTGTGAATTTTGTTTGTGAGATGACGGCTAGAGAACTCAAAGCTTATCTTGCTGTAAAAGATAGTAAATGAGGATAGTCTTGGGGTTTTATCGGAAGTAGTAACGATAGCTGCAAGGATAGGGATATATGCCATTATCGCCTAGGACCTTGCTGTGATCTTGAAAGCACGACAGACAGAGCTACAGTCCATGGTCTCCACGCAGGCTAATATTACTAACCATAAAACTGCAGAATTTGATAGAACTCTGGGGGCAAAACTTATCTTACTTTCAAGAGAACTTTCTATTAAATAGATAACGGAAATAATTTAACAAACCGAAGTAGAGATCAAAAATTTTGCCCATGGTGCAATGCGCATGGCAGTTTCAGGCAGGTGTCATCTTTCAGCTTATGCCCTTGGTAAATCTGGAGACTTGGAGAGTGCATCCAGCCATAAAGATGTGAATGGAAGCTTCATGGGGAAAACAGGGTTGTTGCAGAGAGCCTGGGAAAATATCTTCTCAGTGAAAAAGACCTTCGTATGATAGTGCACATTCCAGAGCTTATTAAAGCCGAAAATAAATTCCTTTAAGATAGAAGGACGGTTCTAGATTCAGGTTATCTTGAAGTGGGCCCCCTGTTGCTTTAGTGAAGCTATAGACGCCTTCAGAGAAGGAAATTATAATCTAGAAAAAGTAGAGGTCTGAAAACTAGAACTTTCCTCTGTTTATAATAAGGCTTCCCTACAGGCTTTTACTTTGGGGCTCCGGGTCTCGAATACATTTCTGTATATATAATATCGTCGTCAACACTGATTGATTGGACAAAGCTCCAAAATAATATTGTAGTTAACCTCATTGAATAAACAAAAACACAGCTAAGTAAACTTTTATCTATTAATACCGGATTTTTGATCTATAAAGGGTCCTAATTAAGAATTATTCTTGATAGATAAGCAACTCCTTAACCAATATACCGTCCTTCTACGTGATGAAAAGTTGTCTAAAAGAAAATTATCCTGACAAGAACATCATTCCTGTTTACCCAGAGCCAGAAAGGTGATACCTTGATAAGTGTCAACGAAATGGGATCATATGTCATAGAAGAGATGCTCGACTGGAGCGAAGACCTGAAAATAGAAGTTATAAAGCTCAAAAATGGGGCTACAGTTATTGACTGCGGAGTTAAAGAAGACGGTGGATATGAAGCCGGTATGTATCTGGCAAGACTCTGCCTGGCTGACCTTGCTGACCTACAATATACTACCTTTGATCTGAAAGGTCTCAAATGGCCAGCAATTCAGATAGCAACTGACAATCCGTTAATTGCTTGTATGGCTTCCCAGTATGCAGGCTGGAGAATCTCTGTAGGAGATTACTACGGAATGGTTTCAGGTCCTGCGCGTGCACTCGCCTTAAAACCCAAAGAACTCTATAAAGAGATAGGATACCAAGATGACTTCCAAGCTGCAATTCTGTTCATAGAATCCAATAAGCTACCTGACGAAAAAGTTGTCGAGTACATTGCAAAGCACTGCAGTGTGGATCCTGAAAACGTGATGATTGCAGTTGCTCCCACAGCCTCTATTGCCGGCTCTGTCCAAATTTCCGCCCGTGTCGTGGAAACTGGAATTCACAAATTCAAGTCAATTGACTTTGACATCAACTGCATTAAGAGCGGCTATGGCATTGCCCCTATTGCTCCGGTAGTCGGAAACGATATTCAGTGCATGGGTTCAACCAATGACTGTGTGATTTACTGCGGCGAAACCAACTATACAGTACTCTTTGATGGAGAATTGGTCGAACTTGAAGAATTAGTAAAGAAGGTACCTTCCACAAATTCTCCCCACTTCGGGAAACCTTTCTATCAAACCTTCAAAGAAGCAGGGTTTGACTTTTATAAGGTTGATGAAGGTATTTTTGCGCCTGCTAGGCTTAATGTAAACGACCTTAAAAACAAAAAAACTATCTCAAGCGGTGGAATTTATCCCGAAATTTTGTTTCAATCTTTTGGAATAAGGCATGTATAAAAGCATTTGCCCTTTTTTAAATGTACCTTACTTTCCTTTTTCCAATCTTTTTATTCTTTTTTGTTCTCATCGCTACTCTATATTATAGCAAACTCTAAATATAGAGGATTCCGAGTTACCTCTGATTCTTTTTTTCACGGAAATAATGTCCAAATTTTTCCCACGAATTTCTGTAGTTGAGTCTATTTTTTTCTTGTTCGTTATTCTTTGATTTTAAAGATTGCTTCAGCTATCCTAAAAATACCCTTTTATTTCAATGTGATTAAATGATAGAGATTATAACAAAAAGGTGTACACAACATCTTCAGATTCACTCTATGAACAGTAGTGGAAAGAACTTTTATCACATGCTCATAAATTGTATATCTATGACCCTTGCAAATCAGAAGCTTATTGAAATCTCTTTAGTATTTTGCTCTATCCTTATATGCCAATCAAGTTGATCAAGAGAAAGATTTATAAGTGTGAAATTTGTTTTAGATATAGTAGTACATATCTATTTCTTAATAAATATAAACTACTTTTGTAAAAAATAATTTAGACATGTTATTCAAAGAATATCACGATTGTTTTTTAATGTAACCCTTATTGTTTCAAAAAATCTAGATTCAAAACTTAAAAATAAGCTCAAGAGAGCTTATCAATTGAGATCTTTTCTGACTGGCAGCGTCTGCCCCCCGTAAGGCATCAGATGAATCTTTGCATCAGGTTTTTCGAAAAGTACTACAGAAAGAGCTTCTTTCAAGTTTGGCATCGGAGTAAAGAACGCATTTCTAGTTTGTTCCTTATGGAGTTTTGATATCAGGTAAATTTTGAATTTTTTTGAAATTTTTGCGACAATTGCACTCTTATGCCCTCCAAACTCAAAACAATGTTTGAAACGCTCGATTGCATCCTCTGGGCTCTTGCATTCTTTATTCCAGCACTCATATACCTGGTTTCCGATTCCTTCTGCGCATTCAGCCACAAGGATAATGAAACTACCCTCCTTTACAGCCTTGGTTGCGTTATCAAGAGCTTTAGTTGCCTGGAAAAGGTTGACATCCTTCGGAAATCCACCACACGAAACTATAACTGCGTCAGCAGGTTCCACAGGTACCTTGTACATGGAATCCACGCACTCGGTCCCTTTTCTGTGGGCCTCGATAAAATCCCCAGCAACTGCAGAAACGATCTCTTTTTTGCTATCAAGCACCACATTCAGGATAAAGTCAAGGCCAGATATTTTTGCGGCTTCTTCCATATCTTGCCTGACAGCACCGTCCACTCTCCCGGAAATAGAGTTTTCGTCAAACATCATTTTGTGATTTGTGATCACGGATTCTTGCGAACTTATACCAGGAAGTACTGATTTTGCCCCCCCGCTGTACCCTGCATAATAATGAAATTCAATATTTCCGGTTCCTACAATAATATCCGAATCTATAACGCCTTCAAATATTTCTACAGGGGTTCCACGTGAAGTCACGCCAATACGTTGGCATCTGTGGGTGTCATGCTGGATGCATAATATTTTTTTATATATTTCCTCTCCGACAATTTTTTTAGACTCCTCTTCAGTCTGCTTGCGGTGGAGCCCAAGAGCAAAAACAATTTTTATGTTCTCGTCCTTTGCTCCACCCATATAAAGCTCTTCAAGCAGAGGAGGAAGAATTTTCGCAGTCGGAGTTGGCCTTGTTACATCGCTTACGAGGATTGCGATTCTGGTATTGGGGTCAACAATCTCCGAAAGGCGCCTGCTTTTTATGGGATTTTCAAGCGCTTTTTTGATCAAAAAAGCCGTTTCTTCTCTTTTTTCAGGTTCTGAAGGCAATATAATGCTGAAGAGATTCCTTTCAGGAATTTCCAGCTCAATTACCATATTCCCGAAAGCTAGTGGGATCCTTTCCATATTTGTAGTCATACTCATGCCGAGATTTTGTATTAATGCTATAAAATGACATAATTAAGCAATTGAGATTCGAAAACTTAAATTTGTATTTCAACATATCAAATGTATAGTTCAAAGAAGCAGTAAAAGTATTATTTGTTTGTGTATAATATATTTATTGTTTTATCAATCACGTCATTCAATTTTCGCAGATTTACACAAAAAGGCCACCGATTTTTTCAATATACAGTACCTTAAATAAAGCAAACTTAACATACAGACAAAACAATAATATAGTCTTGAGAAAGATAATTAAATTTTCAAAAAAATAAAGTGGTCGACTAGCCATATGAAGCTATAATGCACTCACTTTAACTTTCGTGAAGAGAATAGTGGATTAGCTTATGAGGATGAACGAAAAGTTAAATTCAAAAATATACCTTCTAGAGAATGTGATATAGTAGAGTCAAAGTAAAAATTAAGGGATCTAAAGATATTTAGGTCTTCACAAATATTAACCGATAAAAATAAGCGACTAAAATTTATATTGATAGAAAAAGTGTACAAACTATGGGAAATACAAAGCTATTTGTCCAAGAAGCCCGGGGGTTTATTCCATAGAAAAAAAGTAAGAAGAAGGTATTTTTTTGAAAGATCTGTCTTACTACTTGGGGTACAGAATGTTTGTGACTGTCTTTATGGAGATGAAATCTCCTTTAATAACTGATTTTAAAAAAAGGATTGAGATATTTGTCACTTGAGATCCGTGTAGTGCTTGTAGAACCCATATACCAGGGAAATATCGGATCTGTTGCAAGAGCAATGAAGAACTTTGGATATACTACCCTGGTGCTGGTAAATCCCTGCAAACTTGAGGGAGAAGCAAGAGCAATGGCATCGCATGCAAGAGATATTCTTGAAGGTGCACGAATTACCTCAAGTTTTGATGATGCCGTAAAAGGTTCAAACCTGCTGATAGGAACCACTGGAGTTTCTAGCCTTAAGGTAGGAGAACACATCCGTCTTCCGCTTTATACATCCAGAGAACTCAAAGAGAAGCTCAAAGAGTATAGAGGGACTGTTTCCATTATATTTGGAAGAGAAAACAATGGCTTCCGAAACGATGAACTCAAACATTTTGATATGCTCATTACGGTTCCAACCTCTGCAATATATCCTATAATGAATCTTTCCCATGCAGTTGCAGTTGTACTTTACGAACTTTCGGAGCTGGGAGGAGGAAACAATCCACTTGCAGATGGGTTTGATCTGCAGCTTCTGTACGAGCATTTGGAAGAACTGTTGGAGAAAATAGACTATCCTCTCCACAAAAAAGACAAAACTTCTCTTATGCTGCGGAGAATATTAGGAAGAGCTGGCCTGACTCAGAGGGAAGTTCAAACTTTGAGGGGTATAATAAGGAAAATAGAGAGAAAAATTGGATGCTCAATAAAAGAATCTGAAAGCTAGGAATAGAAAATCCGCAAAACATGGAAAAGTTCATATGAGAATAAGCATGTTCTTACATTGGATTTTATTATCGTTTTTTTCAATTTTTTGATTAATTTTGTGCAAAACTAGTTTGAAGAAAAATGAGAGTTTTACATAAAAGTCAAAATAGTTCCGAGAATAATATGACTGAAACAGAAAGCAAGTGGGAAGAAAAGCTAAAACGATTTTTTAAGGACTATTGTTGGAATGAAATTCTCCAGCTTGCAAACGAGTATCCTGACCAGAGAAGCCTTGGTGTGGATTTTACAGATATAGAGAAATTTGACAGAGAGCTTTCAAAAGAGTTTCTTGAGCATCCTGGAGAACTTCTAAAAGCTGCTGAGGTTGCATTGAAAGAAATAGACCTACCTGTAGAAAAAAACCTCGAACAAGCTCATGTAAGGATAATAAAAATCCCTAATAGGATACCTATAAGAAATTTGAGAAGTAAACATCTTTCGCGCTTTGTTGCTATTGAAGGCATGATAAGGAAAGCTACTGAGGTCAGGCCGAGGATTACGAAAGCTGCTTTCCAGTGTCTCAGGTGTGGGCATCTGACCGTTGTGGAGCAAAGCAGCTTCAAATTTGAGGAGCCCTTTGCAGGCTGTGAAGATGAAACATGTGGAAAGAAAGGACCTTTTAAAGTTATAATAGAGGAATCTACTTTTATCGATGCCCAGAAACTCCAGATTCAGGAATCACCCGAAAATCTCAAAGGAGGATCTCAGCCTCAAAGTCTGGAAGTTGATTCTGATGACGATCTAACAGGAAATGTTACTCCTGGGGATAGGGTCATAATTAATGGGATCTTGAAATCTGTCCAACGTACTTTAAAAGATGGGAAATCTACCTTCTATGACCTTGTACTCCAAGCAAGTTCTATCGAACGCCTAGATAGGGATTATGATGAACTTGAAATAACTGCAGAAGACGAAGTAAAGATTCTTGAACTTTCCAGTGACCCTGCAATCTACAACAAAATTGTTAGTTCTGTTGCACCTTCAATCTACGGGTACGAGGACATAAAAGAAGCCCTTTCGCTTCAATTATTTTCAGGCGTGGTGAAAAATCTTCCTGATGGTTCGAGAATAAGAGGAGATATTCATGTGATGCTTGTAGGAGACCCTGGAATTGCAAAAAGCCAGCTCCTAAGATATGTTGTCAAACTCTCCCCAAGGGGGGTCTTTACTTCAGGACGGAGTGCATCTGCAAGCGGATTGACTGCAGCTGCCGTAAAAGATGATCTGAATGACGGAAGATGGACGATCGAAGGTGGAGCTCTTGTCATGGCGGATATGGGAGTTGCTGCAGTTGATGAAATGGACAAAATGAAGTCAGAGGATAAGAGCGCCCTACACGAGGCAATGGAGCAGCAGACTATAAGTATAGCCAAAGCCGGGATCATTGCCACTCTTAAGTCTCGTTGCGCTCTTTTAGGAGCTGCGAATCCAAAATATGGACGTTTTGACCGTTATGAAGGCCTGGCAGAACAAATAAACATGCCTCCAGCTCTGCTCTCTCGTTTTGACCTTATTTTTGTTTTGCTCGATACCCCGAACCATGCTCTAGATAGCAGGATTGCAAACCATATTCTTCAGTCTCATTATGCAGGAGAACTTTTCGAGCAGCGTCAAAAACTTCCTGGTTCTCATATTACGGAAGATTTTGTCGAAGCCGAAATGGAAGTTATCGAGCCTATCATAGATCCTGAAATCATGCAAAAATATGTTGCATATGCTCGTAAAAATGTTTTTCCGGTGATGGAAGGCAACGCACGTGATCGCCTAATGAAATTTTATACCGATCTTCGGAAAACAGGAGAAGGCAAAGATACACCAGTACCTGTAACAGCCAGACAGCTAGAAGCCCTTGTCCGTCTGTCGGAAGCGAGTGCAAGAGTCCGGCTGAGCAATAAAGTCACTCTTGAGGATGCAGAAAGAACTATTAAAATCGTTATGAATTGTCTGAAAAACGTAGGTATTGACCCTGATACAGGAGCTCTTGATGCAGATATAATCGCATCTGGCACAAGCATGAGCCAGAGGAATAAGATAAAAGCCCTGAGAGACATAATTAAAAAGGTAAGTGAGAGATATCCTGGAAAAGAAGGAGCTCCATTGGAAGAAGTGTATACAGAAGCTGAAGGCAAGCATGGAATAGATAGAACTCATGCAGAAGAGTATATCAAGAAAATGAAGCAGGGAGGAGACATCCTTTCCCCAGATCAAAAACATATAAGACTCGTCAACTGATTTTGAGATTGAGTGAAACTCCAAAAACTAAGTCAAAATATCTTCCCAAAACTCCAGAGAAAAATACCACACATAACAACTATGTGAATACGGTCAAGCTGTAAATACTAAAAAGAAATAAAATACTACTGAGATGTAGAATATGTATCTAAAGATCTATAAAAATGGAGGGCATGTTCTCATTGCAGCCTGCGATAAGGAAGTGCTTGGAAAAAAACTGAAACATGGCAACTCTGTAGTGGAGATTAGCAAGGCCTTTTATGGAGGGGAATATGTCTCAGAGGAAGAACTTCAGAAATCTCTTTATGAAGCCACGACTGTAAATCTCTTTGGGGAAAAAACTATCACGTGCGCCATAAAGTGCGGGTTTATTGATCCAGATTCAGTGATAATGATCGATTATGTACCTCATGCCCAGATCTTCAGGATTTGATAAGCTACTGTCGGAAAGATCCCTGAAAGCTAAAATTTGGCAGAAATTAGTTGGTTTAGTTTTCCGGCTGGATATAGATCGGAAGGTAATAACTTCGTTATAGAATGTAAATTACAGATTGTGATACCGTGAATGAAAAAACCGAAAAAATTGGGATCAGAGTGATAACAGAAGAGGAGCTGATATCAGCAGTTGTGGAAAAACACAGACGGTTTCTAGAAGATGATAGAAAGGAAGTCGAAGAACTAAACAGCAGATTGAACCGGATCGAAGAGGACGCTAAAAATTTAAAGAATTCCAGAATCAAGTTTATGGAAAGAAAAGAAATCCTGATGGAGAAACGGCAACAATTTTACCATCAAGCAGAAGCATTGCTTGAAAGGGAGCTTTTCCCGAAACTCAACCAGATAACTGCCAATAAACTCAAGGAAGATATTAAAAAACTCAAAAGCCAGATAGAACCTGAAGAGGAACAGAAACTTAAAGACTCATTTATAGAAAATCTGAGTGAAACTTTTCGGGTAACTGAGCTTGAAGAAAATCTTCTTCTACAAATCCAGGTTAGATTAGAGGAAGCCAGGAATTCAAATCTCGAACTAAAAGGAATCGTAGGATCTGAAAAACAGATTGAAGAAGATGATAGCAGCAAAAATGAAGAGATTTCTAAAAGTAAATCTCAGCACAAATGGCTCAATAGCAAAATAAAAAATCACGAAGAAGCTCTGGATTACTGGGAAAAATTGAAAAAATAACCATTTTTTGAAAACATGCGAGTGGTAGTATATGGACAACGACGTTTCAACCACAGGAATTGCAACGGCCGACCTTTCAAACCTTAGCGAACGGGAGCTGAAGTTAAAGGTAAACGAAATTAGAAGCAGGATAGAGAAAAGCGAACGTCAGTTAGCTTCTATATTTAAAGAACTGAAAATAAATAGAACTGATGTAGACGAACTGAAGGAAAAGAGAGACATTTTGAACCAGCAGGTAAAAGAAAAGGTTGCAAAAGCGCAGGAACTTAGACGTAGACGAGACGAGATTAACAGGGCAATTGGCAAGTACAAAGAAAAAAGGAGTGGCGTAAACTCAAAGACACAAGAATTGTTTTCAGGAATTGCGGGACTCAAAGAACAACGTGATGAGTGCAATAAACTTTCCCATGGAAGCATGGAATCTATCTCAAAGGTTTATGAAACTGAGTTCGATGCTTTCCTTAATAAAGAGCTTCTTCTTTCAGTGGAAATTAAGATATTCCAGAAATTGAATGACCTCAGCAAACGCCTTGACGCTGCAAAAAAGGCAAATGAATTGCACGCACAAATTCAGGACAGTTATAGAGAGTCTAAGGGAATCCATAAAGAGGGGGATGAGTTCCATGAAAAAATCCAGGCACTATCTGACGAATCTCAGGTCTGCCACTTAGAAATGCTCGAAAATTTCAAGTCCGCGGACGAAATCCGAAAAGAAGCAAATATGTACCATGCCCAGCTTGCGGAAAATATCACAAATATAAATAAAATCAAGGAAAAAATTGACCCACTTAAAAATAATATTGCTAGCAGTCGGAATGAAATCTCTCTATATCTTGAAAGGTTGAAGGACTTGCAGCTCACTAAAGATGAGCACAAAGTAAACCAAAAACATAGCGATGCTCGTGAAAAGCTACAGAAAAACGCTCGTTTGAGCCTGGAAGACCTTAAACTCCTTATCGAAAAAGGAGATGTAAAATTCTCTACAAAAGATTAAGAACTCGAGAAGTCTATAAAATACGGCGGCGAAAATATATTTTGAAGAATCTATCTCCAGATTATTCCTTTTGAATCATATTTTCACTTCAACTGTAGATCATATTGTAATCTCTATTCTCTCAGCTTTAAAATTTAAATATGACAGTTTAGTAAAAATAAATGCCTTTGTTTGTTTTATTCTGTCCATTGAAAACTAACATAAATACCTATATTGTTTATCCAGTATAAATTCTATTAAGTTAGTATGAGCAACGAAGTTGGAAAAAATCTGCCAGATAACTTCGCTCAATAATCCCGTTGATCCTGTGAGCCTCACCTGTGATGTTTAGACAATTGTATGCACTCCTCTTTAGATATTTTATTGTCTGATGTGGTTAAATTACATGAATTAGTTCAAGCATTGTTGTGCTTTTCCTTCTCCTTCAAAATTCGATCAATTCTAAGAATCAATTATATGCTCAAATTCCAAAATGAGAGTTCTTTTGCTTAATTCGTTTAGGTGACCAGGCTGATCTAAAATCTAAAAAAAGTTGATCTTGTGAACTGCAGGGGTCGTTGCCTGCAGTCCGGTAGAGAATCCGTTTAAAGGTTTGAGAGCCTACAAAATTTAACTAGATTTAACAATACATGTGTTTTTTGCATATATACTATATAATACTAATTAAACTAAATAGTATAAAATATATGAATTTTATCCAAGAATCTAAGTAAATATAAATACAACATTCATAGATATCTATTTTTAAGAGTAAAAACGGTGTTATCATGGCTAGACCTTGTAAATCAACTCCAGATATAACACCGCAAATCGGTGAGATTGTTGCGTTGGGACTCATACACGCTCTTGCTACCGAAGTTGCAGGAATAACCTACAAGACATTCAATAAATGGCTTAAGAAAGGCGAAAATTCCATATCTTAGAATCAAATTAAGCACAGTACTTAAAAATTTGACTTTTCATTTACAGCAAATTTGCAATAAAATCTATCCTAATATTATACCAAAAATTCTGTGAAATAAAATAGGATGAAAAGTTACTGGTTATGCAGACAAGTTTCTATTTTTCTGATTTCATTGATGTATATATTTTACCTTAAAACCTATGCATGCTGAAATTTTAGAGAATACAAACAAAGTCATTGATCCTGTAATTTTACTCAAAGCTGTCCATGCATCATGTGGGAAAGTCATCCGAGCTGAACTTTTTAGTTTTCTCTACGAGTAGGGGAGAATCCATCATTTTTGTACATTCCAAAGCTTGAAGATCAGATGTGCAAATGATTTCTCGATGCTGAGAGATCTCCAGATCGTTTATTTGGGCAACTATGGAACTAAATCAAATCAAAGACTAACTATTCGACTTTTAGAGATATAAGGCTTTTAATTTGCTTATTCTCTTTGAAAAGAAAATATTTGGCGATAAGTGGGTTTGTCAGATAAATTATTATTTACAAAATAATGATTTCTGGCTGAAAAGGTAAAATACTGATAAGTGAATCGCAAAAATATCCATCTTTTATAAATTTTTCGTGAGTAAATTATATATACACCCTTCTTCTTTAAAATATATTAATAGTTATTTGTCTTTCTAAGTATTGAGCTTTATCCAACTTATGTTATCTTTGCGCTAAATTCTGATATTTTGATCAAAAATAAAACAGTTAGAATTAGATTGATGGAGATTCCCAATAAAATGGAACGATCTTCGAATTATTCTTATTAATAATATAAGGAAAAGGAACTTAATTTGAGAATGAAAGAATACTATCAATCACCATATATATATAAAGTAAGATAACATGTAATTTATACACATCATTTAAATTTGTCTTAGATAATCAATTTACTACAGGGGATTTAGATAGACCTCTGATTTTCACGAGTCATTTATAGATCATTTATAAGCATATAACAAAATTTAGAAGTTTACAGAAATTCTTTATAATTATGCTGATACGCCCTGCTATCAAAAAACTGCAGGCAATCAGAGATGTGGACCAGATTGAGGTATTTTATGAGAACTAGACAGAGGGACGTGCACAATATACCAAAAAGGGGAATGTCAATAAGCTGTGAGGAACTCGAGACTCTCAAGAAATCTATTAAGGTATCGGTTCTCAACGAACTGCGAGCCGAAATAGGAAAAGTTTCCGATCAGGAATACTTAAAGGATCCCGTACTTTCCAACATCAGAACTGAATTGATGGAAATTCCTAATCCTGCATTACTCAAGGCTTCTATCCTCAATGATTTGAAAATGGAATTGAATACTTCCGAGAAAAATAATTTGGAAGCAACTGATCGACGGCTAAGGGAACTAGCGGGAGTTCAAGACGGTCTCGTTCGGGAATTACTAGACCAAAAAATGATTATGAAAAAACTGAGAACCGAAATCGAAAATCTCACTAAAAAACTGGAGGATATGAAAAGCACTACTCTTGAACCCTCCTCTCCTGTATTACTCCCTTCACTTGAAGATCCCCTGGATCATCCTTCTCTTTCCAGAAAGTTAAGACATAACTCCGAATTTAAAAAAGAAAATCCAACAGATAGAATGATTGATTTTGGGGAAGCTTCTACCCACCTACCAGGCACCAGTGCAAAAGTTCAGTTAAAGCTTAAAGAAATAGAGCCAAAAGAACTTGATAAAGAAAAAATTGAACCAAAATGTGAGTATATTATTGCCGAGAGCGGGGATAAAAGATTATATAATGGGAATATAAAACAGCAGCTTTCGAGGGGCTTGGAGCCTGTGAGACAGCAATCTACCAAAAAGCTATCCACTATGAGGCAGAATACCCCTGAAAAGGTAGATTTTATAAGAGCCAGACCTGCAGATGATTATAAGTGTGAATATATAATCGCTGAAAAGGCTCCAAAAAAGCATTTAGTAGAAGAGTCTGTGGAAACGAGGGAAAAAGAGGACGCAGAACTTATCATCTGCAGCCGGAAAAATCCCAGAGCATATTGAGGCTTAAAAAACAGAAACTTCCTCAAAAACGTAAATTAAAGAGGCATTCTGTGTACATAAAAGAGATTGAATTCATTAATTTCAAATCCTTCGGAAAAAAAGTAAAGATTTCCTTTTATAACGACTTTACCACAATTTCCGGCCCGAATGGTAGTGGAAAATCAAACATAATAGATGGGATTCTCTTTGCACTAGGGCTTACAAGTTCCAGAACTCTTCGAGCCGAGAAACTCACTGATCTGATTTACAACGGTGAAGAAGCAAAAAAGCCTGATTTTGCCCAAGTTACGATTCGTTTTGACAATTCCGACCGCAAGCTACCTATGGAACTTGACGAAGTTGAGATCTCGAGAAAGGTCAAGCGGACTAAAAGCGGATACTATAGCTACTTTTACTTCAATGGCAGAACTGTAAACCTCGGAGAGATACATTTTCAGCTCGCAAAAGCCGGTGTGACTCCTGAAGGTTATAATGTGGTAATGCAAGGGGATGTCACACAGATTATCTCAATGACCTCTGTAGAACGGCGAAAGATTATCGATGAAATTGCAGGGGTAACGGAATTTGAAGAGCGCAAGCAAAAATCTTTTGGAGAGCTGGAGGTTGTCAGACAGCAAATCGAACGTGTTGATATAATTCTAGAGGAAGTAAGAATTCAACTGGGAAAATTGACCGGAGAGCGTGATCAAGCCTTAAAATACCAGGCACTCAAGGCTGAAAAAGTTAACTTTGAGGGCTATATTTTGCTTTCTAAACTAAAGGATGCAAGGATCGAACTGAATAACGTGAATAACGAGCTTGCCAGAAAAGGAGAACATCTTGAAAAAGTGCAGGCTTTGCTAAACGAGAGAACACAGGAAACCCAAGCTCATGAAGAGACTCTTGAAAAAATCTCTCTTGAAATCCGCAAAAAGGGGGAAGATGAACAACTCCAGGTCAAGAGGGAAATAGAAGAGATCAAGGGAGAAATTTCGCGCTGTACAGATAGCATTGAACTTTCGGAAGCTGAACTTGAGGAAGCTGACTCACGACGCAGGAAAGCCTTTATAGACATCGATTCTAGCAAGAACAAGATCAGAGAACTTGAAGAAAAAATCGAAGTTGAAAACCTGAGAAAGGATAGTATATCATCAGAGCTTTCCGAACGCAAAACAGAGGGCATACTACTCCACAACAGGATTGCTGATGTGGATACAAAATTTGCCATGACAAGAGACGAGCTCATGGCTACCAGAAGGGAGCTTGAGAGTATAAAGAATGAGAGGAATGAGCTCATCAGAACTGAGGACAGACTTTTAGATACTCTCAGGAGAAGAGCTTCGGAACTTAGGGAGATAGAAAAACAGATCCAAGATGCAGAAGCAGCAGTATCTAGTTCCGATAGCGACACACTTTCTGTCCAGTATGAAATCGAAAAACTTTCCAAAAATAAGGAATCTCTTATAAAAGATAATAACGATATAGAGGGCAGTCATTTCAGAATCAAGGAAGATATCAGGAAACTAGAAAGCAAGCTTCACACCCTGCAGCAAGAATATGCAATTACTGAAGCGAGGATCAGGGCATCTGAACAAGGAGGAAACTATTCCAAAGCTGTTGAAATGGTAATCGGAGCTTTTATGGAAGGGGAACTTTTCGGAATTCATGGTACAATTGCCAAGCTGGGAAAAGTGGACAGGAGATATGCAACAGCTCTGGAAATCGCCGCAGGAAATAGAATGCAAGCAATTGTTGTAGACACTGATGCTGAAGCTGCTGAAGCAATCGAATACTTAAAGCGCAGAAAAGGAGGAAGAGTTACCTTTCTTCCACTCAACAAAATGAAAAAATCTAGACGTCTTGAAAATCTCAGTTATGAAAATGGTGTAAAAGGATATGCAATTGATCTTCTCGAATTTGATCCTAATTTTGAACCTGCCTTCGGGTATGTTTTCCAGGATACCCTTGTGATGGAAAATTTAGCCAGTGCTCGTCAACTCATGGGAAAGGCAAGAATGGTTACACTTGAAGGGGAACTCCTGGAAAAAAGCGGAGCAATGGTAGGAGGTTTCCTTTCTTCAAAATCTGGAATTACTTTTGAGGCTGCGGAAAAAGATAAACTTCTTGAGCTTGCAGAAGAGATAAATTCTTTAGATACAAGCCGGACTGCAGCGATAAGCAAACAGGATAACATTGAAAGTCATCTTTTTGAATTGAGCCGGAAAATTAGGGACTGTGAGGTCACGATTTCTCGAAAGGAGCATCAGCTTGAGGAAATCGCAGGCCGAGGAGCCAAGCTTGCAGAACTTTTGAAAACTAAGCAAACAGATCTTAAAGCAATCGAGAACTCAAAAACTGAACTCCTGGTTGAGATGGACAAAATTATTGCAGAAAAAAGCGAAAAAGAAAAAGCTACAGCTGAAATTGAAACACAGATTTCCGAACTTGAAGCAAAACTTGCTGATTCTCCTCTACCTGAGATCAATAAAAAGTTGGAGTTCGTTGACCAGGAACTAAGAAGGCTTGAAGGTAGAATCTGGGATATTGAGGCTAACCTGAATGCTCTGAAGCTTGAAAAAGAATACGTTGAACAGAAAATTGCCGATGCAAAGGAACTCATCGGGGATTTTGATGAAAAGAAAAACTCAACGATTAAAAAAATTGGCTCTCTAAAGGTAAAAATAAAGGAACTCAATGAAAAACTCGATGAAAAGAAGACTCTTGAACTTGAGCTTTCCGATAAGCTGATAGAGCTTCAAACCGAAAGAGATCGTGTTAAGATAGAACACAGCACTGTGAAGCGCAGGGTTAGCATTGCTTCAAACGCCCTTGAAAATGCAAAACAGCAAGTGTTTACGCTCAAAGCTACTAGAAATGCGCTTCTTGACCAAGAAAAAAAGTTCACTGAAGAAGTCCAGAAGAGAGGCATAAAAGAAACATATGAAGTCCCAAATTACGAAACCATTTATATGCGGATTCAAGCAATCGAAGAAGCTCTCATGAGGCTTGAGCCAATAAACATGAGAGCAATTGATGAGTATGAAGAGGTAGAACTCAGACTTTTGAATCTTCAGGAAAAGCGTGATATCCTTTCTACTGAAAGGAGGCAACTACTTGAACGTATAGATCAGTACGAACAGCTAAAGCGAGATTCTTTTATGGAAGCGTATACAATCATCAATGCCAATTTTAAAGATATCTTTAATGAGCTTTCCGAGGGCATGGGTGAGCTCTTACTTGAAGACCCTGTTAATCCTTTTGCAGGAGGTATGACCCTCCGGGCCCAGCCCAAGGAAAAAACTCTCCAGCGGATCGAATCCATGTCAGGAGGAGAAAAAAGCCTTACGGCTCTTGCTTTCATTTTTGCGATTCAGCAGTACCGCCCTGCTCCTTTTTATGCCTTTGATGAAATTGATATGTTTCTGGACGGTTGGAATGTGGAGAGAGTTTCAAGGCGAATTAAATCCTCAGGATCAAAAGTTCAGTTTATCGTTGTCTCCTTACGAAAACCCATGATTCAGGCTGCAAGCAGAACAATAGGGGTCACAATGCAAGAAAATAACATCACCAGCATTACTGGAGTGAAGCTTAATGGCTGAACTTATGGATAACGTGGGTGTGACAATTGAAGTCCCCAACCTATCGGGTCATAATTTCCGTGAATCTGAGGAAAACAACTCTTTTTTTTTAGATCCCGAAACTTATGGGCTTCCAAAGACTCTTTCACGCCTTGGAATTGATTGGAATTTGATTGATATTTCTGAATTTGAGACATATGAACCCCTTGGCATACTGGTTGAGCTCGCTCAGGGTGGAAAAATAGACCCCTGGGATATCGATATTGTACAGCTCACGGACAGTTTCCTGGGGAGAGTGGAAGATCTCAAGAGAATGGACCTCCGAATTTCTTCACGAACACTTCTTTATTCTTCCATTCTTCTTCGTATGAAATCCTCAAGAATTCTAGAGGTAGAGGAGGAAGAGATTATAGAATTTGATTCTGATTTTGTCGACGAACTAAATCTGCCTGAACCTGAAGACTTTCCTCTTCCGAAGCTTCCGATCCGCCGCATTTCAACTAGACCAGTTACACTCAATGAATTGATGCTTGAACTCAAGAAAGTCGAGAAAACCATCTTCAAAAAAAATGAAAAGAAAGCTCTTAGAGCTTCAGAAGAACTTCATCTTCTTGAAGATATTCACCTTACTACCGGTGATATCCTCGGTATTGCACATGAAGAAGCCATTAGCTCGCGGCTAGCACTTATCTGGACCAGTCTTGCGGAATTATTTATGATTCAGCCTGTAGTGCTTTTTTCCAGCTTCCTGAAAATAAGTGAAGATAGAATTATGGATTATCTATCTCTTCTCTTTCTTGCTTCAAACAGAAAGATTTGGCTTTTCCAGAATGAGCTATTTGGTGAACTGTATATATATCCAGGAGAAGAATCGGGCTTTTCCACTGAGAATAATCCCCCTTTATTTCATGAGATTAAATTAGAATCAAAAATCGAATTTTGAAGGTATCAGATTCAAAGATCCTTTGAAGCAAATTTTATAAGTTGTGCCTTTCTGACGAGTAAGTGGATGAATGGCCTGAAAAACAGTATCCAAATCATTATTTTTTTTAATTGAAACATATTAAAGCTAAAGCCACTTGAAGAATAAATAATCTGATTAGTTTTTATTCCTTTTATGGGCGTGAAACTTATGGATGAATTTGAAATTATCGAAGCAGCGCTTTTTGCTGCTGGCAGTGCAATAAGCCTCGAGAAGCTTACAAAAATAAGCGGAAAACCCAAAAAAGCTGTTCTTTTGGCATTAAAGGAGCTGATGAAGGCTTACTCTTCCAGAACATCTGCCCTCGAGATTATAAACCTTGGAGATCGTTATGTCATGCAGGTTAAGCCCGAATATGCAGAACTTATGCAGGAAGTTGCACCAAAAGAGTTATCAGCCCCGAAACTCCGCACTCTTTCGATGATTGCATATCATCAGCCTTTGCTTCAGTCAGATCTTATTGATATTAGAGGTAGTGGCGCTTATGATCATATTAAGGATCTGATAAAGCGAGGATTTGTAGAATCCATACCCTGCGGAAAAAGCAGGCAGCTTTCCACAACTTCTCTTTTTGCAGATTATTTCGGGCTTATGAAAAATGATCCGAAAGCCATAAAAGAGAAAATCCTTGAACTTCTAAAGTCGCAGGGTGGGCAAAGTGAGATCAACTTGTGGATTGGAAGAAGAGCTGTTGCTGTGACTCCTATGTATGAATCTCTCATGAGCATGTGTGGAATTAAAGAGTACTTTGTTGTTAATGCCTACTCGCCTTCAAAAGAGGAGACCTCACGTTTGCTTGAGGTTGATGTGCTTGTAGGCGCAGCAGGCTATATTGATACTTTAAGACAGTACTTTGACGGAAAAATCCTTGAAATTCATTCGACAACCTTTGAAGATCTTACAGAAGCAGTCTCCTTACTATCCGAGGAACTTACTAATGAAGTAGACCCTGAAGCAGTGGAAAATACTCTTAAGAAAATAAGGAATACAAGGGAAAAGTATGTTTCTTCCTCTGTTCTCATTGAGAAAAAGGTAAAACCAGCAACTGAAATGGCCTCAAGGATCATAAATGACCTTTCTCTTGGAATTTCTTCAGAAGGCATTCTTATTGCTCCAGACTGCGGGACTTTAAAAAACGACGTAAAAATGAAGAGAGGGGGGCAAATCCTAATACCCACTCACCACAGTGTAGAGGGCGATCTCCTCGAAAGGGTATGCAAAAAATATGATTCTATTCTTAAAGGTCTTAGTAAATTTAAAAAAAGAGGTGCCTGAAAAACGATGCTGCAGCCCGAATCTCTCTTAATTTTTTATAAAAACTGAGACCTTAATTTAAATATTTCTGTTTGATTTGTATTCCATATATAAAGCATTTATAAACCATACGGGGCATTTAACTATAGCTTTATATATCGGTTAGAGGATATTACGTTTGCTTTATATACTGAGGGTTGACGAATGAGCGAATCTAGTATAAAGATCGAAAATGTGGTCGCATCCACCAAACTCGCTGAAGAATTCGACTTAACGGTAATAGAATCTGAGTTCGAAGGGGCTGAGTACAATAAGCAGAAGTTTCCTGGGCTCGTTTACAGGGTTTCAGATCCCAAAGCTGCATTCCTGGTCTTTACCTCTGGAAAAGTTGTCTGTACAGGAGCAAAAAATGTAGCCGATGTGCATACAGTTATAGGTAATATGGCAAAAAAGCTGAACAGCATAGGAATCAAGACCCTAGAAAATCCCGATATTACTGTCCAGAATATTGTTGCTTCAGCAGACCTGCACACCATCCTGAATCTTAATGCAATTGCAATCGGACTTGGACTGGAAAACATTGAATATGAACCTGAACAGTTTCCAGGACTTGTATACAGGATCGATGAGCCCAAGGTAGTTGTTCTGATTTTTAGTTCCGGAAAATTGGTAGTTACAGGTGGCAAGTCCCCTGAAGATTGCGAAAAGGGTGTCAAAGTCGTCCGCCAGCAGCTTGACAACATGGGCCTTTTATAAGAACCATCAATCTATCACATTAACTATATACACCTCATGGGCTCTTTTCTACGGAAAAGGAGATTGTCGAAAGTCCACAATAAAATGGGCTCTACGACACACGTATGATTCAAGCAAAGGATATGTGTGAAACTTGAACAGCGTAGACGTATGTATTCTTATTCCCACTCTGAACGAAGCTGCAACAATAGGACAGGTTATCGAAGATTTCAAAAAAGAGGGTTTTTTTAATATTCTGGTGATTGATGGCAACAGCAAAGACGACACAAGTCAAATTGCGGAAGCTGAAGGAGCAAAAGTTATCATCCAAACTGGAAAAGGTAAAGGACAGGCAATGATTCAGGCTTTTAGGCTTATAGAGAGCCCTTATGTAGTAATGGTTGATGGGGACGGGACATATCTTGCTCGTGAAGCTCCATCTCTTCTCGAACCTATTCAGGAAGGAAGAGCCGACCATGTAATCGGTAACCGGCTTGAAAATTATTATTCAGGAGCTTTTACAAAGCTTAACTTGGTGGGCAACCGTCTAATAAACATATTTTTTGGCATTGCATACGGGGTAAATTTAAAGGACATTCTCTCAGGTTATCGTGCATTTACTCTTGAGAGTGTGAAGGAACTGGAACTTAACAAAACAGGCTTTGAAATTGAGACTGAAATTTCTGTAGAATGCATCCTTAAAAAGCAAAGGGTTCTCGAAGTCCCAATTACTTACCTACCTAGAAGCAAAGAAGGTGCAACCAAACTAAATCCGCTAAAAGACGGGTTCAGAATTGGTTCTACTATATACAGGCTTGCAAAAGTACATAATCCAATGTTTTACTTTGGGATCATAGGCTCTTTTTTTATTCTGGCAGGCCTGATTTCGGGAGCCTTTGTGATATCCCAGTGGTTCCAGGGAATCACACGTGTTCAACTTTCTGTTCTCACAGCCCTGTTCACAATATTCGGTCTACAGATGTTTATTTTTGGCATTCTTAGTGATCTCATAGTAACCCTAAACAGGCAAATAATCAATTTGATTCAGGAAAAAAATAAACATGGAAAGTAAGGAAATTTCATCAAATATATATAAATTGTATATAAATGTTCTGCGAGTTTCCTTTTGAAACATGTATGTTTGAGAAGTACTTGAATGGTGAAAAAGCCATACTAACTACTGTAGTTGAATCTTATCCGCAAGATATCTCCACCAGAAGGATGGAAAAGATCATAAAATCTCAGCTTTTTCCGCTGACATTATTGCTAAAGAACTAGATGAAAAGTTTCATGGAGATTAGGTACCTCATCTTCTTTTTTTGCAAAAATTCAATATTGTTTGCTGTATTAACTCCTTCATTAAAAATATTAAGAGAGCTTTTTGAGTTTACTTTTCCTTTGATTATAAGTGCCAGAAAAATGCTGCTACTCAGAACTTTGACTCCATTCACTGTAACTCCAATAGGTATGTTTATAGGTTTCTTGAGTTTACTAACTCCAACAGTTACATGTAACTTTTCAGTTTTATGGTCCTTACTGATCTATATTTACCAAGTTTATATTTAGCATCTTGCAGAACTATACTTGTCCAGTACAAGTTTAGAACAGCTTCTTATATCAAAAACAGAGAATAGACTGATCAGAATATAAATGAAATTTTCTCTTTTTTATCCCCCAAAATTTCAAGAATTCTATAAAAACTTTTTCATTGAATTTTTCAAGATTTAAAATGTCAATAATTTCTTCCTAATTTAACTATTTGCCAGCTTGTTTGATGTTAAAATTACCGATGAGCTTATAGCTCAGCAAGCTATCAATAAATTATTTAGATCCAAAACCTTTCATTATGCTTGCCAAAAATCTCACCAAAATTGAGTATTATATAGAAGAATTGAACAGTAAGAACCTATCCGATAGGAAATCCATATTAGGTTACCCACTTTTCGCAGATGTACACAAGAATGCCATCTACTTTTTTCAATATAACAGTGGCTTAAAAATTAATTCAATTTTCAATGAATAATAGAGGGCAAATAGGTAAACAAATACTACACCTATTTACATCTACAGAATTCCAGTTGTTAGAAATTGTAGGAAATGTTCTCATTTTTGAGTTGGTACTAATTGAACAGAATAACAGAAACAAAGGAACATATATTTACTCAGCTGTCAAACTTAGGAATCAATGAAAACATGACCATATAAATGAAGATATAACCCTATGAATGAAAGTATGACCCTATTAGTGAGGATAATTTCCCTTCTTCAATCCGATTTCAAGATAATTATTGTGATTCGAGTTTCGAAAACCAGTAAACTTGTTAAATGAATTCGATCTATTTCAAAGGTCCCTTTTTTCTTTGATCTTATTTTCAGGCTAGGATTCACTTTCATTCTCAGGAAGATGCTTCAGATACTCTTTAATCATCAGAGGGAAAGTATTTGCAGGTACAAAACGGACTCCAAGTTGTTCTGCCCATTTTTCAATTCCATAATCACTCGCAATAACTGCTGCATCAAGCTCCTTGGCAAGAATCAGGACATCAATATCAGGAGCACTATCAAGAATTCCATACCTTAGAGTGGCACGATATTTGTTCCTAAATTTGCCGATGATCCCACCAATTACTTCTCTTTCAATCTCTTCTCTATATTCTTTTCCTTTACTCTGCGAATATTCAATAGAGAGACATGCAGTAGCTGCCTCCCAGACTGCATCCTCCGCAACGCCCATTCCTCGGTCAATCCTTTCTCGCATATGAGACACATATTCGTGGAAGATCTGAGAAGTTATATCTACTCTATAGCGATCAGGAGATTTTTTCACCAACCACGTATCAATCTTGGCTATAACCTCTCTGTCACAGCCATTTCGAATTGTAAATTCATACATCTCCTTGTATACTGATGGATAGGGTACGTAACAACTTATTCCAAACTGCAGGCGGGCATCGGCTATCAGATCAAGAATCTCTTTCATTCCTTCACAAAGAGAAGGATAGCCCATGATCTCACGTGTCTGCAGATCCGTTAGCGCTGTAGTGTCCAGCACAAATCTTTGCTTGAACATTTATTAAGAGTCCTTTTTAATTATTTTATTTACCTTCTTATTTATTAAATCAAGGATCGATAAAAGCATGTGTTTTATTTTATTCCTTTGCTTATTTTTTGTTATCTTTCTGTAGTCACCTGATTTAATGCTGCATCCTCGAATAATTTATTATGTTGATAATTTCGATAAACCCTAAATTTTGTCATATTTATATAATTCCCATATAAACGATTAATGAAAATCAGAGGTTTATCGGGATCCGTTATGTTGTATCGATACTCAGACACTAGCATTATGTGATAGATGATCTAACCATAGCCATGGATAAAACTATTTAACTCCATTGCGCATTACATCCCTGCGAGATTGGGGGGCCAACACCTCTGACCATGATGCCAAAAAAAATTAATTTTACGAAAAAGAGACGATTTAGAGAATTGAACTAGAACAAAATGAGACAGTTGTTCACTTCATCCCAACCAAAAGAATAGGGAATTCGTACCTTCAACGCTAAAGAAGTGATAATTTGATTATAAATTTCTCCAGGTCTAAGCCAGGATAATGTAAGAGCTTATATTCCTGAGATTTTTTAATCCCTTGTAGAATGCCAATGTTTGGATTAATTACAATAACAATTTGCTGCAATGAATCAAAAATCTAGAAAAATAATAAAAAAATCTCATATTTCTAAAAGATCTTTTCTTTTTTAATAATCCATAACTCTTCAGCCGCATTAATTAACATACGCCTCAATCGGCCTTAATGCGTTTGATAGTTGTAGGACGCTCTTTTACTAAGATTCGATGTCCACAGTACGGACATCTTATGCCTGTGTACTCGTAATCTACTTCAACTTTTTGTTTACATCGAGTGCACTTGTAACCCATACAACAACAACCTTAAAATTTTCATTTTGCCTCGGTAATATTCTTCATCGTGCGCAACATGGTCTGACCAACACTAGTGAAAGGAATATAGGTTCCGCCAGCAAAGGTATACTCACACTTGCTGCATTTCCATATTCCCGTCCCTACCCTTTTCACAGTCGGACGAGCACATCTAGTACATACATGTGGGGCTCGCATGCGTTCTTCCAGATCTGCCACAAGCTTTCTGTCCTTTCTCCCATACCTGGGACCGAACCTACCTGATGATCTGGAAATTCTTCCCTTCTTAGTAAATTTTTTTACCATAGTTATAACTCCATGAAAATACACTTCTGTTCGAAATGATTCAACTCAAACCACTGGATGAAGGTTCAGCCATGAGATTTAGATCCTCACCTCTAATCACATTTGTAGCACGTATACCGTAATACTGGCATTTAATATTTGAGAATTTCGATAAACCTCTGATTTATAAGAATAATTTATACACAAAATATAGGGGTTTCTCGAAATCCTCTAAGTAATCCTTCCAACTTATCCCTTTCTTACAAGCCCTTCTAAATATAGTTCTCTAAGTTCGGTAGCCTTTTCGCGCGCCAGATCGATTGCTTCCAGAACTTCTGCTTCAGTGAGAGGAGCAGAACCCATTTTTTGCATTCCAGCAACAGATCCATCTGAACTGGAAACAATTGTAAGTTTTGTCTCACAAATTGCCTCTTCATCCAGAGAAGGATCCACCATTAGCTTTGAACTAATTTTAGCAAGAGTCACGCCCAATGGTATCTCTTTCATTGCAAGGGGCACATTTTCACCGATTCCCTGTTGCTCATTTGGAACAATTGTGGTCATAAGAGCTGCAATAGCAGCAAAACAGGAGGCATCAATAACATTTCCCTCATCATTGAGAACATGGACATCTATGAAGACTATCCAGACTGATTCTCCCACCGCTACACACAACTTCTTTAAATCGATTGCTCCCGATTCTCGGATTCCCCTATCAACTACTCTTGCCATTTCGATTGCTTCTTCTTTGGGAGGACCTGGCTCAAAATCTGGAGAAGCAATAGGGTTAAGCTCAAGATTGGTAATAATCACACCTTCATCTGGAGAATCCGGGAAAGGAGTGCCTATCTGAAGCTTGACTCCTACGAGGACCTGGGTATCACCAAGAGTTACTTTTGCCGAACCTTCAGCTTTCGTGATAATATTTGTTTCGAGCTTGATATCCCTGAAATCCTTAAATCCACGCCCATACTGTCGCTTTCCTTTGACCATAAGATTGTAAATATAATCCTTCTTGAGCGTAGCAATAACTTCACTCATCTTTATCACCTTTGCTTCCTGATTCAGAGGGATCTTTTACTACCATCCAAGGTCCTTTGGAATTTTCTTTTTCATATTTTTCTTCAACTTTTACTGCTTCTTCAGCAATAACCTTTTTTCTGGATTTATCTTTGAACTCAAGATCATTTTTGGATTCAAAAGGCTTTTCTGAGATAACTTCTTCAGTAATGGATTTCTCATAAAGCGAAGTTTCATTTTCAGCAAATCCCTCAGACTCAAATTTCATTTTTTCTGCGTCTGAGGAAAAGGCTTCTTCCTTGATGAGCTCAAGCTCTTCAAACTCTGCAATCTTGGAATCTATCTTTGAAGATGCTTTAAGATCAACCTTTTTTTCGATTTCAGCTCCGATTACCTCTTCTAAAGTCTCTTCCTCTACTAAGGGCTCAAATTCTTCAATTTTGTTTTCTAATTCTTCACATACGTGAATTGCTTCAGTAATAGGCCGCTCTTCAGCTATTTTTTTAGAAAAATCGTCTTCAAAAACTTTGACTTCTTCATGCATTTCTTCGACTACTGTTGCCTCTGAAGCGTATTTCATGGGCACTTCTGCTTCTATAACTTTGGTCTCAATATCTGAGATCTCCTCCATAGAAATCTCTTTTGCAGGTTCTTCGATGGGAGTTTCGAACTTCCCTCTCAGAACTGCTTGTTGAATTTCGAGTATTTCCTTGCATCCTTTCCTTACAAGTTCGAGACCTTTCTTGATTTCTTCAGATGTAAGGTGCCCATCCATCTGGAGCAGGGTAATTTCTCCATCCTGAGTCATCGCAACCGGAAAATCAGCCTCTCCATAATTATCTTCTTCCTTGTTAAGGTCGAGCACTATTTGCCCTTCAACTTTTCCGAAGGCACAGGAAGTGATGAGACCTTTCATAGGAATTCCGGCATCTGCAAGAGCTATACTTGAAGCATTGATCGCGGCTGTCCTTGTCCCTGCATCAGCCTGAAGTACTTCTACAAAAATATCAATTGCCGTTTTTGGGAAAAGCTCAGCCATAATTACCGGTTCAAAGGCTTCTCTGGAAACTTTTGAAATTTCGATGCTCCGCCTGCTAGGACCTGGACGAGCGCGGTCCTCAACGGAAAAAGAAGCCATATTGTACTTATAGCGGATAACTGCAGTATCTGCGCGCTGCATACGACGGGGATGAGCTTCTCTTGGGCCAAATACGCCTACCAAGACTTTGTTTTTACCCCATTCAAGGTAACAGGAACCATCGGCTCTAGAAAGCACTCCAATTTCAATTTTCATGGGTCTAATTTCATCCGCTCGCCTCCCATCAAGACGCAACCCGTCATCAGTGATTAATTTTCCAGTTTTATCACTCATACAACTCATGCTTTGATCTCCAAAAAACTCCTAAAACAAATCAGTTTATAGAAGATTCCTTAAAATCTCTCATAATTCTACCAAAACTCAATTCTTTGGATCCAGCAATACGTCAATTTTTCTGTATATCTCTTCGGAATGGTCCTCTTTTGCTAATTTAGCGCATTTAGGTGCATTTTTAAAAAAGTTTAAATTACTGGACTCTTTTTGTAGAACCCTTTCATTTTTCAGAAAACTGTATATCCGATCTGTCAACCCGGAACGCTGTGCTTCAGCTTCGATCTTCCATAGAGCCCTGCTTAAAAGCTCCACATCTTCATCCTTCCCATCGATCCATATTCTGCCGTTCTGGCCAACGAAAATACTGCAGTTCGTTTCTTTCTTCAGCATTGAGATCATTGAACCACCGTGTCCTATCACACGGGGAACCTTTACAGGCTCAACCTCGACAATTAGACCCGTTTTTAGTTTGTGGAAGTTTGAATCCCTCAAGCAGAGCTCAATTTTCATGGAGCTATCTACATCTTTTACCCTGATAATCATAGAATCGCCGACATTCAGAATTTCAGGCATCTCCCGGGATTCTATTCTTCTTGGATATTCGGATACATGGAATAAACCATCATAAGGAGAACCGATATCCATGATCCAGTTGGACGGCGTAACCACAATAACGATCCCTATCACAACGTCATTTACTGAGGGAATATAGCCTCCTGCGAGAGGGATCACTACAGCTTTATCATCTTTGAGATTCTCAATACCACAAAACGAAGAATATATCTTGTTATTCTTAACATATGTCCCATATCCGGCTTTTCTTGTGTCCGCGGATAACAGGTCACCAGGAATCACTATTTTTTTATCCATCCAGTATCCTCTTATAAAAGTTTAGTTTGAGCCTCACCTTTCGTAAGATGATTTATAAGAGCGTAAAAATCAGTTTGAATTCCTGCGGGAATCCTTATAACTCCAATCCAAGAGCCATCACGCTGCCATTCTTCTTTTGTAATGGTTCCAACCTTGGAAATGTCTCCATATGCTTTGGGGGCATATATTGGAGGAATTTTCACAGCAATATTGATTTCTTCAAAACGTATGGGTATAAGTGGGCGAATGGCTTTCATTGTAATATTTACTAGTTGATCCACACTTTTTAAAGGGTCGATATGAACCTTTGCCTCATCCATCGCTTTTTCAATCCTTGCGGGAGGATGGGGTGTTCTTGTCTGGGGATTTATAGCATTCTTGGAAATAGTATAGATAACCTTTTTCTTTTTTTCCTCAAGCATGCATTTTCTCTGCTCAGCTGTGAGCTGAAGTTCTCCGTTTTTCAGGATCAAGGCAGCAATCGCAAAGAGGTCAGTAGTCTCAAAAGATTTGATAATATCGGATTCTGCTGCACGATCTCCTCTGTTTGCATCTTCGAAGATTGTTTCAACTGCCAGGATGTCTTCTAGATTTACTTCTTCTCCTCGTTTGTAGGCCAGAGCTCCTTCTGGCTCTACCAGGATTTCGAAATGTTTGCTGCCTCTTTTAAGCCTTGCAGTAACTGCCTCATCCAGGGACACCATTTCCAAATACCTTCTCCAAACCATAATTGTGAGAATAAAAAATTCTCTGAGTACTCATTTCTTGAAAACTAATATAGCTTTTTATTCTTTGTGTTCAGCCTCTCTGTGTTTTGCAAGGATCTGCTGAACATATTTCTCAACTTCTTCAGGAACCAATTTCCTGAATTTCTTATCCTGAAGGGAGACAATACCCACTTCGAGGGTTGAAGCTTCGAATTTACCTTCAGCAGCTCTATAGAGCGCATCCATCCCGAGGAGAATAGCTGCACCAATATTCATGTCTTTTCTGTAATCAGCCTCAAAAACTTCAACTACTGCGTTTCTGCCTGCTCCAATAGCTGTCGCCTTGTATTCCAGAAGAGCACCACTCGGATCAGTCTCAAATAGCCTCGGGAGATTGTCATCCACACCTGCAATAAGAAGTGCAGTACCATAGGGGCGAACACCTCCATACTGTGTGTAGGTCTGCTTATGGTCGCAGATTTTTTTGGAGATAACCTCAACACCTATGGGTTCATCATAAGTAACCCTGTTGACCTGTGCTTCTACACGGGCCCGATCAACAAGAGAGCGGGCGTCTGCCACAAGTCCTGAAGTTGCGGCTCCGATGTGATCATCAATTTGGAAAATTTTTTCTATTGATTCAGCTTCCACAAGCCTGCTCGTAATTCTCTTATCAACCAGCAGCACTACCCCATCAGCTGCCTTGATTCCCACGGCTGTTGTTCCCCTTTTAACTGCCTCGCGGGCATATTCTACCTGAAAAAGTCTTCCATCAGGGCTAAAAACAGTAATTGCCCTGTCATAACCCATTTGTGGTGCCATCTGCATATTCCATATCTCCCTTATTATATATCTATTCTTGTTGTTCCCAATCGTCCCGGCAAATAACCGGTATTATTTCCTTTTAGGATCTCTACCCGCAGAGTCATCAACTAAATAAACGCCTTCCAAAAAAAGGCTTTGGTCAGTGATCACGAAATTGTGCGGATATCCCGAAAATTCAGGGGCTTAAAGCCCCAGACCCTTCATTCATGTAAGGAAAACGACTTTTGATCCACTATAACGTATTTCTTCCTTATTAGAGTTTTTAACCTTTTATTCGGGACTTCAAATCCTGACAGCTTTTTTAGATGAAACCAGCGAAAATACACCAGGTAAAGGGAATTCAAAGGCACTTTTACCCAATAAAATGCGTTCCCCAAATTGCGACATGGATTCACGTACTTAAGGGAGACCATTTTAATTGCTTTTGAGGTCTAGTTCCGATGTTAACCAAGTCCGTTAGTAAAGTGTATTTACTCAGTTATAATGCTTGTGAGACCCATATATTTCTATTACATAAAATCGAGCTTTGATACCCTCATTGAGATTTAACTTTTTATATTTTCCAATGAACTCGGATTTCAGGCCTGCTTTCTTATCAGAATCTCACTCAGCTACAATTAACTTTCAGAAATTCCGCACAAGCTACATCACTGTCAATCAGTCCTACTAATCAATATGTTACACTAATTTATATTCATTAATTGTTGTATATATTAAGCAGCTCCATGGCTGAAGATTCAATGTAAACATAAAAATAATACCAAGAAAAGCTGCCATTTTATTTTCCTGAATCTTCCAGATTTTATTCCTCAACCATTTTGAATTTAGTCTCAATTTTGGGCTCAAAGACCTTATGTATTTGGAGGAATTTTTCAGTAGCTCTTTTAACTGTACCTGAAATCCCAAATATGTGCAAAGTTGCCCTCTTCCCGTTAATCCGAGTGATAGCTGCCAGAGAAGCTCTTGTTTCTTTTACTCTGGTATTGGAGCACTGGATAATACCTTTCCAGTCTTCAAACCCCAAAATCTTAATATCGCATTCACTTGAAATTACATCCCCAAGAAGTGAGGAAGCAGAGGACATGATCTCCTTTACCAAATCGCTCCTGCCTACAGGTCCCTCGGAAATCAGCTCAAAAGCTATATAGCGTTTTTTCCCACGAAGCGAAGGAAGCAAGCGTTTCAAAAATAATCACACTCTTCAAGCACTCCGATGCCTTCTCTTATATAGCCAGATACAAGATGTTTCCTTGATATAATTTTTTCAGGTACAGTACACATAGCTTCAAGAGCTTCTTCTTCTTCAAGCCCGCATATTTCAGCCATAGCAAGTGTTTCCATTGGAGAACGAAGATCAAAACAGGATATTGCGCTACTTGAGAGTACGAGAGAAACATCGTATTTCCTTGCAAGGTCTAGGTTTGCCCTGAGAGCCGATAAAAGACGGATACGTCTTGAACCCCTTGAATGAAGGAAAGGCCTCAATGTCAGGCCTATTGCAACCCCGTTTTCAGCTGCTGCCTTTGCAAGCACCTGATTTAGCCCGCTGCTCTTATCAAAAGACGGATGATTCAATATATCCACTCTGGGGTTTTCCAGCGAAGCCTTGTTGATAGCCTCTGAACCTCCGTGTACTATCAAGACATCCACCGATTTTCTGAATTTTCCTATCAAACTGTTAAGTTTCGAGGGATTTTCTTCTATGAGCTCAATTCCTCTGAAAATTTCAAATCCGTTGGTTGAGATAAGTAAAGGCGGTGATTGAGGAAGTTTATCCGAATGGTTTGCAATCACAATCCCACTGTACCCGAAATGTATGGCAAGAGTCGCAAGTTGCTCAACAGTATTATCCCCATCAGGAATTGCATGAACGCAAAAATCATAAAATTTTGGCTTACCCAAAAAACTCCTCCAATATGGCTTCAGCTTTTTCCCTACTCTTCGGATATGTCTTGATCTTGACTTTTGCAGTGATTGCATTCGAAGAATCAGTTAGCTTTACCTTCTGCAGGTACGCAGCCTGCTTATCAAAGCGGAGATGGAAAACCTGATCATTGTCCAGCCTCTCCGGCATTTCTTTCCTGAGCCGTGCTACATCTTCCTCCAAAAAATGTTCCCGGACAAAACTAGCAAAACATAGACAATCTGCCTTCCTTTTAACCTGCAAGCTCAATATGGTAATTGGATTTCCATGATGCCCCTCAGAATGAAGCTCTTCAATCAACTCCCTATCTCGGACGCTGGTGCTTGATACAAAAAATTTCAGAGCCTTCTGGACTCTGAATACGTCTTCTGTTGCGTGGGCAAGCGCACGCAGCGTTATGTAATGAATCACTTACCTCGACTCTTATGTCCACGGATGCTTGGCCTGGTTTTTTCAGTGCCCTTCCCTCGTGTAGACATACCTCTCCCCTTACGACCGGCACTGGTCTTGCCTCTTGTAGCTCTACCCCTAACAGACGGGGCACAGATCCAATTAAGATTCCGGTCACTCTTTATTACAGGATGATGAGGATCTACAAGGATAGCTTCAAACCATATGTGCTTTCCATCCTCACCCACCCAGTAAGAGTTCAGAACCTCAAGGTTAGGGTACTTACGGTCTGCACGAGCTTCAGCAATCCTCTGGATGCTCATGCCACCTGTGATCTTATTCTTTCCCATTTTCTGTGTTCTTCTTCCACGGTTGAATCTCGTTTTACCAAGTCCTCCGCGACGTACCTTTATCCTGGCAACAATTATACCCTGCTTAGCTTTATATCCAAGAGAGCGAGCTCTGTCAATTCGTGTGGGTTTTTCGATTCTGGTCACAGATCCCTGTTTTCTCCAAATTTGCAAGCGCTCCCATCGGAGCTCTTTCACATATGTCTCTTCAGGGTTTTTCCATGCATCCCGTACATATCCATAAAAAGATTTTACCAATTAAAACACCAAGTTTCATTTATGTTTCACGGTTCAACCCTGTCTGCAGGGTCACACTCCAACGGGAACTAATCCCGAAAATGAAACATGCGATACAAAGGAATAATCTGATTTAAAGCTTTGCCCCCTCAAAGACATTTTAAAAGCAAATAATTCTTCAAAAAAACTTAATAGAAAAGGAAAAAGGGAGAAAGAAATGTAGGGACTTAAATAATTATATATTAATTATTCAATATTGCCTATCTGGCCGGCCACTCATTATATGATTCATGTTTTAACAGATCTAAATGTTAGTAGAGCCCTTAATGCCCACTTTGAATCCATAATTCCATAATCTTTTGCAGGTGTATTTTCGCATTTGACTTTTTTCATCTTCATATACCAATCCACATGCACTCTACAGAAGGTAAAATGGGTACATTAGAGCATCATTTACATGTCAAGAACTCTATTTTCTTCGAAAACTAACATGAAATTTTCAGATAACAGGCACAAGCAAATTAAAATATTTTTTGCTTCAACTTTTTTGACTATTGATTGCATCATTACCTTGGGAAAGAATGTTATCTCATATTTGGTTTTTCAAAACCTTTATAAAATTAATTAATGAATGTCATCAAAGGCTCAAATGTAACTTTGGTAAAGTATGCCAAATTGCCTTTTATGCATCACAACTATCTAAATAAATTTAGTAATCCGAATTGAAATAAAAATGAAAGATAAATCGGAATCCTCTGATATCTATTTTAACTTAAATAGATGCATCTAATTACTTACTACTGGAAAAAGAAAAAACATAATCAACAGCCAATAATTAATGAAAATCAAATAATTAAAATTTGCCAATTTAATTAATATAAAGATGGTTTATTTGATAGTTCTTTATTAAGGCTGAATAGTTACAAAAATGATTCCAAAGAACTCCAAGAGTGAAAAAGAATAATTAATCAAATAAAGAATTTAAAAGAATTAGGAACTTTCAGAATTCCTATTCAATAATTTGGGGATACGATTGAAAATCGAAATAGCTGAAAAAAATGAGTAAAATAATCTTTTTTATAAATTTCTTAAATAATTAAGGCTTTGAATTCCTTCTTCAAGCGAACCCATCTCAGTAACAAAGACCCCTTTATAGTCTGAAAGCCTTTCCATGACTAATTTCCAGTTTACATTACCTCTTCCTAAAGACAGATGTTCATCTTTTTTTCCCATATTATCGTGAATATGCACATGGGATATTTTTTCAGCGAGGAGATCCAGAAAATCATTCACAAGCCCAACTGTGTTTGCGTGCCCAACATCAAAGGTAAAACCCACGTTATGGCTTCCGATAGATTCAAGCATCTCAAGTATTTCATCAGGATATTTTCCGAAAATTTTCGGAAAATCGGGCATATTTTCAACAGCGATGAGAATCCCAAAATCCGCCGCAAAGTCGCATATTTCCCGGATTGAGGCCAGATTAGTCAGGTACGCTTCCTGTGGAACCTGTACTCCATAATGGGAAAGATAACCAGGGTGAATTACAGCCAAGTTTATATAGTTGGAAGCTAGGGTAAGGTAATGTTTCATCTGCCTGAGGACTTCTGCCCTGATTGAGTTGTTAAGACCTGCCAGATTCATATCCGAGAACGGTAAGTGTAGAGTCAGTTCAAGACCAGTAGTCTCATAGATATTTTTCAAATTCTGGATATTCTTGCTGTTCAAGCACTGGGATCCCTCCTGTAAAATCTCCCAACCAGTATACCCATAATCTTCGAGCTTATAAGCCCATTTGAAAGGATCTTCGATAGCTACATGCGATGAAAAACTGATTCTTTGTAATTGCATGAAGACAATTCATTCCTTTTCATTAATTAATATAAGTTTGTACACGGAATTGATATATAGTTAACTAAATTAAGTTAGTTTAATGAGACCTTTCAATGAGCTTCATGAGACCTTTCAATGAGCTTCAACAGAGCATTATTATACATACAAAGATAATATAAATATAGAGAATTATAGCCATACAGAATTTAAGAAGCTTGAGAAAATCTCAACCCTTTTCCACATAATCCATTTCCACTTCAACAATCGGTATACCTCCTTCAGTAATGGGCAAAAGCCACTCTAAAAGTCTTTCCATTTCTTTCTGAGACTCAGCCATGATAACGACTTCAATAGATTCAAGAGATTCTTTTTGAACAGAAATACTGGGGACACCAACAAAAGCAGCCTGTTTGTTTAGCAAGAAACGGACCGAAAGACTGTCACTGGATAAGTTTTTACTGAAAACTTTATTGCGGATACTATCTATAATCTCTTCTCTTCGAATTAGCCCATGCAGAGTTTGCAAGAGATCAAGCCCTCCTTCTCCAGAAACAAATAAACTCTGAGAATCTCCTAGCTCAGGTTCAATGGTCTCAATAGTCTTTTTTTCGAGTGATATGTTAGTAAAAAGAGCAGAAATTGCTCGGATAACTTTTTCGGGGTCCTCGGTAGGATACACAACTGCTGAAACTTTAACATGTATCATAAATTTGCTCCATTATCGAAAAGGAGTTTATTTGCAGGGTTGTAATGGATTATTAAATTGAATCTTGTCCAGAAGAATTGTTTTTGCACATTTGACCCTTTGAGCTGTGTAACGAGTCTAAATCGGAGTAGTTACTCAAAACCTCGACAACATTCTTTTTAAAAACATCCAGAGTGAAGCTGTTCTCAATTTCAATATTTGATGCCTCTATAGCTTCTCCCATACCCCAACCAAGTTCTCGCTCATCTCGATGACGGAGTTCTTCTATACTGTTCATATCATCGCTTCGACCTCTTTTTTGGACTCTAGAAAAGCGAATTTTAATCGGAGCGTAAATAGAAATAAGGACAAAACCTATTCCAAATTCTCTCCTGAAGCATTCCACCTCGGCAATTCCGCGTACCCCATCCACAACCACAAATTCAGAATTCATTTTTCTGATGTGAGAAACGCAGCGTCTGGCAACTACATCCATGCCTTCACATTTGCGGAGGTCCGCTGCAACCATTCCAGTATTTGAGTCATTGGGTTCAAGCTCGCGTTTTAATACCTCTTCCCTGATCACATCACCCATATTAACAACGGGAATGCTCATATGAGTGGCAATTCTTGCAGCTTCTGATTTTCCAGAAGCTGGCATGCCTACGAATGCTATTATTTTCATCAAAGATTACCTTTTAACCAAATATTATACTTGAATTATATACGAATAGAAACTTGATTCAATTAAACATAATCTCAACCCTGAGTAGAGCTTGAATAATTAATTGTATAACAGAGAACCTGACTTTAGCATATAAATATGGTATGATCGTAGTCAAACCACAGGATCATATATAGTATTTCCTGAAAAATTCAGTAGTACCTAATTTCATTATTTCCGAAACAATTTCTACAAATTAGAATAAAATCCACAAAATTACTAAGCTAATTGAATGGTTGACTACAAAAACGAAAAAATAATCCACTTGGTATAGACACAGCAAGTTTTCTGTCTGTGAAGCTCTTAAATTAGAATTTTAACTTAAAAATTTATTCTTTTTTCCACTAATTTTAGTCCTTTAATATTTTTATTCGACAGATGCAACATTAAATAGTATAAAAACTTGTTACTCTCATAGCTAAAAACAGTTTGGTATATAGGGAAGTCATCTTCGAAAGCTCTCAAGATGTTCTTATTCCAGACAGCACAATTATTCCTCTTTTATCCCCTTTAACAGACAAGTTCCCAGCAGCAATCGCAAGGCAAGTAGCTTCAGGAGTGAAGGAGGAAATTATGATAAGCGCAGTTGCTAACAAACCTAAAATCGTTCATCATACTTTAAAAAATAGCTGAGATAAAAATATTAAAAAATAGGCCCCTGGATCAAAGAGTTTGTTCTTCTAGTTGGTTTTGGTTTTTTTTAAATAAATAAAATATTTGCAAAAGTTGAAGAATAGTGGATATTTTTTTCAAGGATTGAGGAAATATGAACCCTTTGTTGTTTCTGTTAAAAAGGGAGTTTTTAAGACAAAAAAATAAAATGTTAGCTTGCAAACATATAGTAAGTTCATTAAGCAACTTTTTAGGAAAAATCTTGATGCTGTTGTGAAAATAACATTGAACGAAGAGTATAATACTGCAAGAAAAAAATGGAATGAAAATCCCTCTTGTTACAATATTTAACAATTAAGAGGAAAATTATCACATATATATAAAATACATGCCAAATATTATATAACAAATATCCAGAAAAAGATCTTAGATGCGAAAGATATTACAAAATTAAATGGGGAAAAATTGAATTTAGAGCCGCTTTTCAAAGAATTAAGATGTAAAATACTCACTTGATGTTCTTGATGCAAAGAATGAACAGGTGATTGAAACTATAATATGGACAGCAATATTAACATTAATCGTTAGCAGAAAAATATATTATCTTATGAGTAACAATACTAATAAGCATGAAAAGATGTTGCTATAGACGTAATTGATCTTGAGTACAATATTTGCAAATGATGTATCAAATTTGATGAGTATGATTCATACAAAAATGTGGAGTTAAAAGAAATTATGAAACTGTAATGGAAGTATATGAAATCCAAGCGTAAGATCCATACGTAAACACAGAAAAATTCAGAAGAATAGTTTGAATGAAATATAAAAAGGCTGAAAAGAAAAAAATACTCCTGAGATATAAAAGTAGATCATGAACCGATGATCTAAGAGCAATTCGAGAAAACGAGTTGAGTTTTAAAAATTAAAGTTTGAATTTCAGGATAAAATATTTTATAAAATAAGGAAAAGGCGAGAAAATCTAATCAAAGAATTATTCTCAAAAAAGTGAAATAGGTGATATACATGAAAAAAGATATTAGTATAAAAATCTATTCAAATATAATAAGAAAATTAGTAATTTTCACTCAATTTCTGGTTTTTTTCTTGGTTATAGGCTCATCAATAGCAATGGCTTGTACAGGATTTTTAGAGGAAAACAAATCATATGATATTCACAAAAATATTGTAAACCAAACTGAATTTTCTCCAAAGCTTGGACTTGCACCAGAAAATCCTAAGTTTATCGAATACCAGAAAAATAAAACATTGAATCAAAAGGCACAGTCTCAAAGTGGACACAAACCTGGTTTTATACCCTCACCTGTAGACTTAAGTCATTTACATTAAGAAATGATAACAAAATTCTTGACTGTATTTTATCTAGTTAGCATGAAAGCACATTGGAAGTCTTCATCACGAAATCTTCCAATTTCCTGTATCTATAGAGAATTAAGATTTACCGCTAATTTTTTCTTCGTGGAAATACTGTCCAAATCTTTCCTGCCAATTTCTGTATTTGTCCCTATTTTTTCTTTTCTGGTTCATTATTCTTTGAATTTAAAAATAGTTTCAGCTATCCTTAAAATATTCCTTTTATTTACAATGTCATCAACTGATAGAGATTATAACAAAAATATTTACACAACATCTTCAGATTCACTCTTTTTAACATTAATGACAAGAACTTTTCCTGCTTTGATATCATTTTAGTTACTTCATAAATTAATTTCCATACCGCTCTTTTTGAGCTAATCTTCTTGTTTCTTAATATATCGCCCATTTCCATATGATGTTGCTTTACTGCTCTTTTAATTGTTGCATCATAACCTTTTGATTTTGCTTCAAAGTATCCTCTGTCTCTTTAAACAACTTCATTTTTTTTGATTAAATCTACCCAAAAATCATTACGTTATGCAATTGTTGTCTTGAATCTTCTGATCAGCTCATAATCCCTTTTATAGTATGCTATGAAGTTTACATCAAAAGTGTTACTTACCCCCATCTTTTATCTATTTTCCATCTCTACTTTTCCTTTTTTTGCTTTATTTTCTCGATGTTTATCCGCTTTTGTATATCCAAATTTATCCGCTTTTGTATATCCAAAATCTGAATGGATAATAGTAGAATCCTAAATCGTTCCGGTTTCATTTTCAAACCAAGGCAATTAAGTTGGCTTTGCAACTGTGCCCATATTTCTTCTTCTTTACAGTTACCAATAGTTATTTTTCTGGATGACCAGACTGTGGTTTTGTCTAGGATGCGATCTGAAAAACCAAGAAATTTCCTGAAAGAAATTCGATCAATACAATGTTTCTCAAGTTCAAAGTCTGAAAGACCATGACATTCTGTAAAACAAAAATTTTAACCATGATGATTACTTCAGCTACATGTCTGCCTCAGTAAACTGTTTTGTAAAAATATATAGACTCAAAAATGATACGAAAAAATTTTCAATCAATTCAGAAATCAATTTCAGCAAGTTCGTCTCCAACTGACTTGTCATGCTTGTGAGTCTTTACATTATTAAGTTCTACATAGTAAAGCTTTGAAGGAAGCTATTAAATCATGAAGGAAACCTAAAACTGAATCGATACACTTAAATAAAATATAAAACAATGTTTCGAAAAACAGTTTTTGAGAGCCAAAGATGCTGTTTTAAAGAACCTTAATTTTCAGGTATCTTCTAGCAGCTTTTTTACGGTTTCAAGCACAAGGATTGCGTCTTCCTTTTTCACGTCGACTTGTCTGACGATACAAAAATCTAGAACTGATTTTCTCTTCTCTTCCGGGATCAGACCTCTTTTTGTTCCTTCCTTTATAAGTCCAAGATAGCTTCTGTCCGGATAATATGTGTTAACCGCAAGCTTCAGGAGATCATTATGCTCTTTTTTACTTATAACTCCGGCAGCCACAGCGACTTTCAAGGTTTCTCTTATATTAACCAGGGGCACGGAAATAGGTTCAAAAGTATCAGGGTTGGTGCTGACTGCTATCTCATCATCTGATTCAAATGTTCCGTCCCTGTACCACTCGTAAACTTTTCCTACCCCTATCATCCCGTGAGTATCCAGTTCCGAGGCTCGGAGGGCTCCCATGCTGGAGCCTCCGATGACTTTTACTCCTGCATTGAGGGCGGATATAATCTCCCTGTGTCCTACTGCGGCTCTGTCAAAAAAAATCCCATCTATGATCCCTATGATCTTATATCCTTTCTGGACGAATATTTCAAGCTGGAACCTGCATACAGGAGGCTGGTAATTTACCCTCAATAATTTTTTTGCATCCTCGTAGCTGATGCTGTTACCTGTAAAAATTACTGCTCTTGATTTCATCGTCTTTTCCATGGCTTATCATTTCTATCCCTGAAAAAATCTTTCTTCTGCCCGGAAGCAATTCTTTTTCCTTTTCGATCACGATCAATAGTGAAAAGCTCAAAGCCAGGGATAATTACTCTAACAACCGGAACTGCAACTTCTTTCCTTGAGAGGTCAACTACTAGTACTTTTTCGGCAATGCCCCTAAGCTTTTCGAGTATCAAATCGATATTTTCTGCAGGACTTTTTCTGGATAGATCTTGCACTTCAGAGAGGGAAACTTGTTCTCCTTCTTCGAACCAGAAATAGTTCAGGCGCTTCATTCGATCGTAGCCTACACTTCTGATAAAACCTTCTCTATCCGTATCCTCCCTTGCTCCCTGGATCTGAACTACCCGCGACTGAGCAGCTTCAGTTATAGCCCTTAAAACCGCAGTTTCAGGTTTTAGGTGGGAACCTGCTCCCATGACTAGAAGAGCTGGATCTTTCAACTTTACATCATCAGTTGCTGCAATCACTGTTGGAATTCCAATATCTGTGGGAACAAGCCAGATCTTCAACTCTATTTCTGCATCTTTGAACTTTTTGGCAATCTCATAGAGATGGCCATCTTCTTTAGTCAGCAATATTTCTTTTCCAAGGTTGCGTGTAAACTGAGCTATACTAATTGCATCTCTTTCTACGACCTCAAGCATTCCATGCAGTATAGCTTCTTCAATTACGTTCCCAGATGCTAACCCATTGGTATTACTCAGAAAAAGTTTTTGACATTGACCTGGTGCATCATAGGGATGGTAAACCGCATTTGCGCTTACGAACACTTCTTCTTCGTTTATTAAATCGTACGCTCCCACCCATTCAAGTAAGGACTGGGGAATATAGGGCTGAGGCAGAAGGAGGGTCTTTGGATCCAGTACATTGAAGCTTTCTATGGCTTTGGCATAGGATTCGACTAGAGCTGGAGCTGAAATGCCTTCTGCAATGTTTTCATTCAGGCCAGGCTTTTCTGCCAGACAGCGCTCAAAACTCTCCATTATAGCCGAAATCCGAGCTCTCTGCTCGGTCGAACCCTTGCCTGAGTATATACTGATCGCTCCCTGAGCGGCACTGGGGCGGATTGCCGAAAAAATAGGGATTCCTAGCCTGTCCAAGTTTGTAATGTCTGCAATTCGAGTAACACCTATCTTTTTTATCTTATCTTTAGTGTTTTCCAGGGTTGTAGCTTCATCATACACTCGCTGTGTACCTTCAATATATGAGAGAGACCTGTCAATTTTAATCTCGGCCATAGTTAGAACCTTCTTGTTTCATGTATATGTTTTGTGATTTTCCGAATCTTGAATCTTTTCCGATTTTACATAGTTTTTATGTAAATTTTTTTTTGGTGAGTAAAACCTAAACAGAATAGTGCTATATATCCCATTTTCCACAGATGTACACAGATGTAGAATTTGTTTACCTTTTGTCCACAATTATTTATTGAAAGTCAGCTTAATTTTTAAGCTACTTCCATATTGATAAATACATGGCATTTTTGTGTACATCTAAAGAAAGTGGATATGAAGAAAATCGGAACACAAAGCCTATTTGTGTATTATGACGTTTACGATTCTGTCAAATCTGGGTTAAATATCTTTTTTGTCAAAAAATTTGGTGGTCCACCAATAATGAGTTGATATTTATCCAGAAAAGTCACATACTTGCTCTTTACATCTCATTTTCTGCAATGTGAAGTTTTTAGGACTAAATGCAGAAAATAATTCTGAAAACTTAACAATCTATTTTGGGAGGATGTTTTTCAAAAAATCAATAAGCGCAGCATGATCTCTGAACACAAGATCTGCATGTTGCAATTTATCAGGCTCAAGTGTGCTTGCAACTGCAACACAATAGATTTCAGCTCTTTTAGCGGCAGTGATACCCATAGGTGCATTCTCAATTACAATGCATTCATTTTTAGCAATATCAAGTTTTGCAAGGGCTTTGAGGAAGGGGGCTGGATCAGGTTTTCCGCGCTCCAAATCTTCTCCGGTGATGATAACTCCAAAACAACCTAAAAAAAACTTATTCATAACTTTTTCAACCACGCTGCGGCTTGACCCGGAAACTGCAGCGAGCTTGAAATACCGTTTCAATTTCTTGACGCAATCTGGAATGCTTTTAAAGGGTTTTATCTGATCAAACTCAAATATTTCGCGTTTCTTATTAACCAAATACTCGAAATGCCAAGGCTCAGGCTCTTTTCCAGCTTTTTGAAAAATTGTTTTAATTATCGCTCTTTCGTTTGAGCCTTCTAGCGCATAAATATCTTCCCTAGTAATATGAATACCAACTTCATAAAAAACATTGGCCCATGCATCGGCATGAAAGCGCATGGAGTCCACAAGAACCCCGTCTACATCGAAAATAATTGCTTTCAACATATGTTATATAGATTAACTAATTATCTATATGAACGTTTTATTATTCAACTTGTGTTGATCAATTTCGTGAGTTTTCTACTACTAACAAAGATTATACCGAAATAATAATTGGCTGTATGCTGATTTTTCTGCGACATCACTAATGTCAAGAAATCATTGTAAAAGAATTTTTGATTGGTTTTCTCCCCTTTAAGGGATAAAAACAACGTTTTGATTTTTCAGTTGTTGTATATGTTTTAGTAAAAACTGTTACTTGTCTCTATATTTAGATAAAAATTTTCTCAGTTTTTGGGTGAAATAGAGTAAATGCACAAGTATTGATACAGAAAACTATGCATATTTTAGGATCACTCCAGCTACACTTCATGAGAAGTATATCTCCATAAGATATGGTTCCATTTGAAATTTGTTAATTCTATCGATTTTTGCCTATGCTATTCTTAACTCAATCATTCTATTATATAGGAATATACAAGTTTTCAACGACTTATGTATATAACTGAAAAAAATGGTAAGAAACGCATAGGTAAAATCTAGTAAATCCTAATGCTGTAGATTTCAGATTGAAGCAAAAACGAGGAAAGTATCATTATAAAAATCAGTTTTTTAAGTATAATATAGTTGTACATCTTACCCGAAAATCTAGTTTTTCCCTCTAATTTTTAATGACTATAATGTCAATAAGTGTCGAGACTTGGTCTGAACATTGATTCTTGATTTAAAAATGCCACAACCACCTGACTTCCGCTTTTTAGCTTTTTATTATTCCTTTCCATCTATTTGTTAGTTCTATATTCCAATGATTCTCAAAACTCTGAAGGTGACACTATGGTAAGGAATCAAATTATGTCTAACGAATTCAAGCCTACTTTAATAAAAGTTAACCCAAATATAATCTGTGCAATTCCCAAAATGCGAATGATTAAAAAATAGTATTTACTGTTAATGAAATATTTTGATCTCTCTACAATTAACGCTACAATTACTTTTGATCCTACAAGAAAACTATAGAAACCAATAATAAATAAAATTGTAGCCCAAACATGAATACTGAAACTCTTAAAAATTATTAGTCCACCTATCGAAAACCAGAATATGTATGGATGTGGATTTCCAAAGTTAACAATAATTCCCCTTTTAAGGGCAGCTTTTTTGTTTAACTTAAATTCAGCGCTTTTTTGCTTGATTTTCACAGATTCTATTCCTGAATATATGAGATACGATGCACCAAAAAACGCAACAATTCCGATAATAAAATTATAGCTAGTCAAATATGACAGAATAAATAATATAGATAATACTATTGGCAAGTCAGTAATAAAAGGAGATATCGCAACCTTTATTCCTTCCCATTTGCCGTGTTGTAGAGTATCAGAAATAGTTATTGTTAATAGTGGACCTGGAGATATTCCTGAAGCAATGCCAAGAAATGATCCTAAGGCTAAAAATTCAATAATCTCTAACATGCGCATTCTGCCTTAATTTTAGATTCCAGTTTTAATTCAAGAAATATCCATTACCACTGAATAAGCTACTACTTTTATACTCCAATATATTAAATATAACCTTACAAATCAAACTCATTCTCTAATAATTTAAAAATATGGTAATTCGTAAAAAATATTTTTTTGCTATCACTCAAAAAGTATGTATTTTATGTAATAAAACTTAATAAGTATAATTATGTATTATTAAATTGATGAAAGAGGATCAAGCTAGCTTTACTGCAATGTTGGTAGCATACATGCGTGCCTATCATGCAATGCATGATACCCCTAAAATTTTTGATGATTTTCTTGCCTACCGTTTGATACCGGAGGACAAACTAGCACTAATTGAACAATACTTGAGTGGGTGGAATGAACAGTTAAATGACACTGAGCATGCTAAATTGCGTTCCGACCATACAACATCATCATCCTTAATGCAAATAATTAATAACATTATTAATGAACAGAAATGGGCAGCACAACTTTTCAGCCGTTCACGGTATGCGGAAGACACTCTAGAAAAAGCTATCAAGCAAGGGGTAAAACAGTATGTGATTCTCGGGGCAGGAATGGATACCTTTGCATTCAGGCAACCTGAAATGATGAAAAAGTTGGAAGTGTTTGAGGTTGACCATCCTGCTACACAAGAATTTAAGCTTCATCGACTTGCTGAGTTGGAATGGGAACATCCAGCAAAATTACATTTTATTCCTATAGATTTCACGAAGGAAAGTCTGGTAACAGCACTAACTAGCTCATCATCGTATGATCCAAAAGTTAAAACCTTCTTTAATTGGCTTGGTGTCACTTACTTCTTGACCAGAGATGAAGTATTCACAATATTGCATTCCATCACGGAAATTGCTCCTGCAGACAGCACTATTGTTTTTGATTACCTCGATACCGATGCATTTATCTCTGAGAAATCGTCTCCACAAATGCAAAAATCATTGGAGTATTTGAGAAAGATAAGCGAACCGATGATTACTGGCTTCAATCCATCAACGTTAGCTGAAGATATCGCAAGTTTGGGATTTCGTCTCCAGGAGAATTTGAGCCCAAAAGACATCGAAAGACGTTATTTACAAAGACGCACTGATGGATATCAAGTGGATGAGCATTTATACTTTGCATGTGCAGTTGTCGAATAATCAGACACATTAATATATTTCCTACATAATCCAGAACGTCATTTTCTAACGACGATAGGCATTTCAAACGATTTTGAATCTGGAAAGTATCTTGACATTAGAACAAAATCGTCAATGAATTTTAAAGACATGGTTTCCTTGGCATATAATGCAGAACAGATAAAAATGATTCTATTTGATCGTGTTAAAATTGCATTTAATCAGAGTCTCAAACGAGAAAATTGAATTATGTACTCAATTTCAGCTAAGGCCCACCGAGATGCCCGTAAAGCTATTGATCTCCTAAGAGTAGCTGCAATTTATGCTGAAGAGAAGGATATGACCAGGTACTTCCTGATTATATTGACAAGGCTTTTGAAGAACTAGATGGAAATAGAATGATAAAATCCATTCCAAAACTTGCTCTACATGACCAACTTGCCCTATTATCAGTTGTGAAAACAACTAACTATAACAAACAAGTCACAAATGTTAGATAAGTTACTGTAATGTATAAGAAACTTTGTGATGAAATTCAAAAAAAAAGGAAAGGGAAAACGACTGTTTCGACTAAGATAGGAGAATTACTCACGATGAGTTATATTAAAGTTCTTTCTGTGAGAAAAGGACGTGAAGAAGGAGAACGAGAGGTAGAATTAAATGTTTCTTCTAAGCTTGTTTTAGAAGATGCTTTGTATGAGGATTACAACCTTGAAGACTTAAGAGATTTTAATCCAACTATGTTTTCAAATTAATTCTTTTCGTAATTCATAGTATTTATTCCTAAAAAAATATGTTCAGTAACCAAGTAAATAAAATTCCGGAAAAGATTCAGTTATATCAGCATTAGTCATATGTTTTCATTTTTTATTTTCTAAATATGATATCTATATTATGCAAAATGCAGCAATCCAGGTATTTAATAGTTATTTGAACTAAAAAAATCCAAATTTTATTTTGGTCCAATTGATTGTAAGATTGCTGGGAGTTAGTGGAACACAAGAAGAGTAACATAGATATTATTCAGCTCAAATAAATAGATTTTTTTAGAAAGACGATGGCTTCAGATAGTTTCTATTGGTTTCATTGATGCACAGTTTTTAAAGTAAAACAGATGAATTTTTGCCTAATTGTGCCAAAACATATAGTTTTTTAAAAAATGGATATAATTGCTGTAAACCAAAATTTCGCTATTTAAATTTACCGACGAGAAAGAAACTAGCTAAATAAAATCTAAAATAGTCCCTAATCAGCCAGTTTCCATCAGTAGTAATCAAAAATATTTATTGCATAAAATAGATCTCAGCTAACTGATTTTCGATAAAATTGAATGGTTACTTCTTTGTATCATATATAACCCATACTCAATAGAAAGCAGATATTTTATAGTAGTATTTGTCTCATTTCATCGGCAACCCAACAAACAAAGTTTGAATCAAATATATCTCCATTTGCATAGTTCTCAGCTTTACATCCACCATGACAGAGTAAAAGCCATTTACAGTCTCGATATACCCCTTTTATATCCTCTAAGAGAATATCTCTAAAATAATTCAAAATAGTCGAATTTTCCAAGATCCACTGAAATGTATGTTTGCGCAAGCTTTCGTCGTTCATGCCCCAAAAATGAGTGCATGGAACTACCTTTCCTTCCGGGGTTATAGAGCAGCTAGAAATTGCAGCGCTACAAGCTCCAGATTCACAATAATCCACAGGTTCTGTTGGAGGAGGTTGGAGGGTGAAACTATAGCTAGAAAGTGATATTTTTTCACTGTCAAGATACTCTATTAGTTCTTTTAATCTTCTTGATGAAAATCTTAGTTTTTCTATGTTTTTTTCCCGCGTCCAATAGGCATGAGACCTTGCACACGGTAATTTTTTATACATAGATTTTGCATCAACTGTTTTATATGGGGTATCCTGTCCAAATTTAATTTGGTAACTGTGGTACAAACTGATACATTATTACCTTCTTCTGGAAGTATCTTTATGCCGTATACAGCTTTCTCGAATGCGCCCTGTACACCTCTTATTGAGTCATGTATTTCTGCAATATCACCATCAATACTTACCTGAACATTCAAGTTTTCTAGTTTAATTTGTCTTGCGATTTCACGATCAATGAGAGTACCATTTGTAGCTACATTTACAGATTTGAATCCAAGACTTCCGGTATATCTAGCGATCTCAATGAAATTTTTTCGCAGAAATGGTTCTCCTCCACTAAAAGTTATATTTTCTACACCAAAAGCCGATATTTCCTCGAGTATACGCTTAATTTCCTCATTTGACAGTTCGTTTTCGTATATTTGTCCATTGATATGATAACAGTGAGTACAATGTAGATTGCATTCACCTGTAATATCCAAGTAAACTATAGATAGTGGAACAAAATCTTTCTTATAATCCATTTTTTTGTTTCTCAATGCTATAATTCCAGCTTTGTGCATTTTTCCGAGAAATGTAGCTGTATAAGCAAAGGCTCCGCTATTAGTTTTACCGAAATCCGTTTCCACAATTTTTGATATCTCATACAGTGTGTGTGCACCGTTGCACTGCTCAAGTATCCTACATTCAATATAATTTACCCAGTACTCTTTATTATCCACAGGATTAAACATGTAGCAATGTTTTCCTTTACTGACCTTCAGAAAAAAAGGGTGCCGTTGTTTTTGTACACTTCATTCACGATTATCTCTTTTTTGATTTATAGATAGATTATGGAGGATTTCGATAAACCCCAATCTTTGGTTGGTTATTTATAAAGCCTATATAAGCAATTTATTGAAATCAGAGGTTTATAGAAATTCTCTAGCAATTATAATGTGAGTTTGAAGAATGTAGAGATAATATAATAATATCGTAAAACTAAGTACATTAATAACCAAATATTTCTATGCCTAATTAAGAAAGCATATTTTATACGGAGTATTCTACTACTGCATATGTAATATACCAATGCTCATGTGGATGATATCCATCAGTACGTTCTTTGAAGTAAAGTTCTTCGATGTTTATTGGTTTCAATTCCTTATAGAGAAGGAATCCTAAATGGCAATATCTTCATTAAGGTTGATGGCTAGAAGCCTGTTATTAGTGATTCGCATATATCTTGCAAAAACTAACTTATTTTTTTGTATCTGTAGAGGCGATTTATCAGCAATTAATGCATTATTATGGAAGCAGTTGACAAAATCCAAGAGAACAGAAAGTAAACATTAAGCTTCTTCCTTAGACACAGAAAATAAACGCTGTGATGGAGATTTTGATAATTTCAAAAAGCCTTCAAGGTTATCAGTTCCATCTTGTCAATCAATGAGAAACTGCAATCTACCAATGAAGAGCTAGAGACCTCTAAGGAGGAATTACAATCATTCAACGAGGAATTGGCTACTGTTCTACTGTTAATACCAAACTGCAAAACAAGAAAGTAGATCTGTCGCAGGCGGTTAATGATATGAACAATCTGCTAGTAGGAACAGATATAGCACTATCTTTGTAAGCCTGAAATTGCGAATCCTTCGCTTTACTCCTCAAGCCGCAGAGTTGGTCAATCTGACACCAACAGACGTAGGTCCCTTGGGCACATCGTCTCAAACCTGTCGGGTTATGATCGTCTGATAGAGGTTATAACGGAAGCCCTGCGCAGGCTGATCCCCAAAGAGATCGACATCCAAACCCAAAATGTTCTTGGTACCTCCTGCACATCCGACTCTATCGTACTCTTGAGAACGTTATCATGGGAGCAGGGATACCTTTATTGATATTACCAAGGCCTGGCTATAATAGTACACGACTCTAGTGACGCTATAACTTTGCAAAATTTGGAGGGCCAAATCATTGCCTGGAATCCGATGGTTGAGTGTATATACGGCTGGAGTGAAGCCGAGGCACTGACAATGAACATTAACAGCCTAATACCGAAGGACCAGGAAGAAGAAGAGTTGGCCAAACTAAAGAAGCTTATTCACGCTGAGGTTCTGGAACCTTACCGCACTAAGCGACTTGCCAAATACTGTCGGGTCGTTGAAGTGTGGCTGATCAACAACATAAGTTATAGATGAAGCAGTTGAAGTATATGCCATTGAAACTACAGAGCACGAGATCCAATCATAAACCGTGATGAAGAAAATGCATGGCTAGAAAAGTACCTTCTCTGACCGGTGGCTGACCTTCACATTGGGATGGAGGATTCAGAGCTTTCAACTTAAAAACTCTGCATGGAAGAAAGGCTTGAATCAAATGAAGATAAAAATCGGTCAAATACAGAAATTAGCGAGAATGATGCGGACAGGATTCCAGAAAAGAAAAAAATTAGAGATAAATCGGAATTCTCTATTGTTTAGGAACAAAATCAATTGAGATATTTATAATAACCAGCTGTTATATAAGAAGTATTGTCCCATAAATAATATGGAAAAACGAAAACGAAAAAGAGGAGTTAGGTATGAATAGTAGTATTTTCAAGAAGATAATGGTTGCAACCGATGGTTCAGAACTAACAAAAAAAGCAGTTGATTCAGCAATTGAAATTACAAAGTTAAACGAAGCAAAGTTGTATGCTGTACATGTAGTCGCTCCGGGAGATTTTGCGATAACTCAAAATGAGCCCAGAGCTTCGATAACTCAAAATGAGCCCAGAGATGCAGAATGGAAAAAGGAAATTAAAGAGCATCTTACAACACAAGGTAAGGAAGCTACGGCTTATGTCGAGAATGTTGGAAAAGCTGCAAATATTGAGGTAGAATCTGTAATTCTTGAAGGAAACCCTGCGGATGAGATTGTCGATTTTGCAGAAAAAAACGAAATTGATCTTATCGTTATGGGTACACTTGGAAAAACAGGGATAAAGAGGTTCCTACTCGGAAGTGTAGCCGAAAATGTGGTTAGACACTCAAAAAAAGCAGTCCTTGTTGTAAGGGGAGATTGAGGGTTTTACATGGGAATTGTTAATTTTAAGAAAATAATGATTGCTACCGACGGTTCGGCCTGCTCCGAGTTGGCTGCCGACAAAGGTATAGCGTTTGCTAGATTGAGTGGTGGAACGGTTTATGCAGTCCATGTGTTGTCAAAAGCTTACTTATCTGCTATGGATGGGAGTGCCTATTCTGCTGTTGGTACGAATCCTTATTGGGAATCGATAAAGGAGGCGTTTCAAAAACATGGGCAGCAGGCTTTAGATTATGTAAAAGATTTAGGAAAGATTAAAGGAGTTAATGTAGAATCCGTCATGCTTGAAGGAAATCCTGCAGACGAGCTGATCAAGTATGCAGATAAGGAAAAAATGGATATTGTTATTATGGGTACTCTCGGAAAGTCAGGAATAGATAGATTTATTCTGGGTAGCGTAACAGAAAATCTTCTCCGCCACTCGAAAGTTCCTGTTATGGTTGTGAAGGAAAAGTATAAGCCATGGGCTGAGTGCAAGTAAACTATAACTTGTGGTGTAAGCCAAATAAGGAAACTAATCATCTAATAACCACCTAACTTAGTCATATCAGATGAAGTGATTTGAGGTATCGGATTATGAAATATAAGGCTCTTCGTTATTTCAAGTGAATAATTTAAAATCATTTTCTAAATGCTGCATAATAGATGTGATATTTGGAAACAGCTATTTAGGGAAATGACATTCATTATCGATGTTAATTTATTAGTGTAGTTACTTTTCAACTGAAAAATTATTTTCAACCCACACAAAATAGCGAAGAGCCAGATTATTGTTTATGTGTCTATAAACTCGATTATTCAATATCAGATAGAATGTACTTATTATGTCATGTTAATAGCTCAATAAATACAAAAAAGTACAATCTGCAATTGAAGCACAAAATCAAACCAATAGGATTGCAATCAAACTCTTTTTTAAACAATTATAGACTTAATGCAGTTGATTTTTCAATTCAACTGCGTAAGCCCTAATTAGGTTATGCTTGTTTTTTCTGCTACTGTGAACCTCATAGTGAATTCAGCCCCGTTGTTCCTTTTAAGTTCAAATTCTCCATCTAACTGATCCATAAGGGAAGCTACCAGCTGGAATCCTAGACTTTCAATATCTCCAAACTCAAGGTTTTCAGGTACTTCTACCCCATCATCTGAGACTGTCAGAATGAAACTGGTACTATTATAATTTTCACATTTTTAATAAAATTAAAATTGCATAGCAATAATTGAACTAGCTTGCAACTTTTTAGACATTTGTCCACATAAAAATATCATTTTTTGATGTTACTATGTATTATTTTGGTAATCTTCCCGGTGGGAGCAGTCAATAATAATAGTAATTGGGTACACTGCAACAAAGTATCTATTACAGGATTTAGAACGCAATATAGTACAGGAACTATGCCTGTGAAAATAGGCTTTCTTAGATCTTTTACAGGTTCATTATGATATAATCTTATTTGTTATAATTTTAAACGTATCCTGATTGAAAAACTAGAAAAAAAGAAGATGGTATCTATGAATAAAAAATAAATTTAATGATGGCCTAGCTCCACAAAATAGAAGAATAACTAGTAAATTCTGTACAATAATAAGATTATTTATAAGCAAGATATATATAAATAACAATAGTTTTTGTTAATTTATGTGCACTTCATTTTTTAATTGTATGTTGGCTTATTTTAGGAGAATTCCCATATTTAAAAAGGAAAAAATTACATGATAATTGAACAAAGGTTGTATAAAATCGCCTTAATTTCAACAGCTCTGATTTTAATGTTGGTGAATATCGTAGATTCAGTGCCATATGCATATATTACGAACTCTGGCAGCAATACTATCTAATTTAGAGCCTATTCTAAAAATAATAGGGCATTTTGTAAAAGTTATAATGAGTCTATAATATCGAGTATCCATTCTTGTTGTAATATTGTCGATTGTAAAAGTTGCAAAGTAATTCACAAAACTTTTTGGATAGGCTCTAATTTGGGCTTTAGATTTGCTTTTAATTTCGGACCTCAAATTAAGCAAGGGCTTCAATACTATTCCCCTGCCTTTGCTGCCAATAGTTCTATGATGGCGATATTTTGTAGCAACTCCTGAGGCAAACCGTGTCGCTCTTTTATGTAGTCAGGGCTGTTATACGAAACCCAAACTTTTCCCTTGCTATCTTCCCAAATAAGAATCTTCAAAGGCAGGTCGATGGCAATACTGGGAGTAGCCAGCATAAGAGATGTGCCCGCCTTGGGACTGCCAAAAATCAGCAATTTGGTGGGAAGCATGCTCATTCCCACTTTTTCCGCTTCTCCACTGTGGTCGACCAGCGCAAACAGAGTGATTCCCTTAAATTGCAGAATATTCTTGAGCCTTTCCACTGTCTGCTCGACCGAGTGATTGCTCAGCTTGTTGATGATTCCGTTGTTTGTTGTCGATGTCATGTTTGGTACCTCCTCACTGATTTTTAAATACTTATTCACAGAACATTGTGATCATAGTGTCATCATTTTGCGTTTTCCTGTCATCATGTGCAACTTTTCCCACAATCCAAGCCAGATGTGGCACCTCGTGCAATTCCGACCTCCGCGCAAGCACTCGCCTTTAGTTCCACGGCCACTCCATAGTGGCACCACCAAGTATCCGGATGAGCTATACTTGACACTTCCCACTTGATAAAAGGTTGAGCACCTGTTGAGAATGGAGTGAAAATGAAGGTCACACTACCGGCGGAGCAATAGGATGAAAACTATTGACATTAGTCCCAGCAGAGTTACTAGCCCAGCTACGACCTTAGCGGTTTGGGTTGTGACCAGGAATTCTCCCGCTTCGATTTGCTTTGAATGGCGAATATATCGCCTAGCGCCGTCAATTGCCATCAAGATTCCCGTTACAACCATGATGATTGACATGCCCCGTACCAGGGGTAGACCGCGTATGACTACATCTAGAAACTTGGCTGCTGCCAGACCAAGGCCGATTAAGGAAATTCCTGTCCGAAGCCAAGCGAGAAACGTTCTCTCATTTGCGAGATGAGTTCTTGCTCGGCTCTCCAGTGCGGTCCGTTGTTGGCGCTCCTCCATACTCAATATCTCATGCTCATTTTGTGCCACGTCTTCCACCTGCTTCTGGGATATTTTTTAAGCTTCAGCAAGCCTTTTTTTACTTTCCTTTAACGAGTTTTAAGATTTCTCAAGCTGCTTTTTTCGCTCTTCAACTAGTTTTTCTAAATCACCAGATGCCTTTTTTAAAATTTCCTCTGTTTTTTTGAGCTCGGTGATGTCTATGAATGCAGCAACAGAACCGTGCGGATCGTGCATGTTTAAATATCTCTCTTCGTGATATTCAAAAAACAAAATTTAGGATCGTGTCCTTGAATCATTGATTGAATCTGAAAACTTAGTATATTTCCTATTTTAGGGGAAGTGTGGATAGGATCTTATGTTTGCGATTTTCAACATTATTTAGGCATGATCCATTCTATTTCAAGGACGATTTACTTTTTTATTGACAATATATTTTAGAGGATTTCGATAAACCCCTGATTTTAACGAGTTTTCCATATAGCATTTATAAGCATTTGACAAAGTTTAGGTGTTTATTGAAATCCTCTTTAGACTCCAACATGCAATTACATACTTATTTATTTTAAATTAATTATAAACAAAATATTTTTTGAATAAAACTTATTTCCCAATAAAATGTTTTAAAACCACACAATAATTTCATATTAATCATATTTTTATTATTTTCAGAGATCTTCACAAACTTAACATTGAGATTTTTTTATAAAAATAATGCAGATTGATCTTGGGTACAGCATGCATAATTTTCTGTAAAATTTGCTCACTTGCTCATACAATCAGTTTCAATCATCTGAATTGCGAGATCAGGGTTTATCGGGAATGATATCTCTAAAGGAAAAAAATGAAGGGAAGGCTCAAATGATACCATGGAATTTATTGGTGCATCATCTGAATATTTAGAAGTGCGCCTCACACAAGCAGTACTTGAGGAGCTTGATTTTGACATGAGATATCTACAAAATCTGCTTGAAACTGCAAACCTTAATGATATAGTACTTGAAGAAATGTGAAATGGGAAGGAAGTGAAAACTCAATACAATAGATTGTTTTCATTTAAAAAATATCTTTTCTTTATTTTTCATTCTCTGAATCTCGTCTTCAAGTATTTTTATTCTTGATTCAAGTTCATGCATATCTTTTCTAGTAAACATGTCTTTTTTTGAGATAGCGTCCTGAATTTTGTCAGAAATTTTTCTTTCAAGATCAACCTTCTGTTTTTTGCTTTCTTCAAGCACATCCTGAATAACTTTTTTGCCCTCTTCCTTACTGATAGTTCCCTTATCTACCAGATCCTTTACCATTTCATCTATTTTTTCTTCGGTCATTGCCCAGAGGCCAACTCCTATGAGCCCAAGTTTTCTGACTGATTCTCTCATGTATAAACACTACCTTTGACTTATTAACCTGAAAAGAAATAATTTAAAAAATCAACCTGATGTGGTCACAATTATGTATTAAAGTTCCTCTTATTATTAAAATCTTATTTATATAAGTATATTCTAGCTGGGTACATCCTCATTAGATAGCAATGTCTTAAACTAAATTAAGAGGATTTCGATAAAAATCTATTCATTTGAGCATTGGAGAGTTTAAACATCTTAACATTAGAGAATTTCGATGAAGCCGTAAATTTTGTCATATGTTTATAAATAAGATATAAATTACTCATAAAAATCGGAGGTAGATCGAAATCTTCTACAATAAGTGAATTAAAAAGGAATGGGTATCTTGCTTACTACTGTTTACACTGAGCAAGGCTACAAAATTCATGTTATGGAAGTAGTAGAAGATCAAGTTCAATTATCCCTGGAATTCCATCCAAGCAACTCTATAATTGGAGATTGTTAGATACTTGAAAGGAGGTAGTTCTTACAGATTTTTCAAGCTTTATCCTGAACTGAAATAACAATATTTTTATGAGAAGCTATAGTCAAGTGGCAAATTTTATCTATCCGTTGGGAATAGGGCAGCTTAAACAATAATAACACTATATTTAGGAATCTTATAGGAAGCTGAAAGCTGAGTTTAAATCACCTAAATTAAAAAAAAATTATTCAAACAAAAATCTAGGATTTCTGAATTTCAACAAAATTATCTGGCGTCCTGAAGCATCTCCCATCCTTTTGGGTGAAGTAGACACATGCAATTTGGTATTAACTTTTAGTAAATATTCATTCTAGGCAGAACAATACCAACAACCAGCTTTACTAAGATTCACCGAACAAATTTCAGTTGGCTTATTTTCTTTAAATGTGAAGAATGTATAATGTTTTTAATCTTTCCATTAGTTAGTAATCAAAGTATATATTGCATCAAACTAGAATCATCCAATTGATTTCTATGGACTTAATGATCATAACTTTTCTTTTCAATCTCACATGTTTTCTTTGCATCAGGTAAATCTATTCATATGCTTCCAACTGTGAAATTATCTTTTGAATGTCTTCTGATGATTTTCTTATAATTTCATATTGCCCTTGATCTAGTTTGAGTTCAAAAATTTTTTCGACTCCAGAAGCTCCAAGCTTTACGGGTACTCCGAAGTAAATCCCCTCCTGGCCATATTGCCCTTCCAGATAAGCACAAGCTGGAAGCACTCTCTTTGAGTCTTTAATCACAGCTTCAGCCATAGACACGATAGCTGAAGAGGGTGCATAAAAAGCACTTCCCTGTTTAAGGAGTCCCACAATTTCTGCTCCACCATTTACTGTTCTCTCTACCAGCCTGGAAATCTTACCAATTGGGAGCAGGTCTATGAGTGGAATTCCGGATACAGTAGAATATTTTGGAAGAGGTATCATGAGATCACCATGCCCCCCTATAACCATTGCATGTACGTCCTTTTTCGAACACTCGAGCTCTTCTGCAATAAAGCTTGCAAAACGTCCCGCGTCCAGAACCCCACTCATTCCAAATACTTTTGTTGCCTCAAATCCCGTTGATTTCATTGCTACATAGGTCATAATATCAAGTGGATTTGTAACATTTATTACTATAGATTTGGGAGCATACTTAGCAATATTTTTAGATATCTCCATAACTATCTTGGAGTTTGTTTTAATCAAATCTTCCCGACTCATTCCAGGCTTTCTGGCAATTCCGGCTGTAATTATTGCAAGATCAGAATTTTCAATGTTTGAGTAATCATTACTTCCTAATATTTGGGTATCATAATCTTTTATCGCCCCTGCTTGCATTAGATCAAGAGCTTTTCCCTGTGGCAACCCATCTACAACATCCACCATGACAATTTCACCAAATTCAAGCTCAGCTAGTCGCTGGACTGTAGTTGCTCCTACGTTTCCTGCACCAATCACGGAAATTTTAGCCATTAACTGCACTCCTGTGTCAAATTATCAATTCCCAAGATATTCTTTAATCGTCGGAAGATTTCGAAAAACCCCAATTTTAGGCTGGATATATATAAAACCTATTAAATAATTTGTTGAAAATCGTAGGTTCATTGAAACAATCTTCTGTCTACATTACCTTCAATATTTTTTTAATTTTCCTGTCCAAAATTCATATTACTGGATAACTATCATTTAATATTCATTCTTTGTTTTTATAATTTAAGATTATTTTAATCCTATCCTCTTTGAATAATTGTTTAGCTTTTGGTAACTATTAAACCTACCAAAAATAAGTTAAATGAGATCTATTTTGATACAATAGATGCTTTTGATTACTGACCGAAAGAGAGAAAAAAAATGATCATACCATACAGTTATATCATACTTGCGATCTCACACCTTTCTGAAAACAAATGGGTAAGTTCACGCCATCCTCTGGATATAAAGGAATTATTCATAAAAAGTATTTTCAGTTGCTTATATGCTTCTTTTTCTTTCTGGTTTCCTTTATAATCTGCATCACCCTTGAAGGATAATATTTTGTTTCAGCTCCAACGAAAAGATATACTTAATTGCCGTCATTACAGATTACATCAACTCAAACAGTGTCTTTTACCAATTCAAAAGCATATATATTTCAAATAGTTAATAATACCATTGTCTCAAAGAAAATTTTTGCGATACTTAATACAAAAAAACACGTGATATCTTATTTTATAGATACAATGATTTGCATGGCATAAGTCCAACATATAGTGTAAAGGTAGCTTAAAGTCCCATCTTTAGCAGATGTAAACAAAAATTTCATATATTTTCTCAATATGGCAATAGCTTAAGAATTAATCTAACTTTCAATGACTAATAGCAGGCAAATAGGCGAACAAATTCTACATTTGTGTACATCTGTTGAATATAGATTTTATAATATAAAGTTAAGGAGTTTTTATTCTGGAGCTGGCCTTTAAAGGTGGATGTAGGGAAGTCGGACGTTCTGGTTTACTCGTAAATGGGGAAATCCTACTTGATTATGGAATTAAAGTCGGAGATATACTCGAATATCCTCTCAACGACATTGAACCGAAGACAGTTCTTATTTCACATGGACACCTTGACCACTGTGGAGCAGTGCCTAACTTGATGTACCAGAATCCAGAGGTCTATATGACCCCGCCGACTGCAGAGTTTACCAACCTTCTAGGGAGAGATACCCTCAAACTCGCAAAGACTACACTTTCGGGTGTATCCCCTTTTGATCCTGAAGATCTCCATCAACTTAGCCGCAGGACACGAAAGATTGATTATGGGGATACATTCAAAACAAATGGATACAGAGTTTGCTTTTACAACGCAGGTCATATACCTGGTGCTTCGGGAATCCACCTGGAATCCGAACACGGAGAAAGTCTGTTCTATACAGGAGATTTCAGCCTGAAGGAAACAAGGCTTGTACATGGTGCAGCCGGATTTCCTGAAGCAGAAACGCTTGTGCTCGAGAGCACGTATTTCGAGAAAGAACATATTCCACGAAAGGAAACCGAAGAGAGGTTTATAGAATCAGTTCAAGATACTCTGGAGAAAGGGGGCACGGCCCTTATCCCAGCCTTTGCAATAGGTAGAACTCAAGAGGTTCTGATGCTCCTTGACGCACACGACATCAGGGCTTATGTTGACGGCATGGGCCTGGATGTATACAAAATACTTAGAAAATATCCTGAATACCTGAGAAATCCTGAGCTTCTTGACCGGGCTTTCAAACGTGCGGTTCCTGTAAAAGTCCAACATAGGGATTTAGTCCTTAAAAAGCCTTCCGTTATTGTCACTACAGCTGGGATGCTGGACGGGGGACCAGCTCTCTATTATCTAAGCCGACTTTATAAAGATCCCAAATCAAAAATCCTACTTACCGGCTACCAGGTTGAAGGCACAAATGGACGGCTGGCTCTTGAGCATAGAATTATTGAAACAAAAGGAGATGTCCTTACACTCAAGCCCAAAATAGAGCAGTACGACTTTTCCGCCCACAGCGGAGACAGTGAGCTCAAAAAACTTGTAAAAGATTTCTGCAAAAAAGACACCAGCAGAGTCTTTGTAATGCATGGGGAAAAAACTGAAATTTTCGCACAGTGGATTTCGGAAGAAATCGGCGTAAACGCATATGCACCTTCAAACGGGGAATCTTTTAACTTTTAAAGAAAGCATAAAATATGCAGTACTTTCAAAAATCTGTGAGACTTTTAAGCCTCAAAAAATTCAATTATCTGGATATGATCATGAATCCGAGATCCTTGATACACTTGCAAAGAGTATCCTTCTGGCTGCACGGACTGCTCAGAAAGCTAAAGGATTAAACGGCATTGTAACTGCCTTTGTTGAAAAAGATGATATTGAAGTTCTTGCTCTGACAATGGAAAAGTTAGCAGATGAAAAGGGCATAGACTTCGATTTCCTGAAAAAGGATGCTACAAACCTCAGAAATGCCGGAGTTGCAATCCTGATAGGCATTAAAACCAGCTGTGCTGCAGGTCTTTATTGCCGAGCCTGTGGATTTGAAACATGTATAGAGATGTTGAACCGGCAAAAGGTAGAAGCAGAGTTTAAAGGCCCAAATTGTATATTTAAGCATGCAGACCTGGGAATGGCTGTAGGTGCAACTGTGGCAAAAGTCAAAGATTTCTATATCAACAACAGAGTGATGTACACGATTAGTGCAGCTGCAAAGATATCGGGTTTGTTGAATGCTGATAATGTTTTTGGAATTCCTCGGAGTGTAACAGGGAAGAATATTTTCTTCGATAGGAAATAAAGACTCTTAATAAAATTGCTTGCAGCCATCCCACCCTAAACAGATTGTCCGACAATTTAATTTTGAGATAAAAAGATGACAAAAAAGAAGCGATTAAGACCCTTAAATTGGAAAAAAGGGATTAAGTCATTACTGCTAGAAATTGTCTAACAGCTTCATCAAGACAGGGAGGGAGTAATCGACTAAAAAATATACTTGTAGCTCTCCCTGCCTAAAGAGTAAATAGTTCCCCATGTTCTTATTTTACCACAGTAATGCGATCACTGTGTCCGGGAGCCACCGGAGAGGAATCAGTGAAGTAATTGGCGGTGACATTTATATCATCTAGAGACCCTATAGTCCTATTGACCCCGGCCTTCAGGACAGATAAATTATTGCCTCCATCGACCATGAAGCTGTCCACTGTTACGCGGTAAAGGCTGCTCGGATCGATAGAAGTACCATTAATCTTTATGCTGGAGATATTGACCTTCTTGCCAACGGGGGCGCTTTTATTCCATGTATAGCCGGAGCCTTTTGAGACCTGTAGTAGTACACCTTTATTGCCAAAAGATGTATTGTCGAACTGTTGCTCCAACAAGGCGTCTATTTGAGTGCCACTCAAGGTCATTGTGACTAGGTTGTTTACAAAGGGTTGGACGCTGAAGGCCTCTCCATACGTGACATTACATGGCAGTTTACTACCACTCAAATTCAAGCTAGAGCGAATGCCTTCCGGGTTTGTGAAAGCTACCACAGCACCGCCATAACTTGGGTTAGAGGTGTTATAGAGCTGGGCATCGGCTATGAGATCGCAAAGGGCGGATTCACCTGAATCATTAGGTTCCACTGTAATATTACCTGTGATGTTGCCGATCACTTTGTCTGCAGTGGGTGCAACCAGACATTTGTATTCATTGACCAACTCAACTACTCCGGAATCTTTAGGAATATCTCTGGACACTATAATGTTTTGGGCACTATTTTCGATCACAGCATGAGTCTCGCTGCTGATCACTAGATCGATATCTGTGAGTATATTACCCTGTGCATAAGCTTCTGTCACTATGCGGCCGTCAATCAGGGCGTTATAGGCCTGGTGGGTGTGGACGGTGATGAATACATCTACTGCACGATCGGTGTGTTTGACTACATCTAAGATGGAGCCGCTCATATTCAGGCTCTCGTTGTACAATCCATCCTGATAGCCTCCATCATGTATGAGTACCACTATGATTTTTACGCCCATACACTGCAGCTTCCTGACGTATTTGTTAATGGTCTCAGATTCATTCAGGAACTTGAGTCCTTTCACTCCGGAAGGACGTACTGTGGCCGGTGTATCACTCAGAGCCACTCCAATAAATCCTATGGGCACTCCCTAGACATAGGTGACATTGTAGGCAGGGAATACTGTGGCGTTAGTGCTCTCATTGACTATGTTCGCAGCTAGAAACTGGAAGTGTGCGCCTTCAAAGGATGAGTTCCCAAGGCAGCCATCTTTAGGGTGGCAACTGCCATTTTGAATGCGTATAAGCTCATCTAGTCCTTTATCCAGCTCATGGTTACCCACTGCTGAAAACTCGAATCCCATCAGATTGAGAGCCTTTTTGTTGGTTCATCGTTGAAGTAGGCTGAGAGCAGTGGAGTAGCGCCTATAGAGTCTCCAGCCGAAACTACGAATGTATTTGGGTTCTCAGATTTGAGCTTTTTTATGTGGGTGGCTAGGTACTCAGCACCTCCGACATCGCCATATATAAAAGCACCCGTCTATCTTGCGCCCTATAGATATCTGGCTTCTGGGCGGCTCAAGATGGCCGTGGAAATCATTGATACTCAGGATCTGGACTTCCATAGCATCCTTTTTGTTGATGGGAGAATAAGCATATGCATGATCATACCGAATAAGTTAACCCTGCGGGTTAACTTCAATTGCTTTGTCATATGCGTTTATTGCTTTATCGAATTTATTAAAATTAGATCCATTGTTACTGCCAGAATTTTGAATATCTGCAATTGGCGCCACGCTTGCGATAATCACCAGCATTAAAAACACCAGCATAGTGATGCCTAAAGCCCTTATGTGGATATGCTCTCACTTGCGTCATCATATGACCCTTTTTTCATTTTAACCCTCTTTATATGGATTTAAATATTAATGATGAAGAATAATTACAAAATTACAAGCAGTAAACAAAAATTTGACTTTGAATTTACAACAAATTTGCAGCGTTGCTTTTTTACATTCTTTACTGGACTTTGAAGCTGATTTATCTGGATTGCTCATAACCTTCCTTCATTTTTTTGGTATAGATTAAGCTTTGTACAGATAACTACGGAAACCCAGATTGTAGATACAGGAATGAAGGTTTTCAAGAAATCTATTAACATGAATTGGTGACAATTAGTCGTCCCTGCTGTTCCAAACAAACAATCTAGAATAATTTTGGACACAGCAAGTATCAGAAGTGCTATAAATGCCCTTGTAGCCCGCTGTTTTGTACTTCCAGTGTCAGAAGGTATCCCTTTTCGTACAATCAAGAGATGTGCAACATTCATTCCAAAGAAAGATCCTGCCGTATTGGAACTTACCAGGGACAATGCTATGAGCATGATAGGAATAATGAAAATAAAACAGTAAAAAAATAAATTTTGGCGTCTGAAAACTAATTCAAAATTTTCTTTTTTGAAAAAATCATGTTTTATAGGGCTTTTGAGAAAATGCGCAAAAAAGACTAGGGAAATTAATCCTACAATAGCTCCACCCAATACATCTCCAATGAAATGTCTCCCTAGGTATACTCTTGAAAAAGCCATTTAATCCTATCACAAAAGGAGTAAATATCCTGATTATCCGGTTGTTGAAAATAATGGCAATTCCTCCCCACAGTGCGGTCGTAAGCGACACATGGCCTGAAGGGAAACCAAATTTACAAGCTTCTTGAAGACGAAATACTTTAAGAATCTGTTTGTCAGGAAGAGCAAAAATGCTTTTCATCACATTCCCACTGAAAGGAGATGTATTTTTTAGTCCCAATTCTAGGTTAATGACCCTATTGTCCACAAAATCCGGCCTTGGAAATCCAACCAATATCTTAAGAGTTTCAGTAACCATGTTTGTCCACAGAAATAGCTGAAACAGAAGAAAACCTTTTTTAACATCAACACCAAAAATGGCTACAACTATTATGGGAACTAAGAACGGGGTCGTCCCCATATTAGTTATCTGAATCATGAGATGTGTAAACCATTGATTTCCAAGGGATTGGAGGTAGATTATAGGTTCAGTTTGGAACATTTAGTATAGCTCCCAAAAAAGGAAGTTTTTCTTAATTTGAATTTTATTAGAGAATCCTGTAGGATTTTCATATTTGTTCATAACTTTCTTGAGCCTGGACCAGTAGCCAGCCCTCAATGGGGCCACAGCTATCAGCCTCCGGAAGCATGGAGAAGATCAAAATCCGAAAACGATCCAGTCTTCTATTAACTTATATATTTTTGATTCTGGGATATTGGAAAAGGCATTGAGAATGCCTATAACTAGGCCTATCTGTACTTTGAAATGAGACCCTCAATACTGCTCGTATTGGCATGCAATGGTCTCATCGTACAGAGTAGTTATGTTTTCAGCATTGTGCGTCGCATACTGATAAAAATTATAGCTCTTCGTTACTCATTACAACTATCTGCTGATAGACCACTAACAACTTATTGTGCATGAAGTCATGAGGGCCATCTTCATGATATGGCGTGGAATGTTTGACAACAAGATTATTCTTTATGACGTTCCATTGCATGATCTTGGATTGGCCAGTACCAAGTGTACTTTTTTCAAAGTCTTTTATAACCTGGTTCGTCTCCAGCCCGTCGTAAACGCCACATACCTTGACGCCACGTTCTATTACATCAATAAGGTCACCTAAAACGGCTCCAGAAGAATTAACCATCGAAGCAAGTGTTATCTCGTTTTTTGCTGCCGAGATCTGGCTGGCGATATTGAGATCCATAGATGCACCATCACGAGGAGCAAAATCCATATCAACATCTACATTGTCGATTTCAGTTTTTCCATAATCATTCTTGCCTGTCCCAGCGATCCTTTCCGCCTCCCACAACTCTGCAAAGTCAGTTTCATAATTACCTGCGATATCTTGTGATTCCAGGGTAATAATGTTGTTATCCTGAATACTCCACGTATCGGTGGTAAAATTGGCTGATCCAGTACCACAGCTGCGGAAGTAGCAAGTCCATCACGGATATTGTACTTGATATGCATCAAGTAACCACCGCCTTCATCTGCAAGTAGTTGACATCTGATAGCAGCTCTTCGATTCCAACTATCGCTTCAAACGAAACATTTTTGTGGAACCGCCCAAAAAATGCTTCTTCAGGACAGGCGCCGGATAGCCACCATGGAGCGAGGAATCTGACGAAGATAAGTGTTTCTTATTTGCTTGAAAATATGCGACTCTCACATCTATTCCGGATTTTGCGGCTTTGTTCAGTGCATCAATTAATATTTGAGCTTCAGGCTCCTCAAGTAGGAAATCATAGATTGCAATATGAATGCTTTGAAGAGCTTGGCCCACAAAGTCACTAAAGAGCTGGTCAATTTTCTTTGCCTGCGCCTTTTTGATATCTTCAGAATCCGTAGTCCTATAGGCTGTCAGTAACGTAAGTTGATCTTATCTGTCAGATTCGTTCTCCTTTTTTGAAGTCAATCTATATATCGTACTTAAGTTGCTCAAATTCACTTTTTGGACAGCTTAAGGCTTAAAGGTCAAGAGACTTTTATTATTTCCTGGGTTTTTTCCCCAATTTTAAAAAAACAATGAAATTTCATCAAAATTCCGTAAATCTCTGGAAAACATAGAATGGTATCGATTTTCAAGTCAATACTTTCGGTAAAGGAATTAAGCTCCTCATGATTTCTGACGGTTTTTATAAAAATAAACTGCTTAACTGTCCTCAGATGGGTTGGATACGTCAAGTCAACTCCCCAACATATGGTTAGATATATCAACTTAAATTATATACTAACATATATGGGTTATTTAGTATAGCTGATAACCCAACAAATCTTAGGTAACAAGGTTAAAATTTAAATTTAGATACATAACTACACTAAAATATTTATTTTTAGAAAATATAATATAGTTATTTTACAGATCATAATATATTAGCTGAACATGAATATTATAGATTTTTTGCACATACTCTAAATAGTAATAACTTTAACTAAATCGTATAAAATGCACGTAGTGCTGATACCATGAACCATGACAGGAACCTTTTGGTATGAAAGATTGCTATTCCATTGTTATCTAGATATAAAAATGTAAACAATTTGGCAAAACATATTAAATATTTTTCCTCTTGAAAGTAAAAAAGAGAGGTTTGTTAGAAATTTATTAAGTTATACTTGGTATCGAAAATCTGAGTTTCTGATTCAGTTTATTCATGTTTTTAGTTTTGCTTAGAGTACTATACCATTATTTCTTTTTCTGACATTTATATTTATGATTGTGGCTCATATTAATTAGTTTTAGATGTTCTGTGAGTTCCATATGCTCTATGAGTCATAGATCAGCAATATTTTCTTATTTCGTATGGAACTGAGGAAATTCAGAGATTTTACTACAAGAATTTCTTGATTAATCAAATTTTTTATGCTTTATAAAAGTCCCATTGTCGTATTCTTCAAAAGCAATATGCAATCCATCTTTTGTGTTCATAACAATAGAACCACACCAGGCGATCAGTTCGCCGATTGGCTTTCCTAATATTAATAGAAACCTGACAAAATCTAAACTTTAAAGTAGAGTGACGGTTTTCTTTGGTTTTTACATTCTCATATCTGAGTTTGATTAGACTCTTATGATTTAAGCTAATCCATTTTTACGCTGAATTTCAAGCACAATGACGCTGAAGTCCTTCTTCCCTTCACCATTTTGTACTGCTTCAGAGTATTCCTTGATAGCCACCTTTGTCATTGGCAATATAGCCCCAGTTTTAGTTATTTGTTCGTTTATAAGCTCCAAATCTTTGAATAGGTTATTGAGTGAGAAAGCTGGTTCGAAATTGCCTTCTAAGATCTTTGGTCCCTTAATTTCTGAAATATAGTTTCTGTGTGGAGTTTTATTAATGGTTTCAACGAAAATTTTGGCGTCGAAACCAAATTTTTGCGAGAAGGCCAGGGCTTCAGAGAATGATTCCGCAAAAAGTCCGAGATACAGATTAATTGCAAGCTTCATTTTGTGACCGTTGCCATCTGCTCCTAAGTAAATTACGGTTTTCCCGATCTCGTTGAGAAATTTTTCATATTTTTGAAATACTTCACTACTTCCACCAACCAGAACGATAAGATCTCCTTTTAAAGCCAGATCCTTACTTCCCACTACTGGTGTGTCTAGTCTTTCTAAGCCTGCCTGTTTTGCTACTTCAGAATGTCTGATTGATGCTGAGGGGTCTATTGTACTCAGATCAATCCATAAACAGCCCTTATTAGCTCCATTGAGGAATCCATCTTCTCCAAAAGCTACAATGTCAATGGCATGTTGATCAGTCAAGGATGTCATAATAATGTCTGCTGCCAAGGCTAGCTCTCTTGGTGTAGAATGGAAAATGGCACCCTTTTTGATTAGTGGTTTAGCTTTTTCCTCAGTCCTGTTGTAGACATGAACATTGTAGCCTCGTGACAGAAGATTAGAAGCAAAAGAGCTTCCCATAATCCCTAAGCCGATAACGCCGACAGACGCTTCGTTGTTAAAACCGGAATTTTTCAATTGATCACCTCGTATTCTGAGAGAAAACTTGAAAAGTTAATTTTCTCGTCTTTTCTTCGTCTCATATATATTTGTGTCTACATTAACGGAGTAACATGATAAAAGCACATATCGATACTTCTTCACAATCTCTTTACTTTTCGCCACTTTACACATCATATTAACCTTTTCTACTGCTGTCTTTGCGCCATCCTCCCACAGATACCGAGCTCTGACTTGTAAACTCCATGTAATGCGAAACCATACTAGTCCGGATGATCCTCACCTCTGGATCCTTGTAGTCCAGGACCAGGTTACCAGGTATCTTTAGCAGCCAGTCCTGATCATAGTTTTCCTGCTCATGGTCTGCAGGCGCTACACTTTCGGCGCGTGAAGAGAATCCTACTCATTCCAAGGTTCGATAGCTTTGAACAGAATATTCTTGTACAGTTGCACGATTTCCCTGTAAAATCCCGGCGCTAACATGATAATTGCCTATATTCACCATTATTATAACAGTACTGTTTATTGTGCCAATTACAGAAATATTTTTAATGAAGAAGTATGCCACATATACATTTGTTCCATCAGGGGCTGCTGCAACTACGTTAGGACAATTTCCTACGTTCAAAGTGGCTGTAACATTATTTGTGGTTGTGTCAATCACAGAGACGGTGCCGAAACTGGTAGATTTTGAGTTCGGCACATCTACATTTGATCCATCAGGGGTGACTGCAAATCCATAAGGATAACTTCCTACATTTACAGTGGGTATAACAGTATTAAGTTGTTGTGTTAATTACAGAAACAATGCCAAGATTGCCATAGTTTGAAATATATGCATATGGCTCTGTACCTGCGGTACTTACCAGCATTAAAATCATAGCTGCTGAAACTAAGGCTCTAGAATACAACTTTTGTTTATTGATCATATATTGAACTCTTTTTCACGATATTATTAATTAGAAAAACTCGAAGATCGTTCTATCTGATGGGAATTAGTTCATCAATAAAATAATTGAAACTATCTGCACCCACCATCTTTAGAAAAAAATTCAATCTCATAGCTGCATAACAAATGTATTACTTTTTTGTGCCCTTTAACTCATGGCAATCATACAGTCAGTGAAACCAAAATGGATTTTTGATATTTTTTAGTTCAAATAACTATAAAATGCCTGTATCACCGCATTTCTACCCAAAATAGATATCATATTTTAAAGACAAATAATACCAAGAAAAAAAATTATAAAGTAAGAAAGCTAATACTATTTTGCAGAACAGATAACCAATTTCCTGGAGTGGTTTCGATGCTGTTGATGTGTGCATCATCAACAATATTTCTCAAATCAATTCATAATGCACTTTGATTTCCATAATGATTAATTTGTTTAAAGCTCGGATACATACCCCATAATCCATTATATTGCAAATGAGCATTTGTTGGATATCCGTTTACTAGAAATACTATTTTTGCTTCGATATATCTACTTTTGACAATTTCTATGTCCTGATAACCTAGCGGACTGTCAAATGTATTAGTACAATGCACTGAAAATTCTGTGAAATCGGATTGATTCTGCATCCTTTTTCTTCATCCCAAAAAAGAATCCAGAATCAATGAGTAGGCTTACAAAACTGGTATTTTAATGCATAGATTTTGCTATAAAACCTATGGTCAATTTGTTGTTCAATTTTTAGAATATTTCATGCAGTGAGAAATTTTATTCTAAATTTATTATATATTTTATAAATATTTGATTATTGGTCGATTTTAAAATATTTTATGCTAACGTAAGTTTTATTTTGGAAATATTTTTCTTATAATTAATTTAAAATAATCAAGGGGATGAGTGTAATTAGTTAGTAACCAGAAATCTCTATTGCGCTAAAATGGATATCAATCAACTAATTTCAAGTATATTTGATAGTTATCAAAAAACTTTCTTATAAATATTAATTTTAGCAACAAAGGAGTGGACTAAGTGTTGAAACAATCATCTAGTAGAATTAAAAATGTACTGACTATTTTGCTGGCGGTCTTTTTTGTAGTTTTTTTGACAGCCATGGAAACGAGTGCACAAGACAAAAATCGCGATAAGGTTGTAGATACTGCTATTCAGAACTTTGCTTTTAATCCAGAGTCAGTCAAAATATCGGCAGGTGATACCGTAAGATGGACTAACATGGACTCAGCCGACCATACGGTAGTTGGGTCTATTTTTAAGTCTGGCATAATACCCAAAGGACAAAATTATGAATTCCGGTTTACCGAACCCGGAGTCTATAATTATAAATGCTCGATTCATCCTTCTATGAAAGGAACTATAACAGTTGTAGCAAAGAAGTGAGAGCTTTACAAAGGCGCATAGAGAACTGGGATTCGAATTGCAATTGGTTTCAAAAATATTTATTTTAAGTCTTTTAAAAACGGCTAATAATTTTTTGATAACCAGAATAGTTAAAATTCTCTGTCTTCGGCATTTTTTCTTTTAATCCGAGTGATTATTACAGACGTTGCGCCATTCGCAGATATTCTGAACAGTGGCAGCAACAATTTCTCTAGTTTAAATAAACCTGATGAAGTAATAAAAATCTATGAAAAAGCAATTAACAGTGTATCAAAAATTTTGTAAAATATAACCGGGTTCAGAGGTAATGGTTATACTGCCAACGCATCTATCTTTATTGTCTTCACTTATACAGAGTTTTTGTATCAAAAGCTCTTAGTTTCCTAAGTTCCATTTGAAATAAGAAAAGGTAACTGATCTATGACTCCTGGATCTTATGAAACTCATAGAGCATATGGAGCATATGGAGCTCATGGAACACTTGGAACTAATTAACCCAAACAACCATCGTAAATAGAAAAAGAAGGAAATAATAATTATATAGTTCTGGCAGTGTACCGAAAGTTCTGTAAAGTGTGGTTGATTCTGTATCTTTTTCTTCCCAATGTAAAATAGGGATTGTTCAGTTAGTTAGCAGAAAAAGTTAAAAGTTAGGGAAAAATAAGCTTTAAAGCATCGGGTTGATCGTCTCACTAACTACATAAACAATATTTTATTGTTGTTAACTTCATGTTGATAGATATAATATTCATTCATAAACTAAAAGGGTTGGTCACCGAATTTCCAGGGCAATAATGACATTCCTTAAGGTATCTATATTGCCCTATTTCTTTTTTGAGTCTTCTGCATTACTTATTATTTTGTCCTTCCTTGAAATTAATGGAAAATCAATAGTTTTACTGACAAATATTCTATTTCTTATTTTTCCATTGCTGCATAAGTCTTAAATTAAAATCTGTGCACCCAAGGGTATACAGAATCAATTAGAATTTACAGAAATTTAGATCGACTCTGCATCATGTTTCTTCACCACAAAAACAGGGTTAATAGCCAATTAGTAAGCTTACAAAATTGGTATTTCAATGTATATGCTTTAAAAATCATTATTAATATTTAATTGCTATTTGACTGTGAAATATTTAATGCGGCATTATTTTTCGTTTAGAAACTTTTTTTCGTATCATTAATTTAAAATAATTACGGTGGCAAAAATAAACATCATCAAGCATGTACATCATCAGCACATAAAATGATAATAGAATTTACAACACCACATCCTTTCAGAGATAAATTTAGATGATTAATTGGTAAACTAATAATTCAGTACTTCTGATGATGCGGTTATTTAAAAGCCAGCAGCCTTAAAATTGTATCCAATTGAGTAAAAATAGGTGTATAATAAATGGGAAAACAAACATTTGATAAGACAAAAAAGATACTGAGTATTTTAATAGTAATCTTTTTTGTAATTTCAATAACAGTTGCAGTAGTAAATGCAGCTCCTGGAACTACCGACACAAAGAACAAGCAAAAGAATCCAGGCTCCGGGACCACCAAAACAAGCAACTCTAATAACAACCCAGGAATCGGTAATGGAGACAACAGGGACCATTACAGAGATGGAGACAGGGACCATTACAGAGATGGAGACAGGGACCATTACAGAGATGGAGACAGGGACCATTACAGAGATGGAGACAGGGACCATTACAGAGATGGAGACAGGGACCATTACAGAGATGGAGACAGGGACCATTACAGAGATGGAGACAGGGACCATTACAGAGATGGAGGTGACAGGTAACCATATCATTGATAAACAAAAAAATATAGGACTGATACGGTTGAACTGAAAATGTCATAAGCCGTATACCTTAAACTGTCTGAAATATCAAATTAAATAACAACGTCCGTTGAATTTGATTTTATATTTCATCAAGTGTATAAATTCATTGAAGTTAAGAGTCTTACTCTTAGTGTACATAAATATCACTAGTGTTTTTTTGTACAATTTGAGTAGGATTACATAAGCAATAAGACTCTTTTATAGTCACCTAAGTAAGACTCCCTTATCAAAACTGCGCTGACGCATCCTGCTGCAATCAGCGGCGTATGTTCACGCCAGCGCTGTAAATAAATTTCTCAAAATTTTTTTCCGGTATTTCATACAAAAAAAGCCCTGAGATACCTAATTTTGTAAACACAGTGGTTTGCATATCTTAATTCCATCTACAGTACAAAAGGGATTACGGGTATAAATTAGTTATTTTAACTAACGGTTACCTTGGAAGTTTCCATCCCCGCAGCTTGCTGCGGGGTATTCGAATCACATCGTAATGCTCAAATCTAGATAAGCAGATGACAAATAACCGAGATTTGGAAGGACAATTCCAATTTTGTCAATAGTATGTTTTCTTAGCTCAACTGTGTAAGTTCTAACCGAATTAAAATTAGATCTAACTTAATAAAAAAGAAGCTAACCGAATGTTGAAACAATCATCCAGTAGAATTAAAAAAGTACTGGCTAGTTTGCTGATAATTTTTTGTAGTATCAGTGACAGTTGCAGCAGTAAGCACAGAACCTGTTGTGGTAAAAGCTGCGAAAGGAGCAGCAGTAGACACTGAAAATGGACAGATGATAGCTGCGAAAGGAGTGGCAGTAGATACTGGTCAAACTGTGACTGTGTGCTGAACCCTTACACAAACCAGTGGATATGGGCCTGCTAACCAGTGAGTATATATACCTATAATATATTTAAATTTTAAAATTAACTCTGCTCTTATTACAATGTATCTCAAAATCTTTAAATTCTAATTGGCTCTGTATCACTTTACTTCATCACAAAAAACAGAATACATAGCCTATATTTTTGTTGACAAAGCTTCTGTATCCATTGTTTTCCCTAGTGAATGGGTTTTAAAGTCAAGTATATAGTCATAAACTCTGAGATTCTAATTTTTGCGGTGGAACTTTGTTGGCCCGTAAAAATTGTAACGATCGTGGAAATATGAATAAAAGAAAAGTATTGAAAGCAGTTTCCTTATTTGCTTGAGTACTGATCCATATGGTATTAATATAGAAGGCATTTGATCAATCTAAAACGAGTTGTAAATAATAAAACAATAGATAATGTAAATACAGGGAATGATTTTCCATTAATTTCAAGGAAGGACAAAATAATAAGTGCTGCGGAAACCTCAAAAAAGAAATAGGGCAATATCGATTACCTTAAGGAATGTCCTTATTGCCCTGGAAATTAGGCGATTAAATATTTTAAATTATGTCTGAGATTCCTTTTTCAGCTCTTTTAATATTCCATGCACTTATCAACCTTCTAGTTGTTTTGAGTATTTATTTATTCAAACCCAAACTTGCAACTGTTATACATACTTCAAAAAAATAATATGCAAACGATCTTATAATTTTTTATATATAATTATAAAAAAATCGTTAAACTTCTAAATCTTATCATTCGTTTATGGATGGTATATAAATAACTCGTAAAAATAAGTAGTTTATTGACATTTTCTATAGTAAGTTGTAGTGATTTTTTATCATTAATATCTGAACAAACATCCGGAAGCTGAAAATGAAAAAAGCGATATATGATAAAGCAATTCGAAGGCATACCATCATAACGGCTTTCGGAATCACTTTGTCGGCACTTTTAATCCTAGTGAGTATCGCAGTCGCGGGGGAATCTTCAAATGTTTTGCAATCTTCAAATGCTTGGGTTCATAAAGGAAACGAGTTACTGAGCTCAGCCAAGTTCAATGAAGCACTAGCAGCTTATGACAAAGCAATTGAAATTAACCCGCAAAATTCAACGGCTTGGAACAATAAAGGACTTTATTTAGGCCGATCAGGCAGATATGATGAAGCAATAAAAACATTTAACAAAGCAATTGAAGTTGACCCGCAGAATTCAATAGCCTGGGATGGCAAAGGACTTGCTCTATATGAATTAAATAAATACGATGAAGCACTAGCAGCTTATGACAAAGCAATTGAAATTAACTCGCAGAATTCAATAGCTTGGGATGGTAAAGGACTTGCTCTATATAAATTAGATAAATACGATGAAGCAATAAAAGTATTTGACAAAGCAATTGAAATTAACTCACAGAATTCAATAGCTTGGGAAGGTAAAGGACTTGCTCTTGATAATTTAAATAAGCATGAGGAAGCAATAAAAGCATATGAAAAAGCAATTGAAATTAATCCATTGGACTCAATGGCTTGGTCCAATAAAGGACATGCTCTTAACAATTTAAATAAGTATGACGAAGCAATAAAAGCATATGAAAAAGCAATTGAAATTAACCCATTGGACTCAACAGCCTGGGAAGGTAAAGGACTTGCTCTTGATAGTTTAAATAAACATAAAGAAGCAATAAAAGCATATGAAAAAGCAATTGAAATTAACCCAATGGATTCAATAACCTGGGCCGCTAAAGGAGATGCTCTAAATGATTTAAATAAACCCGATGAAGCAATAAAATCATTTGACAAAGCAATTGAAGTTAACTCACAGAATTCAATAGCCTGGGAAGGTAAAGGGCTTGCTCTTGATAATTTAAACAAGCATGAAGAAGCAATAAAAGCATATGAAAAAGCAATTAAAATTAACCCGATGTATTCAATAGCCTTGGCAGCTAAAAAAAATTATAACATAAATTAAATAAATCAAATTTGTAGATTAAATATTACTTAATTTTTATTTATTTTTAATCCTTCACAAGATAAATAAAGTAACTTTTTGGCTTTTTGACACAACATATATTTTAATAAAAAATATGCATTTCCAGCATAATCAGGTAACAATGTACTATAATTTTGGTTGAAGAATAAAAAACACATCGGGTTCTCCACATAAAACTATGCATAGAAAAGAATATAAAAAACGCTTTTTTGGTTCTTTCTCAAAATCTTTTGTCTAATATTTAAATGTAATATGGTTCAGTAAAACCTTCAGAAAATTAGAGTTTTTTTCCAGCTAAGCTTAGAATTATAAAATTGTCCCTCTCCTGCAGACTTTAAAGAACTAGGAGTTACGCGATTGATATATAAAATCAAGCACATGAAGCCTGAGCAGAATTATTAAAATTTAGACAGTTGAATAATTACTGTTGTTGTTTTCCAATTCAACCGCATAAGTCCTATGAATGTGAGAAAAATAAGTTCAAAAGAGTAAATAGGCATCTTTTTTGAGATTGTGGAGTGGAGGATAATATTAATTGGGGAAACAAAAGAGTTTATCTCAGATACCCTATAACATAATATTACTTATTATTATATAAACCGATGTTAATAAAGATAAATTTTTGTATTTTTCAGAAGTACTGTGAATAAACGCAATAATAAACATTACAGCATTTAAATAGTTTCATTTCTTATGCTTAAAGTCTAGGGTCGAATTATTTTTTTCTATGAATTATCAAACTTACTTTGAACCCAATTCCCGCTGAATTCCACAAAAGTGCCATTTGTTTTCTCAATACGACAGTAGCTTAAAAATTAATCTAACTTTCAATGAATAATAGTAGCAAATTGGCAACCAAATTCCATAACTTTATATATCTGCAGAATGCCGTTTATATCGCTAATATACTTCGTCTGCACGCACTTTGTTAGATCATTTACTGGACTTTCCGAATGTCAACTATAGATTTTTTTTCTAAAAAAGAATTTATATTAATTTAGATCAAATCCTATATTTTAAAGGCCTAATTATAAATTCTGCAAAAGCTAAAATGTTTCCAGAAAGTTAACTCTCTGGTATAAACTGATTTCTTTTTCGGCGAAGTTTATTCTTCAGCAAAGGCTGCACGCAGTTTGCCTTCTTCTTCCTTGGACAGGTTGGTAGCAATGATTTCAAACTTGGATTGTTTCATAGCTTCTACTACCCTATCCTCAACGGCATCGCTAGTCATAAGAAATAGAGCTGAAGTTCCTTCAGTCACTTTGCTACGGATAGATTTTATAAAATCTTCATCGACTCCCATATGGGTCATTGAACCGACTAGCGCCCCTAGCGCCGCCCCTGCGACTAGACCAACCAAAGGAATAAAGAAGAGAATACCAAATAGTAAACCCCAAAAAGCGCCACTCAGTGCACCTATGCGAGTTAAATGAGTCAAGTGCTCAGTTTTTGGCTTCTTGTTTCCTTTAACCCAGGTGACTATAGCCGCATCTTGTAGCTTAATCATTTGCTGCTTACTTAAATCCTCAATTACTTTAAGTTCATTTTTCGCACCATCAGCGGTATCAAACTTCAGAACTGTTAAAGTTGCCATTAATCAATCTCCTTTTCTGCTTTTGATCTCTTAATTTTTGTTGACATATAAACAAATATCTAAATTATTTTTAATTAATTGTTCAAAAAATTGTCTCGGAAAAAAAGTTACTTCTACATAAAAGATTTTAATATTGAAAAACAATTTAATATTAATAATGTTTTTTTATTTCTAAATAAATTCCTAAATTTTGCATAGCATTCCTTCTAATAAAGCAATGCAGTTTAATTTCATATCAAATTCTAGTGTGTCTTTGGATCATTGAACAATCTGAACTTGCTATTTTTCTAATTTAGTATATTTTTTAATATCTTCTGGAATCGCCAAAATATACAACTGATTTAACTTGCAATTGGCTGAAGTCAATCAAAAATTCAGAAAAGAACAAATAATCTCCAATTTGTTGTCGTGAGACTCCAATAAAAAGAGCAGGATGTAAAATCAATGGTTATGCTGACAAAGTTTTTTCTTGGTTCATTAATGCATAGATTTTTGCTATATAAACCTATGTATCAGTGAAAAGAATAAAAACATAAGCTTCGTCAGTAAAAACTATTAGCTCTGAATCCTACTTTTTGCAGGAAAGAAAAGGATAAGGAGCAAGTCATATTTTACAGAACTTTAGCTACTGTCCACACAAATATGATTTATTTAATCTATTTAAATAGAGTTCCCTTATTGTATCATCCATCTATCATCAGATTTATTTTATTTAGAAAAAGTTCTTTTATTGTGCTAAGCTTCTGAATTGCGGGTTAATTTAAATTACTTTATCATACGCTTCTAGTGCTTCATTGTACTTTTCTGAGCTCAGTAGATGAGCTGCTTTATGGAGCCAAGCATCTTCGTTTTTCGGGTTAATTTCAATTGCTTTGTCATAAGCTGCTAGTGCTTCATTGAACTTGGCTGAGCTCAGTAACTCGTTTCCTTTATGAACCCAAGCATTTGAAGATTGCAAAACATTTGAAGATTCCCCCACGACTGCGATACTCACTAGGATTAAAAACTCAAACACAGTGATTCCTAAAGCCTTTATGATGGTATGCCTTCGACTTGCTTTATCACATTTAGCTTCGTTCATTTTCCGTCTCTCGATGTTTGTTCAGATATTAATGCTAAAAAATAACTACAAAAACACAAATTAATAATACTTCACTCTACAAAGTAAACCTTTCTACTTAAAAAATATATTTAGTAACTTATCTAAGTGATGTTGATATTATTATTGTTTGTAGAAGATATCAAAACTTTTAAAGCTCCATATCTACATTTTAGTTACATTTTTTAATTTTTACAGTTTTTTTCATTATTACCATTAAATCTCTATTCACAATCACTGTAGTAAGGATCCCACTCACAGTCAGGGTAGTATCAAGATAGTGATCATGTCCATGGTGATCATATGAATGATGGTCATGGGGACCATATAATTCGGCGCTAGATGACCCAGCTATCAATGATAATACAACGAAAAATAACAATAATAAAATCTGTATCTTTTTTAGTCTATCAAATATTTGTTTTTTTATTTATGTACATTCATATTTTGTTCAACTTTATATATTCCTAACCATATTAGGATTTATATAGTTAAATTCCAAAATAAATTGGATGGAAATCCAATTGTGCATGGCCTTAAATTATCAATAAATTATATTTTCACAGCATATGCCAATGAAAAGTGATTTAAATTGCCCTGCTGTTTACTACCATCCAAATAATATAAAAATATAAGAAATATAAATAAGAAACTATATTGAATAAAATTCGATGATATACAATTGTATTTCTATGTTATTTGGTTGGTATTGTTTCTAGAATACTCTTAATCCCCTTTCTCAGCTTTTTTTATTCCACATCTATGTGAAGTGGGAAAAGATATGTTTCAATAAATTAAAACCAAGCATTCGTTAGGCTGGAAACTTAACCTTAAAAATATCAACCAAATGCATAACTGTAATTGTTCAAAAAAACGAGTTTGTTTAAAATCAAGTTGATTTGCGTCTCTCAATCCTCTTAAGCTTATGACTAGTGTAACAGTACAAAAAAATCATAATAGAAAGTTGATTTTAAAGATATCATAGGTTTACTATAAAACATATTTATCAGTGAGGACAATAGAAACATAATATTTGTCAATAAAACTATTAGCTCTGCATCCTGTTATATTTTACAGAACTTTTGTACACTACCAATTCATTGATAAAGCATCTGAAAATTATAGTTGGAAATGCACGAAATATGAAGGTTTTTACACATGAAAAGACAGAGAAAGTGATTTAGAATTTATTGTACAATTTGCACTTAATAATATACGATTCAGCCATCAAAAGTTTTCCCAAAATATCAAAACATTTAATTCATAAATTCCGATTCTCAGACTTGTACAAAGAAGAAAGTTATTAAAAATAAACATCTTTGGTTCTTGAAACTAAAATGTTTGATCAAAATGATGTATTAATATAGAGATTTATAATAAAGATGGCAAAAGAAGTATATCAATTATCTATTCAGATGAGATACTTGACCAAATAATAAAAAATATTTCTACAAATATTCATAATAAAACTCTCCTTATTTTGATAGATTCTGGATATAGAAATATCTCATAGCTTTGTAGCTAGGCTTCAGACATGTCTGAATTTTATAAAATGTCTTGATTATGAAAGTGCAGGTTTGGATAAAGAAATTCTCAACTATGCTTTTGGAAAGCATAAAAGTGAGATCGAAATTTTAATGTATGTCTTAGGTATTGGAAAAATTGACACATTAACTCTAATTGCTGTAACAAGCAATTTCAAGGATTTTTATCAAGTAGATAAGCTTGCTTCATAGCTTGGAGTTGTTCCGAATGTACCCAATCCATGGATAAAATTCTATAACTGGATAATCACAAAAAGAGGATCAAAAGTAGCAAGGTGGATTCTAACAGAAATTGCTCAGGAAGCAGCAAGGAAGAAAAATAGCAAATTAAAAGAATTTTTTAACCGAAAGAAGAAATCAATTGGACATGCAAAGACAATATTGCTCTAGCAAGGGAAATTTCCCCAATTATATAGCATCTGGTTACAAATTACGAGATATACGAAGATGAAAACGGGCTTAGAAAAGAGAAATAAAAAGAGAATGATTGTTGAGACTTAGAAATTCTCGGTTGAGACACGTATAAAAATAATTCGTGGAATAATCTAAATTCTCACATGTTTTAATCCTTACTTTCATCATATAGCCAAGAACTTCTCAGCCAACTATATCTTTTCATAGTAGGACATTTCTAACTGGTTCCAGAATCTTATCTATGTATTTTGCAGCTGCATTTTTCAGGTCCATAGGATGTACTTTTTCTGCTACAAAATCATTCTCCATTTCGTAGTAACTGGTGTATATCAGGTTCCCACCGAACTTTTCAGGTCTCTCTATAACAACCGTCTCATATCTGGGAAAAATATGATAGCGTAAAATAGCAAGAGTCGGATTGTTTTCCAAGTCTCCTATTTTACAGTAGGCTTTCTTAAACTTTCTGTAAATCTCTTCTCCAGTATCGTCCACTGAAATGAAATTATCCTTTGAAGAAGACATCTTTGTTCCGTCTAATCCTATGAGAATTGGTGTGTGAATGCAGACAGGTGTTTTGAATCCAATACTTTTTAAGTTTTCGCGGGCAAGCATATGGATTTTCCGCTGATCAATACCACCAACAGCAACATCAACTTCGAGCATCGCAATGTCAACAGCCTGCATCAGGGGGTATACCATCTGGGAGACCGTGGGGTCATCCATAGCACGCCCAACTTCATCCATGCTCCTACGCGCCCTATTAAGGGTTACTGCCCTTGAAAGCTTGAGAACATTTAACATGTACTCGGCTCCAAACTGATAATTTGAACCATATACAAAATCAGTTTTCTTTGCATCAAGTCCGAGAGCAACAAAGCAGCGTCTGTTATAGTCTGCAATTTTCCGGACTTCTTCAAGTGTGCCTTTTCTATTCAGGTAAGCATGTACATCTGCAAGCAGTACAATGACCTTGAATCCAGCTTTTTGCAAATCAATTAGCTTATTTACTGTAAGAACATGTCCCATATGGATTTTTCCGCTTGGCTCATATCCTACATAGGCATGTGGAGCTTCTTTTTTGTTAAGAAGTTTTTCAAGTTCTTCTTCTGTTACAATTTCCTGAACGTTTCTTTTCACAAGTTCGAGTCTGTACATTGCCTATACATTCCTTACTTTATTTTCTTATCTTCAAAAACTCAATTTTGATTAATAAGTTTCTCTAGAAGTGTTAATTCCTTTTTTTTTAATTTGGATTTAGAGATTTCCAAATATTAGTGACTTTTCTGCACAGAGATTTAGTCTCCTCACCAAAAATCGGTTTAGAGACAGAGGTTCATAGATTTCTTTTGTATAAATGAGAATTTATCTCCTCTGCCAACGGGAAGTCGTGCAAGGTTAGTCTCCATTTCAAAAAGTATTTCATGGATTTTTCATCCTTTTTTCCTTTCAGATATTCCGAAGCTTCACATTATTCATTCCTTTTTATACAGCATAGCATAGTAATTCAAGATGTCAAAAAATTTCACCAGGATTCAACTGTATCAAATAAAATAACAAGGAATTTCCTCCCTTTGAAGGACCAATATTCTGGAATCAAAAGCCACAGATTTTTCAAGCCATAAATTTATATTAATGGAGCTTCCTAGAAAGCTTTCCACGATAGAGTCAATTTTTCCACTTTAACTTCAAATGAAAGATCTGTAAACAGAAAACTGATTTCATCCGAAAAAGTGTAGGCAAAGAGGAGGGCCTAAACTGCTTTTCTAACGAAAATTATGACAGTGTTCGCTATTGCCCTGGTGAAGTTTGGGTCATAGAGTTTCTTAAAACCAAGGCGCAAGAGCTTATTTCTTAATACCTGCCATTAGCGCGCACAACCACATGAGGGATACAGCGCATTTCAGCAAAGATTTCCACGTTTTTAATTTATCTTCCAAAATTTATCATTCTTCTTTCCGTTTTTTGAATCTTTGGACAACATCTCTTATTATAACAATATCTGCTGCAGTTATGACCCACCGGTAAGGAATAATTACACCTTTGGTGGTCAGGTCAAAAAGTTCTCGATTAATATCAGAAACAGCAAGCCCAGTAATCTTCTGATCATCTATATCAATTACAAGGTCCTGTAGCTTTCCTACATAAACACCGGTATTTGTGTATATGCTTAAACCAAAAAGTGATGTAAGTTCTGCGCGCATCATATCCCTGCTTTGTAAATTTATTTCATTCTTTCTCCTAACCTTATATGAAAAACATGCTTATATATCTTACAGTTTTACTGTCTCATAATTACTATTTCCTGTCATCTTTTCAGGTGGAAATGAATTTTCAATCTATTTTATTATTAAAGTATTCTGATCTGGGTTAATGTGAGATAAAGGTAGTTCAACTTTTTTAAATCCGATTTCCAAAATTTAAGTTCAGAAGAGATAATTTTAGTTGTATTAAGTTGCCCTCTTATTTATTTGTTCAACTTGCAATTTTTGGTTATTATTTTTTTTCATTATATCAGTTTATAGGGAACTAACGAATCAATTACACTTTTGAAAATTAATTTTAGTTTCGAACTTAATTACTTGTGCTTAAGTCATTAGAAATTCTATAACCAAAGAAAAGCGGAACAACATGGAAAAATTGTCCAAATATTCCCTTTATTCCGTTTTTTATGTGCTTTCCATGGTTCCCCTCCAAGTTTAAGATTCGGGGAGCAACGTAACAATTTAAATTACCAAAAATCAGTTGGAAGATATATATTTTGATACAATAGATACTTCTGATTGTGAACTGATTGAAAAATAAAAAACATTATCAATAACCTACAGCTAACTGAAAATATGCCTAACTAAATTTGCTCCCTGAATCTTAGTGAGGAGGGTTATTGTATTTTTTTTGCTTAGGATGAATAATTACAAAAAAATTTTAGTATTTAATCATGAATGTATTTTTCTTATTTTGTGAAGTGTCAATTTTTACTGTGAGGACCATGGTTAGAGTAAATCTGGTTAGTGCATGAAAACGAAATCATTAATTATAATTGAAGTTTGTAATAAACTCACAAATCAACAAAAATTTCCAAGAATATTTACACTTTAATCATGATTATTCATACTTCAATCACTCGAAATTCTACAATCATGGAAATAAACCGAAAGAAATGGAAAAATTATTTCCTTATTCTATTTTTTTTCTTTTTTTCTGTGGTCTAACTGATCCAAATTTGTATTTAAGCCTAAAGAAAAATGTAGGTACCTGATGACAAATCCATTTTCCTGTTTGTTGAAATATTAATTTTTATTGGGAAAACTATAATTAGGAAGACAGTAAAAACTTAAATGACTGAGACTTAAATTTATGTAATTGACGGAAATATAATAGGTTGTTAGATATTTTTGACTTCTGTAAGTTTCAATAAAAAATTTTGCCTCTCAAGCATTTAGAGCTTTTTCAACCATTTTAGGATAAGTAAGCTCTAAAATAGTTTTCAGATTAACTATGTCTTCTTTATTATATTTAATAATTTTAGCTAGCGCATCTTTGTCTCCTCTTTCATATTGCTTCCAGAGCCTTACGGAATCAAATCCCGTCATACCTTCAGTATCTTCACTCCGGGATATCCCAAGTATTTTCTCAATATTTTTGAGGCCACCTTTATATCCTATTCGCCTTAGAGGATACAAAAGATCTATATGGAGCTGTTTGAATTCTATTTCAGGAAATTCGGACTTTATGAAAGGAATATCAAAACGAGCACCGTTGAAGGATACAAGTAACCTGTATTTTGAAAGTTCATCCACAATATCATCGAGATTTATGTCCTTTACATATGTCTTAGACTCTCTACCATCATAAATTCCAATAACTGTTATTCTATCTCTATGCTGAGAAAGCCCAGTTGTCTCAATATCCACAAATGCTACAGACTCGGAAAACAGAGGATAGGTTCTCCAGTGTTCAGAAGAAGGGAGACACTGCGAAAAAAAATAATAATCTTTTGCTGCCAGACGCTCGGAAGATTTCTTAATCCCCTCACAAATTATTGCTTTTCGAGTAGAAGGTATTGAGATCCTGTCTTCCATCTCAAGAAATTCTTCCCATGTATGTATTCCTTGAGCCCAGATCTTCTGTTCAAGGCTCTTCCCTACACCAGGAATATGAATATATGTATTATTTAGCATATTTTCCCTTGGATCATTTGAAGTAATATTTTATAAAAATACTGCTTGAAGTCTGAGGATATTCAAAAGCTGTAACTATTCATCCTGAACAAACCTAGATCAATAGCTATCTTTATTAAGATTCACTGAGCAAATTTATGTAGGCGTATTTTTCTCCCAGTCAAATACCCTGTAGTAAGCTGCAGGGATGCATATTTTCCCTACGACCTTTATCAACTATCCAATTTATATTTTAACCGATTTTCTGCAGATGTACACGGATGTATATTTGTTTGCCTATTTGGCCTCTATTATTCGTTGAAAGTTAGATAAATTTTTAATCGACTGTCTTATTGAGAAAATGTATGGTATTTTTGTGTGCATCTGCGGAAAGTGGGATCCAATACTTTTAACTCTGCATTTTTGCAAGCTTATCGAGCGATTTAACCTCAAAAGCACTGCATAATGAGTGTTTTATTACAGTAGAATACCCCACAGATTACTGTGGTGATGAAAACTTCACTGAGAAACGTTATTAATTAACGGATTCATATTTTAAGCTACATTTGCACTATAAAAGGAATTACGTCATTCAAACAACTATGTCTGTAAAATAAGAAGGAGTTCAATAAACTCCTAAATTTTATAATATACTTATAAACTTATATCTATTATTCGTGATGAATAGCTGTTTATCGAACTGCTCTAAAATATCACATATTTTTGTATGAAGTATAGCAACTTTTTTTTAAGCAATGACATCATCAATTATTTGAAATATATATGCTTCGAAATTAGCAAAAGGTATCTTTTTGAGTTCGATGCAATCTGTAATGATAGTGTGTATGTACATCTTTTCAATGGTTCTGAACCAAAAGTATTCTCCTAATAGTGATGTAGATTATAAAAAGTATCACAGCAAGAAATGTCTTTAAAGAATACTCTGAGATTAAGAAATAGCTTTTGGATTATAAACTTTGGATTTATAGATGTTGAACGGTAACTGGGGATGTGTGTACGACTTCAGATGTAATTAAAAACGATGTTGGAATCTGGGAAATCATGAAGAAAAAAATTATATCAGCAAATGAAAATATTTGATTTTGGATAATTCCTTTATATCCAGAGCAGAGGCTCGAACATACCCAGTTGCTTGCAGCAGAGTGTGACACCAAAACTTTGATCATCACTATCGTTACTAAAGCCAAAAGCATGCAAGAAAATCTAAAAGCTTACATTGACCTCACTCGTGCCCACTTTCTCCCGGTCTGGCCCATTATTTTCTGCTCTGGGTTGATGCTTGCTTTTGCAAATTAAGGAGGCTTTTCCTGGTCGTTGACCATGAAGACAGCTCTAATAGGCACGCTGGGATTCGAAGCTGGTTTAGTACTCAACGATTATGTGGACAGAAACATAGATAGATTTGACATTGATAACACGCTTACCAACTACTGGAGGCCTTTTAAAGAGAGACCCATTCCTTCAGGAAAGATTTCTTCAGAAAATGCCTTCTGGCTGTTAATTCTGCTTATAGGAGTTACTTCAGTCCTTATTTTCACTCTGCCCTATCCAAATTCGCTCTATGTTTTTACAATAATGTTGTACTCTTACAGCATTGAGGAGTTTTATCAAATTAAGAAAAGAGATCAAAAGTATCCGATTGCTCAACTTCTTGGAAGAACAGATTTTACATTTTTTCCGGCAGCAGGCTACCTCTGCTATGGACACCCAGATATGACCATGCTACTCTACATGTTTTTTTATATCCCTGGACAATGGCGCATCTAGGATTAAATGACTTAATAGATCTGAAAAACGACCGAGCAAGAGGCATGAAATCTATAACCGTCCTTTATGGCATAAAAGGAACAAAATACTGGATTACAGGCTTTGTCCTCCTGCATCTTCTCACAGCTACTTTATTTCTCAAGGACCTTGGAGTCATTGCTCACTATGGTTTCCTTGCAGGATTTGTACTACTTGCAGGGTCAAATCTTTACCTCTTGAAAGAAAAAAGTCCAGGAGTCGGAATGAAGATACTTCCCCTTTTCCACGTAACACTTGCATTATATGCGATATCTATTATTATTGATTTTGCACATTGAGCTGGATAGTATCCAATTAAAAGCAAAATAGGAAACTAAATACAAATATAAATAATTACTGACATGTCGGAGTAATTAATTATGAACAAGGCAATTAAAATCCTATGGGAGTATTAAAAGGCCAAATAATAGGAAAAAGTCAAGTTTAGATATTATAAACAATACTCTATTAATTTGATACTGATCAGTCTGTATTAAATTACTATAAATAAGTATACTGTTTACAGCTATCATTTGTCATTACTCAAAAATGAATTAATGTATATCTCTTAAAATAATAACCATGTTATTCCTTCTGTGACCCTGCAAGTTGTCATGGGAATTTATGAAAGAGCTGTAATTTTTTGGATCTGACATATAAATATTGAGTTTTTTGGTTCTGCATAGTCTTCGGTTGAGAAACATTTTATTTTTGAAGGATGATAACTCAAGGCTCCAGAGCAAATTAAGGTTCCTTGTAGTTCTAAATTTACTAGCATCCTTTTTCTATTCTTAGCATCTGTTTTAATTTTAACCCCACTACATAAATGTGCAATATAATAAATTCTTTTCATACCGATTTTTGAACTTTTCGCAAATTCAATACGTTCGACTATATTTTGTTTCAAAATTTCCATATCATCAATTTCAGGTTGACCACAGCTGAATGCCAATCTACCTTAGAAGTAGTTAACTATAGACATTATTCACCGCACATAGATCATCTGTACTGATCATGCCGGCTAAATATTTTCAAGTAAGGCTCTTGGTAAGGTTCTTATTCGATGGTAATACAATTTATGCTACCCCCTACAAAATCGATCGCATTGTCTATAAAGTGGTTTAAGTGGTCTGTGTGGGCTAAGCTGTTTTGGTAACTGTTGACTATGTCAGAGATCATTACAGATTGCAAGCCCTATTCCTGTTCCAGGATATTTTTCCCTGTTGTTTAATCTTTTAAATATTTCAAAGATTCTTTCTGAATATTGCGGATCAATTCCAATTCCGTTGTCCTGCACTGAAAATACCCATTCACTCGCTTTTTTCTCTGCAACGATATGAATTTTGGGTGCTTGTTCACTGTGGAATTTTATTCCATTGACTATCAGATTCTGAAATACCTGAACTATCTGAGTAGAATTTGCCATTACTTCAGGTAAAGGGCTATGAGATACAGTAGCATTATTTTCTTTAATAATCATTTTTAAATTGGATAATACCTTATTCAAAATGGACTCACAATCTATACTTTCAGGTTCGTTGTTTACTGTACCCACTCGAGAGTATTCTAAAAGGTCATTTATCAGACTTTGCATCCGGGAAGCTCCGTCAATAGCAAAATTGATGTATTTTTCAGCTTTATCATCTAGATTACCTTGATACTTCCTTTGTAAAAGCTGCAAATAACTTGTTATCATCCGCAGTGGTTCCTGTAAATCATGCGACTAAACGTAAGCAAATTGTTCTAATCCTTCATTTGAATGGATAAGCTCTTCTTTTTCAACTTCAACGTTTTTTCTGCTGTTTCAAGCTCAGCTGTACGTTCTTTAACTAAGTTTACTAAATTGTCGAGTGTTTGTTTCAACTTAATTTCTGCTCGTTTTCGCTCTGTGACATCCACGGTTATAGCAACGCCGCCGATAATGTTGCCTTCTAGATCATGTATAGGTGCCCCAGAAGCTTCTGTAAACCATCGCCTTCCACTCAGCAGCTGTACCTCTAACGCCATGGGTGGGATCACCCGATTCTCAGCAACGGCCCGCTGCAAAGGAAGCTCGATATCGCTGATTTGCCTACCATCCAAGAAGAAACGTACTTGTCGACCGAGCGCATCGTAGTTTGGTGCGGATGCTGAGATATTGTCTTCTTTACTACCATCGAACTGAGCTAATAATACAGAAGTTCCGGCAATAAACTGACAGGTTGGATCATTTGAGAAACTGATTCCCACAAGAGATGCCATCATAAGTGCTTCCAGACGCTGGTTAGTGTCAAATAACTGCTGTTCATATCGCTTGTGCTCTGTAATGTCTCGAACAACGGATATAGTTCCAATGATATTGCCTTTTTGATCTCTTACTGGGGAAGCATTCACTTGCCGATAGCGCAATTCTCCGTTGATAGGCATGCGGATGATCTCTTCCTGATTTTTCACAATTTCACCACGCAGAGCACGCAATGACGATGCTTCCTCTACTGGACGCAGACTGCCATCAGGACGATAGACTTCCAGATTCATGGCGAGTTGTTCCACGTCGACAACTGCCCCATTGTTGATCTGAAATCTCTGTGTCCCGAAGGATTGATAAGTGTAAATTTCTTTTTGGTGTTTGCAAACCAAATCTCATCAGTAAGGCTGTTGATCAAGGCAGACAGTTGGTCTTTCTCTTGTTGAATACTGCCTAATAGTCGCTTTCGTTCCTCTTCAGCCTGCTTGAACTCTGTGCTGTCACGAACTATCCGACTGATCCGACAATCGCGCCGTTATTGTCACGGATAGGAGAAAAGTTGTAGCTACCGACCCATGTTTCGCCCGTGTCTTTGCGTCGTAGAGTCAACATCCCTGGCACTTTCTCCCCGTAAAGCCCTGGGCACCGCCCACATGTCCAACGGTGCCGGTGTCCCGTCAGCCATGAACACATCCAGGATGTTAGAACATTCGGCAACGATCTGGGAGCATTCATCTTTGTTCTTGAATTTGTGGTACTTAATGAATGCGTCGTTGAAGTTGATGAACCTCCCGTGTGCATCGGAAATGAACACAGCATCGGTCATGCTCTCCAAAGCTATCTCCAGCTTAGTATGGCTCTCTCGCAGACGAGAAGATTGTAAAATTGCCGTTTTTTCTGCTTCTTTACGCTTGGAACTTTCGATCCGTTCCCATTTTCCTTGCTTTTTGATCAAAGCAAATTGGTGATTGACAACTACATCGATGATTTCAGTTGCGTTGCATCTGTCAAGCTGGTAGGTGCAAAGAGCTATCATCTGGTAGTTACCTAGGGCTCTATCCACCTCTTTCTCATAATCAACAAAATCGTTCCAATCTTCTTTTTCTAGCCAAAAAGTATTTCCAGTTAACCTTAAGCCATCATAGCCATTAGCTAGAGCATGATTGAGTTTTTCAACCCACCCATTCAATACTCTATCTGAATCGAAAGCGCCGCCTTTTATATACCAGTGGGAATAAGAAATTATTTCAAGTTGTCCTTTCTCTAAATAAACATCTATATCAGGAACCACCTTTCTAATAGCTTCTTTTGCCGCTTCTACTTCCAATGGTTGTGTTGTGACCCACATGCAGAATTCATTATTTTCCAGTCCTGTTTTGAAATAAGGAACAAGTATGTCGATCAAATCTTCCTTGTTCTGGTAGAACTGACAGAAATGTGTTCCCCATGGCACATCTTCAATAATATCAATGCCAGAATGTCTCATGTTTTCATTCATTACAGACAGGCACTCATTTCCCAGCTCTTCTATAATCATAACTCTCCAATTTTGCTTCAATCAACATTTTACAGATGTATACCGTGTAGATTCATAATTCAATTACTTTAAATTATATGTCTATCACTAGATTTGAAACTAAATTTCCTTTTCCTTCCCTGCTTAGTAACCTTCCTATTTTGATCCGATTGTTTTGAAATTTTGTTTCCTACTAATTATTAAAGTTTCTAGATAACATTTCAAGGATAAAAAAGAAATATATTAAGTATACCAAATGAAAAGTCTATAACAAGTAATAATCCAAACAATTCTGATTTCTGATGCTCTAAATCTAGAACCGCCAACCCACGCAAAACTGAGAGATATATTAAACTAACAATTACTGGTAATTTCTTATAATTTTGCTAATCCAATTCCAAATAAGATTGCTATTGACTCTGTATTCTCAAGTTGACTGCGCAATAAACTCTTTTATATCTGTTTATGAAGGTTTTAAAAGTGAAGATGATAGCTAAGCCTTTAGAAATTCTTTTAGTTGAAGACAATAAGGGAGACATTGGATTAATAACAGAATTCTTCATCGATGCAAAAGTTATAACTAATCTACATGTTGCAGAAGATGGAGAAGAAGCAATCCGTTTTTTATGTGGTAAGGATCAGTTTTTAGGTTCTCCACTCCCAGATATAATTATTTTGGATTTGAATTTGCCAAAAAAGGATGGAAGTGAAGTTCTTAGAGAAATAAAAGAGAGTAATAAACTTAAAAACATACCCGTAATCATTCTAACTACTTCCAGAGCTGAAAAGGACATGCTCATAGCTTATGATCTTCATGCCAATGCCTATATAGTTAAACCCCTTGACTTTGACGAGTTCATGAAAGTAATTGGTTCCATACAAGACTTTTGGTTTAAAGTTGTAACATTACCACCAAAATCAATCGCATTAAAAAAAGATGAATATACAAATTAAAAAGATTTGTATATTAATATTAAAAAGACAATTGCTATTTTACTGGTAGTTGTTTTCTTACTATAAGAGAAAGCTACAACAGTGAGCACCAAAGATTTCGAAAATGGCGAAATCTCCACAGGCGGCAGACTTGGTGAGAATTCCAATTTCGGAAAAAAAGTATATCTCAGGTACCCTATAATGTAATATTACTTATCGTTATATAAACAAATGTTAATAACGATAAATTAGTGTATTTTTCAGAAGTACTGTGAATAAACGTATATTAAAATCAGTACTGATCTCGCGATGCATAGTCAAATTAATTCTAAAATAATTACCTAATTTGGCCATAAATTGATAAATAAATCCCAAAATTAATGTGATATATTCATAAAAAGGCTGTAATTAGCGGAAAATCATCAAATAAATTACTACGGCCAACAAATCCGCGGAAACCGTCATTATCTATGTAATAGTCTCTACTACGATCTCTGACATAATCACCACGGTCACCAAAATCATCTACCAAATATAGATCCAAAACCCGTTAGCCCATAAAGCCCACTTAAACCAATTTAGCAACTCTATGATCGATTTTTTTGGTAGCTAGCATATTTCCAATGCCATTGAATGAGAACCTTACTATGAGTCTATGATGGCCTATTCCTTGCTATATTTACGAGTATAATGTTTAATGCACCTATCATTATTAACTCATAATATATAGAATAACTAAGTTAGGTAATTTATGAGATGATTAGTTTCCTTATTTTGCTTACACTATTTATTATAGTTTCCTTATTTAATCAGGGGTAAACAGAAGCATCTATTGCAATAATTTTTGTTAAGTTGTCATTTAAATCTATGGAGAACAGGGGTCCATACTCACTGGTTAGCAGATCCATGCCCACTGGTTAGTGTATTTCATACCCCGCCACAGTTAGGATAGTAATGGCCATAGTAGTAGGGGGCAAGTGGGCGATGATGATAATCTGGTCTTACTACATGCTTCGCTGCACTTACTGTTGCAGCTGTCATTGAAATTACTACAAATAAAACTACAAAAATGACCAGCTTCTTTTTTATTTTGTCAAATGTTTGTTTCTCCATATATTACACTCCTTTATAGTTAAAATCAATAATTTTTAGGTTTTTGAGGGTTTTGTTTTTGGTAACTATTCATACCACCACAAATTAATTGGTTGATGTCTATTCTATTACACCAACAAATTTAGATGAACTAAATTATTCACTTAGCTTGTTAGTTATTTTTAAATAACGATACAAAAAATTGTTTCTGAATAAAATTTACTTTCCAATAACATATTTTAAAACCAAAAAATAATATCATATTCATAATATTTTTTTATTTTTTGAAGTCTTCATAATTTACAGAGCCTAGGTACGCTGTACGCTTAATAATTAGAACTTTTTTATTTTGAATTTTGGATTGATTGCAGCAATTGCCAGTGAAATCAATGGTAAATTAGTGACTCCATATATGTTAAAAATTCTCAGTATTCATGCTCCTTAGCACTCTAGTAGTAATTAAAATACACCCAAAAATAAGGTGTAACTAAAGTGTAAACATAAATAGTTGAAAAGAATAATTTTACTATCATGCCAGATACAGAAAAAAGGATCTTGGATGCCGCTTTAAAGATATTCATTAGAGAAGGATATGCGGATGCAACTACCCGCAAAATCGCGCAAGAGGCAAATGTTACCGAAATGACTCTATTACAAAAATTTCAATCGAAAGAGAACTTATTTAGAGAGGCCAGAAATAAGAATCCAAATGCATTTTTAAAATACTGGGATGAAGCATATAAAGGCGTGCCACCTTGGGATCTTGATCACCCACAACCCGCTTTTCAGGCACTTATAAAAGCCAACGAGATCAAACCTGGTCGAGCTTTGGATATAGGGTGTGGAAGAGGCGAAAACGCGATAATGTTAGCTTTGAACGGCTATGATGTCACAGGTATAGACCTAGCTGAAGCTGCTATCTCCAGCGCAAAAGCAAAGACTATAGAGCGTCATGTTAAGGTAAATTTTGTAGTCGGAAATGTGTTACAGATGGACCGTCTTTTCATGGAAGCTGAATTTGATATCGTTATAGATTCGGGTTTGTTTCATGCGATGACATACGAAGACAGGCCAGTTTTTGCACGGCAGTTACATAGAGTACTAAAACCAGGAGGTAAATATTTCATGCTGGGCTTCTCTGATAAAGAGCTCGTAGAAGAAGGACCCCTAAAGCTCTCAAAAACCGAAATAGAGCAGACTTTCACGCCTTTTTTCAATATTATCTATATAAAAGATACAACTTTCGATACGAGGTTCGATCCGAGCAGTAGAAAAGCTTATCGCTTATCAGCTGTCAAAAGTTAATTAGAACAAGATTCTGAAGACTTTTTACTAGTTACTGGATTTTGAATTGATTGCAGTCAATAGTTAATAAAATTAATGATAAATTTTCACGATTCCAGAAGATATTAAAAAATCTCGATATTAAAAAATCCAGATTTGTGTATGTGCTCTGGAATCGATGCACTCGTTTCTGCTATCTGTTAGGGCTCATGAGGTTGAACTGAAAAACAACAACATTAAATACTTAATTGTTTAAATCTCAGTAATTCAAATGAAGCTGCTGGTACCTGATTTTAGCCATCAACTACGTAACTCCTATGTATATAAGATTTAGAGTAAATCTATTAATTTTTCTTTGCTTAAGCCAGTTTGATGAAGAATATCAATAAGTTTCCCCTTGCCAAGTCTTGAATGTAAAGGAACAACTGTTCTGTAAGTTTCTTCAATAGTTATTTTTTGAAGTGGTATATACTTTCTTTTTGCCTAACAACAACAAATACCATACTTTACGAAGATAACAACCATTTTCATAAAATATTGCTATTTTTTAAATTTTACATTTAATTTTGGTAAGTTTCTTTGATTGTGTAGCTAAAGTTTTGTAAAACATGATTGGCTCTTTATTCTTTTCTTTCACTGCAAAAATTTGGATGCAGAACCAATAGTTTTACTAACAAAGCTTCTGTTTATTTTTTTCACTGATGTATAAATTTTTATAGCAAGATCCATTAATTTCTATAAATCACTACAGATGTAAGGCTTTTAAGGCTTTCCAAGAATGACAGATAAGGAATAAAAGCTACCTTTTATGTATAAAAGTAGCTATAGACCACTTAAGATGCTTTTAAAATATCTTTAATGTAAAAAAAGTCTAACTATAATCAAAAAGATTAACAGAAAGTCCGGTAATAAGCCATTTTTTTAACCAGATCGTTTTAACCATTTTTGATTTGGGGATTAATTCCTTAAGACTTACGCAATTGAACAGAGAAAACAGTAAATACTAAACCTTCAACTGCCCAAAACATAAAATTTTAATCATGATGGCTATTGCGCCTGGTTGTATACCTATACCACTTATAGCTCTATTATGACTTAAATATCATGAAGCCTTTAATTATTGTGAGAATTTAATTATTGTGGAGAGATATTTTTGGAAGACGATAGTAGAGATATGTTTAAGTATAAACTTGGTAAGTGGGTTCTAAGCATAGACGAATGTGCTTTTACGAATCTTATGGATCTTGGAAAGAATAAATCTATGCGTCAATATCTGATAGAGTCAATTGATAGTTGGGTAAACAAAAAAGAGCCACTTATAACAGACGAATTTATTTCGGAAATGTGCGACTTTATTAAAAATGAAAATGAAGTCCTTTACGATCGTTTGATGAAGAAATGTGCTCTAGAAGGAATAAGTTTAGGTGAAGGTATATTTGAATCACTTAGTCTTTTGAATTGTGGAATGACAAGTGAGACGCTGTGTAGACAGGTCAAAGATGACTTGTCTGATGTGTGATGTTTCTGTAGTATTTTTTACTCTCTTGAGTAAAGTGAAAGGATTTACGCAGTTGAACGAAGAAATAAATAACATAAAACCCTCTATTGTATAAAAAGAGAATTCGACCACAATATCTATTGGGCTTGATTTTGTAATTCAATTGCGTAAGTCCTCTAATAAGAATCGGGTCAGAGCTTGAGTTTTTTGAAAACGTCCTTAAGGTTGGAGTAGGGATACGTATTCACAACGTCCTTTTTTTCGAGCCATCCTCTACGTGCCTGTCCAAGCCCGTATCGGATGAACGCAAGGTCAAAAATAGAATGGCTGTCAGTGGAAATGCAAAACTTTAAGCCGAAATCCTTTGCTAGAAGAATAAGCTCATCATTAAGGTCAAGCCTGGAAGGTTGACTGTTTATTTCCATCACTTTTCCATTTGCGACTGCTGTATCAAAAACTTTTTTGAAATCCACTTCATAAGCTTTCCTTTTCCCGAGGAGCCTGCCAGATGGATGAGCAAGGATGTCAAGGTACCTGTTTTCCAGAGCTGTAATTATCCTTTCAGTCATCTTTTTTTTAGAGATTGAAAAGCCGGAGTGTACTGCTCCTACTACAATATCAAGTTCTTTGAGGATTTCGTCCGGATAGTCCAAGCTTCCGTCCTTAAGGATCTCAATCTCAGAACCTCTAAGGATTTTTATCTTGAAGCGTTTTGAGAGTTTACCAATTTCTTTCCATTGGGCTTTTAATTTTTCTATTCCCATTCCATTAGCAAGTTTCTGAGAGCGAGAATGATCGGTTATGGCGACGTATTCATAGCCAAGAGAGTCCGCCTTCTCTATCATAGTTTCAAGGCTCTCTCTACCTTCACTATAGTTTGTGTGCATATGGAGATCTCCTCTGAGGTCTCCTACCTCTATAAGCATCGGGAGGGTGTTTTTTGCAGCGGCCTTGATTTCTCCCCTATTTTCCCGAAGCTCGGGAGGTACATAAGCAAGGCCCAGCTTTTTATAAATATCCTCTTCACTTTTGCCCGCAACTTGTTCCCCTGACTCTTTTGAATACAAACCGTATTCTGAAAGCTTGTACCCTTTCCTGAAGGCAATATTTCTAAGTTCTATGTTGTGCACCTTTGAACCTGTAAAATATTGAAGAGCTGCTCCGTAACTTTCAGATGAGACTACCCTCAGGTCAATAGATGTTCCTCCTATCAAAATCACACTGCTTTTTGTACTACCTTTCAAGATGATCTGTTCAACTTCAGGAAGGGAGACAAAGACATCCATCATCTTTAATGCTTCTTCTTTTTCTGCTTCAGCTAGGATATCGATATCTCGAATCGTTTCTTTTAACCTTCGAAGGGAGCCTGTGTAGATTATCTTCGAGGGGTCTATTTTACAGATCTTACTCTCACATTTGGCCTTTAAGGCTGAAATGAGTTCTTCTGCGAGTGGAAGTACCTTTCCAAGAGATGTTCTATCGTGACTCTTCTCATAATGTTCAACTGCCTTTAAGAGATTTTCTTCGCTTTTTTCTCCGAAATCTTTGAGCTCCCGAATTTTGTGTGCATGGATTGCGTTTTTGAGATCTGAAAGAGTTCTTATCCCTAGGGCATCGGCAAGTTTTTTCAGTCTCTTTGCACCAAGTCCCCAGATTTCCATCAATTCCGAAGTTCCTGAAGGAGCTTTTCCTTTAAGTTTTTTAAATTTTTCTACCTTGCCGGTTTCTAGATACTCAGCAATATGATCGGCAATAGATGCTCCAACACCTGGAATTTCAATCAGCCCATCTTTACCTCTTCTTTCATAGAGTTTTTCTATATCCTCACCAAGGTTTTCTATCATCTCAGCTGCTTTCCTGTAAGCCCTTGGTTTCCATTCAACCTGCTGGTATTCAAGAATGTCAGCAGCTTCATAAAAAAGCTCAGCAATCTCATGATTTTTCAATGTTTTTTCCCCTTCCTCATTTTACTTTATTTTCCCCCTTCTATTTTTACTTATTTTCTTCTACTTTTTTCTTGTTCCCCGGTAACCCTCAATTCCTCCCTTCAAATTCCATATCTCGCTAACTGTCGTGACATCATGTAGATCTTTATCGTATCTTATATGTAAAAAACGAGGAAAACGCAATGAAAATCCTGTTTTTCCTTTTCCCTCACCAGCCGTGTGTCCTGGACTTTCTGTAATTTCTGTACCTAGGACTTCAATAACCACAACTGGTTCTATGAAGATATCTGGAAGCATTCTACTTTTTATAAAGACATTTTTTGGGATTTCAGGTACAATATGCTCTGAAAGCAAGTTGTCAATTTCTTTTGCGTCCTCATCAGTGAAACCTGTGCCTACTTTTGTAAAGGTTTCAAAACGCTGTTTTTCTTCGTTAAGGGCTGCGCAAAGGAGAGCTCCGAATGAACTCTTCCTTCTCCCCCTACCATAATATTTTCCAACAATTACTAGATCAAAGGTTTCCCTCATTCCCTCAGCATATTCTTCTTTCCATTTGAGCCAGAGCCAGCTTCTTTTTCCGGCTTCGTAGATCGAAGTGTTATTCATAGCTTTAATTATAATTCCTTCAAGTCTTTTTTCCAGGGTTTCATTAAAAAAGTCCTCAATTTCTTCAAGGTTTTCAGTGACAATTCTCCTAGCTAAGTGAACTACTCCTGATTCCTTTACATACTTTTCAAGAAGATTTCTTCTCATTGGATAGGATTTTTTCAGGAGAGTTTTTCCTTCCAGATAAAGAATGTCGAAAAAGAAGACAGCTACGGGGCATAGTTTCATGTATTTTTCAATTTCGTATTTCCTTCGCCTTTGCATCAGTTTTTGGAACGAATATAATTCTTCTATTCTTTCATTTCTTTTTTTGCCCTCAACATATGCAACTATTTCCCCATCAAGCACGATTTTGTTTACAAGGACACTTTTTCTAATAGCTTCGATGAGATCAGGATATTGGAAAGTTATATTTTCAAGTCTTCGAGAAAAAGCTTGAATCTCGTTTCCGTTTATATGGATCTGTACCCTCTCTCCATCATATTTTTCTTCAGCTGCCTTTTCCCCTGGAACTCTTTCTTCGAGTTCTTCGAAATTTTCAACTCGCTGAGCAAGCATTAACTTGACAGGTCTGCCCAATTTTATGGAAAAATGTCCAAGAGCCTGGGAGCCATACTCGGCAAAAGCTTCCGCAAGCTCTCCAATATCAGTGCAGACGCTGTAGCTTTCTTTGATTTTGTCTAGATACTTTTTGTCTCCGACAAAGGCAATAGAAAATGCTTCGAGCAAAAATTGGTCTCCAAATCCTAGCCTGATCTTTCCAATAATGATTCTAAGTATATATTTCCCTTCTTTAGGGTTGGCCCGCTGCAAGATCTCAGAAAGGATCCTGATCTTTTCTTCTTGGCTTCCTTTCCCTGAAACTCTTTTTAATTCTCTGAGCCTTATGAGGACATCTTCAATTGTCATGGAGACGCCTTCTCCTCTGTTCAATTCAAATGCAACATCCCCAAGATCCCCTCTACTTGAGTACCTTTTTTTAACTTCCTCTTCGGGAACCCCATATGCCTCAGCAATAGCTTTACAAGCAAGCTTATCCCCAACCCCAAGTGTAGTATTTTCAAAGGCAGGACCTATGCTCCCAAGAAAAAGATATGCAACATCCTTTACTTCATTTCTTTCAAGCTCAGAAAAAAAATTAGCAATCTTCTTTACGATCTCTTTATGAGATGTTATTTTCTCGAGCTCTTCAAAAAGTTCTGCAAGCTCTATAAACCGAGCCATAATAAACTCCCTGAAAAAATGCTTTGAAATTTTCCTCTGTAATATTATTTCCTTCCTAAGTGCTTATCTCTTTGCATTCTCAATTTTCAAAAATAGAATCTTTCCCATTTTCCCAATAAAACAGCTCTTTTCACCATCATATAAATACTTCTTGTGCAGAAAAAGGCAGATGAGAACGAATGAAATTACAGTCTGTAGCCGTTATGGAGTTCCAACAATCGCAGGCTGAGGCAGTATCCATCAGCCTTCTGAAAAAGAACTCTTAATGATCCTTTATCAGACAAACACGTAATCGAAATTGCAAAAAAATTCACTGAAAAATAAAGACTGCGTCTTCGGTCATTTTGAATTGATCCGCAATATTCGGAAAAAAGAATCTTTGAAATTTCTAAAAGACTGTATAACAGGGAAGAATTCTTGGAACATAATAGGACTTGCAATTTGTAGAGGAATTTTAGAAAGACATGGATGAAGCATAATGGTAAAATCTGAATGAGGTAAAAATTAAATTTTTTATTTCACTTTACTGATCAACCCCGCATAATTTTAAAAACTAAATTTTAACACATAAAAAGATGCTTTCAAATTTTTATTGAAACTTATCTATTAAAGAAATATCATAAATGAGAGCATAATTTTTCTGGCTTTAAATTGTGAAGTTACCATTGAAATTAAATCAACATGACTTCGATAAAAATTATTTAACTATGAGTGAAAAGGTTGAAATCTTGCATTTTAAGTACAATTTTGGAGATGTAAATCCGATCGAAGAAATGCTTGAAGAATTCGCCGATCTTCATCTGTAAAGAATTTATATATATCCTGTAATGCTCTGTCCAACTGGAGTGCTTTTTCTGATACACTCTTCTCCATAATTGATTATGTTCTCAATCGCAGTTTTTAACATAGAAGTATCTATTTCACCTACTTGCTCCCATACAGGTTTTCCATGACAGAAAGACTTAAACGTTGGAGTACTCTGAACTCCGTACCTTTCTGAAGTCCACGGATTTATTACAATATTCATGCGGGTAAAAACGGCCGAATTATTGAATTCCTGCGCATACTTCACAAAATAAGAATCCATGACCTTACAAAAAGGACATTCTGGGCTATAAAACATTACAATAACTGGCTTTGAAGACTTTTCTACCAACTGTTCCCAGATAGTATCATCAATTTCAATCACATTGAATTCGTTCAATAACTTACCCCCGTGTATTATAAAACTAATAGAATATTAGGATTAATAAAATAAGTATCTATTGCTCAAGTTGTTATCTGTACTTAAAACCTGACCGCAAAAATATATATTTCATTTAAACCGCGTAAGCCCGAGATTGGTTCTGAGGCTCTCCGTTAAACGTTTAAGATGTGGCTAGACTAATTAGAGTCAACTCACTATTTAATTATATTTTTAAAACTAATTATAGTTGCAAACATAATTATTGACGCTTAAGTCACTTGAAATTCTATAACCATGGAAAAAAAACCATGTGATACTTCATTTTATATCTACAAAGATTTGCATGCCTCAATTCCATTTATATTATAAAGGTAGCTAAAAGCATAAATCAGTTAGTTAATTATGATTCTCAGGGAAATTTTTCATCCCGCAGCAAACTGCGGGATATTTGAATGAAATAAACTTCATACTGCATTTAAAAGTATCTATCAGCTCGTGAAGATTATTCAATCTGTATTTTTTTTGCTGGCTCTTTTAGCTCCATTTTCGGAAGTGTTATAGTCAGGACACCATTTTCAATTTTTGCAGTGCTCCCCTCCTCTGTAACGCTGGTAGGCAGGCGAACAGCTCGGTAAAAGTGGGTATATTCTCTTTCCTTACGAATATATCCTTCTTCTTCTGTTTCTTTTTCCTTGCCGGTCTTTGCACTTATCTCAAGCATGTCTTCTTTAAGGTTTAGCTCAATATCCTCTTTATTTATTCCTGGCAGGTCGGTGGTTACCAATAGCTTGTTTCCTTCGTCCTTGATGTCAACGGCAGGAGCAAATACATTTCCTCCTTCCAATTTTTCCCAAGGCATAACGTCTTCAAACAACAAGTTCAGGCGTTCCTGGGTTTTCCTAATCTCTTCAAATGGATCCCAGCGTGTGGGTCCTCGAAATATTCTCTTAGCAGGCCAGTTCATATCAAATTCTCCATAAAATAAAGTTATAACACAATTAGTTGTGTTATTTTGGATATATTGAAAGAGGCTATATAGCATTTTCTTCAAAAATTTCATTGAAATGGGAGGTATAATCATTTTTCAGATTTGTTCAATGAACCAAGGACAAGGCCACATTATTAAAAATTAGTGGTTTAGTCAGAGGGTGTTGATAATAACTGTTATATATTTTTAAAATTTAGAATTTGACCTAAAATTGATCTGAATCTCTTTTTTATGACAAAAATCTTAATTTTAAATTTGTGAATATCTCCTAAAATAATAAAAACATAATTAATATAAAATTATTTTTTGGGTTTAAAATATTTTATTGGAAATTAAGTTTTATTCATAAACCATTTTTTGTATAATTAATTTAAAGTAATGAAGTGATTAATTTATATTGTAGCTTAAAGCGAACAAGATCAAAAGTGAATGAGTGAGGGATGACAAGTAGGATGTGTGAGTATCAGAATAATTGTAGAGAATTTCGATAAATTCCTGGCTTAAATTCACTTTAAAGACAACCAATCAAAAATTTGGGTTTATCGGAATCTTCTAACAATATAGATAATAAAACGATAATAAAAAGATACATTTCTTTTATAATAGCACTTACTTAAAAAAAGTAAGTAGTTCATGAGATAGAATTGGGCGTGTCTATTCGTTGTTGAAAATCATAAGCTCAAGATTATCTTTACAGTTTCCCAAAAATTGGAGATATACTCGTTTTTCAGATTTGATCAATGGTTCAAGGACACGATCTAAAATTTTATTTTGTGAATATACATGAAAGGGGTAGTTAAATATGCATCATGAACAATCAACAGGAACACAACCAATTATGCATGCTGGACCAATACCTGAGTTATGGGCACTTCTGACTGAAGAACAGAAAAGGAAAGTGCAGTAATGAAAATGAACATGAAAATACAATGGTTGGAAGCAAGAATCCATGATATGGAAAATATGATCGAGCTGAAGAAGAAAGCTATAGCTGACATTCGAAAGGTTCCGGAAATGATGAAATAAGGCAAATAAGTTCAAAAAAATAACAATATTGGAATTTATCTGTGTCCAGGTTTTTACCTTGATATTTAAAATTTTGATATGTAAAATTGTTTGAATGATTGTTTATATCGTGAATTTGCTACACTCACTTTTCGTATCCACAGAGTAAATGTAAGCGGGTAAGAGAAGGCTGAAGTAGCGAATTTAAATTTAATTGATTCCTTAATCAAATATGAATATTTTGGGGTAATATGATGGCAGACACTTTGAGATTATCACCGGTTATCTGTGCATATCCTGACGACAATTACGAAAACTATCTAATTGAGGTAGTTCTTCCAGGAGTCGAAAAGAAAGATATTTCTTTTAAGATTACTGAAGACAGTTTTTATGTAGCTGCTAGTAAAGAGGGAGTTCAGTATCTGGACAGTTATTCGATCTGCTGCCCGGTAAACCCGGAAAAAGCAGTTGCTAAATACTCAAACGGTATACTTAAAGTCACAGTGCCTTATCAACAGCCTTTGGGAAAATTAGTAGATGTGAAAATCGAGTGAGATATTGATTGAAGAAAAAGCTTCTTTATAAAGAAAATGCAGAAAACTGAACGTATAGCACTGAATCTCTATAGATTAATTTACTTAAAAGGATTTCGAGAAGTCCTTAAATTTCTTCATATGCTTATAAGTATATATTAATAACTTGTGAAAATCAGAGGTTTATTGAAATCCTCATTTATCTATGCTTTTAAATCAATATTTTTATGATAACATATTTTTATGCACGTTATTTGTACCAAACTCTTTGAATTTACTCAGTTTCACCCAAAAGAAGAAATAAAAATATTATAAACAACTTGAACTAAACCAGTAACTCAAAACACGAAATATAACGATTCAATTCATAATCTTAACTGGTTTCCGTCTCTACATGGCAGTATATATCAATCCGATCAAACGTTACGAGAATACCCTTCGAAAATTGCAAAATCTCTTTAAGAGCATTTTTCATATTTCATATTTCATATCTAATATTTCGTCTATTTTTGAAAAATGGTTACTCTCCGAGTAAGGCTTCTGTGCACTCTCTGGAAATAAATTTCAAGAACCTTAAGTCCTACCCGTTTTCCGTATTCAGATGCATCCTTGTCAGAGACTACAACTGCAATACCTCCTGGCTTCAGGACACGTTGAATATCCTCAAGAGCAGAGGAATAAAGATCCTCTAAGGATTCGGCAAGAATTGCTGCCGACTTTCCATATGGTGGATCAGTCACGATTGCGCTTATTGTTCCTTCCTTAAACGGCATCATACGGGCATCTCCTTTCACCAAGGTATAGTCCAGCTCAAAGGCACTAAGGTTCATGCCGGCACCCCGAACAATTTTTTCTTGGGCATCGATTCCTATAACTCGTGCTCCCAAAATTCCGGCCTCAATAAGTATGCCAGCAGTACCACAAAAAGGGTCCAGAAAGAACTCCTCTGGTTTTATTTTGGAAAGGTTTGTGATAGCACGTGCTAGCCTGGGCATAAGGACTCCAGGATGGAAAAAAGGTTTATTTTGGGGATTTCTGGCTTCATATGCACTTCTGTTGATGGAAGAGATAAGCGTTCCGAAAACAGCCTTTCCACTTAAGATCAGCCGGAATTCAACATCAGGATTTTTCAGGTTCGCCTGAAAGCCCTTTTTATTGATAAATCCTCCGATTTTTGGTTCCAGAAGATTGCTGGGAAAGTTCACGTGATGTTTAACACTTTTTGTCCTAACTACAAAACTTTGACCTTCCTTTAGAAAGTACGAGGGCTCAAAGGAGTTTGTAAGTACCAGAACCGAATCCAGGGTGTTTTCAGTGATCCCTATAACTTTTAGGATATGATGGGTCATTGCGAGCCTTTCAGTTATTGGACCTTTAAGATTTTTTTCCACATCCGCTTCTTTACCTGCTATATCCACCACCAGGCACTGGTCAACCCTGGTATGTGGCTGAAAATCAAGCTCCTCTATTTTGAGGCAAGCAAGAACTTCAGCAGCTGGCAATTCTTCATGCTCTCCCGAGAGTTCAAAAGCGTATAACATCTGTAATCCGGAATATCTCGATATATATAGTTTGGAATAATATTCAGATTATATAATTCTTTGATAGATATAATAAAATATACATAAAATTTAATGCTAATTACCAAACTTTAAAGAAATAACTAAAAAATTATTCAATAAGTAAAATCCGGGTCTTCCTCACTTGTTTGGATGATTTAATTTCATAATTCACTTAGTTCCATTTTTCCTGCATTTTTGTTTGCATCATAGTGAGATTAGTTAGAGAGAATTTGCTTCAGTGAATGAAAAACGCAAATATTCGTTACATTGGAAACTTAATCATGAAAGCTTAATCATTCATGAAGTACGACTAAAATCAGTATATTTGGAAAAAATTGTATGAATAAGTATATACTTAAAAGCAATTTTTCAAGTATTTTTTCCTCAGAACATTTTATCTAGAGCTTCTCTGCCAGTCATCCCTTGCTCAACCCCAAGTTCTCTGGCCATTTCAGTTACTTCCACAACCTGGGCTTTGAGCATATCTTCAAAGCTCTTTACGCCTTTTACCTTCGCTGCTGTATCCCCGAAATCCTCAGCAGCATTTATATTCAGGTATCCGCACATTAGGAACCCTTTATCAGCTCTTATAACCAGTAGAGCATATTTCTGCATCTCAAAGTTGAGGCCAAGAGCGCAACCATTTTCAAGCTGAATTTGTTCGATGAGCATATTTTTTAGAATAAGCTTCAAACCAAATTAACTTTTTGGACTCAGCAGTATTTCCAATTTTTTGCAGTTCAGATTCTCAGCCTTACTAGTTTCTTCAGATCTCCTTTGGAAATCCTGATCTTCACAATGATCTCAGGCATTTTTGCGATTTCGTATGTCAAATGCCTTTTTTTCATGATTTTTGGAGAGCTGGCAAAGCCTGAAATCTATTAAGTTTTCAAGTAAATTCTCTTAGGTACATTCCAATGGATACTGTGAACCTTTGCTTTCTGTCGTATTGTATATTTTAGCTACTAAACTTATTATACCAAAATTATTGATACTTTTTTTATTTCTTTTGCTTTTGCTATAGTACAACTATAACTTTAGACTTTGGTATCTGCTGTTCGACAGTATAACAAATATAGAATACAGGTCTTAATATCTTCTGGGATTGGAAAAAATATCACTAATTCAAACATTCTGCGATCTCAATAAATTAAAAGCACCGAAAATAACAAAAATTCTTATTTTTTATAACTCCAGAATTTGAACTCTCACAATGCATTAATACATGAAAAACATGGCCTAAAGAATCATAAATGGAGAACACAACTACTTCAAGGATATTTAAGTAGAAACAAAAATAGATTACGAAAATTGTCTTCAAAGATTCTACTTTTTTTCTAAGTCTTACTATACCGAGAAGTATCAAGGATAATGTACCGAGAGCTTACAACTAAATACTTTCATTCCTTATGTATGTAACTTAAATATGATCAGCTTGAAACACCACCAAGTTACGGATTCCGAACCCAAGTATATATTGTGTAAGTGTTTATAGTCATTATAAAACACGGAATTTGGGACAATATTTTACATGAAAGCATATATGCATAGTTAACTTCTCTGTATTTTTCCCGAAGTTTTATATTCGAGCATGATAACAATGCTCTGTAGATCAGGGGGATTAGAAAACGAGCACTGATTATGATCTCTTGAGGGCAAATAAAGATGAGCTCGAGTCAAAGACTTCTATGTCAGATATAATGCATTCAGCTCTATACAAGTATTTCGGCTACACTTCTTTTCGCCCTTTGCAGGAGGAAATTATCAGAGATGTTCTGGAAAAGAAAGACGTTTTTGTGATAATGCCTACAGGAGGGGGGAAATCGATCTGCTATCAGCTGCCTGCCCTTCTGATGGAAGGAGTTGTAGTCGTTGTTTCTCCCCTGATTTCCCTAATGAAAGACCAGGTGGATGGGCTTGATACAAATGGAATTACTGCAGGTCTGTTAAACAGCACCCAGAGTGCTAGAGAATCCAGGGATGTACGAGAAGCTTTTCTTGAAAACAGGTTGAAAATACTTTATGTTGCGCCAGAAAGGCTCATGATGCCCGGAACTTTTGCTTTTCTAAAAAAAGGAAAAGTAAGCCTCTTTGCAATCGACGAGGCACATTGTATTTCTGAGTGGGGACATGATTTTCGGCCTGAGTACAGGAACCTTAAACTTTTAAGAAATCCAGAGACAGGTTTTCCTGATATACCAATTATCGCACTTACGGCTACAGCAACTGAAAGGGTTCGAAAGGATATCGTATCACAGTTAAGCCTTTCGATATCTCCGGAAAAAGGTCCATATTTGGCTAGTTTTAATCGGAAAAACCTCTACTACGAGGTCAGGCCAAAGAAAGAGGCCTTTTCCGAGATTATTGATTACCTTCACAGACATAGCGATGAAGCTGGTATAATCTATTGCCAAAGCAGAAACAGCGTCGAAGATCTTACAAAAAAGTTGAATCTTGCAGGTTTTAGAGCTCTTCCCTACCATGCAGGCCTTTCAGATACCGAACGGACCAAAAACCAGGAGTTGTTCATAAAGGACGATGTGGAGATAATAGTTGCAACAATTGCTTTTGGGATGGGAATAGATAAGTCCAACGTTCGTTTCGTAATACATTATGATCTCCCAAGAAATCTTGAAAGTTACTACCAGGAAACCGGACGAGGTGGAAGGGATGGGGGACTTTGTGAGTGTATCCTTTTTTTCAGTAGGGGGGACCGCTTCAAGTTTGACTACTTTATTTCTCAGAAGACAAATGAACATGAAAAGGATCTCTCTCTTGTGCAATTAAGGGAGATGGTAGCTTATTGCGAGGGGAATAAATGTAGGCGTCAGAAACTAATGGAATACTTTGGTGAGAAACTCCCTAAATTCTGCGGAAATTGTGATTCCTGTCTCAGGCCAAAAGGTACTTTTGAAGGAACAGAAACCACCATGAAACTACTGGCCTGTGTTCAGGAACTGAATCAGCGCTTTGGCACTAACTATGTTATTGATGTCCTTATAGGTTCAAAAAATAAAAAGATCAGGCAAAATCATCATGAGAAGTTGAAAACTCATGGCAGTGGTCGGGAATTCACAAAAGAACAATGGAGATCATTAGTTTCCGAAATGACAGATAAAGGCCTTCTTGAAGTGAGTGGAGTACAGTATCCTGTTTTGAAACTGAATGCTATGAGCAGAAAAATTCTGAAAGGCTTGGAGCGAATAGAACTTATCTGCCCTGAAGGCTTTGCGCCAAATGCTGGAGGAAGCCGAATGTTTTCAATAGTTGGCACAAAGAGTGATAACGCTAAAAATGGTATCTGGTTCTCAACTGAAGGACTTCCAACAGGAGAGTTTCCAACAGGAAAGTATTCGAGAGAAGAGTTCTCAACAGAAGAATGTTTGACAGAAGAACTTTCAGTAGCTGCAGATGTCCTGAATGCATCAAAAGTTAAGATGGTCATAAAATCCGGGAAAGGGCATGATGCAATCCTTTTTGAGCGGTTAAAAGCTCTGAGAAAGAAAATAGCTCTAAAGAAAAATCTTCCACCTTATATCATTTTCTCTGATACAACCCTTAAGGAAATGGCTACAAGATTTCCGCATAGCCCTGAAGAGTTCCATTCCATTACAGGAGTTGGAGATCATAAACTGCGGAAATATGGGGATATTTTTCTCACGGAAATTGAACACTACTGTAGGGATTATAGTTTGGTATCTTCAGAAAAGGCAGAAAATTCAGAAGCTGCAGGTATAAAATCTGAAAATGGGAGAGTAATCACAAAAAGCTTAGTCCAAAAGGATGAAAACCAGGAACTGAGAGATGAAATAGAGGTATTTGAAATTAAAGTACCTATTCCTGAATCTGATAAAATGAAAAACTCAGAGGTTTGTAGATTACCAGCAAAAAAAGCAAAATATTTGGATATGAGCTTTATTGGGGAGAAATCTTATAAGACGGAACATTTTGAAACAAATACTCTTGAAACATCCTCTTTGCAAAGGACTTATTCTCTTTTTACTCATGGGCTTGAGATCGATAGAATTGCTGAAGTTCAGGGCATGAGTATCGAAGCTGTTTTCAGGCAATTTGAACAGCTTATCCTTACAGGAAAGGTCAGGGATATGGGGGGACTTTTGCCCCCTGAAAGGCAAAGGCAGATTAAAGCTGTACTTGAAATGTTAGAAACTGAACTAGATTCTCTGATTCGAACTAGTATAGGTGAAAAATGTCAGGAAGAAGATTTTAAATTTGTCAGAGCTCTTCTTCTGTCCAAAATCTGTTTTTCTCAATCTTAAGACTGTGAATAGAGTTCCTTTATCTAAATTATTCTAAATTTCTTTTATTCTCACTTTTCGCAGATGTACACAATAATGACATCTATTTTCTCAGACAGTAGCTTAAAAATTAATCTAACTTTCAATGAATAGTACTTGAGCAAATAAGTAAACAAATTCTGCATCTGTGTGCATTTGTGGAATGTCTGTTTAATTTTTATTTTAATTTCTGGAAATATTGATTCAAAGTTTTTCCCATTTTTTGATTTCCAGAATTTCCGACAAGGTGCCTCCTCGCCGAATCTCATCTAAAAGTCTCTTTTCAGTTTTGTTGACTTCTTTTGCTCTTCTTGCCAGTTCGTAAGCTCTCTCCTTGGGAATTACTACCACTCCACTCTCATCGCCAACTATGAAATCTCCTGGTTTTACGGTCTGACCGCCGCAGGTAATTTCGGCGTTGATTTCCCCAAAGCCTTTTGGATCTCCAGCATTAGGTACTGTATTGCTTGTGTAAATCGGGAGCTTCATATTCTCTATTTCATCAATATCTCTAACAGCACCTTCTATTACTACTCCTGTAATTCCTTTATTCAGGCTGCTCAGGGTTGCAAGTCCTCCCCAGCAGGCGATGTCTTTACTCCCGTTGTAGATAACGATTACATCCCCTTCTTTGGCAATATCAATTGCTTCCACAGTCTTCGCCCAGTCTCCAGCAAAAACCTGAACAGTAACTGCAGTTCCTACCATTTTCCCTCTCACCACGGGATGAATGTCCTTCATTGCCCCTTTTCTATGCATAGCATCCGAAATATTTGAGGTTGATACTTCTCGAAGGATTTTCCTGATTTCCTGATCTAATGTTATTATACCCCGAATATCCACGGCCTCCGGGGAGTTCACACTCTGCCGAATTTTTCTGGCAGCTTCTGTCACGTTTTCAGAATGAGTGATATTTCCTCCGACAATTACAATTTTGGCCCCTGCCTTGACTGCCTGTGCAGCACTTTCTGCATCGAGCCCTCCAGCAACTGCAAGCGGCACATTAACTTTTTCTGAAATTTTCTTGAGGATCGACACAGGATTTTTTCCTATCATCTGTTGGTCTATACCTATGTGCACGTTTACATAGTCTATTCCCATAGCTTCAAGTTCCAATGCTCTTTTCACTGGGTCAAAGATCGAAATAAGGTCTGCCATTAATCTGACCCCGTATTTGTGTGCTGAACGTAGTGCATCGAGTACTGTAGAGTCATCTGCACTTCCTAGTACAATAACTATATCTGCCCCTGCTTTTGCTGCCATCTCGACTTCAATGGCTCCTGTATCTATGGTTTTCATATCCGCCAGGATCGTTCGGTCAGGAAAAGCTTTTCTCATTTTGCGGATTGCATCCATACCTTCGCTTTTTATCAGGGGAGTTCCTATTTCGATCCAATCCACACCACCTACTACCGCATCTCTTGCAATCTCTATCGAGCGGTCCAATTCCAGGAGATCAAGTGCAACCTGAATTATGGGAACGATAATATCACCTTAATCGGGAAACCGGAAAAAACTGAAATATTGCAGTATTTTTGAATCGGTTGCCGTTTATATTTTGATTTTTGGTTTTTTAATTTTGAGTTTATTCTCTTGATTTATTATGGTTATTATATCCTTTTTGATTATATTATTATCCCATTTATGTATGTGAAATCTCATATCTTCGTCAAATTGTATGGAAAAAGTAACTTTCAGATTTTGCTGAATATTTAAGAATTTAACCAAGTTTGGAAAAGTAATCTGGAAACACGTTAGACTTCATTACTGTGCTATAAATTGTTGCATATTTTTCTGTTTGGAAATTTTCTCTCGAATTTCAGGATGTACTGAATTTTTAGATTTTTTATTATTTTCTGTTTTTTTGATTGATTGCATTCAATTATTAGTGAAATCAATGATAACTTTTTAATATCTCTGTAGGTATTGAAAAATCTCGTGTACCGATTTTGCTGTAGGATAACAAATCTCAACAAGTTATGAGAAAGGAAAATAACACATCAGAGGAATTTAATTACATAAAGTATACAAAAATTTAACTTTGAATTTTCAGCAAATTAGCGAAACTGCTTTAAAATCTCAGAATTTTACATGATATGTTTTTTTTATTCAGAAAACTTTTTGTTTTAGTATTGATCTCCTAAATTTTGAGTTATAGATAAAGAATAATCATTAAGATAGCTGCTATAGATATGATTTACACACTTGTGTATAATATCAATAATATCAATAGCATTGAATCTTCAACTGTTTAAGTAGTGTATTTGACCATAACTTTTATTCTACTTGATTATATATTTTAATTGCGCAAGTTCTAATATATTAATTTTTGATTAAAGAGAATTTCGATAAACTCCTATACATTTGAGTATTGGTGAATTTAAATCTCTTAGTAATAATTTTTACTCATAAAAACTCTTACTGATTTTACTCTTTAAGCAGAATACAGGTATCTTCAGTCAGTTGGAGACGTACTTGCTGAAATTAATTCCTTAATTAATTGGGAACCTTTTCTTATCTTTTTTGAGTCTATATATTTTTACAAAATAGTTTCAAGAGGCAGACCTGAAGCTGAAGTAATCATTATGTTTAAAATGCTTTTTTTACAGCAATGGCATGGTCCTTAGACTTTGAACTTGAGAAACAATATATTGATCGAATTTCTTTCAGGAAATTTCTTGGTGTTCCTGAATATATACCATACAGTACTACAGCCTGGTCAATCATAAAAAAAATATTGAAAACTGCAAAGAAGAATAAATAATGGGATAGCGCAAAGCCAACTCGATTGCCTTGGTTCGAAAATAAAAAAGAGAATGATTCAGTATGTTACTGTTATTCATTCAGATACTGGAAATGCAAAAGTGGATAAACCTCGAGAAAATGACACAAAAACAAAAAGAAGCAGAGACTGAACATGGAAAAATGGTATTAAATCACACTTTGGATATAAACTTCATAGCATAATAGACAGGAATATATGAGCTGATCAGAAGATTCAAAACAACGACTGCGTTACTTCATGATTCGTATGTAGATTTATCAGAAAAAAATTAAGTGGTTTACAGGGACAGAGGAGCTTTGGAGCAAAATCAAAAGGTTATAATACAACAATGAAAAGAGCAGTTAAAGAACATCTACTGGGAATGAGTGATCTATTCAGAAGAGTATCAGCTCAAAAAGAGCTCAAGTAGAACGAGTTTGTGCAGTTACTAAAAGATATTCAAAGCAGGAAAAATTCTTGTCACTACTGTTCAAAGAGTGAATCTGAAGATGTTGTGTACAGCTTTTTATTATAATCTTTATCAATTGAGGACATTAAAAATAAAAGGAGTGTTTTAAGTATAGCACAACATGTCTTTAAAATCAAAAAATAATGAACAGGAAAAAAAGTCGGATCAAATACAAAAATTAGCGGGCAAGATTTGGAAAGGATTTCCGCGAAGAAAAATTGGAGGTAAATTGGAATCTCAGTATTTATTTGAACTAATTAATATCAAATTATATGGATTTGAGACTCCCTTTTTATTATAAAATATATTAATAATGATCTCAACATTATAATGTGGTCTCTTCACAATTATGAATAAATTATTTGTGGGATGGCAGAGAGGCTACGCAATTGAAAGCATATCCATTTCACATTGTTCTATTCCATTTTAGGGCTTGAAATTTTTTTTACGAATATAAACAAAATCTTTGAGGCGATATCTGCTCTAAAAAGAAGGTTCAAATATAAGTACGCTTCAATAGCCAATCCTAAAATCATAATATGAATTGTATGTTACCAATTAACATACGATTTCAATCACTTATATGACTCCACTAACTTGGTATGGACTTAAATCACTGAGTATGGTGATCTAACTCACGGATACGAAGGCACAGTCATAGATAATTGGATACAAAATTACTCGGAAAACTCACTTCTTGTAGAAATACGCAAAATGCCAGCCTTTTCTCAATATGGCAATAGCCAAAAACTAACGCCACTTTCATTGGTATACATTGAACAAATCGGCAAATAGATGCTAAAAATGTGTATTTTGCAGAATAGAGGTGTACAAATAAATAAATGGCTCAAAATTATAAATGAATGCAGAGAACGAATCTTAGATGGCGGAAAAACTACTCAATGGACTGCATACCCATTTCACTTCGGCTCTATTCCGTGTCTAAGCTTTGAGGTAATTTCATGGATATAAGAATTCAAAAGACGTTTGAGGCTCTTTTTGCCCTTGAAGATGTTCGAGAGATCTTTAGACAATCCCTTCCAAATATCACTAGTCCGGAAGAAGAACACTCTATTAAGGAAGGTGTAAACAAAGTAAGAAAAATTTTGGATGATATCGAAAACAGTACTGGAACTCCGCAAGTTAGGAAGATAGCTGATAATATTAACATTCGATCCAGAGAAGAAATGTACATCAACATACAGCCAATTCAGGCAGCTGGAAGGCTTACCCCAGAAGCACGAAAAGCACTCATAGCATATGGCGATGGATATTCAGTCTGTGATTCCTGTAGCAAGCCCTTTAGGCTAGACAAAATCAGAACTCCGCCGATTGGACCATTCCATGAACAACTCGCTAGTTTCCTTAACATGGATGTTGCGCGTGTAGTTCCTGGAGCTAGGCGCGGTTTTCAGGCAGTTGCATCTACTATTGTCAATAAAAATGATTCTGTAATAGTTTCAGCTTTAGCTCACTATACAGAATTTTTGGCAGTAGAAGAGGCCGGAGGGATAGTTAAGGAAATACCTGTAAACGAGCATAATATTGTAACTGCAGATCTTACTGCTGAGAAAATTGAGGCAGTTAAACGGGAAACGGGCAAACTGCCTGTACTGGTGATAATTGATCACTTTGATTACCAGTATGCCAATGAACATGATGTAAAAGACATAGCAAAAGTTGCACATCAGTACGATATTCCTTTCCTATATAATGGTGCGTACACTGTTGGAATCATGCCAGTAGATGGAAAGGATATTGGTGCAGATTTTGTCGTAGGTTCCGGCCACAAAAGCATGGCATCACCTGCACCATCAGGAGTGCTGGCAACAACCAATGAATGGGCTTCCAAAATATTCCGTACAACTCAGATGGTGGGGGATGTCACTCTACGTAAGTTTGGTGTCAAAGAAGTCGAGATGCTTGGCTGCACACTAATGGGTTCGACATTAATAGGTATGATGGCTTCTTTTCCTACTGTCAAGAATAGAGTGCATAATTGGGAAGAAGAAGTAAAGAAGTCAAACTATCTGATCGATGGTTTACTTGCCATAGAAGGAAGTCGGGTTTTATCGGAGTACCCACGCAAGCATACCCTGTCAAAAATAGACACCACTGGTAACTTCGATATCGTAGCCCATGGCCATAAACGCAAAGGTTTCTTCCTTTCAGACGAACTCTCAAGCAAGGGTATAGTTGGAGAATTTGCTGGAGCTACACGCATGTGGAAATTGAACACATATGGCCTTTCCTGGGAGAAAGTTCGCTATATGGTAGATACTTTCCAGGAAGTTGCTGAGAAATACAAAATTCAGGTAAATAGGACGGATCATTTCAATGGCAACAAATAACTAGAGAATTTCGATAAACCTGCATGCATTTGAGCATTGGAGAGTTTCAATCTCTTAAAAATATTTTTTCCTCATGAAAAATGTTACTAATTTTGCTCTTAAAGAATAATACAAACTTCTTCAGTCAGTTGTAGACAAACTTACTGAAATTGATTCTTTAATTAATTGGGAACCTTTTCATATCATTTTTGAGTTCATATATTTAAATAAAACAGTTTAATAGGCAGACCTAAATCTGAAGTAATCGTTATTTTTAAAGTGCTTGTTCTACAGTAATGTGATGATCTTTCGACATTTAACTTGAGAAATAAAGTATTGATAGAATTTCTTTCAAGAAATTTCTTGGTTTTCCTGAATACATAACAACATTACCAAAGTTTGGTAATTCAGAAAAATAATAATTTATGACTGCAACGAAGTAATATGGGACAGTTGCAAAGCCAAATTGATTACCGTGGTTTGAAAATAAAAAAGGGACTGATTCAGGATACTATTTTTAACTATTAAGATTCTGGACATGCAAAAGAGTATAAACCTTGAGAAAATAAAGCAAAAAAAAGAAGAAGCAGAGATAGAATTTGGACAAAAAAGGGAGGTAAGTTACATTTTGGATATAAACTTCATATCATAGTATCCAGGGATTATGAGCTGATCATTAGCTAGGTTTCAGACATGTCTGAATCTTATAAAATATCTTGATTATGAAAGCGCAGCTTTGGATAAAGAAATTTTCAACTATGCTTATGGAAAACATAAAAGTGAGATCGAAATTTTAATGTCTGTCTGAGGTATTGGAAAAATTGACGCATTAACTCTAATTGCTGCAACAAGCAATTTCAAGGATTTTTATTAAGTAGATAAGCTTGCTTCTTGGCTTGGAGTTGTTACGAATGTATCCAATCCATGGATAAAATTCTATAACTTGATAATCACAAAAAGAGAATCAAAAGTAGCAAGGTAGATTCTAACGCAAATTACTCAGGTAGCAGCAGGAAAGAAAAATAGCAAATTAAAAGAGTTTTTTTAACCGGAAGAAGAAATCAATTGGACACGCAAAGACAATATTGCTCTAGCAAGGGAAATTGTCCAAATTGTATGGCATCTGACTACAAATGACAAAATGTACGAAGACGAAAACTGCATTAGAAGAGAGAAATTAAAAAGAGACTGATTGTTGAGACTTAGAGATTCTCGGTTGAGAACGTATAAAAATAATTATTAGAAATCACGATTAAAGGGAAAGATGACTAGGAGATTATGTGAGGACTATATCCTTATGCACTCTCATACCAATTTGGTTGAAAAAAATCAGGATAAACAGTTGATTTAAAAAACTTAAAGGATATATATGATAATAGGATCTATAATAAATATTTTCTGCACTTTCCCTTTAAGTATATTACAGAAATCCCAGGTAGTGCAAGTTTTGTTTGAATCAGTTCAGAAAGCACGGGATTAAGGATCTGTTCTTTTATTTTATATCCAATTTCTTTTTCAGTCTCTATTTTTTCCACCACTTTTCCTTCATCGATATTAAAGACTGAAACGTCGGGAGTTATTGTCTCTACCACTTTTCTTATATCAGGAGCTTCCTGACCACCAGTCATTGCTGCAACATCATTCTGGAGTACGAGTACAAGCATGTCGCATCCAAAAGTTACAGCATTTAGGAGTCCCAGGATGCCTGAGTGTGCCAGTGCGAAATCTCCGATTACTGCGATGCCTTTTTTCTCAAATCCACAGGCAACAGAGATTGCAGAGCCCAGGGCAAAGCTAACATCAACTGCTGCAAGTGGCTCAGGTGCGCTCCGGACAGAACAACCCATATCTCCCGCAATCCACACGTTAATCGTGCTGAGGAAATGATAAAGAGGCAGATAAGGGCAATTCTCGCAGATAGGTACCCTTCCTTCAGTAGACAATTTGGAAGAAGCAGTATCTGTAGATTTTGAAACTTCCTCCTCATCTATATGTTCAAGGGCAAATTCTATATATTCAGGCATAACTTGTCCATATGGCAGGTGCCCAGTTTTTTTTCCACATACTCTGCCTGCAATCCGAATCTGTTCTTCTATGAAGGGTTCGGACTCTTCCGCTACAAGTAATATTTGATTATTTCTCAGAAATGTCCCAATTTTTCTAATGGGAAGTGGATTTACAAGGTTAAGAGACAGATGAGAAATTTCACAGTAAATATCTCGTTTTTTCAGTGTTTTTTCCACTATTGAAGACGTAAAACCCGAGGAAATGATTCCTATCCTTCTCGATCCTAAACTATATTCTGTTTCTTTTTCTGTCCTCAATATTGTTCTATTCAAGTCAGTATTCTCAGCTTCAGCTTCCAGTAAAGGGTAGACTATGGAGTGAAATAGCTGGTGTTTTACCACCATCCGGCTTTTCCAAATAGAGCGATCGAATTCAGGGGAAATGGATGAAGATCTGGGGAGGCGTTTTATTTTTCCTTCGCTTTTTCCAAAGCTTTGAGTGACCCTAAGGATAACCGGAGTCCTCGTCTCTTCCGAAAGTTCGTAAGCTCTTCTTAAAGCCCTGTATGCAGTATCTGGGTCAGTCGGATCAAACACTACTATCTCGGCTATCCGGCCGTACCAGCGGGAGTCCTGTTCATTCTGTGAGCCTTTAGCTCCAGGGTCATCTCCTACAATTATAACAAGGCCAGCTCCTATGGTATGCGTAACGGAGGTTATAAGGGGATCCGAAAGAATGTTCATTCCAACATGCTTTACAATAACAAGGCCCCTTTTCCCAGAAATTGATGCTCCTAGCGCAATTTCAAAGGCAACTTTTTCATTTGTGAGCCATCTGGCATTATAAGCTGAACTGCGCATTTTGTCGGAATGACCTGCTCTGGAAATCACGGTTCTTGATTCTACCACTCCCTCTTCTGTGGTTTTATCCAAAAAAAGCTTCATAAGGGAGTTGATAGGATACCCTGGGACACCTGTTATCAGGCTGACATTACTGTCAAGCGCTGCAAGGTAAAGGGCTTTGAACCCGGTGCATTCTTCTGCTTTTTCTTTCAAGCTTATTCCTCGTTGTTGGAATATAAAATATTTTGGATTTAAATTCTGTATGAGATCCCTATTTTACGGTTTTTATTTAAGATCGTGTCTGAGAGTTACTAAAAACATGAACTTAAGACTCTCTCTATATTTTCTTAAATTTCTAGCTAGTACTCTTTTTTTCATCCTTGATCAATAACTAACAGACAAGATCATCTATTGGTTCTTGTCTAATTGAATGCCATTTTTAATTTTTTGCATTCCCATCGGGTTGATTTCAGTACCTGGAATTATAGATTCTTCAGGCTTCCCGAACCAGGGCAAAGAGGCAAGTGCACCTATTATTCCATTGCCTTCAAGAAGGATTTCCACACCGTTTTCTTCGACACATTGCAAAGCATCAGCTTTCGAGACCCGTTCAATCCGGCAGCGATTGCTGAATCCATATAATTCTCTTGCATAGAAATCAGAAAGAACAACCATTCCAGTCTGGCTAGAGGCACTATATTTCTGAAGGGCTTTTTTGAAGGATTCTATTAGCACTAATTTTGTTTTCTGGTTCACACAACCAAATTCAAGCACTGTAGACATACAATTCTGAGTTCTTTCCGGGACAGGGAAGAGCTGCACAAGAGAATGGGAGAGATAAACGGCTTCCTGGCAGTCCAGTTCTTTTGCTATGTTATGAGTCAGGGTCCAGGTAGCACCTACATCCTTGGAGTCTGTGTCATCTACACCTATAAGGATACGGTCTCTGCGGGGTACCACAATAGTTCCTCTGGCACATTTCTCTCCCCCGGATTCTGAAATCTTGTAACTGAGAACTCCATCCGCAAATGCTCTGCAACGGGTTGCACCCACACCTCCGCCTCCTAATCCGGTATAGGTGATCTCTACTTCATTTCCCCGTACGACAACGGATTCGATGCCTGCAGCTCCGACTGATGATTTGAGTTCAAGTTTTGAGGCTCCAATTTTCATGAAATAGCGGATCATATTCCCAGTTGAACGGGCTTTCAGGACAAGGGGCGCTTTTGAGTAATGGTAGATAGACCAAGCTGCTCCGCTGAAGCAGTTGGTGTGCTCAATTATTTCAGCATATTCATTTTTTGCATCACAGACTGCATAAATGCCCTTGTAAGATACAGTATAAGGGTCATTAAGGCTTATTTCTTGAATATATCCATCTTCAAGTGAACAGGCTTTTACATGTTTTGTAATTCAGAAAACCTCCTTTTTAAGAGGGATAGAAAGTGAGAGGAAAATTCGTTTGATCGAAAATCTATTTGTGGTATATATACTACTTTCTGCGGATGTACACAAGAATACCATCCATTTTCTCAATATGACAGTAGCTTAAAAATTAATCTAACTTTTAATGAATTAATAGTGGCCAAATAGGCAAACAAATTATGTACCTTGTACGTCTGTAGAATGTCGAATATATAACTATTGTATAGAGGATTTCGATAAACTCCTAAATTTTATCATATGCTTATAGATGGTATATAAATGACTCGTGAAAATAAGAGGTTCATCGCAATGCTCTATGTTTAGTGAACATTGTAAATTAAATGAATATTCTAAATTTAATAAGTTAGATGAGGTCGATTTTACAGGCCAAATGAACTTTATACAAAGTATTTGATTATGACATTTGACCATATATCTGAAGTAAATGTCCAGATCAAGTTTTAATGAAATAGCGCTTCAGATTGATGAAATTGTAGACATAATGGGGTACTATTATAAATTTACCAATAAATTTTTTAACTCATTTAACTGGTGAATTCCGAAAAACCTTTGTGTATATCTTCAAGCATGTCAATTCAAAGGAGGTAACATCTTTCTACCAATTTCTTGGTAAGCATCCCATCCTCTTTGCTCTGACTTTGATCTCTATAGTGTAAAAACGAGATATCAGAGCAACTAATTTTTTTGGTTGTTTTAATCATTATCTAAGTTTATAGAATTTTGTATCCCACTTTCTGCAGATGCACACAAGAATGTCATCTATTTTCTCAATATGACAGTAGCTAAAAAATTAATCCAACTTTTAATGAATAATAGTGGGTAAATAATTATAAATTATATTTCTGTGTACATCTGTAGAACGTCGATTTTTTATGGAGAGAGTTAAATGAGAGCTTAGTATATTAATGGGAAATATGAATAAAATATTTAAAACAGTAATTTATTTAGTTACTCCTATAATCCTTTATGTACTGCTACTGGAGCTACTCGTGGGAGTAATAAATATCCTCCTGAATATCAAATCAGCTCTATTTAGGACTCTTAGGGGCTTTTTTAGTCAGATAGTATCTAAAATACTTCGATTGTTGATTTATAGACCATTTCAAGACTTTTGTTGATCTTCTGAGAATGAAAAAAATCAGAATTATACAAGTAACCGATGATACGATTTTAATAGTCATGCGTTAAATTGCAGCATGTGTATATGCCAAAATATGTGATTATTAATTTGTTTTAAGCTTATCGATATTGCTCTTGATATATAATATGGTTAAGGTTCTTGCTATCTAATCTATATCTAGGTAATGATTTATAACTTATTATTTTCTGGTAAATGATTTATCTGCTCTGGTAGAAATTCTATTACCAATTTACTTTTTAATAATTTCCATTATAATGAGAGTTATTACTCGAAAATATTCCTTTGATTGCAGCTTTGTACACAACTACAAATTTAATTTTTATTGTAATTAGTGGATACTACCAAACTTAAATAATAATGTAGATGGGAAAAGATTGTAGGAAACGATGTTATTTGAGAACAGATCTGTGGAAAGTCTGGTCAAATATAATCTATTTATTTAGGATATCTCTACACAGATTTCTTTGACAGTTGTTACTTTCACTATATTTTTCTCTTCATCAACTTCGCAAGTAAATTCAACAAATTTGCTGCAGAAAAATTCAGGGTAATAGTCCAATTTCAATGGCCTTTATCCCACACTTTAGCAGATATTCTCTGTCCCATCTCTGAAGATAATAATCTGACCCTTCATTTTTGTTTCCGATTCGCTCATTTTTTACATAAACAAGTCTTTCAAAACTTTCCATAAAGTGTTCCTCCTTTTGATATGCAGTTTCAGCTTAAAAAATATCAAAGTGGAGATGGCTCGAACATAATCGTTTGCTCACGGCGGGATGAGGTACTTCTCTGGCTATGAAGAACTTTGTCGAAACGCTCTAGAGAGTGATGAAATTCGGAACTACTATAGATTTTCTGTGAAAAAATATTTACGAACAAGATCAATCAAAACAAGGATTTAACCAGGCAATAGATTTATAATGGTATTGCACATTATTATATTCACAGGTAAGATCCATCAAAATAAGAATAAAATTTTGGAAGGATTTACTACTACTTTTGTTTTATAATAATTTGCTAGCAAGGTTCTTGAATTACGAGTTAGAGTATTAAATGTAAGCATTGCGGGCATGAATCGTATGTTGATGCGTACACCGCAGAGAATTCAGCATTTGAGCCAGTAAAATGAAGCCACCAGTGTTTTTGCATATAATTTTTTGTGTGTGGCATGGAAACGATGCTTTATATAAGGATATATTTTATCATGGAATTGTATAGTATAGGTGATGGACATGAATATCGAAAAGAAAAGCTTTCTCAGAGAATTAGGATTTTGGCAAGAAGTTGCGATTGTTGAAGACTGTAGGTGCCCATTCTGTGCGGAGAGAGTAGATGAAGATGAATTCAGAAACGAAGTGTTCATTAGGGAATTCGAGAGTTCTGGGCTGTGTCAAGGATGCCAGGATACGGTTTTCGGATATAAGGTAGCATGGTGATATGTTATTTTTGCACTAAAGCATTGGAAATCCCTGCTTTTAATATGCTACAAGCATGAAGTATCTCGATTTACTCTGATTTTTTTTCTTCGTAGGAATTTTTTAAATATTTTCCGGCAAATCTGTTCATTGTTTTATTAATATATATATCTCCAAAAATATGGAATCTCGATTATATTTTCTATGTTTGTTGCAGTATATTCTCTTGGTCATCATTCAAGTCGGAAAAATCAATATATATGTTATTCAAATTTGTGCATATATATTCGTTAACCGATGACAAATGAAATAGATTAAGTATTGAGCATGAAAGTTAGAGATAGCCGTATGCCAATGAAGCTACAAAGGATGCTCCTAATAAAATCGTCATTGTCTTTTTAAACTTCATTTATTTTCACCTCATTTTATTTTTCACCTCAGTAAGCTATAAGCCAAAGCTATGATTTATAACGTTAAAAAAACTTTAAAAAGAAAGCTCCATAACATTAATCATAGGATTATTTTAGCCAGCAGAGAATAATGTGTTGTCAATAAGCAAAGTGAAGGTATTTTTGATGAAAAAAATCCATATTAATTGGGAGCAACCTTTTTAGGATATTATGAAAAGTAAAAAGGTAGGTGGAAAATATTTTTATTTGTTTGTGTCTATTATTTGAAAAATATAATATTTGTTTTGTAACTGGGTTATGAAAGGTGGTTAATGTTTTGTGATACAAAAAATAAAAAATAAAATATTAAATGGATTTCAAATTAAAAAAGAAGAAGCTATGCGATTGATTAATGCTGATTTAGAGAAACTGAGTACTGCTTCCAATGAGTTGCGTCAGCATTTCTGTGGCAATGCCTTTGACATTTGTGCAATTATCAACGGAAAAAATGGAAGGTGTTCGGAAAATTGCAAATTTTGTGCACAGTCAGTTCATTATAAGGTTTCCATAGAGGAATATCTTCTTTTGGATTGTAAAAGCTTATTGAAAAATGCAATTTATAATTTTGACAAAGGTGTATTGAGATATTCTGTGGTAACATCTGGGAAGAAACTGGCTGAGGATGAACTGGAAAGCGTTTGTAACAGTTACAGTGAAATCAGAAAAAATTCTGATATTTTTTTATGTGCATCCCACGGCTTATTATCTCTAGAACAGTTACTTAAATTAAAAAATGTAGGAGTGCAAAGGTATCATAACAATTTAGAAACTTCACGCAGAAATTTTCCTAACATCTGCACAACTCATACTTATGAAGATAAAATGAACACTATAAAAGCAGCAAAAAAAGCAGGACTTGAAGTATGCAGCGGTGGCATTATAGGACTTGGTGAAACAATGGAAGACCGCATTGATATGGCTTTGGATATTCGGGAGTTAGGTGTTAAGTCGGTTCCTGTAAATATTTTGAGTCCAATCCCCGAAACACCCTATGGTAAGCTTCCTGTGCTGACAGCTAACGAAGTACGCAAAACAGTGGCAATCTTTCGCTTTATTTTACCCGAAGCTGCTATTCGATTAGCCGGGGGTAGAAACCTTATGGCGGATAAAGGCAGGGTCCTATTTCTTTCAGGTGCTAATGCCGCAATATCTGGAGATATGCTGACAACTTCAGGAATCACCATTGATGATGATATGAAAATGATTAAAGAGCTTAAATTTGATGTGAAGATGCTTTGAGTAAAGAGTTTGTCTGAAAATTAGATCAATCTTGGTAAACTGATTGTTCGGAAATGTCGAAACAAAATGTCTCAACAAGGGATTAATTTTGTTTTTTTAGAATAGATCTGATGCTTATCTTATTCTCCCGTTTTTTTTCAATATAAGGCTGGAGCCTAATCCAATCTAATAGCAACATTTTTGACTTCGTGAGATACAATTATTATAATAAAGTATATGCATTTTTCAAATTCAAATAAAAAATATCCCATAATTGTCCTATAATTCCAGATAAAAATGAGACATGAGTGGTTTCTCTATAAAATCATTCTTCAGGGATGAGAAAAACAGAAAGTTTGTCAGAATAACCATTGACTCTTCATTCTGTTATATTTCACAGAATTTTTGATATACTATCCTTGCTGATTGATAGCAACTAAACTCACAGTGAAATTAATGCTAAATTAGGATTATAGTTGGGATATTATAAAATTATCTAAAATTGTTAAATATCATGAAGCTTTTAATTATTGTGGATTAATTCAATCAACGTGGATGAATAGTTTTGCAAGGCGAAAAAAATGAATGACAATAGTGAAGATAAGTTCAAGTATAAACTTGGTAAGTGGGTTCTACTCAGAGATGAATGTGTTTTTACGAGTTTAGAAGGTCGTGGGAAGAGTACATCTATGCGCCAATATTTACTTGAATCAATTGATAATTGGGCAAACAAAAAGGAAGACTTTCCAATACAAGAATTTGTTGCCGAAATGTGTGAGTTTATTAAGAGCAAGAATGAATCTATTTACTTCTGTTTGATGGAGAAATGTGCTTTAAAAGGAATAAGTGTGGGAGATGGTATATTTGAAGCATTAAGCATGTGCCAGTGTGAAGAAGCAATAAGTAATTTGCAATGTGGAATGGAAAAAGACGAATCTTCGGATTTATAATGTCTTAAGATATCGTTTTCTCCTTTTAATGATATCGGTTTAGTAAATCTTTCTTTTTCAGTAGACTGTTTCCTGCTTTGTTTTCATATTATATGCTCTATATTCATCTCCTTTTTTATCCTGGAGGCAAACGTACTCGTATTCCGGATAACTTATCCTTTTCCTATACTCTTCCCTGGCTTCAGCTTGGCAACTGTCACAGGCATAGATTGGAACAGAAATTCCGAAAATCCTGATATCTTTTATGCTCTTATGGGCGTGGGAATCGATTGTTATATAGCCCTGGCAGTTGGGGCACATCCTAATTGTTTCTTCCTGCAATTCCTGAATCATATCCGTGTCATAGAATATCTTTTTTTTTCGGCGGTAAAAATCCCCATGTTTTGCTATCTCTGCCTCCACAAGCCTGTCCCTATTTTTAAAGTTTTTGAGCTGGGTTGCAACGATTTCCTCCAGTACCTGTCTGTCCCTGGCAGCCTGGACGAACATTCCTGGCTTGTAGTCAGGTTCTTTGACACAGGAGTAGTCAAGTCCTGCCATGGCAAGGATTATGCCGGTGTTCACATATGGCAATGCACTCTGGATTGCATAGCCTCCTTCAAGCACCGCTATGTCAGGGGCAAGTTTTTCGTTCAACTTTGCATATCCCTGTGCAGAAAAGCGCATATTTGCTAGAGGGTCTGTATAATGATTGTCCTGTCCTGCAGAATTAAGTACAATTTCTGGCTTGAAATCGTCAAGTATTGGCAGTACAAGGGCATCAAGTACGTAGAGGATACCTTCATCTGGAGTTGCAGGAGGCAAAGGAATATTGATTGTTTTTCCAAGAGCCTGTGGGCCACCCAGTTCATTTATGAAACCTGATCCAGGATAAAGTGTCCTTCCATCCTGGTGAAAGGAGATAAAAAGCACATCCGGATCGTTATAAAATATATCCTGTGTTCCATCTCCGTGGTGAACGTCGGTATCTACTATTGCAATTCTACGGATCCCATATTTTTTTCTCAGGTATTCGACCAAAATAGCTTCGTTATTGATATTACAAAAACCCCGGTTCCCATGCACTATTGTCATTGCATGATGACCAGGCGGGCGGACAAGGGCAAAAGCATTTTTTATCTCTCCTGTCATCAGAGCGTCTGCAAGAACCAGGCAACTACCTGCAGCTATCAGGTGAGGGATTGTAGCCTGGGTCTTTATATCAGGAACACAGATATGAACCCTTGCAATATCTCTGTAATCTGCAAGTCGAGGTTTATATTCGGCTACTTCAAGAAGGTCCATAATTCCTTCTTCGAAAATCTGATCCCTGGTATAAAGGAGACGCTCTTCTCTTTCAGGATGAGTTGGAGAAATAGCCCAATCGAAAGCAGGGAAAAAAACAATGCCGGTTTTTTCTACTTTAGTACGGTCTGCTGGAGACAAAAATCCCTTTTCAAGTCTCTGCCCGGTTCCCTGTAGATCTATTTGAATTTCCCCTACCGCTTCAGACTTTTTTTCTTGATTTCCCATCTTCTGGACTTTTGATTTGTTTGACTGCCTTTCCACAGTTAACCGATCTTTTTTATCCCATCTAATATCTTTTTCAGTTTCACTTTTCAATATATCCTTAATCTTTCCAAGCCCTAACTTCATTCTTTCCCCCTCCTTTTCCATTCTGGTATCAGGCCTGCCGGAATCTGCATTTCCACATCAAAAAGTCTCCCCACGGTGTTCCAGCCATTGACGACGTTAAAAACATCACTATTAACAACCTCAGCTTCGCTTGCATACTCTGGAATTCCAAATTTTTCTAAACGTTTCCGGAAAAGTTTTGCAGCAAGTACTTCAGCTTCATCTAACCCTATCTTGTTGGAATTGCTGATACTTTTTATGTCAAAGCTAATAATTTCTCCCTCTTCAGCGACTGAATAGATTTTCTGCTCAGTATCGATATGAAGGTTTAAAGTAAGCGTAGGCCTTGCAACAGCTACTCCTATAGCGTTGCCTACTTCTGCATAATCAGGAATAAAAGATTTTGCACCAAGTTTTTCTGCAATTTCTTTGATAAGACTTCTTGCCCCCCCTCCTATTCCTACCACTTTTTGTGGCCTTGCTTTCTTCTCTTGCAGAAGGTCCCATATACTGTAAGCAGGTTCCTGTTTCCATTCAAAAAACATATCATTGACTGCTTCAACAATCACTTGCGTTGTTTTATCTACTATAAAGGATGCGGTTTCAATTTCGGATTTTCCAAGTCTGGAAGCTGTGGATGTAATTGCTTCTCTTGCTAGTTTGAGATTTCCAACCTCAATAAGCCCTAGAACTCTCAGGGCATCAGTTGGAGTAGTCTTCTCCCCACCCATACAGTAAGCAGGCCCGGCCCTATCAGGGCCGATAGTTATCAAATTTGTACTGCTTTCCGAATCCGCTACTCTCACAACACTGTCTCCTCCCACAGCTATAGAGCGGACTGCAAAAGATCTGACATGTGTTAGGAAGCCCCCAATTTTTGCGCCTTTAGAAGCAAAGAGGGGTTTTCCTGAAAGGATCAACGCAAGGTCTGTAGTGGTTCCTCCGATATCCACTACCACGGATGTCTCCTCCTCTGGGCTAAGGGCAAGGGCTCCAATCATGCTAGCAGCAGGGCCCGAGAGGATAGTTTTCACAGGGAACTCGATTGATTTTTCAATAGGGAGAGCTCCTCCGTCGGCTTTAAGGATATAGACTGGAGCTTTGATATTCCTCTCCTCAAGAGCTGTTATAACGTCCTCAACAAATTTCTGATAGCGCGCTCTGGTTGAGGATGTAAACATTGCAGTTGCGATTCGTCTTGGGAAGTTCAGTTTTCCTGAAACTTTATGTCCGAGTTCCAGTTTGCAGTCCGGATATATTTCCCTGAAGATTTCCTCAATCACATGTTCATGGAAGGGGTTTCTCTGCCCAAATTTGCTTACAATGGCAGCCCTGGAAAATCCCAGTTCCCGGATCAAGTTCACTGTTTTTCGAGCCTCAGCTGCATCTAGAGACTGAATTTCTCTTCCCCTATAATCTATAGCCCCTTTGAGGTAAAAGCTGTCAGGAAAAGAATAACTTGCAGGATTAATACCAGGTCCTGGAATTAGTACTAGAGCCACTCGATCAGTTTTTCCCTCCGCGATGAGATTTGTTATCACCGTAGTGCTGAATACCACTCTTTCTAATTGCTTTGGGGAGATACCTCTGCTGATCGCATCAAGAGCTTCAAGCAGGGAGTTTAGAATATTTTCTGGCTCAGTGGAAACCTTGGCAGTACTGCAGACTTCTCCATTCTGGATAAGTACAGCATCCGTGGTGGTGCCTCCGACATCAATTCCTATTAACATTCACAATTCGCCTTTCCTCAACTGAAGTTTTCGTTAAAACAAGACAAAGTAAAGTCTTTAATATGTCTGAATATAAGATCATCCTTGGCCATAAGGGCTCTGGAAAAACTGCTCTTGAACAACAATTTTCTCGAAGTTACAAAAGCAATTATATTATTTGTTAGCTATTGAAATGAATAATGAATATGGGGAATTACTAAGTAAATGTTCTGCATTTTAAATAAGGAATCAAGCTCATATTTGTAAATAAAACTATTGCGTATGTATGGGAATATTCTATTATACCTTCATGCATGAATATAGTATTAGATACTAAAAAAGATCGTCATTCAAAAACCTTATCCTAATATAGGAAAATATCCAAAGAGAGAAGGTATACTTAAGAAAGAGACTTCTGAACTACTTCTTCGTATTTCAGAAAACATTATTAAATTGATGATGGGTAAAAGGGGAGAATATTTCTCGGATATTCTTAGGTCCGCGAATACTTATTTTTCTGAAAGAGGATACGAAGCTGCTAAAAGCTACTTAAAGAACATTTCTTATTCATGGGAAATCAGTTCATCCAGCACCTCAGCCATAACTCTATGTCTAAGAATAAGTTTCTTGTTTTGCAAACTAGCTCTCCTGATAGAATAATTATCTTCGATCCAATCTATTTTTTTTTCATAATTTATTTTCATAAGGGTTAGACCACAGGCAGAAGCAGGTTCAATTCCTTCTTCATATATATCAGGATTTAGCATCTGGAGCAGCCAGTCATTATCACGTAAACCTTTTTCGACCATTGAAAGTGCAGTTACTATTTTCCTGACCATATTCCAAAGGAAACTGTTTCCAACAACATCGATTTTTGTAACATCCCCGTCTACGCGGGCATCAATCCTTAACAAGGTGCGAATTGTACTCTTTTCTCCACTGATTCTTGAAAAGTTCGCAAAATCGTGTCTTCCTATCAGCAATTTTGAAGCATCACGGATCCTTGAAATATTGTATCCGTCCCCGCTAATTATATAGCGATAGTATCTTGAAATCGCATCTCTTCTAGCGTCAAAGTGGCTAGGTACCTCCGCGTGAGCCCAGGCCCAGATAGTTGGAGGAAGTTCGGAGTTTATGACCCTGGGAATTGCTAGATTTGTTTTGTCAGTATCAAAAGCTATGATCTGTTCGAAGGCATTAACTCCTGCATCTGTCCTACCGGCGCAGGTATAATTCGCAGATTTGGGGCTTTCTATGATCTCTAGATTACGAAGTGCTTTGAAGAGCTCACCTTCCACTGTCACTACATTGGGCTGGATCTGGGAGCCGTGAAATTCGGTGCCTATGTATGCAAGCTTTAAAGCGACCCTCATGCCAATCTCCGATTACTTGGCTTTTTCTTATTTAATAGACTTCTCTTACAATCATAAGGAATACTATATAAATACATCCAAAAAGGAACCGAACTGCAGGGCAAAGAGATAGAGCATCATGAATCCCTATGGCATAAGCGAGTCCTTCAGAGAGACAGAAACTGTGGAGTGAGAGAGTTACATTAGAACTGTTTATGATGGCACAACTTCTGAGTCATTAAAACTATGTTGAAAATCAGGAAACCAGGAAAAAAGGAGCATACAAACAAATTAAAATATTTAATTTTGAATAATTCCTTTCGATCCAGAGAAGTACCACGAAAAAACCCCGTTGTTTGCAACTGGGTGTGCAACCACAACTTTGATTTATTATGGGTTAATATATGCACACTGTTATATATTTATGTAAAATTCAACCTTAATCTTAAATATAACATTGTATATTCTAATCTAAATTTTTCGCTGGTAACAATCATGATCACAAAACCGCAGATTTTTGAATTTCTGAAAAAATATGACTTAAAAAACATTACTATTGCAACAGTCTGTTCTCACTCAAGCCTTCAAATCTTTGACGGAGCGCGAAAAGAAGGATTCAGAACCCTGGGAATCTGCGTTGGCAAACCTCCTAAATTTTATGAAGCATTCCCAAAGGCAAAACCCGACGAGTACCTTGTCGTTGATAGTTATGAAGATATAATGACCAAGGCTGAAGAACTTAGAAAGAAGAACACTATTATAATTCCACACGGTTCATTTGTTGCTTACCTGGGCACGAAAAGTTTTGCAGATATGGAAGTTCCTACTTTTGGAAACAGGGCTGTGCTCGAATGGGAATCTGACAGGGATAAAGAACGTGAGTGGTTGCTTGGAGCAGGTATTCACATGCCTGAAAAAATAGAAGATCCTCGTGATATTAATGGGCCCGTGATGGTTAAGTACCACGGAGCAAAAGGGGGAAAGGGTTTTTTCGTTGCAAAAACCTATGAAGAATTCAATGAACTCGTAGACCGAACCCAAAAGTTCACAATTCAGGAATTTATCACAGGGACCCGTTATTACCTACATTACTTTTATTCCCCGATCAGAAATGAGGGATATACCTTAAGCGAAGGTATCCTTGAGCTCCTGAGTATGGACCGCAGAGTAGAGTCTAATGCCGATGAAATCTTCAGACTAGGCTCACCCAGAGAACTCATAGAAGCAGGCATTCGCCCCACATATGTTGTCACAGGAAATGTACCCTTAGTAGCTAGAGAGTCCCTTCTGCCTCTTATTTTTTCCCTTGGAGAAAGAGTAGTGGAAGAGTCTCTTGATCTTTTTGGCGGGATGATAGGGGCCTTCTGTCTGGAAACAGTTTTTACGGATTCTCTTGAGATCAAGGTTTTTGAAATTTCAGCCAGGATTGTGGCAGGGACAAACCTTTATGTTTCAGGCTCTCCTTATGCAGACCTGATGCAAGAAAGCCTTTCAACCGGAAGGAGAATAGCTCAGGAAATCAAAATTGCAGTTCAGACAAACCAGCTGGATAAGATAAT
>CAVXNY010000006.1:0-41492 GCA_963763235.1 uncultured Methanosarcinaceae archaeon | reverse complement strand
TGCGAATATTCACCAAATTTTTTATTGAGTGGCAAACTTATTTAAATAGATTCTCCAAGCCTACAAAAAATATATATATAGAGTAAAATTTATTCTCACAAATAAGTTTAAATAAGACAGATGATTTACTTTCAACAGAAGTTAAAATAAGAGTGGTTACTCATACGACTGAAGTCGCAGGCATCTAGGCTTGCGCCACAGACTGTAGTCCAATCTGAGAATGTTAATAACGGCACTATACACTATAAACTCTATCGAGAATGAAACCACCATAGAATAACTATGCTTCTTTCCGATAATTCGTTCTTAAATATTTCATCACATCCAGAGCACATTTGTGATGTAATTCTTGGATTAACAATTCCCACAGTTTACCATTCTATTCTGCCTTGAAGTCGTGATGGTTATTAACTTATTCCAAGATACATAAGCTATATAGTTCGCTAGATAATTATTTTTGGTCACTCCTTTAATATCAAGGTCTTCAAAAGTAATCAAATCATAAGCTTCCAAGAGATTCAAACTTACTTTTTGAACAAAATTCTCTCGCTTGTTCGCTATTCTTTCATATATATTCGTCTATCTTTAATGTTTTTCACTCTTGATAATTGTTCATTTTGAAGCTTTTGACAACTTTAGTGAGCTTTCGCAAAGGTTTTTTCTTCTATAACAACAAATCTAGGATTAGGCACTTATTGACCGTTAGAGAGTGTTAAGAAGCTCTTGATACCATCATCTATACTTATCGATAAACTAATTTTGTATAAATGATATCAAGTCATATTTAACCAAAAAGAAGCAAACTATTTACCAGTTGATTTTCTTCTGGTGTTAATTCTTGTATTTATCCATCTAATTTTCTGTGTAACTTAATTTAAACTTCACCCATTTTTGATAGAACAAGCTTATTATTTATTAATTCAAATCTGATGGAGTATAAGTAAAATTATCGTAACTTCCATATTCTTTGAATTTGGGATAATCAGATTCATCACCTGCTTTTGCTCTTCTGAAGAAAGCTTGAAAAGCAATGTCTACTCTTTTTACTACTTGATTGATTTCAGTAAATTATAATGAAATTAATTGTAAATTTTGACGATTCCAGAGGACATTAAAAAGCTTCGAATTTAAAAAAGCTGAAGTTAGGTTAAAAACTCAAACTGTAATTTTTCCCCAAACGATTTTATATTCAGAATAATTTGGTTAGACAACGGTTTTGTGTGAAAAAAGATATATCAGTGAAAATAAGAAGGACAGAAACTTGGTCAGTATAGCTATTGACTCTTCATCAAAATATCACTACGTAGGACAACTTAACATGGCAATAATTTACTCAGCTGAGAACATAACCATGTTATTGTCCTTTTAACAATGTTTATTGTCCTTTGATTAGGCTATTAATGAGGTCTATTTAGGCTGGCTCAAGTTAATCAAACCTAAATAATAATTCTTAAAATAATATCATCATACACGAAACGAAAATAACTGATATTGATATTTTTAAAAATTACTCATTTACACAGTAAGAAAAGGATCAAAAAAAATTTGAAGCAATTAATATCAATTATATTTGTTTTATTGAATGCAGGTATAGGAATATATATTCAATGACCTAAAATAAAATGCAATATACGTTATGAGTTGTAATATATACTTTAGATAGTTAACTGTTTAATGTTGCTTGTTTTCAATTAAACTGCATAAGTCCTTAATGAAATATCACTAGTTACTCATTGAATTTTTTTAGCAGTAGTTAAAAACAAATATTAAAGCTTAAGTTTGATGACTTTTTACAATTTATTTTACAGCATCAGCTATTGGAGATACACAAAATTTTATTTTTCTATAATCTTTGAATTTTATATAATATTTTTGTGGTGTAATTTTAAAATATAGTAACGTCTTTTTATGGCAAAGCTAGCTTCAATTGCTTAGAAGGTTGCACAATTAAAACTAGATCGGCAAATTCTTAGGGAAACTGAACATCAATAATACATTTATTCCTCAAGATTACATTCTTATAGTAATTTAATCATAGAAAGAAAAATGAGGTAAATCATAAATGAGTTCAATCAACAACAACTGAAGGAAGGTAAGATTCTCTTCTCTCTTTTTCTATATTTATGCTTATTTGATTATATTATTGTTATACACTAATCAACTAAGCATTTTTCAGTTTCAACAATCCTCTTTTCTGATTTGACCTTATTATTACAAAGTAGACGTGGAGTCTAAAATCTAAATTCATTCACAAAGATCCAGCATATTTACTCAGGATCTACCGCCCGATTTATGGCGTTGAATTCAAGATCGGCTATGAAACTTTCAAGAAAATTTGTAAGCAAAAATATGATTTTTTTTCGTTTAAATTCTCTCAAATCCTCTGTGTGTCCATTTCACATATTTTTCGAGCTTTGACGGGTTTTCATTGCAGGATGTCAGTTTTTCGTCGATTAATTAACGGTTTTCCTCAGATGAATAGTCCATTATCTGAATAATATCAAGTATACATCTTACGTTATTTTCGAGGTATTTTTATAATGTTTGCAGCCTAATTACGGTCTGCAACAACTGCAAAATAGGAATGCTGTCTGGCAATCAAAAGCATGTTACCAATATGCTCTTCAAATCTGTATTCCCACTTTTCCTCTTTAGCATATGAGTATCTAATCAATTAATAGAGTATTTCGATAAACCTCTGATTTTTACAAGTCACTTATATATCAATTATAAGCATATGAACAAATATAGGGGTTTATCATAATCCTCTATAAACTAATACAAGGGAAGAAAAGATACTACAATTCTAAATAATTCTAAAAGATCCCGAAATACAACTTGATTTTCAAAGGGAAGTTGTTTGTGACTTTAAACGTTTTTGAAATTGCTGAGTTTATTAAATTCGAGAAGGAACTAATAATTACTAAGTTGAATTTGGATCTCTACTCGATTGAAGAATGGCTAGAAGCAATTTATCCAGATCCGGAATTAGTCAACTACCCCATACTAAAGTTGTGGAGCTTGCCATCTCCTCAGAGTTAGCAATTTAATTCAGTAGACTCAAAGGTTAATCTGAGTCTATTTGGTCTGTTGACAAGACCTCTATCGGTTATAGTTTCAAAACCGAATTTTCGACTACTTTTTGGAGTATATTAATTGCCTCATTAATATCAGCATGGATTAATCTACAAGTTGGTATTTTATACCATAAAAAACACATTCACTTCTAATTTACCTTTAAATGTACCAAATGAAATCTGTATACAGTTTTGATTATTGCGTTTGAAGTAATTGATTCCATGTTTAACTTCAGTTAATTCTCCGATTAGACATTGCCGATATTATTTTTGAGGCAGTATTTAATCAAATAGTTGACTGCTCGATTCATGAATTCAGTAATTCTATTAGACCGTCAGGTTAACATTCTTATTTGCCAGGTAGTTATTTCTTTAATTTTCTGCAAGTCTTTGATACTCTGCAATCTAGCATTTTTCTTGTTATACCATTGGTTGAGAGATTTTTATTATACTTGCCATCAACGATTGAAGCAGTCCCATCGGTATCGACAAACGTAGTAAAATTAAAAACTCCAAGATCCATGCTAAAGTATTTAGAGCAATTAAGGTTTAATATTTTCTTTTTTCTTGATAGATATATTTAATTTTGAAAGATTTTCCACCCACATTGGAATAATATGTATCTCTTGAATGTAAGATTTTTTTGATTTTAAAAATGTTTGGAATATTAAAGGTCAAAAGTTTCTTTGGATCTGGAACTTTTTTCATTAACTCTTTTGAGAGTCCTAATCTAACGTTTCCATTTTTTAATATAGAAAGCACTTTTCTAAAATGGCAACATTAAATACTCTCCTTTGTCAAGGTAATGAGGTATATTCGGTTTATTCACTTGCCCGTTTTTATACAATTTCAACAATCCAAACCAACTTCTCATGCTTCTCTAAACGTATTTGAGGGATTGTTGACCCATTGCACCTGCATTAACTTATAGTTCTCATTATCTTTACAAAGATGATAGTTCGACGGATATTTCAAAAAAGAATTGTAAGCAGATACCTTGCTAAAAGGCGAAGCTGCAATTCATCTCGGCGCTAAAGCGACCTGATTTTATCTCACTCTACGCTCCAAACTTCAGTTAACTCAAAAAGCACCGTTGTCTTGAAAGAAATATTAAATGTTTCACCATCGCAAGAGCTACAAACCAAAACTGATTTGTGTCCCTCTTAATGGATGTTGAACCTCATCATGAACTTGAACATACTGATAAATACGTAAGAATAGATGTTGGATTCTTCCTTTTGCTACAGTATCTGATGGAACTTATATACAAAACCCTAAATTTTATATTCACGAAGAAAAATCTCTAGCTAAAGTTCAACGAAAGTTCTCAAAAACTGAAAAGAGAACATCTGAAAAAGCTAAACTCATTGAATCTTTATGTAGAATATATGAACTAACAGCTAATAAACGAAAAAAATTTGCTCAGAAAATAAGTAAAAATCTTGTTATAATTATTGTATCATCTGTTTTGAAGATATTCATGTCAAAAATATAACTAAAAATCACAATCTAACTAAACATTATCCTAGTTGCTGCTTGGAGTAAATTTATAAACTACACAAGTTACAAAGCTGAAAATGCTGGTAGATGTTTAATATTTGTAGATCCAAAGAACACGTCTAAGGTGTGCTCAAATTGTGGCATGTTGGTTGATAAATATCCATCAGAAAGAACTCATAATTACTCTTTCGATGATTTATCCATCAACCTTGATTTTAATGCTTCTCTTAATATACTGAGATTGGGATTACAATCTGTTTGTAAAATCTGTAGATGCTCCAGATTTCAGTCATGGGAGTCGTCACGTCTTTTTATTTTACACCAAGTCTTCTGCAGAACTTTAATGCCGAATAGACTCCACATTGATTTCCTTGATCGCTACTATTAACTTCCAGTATTGCCATCACTGCCACTATGACCATTCTCAGCATTAGAACTTGCGCTACCACCGATGCCAGCGCCATAGTTACTGCTGCCAGCACTGCCACCTAAACCATCATTATTTCCGCTTACTGCTGTAGCCCCAATTGAAACTACAAACAAAATTATTAAAAAAACACATAATGCCTTTTTAAATCTCATTGATTTACACTTCCATAACTCTTGTTCATTTTAATACAATTTTTAAGACATTGTTCTTCTACAAAATCACAAACTTTTAACTTATAACTATTAACTCTATCTTTAGTTGGCATTCCTTATGACCAAAGGCTATACTGGTCATTGTTGTCATTGGTTCCGTCAATGTAACTAATAAATACCTAATCTACCCATACCACTGATGTCACTGTTTCCACCATTACCACAAAGTTTTATGCTTCTCCAAATACTACTCCCAACCTATTTGTGGTAGTATTTTTTTGCAGTTTTATTGATAGTGCCATTAACAAGTTAAAGCAACAACAATGATGCAGAAGACTACGTTACTGTTTAATCTACAATAGACAACTATACCATACTTTAATATACAAAACGAATTAAAAAATCATAGCATTAGCTCTTTGAAAATTGATGAAGTGAATGACAAATGGAATTAAAAAAGAAAATCTGACTAATCGGGTAGCTTTGTGAGCGAATGGATGTCAACTACCCCATGCTAAAGCTGTGGGATAGTTGACAAACTATTTAAAGGAATAAAGTATACGACAATATAATTTTCAGTATATTTTTATATAATCTTATTGGATTAATTTTGTCAGATGAAGGTAAGGAAATCTAGAATGAAAAAATGAAAACCTAAGTATTATTAGAGACACTGGAATAAATATACTAATCATTAACTTAATTAATGAGTATTAGCATATACACTAAGTGAGAAATGCTATCCACCAGCTTGTAACATCAGTAGTTTGACGGTTATCACCGGGCGTTGCAATGCTCGAACCCAGGTTTAGAATGCCGGTTGATGCTACTCTTTGGTAAACTGCTCCTAGTTGCCGCTGATGCGTCGAGGAAGGAGCTTTCTTCGAGTACTTTCGTCATTTGATTAGGACTATCGCTATTGCTAACCATCATCGAGTTTGTTTGTCGAAGATTATTACCAAAATGTTGTTAGCTTGTACACAAAGCATTGCTATGATAGAAAACGTTTCATGCTATTGATCGAACTATTTCGATCTTGCTGAATAACATTTTCACAATCGCAATTCATAGTTCTTTCATAAACAGGCATTTCGTGTCTAGTTTCACAAACAAAAATGATTAGCAGTATGCTTCAATCGATTTTTATCAAACGTTTACCTATAAACTTGTACTTATAAGCTAAAAATCCGATGAAGTGGAAATTATGATGCCGGTTCAAATCCGTGCAGGATCCTAGGTTCCGTGATGTAAGGCAGCATGTCACCTTATTGAGATAAGTCGAGTTAGGTCCAGTTAGATTCCTGACGGACCTGTCGGTGATCCATAGCCCTGAGTACCAAATTCAACTTATAGCCGGTTTAAGACATTGTGCAAACAAGGGTAGATCAAACACACCGCCACAAGCTTGAAAGTCCAACAAATCCCAAAAACGAATACCAATACCATCAAAAAATGCCTTATGGTTATGAAAAATATGTTGTCTATGTATATCTTAAACTCTTTTGACTATTATAGTCTCCATGTAATCGGTAGAAACTTGTAGATTCCTATAAGCTATGGAATAATCGAGTTATCGGAACACACAAGCAAAATTATATATATAGCAACACATTTCAAACAGTGGGTAACACGTTCTATTAGCTGGCTGATATGCTTTATAGATTCCAGTATGATATAGTTAGCTATATAAAGTTCCCAGAAAATCACTGGGAAAATAAGAACAACAAATATTTAAGAAGATTTCGACAAACTCCAGTTTTGGTTGCTTGTTTATATTCACTACATAAGCAATTTGTTGAAATTTGTGGTTTTCAAATTTTTCTTAACAATTTGGAAAATAATAAAAAATCAGTAATAATATTTAATTGCTTTTTAAGTGTGAAATTTTTATGCAAGATTATGCTTTGTTTAGAAACTATTTTTCTTTTAAGTAATACTAAGCAATTTTTGAAATCATACATTTATAAAAATTCTCTGAATGCTTTGGAAAACAAAAAAAATGATTATTAATATTTAATTGTTGTTTGGTTTTGAAATATTTTAGATGATATTATTTTGTGTTTAGAAACTATTTTTCTGATGAGAATATTAAAATAAAGAACTTGAATAAAGTATAATAATCTCACAAAGATCATTTTTGTGGGTAGTGAGTAAAAGATATTTTGGTGATGGGTTTCAAAAAACAAGGAGGATATTCAAATTTATATAATAGTAGAATATATGAAGGTATGTAAATGAAGTCAGATTGATGAATTTTGACTCCAAACATCTTTAACTAAGTGAATCTGGACAGTTAATATCAAAAATTACAAATTAATAGTTCAGCAGAAAACGCCATGAAAATTGAAGATGTTTGCAGGAAAACTGATTCAGTGTCTGATTTATCAAAATCTAAAAGTTTGATTATAAAATAGTTCATACTGTAGGAATATAAACATACTAAGATAGACTTTGCGGTAGGAGTCTTAAATATACTACGATAGCTAATGCTGTAAAAATATTAAACATAAATTAATAAAAACAAATGCAGTGATGCCAAAAAGGTTACTAATTATAACATCTCAAATTAAGGAAAACAAGCATAGCTATGGCTGTTTATAAATATCTATGAACTTATATGTTAGTAAACTATATAAAGCTTGAAATATATCCTTTGTTTGATACAATCGAAACAATTAAAAATCAAACATCTTGAGTTGGATTCTGGATGATTAATTTCAAAACTGGTTTAACAACTGATTTATCTAATAGTCAACCAGAAGAAAATGCATGAAGATTGAAGAAGTTTGCTTGAAAGTTGTTTCCATTAATTGTGTCAAGTAGAAAATCTTTTGACTACGCAATAATTTGATAAAACATAAAACATGAGGTGTAAATAACATGAAAAAGATATTAGCAGTTTTAATAGCACTGTTCGTAATAACAGTCGGAGCATCTGTAGCAGTAGCTTCCCCAGGTTCTGGAGCAAGCAGCGGTGGCGGATCTTCCGCTAGCGGTGGCGGTCATGGCGGCGCTGTTGGTCTCTTCGCTAGCGGTGGTGGCGGTGGAGCAGCTGCAACCAATGCTAACACTGTAGCTGCAAGTGGGCAGGTAGGCTCATTCTTTGGCGGCGCAAGTGGTGCACTTTCTGGAACAACAACTGCAGGACAAGCTAACGGCGGCGGCGGTGGCTCAGCAGTCTTAGGAGCAGCTAGTGGCGGCGGCGGTGCTGAATCTGGATCTGGCGCCGGTAGTTCTGCTGGTTCTTCAGTATAAGTAAAATGAAGGTTTGTTATGAGATATTTTAATATTATAGGGGGTTTCCTATAATATTAAAATATCTTTATTTTAATCATGAGATTTATTTAATATTTATGCGACAATATTCGGATATCTCGTAGAATATTAAAAAAATCCCTAGAAGATTTCAATAAACCAACCCCAATTTCGGCTGCTTGTTTATATAAATATATATAAGCAATTATAAATATATATAAGCAATTAGTTGAAATCAGAGATTTACTAAAATCAAATATAATGTATGGCTTTCTAATATTATAATATGACGCTCATAGACTTATAAAATATTTTATAATGTTTTTTATTGGCTATAACGTATTATAGTAGCTCAAAGACTTATAAAATATGTTATAATGTTTTTTTTTTTGACTATAGCGTTTTATTAGCTACGATTAATAATAAGTGATATATAAAACAAAAATAATGAAAAAATAATGAGGTTGACAAAATGTTTAAAAAAACATTTTATGCTATTACAATAGCATTGTTTGTAATTTCAGTTGGAGCAACTGCAATAGTATCCGCTGGAAGTTCTCATGCGACCAGCGGTGGTAGCTCTTCTGCTAAAGGCAGCGGTTTCGGTGCTGGAATAGGCGTTGGCGTTAAAGCCGGTGGTGGTGGAACAGCTGCAACTAATGCGAAGACTATAGCTGGCTCTCAACAGAGCGGTTTCCTCGGTGTGCAAGAAACTTCAGCATTTTCTGGAACATCAACTGCAGGTCAAGCAACTGGTGGCGGCAGTGCATCTGCAGACATGGGTAGTGTTGTCGCCGGCGGCACGGCTGAATCCACTTCATCCGCTAGTAGCAGTGCTAGTGCTTCAAGCTAAGTGGTGACTAGTGACTAGTGGTGAGTTAGTTCTCAAGTACTAATCCAAACGATGTATTTGAATAAGTTTTTTGAGACTAATATTGTAGAGGTTGAAGAATTTTGCTGAAAAATTGTTATTAATTTCATCAAAAGAAATCAAACTTAATTAATAGACGTTATAAAAATTAAATAGGTGGTAATGACAAATGAGATTTAAAAAGACAATCACAATTTTATTAGTAGCATTATTCGTAGTTTCAATTGGCGCCACAGCTATTGCAGCTGCACGTGCTACACACAGCGGTGGCAATGGCGGTAACCACAGTGGTGGCGGCGGCGGCGGGCAGAACGGCGGCGGCGGCGGCGGTGGCTCAGGCGGCAACAACGTTCTTTCAGGCTATGGTGGACAGAGTCTTGCGGTTGGAGGCTCCGGTTTTGGCTCAGGCCAAGGTAGTGGCACCGGCACTGGCACTGGTACCGGTAGTGGCAGCGGTAGCGGTAGCGGTAGCGGTCCAAGCGGCGCCTCTGGTACCGGTAGCGGTAGTGGCGAAGGGAGTGCTCTTGGCGCAGGTGTAGGTAGTGGCACTGGTACTGGTGGCAGTATTAGTGGTACTGTCGAAAGTAACGGCTACGCCAATGCTGGTAACGGTGGAAATGGCGGTAATGGAGGCAATGGCAACTCCGATTAATTTCGGAGTTAGCTAATTAATCGGACGAGAGAAATTTTGGAATTTCTTTCGTCCTCTAAGATTACTTCTGTAAATTCCAAGTCAACTTATAGAGTCATTATATTTAAAAATGTTTCTTGTGAATCTGTCTAAAATATAATAATTATGTGAATTATCTGAAGCTTACATAACTTCATACTCGAAAGAGTTTCGATAAACCGCTGTTTTTCACGAATCATGTATACAGTTTACAAGCAGATGGCTAAATATAGGGGTTTATCGATAATCCTATCAAGTTTGGCGTTTTCTACATGGAATATATTATCCGCAGTAGCTCATCTTTAACTTTTTTTAGAACACTATATCAATTTGAATCTATTTTATCACGTATGATAAAATAATATTAGATTATAATTATTTGATGTGTGTTCAAACCAATTCCATAATTTCTATTCAGCTCAAAAATAATTTTTATTCAGCTCAAAAAATGAAGGATGGAGCTATCCAAAAGGAAAAACAAATCATTACAATATATATAGCATTGCTGTTGGATTAAAAAGTAACTTTGTCACAGTCTCTGCTTTTTATCGCAATCATTGTCTCCATTACCACCAAAGCCGCCATTTCCACCGTTACCCTGACTCCCAGTCCCAGCATTAACAACGTATCCGCCGCCACCACCGCCACCACCGCTATTAGATGCACCACCGCCACCGCCGCCAGCGTCAAGGCCTCCATGGCCGCCTACATCGCCACAGCAGTAACTGCTACCTCCTCTGCCACCACTGCCACCGTGGCCTATATTGGTGTAGTCATTTTCATATGCACTTACTGCTGTAGCTGCCAAGGAAACTATAAATAAAGCTACTAATAGAACAGTCATTGTCTTTTTAAATCTCATTTGCTTTTCACCCATTTGATATTTATTAGCTTATACTATATTTTTGCCACCTTTTTCGTAACTCCCATTGTCTAATTTATCATTATTGCCGCTGATTCTGCGGGCATTTACTGCTGCAGCCAGCACAGACATTTCAAGGAAGATACTATAAAAAATACGTAGCATCTTTTTTATATAAATAAAAATTTGTTTTATAGTTTGTTTACTCCCAATTCCACACGATTCGAAATTCAATTGATTATTCATAATACGAGATTTGAGGAGCAATTTTGAGTTTTGATAAGAGCTCTATATACAATATCATTTAATAGCTTAAAATAACAAATGAAATTGAAATTAGAAAAATGGTTTTATAATTTAAATTAGAAAATAAGTTTAATTAAACATTTAAGGGGATTTCAATTTATCTCTGAGTTTTTTTTGAGGGTAATTATTTTCAAATATTCCTCACTCATTTCGGTATTTGATCCGACTTTTTTTCCTGTTCATTATTTTTTGATTTTAAAGACATGTTGTGCTATACTTAAAACACTCCTTTTATTTTTAATGTCCTCAATTGATAAAGATTATAATAAAAAGCTGTACACAACATCTTCAGATTCACTCTTTGAACAGTAGTGACAAGAATTTTTCCTGCTTTGAATATCTTTTAGTAACTGCACAAACTCGTTCTACTTGAGCTCTTTTTGAGCTGATACTCTTCTGAATAGATCACTCATTCCCAGTAGATGTTCTTTAACTGCTCTTTTCATTGTTGTATTATAACCTTTTGATTTTGCTCCAAAGCTCCTCTGTCCCTGTAAACCACTTAATTTTTTTCTGATAAATCTACATACGAATCATGAAGTAACGCAGTCGTTGTTTTGAATCTTCTGATCAGCTCATATATTCCTGTCTATTATGCTATGAAGTTTATATCCAAAGTGTGATTTAATACCATTTTTCCATGTTCAGTCTCTGCTTCTTTTTGTTTTTGTGTCATTTTCTCGAGGTTTATCCACTTTTGCATTTCCAGTATCTGAATGAATAACAGTAACATACTGAATCATTCTCTTTTTTATTTTCGAACCAAGGCAAACGAGTTGGCTTTGCGCTATCCCATTATTTATTCTTCTTTGCAGTTTTCAATATTTTTTTTATGATTGACCAGGCTGTAGTACTGTATGGTATATATTCAGGAACACCAAGAAATTTCCTGAAAGAAATTCGATCAATATATTGTTTCTCAAGTTCAAAGTCTAAGGACCATGCCATTGCTGTAAAAAAAGCATTTTAAACATAATGATTACTTCAGCTTCAGGTCTGCCACAAGAAACTGTTTTGTTAAGATATATGGACTCAAAAATGATATGAAAAGGTTTCCAATCAATTAAGGAATCAATTTCAGCAAGTTTGTCTCCAAATAACTTAAGACGTTTGTATTCCTGTTTAAGAGCAAAATCAATAAAAGTTATCATAAGTAGAAATTATTGTCAAGGGATTTAAACTCTCTAATGCTCAAATGCATTGAAATCTATCAAAATTCTCTCTGATCTAATCGAAGATTGCTCGTTAAACTTAGTATTACGCGTTCACAACGTGTTGTAAGTATATACCTTGCTAAAAGGCAAGGCTACGATTCATCTCGGCGCTAAAGTAACCTGATTTTCTCTCCCCTTTGCGCTCTAAACTCCAATAAAAGTTTAATTAAACTTATTTTCTAATTTAAATTATAAAACCATTTTTCTAATTTCAATTTCATTTGTTATTTTAAGCTATTAAATGATATTGTATATAGAGCTCTTATCAAAACTCAAAATTACTCCTCAAATCTCGTATTATGAATAATCAATTGAATTTCGAATCGTGTGGAATTGGGAGTAAACAAACTATAAAACAAATTTTTATTTATATAAAAAAGATGCTACGTATTTTTTATAGTATCTTCCTTGAAATGTCTGTGCTGGCTGCAGCAGTAAATGCCCGCAGAATCAGCGGCAATAATGATAAATTAGACAATGGGAGTTACGAAAAAGGTGGCAAAAATATAGTATAAGCTAATAAATATCAAATGGGTGAAAAGCAAATGAGATTTAAAAAGACAATGACTGTTCTATTAGTAGCCTTATTTATAGTTTCCTTGGCAGCTACAGCAGTAAGTGCATATGAAAATGACCACAACTGTGGCAGCTGTGCCAGCGGTGGCAACGGAGGTAGCCACAATGGTGGTGGCGGCGGCGGGCAGAACGGCGGCGGCGGCGGCGGCGGCGGTGGAGGTAGTAATTTAGACTCTGGCTATGGCGGCAGCAGCAGCGGCACTGATAATGTTAGCAGCAATGGCAATGCTAACGCTGGTAACGGTGGAAATGGCGGTAATGGAGGCAATAAAAATCAAATTCGTTGCATGGCTCCACAAACGAACTGCTAATTATTTTAGGAATTACGCAATTTAACAAATAGATCATTTAATTTTTTTCATTCGATTCTTTTAATTTTTTAGTTTTCATATCATAATTTAACCTGGACAAAAAACCCGAGTACTCATTTTTACTAAAATTCACTAAACAAATGGATATAATTATATTATTTTTAATTATAAATAATTGGTTATGTACTAGTCCCAGGTTTTCTCACAAAAATAACTGTACTATGTAAAAGATTTTTATAGAGCCAAACAAGATCCAATTTAAAGGATTTCTATAGAACTAAAATAAGATGTCCTTATTAGATTTATGGAGTTTGGAGAGTAGAGGGGAGAGAAAATCAGGTTACTTTAGCGCCGAAATGAATCGTAGCCTTGCCTTTTAGCAAGGCATATATTTACAATTCTTTTTTGAAATATCCGTCAAACTATCATCTCTGTAAAGATTATGGGATTTATAAGTTAATGCAGGCTGCAACGGATCAACAATCTCTAAATACGTTAGAGAAGTATGAGAAATTGGTTTGGACTGTTGATATTGTATAGAATACCAATTGTAGATGAAGTATATACAAGTCAAATGAATTCTCTTGCACTAAATAAGATTGAAAAAACGGAATATGTTAGATCAGAAGAATTAAGAGAGGATTGTACAAAAGTTCAGTAGGTCAGTTAATTGATGCTTATATTAATGGGGCAATTAATATACTCCGAAAAGTAGTCGATGATTCGGTTTTGGAACTATAAACGATAGCTGTCTTGTCAACAGACCAAATAGACTCAGATTAACCTTTGAGTCTATGAATTAAATTGCTAACTCCGAGGAGATGGCAAGCTCCACAGCTTTAGCATGGGGTAGTTGAACATGTATCCATATATAAATGATTTTCTTAGAATCGTAATACTTAACGTTTCTCTGTTCTGAATCCTAACCATTCTTTCTTAATGCGAGTGTTTCGTTATATATCCATCTATAAAGCTCTAGTGAGTTATTCAATATACTATGAGTTCAGATTGTTATCATTTACAGATGCAAATATATGAAAAGAGATAGCTGATCGAAAAATACAACCAAATGATTATGTATATACTGTAAAAAAACTAATTGATTAGTACGAAGTTAAGCTATCTATTAAGAAAACAGAATGATTCAAAAGTTGACGTTCGTATCCCACCGTTTAAATGACGGAGATTAGCCTTTTATATTTCTAAACAAAGCTGTATTACATAGATTGTATGATTCTTAAAAACTAAATAAAATTTTCAAGACAAAAACAACCTGAATCGTTCATCTCAGCAATAGCTCGGGGAATATATTAGCTTATATATTAGTCGGCAGTTTATGCCTAGAAATACTCCAATTCGATAGACATGTGAAATAAGGGTGCATTTAAAAATGAAAGTTACTAGACCAAGAGGGACTCGGGATTTTTTACCTGAAGATACTGCTCGGAGAAAATACGTGGAAAATATTATGCGAAATATTGCCTGTAACTGGGGATACAGTGAAATTATTACACCCACGTTTGAACATCTTGACCTTTTTACCTTGAAGTCCGGGGAGGGAATTGAAAGAGAACTCTATAACTTCATGGACAAGGGGGGAAGAGCAATGACCCTCAGGCCGGAACTGACTGCTTCTGTCATGCGCCTGTACGTAAACGAACTTCAATCGTTTCCTAAACCTCTAAATCTATTTTATTTTACGAACTGTTTTCGCTATGAGCGACCCCAAAAAAGTCGTTTCAGGGAGTTCTGGCAGTTCGGAGTTGAACTTATTGGGAGCGGAAACCCCGATTCTGATGCTGAGGTTATCGCTCTTGCAGACTCCCTATTTAAAGCAGTTGGTGTAAGAGGCTACATGAAAATAGGGAACCTTGCAGTGATACGTACGCTTTTAAGAGAACTTCAACCAGAAATAGTAAGCAAGGTCATGCGGCTTGTCGACAAGAAAGAATATACAGGTCTAGAAGCCCTGATTGAAGAGACCGGAGTAGAAGATCAATTAAAATTCAAACTTTTCAAGCTTATTAAGCTGGAAGGCAGGTATATCCTACCTCAGGTAAAGGAAATAGTTGGGAACAGTGCTGAGCTTGTGGCCTTTGAAAAAACCCTTAAACTTCTCGATGCATATGGTGTCGATTACCTTCTTGACTTCGGGATTGCACGAGGGCTTGATTACTATACAGGTATGGTGTTTGAGGTCTATGCAGAAGGGCTCGGCGCCCAAAAACAAATATGTGGAGGAGGCTCTTACCAGCTTATCCAACTTTTTGGAGGTGGAGATGTGCCTTCAACAGGTTTCGGGATAGGCTTTGACAGAATAATGGAGATATGTCCTTTAGTAAATCCTGCGCCTAAAAAAATTGTGATTATATCAAAGCCTGAAACCCACCTCGAAGCCATAAAACTTGCCACTGAATTAAGGAAGTACCTGTCAACCCACATAGATCTAATGGAACGCAATTTCAAAGCCCAACTCTCCTTCGCAAATACCATAAATGCCGATTACGTGATCATAGTCGGGGAAAAAGAACTTGGGGCAGGAAAGCTTACCCTCAAGGACATGGTCTCCGGGGAACAGGAGCTTCTGACTTTAGGAGAAATTATTGAGAAAATTTCATAAGGCCAATGTTCTGCAGATATATACGTGCCTAGATTCAATCTTCCCTTTTCATCTGAGGGAAGAGAATTACTTCCTTAATGGATTCAAGACCTGCAAGGATCATGGTAAGCCGGTCGATTCCGAGTCCGATACCTCCAGTAGGGGGTAAGCCGTATCCAAGGGCATTTATAAAGTCGTAATCGATTTTCTGAGCTTCCAGATCCCCTAGCTGTCTTTTTTTCTCCTGTTCTTCAAACCTCATCTCCTGCTCAAGAGGGTCATTTAATTCTGAATAACCATTTGCCATTTCCCAGCCATTTACGAAGAGTTCAAATCTCTCAACAAAACCTGCTTTTTCCCTGTGGTTTTTAGCGAGAGGAGAGTTTTCCACCGGGAAATCGTATACGAAAGTCGGGTTTATTAACTTATCTTCTACCAAGCCTTCAAAGAGAACGGAAAGGAATTCTCCATAAGTCTTTGCTTTTTCAGAACCTTCTATCCTGTTTTCGAGTGCGATTATTTTAAGTTCTTCGAGGGAGTGAGCAAAGATATCAAGCTCGAAATATTCTTTTAAGGCTTCTTCCATGGAAATTCTTTTCCAGGGAGGACATAGATTGATAGTTTTTTCCCCCATTTTGATTTCATAGCTGCCATTCAGCTTTAACACAAGTTCAGAGATCAAGCTTTCGGTTATATCCATCATGTCATTGTAGTCACTGTAAGCCTCGTAGATCTCTATCATCGTGAATTCAGGATTGTGGGTTGTGTCAATATCTTCATTTCTGAAGTTTTTGCATATTTCAAAAACTTTCTCATATCCCCCAACAATAAGCCTCTTGAGATAGAGTTCCGGAGCGATCCTTAGAAATAGGTTCTGCCCGAGAAAGTTATGATAAGTCGTGAAAGGCCTTGCATTTGCTCCTCCATATACGGTCTGGAGTACAGGGGTTTCAAATTCCAGAAACCCTTTTTCTGTAAGGAATCTTCTGATCTCATATATGAGTTTGCTCCTCATGACGAAAATGTCTCTTTTTTCAACATTAAATATCAGGTCAAGGTACCTCTTCCTGTACCTTGTCTCGACATCTTTTAAGCCATGGAATTTTTCAGGAATTGCGCAAAGGGATTTTGAAAGCAGGGAGAAATTAGACACGTTGATAGAGTTTTCCCCTCTCTTCGTCCTGAAAAGTTTGCCTTGAATCCCTATGATATCTCCTGAATCCACAAGATTTTTAAAAATCTCGAAATCCTCATCTTGAAGGTTTCCTTTTCTGAAAAGAATCTGAATTTTGCCAGCCTGATCTCCGAGATCGGCAAAAATCATTTTTCCATGCTTGCGAATATTGTAAAGTCTTCCTGCTGTTCTGACAGTTAAACTCTCATTCTTTTCATAATCTTCGAATTTTTTCAGGATATCATAGATGTCCTCGCTCTTTTCAAACTTATATGGATAAGGATTGAGTCCCTTGGTTCTTATACAATTCAATTTTGCAATTTTAGAATTGTCAAAAATCCTTTTATCTGATATCCCAGTATTTTCAGACTGGGAAACATTATCTGACAGTTCTTTATTGTTTATTTCCATGCTCATCGATCAGTACATCCTCTTCAGTTGAATACGAGTCAACTACCCCATGCTAAAGCTGTGGGGCTTGCCGTCTCCTTGGAGTTAGCAATTTAATTTAGTAGACTCAAAGGCTAATCTGAATCTATTATGCTAAGGTGTTTAGAGTAATCAAGGTTTAAGATTTCCTTTTTTTCTTGATAGATATATTTAATTTTGAAATATTTTTCACCATACATCGAAAGAATATGTATCTCTTGAATGTAATATTTTGTTATTTTAAGAATATTTGGAATCTTAAATGTTAAAAGTTTCTTTGCATTTGGAATTCTTTTCATTAACTCCTTTGAGATTCCTAATCTAACGTTTCCATTTTTAATAGCGAAAGCATTTTTCGAAAACGATATCTGAAATACTCTTTTTGTCAAGGTAATGTTGTATATTCGGTTTATCCAATTGCCAATTTTTATATAATTTCAAAAGTCCAAGTAAACATCTAATGTTTCTCTCAACGTATTTAGAGACTGTTGATCCGTTACAGCCTGCATTAACTTATAAATTTCATTATCTTTATGTAGATGATAATTTGACGGCTATCTCAAAAAGAATTGTTCTGGGAAAGGTACCGTCTTGTATTAATACAGCTCTATATTGTAGATATTTGTCGGGGGTCTGTTGAGCGTTCTTATGACTTCAAATGGTTTTTTTATATAATCGAAAATTGTTTGTTAAATTAGTATTACGCGTTCACAACGTGTTGTAAGTATATACCTTGCTAAAAGGCGCGGCGGCAGTTCATCTCGGCTCTAAAACAACCTGATTTTCTCTCCCCTTTGCGCTCCAAATTCAATAAAAAATCATGCTCTCAACATCATGAAACATTTCCTATCATTAGATGCTTTATGTGGCTAGTCTACACCATTTTTTCTGATAATGTGTGATAAATAGCTTAATGATATCTAATTGCATAAGTTCATCTGTTAAAAATGATATTAGTATTGCATCAGAGTGTTTTGCCTCAAACATATTTAACAGGGGAAATTAATATAGGATTTACTTAGTTTAGCAACTATTATTTATAAATTTCAAAATTTAATTACATTTATTTTCTAAATTGAATTATAAACCTTATTTTCTAAATTAAATTTCATCAGCTACTTTAAACTATTAAGATCTATTACATTTAGAGTTATATAAAACTCAAAATTGCTCATCAGACTCTTATATTCTGAATGATCAATCGGATTTTTGATCATCAGAAATAGTTCTGAGACGTTATTGATTTGAGGATAAATTGAGTTTGGAGGGAGCTTTTAAACTAACATCGTGACAATTGAAATATAATATATTATACCTGAATAGCTCCTCAGTATAAGGGATTTTCAGAGCTTATATGGATGATCCATAATCAAATTGCTGAAGCACAATTATGCTTTAAAAAAACACTAGCATATTTCAGAAATAACCACCAAATTTCGGTATACTTTACTGATAAATAACTAGCAAAACAAGTTGAAAAATGAAAGAGATATGCGGTTAAGCTATCTAATCACTAATGTAAAATTAGTGTAATCATCAATATAAAATCAATAGCATAAAGATTCCAACATTATAAATAATAATATTTTTAGTAGGTTTGAAATGTGCTTCATTTTATAAATTAAGTTCTTAAGTCCTAAATTGATAGGATGGAAAATACTAGGGGCTTGGAGTTCAGGCATCGATGTGAGCCACTATGTTTTAGTTCAATTCAGCAACGATATCATATTTAAATATATTAATAAAAAACCAAAAATCATAGCGTTAGCTGTAAAAAATTAAATAGGTGAAAGACAAATGAGATTTAAAAAGACAATGACTATTTTATTAGTAGCCTTATTTATTGTTTCCTTGGCAGCTACAGCAGTAAGTGCATTCAGCTTCGTAGATGCAAGCACATTCTTCAACTTCGTGGACGGGAGACACGTCTGTGAAAACGTTACAAGTGGCGGCGGCGGCGGCGACGGTGGTGGCGGCGGAGACGTTGTTAATGCTGGGACTGGGAGTCATGGTAACGGTGGTTACGGCGGTGACGGCGGTTATGGTGGAAGCAGTATATATGGCTTCGGCGGTAGTGGCGGTAGTGGCGGCAAAGGAGGTAACGTTTTTAACGTCGAGATTGGGAGTTACGGAATAGGTGGTTACGGTGGCGCCGGTGGTAATGGCGGCAGCAGCACCTATGGCTTCTTCGGTGGTAATGGTGGCAATGGAGGTAATGGTGGCAGTATTTGTGGAATAGGGGGAGTAGGTGGAATAGGTGGAGAAGGTGTTATCAATGGCTTCAATGGCTTCAACGGCCTAAATGGCTACGACTTCAATGTTCCCTGCATGTCACAGCTGCCGCTTCCGAAGCTTCCGTCTATTCCATCAATTCCGTCATTACTATCAAAAGCTTGATATTCGATTTTAAGACTATTAGAATTTATGTGTTTGAACTGAGAAAGCGTAAAAGTGAACTCCCCCCCTGGTTCACCCCATTTTCGTTTAGAAACAAATTCCAAGGATCTTCTCCTGCATTATACATGTGTCAGGCAACTATAAGGTTTTGATCGTCATCTACCTTCTACTGAAGTAACAGGCATGAATATCTTTGATAAATCAGATTATATTATCCGTATGGATGGCCGATAGATACCCATCAGACTATAAGCTATACTTATAGCCTCGTGTTCTATATTCGATGTTACTAGCGCCATTTAAAACGGCGTTAAGTTCAAAATCGCAAGTATTACACAGAAACTTCAATCCATTTCTATTATTTTGAGAGATATGGTTACACCCGTAACAAGCCTTGGAAGTATATTCTGGATTCATATATTCTGTTATTATTCCAGAACTTTTTGCTTTTATATTCAATGAATTGTTGTAATTGGTAAAATGCCTAGCTATATATGGAGATATTTTTGTTTCTTCCTTAGATTGTTATTATTTCTATTCCTGATTCCGGTTAAGCCTTCCAAATCTGTTACAGAAACACCGTTTTCAACTGCAAATTTTACGATTTATTTGGCGATGCAATGATTAAAATCTGTCATTAGACGTTTCTCTTTTCCAGCTAAATGTTTCATCATCCTCTTAGCTGACAAAGTTACCTTAAATTGTAATCTTGCTCTCATAATTTTGTATACGTTCCGGTTGTTTTTTATTTCTTCACCGGCAAAAAACTTGCATTTCTTGTTAGTTGTGGAAGCTACAGCTAAGAAATTTATACCTAGATCTATACCCATGAAAGTCGAGGCTTCTTCTATTTTCTTTTCAGGAAGTTCTTGTGGTGTAGTACGATGGAAGTAAGAATCACCATCTTATGCTTCACGACTTTAGAGGCTTCAAATTTCCAAGGAGATCGAAAGAATTGCTTTGCATAAGGATAGTTACAAATTTTATAGGTTTTCCTACCATGAATAAAGGTAGTTATACTCACCGAGTCTTTTGTTATCTTATAATCTATCTTATAGGATAATTTCAGAGAAGTCGGAGAGTATTTTACTTTTTGCCAGTAATTCATTCCTATTTTTGCAAATTTTACTATTGTTTTACAAGTCCCAGCAACTTGTCTGGAATGTTACAACTCACTTGAGACTTCAAACCGATATTTTCTCGGAGATGAGCATAATCCACAGGTTGTAGTTTTCTAGCTGGAATGATTCTCTCATTATCAAAAACCACACTAGAAAAGCTGTTCATTCCATTTGCATATTTTTTCATAGTCTCTGCTAAATCAAAATCAGAATCCATTATTTTCAATTATATTATTTTAGTAGATTACATGATAAATATATTCAAAAAAACATATTTTACAATTTTCGTGTGAATCTTGTACTAAAACAGTAGTTGATAAGATTATGCATTCCTTCCACATCTATAGAAGTAGGAATCCTGCTTCAATTCGTGAATTACTAAAATTTACTTTAGTCATCATTAGTTTCTTAGTTGTATTTCACAATGAATTATATGACAAAACTGATAATAATTAAATGCGTGAATTTAAAGACATATATTTACATATATATAAAAACTTCAATATATATAGGCATATTTACCTTCAAACAAGCCAGATCACTTGATTTAAACTCTGGGGTGTATACAAATATGGAGAAACAAAAATTTGACAGAATGAAAACAATACTTGGCGTTCTTATGTTAGTCTTTTTAGTAGCGCCACTGACAACTGCATCAGCGATTAGACCATTTCCCTACGGCGCACCGACCCTATATCAACATAATAATACTAGTTATGTAGGACCATTTTACCCACCAGCTCCCTATGGCTCTGGCAATGGTGCCACCTGTGGACCTTATGGATGCTACTGGAACGGGGGTGACGTCTCGTACCTTATAGCGAGTACAATAGCAGATAATGGTTGGTGAGAGTAAGCCACTATTTTTGGCAACTATATCAAGCGCTGATTGTTAACTAGTTAAACAGTGAACTAATTTATCTATAAATTGGAATAAATAGGTTCTAGAATAGAATTTATCTACTTGAGGTATAAAATCAAATGCATAGATTTACAGTGAAACTTATGCTTTGAATAGTTGAAGATTTAATATTATATTTCATCAGTTAGATTATATAAATAAAGTAATAACTGAGCTAATTGCTATCTACCATAATTTTATTTGACTAATTATTATTTTTTAGTCTTTGATTGTGGGATTTATGTGGTTAAACTGAGAAATTGCATCATTAAATCTTTAACAATAGAGGATTTCGAGAAATTCCTGAATTTAGTCATATGGGTTATAAATTGGTATATCAATAACTCAGAAAAACAAGGGGGTTCTTGAAATCCGTTATAGAAATAAAATACCCATAAAAAAGTGATGGAAGGATCAGGAGCTAAACATCACAGTAGAAATTATGAAACTTTTTTCCCCATCTTTTTAATGATACCGTTTCCATAATCTATTACCATATTCTTGGGTTTCATCAAGTCACCAATTACTTTTCATTTAGGAAGAAGATTAATTGTAATAGATTTGTTTACTAAATAGTATGTAGTTTCAAAAGCTGGAAGCTTATTTTCTTTTGCACATTAAAAAAAATCATTTTATTTTTGAAGTCTTTGGCATTTATAGTATCATATAATGGAACTTAGAATCACAATTTACAAAAACGCAATATTTTGAATCAATTATTGGATTTCGAGATCTTCAAGCTTCTTTCCAGTTCTTTAACTGCAAGACCTCTACCCCCTATCTTGTATCCAGTATCAAAATATTCCTTCAAGACATTTAGTCAACTACCTCTCGCTAAAGCTGTAGGGCTTGCCGGCCCCTCGGAGTTAGCAATTTAATTTAGTAGACTCAAAGGCTAATCTGGGTCTATTATGCTAAGGTATTTAGAGTAATCAAGGTTTAAGATTTCCTTTTTTTTGATAGATATATTTAATTTGAAATATAATCACCATACATCGGAAGAATACCTGTCTCCTAAATGTAAGACTTTTTGATTTTAAGATTATTTGGAATCTTAAAAGTTAAAAGTTTCTTTACATTTTGAACTCTTTTCATTAGCTTCTTTGCGATTCCTAAACTAACGTTCCCATTTTTAACAGAGAAAGCATTTTTCGGAAATAATATCCTAAAATACTCTTCTTTGTCAAGGTAATGCGGTATATTCGGTTTATCCAATTGCCCGTTTTTATACAGTTTTAATAATCAAACCAACTTCTCATACTTCTTTTTGAGAGATGGTTGCCCATTTGCAACCTACATTAAATTATAGTTCTCATTGTCTTTACAGAGATGATAGTTTAACGGATATTTCAAAAAGGAATTGTTATGGAAAAAGTACTGTCTTGCATTATACAACCCTATATCTTATACATTTTTTGAGGCTTTGCTAAGTGTTCTTATGAATTTAAATTGTTTATTATCTAATCGAAGATTGTTAGTTAAACTTAGCATTATGTGCACAATACTCTGTAAGTATTGTACCTTGCTAAAAAGCGAGGCAACTATTCTTGCCGGCGCTAAAGCAATCTGATTTTTTCTCCCCTCTGTGCTCCAAACTCCAATAAAGAAAGCATTAAGCTTATTCTGAAAAAGCAAAACTAAACCTTGGTTGAGATGGCTGTGGTGCACACAAGCGATTGAGTCAATTACCTGCCACTAAAGTAACAGGCACGAATACTCATAAAGCAGATCGTATAATCCATATGGTTGATTGACAGATACCTTAGACTTCAGTCGTGGGAGTAGCCACATCGACTAAATAAGCATCAATTATTTCAGATATTATTTTTATAAAACTACAAATTTAATTAAACTTATTTTCTAATTTGAATTTTAAAACCATTTTTCTAATCTCAATTTCATTCATTATTTTAAGCTATTAAGGGATATTACATTTAGAGCTTCTATCAAAACTTAAAATTGCTCCTCAAACTTTTGCCAGAATAAAATATATATTACGTATTTTTCATAGTATCCTTTTTGAAATATCTGTGCTGACTTGTAGCTTCATTGACAGGTATAGCAGTAAATGCACATGAAAATGACTATAAAAATATCAGCAGCGTTTGCAGAGGAGGTAACTGTCACTGCTGTAGCGATGTAGGTGGCCATGCGGCTTGCAGAAAGATAGTGTAGAGGCAAGGCTGTTAACGCCGTGAAGGTAGTTGTGAAGATGGTGGTAATGGCGGTGCTGTGGTGGTAATGGAGGCAACGATTGCTATAAAAAGCAGAGACTGTGACAAAGTTACTTTTTAATCCAGCAGCAATGCTATATATAATATAATGATTTGTTTATCCTTCTGGATAGATCCATCCTCTATCTTTCAAAATTGAATTGAAATTATGGAATCCACAAACATTACGTATATTTAATTGATGAATAGTCATTGAAATAAAAGAAATGTTTTAAGGATAGTGGAAAATATCTTTAAACTCAACGAATAACGAACAAGGAAGAAAATAAGGTAAAATCAGAAACTAACAGAAAAGATTTGGACATGATTCCGACAAAGAGAAAAATAAGAGGTAAATTTGAATTTTCTTCCATTCATGTAAAAAAAAAGGAAATCGTAACCCTTGATCATTCTAAATACCTTAGCATAGACCTTGGGATTTCTAATTTTACTACGCTTGTTGATACTGATGAGACTGCTTCAATCGTTGATGGCAAGTATATAATATCTCTTAACCAATTGTATAACAAGGGAAATGGCATATTGCAGAGTATCAAAGCCTTACATAAAATTAAAGAATTTTAATAAAAAAATAGGTCGATTAAATAATTGTATCAAATTTTGTAATACCAACGTAATAAAACATAGTCGTGCCGCAAATAACCCGACAAAGCGAACTATTGGCTAATTTTGGAAAGACATTGTATGGTTTGTTAATGGCTTTGTATATAGCTTCAATTACAGCTAAAGTATTAAATGGTAAGGCTCATACAGTTACATCAGCTGCTGCAGCAAGTGGTACAGGCCGTTGCTGGCGCCGGATAGATCACTGGTATGAATTCTGCAAGCGTTACAACCAAGTGGGTGCCAGTACAACTAGGTCAACGTCTATACGGTTCATCACCTATCCGCCAGTCACGCAATCGTCGAAAACAGTGCAATCTACGCTTTCGACAGAGGAACAGCTCCAGTTTATGACACTCTCCATCAGGTCTACTATTATCAAAATTTAGCATCAATCGACTTGAATCAGACTATAAAAAATGATTGACTGTAAAAAAAATAGTTATTAATTTCTGCAATTGTTGTTAGATTACACGGTAAATTGTCCACTTCAACTTTTTTCATAGAGGCCACTTCTTCCATTCCCTCTTACATCATCACTATTACCACCATCCCTATGACTCTCAGACACACATGAAAACTTACTTTTTCTCACGAAAAGCTACTATTAAATGAATACAAGCTTTCTATCCCTATTTCGGTGGTAGTGCAGTAACAGGAATCTCAGAGGGTTCTGTAACGTCAAATGAATTCTCAATGCTTATCGAGTTCCAGTTATTTTTGTTATTACCTGTCCAGGACATTCCACCGAAGTGTATAGGGAATGTACCTACCTTTTTTCCGATAACATGTAAATAAATTGTTCTTGACGATCCAGGCGGTACAGAGAAATGCCCAATTACAGTCCCTGCGCCACCAGCCATACTGCCATCTTGTGCGTATATGTAAATGTCAGAAGGAACGTCAACTTCCATATCAACCTCTAAATTCATATCATTGAGGGTTGGATTATCTAGGAAGACCTCAACAAGTCCGTCTGATGATTTATTAATTTCAGAATTCAGGGATAGGAGTCTGACAGTTGGTCCAACTTTAAATGCTTGTTCTGTTGTTTTTGCTACTGCTGTTTCTGTAAGGGATACATTTTTATCTAATTCTGTTCCTGTTTTTATGGCTGTAAAATTCATTTTATTTGCTGCTATGTTTTCTGCTCCAACTATTGAGATTGAAACAATACCTGTAACAGAGATAGTCAATAATAAAATCATGAGAAAACGATGCAAAATAATTACCTCTCTTTCTTTTTAATACAGAACTTAAGTACTTGATGATCAAAATTGAAATCATCTTTAGATTACAAATACAATTACCTATGTAGTTATTTTAAATTAATTATAAAAAAAATAGTTTCTAAACAAAATTTATTTCCCCATAAAATGTTTTAAGATCAGAAAACAAATAATATTATGAATGTATTATAATTCATTTGGAATTAAAGTCCTTTACGCGTGAATACCAGTCAACTGAAAGCTTAGTGCTTCTCGTTTCATCCCATGGCCCATTGTTCATAAGTCCACGAGCTCTACCCCACGTTTCATAGGTGAATTAGATTACTATTAGATTCTTACTTTGTAATTTGAACTTCTTAATTTAATTACTTAATTTATATCCATATCATGGTTTGTTCCACAAACCGGACAGTCAACTATCTGGTTATAACGCTGCCTCGAAAATAATATAGGCAAAGTTCTAATCGGAGAATTAACCTGAATTAAACAAGTAATCAATCATGGCAGCCTTAATAATCAAAACTTTGTACAGATTCCATTTGGTACATTTAAAGGGAAATTAGAAGTGATGTGGTTTTTATTGTATAAAATACCAACTTGTCGATGAAACATATACAAGTCAAGTGGATTCTCTTGCACTAGATCCGATTGAAAAACCTAATATGGTAGATCACGAAGAATTAAGAGAGGATTGTACAAAAGTTATGTAGGTCAGTTAGTCAATGCTGATATTAATGGAGCAATTAATATACTCCGAAAAGCAGTCGATGATTCTGTTTTGGAACTGATAATTGATAGAGGTATTGTCAACAGACAAAATAGACTAAGATTAGCTTTTGAGTCTACTAAATTAAATTGCTAACTCTGAGGGGGCGGCAAGCCCTACAGCTTTAGCGTGTGGTAGTTGACTTCATCATTTTTGGCGAGTTTTTGGGTCGGCCAAGATTCGAGCCAACAAGAGGTTCCTGATAGGTATCGTGGTATTCCCTCAGGATCCTTTGAGCTTGGTGAGCTGAGATTCATGGATCTTAGCTATAGTTAGTTATTTTCTTCATTCTTTTTGTGAATGATGATTCATCTGATCTTTCTAGCATTGAGATTCACAACAGAAAGTGAATTTAACAAAATATCTAATGAGGACTCTTCTCAGCATAAAACATTTGAAGCTCAGATCTTTTTTACATTTATATTGATTGAAACTTCTGCGATATCAGCACTATATTCGGCTACCCTACGGAGGCTCTCCAGGATCATGCTAATTTCAACATTATCTGGCCCTACACATTCCTGTGCTTCCAGGGAAACTCCTAGCTGAGAAACATTTTTTGCTTCCACAACGATTTTGTTGATAAGCTGAAGATCTTCTTCTGTAATTGAGTTTATTGAGCTTTCGAAAACCTTTCGTGAGAGTTCAGCCATTTTAAAGATGGGAGCAGTAGCATTTATTCCTGCACTCATTTTTAGGACGTTTCTAGCTATCTTGACAGCATGATCTCCTATACGCTCAATACACTTTGTAATAAGCCTGTATCCCAGACAATCGCGTGGATACTGGATTCCGATGTTTTCAGAGAGTTCGATATCTTCAATTGCAGCTTTGAGCTGGCGGACAGCAAGAAGATAAAAGCGATCCACATCGTCATCTCTCTGGATTACATCTTCGGCAATTTCCAAATTATGGTTCCGAAGGGCGGTCATAGAATCTTCGAGCATGGAGATTACAAGGCCATACATGTTTTTGATTACTCGGTTAAGAGGAAGGTCATTGTAATTGAGCAAGCATTGGAAAACCAGTTCATTTCTGGATTCTTCTACAAGTTCAAGACCTATCAATTTCTGACGCACTGCGTCCTTGATAAACTTGCGGTCATAAGCATTAAAACCTTTTTTGGTGGTCAACTTGATAGAATCATAACCTGTAAGATAATGAGATATAAGAATCCTGAGGTTGTTTTCCGCACTTTCTGAGTGGATATATTCAATTGTAGACTTGTAGTATTCCTTTGAAATTTTACTGTAAGAAACAAGGAGGGTTTTATTAGGCATAGATGCAAGGGTGAGCGTTTCCCCGGCTTCAAGACCTATATCTCGCACCCATTTTATGGGGAGGGATACAATATATGTGGAATTTCCAGTAAACTGAACTTTTCGTTTATCCTTCATAATAAATAATCCCCTTTTAAATATTCTAATCAAATTGGTATAATCTATAGAAACAATTGAGATATATAAAAATATCCTATAAATAAGATGTTAAAATGATAAATAAGCCAAATGACCTTATCTAAGTATAAAATATGGCTAATAATTGGATTAAAGAGAACATAGAGTCAGCTCATTTATATCAGCTACTGGATTTTTATAGTATAAATTTCATTTGAAAATGAATTCTTATTTTTGCATCATAGATTAATTTATAGCCTTCCAAAATTTCATAACGATTATCTCAAATTTGTCAGCTTCTAATTAAATCTGACTAAAATTTGAAAAAATAAAGATCACGTGGAAGAGAATTTTCGGATCATAATTGTCACTTCTTTAATTTATATCAAATATGAATATTCCTTTGAATATTAATATCAAACTGTCAAATTAAGGCTTTTATGGGTTCTAAACAACATAAATATTTTTTTATCCAAATATCCATCATTACAGTTGGAGAATCATTGAATGTGGTATTGAAGTTATACTTGAGATTTGTTAATCTATGACATATTTAAAATGGAGCAAGAAAGTACATCAAAGGAGAAAAGTAAGAAGTCTCACAATTGTTACAATTATTTATTTTGAAAGATCTTTCTTTAAACTCTAACAGATAAATTCAAATGGATCTAGATCCGGTGAATAAGGTTATAGGAATACTAATATTCATTCTATTATTCTGCTTTCTTGACCGTAATCTTTGTATGATGTATTTTGGAGTTACTATTCATTGAAAGTTGGATTGGTTTTTAATCTACTATCATATCTGGGAAACCGATTGTATTTTCGTGTACATTTGTGAAGAGTGGATTGTAAATATAATTTAATATTTATATTAATTTTTTGCTGTTTGTTTATAATGAGGGTTTCGATAAACCTCCGATTTTCCATGGTCATTTATATAAAATTTATAAGCATATGAAGAAATTGAGATATTTATCTAAAAATTCTATAGCTAATTTTCGAGAAGCTATAACTAATTTTCGATAAGCTCCTCTGATCCCGCCTAGAGTGCTACGGAACCAAAAGAAACATAAGAAAAGGTACCTAAGTTATGAGTACCCCCTGTTAGTGTTTCATTGACCGCCAATTCAATGTCGTTAGATAATGGCTTATTCAGCATAACATTCGCAGAAGATGTGTTACCAGAGCCTGCCAAAACCAAATGTCCATCCTGTATATCTACTGTTGAGTTATTGCTATCTTCTTTGTAAACTGTCCACTTTGATGTATTTAAGCTACCTGAGCTAAAGTTATCGTATGCCCACAATGACTGTATCTCCATTGGGATAAAGCCAGATGTATTTTACTCATTGAAATGTTGTGTGCTGCCATTCATGTTGACTTTAAGCCACAAATTATGCTTTGGATCAATGTAATGTGGCTGTTCCAAAGATTTCAAGGAGAGGATGCTGCAAGTGCAGTCGCCGACAATAGAAACAAGCTGATTAATAAAAATGATATTATATTTGCTCTTCATGGAATCTCAGTTGGTACCAATTTCTATACCCTAATTGGATTATTTTTATTAACCTCTTTTAGTAACTTATTATTAGAACATCAATATACATACATTAACTTATATATTCTCAATAATCAAGCATTTATTTTTGAAAAAAGCAACCTATATATCTAGTTTTTTTCCAACTGCTAAATTACTTTACATAACCCTATAATTTATCAGAAAAGGTTCCTTTTTTTAATTCCCTGAGAACATAAGGGGATTCTTCAAGTTCAAAAATATTTTCTGCCCTTCGTCCTTTTTTCTGCCTAATGTACTGGATTTCCCCTAAATTTTGCAGAAATTTCTCATAGACTTCCATAAATCGCTCAAATTCAAAATCCTTAAGTTCGATGACCCCTTCTCTGCAAGCAAGCCAGTCAAAAACCTGAAGAAGAATTATTTTCCTCACCCTTTTTAGGCTCTCATTTTCAGGCAGTTTTTCAAAATATAAGGTTTTTTTCAGCTCTGGTGACCATGCTGCAAATAACCTTCTGAAATTTAGGACTTGTACCGGGATTTTCTCGCCTGGCTCTGGTTTTGGATAAAAATATATATTTCGGAGAAGATTCTCCTCACGCAGACTAATCACCTCCTATTGCCTGAATTTAGAATAATTTATATGAGTTTTTCTTATGCGAGAACCCATATAGAGCCCAACCAAAAGTCCACTAAGATGTGCTGTATGAGCTATCATGTCCAATGAATTAATCATAAAAAAATCAAACAGAGCAAAAAGCAAGAGGGCATATTTCATACTCATTGGAATAAAATAGACGTAAACTCTTAGATTCGGCTCAAGAATTGTAAGAGCTGCAAAGACACCATATATAGCTCCACTTGCGCCAATCATCGAGCTTGGAGATATCTTAAAAATGGGCTGGCTTAAGAAACTGTACCCTATTGCGGATAAGATTCCTGAAGCGAAAAAAACATCAAGAAACTGCCTTTTTCCAATAATTCTTTCAAGTGTAGTTCCTAAGAAGAACAGAACGAACATATTGAAGAAAAGGTGCCATAAACCGTTGTGCAGAAAGATGTATGTAACAAGTGTCCAGGGTCTAGTCACGATGGAACTAGGGTCAAATTCAAAAGCGCTTAAGTAGGAAGGTCCGATGATAAGTTCCAAAAAGAAAGAAAGTGTACAGAGAGCAATGATTGCTATTGATGGACTTATCGAGATATTTTGGATTCTGTCACTTCTCCCATCATTAGGTAGATAAGATGTGTTCATATTAAACATATTTCCAGTTATTCTTTATTTGGCATAGTATAAAACTACATGGATGTAAATTACATGGATATTTAAGCAATTAGAGCACTTGCTGACAAGCCAAGTTAATAATAATATCAATAATGAAGTAATATTGAAGATTCCGATTTATCATTAAAATCAAAGAACAGTGAATCAGAAAATCAAAAATCATGTAACGATTCAGCTCGGAAAAGCAATGACAGTAACTGACTTTACTAATATTAACTGAGTAAATTTTGGTGGCTTGATTGTATTTAGCTGTAGCTATTAATAATGTTTTTGAGGTTATAATAAGTTATTAATCTGCAGCATTTATTACCCCAAAATATTTCTTTTCCTACTGATTTTTATTAAGATGGATAGTTACGAATGATAACCAAAAAAAGAAAAATAAAATCAAATACCGGATTAGTGAGCAAGATTTGGATAGTAGTCCTACAAAGAATAAAATAAAGGTTGAATCGGGATTTTTGATATAGATGTAGTGATACAAATTCAACAAATTTAATATACTTATTCAACAATAATAGAAATGTATCTTCTCTCTATTTTTGGGTCCTAAAGACTCTTCGTGTTTAAATCTTTCACGCATAAACAGAGGATCCCCAAAATTTCAAAGTTTTTTGAAAATCCTCTAAGCATAACTGCGAGGTAGAAAATGAGCAAAAATATATGTTTCATCGACGGGTTGGAGGGCATTCTAAAATATAGGGAAATAGATATCAACCAGCTGGTTGAGCTTACCTACGATTCAGTTTCCTATCTGCTTATCCAAGGAGAACTCCCAGGAGCTCAAGAGCTTGCCGTTTACTCAGCCCACCTGCGTGAGGAGCGTGAAATCAACAGGGAAATAATTAACATTATCAGTATGTATAATTTCAATATTGATGCCATAGAAACTCTGCGTACGATTGTTTCTTTCATGGCACAATTCGATCCTGACATATGCGACAGTACTCCTGAAGGAAATATGAGGAAAGCCATACGATTAATTGCCAAGATTCCGACCATCGTTGCAGCGTATTACAGAGTAGCAAATGGAAAGGAACCTATAACTCCTGATATATCTCTCTCTCACGGAGCCAACTTCTTGTACATGATAAGAGGCAGCAAGCCAAGTAAGTTAGAAGCTGAGATCATGGAAAAAGACTTTATTCTCAGCGCCGAACATGAGCTAAATGCTTCAACTTTCTCATCAAGAATCACAGCTTCCACCCTTGCAGATTTGTACTCAGTTGTTGTTTCCGGGCTATGTGCCCTCAAAGGTCCCTTGCATGGAGGGGCAAGGACAGAAGTTATGGGCATGCTAGAAGAAATAGCCTGCCCAGAAAATGCAGAAAAAATTGTCCTCGAAAAAATTGCAAAAAATGAGAAAATCATGGGTTTCGGGCACAGAGTGTACAAAACTTATGACCCAAGAGGTACGGTATTCAAGCAGCTTTCCAAGCAGCTAGCAGAAACAAAAGGAGATATGCATTGGTATGAGACAGCCGAAGCAGTTGAAATAACCGTTATCCGTGAGATCGTGGAGAAAAAAAGCAAGCCAATATATCCGAATGTGGACTTCTACTCGGGAGTTATCTATAGATATTTGGACATTCCCCCCCAGCTTGCAACATCAATCTTTGCAATTGGCCGAGTCTCAGGTTGGATAGCCCACTGTTTCGATCAGTATGAAAAGAAAAGGATCATAAGGCCCAGAGCTTTCATGCTTGATGAATGCTAAGATTTCAAAAATTTCAGTCCAGCCTGAAAATTAACAAGCAAGGAAGAAAAATAAAAATAGAATATAACTCATTATCATACAGAACTTTATCCAAAATATGACATTAAGATAAAATTGGATTCATAGGTATAATATCTCTGTTTCATCCTGTTCTATTTGATAACCGATAGTTAGTAAATATAACAAATTTATTTTTGATGACCAGATAATCTTTTTATCATCTAACAGCTTCTTGATATTCAGATATCCATGAGTTTTAGATCTTTTATTAACCAATTGAAAGAAAGCGGAAAATTGGTAGAAATTCCACAACCCGTTTCTCCAAGATTCGAAGCTTCAAGAATTGCAAAAACAACCCCAGCTCCGGTTCTTTTCCATAATGTCTCAGGCTCAAAAGTTATTATGAATCTTCTAGGATCCAGAGATGAAATGGCTTCCATGCTAGGAGTTCCAAAAGAAGAAATTATAAAGAAGCTTTCGGAAGTTTATCCTGAAGGCACAGTAAAGCTAGTATCAGAGTCTCCTACCATGGAAGTTGTAGAAGATCAGGTTGACCTGACAAAATTACCGATACTTACTCATTTTGAAAAAGATGGGGCACCTTATATAACTGCAGGCATTGTAGTTTCAGAATATGAGGGCATCATGAATGCCTCAATTCACCGTCTTATGCTTGTAGGAAAAGATAAATTTGCAGTCCGTTTGGTTCCCCCAAGACATACATATATCTTGCATAAAAAAGCCGCTGAAAAAGGCAAACCTCTACCTGTTGCAATTGTACTTGGATGCGACCCCAAGATCATTTATGCGACATCGACAAGAGTTCCTGTGGGAAAAGAATTTGAATATGCAGCGGCATTGCGAGGAGCACCTATTGAACTTTTTGAATGCTCAAATGGAGTAAAGGTTCCTCATGCTGAGATTGTGCTTGAGGGATATATTAGCTCTGTGGAAAAAATTGATGAAGGGCCCTTTGTGGATATTACCGGAACCTACGACGCCGTAAGAAAAGAACCTATAGCAAATATCACCCGAATTATTCACAGAAAAGACCCGATTTACCACGGGATTCTACCAGCTGGCCCCGAACATCTCTTGATGATGGGTATGCCTTACGAGCCTAGAATTTACAGAGCTGTAGGTGAAGTCACAACTGTTAGAAATGTAGTTTTAACAGAAGGAGGATGCTGCTACCTCCATGCAGTTATTCAAATAGACAAACAGACCGAAGGAGACGGGAAAAACGCTATGATGGCAGCTTTTGCCGCCCATACGAGCCTCAAGCATTTAGTGGTTGTTGACAATGATATAAATATCTTTGACCCTAAAGATGTTGATTTTGCAATCGCTACACGGGTAAAAGGAGATATAGATATCCTTATTATCCCAAATGTTCGTGGCAGTTCCTTAGATCCAAGGGGAGCTCCTGACGGGACTACCACAAAGGTTGGAATTGACGCTACAAAGGTCCTGAATGAAAAAGAAAAGTTTGAAAGAGCAGTAATTCCGGAAGAACAAATAAAAGATATCTTTTCAGAGCCTGTATAATATTAAAAAATCGCAGAGAGGAGAGTAGGAGTCTGTAAAGCACTATTAATTACAGAGTAATTTTCATGTACCTCACAAAAGAAGAAGAGAAGATCCTGAATGGAGAAGCTGGAAATACTCTAAGGCAGGCCATTGAGATCCTAGTGACACTTGGAGAAATTTACGGTGCAGAAAGGCTTATTCCTATAAAAAGTGCCCAGATAGCAGGCGTCTCATACAAAACTATAGGAGATGCAGGTCTTGAATGGATTTCAGATCTACAGAATAGAGTTAAGGTTCCTGCGATTCTGAATCCTGCGGGAATGGACCTAAAAGATTGGAAAAGACTCCGGATCTCGCCTGATTTTGCGGAAAAACAAAAATCAATTGTTCAGGCCTATGAAAAGTTAGGGATCAGATGTGAATGCACATGTACACCATATGCTCTTGAGGGCTTTGAAGTTTGTTACGGTGATCACCTGGCATGGAGTGAGTCATCAGCTGTCTCCTATGTAAATTCTGTGATTGGAGCTAGGACAAACCGAGAAGGTGGGCCTTCAGCCCTTTCTGCGGCCCTCATCGGGAAAACTGCAAATTACGGGTTCCACCTGGATAAAAACCGCGTACCTGAAGTATCAGTTGATGTAGAATATACGTTACAGGAATCTGATTATGGAGCACTTGGCTACGTGGCTGGCAAACTTATAAAGAACAAAGTTCCAGTTTTTCATCTCAGATGTGTTCCAAAAGCAGACGAATTAAAAGCTCTTGGAGCTGCAATGGCAGCCTCAGGATCAGTTGCCCTTTATCACGTAGATGGGGTCACGCCTGAGATTTGCAGGTTGGACTTTGAGGAACCAGAGGAAAAGATTACTATCGAAAGAGATCAGCTAGATGAAATCTATGAGAGTCGGAGAAAAACCTGCAAAGAGCCTGAATTGATTACTATCGGATGTCCTCATTGCTCTGCAGCTGAACTTAAAAAGTTAGCTGAACTCCTGGTTGGAAAAACAGTTTCAAAAGAATTATGGATTTTTACTTCGAGGGAAATTGCAAAACGCTATCTTGACTATATTCGGATCATTGAAAAAAGTGGAGCGAAAGTTGTCTGTGATACTTGCATGGTGGTCTCACCAGCTACTAACAGTTACTCCTGCGTTATGGTCAATTCAGGGAAAGCATTTTCTTACATACCAGGAATGTGCAGGGCTGAAGCAGTATATGGAAATATGGAAGATTGCATCGAGGAGGCACTCGGCAGGACGGAGAAAAAGGCAGGCGATTCCCATTAAATTGAAAGGCAGGATAATTTCCAGAGGATGCGCAAAAGGAGAAGTACTGCTTTCTACAGATCCGATTTCCTTCCTTGGTAGTGTAGACCCCAAAACTGGGGTTGTGTCTGAAGAAAATCACGCTATTGTAGGGAAATCAATCAAAAATAAAGTTCTTATTTTTCCCTACGGAAAAGGCTCGACAGTTAGTTCGTATGTGATGTATCAACTTAAAAAAAATGGTGCTGCACCTGCAGCTATTATAAATCTGGAAACTGAACCAATAGTAGCAGTCGGTGCCATTATTTCCGAAATCCCACTCATTGATATGCTCGAAAAAAATCCTTACAATATTTTAAAGAATGGAGACCTTGTTTTGGTGAATGGAAGCGAGGGGTATATAGAAGTTATCGAACAGGAAGCAAATGAGATCGAAAAATAATAACTAAAATAGAAAATGATACACTAAAGAGGATTTATACAAACTACAATTTTTGGCTGGTTGATTATAAAGCTTATATAAGCAATTTGTTGAAATTTGAGATTTATCAAAAGTCTCGAAATTTTAAATTGAAAATGCATAAGTCTGAAAATGAAACATTAAGCTGCAGAAACATGAACCTCAAAGTGAACCAGGAAAGAAAAAATTATAAAAATAACGAAAAGAAATTAGATACCGAAAAATTGATATCACATTTATATCCCTCCATAATCAGAGTATTTGAAGTGTATGAGATTCAAAAATATGGAGAAATTCTCTATTTCTATGAAATTCCAAAAATAGACAATGAGAGCATTGAGGGAGAACTATGGGCACAGTTTCACCAATTTGGTTTTCGGTGTAATCTAAAGTATGAACTTGGAGAATATTTTCTGCTCGCTGCCCCTGAAGAAAAGACAACGGAAAATATCTGGATAATCCTTGTCCTTTTCATAGCGACTTTTTTTACAACCATGATTTGCGGAGCCTGGTTGTTTGGAGTGGAACCCCTAAACGAACCTCTGCAACTTTTCAAAGGGTTACCTTTTACTCTTGCAATAATGGCAGTTCTCGGTTCCCATGAGATGGCTCATTATGTGATAGCCAGGTACTACGGAATGGAGGTCTCCCTCCCCTACTTCACCCCGTTTCCAGCTTTTATCGGCACCATGGGGGCAATAGTTCGTTATAAAGGACCTCTCCCCAGTAGAAAAGCACTTTTGGATATTGGAATTGCAGGACCGTTGGCAGGGTTACTGCTGTCTGTTGCAGTTACTTTCATAGGATTTAATCTTAAATTACCTTCATCTAAACATTTACCGGATTTCCTGATGTTTAATATAGGTCTTCCACCTCTTTTTATATTTATCCAGAACCTTGTAGGTTCTAAAGGAGGATACCTACACCCTGTAGCCTTTGCAGGCTGGGTAGGAATGTTAGCAACTCTTCTAAATCGTCTTCCTGCAGGCCAGCTTGATGGAGGGCATATGATCAGGGCTATGTTGGGCAAAAAGGCAGAAAATATTTTTGTTCTAATGCCGAGTATCATGCTTCTGGTAGGGCTCTATGTAATTTGTTGGCTGAAGGAGGATGGGCTTTTATGGATTCTGGGCTATACTCCCATGGACTTTCACAGCAATGGGGCATCAATCTCCCCTTAATGATGAAGTAGAACTAGATAAAAAACGCATCCTTATTGGAATTGTTATGTTTATCCTTGGGCTTCTATGCTTTACTCTGATTCCTTTTAAACTTATGACATGAGAAGAACCGGAATTTTTAAAAAATGAGCAAAAAATAATGGATGTGCACTTTCGCTACACCAAGAAAAACTCCTATAGCTTTGCAGTCCTTGCTCCTTTGTTACCAGAAGCCTTGTTTGCAGATAGGCCGCTAAAAGGTATCATGATTTACAGTTTTACAACGCGACAGGCGGCAAAGGTTTTCACGGAAGTCAAAAATGCAGAAATAGATTCGATTTTCATTGCAGGAGGGCCTCACCCATCAGGAGTTCCAGATGAAACGCTTGAATACTTTGATTATGTTGTCCTCGGAGAAGGTGAAGAAACCCTTCCAGAACTTGTGAAGGTTTTGCAGGAAGGGGGAAATCCAAGAAAAATAAGGGGTATTGCTTATAAAGACTCCGGAACAGGCAAAATTGTCACAACCCCAAAAAGACCCTATGTAAATCTGGATAGCTATCCCTGTTTTGACCCAAAAAAACTTTGTGCTCCGATTGAAATCAGTAGGGGGTGCCCCTGGGGCTGTAAATACTGCCAGACCCCCAGGCTTTTCGGAAGAGAAATCAGGCACCGAAGTATTAATTCTATCTTGAAAAATTCCATATACTATAGAGACCTTCGATTTATAGCTTCCAATGCTTTTGCTTATGGAAGTGATGGAATTCACCCTAAATTTGAAGAAGTGGAGCGACTGCTGTCTTCTCTTCACGAAATGTCCAATAAGAAAATATTTTTTGGGACCTTTCCTTCAGAGGTGCGCCCCGAATTTGTGACTGAAGAGTCAGTTGAACTTGTGAGGAAATATTGCGCAAACTACAGCCTTAGCTTTGGTGCCCAGTCCGGAAGCAATCGCATTCTCAGAGAGATCCGGAGGGGACATACTGTAGAAGATAGTATCTCAGCCGTGGAGTGTTGCCTAAAATATAAAATTATTCCAACAGTAGACTTCATCTTCGGCTTCCCAACCGAAACCAAAGAGGATCAGAAAAAAAGCCTTGACATGATTCGTTGGATCTGCAGAAAAGGAGGAATTGTCAGGGTACACTACCTGACTCCACTTCCAGGAACACCGTATTCATCTGTAGTTCCAACAGAAGTAAGTGGCATAGTTAGGAGTGAGCTCGGAAAACTTGCCCTTGATGGTAAACTCACAGGGTACTGGGAAAAACATCGAAAAATATGAAAAAAGAACATCTATGAATAGATAGGAAGTGTATGATATTATTTTGAATTTATACCTTTAAAACTTCGTTTTTGATTAATTATCGTAAATTGGCGAATTGATCACAATTCGAAAAAAAGATTTAGTTTTCAATGTAGATATTCACATTTAAGCCATCTGGAGTTCTATAGTTGTGGGAAATGTGGAAGAAAAGAAATACTGGAAAAGCTTTTAAGTTTCTTTTTCTGTACTTTACTTCGTTCAACTTTGGATTTATGAATGGTGAATAGATGTATGTATTTTACGAGGAATAATCTTTTATAAATATTTGAGTCAATTATTTTTATTATGAAGCCTATAACCCAAATTTGAAAGATTATATTAATTGATTAAATCATTTATTACAAATACTTATTTTTCGCCAGAATGCATTTGTACAACAGAAAAATTTTAAAGTCAAAGAAAATAAAATATAACTTTGAATCTTATTTTACATTCCATAAATATACACAGATGTGGAATGTAGGATTCAATAAACTAGGTGAGATAATTCTACATCAGTTGTTTTTTTAATTCTTGTTCCCATCTTCTTACCTACTTCGGTAATCTGAATTTTATTTTAGGTATGCTTCCTTTTTTAATCCATGTTTAACCTCGTGAATATTCCTATTAACTCCTGATTCTTGGCTTAATTCCCATTTTCAAGTTGTTTTCGTTGAAAATGCCTTTTTGTTAGTCTTATATTACAGATTACTCTTTTAAGATGATCTCAATAAGTTCCCAAATTTAGTCATATGGCTATAAATGGAATATTAAATAACTCGTGAAAATCAGAGGTTTATATAAATCCTCCTAATTTTGGTAGTATAAATTCCATTTTGAATGCAAATCATCTTTTCGTCAAAAATGATTTTGTAATACTCTATGATCTTATTAATATTGTTTTGCATTTGTCACCTTCCAATCAAAAAGCCTAAAGAATAAGATATAGTGTGCAAGTTTTGTTCCATTTTAGCATATTTGTTACTTTAATTTTTTACACAGTATTAACTTTTTACTCAGTTATCCATATAAGCTATCAAATTCATATCAAAAATTCTCTTAAAATTTGAAAAAAACAACTATCAATGACATAATTATCTATCAAAATAGAATTATAAAGAGTAGGTCGAAAATGTGTTGACAACAATATTACTTATCCATTTCTCTCAAGGATGAAAATCTTTTTAGCATAAAAATCAAAATGTCAAATAAAGTTAAAATAGTACTATCAAATTTTCTGTTACTTTTTTCAATTTAGGATGTTCACTTTTTCAGCGTATTAAAATGTCAGTGATGAAATAATCATGGATGTGAGATACTTCGTTTTTAGTTTTATATTCATCAAAATAGTTGCTATTAGGATTTATTGCTATTTATCAAATATAAAATCATACTAATTGATAAAGAAAATACAAATATTTGGAAAAAAGATATTTATACTATACTCAAAGTAATGACTCACACTAAGAAAATTAAATAAATAAAGGAATGGAAATTAAATAAGGACACTTGAAAAGGAGTTTAAGATCAAAAAACTAACTTAATTCCTACAAAACTTCAGATTTTCCAGTTGGCTTACCGAAAAATTCATTCGAGGTTTGAAGCCTTGTCTGCTCTTATGACCATATTCATACCTTCACGCATGAGTTCTTCTGCCCTTTCCTGCTTTTTTGCCTCAGCAAATATTCTGAAAAACGGTTCTGTCCCAGAGGGACGAATTAGAACCCAGCCATCCTCGTACCATATTTTGATTCCGTCTGTAGTATCTATCTCGAACCCAAGTTCTGAAGCTTTAAGTTTTACTCTTTCCATTGTAGCCTGTATATTTTTAGAGGTGATTTTTGTCTTTGCGTTGAAATATTCAGGTACACTTTTAGCAAGCTCTGAAAGTCTCTTTCCACTAGCCAAGATTTCAAGAATTTTGGCACAGGCCATTGCTCCGTCTCTACAATACTGATGTTTGGGAAAAATGAGGCCTCCATTTCCTTCTCCTCCGAATACTGCATTTATTTCCATCATCTTTCGGGCTACATTGATTGAGCCAACCGCAGTCCAGTAAAGTTCAACTCCTGCCTCATTTGCAACATCTGACATACGCTGCGAAGAGCTAACAGGGGTTACAAGAGGTCCGCTTTCATGTTCAAGCATATATTTTGCCATCATGGCAAGCAGGACTTCATCGTTTATGAAAACCCCATTTTCATCTATAAATACTATCCTATCCGCATCCCCGTCATGAGCTACTCCCATATCAGCTCCGGTTATTTTTACAAGTTTTAATAGTTCTGTTAGGTTTTCAGGTGTAGGTTCTGGGTTTCGCCAAGGGAAAGTTCCGTCAGGCTGAGCTCCAAGAGTGAGCACCTGGCAGCCCAGGTCACGTAGTAAAAAAGGAAGTGTAAGAGAACCTGCTCCGCAGCCCGTATCAGCAACGACCTTGAATCTGCGGTTGCGAATATTTTCGGCATCTACTGAATTGATGATGTTTTTGGTATAGTACTCGTTGACTATGGGATCCATTCTGAATCTACCAGTTTTTTCCCAGGATACGATGCCATATTTCCCTGAGTAATAAATTTTCTCGATGTTTTTCTCTCCATCCCTAGGAAACTCCGAACCATCTCCTGAAATAAATTTGATTCCATTATATTCTCTTGGATTATGAGATGCGGTAATAATAATCCCAGCATCGGCGTAGTCGCGAACATAATACTGGATAGAAGGAGTGGGAACAATTCCCACATCAATTACATTTAGGCCCGTTGAAAGTGCACCGGAAATTGCAGCTGATTTCAACATCTGCCCAGAGATGCGGGTATCACAGCCTATAGCAACCGTGCCTTTTGAGTCCATGTATGTACCAAGGCTTCTGGCTAAATTGAGTGTAAGTTCTGGATTCAGATATTCGTTAGCTATACCACGTACACCGTTAGTTCCGAATAATGACATTTATGATCTCCTTCTTAATAATTTAAGCGAAAATTGTACTTTCCGGCAAAATTACTCTTCAAACCTAATTAGATAGAATAATAAATTTCAGACTTTTTTGATGAACTCAAAAATGTTACATATACTTATAAATGAGCTTTATGCCTCGGTTTTCTTCATACAATTCAAAGTTATATTTTAGGCTCTATTACTTTAACATTTTTCTTTTTTTATAAATACATTCTGTC
>CAVXNY010000005.1:0-62585 GCA_963763235.1 uncultured Methanosarcinaceae archaeon | reverse complement strand
AAATGGCAAAACATATAGGAAATTATGATCATGCATTTTGCACCTGAGGACTTCCAGGAAATAATCGAGATTGAAAAAGAAGCGTTTTCAGAGCACAATTCTCTACTATATATGAGTTTTTACGAAATGGCTAGAGACGGTTTCCTTGTTGCGAAGCAGGATGGAAAAATAGTGGGATATGTTGTAGGCTATCGTTCCGCAGAGAACGAAGGACATATTTTTTCCATCGGTGTCAAAGAAGAGTACCGTGGAAGAGGGATAGGTACAGAACTGATATACACGATATGTAGCATTTTTCTCGCAAAAGGACTGAAATACGCAAGATTGGAAGTAAGAAACAGTAATAAAAAAGCACAAAAATTATACAAGTCCATAGGATTCATACCCTGCTGGACCGAACAAAAATATTACTCCGATGGAGAAGATGGTATGGTAATGAAAATGCACTTGCATCCATACCGTCTTTTGATATCAAAACAAAAATATCTCAAACCTTCATTTTCATATAAGAATTCCTTGTCGATTTAAGAAGCTCTATCAATTACTACCCATAAGCTTGATAATGGAATTCAGAGATTCTCTCATCTGGACTGATTGTCCATCAGAGATAAAATCATCCCTGGACATGAGGTTCGCAAGCTCGCCTCCTAAAATAAAAATTGCGCGCTTGTGATCTGCCTTGCTCCGGTGAATGTGGACAGGGCTTATGGATAAAGCCTTATAATCGTCGAATTCATGCGTTATTCCGTTCCTTTCAAAGTACCTTTTCATTTGGGCCATATATGTGTGCAGTTGTATGAGCTCTTCCTTGTGCATAGCGAACAGACCTACAATTTTACAAGATCAATCTAATACTATCTTGATCCAGATAAAAGAATTGCTAGAGGAAATTGATTTCCTAGTTTACAATAAAAAAGATTTCTATATAATGTTTATGATAAATAATGAAGGATTACATATTATAGTGTGATATTTAGCATCAAAGTGTGAAATCATGCCAAATAGTAGTGATTCAACAGGTCGCGTAAATAACTAGTGAACTACCCCTCACTATCTGGTTTATACCCTACTAGTAAGGGGCCTCCTTCGAGTAATTCCTCCACTGTTATCAAATTTGAGATCCATGCGAAATTTTGTATTGTCGAAGATTATCAATAAGTTATTGATAGCCACCCACAAGACATTTTATGATAGGAAACGTGACATACTATTATATAGAACTATTTCGATCTCTATCAAGATTGTTTCAGCTATCACAAATCATAACACACTTCCAAGAAGGCATATCATGGATTTCCCCACAATAACAATATTTCTTAGTTGTGTGTTTTTCGTCAATTCTTATTAACTTTTAGCTACAATTTTTGTTTTATAGATCAAGAATTGAACAAAAATACCTAAGTTTCCTAGACCCTGAGTAGAACGATTTTGACCTTTCTTTAGTTTGGTCTTGTTTTCCTTTTTACTATCTTTTACTTTTGGTTGAGCCATTTGTTGCACACTAGGGTCACCTACTATGATAGTGTTAGATTTAGTGTTTTCAACTATAGTTTTGGAAAGTTTGGGTTGGAAGTCTTTAACTTGATTTGCTTTCTTTCTATTTATTTTTGTAACTGCTTTAGCTATTCTCAGGTATCTCTTAATTTTTGTAGAACTTTTTTAACACCAATACAATGATCTCTTCTTGATTTAGCGGTATCAATCTTAGGATTCCAATAATTATCATGTCTAGGTGCTTTTACTTCGAAAAATTTACAATCATTATTGATAGCAGTGACGATCTTTGTGATACTTAAATCAATAGCTTGATATATTCCGTTATCAAAATAAAAATCTTCAATATCAAAATCATAAGCAACGCAAATAAAAAATTTACCTCTTGCTTTGTAGGATTATCGTTTACAATTTCAATCTGTTTGATTTTAAAACCATTAGCTAAATTACCTATTCAAAGGATAGAGGAACATCATTCACCTTATGTGAAGATGTAATCATATTATTTTCAACTTTGAAACCGCTTTGATTGTAGGGTAGCGTCATAAGATAATTTTCACCTTTGAAGTTAGATGGTAGTGCTTTCAAATCTCCATTTTTTAATGTGGCTAAAAAAAGAATGATAACTACCATCAAGTTTTTTCAAGACAACTTGAAGTGTTTTTGAATATACTGTGTTGAATTCAGATTATGTTTTTTAAAATCAGAATGTTTATTTTGCTGTTCAGCGTACTTTACACTACGCATTTCTCTATCATAAGCATCCTTGCTATCTGCAAGAGCGAAGTTATAGACACCCTACATTTGTCGGATAATTTCCAAAGAACATTAACCTGTTCTTCAGTTGGAAAACTGGTATTTTCTTCGCTAGTTACATGTTTGCTCTGACTCTCGAAATGCTTTTGCAAAATATCTAACGTCACTTGTCCTGTTGTTACCATGAAATATGATCTTTACCAGAATGGGTCTTCGATAACATTGTTTTAATATCAGGAAAATTTCTTCTGATCTCTCTTGAATAGATTGTTTTGATAGTGTAGATATATTTGGGAATATCAAATGTTGATTTTGAGGTGAAAATCATGTGAAAATGATCTAAATACACTTAAAGAACTTCTACATCAAAAGTTTCACTTATATCATGGTTTTAGATATTAGTAACTACACTATCTGTTGACTATTAAGAGCTTTTATTAAGTATTTTATGCATTGCACAAAATGGTAGTGGATTGCATAGCAAAATATCTTCAAAGATCCAGATTATACATCATAGTCACTAAATGATATATTTAACTATAACTATAGATATATTTTCTATCTTAAAAAGAATGGAAATTTGACGGCTTTCATCCCCCACCCGTCACACTTATGTGTGTCGAGGAAGGAGACTTCCCGCCTTAGAGTTAAATAAAAGATAATAATCAGAGAAATTTAATTTTAGAAAAAAACCAGTAATTTCCATTAGTTGTATAAATCATAAACACAATACTATTTCTAAATTTTTTCCAAAATTTGGTAATATACTCATTTTTCAGATCTGATTAATGATGAAAGGATACAACAAGAAAACAAAGTATATAGTAACATTAGTTTTAAGAAATAAAAGGATAATCGATAGTAATATGCGAAATAAAATTAGATAAATAAAAAAGAGAAACTGTTGAAAGTCAAAAAAACAAACAAAAGTAAAAACTGTAAAAAAGTTAAATGAAAAGAAAAAAGACCTCTCAGAGCATTTTAGAAGTCAATATTTCCATATCAGCAGGGATTTTGGCAAGATTTCCAATTTTGATACCTATAAGACTTTTAATTGCATTGCTTGAAGCAATATCTACAAGTCTCTGAGTAATTACACCGTCAAAAACGACACTTAAAACATCATCTTTATAGGCCTTCAATCTGCTGGCAAGATCCCGGACTGCAATTTCTTCTACCACCTTGTCCTCAGGATCCAAAATCCTGGCTGTAAGAGTCCCTTTAAGAGCTTCAACGTGAGGCCTGAACCTGAGAGCTTCGGGAGAAACAGAAGCTATCCTTACCGGAGCAGGAGAAACTCTGACAGCCTCACCCCCAGGAACCTTCATGGCTGAAACCTTATCATTTGGAGGTTTTCCTCTCGGAATTCTGGCTTTCTGGGATGGCCTAGATAAAACTGTGGAGTTTACGATAACAGGTCTTGTTTCGACTTGTTCTGTTACGAGAAAATCTTTCCCAGATATTTTTTCGAAGGTTTTTTTGGGAAGCTTTTCCGGAATTTTTTCATGAACCTCTTCAAATATTTTCCCATAACCTTCTCCCTCTATCTCTTCTTCTTTTGGAAGGTTCTCTCCATAAAAATCTGACTTTGAGGAGACCCTGTGTATCTTAACACGCTTGTGCAGTTTATTCTCGGCAATCCTTGGAACAACTTCAGGCGCCCTAATCTTCCTTTTTGGAATCCTTTCAACCCTGCAGGCATCTTCTTCGACTTCCCTTTCCTGAATTCCATATTTTTCGATAATTTGTTCCACTGGAACCTTTCGGCGAAGGGCTCTGATAATTTCCTTCTGGACAAGGTCCTCCACACACTTCCCATCTGGAGCACGAGCAACATAGTCAATATCCGCTACCTGCAAAAGCTCACGAACGATTAGTTCGCCTCCACGATCCCCATCCGTAAAAGCAGTTACTGTCTTCTTTTTAGTAAGATCTGCAACCTCAGGAGGAATATTTGTTCCCCCCACACAAATAGTGTTCTTTATACCATAGCGGAGAAGATTCAAGATGTCAGCCCTCCCCTCAACAATAATAATGGCATCAGAATTAAGAACATTCGGCCCACAGGGAATTTTGGATTTTCCATAATAAGTAAGCTCGTCAACCCTTACAGACTGCCGGACTTCATCAGCAAGTTCCTGTGATTCAGGCACCGTCTCATCAAACATTTTGGTAAAGATAAGTTTTGCCCTTTCAATGATCTTTTTGCGCTTTACAGCTCTTACATCTTCTACTTGGGATACCTCAATTTTGGCGCTGCAAGGACCTACCCTATCAATAGTTTCAAGAGATGCGGCAAGAATGGATGTCTCAACCTTATCAAGGCTTGAAGGGACAAAGATATTTCCTTTGGTCTTCCCCCCTTTAGCAGTAACAAGTACCTCTATTCTACCAATTCTGCCAGTTTTTTGCAAATCACGCAAATCAAGATCAGCCCCGAGTAATCCTTCAGTCTGGCCAAAAATTGCACCTACGATATCAGGGCGTTCTATTACACCATCAGCATTAATTTTAGAATGAATAATATACTTTGTAGTATCCGTATTTTGCATATAAATTCTCCTGGAAATATCGTGAATAATTTATCATGAACATTTTTTCAAATTAATTCCCACAGGAAATTGATTCAGTATCCCTGAACAACTAATGATATAACTGATATTCTGGACTTTGAATCCGTTTCCCTTAAGATACAAAACTACCTTCTAGACATGAAAACTCGTAAAGGTTCAGAAAATGCAAAAATAGTAAAAAATCAGATTTTATACCAAATCAGGGATAGTACACCCTTGAAGAAGCAGATTTAAAAATTAATGACAATTACGACCGGAAAGATAACTCCAGCTCTGCCTTCAATACCACCATTACCTATGCCAGGAGACCTTATCCCGAAGAATGTCCGGAATGATTCTATATAATGGAGAGCTTACCTCATGAAAGCCAGGTATATTGCCAGCCCAGCTACCTTGAATATATAGACTCCTAACTTTTCGAGCCGACAGACAATAACTTTCGAGCCAAGCACCAATAATACCTGCGATATCCCTGAGATTTTCTATGCATGCCCGACAGCCCTCGCCCTAACATAAGTTTTCATATGTGACCCTGAAATAATCTTCAGAGTCAGAGGCCAAAACTTGTGTTCATCTTCGATGTCTGATAACTGAAATTTTCCATAAATAACCATGAAAGCGGGTAATCCGTGCGTGAGCATCAAAAGAGTGCCAAACGCCTCATCCCGCAAACAAAGAACTCCCTAACGATAAGTGGTAAAGTGGTAAATAAAATGCATCGTTTTTATTGATAGCACGCTTTTACTTTAACTTCATGGGTGATGAGTATGAATTTTAACTTTACATAGTTTAATTTAGCCTGATTATGTACATATATAAATCTAAAATTTGTAGATTTGCATGCGAATTATTTGAATTAAGTTGTCTTTACGAATTTAGCAGTGATGAATGATAAAGTTGTTAATTGATACGACCTCAATTTGATTCGACCTGACAGCACAGCTTCTGCCCACCTTTAGAGAAATTTCGGCAAAACAGATACCCCACACATCACACGCTTTGAATCCATTTATTTAACGCCTCCAGGATTTAAGAACTTTGTGGTTATAAAAAAGTCCCATAAAATCTAGTCATTTTCTGTACCTGATATTTTTTAAACGAGTCAACTTTCAGAACAACTATGGAGTAGATTTAGAAATTGTAAAAAATAATAAATTCGATAAACTTAGAAAGGTATATATAAAACAAAATACTTGTAAAAAGTTGAACGGGCGAGCCAAATAAACTTTTTTATGTACTAACCCCCCCACTCCCAAACTCGCTCGTTCAACCACCCATTTAAAATAGTGTAGTTGAAATTTAATTATAGAGTATTAATACTTGCATAGCTTCTCATCAATATAAATGGATTTAGAGTTTATTTGACATGAAATTACATGAGTTAATCTTCCTACAACTCTCGCCTTCATCTTCCTCTATAATTGCGATTTCTACTATCATTTTCATACGTTCATCAACCGAAAAGGTTTCAGTCTCAACAATTCTTCTTTTTGAATTCTCCCTTTTCATGTCAGTTTTCATCTTCGTATATCTCGTAATTTGTAACCAGATGCTATATAATTGGGGAAATTTCCCTTGCTAGAGCAATATGTCTTTGCATGTCCAATTGATTTCTTCTTTCAGTTAAAAAATTCTTTTAATTTGCTATTTTTTTTCCTTGCTGCTTCCGGAGCAATTTGTGTTAGAATCCACTTTACTTCCTTTGATCCTCTTTTTGTGTTGCTATAATTTTAAAATTTATCTGCATATTGGTATACATTCAGAACTATTCCAAGCCAAGAAGCAAGCCTATCTATTTGATAAAAATCCTTAAATTACTGATTTCAGCAATTAAAGTTATTGCATCAATTTCTTCAATACAAGAAACTGACATTAAAATACTCATTTTAAGTTCATTTTTCCTATGAGCATAATTAAAAATTTCATTCTCCAAAGCTTCTATTTCATAGTCAGGATGCTTTATGAGATCTAGGCATATCTGAAGCATCGATGAAATATTTTGAGATATTTCTCTGTACAGAATTTCCTTTTCTGAGCATTTTTGGGAATATTTAGAGACCAGCTATCTATTATTTAATCAAATGTTTTCACAAAGAAGATTACTGATAGAATTATTACATGGGTTTTACCAAAGATGTCTATCGGCACATTATTTAGATTATAACACATCAGATGCTAGAATAACATTGCTTCATATTTAATAGCTGTTCTTTTTTGTACAAGTCTGTAGAATCCTAATTTATGGATTAAATGTTTTGGTCTTTTGGGAAAACATTTGATGGTTGAATCATACTATTTAAAGTGTAAATTGTACAATGAATTCTGAATCTACTTTCTATCTGTTGATGGGTAAATACCTTCATATTTCGTGCATTTCCAACTATAACATGTATATGCTTTATCAATGAATCATAATTAGAATTCCAAAAGTCACTTGTTGATTCACATGCAAAAACATCACATTTTTCTGATATATCCAACTTTTAAGAGCTAAAATTTATCATCATCTCTAGCGAAACGTTGCAGCGATTTTTCACCGGATATACTGAGGATATTAGAAATGAAAAAACGTTTATGAATGTCTAAAGCAGAAGAATTATTTACCATTTCTACCAATTTAGACCACTCAATTTGTTTGGGTAGTGGAATTACCTCAAAGTTAGCTTATCATTCGTGATCAAAGTTATATTTAAGCCTTCAATTGAAATTCACGAATTAGTTTCGAGAAGTTTTGAAAAACCAAAATTAGAACAAATTTCCTGCCAAAATAACGATGGAGTTAATATTCAAAAAAGATTCATATGAAGCATATTTTCATTTATTCGAGCTTGCTACTCGAAGGATTTTGTATTTGTTTTTAGTGTAATTTGAGTATTAAGCTTGATTCCAGTCGAATACCCCGCATCTTGATGCATGTACGGAAACTTCCTCGAGAATCGTTATTAACTAACTGTAATATATTTTTAGCCACTTTTGTGCTATGAAATGAACTACGCATGCAAACAATTGTGTCTATGTAAAGGGTATAACATGTTTTTTCCTATGAAGTATCGTAAAAAATTTGATTTAGATAACGATATCATCAACTATTTAAAAAATATATGCTTTGAAATTGGTAAAAAGTACCGTTTTGACTTTGATGCGGTAGGTACTGATAGTGATCTTGTTCATATTGTCGCTAGTGCTGAACCAAAATATTCATCTTCAATATTGATGCGGATTATAAAAAGGGTCACAGAAAAAAAATCTTTAAAGAATACTCTGAGATCAAAAAAGCTTTTTGGTTGTTAAATCTGGAGTGAGGGAAGTTATATTGGAACTTTTGATGATAGTGTAACTTTCTATATTATTATAAAACTATTTCGGATTCCAGGAAACCGGGAAAAAAATGAATCATAGAAACAAATCAAAGTGTTTGATTTTGAATAATTCCTTTATACTCAAAGCTTGGGATCTCGCATACATCGTTGCTTGCAGCGGGTACTAAACAGCAAATTTAATTTTTCAACCTTAAGCAGTTAAATTTTTTCATCGATAGCAACAATTCGTTCTTTTGTTTAATTGCCATTTGAGTATTCCATATTGCTCCCTACATTTTGAAAGATGAACAGACATATAAGTTAATGCTTGATTTATGGTAAAACTTTGTGGTATTATAATAACTATTAAAGTTTGGATTAAGTTCTCAGATCCGGATTCTACTTCTGATTTAAAATCTTTACTTCCCAATATTTCTCCCTCTAAAGTTGGAGTTATTCTATTATATTCCTTCCTCTTTATATTTGGAAATTCAATTCTGATATTTTACTCTGAGGTTACTTATGAAGCGTTCTTGATCTGATTTAGAGTCTTTGGTATAATTGGTGTCTTCAAACTAACTATCGTATGAAATTCAGGTATACACGCAAGATATTAATTCTAATTTCCATACAAATCATGAGAAACTTTGACAGTAAAGGTTCCTTCTGACAGTGTGCTAAATGATGTTGATATGATCGTAAGTAAATATAGGAGAAATCTTATTATAGGAGAAGGCTTATTTTTTTTCATCTGACTGTCACACTTTGTAAGTCATGATACTGTTGTACACAAGAATGAAGTAAAAATAAGAATTCTTTTCTGAATATAAACACTCTTTCTTGGATAAAACATTCGTTTCTGAGTAATTTTAATATATATGTGCACATATACATTCAAGCTTGATAAAACCTTTATTTACTTTATAAAGCTTGAATATCCCTCTTGGCTTTATAAAATTCTGTAACGAAAAGCAAAAGATTTATGCTAAAAACTCATTTAACACTGCGTGAATTTTAGAAAGCTTTACAGGATCATCTGTATTTTCTTTTTAATTATTTTTTTTCAGGGGAATGCATTTGCGGCCACAATTCACGGGACTGTATATGAGTGGGAGAGTTTCAAAACCCTTGATAATGCAGTCGTTGAAATTAACTCCACTCCTGAACAGAATTTTGTTGCAACAAATGCAAATTATTCCTTCAATCTTACTCCTGGGACTTACTTGATAACTGCAAATTATTTTGAGGGAAAAACTATAGTTTATACGGCCAAAGAGGAGGTTGTAATCTCAGATAAAGGAGAGTATGTGCATGATCTTCTTTTATTTCCAACCTATAACGAAGAACTTCTGAACCATAGTGGATTTGAAGTTCCAAATTTGAATTTTGATGAGACAAAACATGTAGATCAGGCAAACTCTCAAAATTACGTTTTTGGTTCTGTTTTCCTTGTCTTCATACTCGTCCTTTTACTGGCAGGTTATTTCATAAAAAAAAGGTATCTAAAACCTCTTGTTATAACAAATAGTTTTCCGGACGGAGACAGGGAACCAAAAACATTGCAACCTGAGAGTCCCATCGATGGAGAAGAGAATCTTGATGACACTTTTGAAATAAGTTCTAAGTTGCCTGCAACCAGCTCTGTAGATGTCGGTGATCTTCAAGAGGACCGTGAAATCAATCTTCCTGAGGATCTCAAAGAACTGCTGAATCTAATTCGAACTAACGGAAACCGAATCACCCAGAGAGAACTCCGGAAAAAATCTCCTTACTCAGAATCCAAAGTCAGCCTTATGCTTTCAGACCTTGAAGAACGCGGCTTGATTGAAAAATTCAAAAGAGGTAGAGGAAATATTATACGTATTCCTGATGAACATCTCTCTAAACAAACAGAAGATTAAAGTAAGCAGGAATAGGGTAGAAGAGATAGTTTATACAACCTTTTTTGCGAAAAGTAAATCGCAAACTATATATTCAAATTCACCAACTAAGCAGCAATAAAGGTTAAACAATATTTGAAAGATAGGGAATAAGAATCTAATAATTCCCTTTTTACTTCCAAAAATTCCCAAAACAGCTTTCTTGTGCAAGAAAGAGTATTCACAGAATGTCACTTTATTTAACTAGATTAATAACAGATAATTGGACCCTACTTTACGAGACTAAGTTTAAGAAATTATGAAACTATTCAGCCTACCAAAAATCAATTGGCTGATATCTATTTTGATGCAATAAATTCTTCTGATCACTAAATGAAGGAAAAATAAAAAACATAACCAATAGCTGACATTGAAAGAAAATAAGCCAATCGAAATTTACTCATTGGAGATTAGTAAAGAGGGCTATTGATTCTGTTTTCCTAGAATGAATAGTACTAAATTATATGAAATTATATGAGGGACAACATGAGAATTTCCATGGACATTGAACTAAAAGATGTGCCCGGGCAGATGCTTTTAGCCCTCCAGCCTCTTTCAGACTGCAAAGCTAATCTGATAACCGTATTACATCACCATCAGAAAAGAACCCCTCGAAAAACGGTACCAGTACAGCTTGTGCTTGAAACGAAACCTGAAAACATTGAAATTATAAAAGCGAAACTTGAAGAAAACGGGGTCAGGGTTGTAAGAGTTGGAGAACACCGTTTTAGGGAGAGCATAAATGTAGTCCTTATAGGGCATGTGGTACACACGGGAATCCAGGATACGATCGATGAAATTGACAAAACTGGTTTTGCTGAGGTTGTGGATCTTTCCCTCTCAATGCCTGGTATTAATCTACTTTCTTCAACCCTCATAAAAATCGATGCTGTGAGTAAAGAAGATCTGCAAAAGGCACTCAAAATCCTAAAAGAAGTTTCAGCAAAAAAAGACCTGCTGATGATACTCCCAATAAACATCCAGTCCTGAAAAATTGAGGAGATTGAAAACATGACGAAGATAGCCTGTTCCATTCTCGGATTCGGTGCAATCGGGCAGGGGGTTGCCGAGGTACTCCTTATGAAGAAAGAGTATCTTGAAAGTATCGGGTTGGAAGTGAAAGTAGTTGCTGTTGTGGACTCAAAGGGTGCGACTGTCAATCCTGAAGGCTTGAACCTTGCAGATTGCCTTTCCCGTAAGAGAATTCATGGCACTGTAGCCCGAGAAAATATTAGCGGAATCGAAGTTATTATGTCTGTAGACCATGAACTGGTAATAGAGACTACTCCTACAAACATCAAAACCGGCGGAGTAGGTCTACAGAATATGTTCGCAGCTTTTCAAACTGGGAAGTCCCTTATTACTTCGAATAAAGGTCCACTTACTCTTAAGTATAGGGAACTAATGACGACTGCAAAAGCAGCCGGTTCGAAGTTCAGATTTGAAGCCACAGTTGGGGGGTCAATGCCAATTATTAATCTGGCAAACGAAGTTCTCGCAGGCAATAAGATTATAAGTATCAAAGGTATCCTGAATGGAACCTGTAATTACATCCTGACAAGAATGCTGGAAGAAAGAGCAAGTTATACTGACATTCTTGCCGAGTCAATTGAGCTCGGAATTGCAGAAACCGATCCCACATACGATGTTGAAGGAATTGATACTGCCTGCAAGCTAGTAATTCTGGCAAATGCTATCTTCGGACTCGATGCTACTTACAAGGATGTTGAAGTTACAGGAATTACAATGATTACTCCTGAAGCCCTGGAGATGGCTAATGAAAATGGGCATGCAATAAAACTTATAGGCGAAGTTAGCAGGGAAAGGATCGTTGTGGCCCCAAGGCTTGTACCTATCAACCATCCTCTTGCAGTCGGAGGTACTCTAAATATCGCATCTTTATGCACTGAACTTGCAGGAGAAATTACAGTTACTGGTAAAGGTGCAGGCCCTGTTGAGACAGCAAGTGCGATTCTTAGTGATCTGATCGCAATTTACGGGCAATCGTAGAGTATAGGAATTTTGGTTTTAGAAACCCGAAATTCTGGAAACAATCAAATTAAAAAGCTGCGTGAACCATGACAAGCTTCAGGAAATTTGCAGAAACCTGCCAGTCAATTGAAAAAATTTTGAGTACCATAGACACTACAAATAAGGTTGCTGACCTTCTTATGAAGGTCAGCGTAGAAGAGCTTTCCCTTGCAACTCATTTTATTATGAGTGAGGTTTTTCCTACCTGGGGTGGAAAGCAGCTTGGAATTGGCACAAGCCTTCTGTATGCTTCTCTTTCCAAGGCTTCCGGCATGTCTATAAGAAGTATAGAGTCTCTTGTCCGGACAACAGGAGATATAGGAGACACAGCACTTCTTATCCTGAAGGAAAAACAAAAAAACCAGATCACTTTTTCTTCTTTCCTCGAAGAGCAGCCAGAACTCTCTATAACGGAAGTCTACCAGCGCTTCAAAAAGGCTTCAGAAGCCTCTGGAAAAGGTTCACAAGAAGTTAAGGTCAAAAACCTTCAGTTCCTCTTTAATTCCTCAACCCCAAGGGAAGCAAAGTATATCTCCAGGCTTGCACTTGAAGAACTCCGCATAGGAGTCGGGGAAGGAGTTTTAAGGGATGCCATCGCAAAAGCCTTTTCCGTCCCTGCAGATTTGGTAGAGCATGCTTTTATGGTCACAAACGATCTCGGGATAGTCGCTGTAGCTGCAAAGAAAGGAGGTATTGAAGGTCTCAAAGATCTCGGGATCGAAATTAACCGTCCCATAAAAATGATGCTCTCGCAGATCAGTCCTGATATAGATGCAGATATAAGGGAGATGAAAGAAGCTGCAATTGAATGGAAATTCGACGGTGCAAGGGTCCAGATCCACAAGGCTGGAAACTCAGTTACCATTTATTCACGAAAACTTGAAAATGTCACAAATTCCCTTCCAGACCTTGTTGAAATTATTCGAAAGCATGTGAAAGCCGAATATGCAATTCTTGATGGGGAAGCCGTTGCAGTGGATGAAAACGGAAAACCAAGAGCTTTCCAGGAAATCCTTAAACGTTTCCGGCGCAAGTACGATGTAGGGGAAAAAGTACTTGGAATCCCTATCCAGCTTAATCTCTTTGATATCATGTACTTGAACGGCAGAACACTGATTGACCTTCGTCTTCTTGAGCGACGAAAGGTGCTTGAATCCTGCGTAGAGAGTTCAACTGAAGATTCAAAGTCCATCTCTGTTGATAAGCAGGTGATAACTGAAGACCTTGAGGTTGTGGAAAAGATATATAGGGAAGCCTTGAAAGCCGGTCATGAGGGTGTAATGGTCAAAAATCCGAATTCGGTTTATTCCCCTGGCAAACGCGGTAAGAACTGGCTTAAGAAAAAACCTCTTATGGAAACCCTTGATCTTGTAATAGTTGGAGCTGAGTGGGGCTTTGGCAGGCGCGCAAACCTTATAGGTTCTTACACTGTTGCCTGTTATGACCCTGAAACTTCTAATTTTTTGCAGGTCGGCAAGGTTGGAACAGGCCTGAATGATGAAAAGCTAAAGGAGCTCACAGAAATGCTTTCCGGACTGATGGACGACGGAGAAGCAGGTGGGGTATTTGCTATAAGACCTAAAATTGTTCTGGAAATTGCCTTTGAGGAAATCCAGAAAAGCCCCAATTATAACTCTGGTTTTGCACTTCGTTTTCCCCGATTTATCCGTATCCGGGATGATAAAGATCCCGGAGAAGCAGATACAATCCAGAGAATTGAAAAGGCATATAACCAGCAGCTTAAAAGACTTTAATGGGTCAGATGTAGATTTTTTTCGTGGCTAACGCACACCCTTTAAAGGTCATTTGATTTTGTTGCCTTTGTTTGGATGGTGAAAATTTATTTTCCTGAGAAGATGCAGATGCTAAAGAACTTACTTTTCTATCTTTACATTTGTTACATTTAATCCATTCGAAGACTAAATTCTATAGGTTCTTCAATGTTTATGCTTTTTATTCCGAGAGATGTATCCAAATTTTAGTGCGGATCAGATATCCAGACTACAATCAGTTCACGTACTTTTTTTGTTTGGTATGGTTAAGCTTGCCAAATAGATCCACTTTTATATTATTCAGATACCAAAAAATACATCTGTAAAATAATTCCTAAATTATTTAATGAAATTTAATAGAGAAAGAATTTAGCGTTCGCTCTCAGTTAATTGTATATTAACTCAAAATATACTCAAAAAAAAACAACCTATCAAAATTATTCAATTCCAGCTTGTTCAAGATTTCATTGAATCCTAATTCCTGAAGTTGCTCTATCATCTTGTCGTATAGTAAAGGTACCATGTGATTGTTGTTTTTGATGCTCCTCCCCATCGAAAAGCAATTGAAATATTTTCAATTAACGCTTTGTTTTCATCCCAAATGTCTGCACCTTCCAATTTATGTTTTGCGTTTAAACAGCTAGCATCAATACAATGAGCATCATCAACAGATTTAATCGTGTATATAATAATAAATTTTTAGGACTAATAAACTTTAAGATCATAGACCAATTGAAAATGTGACAACGGACACAATAATTAAAACTACATTTAGAAATCTTAAAGGAACCTGAAAGCAGAGTTTAAAATCATCTAGATTAAGAAATTTGGTCAAATAAAAATCAACAATTTCTGGTTTCGATGAACTGAGCTGGTGACCCAAAGCATGCCCAATAATTTTGGGTAGGTTAGCAGAAAACAATTTGATTTCTATAGATGTACTTTTAAATCTCACCGAGAAGGTTAAAGATTACAATAAAGCATTAAGATTAAGATTACAAAAAAGTGTTAATAACATTGGTCATTATTATACATCTGTTAGGCATAAAAAGAGGTGTCATTCTATAGAGAAACTATTGCCTTCAGTCTGCAAATCCTTTGATGAACTTCTGGGAGGAGGTTTCGAGAAGGGAATTGTAACTCAAATCTTTGGAGCTGCAGGAACGGGGAAAACAAACATCTGTATCCAGCTTGCAGTGGAATGTGTAAAGCAGGGGCAGAAAGTCATTTTCATAGATACTGAAGGACTTTCTCCTGTTCGCTTCAAGCAAATTGCAGGGGAAAAAGCAAAGGAAATAGCGAGGAATATCATTATCTTCGAACCCCTCAGTTTTGAAGAACAGTATGTGGCTGTAAGAGAAGTGGACAGGATAGCCGGTGAGAACATCGGTCTCGTGATCCTTGACTCCGCAACTTCATACTACAGGTTTGAGCTCGAAGAAGAAGAAACGGGTATGAAGAGCCGAAGAGAGCTTGCCAGCCAGATAGGATTTCTGCATGCACTAGCTCGCAAACACAGCTTTGTTGCAGTCATAACCAACCAAGTATACTCCGATATCATCTTCGGAGGAGTACGTCCATTGGGTGGAAGTTCCTTAGAACACATATCAAAGGCAATTATCCAGCTGGAAAAAATAGGTGAAGGCACCAGACGTGCTACTCTGTACAAACACCGCTCTCTTCCGGAAGGCTCAAGCGCTGATTTTAGAATTACAGCTGAAGGAATCCGTTAAACGGTAAAGAAACATTGAGACAAATTCCGTGAAGAATATTTTGGGGCAGAAAAAACCTTAAAATCCTAAAATTCTTCCGGAATTTTTCAGCCAAAAAGGCTTTTATAATTTTTTTCTTCGAATTTTAACGTTTGCGTGTACCGGCTATGAACTCCTCGGTCCTTCTGTAGGCTTCGTCATCAGGATATTGGATAGCCGGGTGTTTCATAAAGTATGATGCCGGAGAATACAGTACTCCTCCAATTCCTCGATCAAGAGCCAGCTTACAGCAGCGAATCGCATCAATAACCACACCTGCAGAGTTTGGGGAGTCTTCTACAGAGAGACGAAGTTCAAGGTTCATGGGCACGTCCCCAAAGAGCCTGCCTTCCATTCTCAAGAAACATACTTTGTTGTCTTTTTGCCAGGCTACATAGTCACTAGGTCCGATGTGAATGTTTTCTTTCTCAAGTTTGTGGGAGAGAACGGACTGGACAGCTTCTGTTTTTGATTCTCGTTTGGAAGCAAGTCTGCTCCTGTTGAGCATATTTAGGAAATCAGTGTTTCCTCCTGTATTCAGCTGATATGTCCTGTCAAGTTTTAAGCCGCGTTTTTCGAAAAGGTCTGCAAGAATCCTGTGGGTAATTGTAGCCCCAAGCTGGGCTTTAATATCATCTCCCACTATCGGGATGTTTTTTTCTTCAAACTTTTTTGCCCATTCAGGATCGCTTGCGATAAAAACAGGCATATTATTAATAAAAGCTACTTTGGCCTCAAGAGCGCACTCTGCATAGAAACGGACTGCTTCTTCAGAACCTACAGGTAAGTAATTGAGAAGCATATCTGCGCCGGAATTTTTCAGTTCGTTTACTATATCTGCTTTTGTGGCTTCTGGTTCCTTGCTGACAACAAAGGTATATCTTTCCTCATAATTTTTCATGTGGTCAGAGATGCCGTCAAGAACTCTACCCATTTTAACCTTCACGCCTGTGGCAGGAATGTCAGGGCAAAAAATCGTTGTGCAGTTCGGGGGGGCAAAGATAGCCTCAGCCACATCTTTTCCTTCTTTCCTGGCGTCAACGTCAAAGGCAGCAACAACCTTGATATCCTTGGGTTTATACCCGCCAAGATCCCAGTGCATCAGCCCGATAGATTCTTTATGTTCAACTTTATAATACTCAATGCCCTGTATCAAAGAGCTTGCACAGTTCCCGATTCCTGCAATTGCTATTTTTATTTTTGTCATAAGCGCTTACTCTCCGACGAATACCCTGATTTCATAAACCGCATTAATAGACTAACAGATCTTTCATAATTTTTGAAATTTACAGACTAAATTTACGGATTCAAGGTCCCTTAAATTTATGATTTTATTCATCCGACATTCCACAGATATACACAGACGTACACAGATGTATAATTTGTTTGCCTATTTACCCACTATTTTTCATTGAAAGTTAGATTAATTTTAAGCTATTGTCATATTGAGAATATTAGATGGCATTCTTGTGTACATCTGCGGGAAATGGGTTCATGAAATTTATGACTTGATATTCCTTAAACTACGACTTTTCCTGTATCTAAGCTATGGGTTTTAAATCTTCTCTTATTTGGCTATTACCCTATAAATCTAGAGTATTTCGATAAACCTTCATATTTCGTATTATGCATATAAATGGCGTATCAATGATTCTTGAAACTAAACGGTTTATCGAAATACTCTCTATTTTATATCTAAGTTTGCCTTTCTATGAAAAAAATTGTAATTATCGATATATTCAAAACTAAATGTTTATTCTTGATTTAATCCTTGCTCTCAGATAAGGTCTCCAAGTACTTCATTTCTCACTTTTTCTTCAATTATTTTTCTATTTAAAGATAATGAGGGCTCCAACAGAATTTCATAGTAATCACATAGGTTATCCAGATAATTTAAGAAAAGGATAAAAGAAGTCTCTCAGGGCGTTTAGTTGAATAGTTTTTTATTAGATGTGAGGCTTGAAAAGAGAGTCGAATGATTTTTCGATAGAATATGTTGCTTACATCGGAAAGTGATTTTAATGAGAACCATTGACTGGAAGGAAGAGTCAAAATCAGTTGTGCTGATAGATCAAACATTGCTCCCGAAAGAGTACAGAATAATTGAATGCAAAACTTTGAGTTCTCTATGTGAGGCTATAAAGTCTCTCAGGATAAGGGGCGCGCCTGCTCTTGGGGCCGCAGGAGGTTTTGGGATTGCACTTGCAGCTTTACGTAGTGAAGCTAGAGACTTAGAAACAATGGTAAAAGATCTCGAAGCTGCAGGAAAAGTCCTTAAGTCTATCCGTCCTACGGCAGTAAATCTTGGTTGGGGTGTGGACAGGATCTTAAGAGCAGTCTCTGATGCCTTTGATGTTCAGGGAATCCGAGATATTGCCTTTCAGGAAGCCAGAAATATTGCGGAAGAGGACGTGGTGACTAACAAGATAATAGGTGAATATGGAGCCAAACTCCTAAAAGAAGGAGATACGGTACTCACACACTGTAATGCAGGCAGGCTATCTTGTGTGGACTGGGGCACAGCCCTTGGAGTTGTACGTTCGGCTATTGCTGAAGGCAAAAAAATAAAGGTTATTGCCTGTGAGACCAGACCTCTTAATCAGGGAAGCAGAATCACTACCTGGGAACTTATGCAGGACAAAATTCCAGTGACTCTGATCGCGGACTCTATGGCTGGCTGGGCAATGCACGAGGGGCTTGTGGATAGTGTGCTCGTAGGAGCTGACAGGATCACTCAGGATGTTATTTTTAACAAAATCGGGACCTATACACATTCCATCCTTGCAAAAGAGCATGAAATCCCCTTCTATGTAGCAGCTCCGATCTCTACTTTCGATTTCAATGGATGGGAAGGCAGTGTAAAGATAGAAATGCGGAGCGCTGAAGAGTTAAGATTCTTTGGATCAGAACAGTTAGCCCCAATAGATGTAGAAGTATATAATCCTGCTTTTGATGCGACTCCAATGGAAAATGTAACTGCGGTAATTACGGAAAAGGGAGTGTTTTACCCACCTTTCCTACTGGATGAGGTACTTGTTTAAAAAATAATCCTTTTTATTAGTATAAAATAGATTCTACATTTAAACCTCTGAATCTTGGTTATTCAAAAATTTATCTGCTGGGTATATATATAAGAACTGCAGTATCTGGTAGCTAAAATTAACAGGAAATTTAACAGTATGTTACATTTTCTAATTTTCAGATAATTACTTTGGTTTTTGCCACAGCAATTTATTATGGTTATGAAATGTATATTCCAATTACAGTTCATTCGTACAGATTTAACTAATGGCTAACAGGTCAGATGCAGGACTGCAATCTTCTGCAGGACTCATGTGGTATTATGAATAGATAAAAATACAGTTCACATTCAACAAAAAAGTACTGATTGTCTGCATCATTACAGGCATAGTAGTATTATACTTAAATGTTGCGAACGGTTTCTGGCATGATTACAATTTTCTAGGCAGGGTTCCCTTGAGCAAGCATAACTCTGGAAAAAAAGAAAGCAAAAAAAGCTTTTTTTCAAGAATCAAAGCTATTAAACCCAGATTTTTTTTCCTGGGTTTTCTTCTAATATTTGTGGGCGTTTTCGGAGTTCTGTACAATCCTGCCAATTATTCCCAACGTGCATCTCCCTGGAGTGTTTCGGAAGCCGGTACTCTATCCTTTACTAAAAGGGAAGAGCCTTTATTTACAGCTCATGAAATAAAGGATGTATATTTTCCTGAAAACTCAGATACTTTGAAACTTCTGTCTTTTGAAAGTCAAGGGGATAAAATGCAGGCTCTTCTAAGGATTCCTGCAAACTCTAACTCTTCTTTAGGTTTTCCTGGAATAATCCTACTCCCGGGCGCAACAGTTCGGAAGGAATCTGAACAGGGATTGGCTGTGGAACTCTCAAAAATGGGATATGCTACTCTTACTATTGACCAGCACAATCTCGGCAGCGTAAGTGTGGAAAAGGATCTAGAACTTTTCAGAAGTGGCCTCGAACCTCTCGAATATACCATGGTTTATGATGCACTTAAAGCCACAGATGTGCTTGCAGTCCAGCCGGAAATTGATCCAAAAAAGCTTGCAATTTTAGGAGAGAGTAATGGCGGGAGACTTGCAGTGATTGCCTGTGCCCTTGATCCTTCCCTTAAAGGGGTCATCGGAATCAGTACTGCAGGATATGGCACTGAAGATATTGATTCCACCTTTGTGGCCGATAATAAGACTTACTGTTTCTATCGTTCGATTGATCCGGATACCTATCTCCCTACCCTGCAGCCTATGAAATTCGTGCTGATTCATTCATTTAATGATACCGTAATTCCCCATGATGCAGCACTAAAGACTTTTGCCCGGGCTAAAGAGCCAAAAGTAATGTATAATGTTAGCGATGCGATGCATGGATATACGTCCTCAATGCGCCCGTATCTTGAAAAAGAACTTGCTCTTATCCTAAAGTGAAATTATACAGGTTTTTGAGTTTACTGAATTTATTGCAACGAAAATTTTTTGTATATGAAATATACTCAACCGCTCTCAAGCTTTTGAGGACTTCGTGTCAAGGTGAACGAGTAGCTTACAAGCTGGTTGAGCACTTTTGAAGTGAAGATATAGCTCTCCAAGTTATTTGCGATAGAGATATGGTTTCAATTTCTGAAATCAGCAGAATCAATCATAAATTTTCCCTTGCTCCTAGAACCACACGAAATTTGGTTTATCTTCATTCTCTAGTTTAAGCTTAAATTGCTTCTAGGTTTCCTCTCAAACATGAAAGTAAATTGCAGTAATCTCAATGAGTTAGACTATATGATTAAAACTTAGCATAACCACACAGTATATAATTATGGAAACCCTAACTAAAAAGAAGATGGGAATATGATTTCAAAGAAAGAGCATTTGTTTACAGTTTTTGATAATTTGATAAAAATCAAAGGCGAATGCTCTTGTGAGATCTTATCTGAATGTGGGTTATCGGACATTACTGTGAAGCAGATTGGATATCTAAGAGCCATTGATGGACATGAGCAAGTGACATTTAGCAAACTTGCTAAAATCACCAAAAACTCAAAACCCACCATCACGGAGATGATCAACAAATTTGTTAAGTTTGAGTGTGTATATAGAGAAAAATGTCCAGATGATGGCAGAGTAATTTATATTCGTCTAACCGAAAAAGGGCAGATGATAGCTCGTTCTGAAGAAAATTCTTTGATGAAGGTTATTGAAAAGATGATAGATTTATTGGATGAAAGAGAAATAGGCACTCTCATCGAGATTTTGGAAAAATTAATGTGATTTTTTTTGGTTAATCTAGTAATTATGTTAATCCTAACTAAGTAAATAAAATTATGATTGGAACGAAGATAATGAATTCAATACAAACCGACAATATCAGAGAAAGCATTATAATACCACTCTTCGAAATAGTTGTTTACCCTAAAAGCCGAACAAAATTCTTGGCTGACAAAATTACCGGAGAAATGTTATTAAGTGAGATGAAAAATATCGAATCTGTATATGCCATCGGGCTGACAGTAAAGAGTGAAATAAAACCTTCAGACTTATCGGGAGACAGTTTATATAAAATAGGAAATCTGTTAAAAATTACGTTTGTGCAACCTGCTAATGACGGATATTTAATTGCTGCAGAAGCTGTGCAAAGAGTAGAAGCCATTTCCCTGCATCAGAAAAATGGACAGTTCTATTCTGAATACGAACCTATTTCTGATATTCCGGATCTGGATGACGAAATTCAAGCAGAAATAATAGCAGATGTAAAAAAGATAATTCTTGAGATAAGCAACCGTTTTCAAGGTTCCGAACAGTTTACTAGGCCAATTGGCAAGATGAATTCCATTGGCCAAATTATGGGATATATTATGCCATATATGCCGATAAAACTCTCTGAAAAGCAGGATCTTCTGGAAATTGTTTCTGTTCGTGAAAGATATCTTGCATTTCTTTATATCCTGGCTAAACAGAAAGAAAATATCAACTTGCAGATTGAAGTGGCACAAAAAGTTTCAGAAAAAATAAACAAGTCACATAGAGAAGCAATGTTGCGAGAACAACTGAAGGTAATTCAAGAAGAGCTTAACGAAGGTGACGGTTCTACTTCATGCAACGGAGGGTATCGGGAAAGAATTGAGAACTCGAAGATGCCTGATGATTTAAGAAAAAAGGCATTAGCAGATATGAAGAAACTTGAAATCGGAGGAAGTCATAATCCTGAAAGCCTTATTATCAGAAATTATCTTGATCTCTTGCTTGATCTTCCCTGGGTAACGGAAGAGAAAAAGAGCATCGATATTGCTGAAGCTCGCCGTGTGCTTGAGAGCAATCATAACGGACTTGAAAAGGTCAAAGAGAGAATAATCCAACATCTTTCAGTAATGAAATTAAAAAAGGAGAAACAGGGCTCAATTTTGCTTTTAATAGGACCTCCAGGCACTGGCAAAACGAGCCTTGGAAAAAGTATCTCAGATGCTCTTGGCAGGAAATATGTTCGAGTTAGCCTTGGAGGTATCAAAGATGAAGCAGAGATAAGAGGGCACAGGCGAACATATATAGGAGCTCTGCCAGGAAGAATTATTCAAGGCATGAAAAAAGCAGGTACAAAAAATCCTGTATTTGTCCTCGATGAAATCGATAAGCTCTCATCCTCCTATGGAGGAGACCCGGCAAGTGCCCTTCTTGAAGTCCTTGATCCCGAACAGAACAACACATTCGCAGACCATTATCTGGAAGTCCCATATGATCTATCTAATGTGTTGTTCATCGCCACTGCTAATTCCCTGTCAAATATCCCCTCGCCACTCCTTGACAGAATGGAGATGATCGAGATATCAGGCTACACTAAACAAGAGAAGCTTGCAATTGCGATAGATCATCTTCTGCCCGATATACTGGAAGAACATGGCCTTGATGCAGATAAACTTCGGATTGAAGATGATGCCTTAAAGGTAATCATCGAAAAATATACCCGTGAAGCAGGAGTCAGGGGGCTTAAAAAACAGCTGGCAAGGATCGCAAGGTTTGTATCCGAGAAAATTGTGTCAGGGAGTGCAGACATCCCTTACGTAGTGAAGAAAGATATGCTCACAGCGATCCTTGGAAAAGAGTTGATCCGCCAAGAAGAGGCCAGAAAAGAGAATGTACCGGGCGTAGTCACAGGGCTTGCATGGACGCCTGTTGGGGGAGATATCCTCTTCATAGAAGGTACATTTATGCCTGGAAGCGGGAAACTGACGCTCACAGGCCAACTTGGTGACGTGATGAAGGAATCTGCAAAGATAGCATTGAGCCTTGTCAGATCACGGCTTGCAAATACTGCAAACAGCTTTAACTTTACTTCAAGCGATATTCACATTCATGTTCCCTCAGGTGCAACACCAAAGGATGGTCCATCAGCAGGTGTAACACTCTTTACTACCCTAACATCCTTAACTACTGGAAAAGCAGTTGACCCAAAAATTGCCATGACAGGCGAGATAACTCTTAGTGGTACAGTATTGCCTGTGGGTGGGATAAAAGAGAAGATTTTGGCAGCACACCGAGCAGGTATAAAAAAAGTAATTCTACCAAAAGAAAACGAAAGTGATCTGGATGATGTACCAGAGGATGTAAGAAGTGAACTTAACTTTGCAACTGTAGAGACTATTGAGGAGGTCTTAAAAGAGGCGCTGGACATTAATATTTTCAGATCGGTTTTGTCATATGCAGGAAATAATTTTGTACCTATACAAAATATTTAAACATAAACATTTCATTTCTTTCCTTTATAATCACAGACCCTCATGAATCGTTGCTGCATGTATGAAGCATGCAAAACTTTCATTTGATACCGACGTTTTTTCATATGAAATCAAATAATTGATATTAATCTAGTTTAACACTTTCATCACATACAGTATAATATCGAACTTGAATTTGATTTTCTACAGAACTTCTTTCAAAGATTGTGTATATTACAACTAAGTTTAGAAAACGACTTTAAATTACCCATTAAACCCAATCGTGATAGAACTTTCTACTCCCCTTTCTTACTGCTTACATCAAATTTTACTGTATCCTTAACATAATCGTGTATCCTTTCAAAAATTTTTTTACATAAGTATTTGAACTAAATATTTAGAATTTTTTGTTTCGCAGATACATTCCAATCTAAACCATAATGGAAGAATTGTGCAGCTTGGAATTCCCTTTTTATATGGTTGGTCACCTAATTTCCAGGGTAATAATGACATTCCTTAAGGTAATCTATATTGCCCTATTTCTTTTTGAGTCTTCCACAGCACTTATTATTTTGTCCTTTGTTGAAATTAATGAGAAGTCAATTTTTATAAGATATTGTAAATTGTCGTAAGTTCGCTTACATACGATATTCGAATTTCATAGGCATGAAACTCTATCAACGTTTGTGAATAAATCTATCTCAATCTTAATAGTCTCCATGAGTTTCTCAGTGAGTTCTTCAGATTGATTATTCATTATAAAATAATGGTTGCCTACCTGAAAAGGTAAAATACAGATAAGCGAATCGCAATAATAGCTATACTTGAAAAAAAATTTCAGAAGCCGTCTCCATATATATCTTCCTTTTGTTAAATATATTAAAATTATTTACCTTTAAAAGTATTGGTGTTTATCCAACTTATGCGGTGTTTCGTTAAATTCTGATACTTTGATCAAAAATGAATCAATGTTAAAAAACTCACACATTTTGTGATTATAATTGCACAATTTGCTAATTTTATAATATGAGTTGTTTGTATTTCAACACTCATAATCAGATTGATGAATATTCCCTATAAGATGGAATGACTGAGTTTACAGGAATATGAGACAAATCTGGTTCATCGCTGTTTTATGTAGATTAAAAATAATGACCATACTAAAGAGATTAAAATCGAATAGAAACTTGATTTACCACAATAAATTTTTTTGAGAGATTATGCATATTGCATATCCATTTAGGAAATGAGAGTATAATTCCTAACCTAAAATAGCGAAGAGTTTATTAAATTAACCCATATTGCTTTTTTAGAAAAAAAGTAATGTTAAATTCTGAATAGTTCGAAAAACAAAAAAATCTCAATATAAAAATATTTTCCGGTGTTAAAATATGTTATTGGAAAATAAATTTTATTCCGAAACTATCTTTTGTATAATTAAATAAAAATAACATTTAGAATATTGTAATTTGTAGAGAATTTCGAGAAACTTCTAATTTCAACAAATTGCTGATATGTGCCTATAATCAACCAGCAAAAAATTGGAGTTTCTCTAAATCTTCTAAATATAAGTACTAAAAAATATACTAATTATACAACCCAAAAAAGGGGTGAAATGATATGGAAAAGTGTGGAATTTGTGGTGGAGACGTACCTAAACAGCCATCTATCACTAAAGACGGGAAATGTGATGCATGCCATAAGAAAGTAGTTCTTGCAGAAGAAAAGAAATAGAATTAATAAATAATGGGGAAATCATTATGAGAAAGGGATTATATAAATTTTTAACCTTTCAACTAGGGTGAGAATTTCCTTCCCTTTTTTGGAATTTTTATTATTTTTGAAAATCCCTGTAAATCAATCTCCCAAAACACTTATTATAATACACCAATAAACCTTATTAAATATATTTTGACATATGCGCGATACAACATAAAATAATTTAAAAATTAAAACCTGGAAATATTTAGTAAATTAGACCTCTTGATGAATAAATAAACAAATCAAGGGGGATTTGAATTAGTTTTAGATTAGGCAATCTAATTTATACTTTGAATATTACTAATTTTAGTGATCTGTATCACTTCTGCAAAGCACGATGGAACGCAAATCATAGTAAGCATAGCAACAGAAAACGGGATTTCAAAAACTTCTATCAGCGCTTAATTCTAAAAACCTGATAGATACATTAAAGGGGGAGGAACATTTACAGTCTTTGCTCTGACAGATGAAACTTTTGCAGCTCTACCAAATGGGACAATTGAAGCTCTCTTGCAAGACCCAAGTGCACCGAGGATAGTTCTTCTTTATCATGTTGCAGGTAAGAGGTTGATGGCAAAAGATGTTGTCAACATAGCAATATAACTACTCTTGAAGGTCAGAAACTGCCTGTCAAGATCACAGAGCAGGGAGGCTTTGCAGGAAATGCAAAGATTATAAAGACGGATGTTAATGCAAGTAATTGAGTTATCTATGTAATAAATGCGGTGTTAATTCCACCAGAGGATCCTGTGAAAATCGATAAAAATATTATAGGCCGACCTTTCCCTAAGGTTACCTCAAAATCCCTTGCAGGCAGAGTTGTATCTCTCCCGGGAACTGCTAGAGGAAAGGTTACACTCATATGTATTGCTTTTAAGCGCAGTTCACAGAGCATGATTGACTCATGGGTTCAACCATTTGAGCGGGAATTCGAAAATGATAGCAGGTTTACTGTCTATGAAATCCCAATGATAAACTCATCATGGAAAGTTCTCTCCTGGATGATAGACTCAGGGATGAAAAGAGGAATATCCATGAAAAACACGATAATGTGATCACATTTTATGGGGATTACTCCAACTACAAGGAAGACCTGGGGATAGGAGACATAAACTTCGCTTATGTTTTTTTGCTGGACAAAAAGGGAATTGTGCGATGGTGTGGGCATGCATATGCAAATCCTGAGATCGAGATAGAATTTATAGATGTTGCGAAGGCTCTCATATGATAATCAAATTAATTCGGGCTATGCATACTTAGAGTACAAAATAAATTACAACAAACACTGTAATTAAATAAAGATTTTATACAATTGAAGGTTTATTCTATTGATTCTCAGCTCAACCGCACAAGTCCTACAGAAAGAACCTATAAAGATGAATGAAAGCTCTGAGAGGATTTCGATAAATCCCAATTTTTGATTGTTTGTTTATAGTGTCTTCATAAGTAATTTGTGGAAATGTGAAGCTTATCGAAATTCTTTTAAATTTGTGAAAATTTCCAAAAATAATAAAAACATAATTAGTATAAAATTATGTTTTGGATTAAAACATTTTACGTGAGAGTAAATTTTATTCAGAAACTATTTTTTGGATCATTAATTAAAAATAATATAGTAGGTAATAAACATCTGGTTGCAACAAATTCTATGTATAAGCTTTATAAACAATTTGTTGAAACCGGAGATCAATACATACCAAAATATTTGATCTGTTCTTGAAGTGTAAATTCAGAGAATATTATCGATGAAGGGAGATATTAAAATATGTGCGAAGAACATTCCATGGTAGGAAAGGGTCCAATAATGCAGACTGTGATAACTCAGACGTGGGAACTTTTGACTGAAGAACAGAAAAAGAAAGTTGCAGTAATGAGAATGGATATGATAATAAAATGGATGGAAGTAAAAATCCATGATATGGAAAAGATGATCGAGATGAAAAAAGAAGCAATAGCTAATGTCCGAAAAGTTCAGGAAATGATCAAAGAAGGTAAATGTTAGATAGAAGAACAATATCAGAATTTAGGCATTGTAGAAATTATCTGAAATAGCAGATTTTCGTAAATATTTAAGTAATCTTTCAAATGATATAATTTTTCTTTTTTCGGGGAAATATAGCATATTAATTAAATTCATCTATTAAGGCTCACGAATTTTATGCACAACTTTGTTCCCCAAAAAATTAAAATTAAGGAGTTAATAGCTCTATGGCAAAACAAATTCAAGATGTACTCGCTGTTTTGTTGTTAGTGGTTATAGCAACATTAACAGCTTCTGCAGCAGTGACTGCAGCAGCAGCTAGCAAGATGAAAGAATACTATATTAGCTATAAAAATAAAGACAAGATTAAAAGGGTGTAGATTTTCCATATTTTTCCATACTTTTAATTTTGAAGCTTAAGCATTGAAATCAAAAGTTAAGTGCAATAGACATTTATATTTTAAGTTATTGTTATACAATTTAAGGTTTTATATATTTTCAGTTATAAAGATCCAGGTTCTTAGTTTGATCGCATGATTCCTATTCAATATATAATTGCCAAATGCATCGTTTTTGTAATAAACCCATACGTTTTCTTATTTTCAGCCAAGATTTGAGAATATTTTTGCCTAAAAACTGTAAAAAATGCATCTTTTTTACTAGAATCTATTCAATAATTGAAGATCAAAATGTTGCTTTTTAATCTCCTGAAAGGGAAGGAACCTATCAACATCAAATATAAAATCTAAAAAATTGAAATATTTGATGTCAAAAATTGCTGTCAAGAACAATGAAAATTCAAAAATTATCAATAAACTAACACTAGTACAGTCTATTGCAAATCTATTGGCGGTAAAAATATGGCAGGAGCAATAAGAAAAGGTTCTTTATTCTTGGAAAAGAAGGAATAACAAGGATAGCAGCTTTTGGCTTTTGACCTTAACACATTTTTTAATAAAAACTATTTATTTTCTGCACAAACAGGTAAAAATGTCCTATAATTTCGGCTGAAAAATGAGAAAACGCATCGTTTTTATCATAAAGCTGTGCATAGGATTATTCAGTATAGAATGATAGTCAAACTCACAGAACTGAAATAAATAATGCTGAAAACCCAATGCATTTCCTTCATTCGATAAAGTGTTGATTTTTATTATACCCGATATCAACGACAATTCAAATGTAATCCAATAAATGGTACACTAGAATGCGCTGGGAAATCACTAACTTGTAGTTGGATAAGATCTAAACTAAAATACAGGTGGCAAAAGAGCATACTTAAAGGATTGGAGGAAAAGATGCACGAGTTATGTTCCTTCTATTGTAAGGTCTTGAATTATAAGTAAATTCTATTTTTATTGCATATTGACCCCTTCTTATAGGAAAAGAAAAATATAGCCATCAATTCAAGCAGTTTATCAGGAGTTTATCAATTATGCCTTGAAAAATGGCCATGATGCTGTTTCATTTCATGCATAGTAGCCTCTAGACTCAGTGACTGTTTCTTATTAGATCTATCAGTAATAGGGGTGGTGACGGTGATGATGATGGCGATAGTGGTCATGGTAGCGGTGATGGCCATGGCCGTAGTAGCCCCCGTATCCATACCCATAGTCAACAAATGCCGGAGCCACTTCAACAGGTTGCACGAAAACGGGTTGTTCTTCCACAATAGGTTGCACGAAAACGGATTGTTCTGCTACAAAGTAAGCGTTTACTGCCATAGCTGTTACTGACGCTACAAAAAAACCACTATTAAGATACCCAGTATCTTTTTTGTTCTATTAAATATTTGTTTTCTCATTAAATACTCAAATCTTATTTATTTTTAGAACTATATGATGTTGTAAATTCGGTTCTTTTTCTAGGAACTGTTACATATATATGAAGATATTATTTCAAATTAACTATATGAGACTGGATAGAATTTGCTTTCCAATAAAATGTTTTAAACTCTAACAATATTTTAATATTAAATATGATTTTATTATGTCAGGAGATTTCCACAAATTTAACATTGAGCTTCGTCCCAAAAAAGCAATATATATTAACCTTAGATTAAATTTTAAATTTTAAAGGCCTGATAAAAGCTATTATCCATACCATATGGCTAAATTAAATTTTGTTAAAAGTAGGGCTTTTGTTAAAAGTATGGCAATAGTGCAAAATGTTGTAATCAAAAATTGACATTGGAAATATACATAGTCTTTGTCACAAAAACTATACATAAATGAAAATCTAAAAATAGAAGCTCTGTAAATAAAAATATTGGCTCTGAAATCTGTTTTGTGATGAAGTAAAGTGATACAGAGCCAATTAGAATTTAAAGATTTTGAGATACTTTGTAATAAGAGCAGAGTTTACTTTAAAACTTGAATCTATTACAGGTATCTATACTCATTGGTTAGCAGGCCCATACCCACTGGTTTGTGTAAGGGTCCCACACCCAACAGTCATCATCATAATAGCCGCCATACCCATGGTGGCGGTGATGCCATCCATGATGGCCCCAATGTTCACCACGGCCAAAATCACCATGGTTGCGATGTTCATCACCACGGCCAAAATCGCCATGGTCACGATGTTCACCACCGTCAAAACCGCCATGGTTGCGATGGTCACCACCGCCAAAACCGCCATGGTCACGATGTTCACCACCGCCAAAACCGTCATGGTTGCGATGGTCATCACGCTCTGCACTAGCTGCTACTGCTGTAACAGATGCAACAAAAAAGACTACCAATAGAATAGACAGTACTTTTTTCATTTCACTTCCTTTATATTGTTTAAATTAATAACTTACTAAGATATAAATAATTTCGATAAACATCCGATTTCAAAAAATTACATATATATACCTTATAAACACCTAGCTAAAAATTGAGATTTTTTGAAACCCTCTCTAAATGGTTTTTTATTGCTTTACGAATAATTTGTCGTTGCACTTTGTGATATCAATGGCGGCATAAGGAAATATGTTTTGTAAGTCATTTATGTGAATATCACCGAATATCACTAAAGCATTTTAGAGATTTTTGTCCGTTTTTTAAGCAGTATTTATGCTTCAGCTATCCATTATATCTATCAGAGTTTTACTGGTTCAGCTATTTATAGTTACATCTTTATCTGATTAGGGTTTTACGATATTATCTTTACCTGTTTCTGCTTTAATAGGTATATTTTTGCCTGTTTCAGTTTTCGTAATCTTATCTTTGCCGTTTTAGGTTTTTATAGGTAAATTTTTGCCAATTTCTGTTTTCATGGCCTTATCTTTACCATCTTCGATTTTCATAGTCCCATCTTTTACCTTCCCGCCATTCATATTCATGTTTTTGTGGTGGTGGTGCTTGACGAATTTTGTCTTTACATCTTTCATGATTGTAGTGACGTTTTTCTTTTCCTTAACCACAATGGCTTCTGCACTTACTGCTGCAGCGGTTACGGACATTAAAAAACAAACTACTAGCAAAATACCCAGTGTCTTTTTCATTTGTTTTAACATCTTTTTATCTCCTTCTTTTTATCTACTTGTTTTATTTAATATTCTTGAGAAAATTATTTCTCGATCTACTCTTCGTTGGTAAATCTAATCTATGAAGCATAGTTAGATAATATATCTCTAGAACTGTTTTAATTATACTGATATTTGCCTACAGGTAGACATGCATACCATATTATAATTAGTATATAAGCTTACTTGTTAAAAGCTTTTAAATTAATAAAAATATTTTTCAGATAAGATAATTAATAATAGATCTTTAAATTCAAATTAAAGCTTCTTGATTTGTGATAATTCTTTTTAAAAGTAAAATAGAGTGAATATTTGCACAATACCAAGATGGATACAACCTAATTGAACACTAAGGCGGACATCTCAGTAGATATCACTTTCATAAGTGGCGTGGTCACCATCATCATCATCGCCATGACCACTACTTCAATGATGTTGAATATCCGGACTACGAATGGGTATATAATCCTACTACTCTAGTGTGGGACTGGAACTATGTATCCTTTGAAGAACAACCCATCGTAGTACAACCTGTCGTAGATCAAATACAACCCATTTTAATACAATCAGTTGTAGCAACAACACCCCTGTATCAACACACAGATCGCCTAAAGCAGCTCATGAATTTTCCCCTACTCACAGAAAAAACTAATAATTTCAGCTTGAATGACTTTCTCACATGATGCGTTTAAAGCTTTGAGTAGAATTGCAGGATCAATGACTATGATTGCATTTGCTCCCTTCTCATGCATGCATATTTTTTCATACAAAACCTATGCATCAGTGAAAACGATAAATTCTTTTTAAGGAGCTGATAATCCGAGTAAATTCTGATTGGAACATCAAGATCGTTAGCTACATCCTTGACGTCATTCAAAAGTGCATTTATAAAATCCAACACCTTCTTGTTAGTAGGATCCCTAGAGCCACAGTAGTCTTTTTCAGTATAGCTTCCCTTCACAACTTTCAAATAATGCTGTGAATGGTCTAATGGGTGCATTTTGTGGTGGAGATGGTGGCAAATCTCACTGATCCATGCCAAGATCTGCAAACCTAGAATTCTCAGAGTTACCCAGTCAAATGTTGACTTAAAAGTCTCTTTTGACGAGCTATGTGAGTAGCTACCACCCACCGAGAAAGGTCCAAAACTTAAACTCGCCGATGTTGAGATAGCAGGTCCATATTCACTGATTAGCTTAAGGGTTCCACATCCAGTCACACCAGAACTAAACCGACTTCTCTTTCGTCACCGTTTGTTTTGAATTTACAACAAATTCGCGATGCAGCCATTTTTTTGAGTTTATTCTCCTTGTTTCTATCCTATGCATTTGTGATGATGTGTTTCTAAGCTTTCTTTCCTAAAGTCAAAATTTAAGCAACTGTGTCTTGTACTTTTCCAGTTCTTTAGTCCCTCTTTCTTTTAACATATTGCTTGCTTCGTAAATTATATGAGAAGGAAGAACTTTCAATCCCATATATTCAAATACGCAGTGAGTTAATGATTTTAGGTGTCTGTTAAGGTCTCCATGTGCTCCTCCTTCAGAATACATCGTTTTTGAAGATCCGGTGGTGGTAACAAGCATTGCGTATTTGCTTTTTAAAAGGCCGGTATCATAGATACTGTTAGTGATCGGATTAAAACCAAATCCAGGAGCCAGAACGCGGTCTATCCAGCCTTTCATAATTGCTGGCATGGCTGTGAAGTAAATCGGGAACTGAAAAATTAACATGTCAGCCCATTTCACTTTTTCCATCTCTCCTTTAATGTCCGGAGCAAAAGTTCTTTCCTTTGATGCCTTGATAGCTTCAAATAAAGGTTTAAACACCTCCGAATTTTTTCGTTCTGGAAAGTCTGTGGCTGTTAGAACAGGGTTAAATTTCATTGCATAAAGATCGGAAAGTATTATCTCATGCCCTGTTTCTTTCAGGGTATCCAGAGCGATATCTTTCAGCGCAGAGTTAAATGATTTAGGTTCAGGATGTGCATAAACATAAAGAACTTTCATTTCATTCCCCAAAATTATATATATATAATATATTTTTCTGATTAAAAAAGTAAGGATACCTTTTTTATTTACTAACTTGTTGTTTCAGCATTTAATTCGCACTTAGTTATAAAAGCTTCACAATTATTTTAAATTAATTACACGAAAAATAGTTTCTAAACAAAAAATGATATCACATAAAATGTTTCACAATCAAAAAAACAATTAAATATTTATAATGAATTTTATTATTTTATAAATATTTATTCAATTGGATAATTATTTTCAATCCACACAAAGCCACAAAGACCTGATTTTCACCTACGTGCCTGTAAACTCTATCATTCCATATTAAATACGAATATACAAGTATAATTGCAAGAGAGTGTTTGTAAGGAATAAGTTCTATCAAAACGTTTAACACCAGATTGAAGAAAAGCTTCCTTTACCAATGCAAAGTTTAAAAACTAGTAATGAGATTGTGAATTCCATTTTCCTGATCGAAGAGATAATCTTTTATGAGTGAAAAAAAATGCTTCTACCAAATTTGACAGGATTGCAAAAAAATATCATTGATAAAAAGATCAAAATTTACCTTTTTTGTTAGTTTAGGCAATGTGAATTTTTAAAATATTGACATATTTATAAGTAAGTAAATATTTTATATAGCTCCTTGCATAATGGGGAATAGTTAAAAAATACTAATTTTAAAGAAATATAGGCAGAATAAGCGCGAGATCACTACTACAGAACTAGGGGATTCAACATGAGCTCAGTAAGAACTTACAACATTACATTTAATGACACTTCAGGATTAATCACCGTGTCTGTATTCTCACACATATCTAGTCCTCCGAAAGAGCATTGGATAGATGAAGAAATATTAGTCGGTGACGATGATATGCTAGCTATCGGCGGTGGTGGCAAAACTACTGATCAATCTCCTTATAGAGCATTATTAACTGCCTCTTACCCGAACAATGATCTATCTGGATGGGTTGTTAGTTCTAAAGATCACGAGTATCCTCATCCACACGAGCTAATCACACATGTAATCGGAATAAAGATTAAGGGAATGAGTAGGCAGCAGTTGCTAGATTCAATGTACGTCAGTACGGCTGCTAGTGGAGTGGCGTCACATCCTGAAGCTGAAACTTGTGTTCCATCTGATAATTTTGTACTAGTTGGCGGGGGGTTCAGGGTAGACTGGCATGGAGCTGGGAACCTTGGAACAGCTTCCTTCCCTATAACAGAGTTTTCTTGGAAGGCTTGTTCTAAGGATCACGGTATCTCAGACCCTTCCAATCTTCAGGTATTTGCTATATGTATCAAAAAAAATATTGTAGTTGGCACAGTCACGGTAGCCATCACCAAAGCCGATTCTAACCAAACACCTCATCCAGAAGCTGTTGCTTTAGTGAAGCCCGGCTTTGCCTTAGTGGGTGGTGGAGCTGAAGTTCATTGGAATGAGTGGGGAAATTTTCTTTGGAAATTAGAGCCCTCTATCTCACAAGCTCAGAGTTTCAGCGCTGCATCTAAGAACGTTATATACCCAGATCCAAGCATTATCACAGCTTACGCGTTGGGAATTCGCATCGATGAGTGAGTTTATAAAGAACATGACTATTAGCTAGGTACTTCCTGTAGTCAAATTCAGCACCAGTATTAGACGCGGCTATGTTCGTCTATCCGTCCCACAAGCTCCACGAGTTATATACCAATGATGATTTCTTATTTCAGATGGAACTAAAGAAATTCAGAAATTTTTATACAAAATGTATGCGTTAATTATCAGACAACAAAGAAAAATAATAAACCCGGTGGAAAGTTTATTAATATCGGTTCATTCGTTAATTTTTAAAAAATAGTGGGGTAATTGCGTTCTCATCTGAAAAAATATTGAAGTTCCGAAAGGCACAACCTAATATCGAAGAAATTTATGATTGGACCTATGAGTTACGTCTTTTGCTTTAATCCCTTTATTACAATGAGTGGATTTATGCGAAGTGTTAGATGGGGTAGTTTTATTTTGGAATAGATCGTTGCTATATAACAGTAGATAAGAACGCAAGCTATACTAAGTTCATAAAATATTTAATATTTTTAGCGTATAATGTTGTTCTACCTTTATGTTTATACTATACATCTCTAATCTATCTGGCTTTGATCCAAAATGAAAATAAAATTCTCCTAATTTATTCTTTTTTTTCGTTGCAAAAAGTAGGATGTAGAGTCAATAGTTTTACTGACAAAGCTTATGTTTTGATTGTTTTTACTGATAAATAGGTTTTAAGACAAAAACTATGCATTCGTAAATACGATAACTCCTATTTTTTGTGGCGAAGAAAAGAGTACGGAGTAAATTGAATTTACAGATTTTTAGGTACATTGTCGTGAGAGTTGAGTTGGTTTTAAAGCTTTAATATTATTTCAAGAAAAAGGACTTAAAAATCAAAGAATTGCCAGATAATTATCAGACAGGAATAAAGTGATCATGAACATGATTTTCAAATAAGAACGCAAAAGACCATATGAGCTTATATGCTATCAGATGAAAATTCAATCTCGTGAAGGATAAAAAATAAATAAAAATTAATAATCTACAAATCGGATTTGTTTTATTCAGATAGATTACTTTTATTGTGCCAAGCTTCTGAGCTGCGGGTCGATTTTAATTGCTTTTTCATAGGCTATTCTTGCTTCATCTAACTTGCCTAATTTCCCTAGAGTTAAACCTTTGTTATACCAAGCTTTTGAATCCTGTGGATTAATTTCAATTGCTTTGTCATAAACTTTTATTGCTTCATCTGATTTATTTAAATTCGATACGTTGTTACTGTCTAAGTTTGGGATACCTGCAAATGATACACAGCCTGTGACACTCACTAGCATTAAAAGCAACGGTACAGTGATTCCTAAAACAGTTATGATTGTACGTTTTCTACTTGTTTTATCGGATGTCGGTTTTTTCATTATCAGTCTCCTAATATTTGTTTATATATTAATGATAAAAAATAGCTAAGCAAAATCTACATGGTTTAATACTTCACTCTACAAAGTAAACTTCCCTACTGGAAAAATATATTTACTTATCAATTAAATTAATTCTGATATCATTTTTGTTTGTAGAACTTATCAGAACTTTTAAAGCTCCATTATTACAAAAGTATTTTAAATTGCAAGGCAGTTGTTCAAAAAATAGTCTGAATTCAGATACAATCTGAGAAAAACTATATTGTAAGGTCAACAATAACTATCTGAAATAAATTATGAATTAATTTTGACAATGTACTGAAAGTTCTGTAAAAATGACTGTTCTCAATCCTTTTCTTTCATTACAACACAATATTTTTAGGTTTTACTTATGTATAGGTTTTAATAAAAACCTGTGCATATCATGGATTATTCACATCCAATGTTTAATCCAGGAGAATATTAGGTTAAGTACCAAGCTGTTGTAGCCAGCCTGCTGTGCGAGCATATAAACGCAAGCAAAAGCAATGTTTGAGACAATGCCATGAAAACATCAATCATGTATTAGTGGACGACCAAGAGATATTTATGTACTTTAATAACCTTTCATAACTAAATAAGTATTATTAATATGCCATTTAAGCTAAAAAGGAGATTATCTTGATGATTAAGAATATCAGGGATCTGGGGGAGGAAATACTGGATAAAATTTGTTTAGAAGACGGTTTCAAAAACAAAAATGTTATTAACTGGAAAAACTGGCTGAAAGAATACAAATTTCTTCCCGGCCACCCAGACGAGCCTTATGCCTGGCTTGCTGTCGTTCTGGCCTTAAAATCCGTGGGCTCAGGAAACTACGGTGTAGGAAGCCTTCTTGTTGACACAGTTGGAAAAGTGATTTCAATGGGGCATAACCTTATGTATTCTCCCACTTTTCGGAGTGACCTGCATGCAGAAGTGGTTACCTTAAACATGTTTGAAAACGAAATCCGGAAATTATCACCCTTGAAAGGTATAAGCTTTACACCTCGCTTGAGTCCTGTCCCATGTGCCTGGTCAGGCTGATTTCTTCAGGAATAAATGCGTGTCTTCACATTTCCCCTGACCCGATAGCTGGAATGGTTGGAATGATATCTTTTTTGCCTCCCCTCTGGAGAGAGCTTTCAGCATGGCAGACCTTTGCAAGGGCTGTGTGCTCCGAACAGCTTTCAAAAGCTGCACTGGAAATTATGATGATTAATGCAGATAAATTGCTGGAAGTCCTGAGAAAACGCAGTGCCTGATAAGCTCGGAAGCTGAGAATCAGGAAAAGGGTAGGTTAAACTTGACTTTCAAATAAACGTGATTTTTATCTTTATTCACCTCCAAAATCAGTAGCAAAAAAGAGTGTTCAAAAATCACACTTGTAGCGCCCAAATATTTAAATCGCTTTTAGGGTGTGGGAAATAATTCATAACGATTCATCCTGAACAAAACAGTATCATTTGCCTTCTTTATCAAGGTTCAATGAGCAAATTTCTGTGAATTGATTTTCTGTGTCAAGGCCGGTGAATAATTCCTCATCTTAGCCGTTTTAAATATCCCCAATTCTCAATCCTTGAGAAAAGCTTGAGAATTGTGAATCATTCTGAAAGACGAGGAATTGTTTTTGATACGCGATTTAACTTCACAAGACTTGAATTTATTATTAACCTTAAACTATGTTTTTCTTAACTCAGCTGTTATGCATCATATCGGAGTATAGAGTATATGACCGATTACTGTCACTGTAAATGCAAAAAAAGTATTAAGAAAACATAGTAAAATTAAAAATGTTATTTGCTATCGATTTTTAGTTTAGACAGTGTACCTAAAGTTCTATAATTTCTAATGGACTCTATACTCCTTTCTTTGTCACAAAAAATAGGATTTAATCTATTTTACGAATGCATAAGCTTTATAGCAAAAAATATGCATTAAAAACTCAGTTTTGTAAATCTATTTATTGACTTTGGAATCTGTTTTTGTGATGGACAAAAGAGATGTAGAGTCGATTCGAATTCACAGATTCTTCGATGACTGCCTTTAATACATTCACCATTTTGTTAAATAATCAAGATTTAGTCCTAAATAAGTTATCACATGAGATATATTTTATACTCCGTTTTTCAAATTGATTTGAATTTCACAAAGCTAAAATACAGAATCCAATCTCAAATATTAAATTTGAATTGAAAATGATAAAGCAGTAAAAAACATTGGATTTTCATTTGTAAATATATAACTAAAATTATAATCAATAAAAATTAAACCTAGGATCTTTTAAGGTATCTTTAGTAAACGGAAATCTGAAAACTGTTTATTTGCAATACGATGGAACATGGGGTATGGACCCGGCCTTTGAAAAAATTGATTATTATAAAAATCAAGCTTCATCATGAATTGTTTTGAGAAATACTGTTGATGCTGCACACATCAACAGTGTCTAATTTTATTTGGAAAAGTTATTTATCTGTTCTGCAAAGGACTATTAACCTCTATACTTTATAATATTTTTTGTTGTGTTATTTATCTTCCAAATATGATGCCTGCAAATAATTTCATTCATTTTTTCATGCGTAAAGCCAATTTTCTGTTCATTTGAGTTAAAATATGAGCGATTGGCTACATAAGGCTCTAAATTGAGTGCCTCAAAAATTTAATATTCTTTTATATAGAAGGTTCTATCAGTAGGTCAGAAATACCCTAAAAGCTGAAAAATGAGTAAATTTTTTTTCGTTATAATTCTTGATATTTGAGCCCTAGTTAGCAAGTTTATTGAGCGAAAGCTAAATGAATTTTAGCTTTTATATTCCAATTCCAATAGCTGAGTTTTTCCTATTATAAGCCTTCAATGATTAAAATTTCAATATTCTTTAACTTGTCCACACATTTGAAAGCGCTTCAGCTTGTTTCAAGACTAATTCCATAGAATCTGCATCCTTAGCCTGGACAGGATTGAATAGATAAAATAGTGTCCTGAATCATCCCGTTTTTTATATTCAAACAAAGGCAATAAAGTTGGCTTTGCAACTGTCAAATATTTCTTCTTCTTTGAAGTTATCAATAATTCTTTTTCTGAATGACCAAATTATAGTACTGTCTGGCATGTACTCAGAAAAAACAAAAAAATTCCTGAAAGAAATTCGATCAATACTTTGTTCCTCAAGTTCAAAGTCACAAAGACCATGCCATTGCTTTAAATAAGAATTCTAGAAATAATAACTACTTCAGCCTCATATCTGCATCAGAAAACTGTTTTGTTAAAATATATGAAGTCAAAAATGATACGAAAAGATTTCCAATTAATTAAGGAATCAATTTCAACAAGTTTGTCTTAAACTGACTGAAGACTTTTATATTTTTTAAAAGCAAAATCATTAACCGTTTTCATAGTAAAAATTATTGTTAAGAAATTTAAACTCTTTAATCCTCAAATGCATAGGAGCTTATCGAAATACTCTACATAATAACATTATATATATTCATGAGTTTAATCAAATTAACTTAAGCTAAAAATAGTATCGATTTCAATTATGAATTAGTGTATACTGTCAAGCTTAGGATTTATTGTGGTCGCTGACTGGATAAATAATGAGGAATCTTTGGATCCAATAAAATATTAAAAAATCTAATTTTTCAAAACTTTAGACATATACAGGTTATCAAGAGCATATCCGAATTTCCGATAATATTCTCTGGCTCCTATTCCACTGACAACAACAAGTTTTCGGTAACCAGCTTCATGCACTATTTTTTCTGCATGTTCCAGAAGTTCCTTTCCATATCCTCTGTGCTGCCAATCCGTTTGCTTTGCTTCCCTACCTATAGGTACCATGGAGCCATATACATGCAACTCTCTTATCAAAGCGGCTTCCTGCAACTCTGGACGGTGAGGAATTGACGGGAAACGAAGGCGAATAAACCCTATCAGAATGTCTGTAGCAAGATCTTCAAATGCTATGAAATATTCTGTGCCTTCACATGCTTTGTAGGTTTCCACAGTCAGTTCGATATCTTTCTCGTTTACTTTTTTCCCTTTCAGGCTGCTATGCCCTACTTCTCTGCAGCGGATGCAGCGGCATTTTCTTCCTTTTTCTATAAGCATTTCTTTTGCAAGCTGTCTGAGATTGCTCTTCCGGACTCCTGCAAAGATCTGGTGAGAGGGAATATCCCGCTGTACCCGCTGGAGTCTGACCCATTTAGGCAGGATTGCCTTTATGTCAGCAACAAGTTCTACCGCCTCTTCATCCGAAAGAGCTTTATATTCTCCTGCTTCCCAGAGCCTGTATAGAGGAGTACCTTCAGTCACAAGGGTAGGATAAATCTTAAGATAATCAGGCCTGAAGCGAGAATCTTCAAATAGTTGTTTGAAACATCTTAGGTCTAAGTTAGAATCCGAACCAGGGAGATGAGGCATCATATGGAATCCAACCTTTAATGCGCTGTCTCTTAACACACGGTTGGCCCTTACAATTTCAGCAACGTTATGACCTCTCTGCATACGTGTGAGCACAAAATCATAAATACTCTGAACTCCAAGCTCTACCTTTGTTCCTCCAAGCTTAAGAAATTCATCCACATGTTTTGCTGCTGTCCAGTCCGGACGAGTTTCAAATGTAATTCCTATGTTACGGATCCCAGCTATTTCGTTGGCTTTTTGTACCTCTTCGAGCGGGATATAAGGCAAAGATTTTCCGATTTTCCAAACGTTTTCCCTCCACTCCTCTGAAGTGAAATCGTTCATAGCCTCTAGGCACTTTTTGGTAAACCATTCCTGATAATCAAGACTGCGGGAGGAAAACGTGCCGCCCATAATTATCAATTCTACTTTCTCTATATCGTGACCTATCTCCTTGAGCTGGGAGAGCCTGGATCTAACCTGAGAGTAGGGATCGAACTCATTCTGAATTGCTCTCATAGCTGCAGGTTCCCTGCCCATATAACTTTGAGGAGATTTAAAAACTGAGTTCGGTCCTCCAGGGCAAGGCAGACAAACCCCATGTGGACATGGAGCAGGAGATGTCATTACGGCAATTACTGCCACTCCGGAAATTGTTCTCACCGGTTTCCGTTTAAGGAATTCCTTAATTGTAGTCCGCTCTTCTGGGGAACCCTGCACTATGATGTCCCCGTTTCTAGGCAGGATGTCCAGATGATAATTCTTACTGACTTCTTTTTTTGTTCTGTTCAACTGATTTTCGTCTTCTATTTCGCCTGCGAGTACTTTTTCAAAAATTTCCCTGCAAGCCCTTATGTAATTATCTTCTCTCATCTCCAGTTCCATCATTTCAGCTTCTGAGTTTCCGTTTTTTTCTTTTGCGGCATTTTCTTAAATGAAACTCAATTTAAAAAATGCTTAAAATATTACTTCTTGCCTTTTTTAAAAAGCAGTCTGCTTCAGTTCTGATTGTAGTCAAATACGCAACTAGTTACACTTTTTATTTGCTACAAACTATTTTCATACAATTCCTTGCAAGTGATTCTAAGTTAGCTAAATCTGTATATTTACCTCAAATAAGTTCTTTGAGTCGTGTAACTGATTCTATGAATTATTTTAAACTTCTTTCTTTAAACTTTTTCAGATAAATTCAAATTAATTTAAATCAGGTTAATAGGTGACACGGAAACAAATACCATAGAGGATTCCGATTTATCTTTGTTTTTTTCTTTGCGGGGATCCTGGCCAAATCTTTCTCGCTAATTTCTGTATATCCTATTTTTCTTTTCTGGTTCATTATTCTTTGATTTTAAAGATTGCTTCCTCTTATCCTTAAAATATTCCTTTTATTTTCCAATGTCATCAAAATTAGAGATTAAAACACAAAGATGTACCCAACATCTTTAGATTCACTCTTTGAAGTAGTGACAAGAACTCTTCTATTTTAATATTTGTATAATCACTACATAAACTTATTTCCCTTAAATTCTTTTTGAGCGAATCCTCTGTTTCTTAATATATCATCAATTTCCAGAGGATGTTCTTTTACTGCTTTTTTAATTGTTGCATAATGACCGTTTGATTTTGTTTCAAAGTATCCTCTGTCCCTGTAAACTACTCCGTTTTTTCTGATAATCTATCCGAGAATCATAGAGTTATAGAGTTGTTGCCTTGGAACTTCTTATCAGCTTATAATCTCTGTCTATTGTGCTATGAAATTTATATTTAAAGTGTAGCTTATCAACCTTTTCTATCAAGAATCTATCAATGCTTCTCCTTTTTTTGCTTCATTTTCTCGAGGTTTATCTGCTTTTGGAAATCCAAATCTGAATGGATAACAGTAGAATTCGAAATCGTTCCATGTTTCATTTTCAAACAAGTAAATCAAGTTATCTTTGCAAATGTACACATATTTTTTCTTCTTTGCAGTTATCATTAATTCTTTTTCCAAACGACAAGACTGTGGTATTGTCTGTATATGATCCGAAAAAACAAGAAATTTTCTGAAAGAAATTCAATCAATATTTTTTTCAAGTTCGAAGTCGCAAATACCATGCAATTGCTGTAAAACAAGCATTTTAAACATAATGATGACATCAGCTTCAGATCTGTATAAAGAGGACTTGTTTGTTAAAATATATGAACTCAAAAATGATACGAAAAGATTTTCCAATCAATTAAGAAATTAATTTCACAAATTTGTCTCCAGCTTACTAACAAAGTTTGTATTCTTCTTTAAGAGCAAAATCAGTAAAAGTTTTCATGAGTAAAAATTATTGTTAAGAAATTTAAACTATCAAACGCTCAAAATATAGAGATGTCTATCGAAATTCTCTATAGTTTTAGTGACTTTTGTTCGAACAGATTTTTGAAGATTTGTTGAAGACCAAGGAGAATTGGCGAAAAAAAATTGATGATTGATTGTTACCGTATTTACAACAATAAATTGTTATTTTCTTCTTATTTTCCTTGCACGGGAGGCGAATCAAGCAATTAAGATAATCGATAATGATAGAACAGCAGAACGAGTTTTTTAAAAAATATAATTCAAAATGAACTTCAGGAAAGTATTTTTCTACCGAAAAATTATTCGACTCAATAAAATCTCCTATTAAATCTCCTATTATCATTTAACTGAAATATGCCTATTAATATAAAATTATATTTCCGAGTAGACATAGAGGAAATGTGACAAAGTTAAGCTCAAAACGTCATCTTTCATTTTCATAATTGAAGAAAGAGTGCTTTAAATCATATCGAGTTGCATATGTTTGAAAATACTACCTTCTGAAGGCTTTTCCGATTTTTGGTCTTTTTGATCTGTGCTCGTTGATTTCAGATTCAGGTAAATTGGTAAGAGATGTTACAATATGAAATAAACATTAAGAACTTCTTGAGATCTATAGTTTGCTTCATCAAGTAAAGTAATTATATTAACGATACCGTATAATTCAAAAGATTCAGACAGTAAACTGGTAGTAACTATACTAAAATGGTTCTATTTTTTTTTTACATAGCTAATGACTTCACCACATTATATATTTTTTTTGATATTTTTTAGGTTTTATACAAATGGTTTCGAGGCTGAAGATATTCGAAACTACTTTACTCTTAAAAAAGATAATATATATGGAATTCATATTGATTATAACAATGTTATATTACCAGGATACAACCGTCGAATTAATATGATATAATAAATGGAGATAACAACAAACTTTAAGCTTTCTAAGTAAATAAAGATCGGATAATTTACTTACGGATATGAAACTTCAATGACCTGTAGGAAAATGATAAAAATCGTGGGTTGATAAATATTAAAGGCGGCGGACTTTTGAGCACTCTAACCTTTTCTGAAAAAAGAAAAGATATTTTATTTCTGCTTGAGGAGAGTCCAAAAACTCTTTCAGAAATTAAAGATTATTTCGACGTAAGGTCACCTGAGATTCTACCTCGACTGAAGGAGATGGAATCAGCAAATATGATTGCCAGACAGGATGGAATGTATCGTTTAACCCCTCTAGGGAAAGTTTCAGCTGTATATTACAAGCCTTTTCTGGATACGCTCACAGCTATAGAATCGAATGAAGATTTCTGGAAAAACCATGACCTAACTGCAATTCCTGATACACTATTAAACAGAATCCAGGATCTTAAAGAGTGTAGGATCGTAAAAAATGAACATGAATACATCTACGATTCCCATAAGTCATTTATGGACAACGTCATGACTTCTACTTATTTTATGGGTTTTGCATCTATATTTCTCCCAAGCTTTCCTAAAATGTTTCTGGAGATCGCTCGTAAAAAGATCCCAGTTTACATCATTGTTACCCCAAATGTTTTCTTCAAAGTAAAAAATGAGCATAGTTATGAAATTGAAGAATTTATTGGATATAAACACACAAGTTTACATGTGTATGACAATGCGAAAGTCTCCTTCGCAGTAACGGATCTCTTCTTATCCCTGTCTCTTTTTTTCAAAAATGGAACCTTTGATCCCCGAAGTGACCTAGTAGGTTTTGATTCTCCTTCAATAAAATGGGGAGAAGATCTTTTTAAGCATTATAAAGAGAACTCAATTGAAATAAAGAGCATTTAACTTTGGTATTTTTTACGATTTAGATTTTTTTTAATTGATTACAGCTAATAGATTGTGGAATTAATGTTAAATTTTGATGATTCCACAATAAATTAAATAGTCTCATAACTTCTGCAGAAGATCTTCTAAGAGAAGCTTAAAAGCAGGCCGCCAAAATATGGACTAAGGTTTTTGTTATTTTTGGTTCAACAATTTTACGGTGAATTGAATTATTTTTCCTAAAATATTCTGCCGAATGTAATATTTCTCAATCTCTATACCATAGCTTGTTCCGTAGACAACCTTATACCAGCATAGCACCTGTGATCATCCTCAGGCCAAGAATTGAAGCTGATTCGCCATACACAAGAAAAAATTTTTCTAGTCTCCGAGAAGGAAGTTCCTCTCCAGATTTTGTATGTTTTTGGATACAGATCAGCCCACATATGAAACTGTAGAGAATAATCAGAGGTTCGAAGGCAATGACTCTGTGAATCAGCGCGATACCAAGTATCAAATGTGAGAGCAGGTACATTCCAATAAGAAGCTTACGGGTATTCTGTTCTCCAATACTGACCGGAAGAGTTTTGATACCTGCAAAAGTGTCTCCTTTTATGTCCTTGAAATCAAAGATTGTAGAATTGACAAAGAGTTTGACCGCAAAGAAAGTTAAAACTAGTAAGGTAGGAAAAATGTTCTCACAGTTTCTGCCTGCAAGTCCTGCAATGAAAACACCCCAGGTAAAACCTACAACAAGGTTTTTAACCCCAAATCCACCTTTGAGTTTAAAAGTAAATTTCCCGATTTTGACGCCTTTACTATATAGATAACAGGTTATGAAAGGCATGAATGCGAATATAAGCATTCCCTCTTTCGCCAGTATATAGCTACCTATTAAAAAAGTAAGCAAACTGACAGCAAGCCCGATTTCCTTTCTTGAATCCTTTAATTCCTCACGGTTTATAGCATCTTCCTTAGATCCAACAGTCCTATCAAGTGTATATACTGTGTAGACCACAAGCCCTCCTGCAATGCAGGTTAGCAAACTTGACTGAATTTGAAGAAGGAGAAAACCGAGATGGATCCTGAGTGACCCTGTAAATGCAACTAGCACTGAACTTTTTAATAGTTTAAAAGTAGCATTTTTTTCCGTATATTCAAGGGATTTAATGTTTAGATGCCGGGATAAATTTTTACAACTTCCAATAAATGTATTTGAGTCCATAAAAATAGTATTAGAAAACTCACTAATATTATTGATCCTGTATAATATTCCAAGATGTGTATTTTTTTAGATCATTGCCAAAATATTATAGGAGTAAACTACATAATAGAGAAATAATTACATAGTACATTTATGTAATTATTGTGCTTAGTAGTGGAGTAAATTCCTTAAAGCAGCAAACAGATTGATGGGTATAAAATCTCACAAAAAAGGAATTTGTGCTTTTTTTTCAAATTAACTCTAATATCTCTAGGACGTGATTTTATTTTTATATTTTACAATAAAAGATTTATTTACATTAATTAAATTTCAAGATTTCTAAGTATGAAATTGTTTAGTTACAAAACTTTTTTAGTTATTGAAATTCCAAATTAATAAAAATATTTAATACAGTTCAAAAAACATCTACAGTAATAACTATTGTTTTAAGTTTATAAGAACTAGATGATGAAAGGCTTAACTCATTTTTGGAGGAATAATTCTTTTCTGACTGCTAATCTTTATATCCTCTCAGCAGCTGTTATTCTCATTTTCTAGAGAGAGCAAAAGCCTGTTAAGAAGCAAATTTTAGAACCTGTATGAGAGCTATAGAACACGGTTGAATATGAGCTGATTGTCTATTTTCAGGAGAAAAAGCACAAACGCAAAAAAAGCTAATGAAATCAGGATTTTTGTAATTTTTTCTGATTTTTCGCCAGCTTTGAAAGAACAAGGTAATTTCATCCAAATTCATTAAATCACTGTAAAAATTTTAGATAATACAAGATTTTTATACGTCTTGAGTTCTGAAGGTCATGAATCAAACATCCTTTAATTCGGTAATGAAGTAAATTATCATCTATTTTTATTTTAGTTTAACCACTTTAATCGTCGTTTCTTTGTAAGTGAGTTTATTTTTGGCTCCATCGTCAAGGTAATGCCCCAAACTCTGATATGGATTCGATCTGCATTGGAATTGAACAGTTTTATTCATAGGTATGGTCAGATCATCTATTACATAAAGTTGGTGACTAGGTATCGATAAGATCTAGAGGATTTCGATAAATCTCTGATTTTCACGAGTCATTTATGTACCATTTATGAGCATATGACGAAATTTAGAGGTTTACCGAAATCCCATAGAATTTCTAGTGACTTAAGCATAATAATTACGTTTGAAATAATAATTATTTTTTAAAAGTTAAATCAATTAGTAATCATTTAGCTCGGTCAAAACAATATCATTAACCACATTTACTGAGATTTATTGGGCAAATTTCGATGAGCTGATTTTATTTAACTGGCGGCTATATATCATGCTTTAATATTTATATCAATTAGTAATCAGAAATATTTATTCCACTTAAATAGATATCTGTCAACTCATCTTAAATAGATTGAGTAGTTATATTAATTCATTAGTTACCCATATTTACTCTTAAGTAACTAGAAATTATATAACCACAGAAATAAATACAAAACGAGGAGAAACAATTCCCCTGATTTCCTTTCTTCCATTTTTTTGCTTCCCGTGGTTTCAACTTTGAATTTAGGTTTAGTAGAGAAACGAACATAATTACTATATAGTTATTTTTTGAAGTTTTAGAAGTGTTAATTTATACTGTGAAGACTATAAAGGATTTCGATGAATCTCTAAATTTTGTCATATGCTTATAATATTATATAAGAGATTAAGGAAAAATCAGAGGTTTCTCGAAACCATCTATACTCAAAAATACCGTATATCAAAGTGATTTTTCACACATCATACTCGAAACATTTAGATAGTTAGATCTTTATAACAGTAGTATACAGTGAAAAAATTGAAAATTGAAGAAAGTTCAATTCCAGTATTTTCATGTACATTATACATATTTACTAGCCATACAAAGTATAAAAAAGAAATTATTTGGGGATATGATAGGAGATAATTGTATGCTTTTCTTAAAAAAATGTCCTGAGTGCCACTCAGAGCTTGAAAACAATCTCTTCAAGGAATTTCAGTACTGCCCTATATGCGGATACTGGACGAGAAAGGAAACTGCAAGACTTGAGCCACTAATTATTTTGGAGTAAAAAAATTGATAAATTTTTTAGTTTCACGATCATTTATATATCATTTATAAGCATATGACAAAATTTAGATATTTATTTAAATCTTTTAAGATATAAATGTTTGAATCCTCTGCTGAATGCATTCGATACTGTATATTACCCTAAGAAAAGGTAATCGAAAGAGAATATGATACAACTCAGGACCTAATATGGAAAAAATTGGTTCTATGAAAGCACAAATCCTGGACTTAATAATATTTCTCTTCCGAAAAAACGCAATATGTTAAATTTGATTTTAAATTAATTAAACTTAAATGTAGCAAACTTTTATATTCACAAAAATTAGTATTACCCTGAATAATTTCGCTTTGAAATTCTTTTTAATTTTCCATATCCTCACAACCTAAATAACCTAACCCGTATTCTAAATTTTCTTCCACGGGCAATATGTTCCTGAAAGCATTTTCTGATGATTCCGTTTCTTCAGGTTTTAAGGCTCTTTGAGAATTTTTATTGTACCATTGAATGAATTCCTCAAAGGTTTCAAACTCGCTTCTGAATCTCTAGTATGTATGAAACCATTTCTCAATTTTCACCATTTGTCTGAGGATATCTTACACTTGCAAGTATTGGCTTAATCCCAATCTTTCAATGTTCCTCATGAACTCGTCACCTCATGAACTATCCTTACTTGTGTGGACTAATTCACTTCTATGATCTTATTATTACAGTTGAATATCCCGCAGCTTGCTGCTCCACATCCTGGATATTGCGGACATCACCAATTGCACTTATACTATCGTAATCTTCAGTAAAAATATTAATGATCTGGGATATTTCATTCCGGAGCATCAACTTTTTCTGTGTCATGTGATCTAGTACCATTATTCCCTTATAGATGATTGAGTAGACCTTCCTAAGTTTCATATTTTTCTGGATTAAGCCTTTTGACTCTAGGCTCTCCAGGATTGGGGAGATAGAGCACATACTTTTGGTCCAGTAGCCTTTCGAGCGGAGCTCGGTCTTCTTGATTATATAATAGCAGTGTGTAGACTTAACCTTAATAATCTTCAGCACGATATCGTTGAAAAAAACTAGCCTGATATGTGTACATACTTTTATCTATAGTTCGAGTCTCAACATTTTGAAAGCTATATAGCAAACTACAACATGTCTGAAGATGATATATTTGTTATTTTCTAGTCATTGATACATCTATGACCTTGAATGCCTGCAGAATATGAAAAACAGCGGAGAATACTAACATATATAAATTTTTGTGTTAATGGACTTAACTTATATATATTCTTTCATATTTGTTGCATGAAGAAATTTGCAAATAAAAAAACAGATAAGATAGATTAAAAATTTATTGCACAAATTGAACTGAATAAAATGATTTATCTATCAAGAATTTTTCCAAAAGATCATAGAGAATTTTGGTCTTATGTTAAGCTTCGCCACAAACTTTTATAAAAAAGGATATATCTAAAAAATGAAGCTCGTGCTATTTTTTTATCTGAAATGTATCAATATAAGTGATTAGTTTACAGATATTTTTAGCAAAAACGATATATCAATTCTATCAATATTTTCTTTAGGTAAAATGATCAATAGATAATATAAAGCCTTTCTCCAAATGTCCGTGAAAAAATTGTTTAGATAAGAGAATTCAGGACATAGAAATATCTCAGCTTTGTAGCTCAGCTTCAGATATGTATGAATTTTAAAAAACACCTTGATGATGAAATCGAAACTTTAGAGTGATAAATTTTCAACTATGCTTATGGAAAGTATAAACGTGAGATGAAAATTTAATGTATGTTTCAGGTATTTGAGAATTGATGCTGCTACTCTAATTGCTGAAATAGGTAATTTCGAGCATTTTTATCTAGTAGATAAGCTTGCTTCATGGCTTGGGATTATTTCGAATGTATACCAATTTGCAGATAAAGTTTGCACCTGGAAAATCACAAAGAGAGTATCAACGTAGCAAAGTGAACTCTAACGCAGATTGTTTAGGGGATAGCAAGAAAGAAAAATAGCAAATTAAAAAAATATTTTAACCGGAAGAAAAAATCAATTGGACATGCAAGGTTGATTATTGCTCGAGCAAGGAAAATTACTACAATTATATGGCATCTGATTGCAAATGAAAAGATATAAGAATATGGAAAGGGAATAAATTGGAAGAAATTCAAAAGAGTGAAATTATTGAGACTGAAACCTATCGGGGGGCATACACATAAAAATAATTAATTGAATAATTGTAATTATGAAAAAAGAGAACTTGAGTATACGTGAAAAAGACAACCTATGTACTTCATGCAAAATTTGTTATAAAAATTTTTATAAATATAGTTATAGAGAAGCATTAATAAAGGCTATTATAAAAAAATCTTATAATAAGTATTTATAGAAAAAAAGATAAATAAGCTTTAGAAAGTAAATGAAGGAAAAAAGAGTACTAAAAGATGAATAAGAAGTAAAAGAGCCCTAATATAAGCAAAGATATTTATAGAATCTGATTACAAAAACAGGGTTAGAAGGAATTCATATTAATGAGGATTTCGATAAAAGTCATATTTTCACGAGTCATTTATAAACTATTTATATATATATGATGAAATTTAGGGGTTTATCGAAATTCTCTAATATAAAATGTGTAGTGGAGGATAATATGGCAAAAGTGATACCATTCGCACCAATAGAGCGCTTAATAAGAACTGCAGGTGCTCCTAGAGTAAGTGAAGGTGCAGGAATTGCTCTTACTGAAATTCTGGAAGATTATGGACTTGGAATTTCAAAAGAAGCGATAAAACTTGCAGAGCATGCAGGCAGAAAAACCATAAAGGCTGAAGATATCAAATTAGCAAAAGAAATGCTGTAATTGAAATCAGATCCCTCTAGCAGGCTTTAGATAGCTAATCTGCTTGAAGGAACAAGATAAAAATGGAATGCTGAAAGACAGCATTTTACTATTTTTGTCAAATATTTACTGATGTAGTTGCGGATTACAGCTCCACTAGGTAAGGGATTAAACATTGCAGATTTTTGTGCAAGCTCCACATAGAACGCAGATCTCATCATTAATGATCGCCATCTTGTCAACTATCCGAATTGCAAGATCAACAGTATCAGGATTAAAATCGTTACTTTTCATTAGCTTTGCATCACAGAGCAAACGGAATAATAGATCCCACATTCTACAAATTTTTTGAACTAAATTTTTTTATTTTTTTTATTTTTCTTTCCCATGAAAAATTGCCTCAAAAACGAACATGAAATTTTCCGAATAACATACTCAAATAAATAAAAATATCATTTACTTTTGAACAGTGAACCCATCGTTATTTTGGCCAGGAAGTTTGTTCTAATTTTGGTTTTCAAACCCACCTGAAAACTAATAAGTGAATTGACATCTAAGACTCACATGTGACTTTTATCACGGACATTAAATTTGCCTTTGAAGCAATTATACTACTTAATGAATTAGTGGTTTAAATTGGCAGAAACAGTAAACAAGTTTTGTAGTTTAGATATCCTCAAATATTTTTTCAGGTACTGTTTATTTTAAGAGGATTTCGATAAATCCCAAATTTTCGTCATATGCTATAGATGGATATAAATGACTCGTGAAAATCATAGATTTATCGAAATTTTCTAAAGAGTACTTTTTTTGTGGAACCAGACAACAAATGCTTCTTGGAAATTAAATTATGACATTGTGTTTTATAATAACACTATTTATAAAGACAGAAATTTGTTCACTTACATATATTAAAAGTTTCTTATCACAAAATGCTTTGTGGAAAAGCTATTAGATTTTCGATGATACTTTACTACGAATAGACTTACTGATGTTCAAGTGATGTAAATACAAGTCACCTCCTTCAAACCTAGACAAAAGTGAATCTTAGGAAGGAGTAGCTCACATATTAATGCACTTGCTTTTTAAAAAAGACAATTGAGGCACTCTGGAAATTAAGTTTCTTAGCTATACAAAAAATTTATTGCAGGAACACTTGATAGCAGCAACTCCGTGGGTCTTTGTTTCGAAGAGGAAGAAAAACAGAGTAACTCCATAGTCGCATTTCATCGGCAACAAAAGTATCAGATGTTTTCCAAAACTTGTCTAAGTATCAAGGTCATCCAACCAATCTCAAGAATTCTGAGAGAACATAACTTGTTGACCATCCGCAAATAACTATGGGACAAATATTTTTGCGATAATCTTGGCAGAACATCAGCTTACTGGTCTGAATAATGAGAAATGACAGCGAAAATATCACAAAAATTTCCATCATTCATTCTTTCAAACTTTCTTTCCACCAGACAACTGCTCTATTTTTCAAAATCAGAGTAAATATCAGGAATACAGCAGCTATACCTCATCCATAGTAAACTTATTAATTAATTTAACTTTTGAGATCGAATTATTGTTCAAAGTAAATATTTAAGCATTAAGCTACTAGAGGTTCTACAATCACTGAGAACAAGGTAGGATACGGATAACCTCACTTTAAACTTTATAAGCACGAAAAAAAATGTAATTTCGGAAATTAATCCTTTCAATTAGTCCTCTAGAGCATAGCGAGAAGGACAGCGTATTCCAGAAGCGTAATTATGGAGCATTATTAGAACAGAATTTAAAACTCGAGTTCTGTTACTTTTTCTCCTTTTGCACTGGTAACAGTTAAAGAGATATCGTTAAACCTCGGAATCCCTTTGCCACAAGTTTCGTCTGAGACAAGCATATTGGACCAGGGACTATTAGGCATATATGCGATACCTCTATGAGGTGGTTCGTACCCTGATTCTTCAGCCCTGACTACGACCCTCCCAAAAGAGTTTTTCAGGATGACAGTATCGCCTTTTTTTACATTTAATTGTTTGAGATCTGCAGGATCAAATTTTATTATTGCTGAAATATTTTTATACTCATCTCCGAAAAGGTTTTCTATCATCGCTTTATCCTGAAAAATATCCCTGTAGGTTACAACTTTGACCTTTATTTCAGGAGCTGCAAGAAAAGAGCCAAAATCCATCAGATAGCCTCCAGTATTTTCTTAAGAATATGTTCTTCCGAAGGGTTTTTTATCTCAACAATGGGTTTAAAGCTTACCAGGGTCCCATCCATGCGAATTGCACTCCCTCCAGATTCCACCCCACTAATTGCAGTGTTGATATGGACCTTTGCTTTCTTTGTGGTCAGGGTCTCACACGGACCCAATGAGATAATAGGAATTTCAAGAAGATATTTTGCAATAGATCTTGGAAGGCTTGAAAACGGGTCAGAACCGATAATTAGGGCTGCATCTACAGTTTTTGCTTTAAGGGATTCAACGATTGAATATTCTGGCCCGTGCTTTACAATTCCATTTTCGAACTTTACGCTATTAACATACCCTGTTTCTGCAAAGAGATTTTCGTTAAAGCCCCGCATATTACAATTCCCTACCATAGGCACCAGATGGAAATTTGATTTTTCGTTCAGAGCCTTCATAAGTCTAAAAAGAGGTTCGAGGTTTTCAAGAGAGTATATAAGACCAAGTCCTACAAAAATGATCCCAAACTTTGCACCTTTAAGGATATTTGCCAATTCAAGGATTTTCTTTGGGGGGTAATTGTAGGAAGTCTTCGGAAGTTTTCCGGAGAGACCTGAAATCAGGGCATCGATAAGCTCTACATCTCCACCTTGCGGAATCTGAATGAAATAGTTCCCGCAGATCTTAGCAGTATGGGACTTCCTGATATCTACTGCAATTGCCGTTCTCTCCTCTTCCCAGCCCCTCTGCTTTTCGCTTCCCCTGGGAAAGTAGGAGTGCTTTGAAAGGTGGCGGGGATGAGAGTCAGCAGGGTTTGACCCCCAAAAAATGATAACATCTCCCTTATTCCTTACATCTTCAAGGGTGCACGTTTTTATCTTATTAGTAACAAGAGCCTCAACCACACTACCAAAACAAAATGAGGAGCTATCGTCAATTGTTGCATTGATTTTTTTCCCAAGCTCTATTGCTTGTTTCTGGGCTTCATTGGTGGAAGTTCCAAGCCCAAATATCATAGGGTTTTTTGCATTCTTCAGTATCTTCACAGTCTCACTTAATGCTTGCTCCTCATCTGCTGGCTTGTTGTCCACGAGGAAAGTTACAGTTTCCTTGCTTTCTTTCATGTGGGCTACTCCCACTCTGCAGGCGGTATAAACTTTATTTATGGTATCCTTTCCATACTCGACCTCAATATCGTCACAAAGGAGGCTACACCCTGTGCATACATGATAGTTTTTCTCCATATCCGCTTACCTCACACGAACTCTATTGCCTCTACAGGGCAGGTTACTATACAGCCATTACAGAGAATTTTGTTCTTTCCAAAACGGCGGCATTCATCTACATTCCGGGCTTTAACGATGCCCTCTTCGATGGCCAGGATCAATTTACTAGTGTCCTTGGGAGCATTTCCAGAGCCTACCACATAGGGGTCGTTTGCAACATTGACTGGATAGGCAACCACGCAGTTCCCACATCCAAAACACAAGTATTCGTGCACTATTAGGCCTGCTTCGGTTGCACCTTCAGACGGCTTGAAGAGACCACTTATCTTTTCATAGCTGTCTTTGTATTTCGGCTCTTCTATAAGGGGCAGGCAGGCATCGGGTGTGAGCTCTCGGGTCATGAGAGCTACTGCAAAAGCCATACATGATGTTTTCCCACATTTTTTGCAGTTAGTTTTTGGCAGCATCTGATAAATTTCCATTGCATTTGTCATTCTAGATCATCCTTGAGTCAAATTTCATGTTCGCTTCAGACTTCATTGAAGAGTCAATACTTTCTAGAAGATTTCGATAAACCTCTGATTTTCACGAGTTATATATAAAGCTTTTAAAATCATATGACGAAGTACGGAGCTTATCGAAATGTTCTAGATTTAGTAGTATGATCAAAAAGTGAAATCGAGATATTTTGAAGAATCCGATTAAATAGCCTTTGATTAAAGAAGATTTCTATGAACCCTTAAATTTCGTCATATGGTTTTAAAAGCTTCATATATAACTCGTGAAAATCAGAAGTTTATCTAAATCCCTCTAAAATAATATTTCTTAAATCCCTTAAATTTTCGCTTTTTAACTTCCAATGTGATTTTCAGTTTGTGGAGTAAACATTCTGCAGATGCTATTTGAATTAATTCGAATCCCAATTCAAATATGAAACGTAGACTTTTAATTCCAATTCTATTGAGATAATGATAATCAATTTGTTGAGTTCCCCTCTCAAATCCAGATACTTTTTAATGCATCCTTGAATCACAAAAATTCATAATTATTTACCGAATTCTGCGATTGTAATGACTCAAAAATTCAGAAAATAATAAAAAGTTCCAAATCCAAGTAAATAAATTTTAAGGTATCTTTAAGGGCAAACTAAAAATAAGTAATCTCAATTTAATTCGCTTTAAAGAAAAGTTCGCAGTGGCAATTTCCATACCTTTCGACTTCTTCCTTATGGTAGACACAGGGACACACTATTTTTTGATCCTCTTTTTCAATTCCAGTGACTATTCTGCATGGACAGTAACGCCTTCCAAACTTTTCAATCTTGATTGCAAGTCCATCAAGTACATAATCAAGAGCTTCTTTATCCGGGTTAAGCTTGTAGCCTGCTTTATTTGCGTATTTCTCAGTCCATTCATACATTTTTTGTTTTAATTCTTTATGCTCAGCCATGAAAAAGCCCCTTCTGCTCTCAAAATTGAAACAATCCTGATCATCTATGAGAAGACTATATCCGAGTCATTTATAAAATGTGATAGATTAAATAATTCAAATCATGATACTAATACCTTAATCATAGTCCAAATTCCAAAATATTAGCTAAATTATTGCAAAAATATAACCTTTTGAAAGGTTTGTCTAGTCCATATTCAATAAACAATTTTTCACCATATTTTGTTCAAATCTCATTCTAAAACTACCATATCGATTACGAACTAAGTTCTCAAACTATAAATTAATTGGTAAAACACATAATATATAGCTATTTCTAAAACATTAAATTTAATCCACAATTGAGCACTTATCTGTTAAAAAGCAATCAAAATCGACATTCCATATATATACATAGATGTAATTTGTTTGCCTACTATATTATTGAAAGTTAGATTAATTTTTAAACACTTTAATATTGAGAAAATAGATAGCATTCTTATATATATCTATAGAAAGTGGAATTCAATATTAAAAAACTATATAAAAGGAGATATTTGAAATGGGAGTTGACATAAGTGGATAAAAGTTCATCTCAAGCTGACAGCTACTCTACAAAGGATTTCGATAAACCTTTAATTTTCATAAGTCATATGGATACAGTTTATAAGCATATGACAAAATTTAGGTGTTTATCGAAATCCTCTACAATAGAAGTACTTAGTTAAGAATGTTTAAATTTCATGTTTAAATGACGTTAACATTAAGTGTGAATATTTTCCCCACACTTGTTTCTTTCATCCAGGGTCTCCTGTATATCCCGATTACCTGCTGATTTCTACCGGCTACTGCCTTAATTATCCATTCTTGAATTTGGTATCCACCAAACATGTGTGAAAATCCGGTTTGATAAATTTTCGTATTGATCAAAATTAGTCCGTTGCTTAAACGGATTTTCCATAAATAACCTGCCATCATATTTTCCTTCAGTTGCAGATTAAAAGAATCTCCTTTTTTGATAAATATTGTCTCTCCGTTATCATTATCATTTAGAACTTTATTCTCAGATGACGACGCACTAATAACTGAAGGAATTGCAGCCATGATTAAAAAGATGATTATGAACGTTGTTCTAAACAGATTTTTAGACATTAATACCACTCATTTATTTATAATAATCGATTCTCATACATACCAATTTCTATGAGCTAATTACAAAAACAAGGGACAGAGAACTAATTTTGTTATATAATCCTTATATGTTTTTCGGGCATTGCATAGGAAAAATAATATAAAAATTGGGTAGCTAAACCGAAAAAGTTACTAAAAAGCCTAAAAGCCAAAATAGATAACTAATCTAGCGTAAAAGAAAGCAACCGGCTTTTAAAAAGGCGCTTGACATAATTTTTAGATATCTCTGTCAAACTTCAGACATTTACAGCCTTGCTAAATACGTCAATGAACTCGTTACATTGAACAATAATGGTCGAAGCAGCATCTTTTAAGACCTCAATAGGATCTGTACCATCTGTTTTGATGTAGAGAATCGGGTCACTGATACTCACATGTTTCATATCGTAAAAAGCGGCCTCAACCCTTGCATCTCTAATCAGGAAGTCCTTAAACAAATTCAGAAGAGTGTGAGTTTCACCCTTGAGCTCAACTTCCAGCTCATAATCAGCTTTTGACAGGATGTTCAGTTCCATTGGTAATCCCCTTTAAATAATAAATAATGCAAATGATTCTGTAAAAATTTGTACTTGCTCATGGCAGCAAAAAAATATTACTGTATCCCTTTTCCGTATTCTGTTGAGATTTTGCGGATTTTAGTCATATTGCAGTCAGGACATTTAAGCTTTTTCCCTTCGAGCACAATTTCCCCTCTACAATTTGAGCAGTATGCTTTCACAACTCCAAGGGAATCCTCAGATGTGGTCAGACGCATTCTATCAGTATCTAGAACTTTAGCCCTGACTATATCTGATGGTCTGAACTCGTCTGAAAGTCTCTTGACGTAAGAGTCTCTCACATTTGACACATGAATATCTCCAAGCCTTGAATTAACAATTTCCCGATCTTCTTTACCTTCAATTCCTGCAATTTCCACAGCTGCCCCTGATTCTCGGACGTCAATTATCTTTCCATACACAATATCTCCCACTTTAAGGATATTTGGAATGAGAGTATTTGGCTTTACAGAGACTATCCTTGCTTTGCGATCAATGATTACATTACCAGTAGCAGTGGAGTAAACATTTCCAGCAGACACTACTGTTCCATTTCCTGGTTTAAACTCCTCTGTGCTCCCAACAAGTTCTCCTGGGAGAACAAAACATCCTTTTTCAAGATTTTTTTCCAGTGTCTCTTCTACACGGGGAACTCTAAAGTCAAGCATATTCGTTACCTCCCAAGGAACCTTTTTTGAATAAGGTAATCTCCTTTTTTTACCCTGGTCTCCCTTGAACTTATCCTTAGATTGGTCCCTTGAATGGCTTTTAAATTGATATCTGGACTGGTCCCTTGACTGATCCTTTGGCTGATTTCTAGTATGACTTCTAAACTGATCCCTTGGTTGATCCTTAAAATGATCCTTATTTTCTGAAACCATTTGAACCCCTATTTCAATAACTGGCTTTCCCTCACTTGGACCTGTCAATTTCTTCCTCGTAGTTTTATTTTTTCTAATTCTAATCATAATCCCTCATTCTAATTGTCATAATTGATGAATGATATCTTAATCATAATAATTTTGTCAATTAAACAGATATATCCCCTACTGTTGAATCTACCGAAAATAAACCTCAGGATAAAGGAAAGATCATCATCTTCGTATTTTCTTAATATTTCTTCTCTGAAGTCATAGAATTCAGCTCTATGTATACAGAGTTACATTATTTATAGAGCATGCATTTAATATTCGCATTTTTGGAACAGAATCTTGAGACATTGAACTACAGATTCGATACCTTGAATTGTACCGAATTCTAAATATATCCAGGAACAGTGATCCTGTAAATCTCTACATCAATAACCTTTCTTTCCTTTTTGTGAAAATTGAAAATTCGTTTTATAGGAAATTTCGCAACGTAAGAATGTGTAATGATCGCAGGCTTAATGAACCTTTGGATAAAAGCAAAGCTTCCTCGGTTGTGGATTGAATATATCACGTCACTTGTTCTTAATGCTGACGAAATAAAAGATCTATCCTTACCCTTTATCCTTGCCCCGAAGGGGGGGTTCATAAGTGTAGTTTTTACATGTCCCTTGATGCCTGCAATGTCCGAGAATATAAAATTTGCCTCTACTCCAAGCTTTTTGGCATTAATTTTTGCAATCTCAAGTGCTCTTGGATCCGCATCATACCCCACAACATTTCTGACTCCAAGGAGCTTGGCACCTATTGCAAGGATTCCCGTACCGCAGCCAAGATCCTGGACTGAATCATCAAGATCTCCCTGCATGAAAGCAAAGTGCAGAATTTCCGCAGCTAAAGGAGAAGGAGTTTGGTATTGCTCCAGCTCAATCTCAGGATCGGAAAAACCTTCGATTGCTTCAAGCAGCATTTCAAGTTTTCTTTGGTTCATTTCATCGACTTTAGTTTTTTAAAAATATCTGGTTCAGAATTTTTATGAGATTGCCTTTATATAACTTATTTATACTCTGATGTCTTTATTTTTGCTAAACCTGAAAATAAAAAAATCACATCGGCTCTGTGGTAATTTCATCCAGCACAAGTCTTTCCCATTCTCTTTCTCCAAGTACGATCTCAAACTCTTGAGGCGTCAGCATGGGAGATTGAAAACGTCCAATTTCATCAACAGCAAGCCTCGGACAAGCTGTATTTACAAAAGCGTCCACCTTGAACGAAAGCAGCTGTTCTGGAGTTACAAGATCCATAAAAATCAGATATGCATCTTTTCCATGTCTTTTTGCACACTCCTTCAAATAAAAAGCAAGCTCAAGCCTTTTCTGCCCGCTTTTGCTTGAGACAATTATACCAAAAACCTCAGCATCCAGAGATTTTGCAATTACAGCACTACGCTGACGGAGAATTTTTGAGGGATTTATCTCACGAACTTCTCCTGAAAAAGGATCAGCTACAAGAACACGTTTTTTTGTGGAAAGGGCAACACCTAGGGGATGGAAATCTCCACTTCCAATATAGAGGTACTCATCACATTTTTCAGCCCTGGCTGCCGAAAAATTACATCCGAGTACTTGCCCTGGATAAGCGATTCTGGAATCACCGCGCCCGATTACGCAAGTCTGTCCTCTAGTCTCAAAAATTGCACAAGCTTCCTTAAGTTTATGGACATGCTGAACAGTAGTAATTAGCCCTATTATCTGCCCTTTAAGTTCAGGCACAGCTTTTTCAACAACGTGCCCAATATCAACTAAAGAGCGTGCTTCTATGAAATAAACCTTATCTGAAAGCTTCATATCCCCAAGTCCCGCATGCCCAAAATGGAAGAGAATATCCACATGTTCTATCAAAGTCCTATTCAAGTCGCACGCTCCAAAGCAAGGATCTCCGTAGATGAAAACCTCAGCTCCTGTAGCTTCTTCAACTTTTTTTGCTAGTTCGACTCCCTTCTTTTTGAGTCCCTCAGGAAGCTGGAAACCTACAATTTTTGCTCCTGATTTGTGTATTATATAAATAATATAATTCGGCCTTAAATCAAATGCTTCACTGATCCCCAAATACATTTTTGATCTCCAATCCTTTCTCGTCACATCAATTGTAACAAAAATTTTGGGCCCAATCCCAATATTTTTTTTAATTTGATTTTATTATTTATCACTCATCATAGGTTTAATTGTTTTTGATATTCAAATAAATAAAATGATTAATTGAATAAAAACTAAAGAATGATAAAATGTATACATGGTTCAAAAATCAGAATCAATATTGGAGGATGTGATACTGAAAACAAATAATTTTATGGGTATAATATAGGAATTCGATGGAATATAGATTCTTCCCTAAAACAATTACTTGATTTTGAGAGAAGATATATGTGCAAAAACATTTCTTCTATCGGATAGAGCTACATTATATAAATCTAAAAAAGCAGAAAAATTTTATCAGAACAATAAGCAAGGATTGAAAATAGTATAATTTTATCCAGCTACTCCAAATAGGAACCCAACTAGATATTGTTGGGAAAAGCACGAGAGAAAAGTTGAGATGTATAAAATAATTAAAAATAATATATAAAGAGAATTACTGGATGATTATCGAAAAAAACTCACCTTTGCACATAATTGTAGAATTATTTAAAATTGTTACTACATTCATATAACAAACATAGCTGTATGAATAAATCAAAAAGCAGAGAAATTTTCAAAACAATAATAATTGGTTGCAAATAGTGTATTTTCTTTCAGCCATTTATATCAGAACAGACATAAAATTATTAAGAAGTGCTAAAAATATTACTCTGGTAGATAAATTTAAAAAAAATATAAGTGTTATAGAATGTCTATTTAAATTCAGATAAATTACAGTTTTTAAATAAAAAGTAATATCATTCAAATAATTAATAAGATTGGCGATTTATGTCTTATTACTTACAAAGACGATTACAAGAGAAAAGAATATAAGATTACAAGGAATAAGATCCGCCTCATTCTTTCATGTCAAAGAAAGGAAACAAAAACATCAGGAAAAAGTTTCCGGTCAAATCAGAAGAAAGAAAACAGAAAGAAATAAATACCTTAAACTTTTTCTGAAAAGTCTGCTCTGAAAAAGACAATTCTTGATTTACTTTATAGCCTTGTCGGCAGGGCGCCTAATTTTCTGTAAAAACCATAAATCTCAATAAGTTATTGAGTAGAATATTCTACATCAGAAAAATTAAATTACAAATACAAAAAATTTGACTTTAATTTACAGCAAATTAGCGACACTACCACATTGCTTTTTTTGATTCATTCAAAGTTTTTAGATAGGAGATTTCAGAAAACTAAATGGAAAAGGAATACTCTTCGTTCTGTCACAAAAAAATCGTCTAGAAAAAAATAGGCTGAAAAAGTTGGATAAAAGGAAAATTAAATTAAAACCCCGAAAAAGCCCTAAGCACCTAATAGGTCAAAAAATGAGGAAAGCCTTGAAAACGACTGAAAATAAATAAGTCGAGGACCCAACATGTCAAAGAACGATAAAAAAAAACCATACCCTTTAATCAACACCCTTGAGTGCAAGGCCTGCGGACGCTGCCTTCTTGCCTGCCCCGAAGGAGTACTTTTAATGAGTGAAAACCTGAATGCTCGAGGCTATAATTACATAGAGTATATAGGAGAAAGGTGCACAGGCTGTGCGAGCTGCTATTATACTTGCCCTGAGCCTCTTGCAATCGAGATCCATATTCCCCTGAAACACAACGGAGCAAGATAAGGCAGAAAGGAGGAAAATGATGGCAAAAAAACTCGTAAAAGGTAACTCTGCAGTAATCGTCGGTGCACTTTATGCCGGAAGTGATTGTTTCTTCGGATATCCAATAACTCCGGCAAGTGAGATTCTACATGATGCATCTAAGTACTTTCCGCTTATAGGAAGAAAATTCGTCCAGGCCGAATCCGAAGAAGCAGCAATTAATATGGTCTACGGAGGAGCAGCTGCAGGGCACAGGGTTATGACATCGTCTTCAGGGCCTGGAATGAGCCTTATGCAGGAAGGCCTCTCTTACCTTGCTGGAGCAGAACTTCCCTGCGTGATTGTAAATATAATGAGAGCAGGCCCTGGCCTTGGGAATATAGGACCGGACCAGGCAGATTATAACCAGATAGTAAAAGGTGGAGGGCATGGTAACTACAAAAATATCGTGCTTGCTCCTAATTCAGTACAGGAAATGTGTGACTTTACCCTGAAGGCCTTTGAGCTTGCCTTCAAGTACAGAAACCCTGCTGTGGTTCTCGCAGACGGTGTCCTCGGACAGATGATCGAGTCTCTAGAGTTCCCGAATGAAGCTACTATCCCTCAGATAGATAATACCTGGGCAGTAAACGGTACATCCGAAACAAGGCTTAATCTGATAACGTCAATCTATCTGGACTTCGATGAACTCGAGATGTTTAATGAAAAGCTGCAGACAAAGTACGACCTGATCAAGCAGAATGAGGTGGATTATGAGGAATACCTAACAGATGATGCCTCAATTGTCCTAGTTTCCTATGGCATTAGCAGCAGAATCTGCAGGTCAGCCACATACCTTGCAAGGCAGAAAGGCTTCAAAGTAGGTCTTTTCAGGCTGAAAACTCTTTTTCCATTCCCTGAAAACCAGCTGAAAACCCTGGCAGATAAAGGGTGTTCTTTCATCTCAGTGGAAATGAGTAATGGGCAGATGAAAGATGATATAAGGCTTGCAATTAGTTGTTCACAGCCTGTAGAACTGGTAAACCGGATGGGAGGAAACCTGATCACCCTTGACCAGATAATGGATAAAATCAGGAAAATTGCGGGGGAGGTATGAAAATGACAGCAAAAATCATTAACGGAGAAAAGGTAATCAGAAAGTCAGAAGTCCTGTACGCAGAATACCCCCGTAA
>CAVXNY010000004.1:0-53579 GCA_963763235.1 uncultured Methanosarcinaceae archaeon | reverse complement strand
TCTGAAAATGAAACATTAAGCTGCAGAAACATGAACCTCAAAGTGAACCAGGAAAGAAAAAATTATAAAAATAACGAAAAGAAATTAGATACCGAAAAATTGATATCACATTTATATCCCTCCATAATCAGAGTATTTGAAGTGTATGAGATTCAAAAATATGGAGAAATTCTCTATTTCTATGAAATTCCAAAAATAGACAATGAGAGCATTGAGGGAGAACTATGGGCACAGTTTCACCAATTTGGTTTTCGGTGTAATCTAAAGTATGAACTTGGAGAATATTTTCTGCTCGCTGCCCCTGAAGAAAAGACAACGGAAAATATCTGGATAATCCTTGTCCTTTTCATAGCGACTTTTTTTACAACCATGATTTGCGGAGCCTGGTTGTTTGGAGTGGAACCCCTAAACGAACCTCTGCAACTTTTCAAAGGGTTACCTTTTACTCTTGCAATAATGGCAGTTCTCGGTTCCCATGAGATGGCTCATTATGTGATAGCCAGGTACTACGGAATGGAGGTCTCCCTCCCCTACTTCACCCCGTTTCCAGCTTTTATCGGCACCATGGGGGCAATAGTTCGTTATAAAGCACCTCTCCCCAGTAGAAAAGCACTTTTGGATATTGGAATTGCAGGACCGTTGGCAGGGTTACTGCTGTCTGTTGCAGTTACTTTCATAGGATTTAATCTTAAATTACCTTCATCTAAACATTTACCGGATTTCCTGATGTTTAATATAGGTCTTCCACCTCTTTTTATATTTATCCAGAACCTTGTAGGTTCTAAAGGAGGATACCTACACCCTGTAGCCTTTGCAGGCTGGGTAGGAATGTTAGCAACTCTTCTAAATCGTCTTCCTGCAGGCCAGCTTGATGGAGGGCATATGATCAGGGCTATGTTGGGCAAAAAGGCAGAAAATATTTTTGTTCTAATGCCGAGTATCATGCTTCTGGTAGGGCTCTATGTAATTTGTTGGCTGAAGGAGGATGGGCTTTTATGGATTCTGGGCTATACTCCCATGGACTTTCACAGCAATGGGGCATCAATCTCCCCTTAATGATGAAGTAGAACTAGATAAAAAACGCATCCTTATTGGAATTGTTATGTTTATCCTTGGGCTTCTATGCTTTACTCTGATTCCTTTTAAACTTATGACATGAGAAGAACCGGAATTTTTAAAAAATGAGCAAAAAATAATGGATGTGCACTTTCGCTACACCAAGAAAAACTCCTATAGCTTTGCAGTCCTTGCTCCTTTGTTACCAGAAGCCTTGTTTGCAGATAGGCCGCTAAAAGGTATCATGATTTACAGTTTTACAACGCGACAGGCGGCAAAGGTTTTCACGGAAGTCAAAAATGCAGAAATAGATTCGATTTTCATTGCAGGAGGGCCTCACCCATCAGGAGTTCCAGATGAAACGCTTGAATACTTTGATTATGTTGTCCTCGGAGAAGGTGAAGAAACCCTTCCAGAACTTGTGAAGGTTTTGCAGGAAGGGGGAAATCCAAGAAAAATAAGGGGTATTGCTTATAAAGACTCCGGAACAGGCAAAATTGTCACAACCCCAAAAAGACCCTATGTAAATCTGGATAGCTATCCCTGTTTTGACCCAAAAAAACTTTGTGCTCCGATTGAAATCAGTAGGGGGTGCCCCTGGGGCTGTAAATACTGCCAGACCCCCAGGCTTTTCGGAAGAGAAATCAGGCACCGAAGTATTAATTCTATCTTGAAAAATTCCATATACTATAGAGACCTTCGATTTATAGCTTCCAATGCTTTTGCTTATGGAAGTGATGGAATTCACCCTAAATTTGAAGAAGTGGAGCGACTGCTGTCTTCTCTTCACGAAATGTCCAATAAGAAAATATTTTTTGGGACCTTTCCTTCAGAGGTGCGCCCCGAATTTGTGACTGAAGAGTCAGTTGAACTTGTGAGGAAATATTGCGCAAACTACAGCCTTAGCTTTGGTGCCCAGTCCGGAAGCAATCGCATTCTCAGAGAGATCCGGAGGGGACATACTGTAGAAGATAGTATCTCAGCCGTGGAGTGTTGCCTAAAATATAAAATTATTCCAACAGTAGACTTCATCTTCGGCTTCCCAACCGAAACCAAAGAGGATCAGAAAAAAAGCCTTGACATGATTCGTTGGATCTGCAGAAAAGGAGGAATTGTCAGGGTACACTACCTGACTCCACTTCCAGGAACACCGTATTCATCTGTAGTTCCAACAGAAGTAAGTGGCATAGTTAGGAGTGAGCTCGGAAAACTTGCCCTTGATGGTAAACTCACAGGGTACTGGGAAAAACATCGAAAAATATGAAAAAAGAACATCTATGAATAGATAGGAAGTGTATGATATTATTTTGAATTTATACCTTTAAAACTTCGTTTTTGATTAATTATCGTAAATTGGCGAATTGATCACAATTCGAAAAAAAGATTTAGTTTTCAATGTAGATATTCACATTTAAGCCATCTGGAGTTCTATAGTTGTGGGAAATGTGGAAGAAAAGAAATACTGGAAAAGCTTTTAAGTTTCTTTTTCTGTACTTTACTTCGTTCAACTTTGGATTTATGAATGGTGAATAGATGTATGTATTTTACGAGGAATAATCTTTTATAAATATTTGAGTCAATTATTTTTATTATGAAGCCTATAACCCAAATTTGAAAGATTATATTAATTGATTAAATCATTTATTACAAATACTTATTTTTCGCCAGAATGCATTTGTACAACAGAAAAATTTTAAAGTCAAAGAAAATAAAATATAACTTTGAATCTTATTTTACATTCCATAAATATACACAGATGTGGAATGTAGGATTCAATAAACTAGGTGAGATAATTCTACATCAGTTGTTTTTTTAATTCTTGTTCCCATCTTCTTACCTACTTCGGTAATCTGAATTTTATTTTAGGTATGCTTCCTTTTTTAATCCATGTTTAACCTCGTGAATATTCCTATTAACTCCTGATTCTTGGCTTAATTCCCATTTTCAAGTTGTTTTCGTTGAAAATGCCTTTTTGTTAGTCTTATATTACAGATTACTCTTTTAAGATGATCTCAATAAGTTCCCAAATTTAGTCATATGGCTATAAATGGAATATTAAATAACTCGTGAAAATCAGAGGTTTATATAAATCCTCCTAATTTTGGTAGTATAAATTCCATTTTGAATGCAAATCATCTTTTCGTCAAAAATGATTTTGTAATACTCTATGATCTTATTAATATTGTTTTGCATTTGTCACCTTCCAATCAAAAAGCCTAAAGAATAAGATATAGTGTGCAAGTTTTGTTCCATTTTAGCATATTTGTTACTTTAATTTTTTACACAGTATTAACTTTTTACTCAGTTATCCATATAAGCTATCAAATTCATATCAAAAATTCTCTTAAAATTTGAAAAAAACAACTATCAATGACATAATTATCTATCAAAATAGAATTATAAAGAGTAGGTCGAAAATGTGTTGACAACAATATTACTTATCCATTTCTCTCAAGGATGAAAATCTTTTTAGCATAAAAATCAAAATGTCAAATAAAGTTAAAATAGTACTATCAAATTTTCTGTTACTTTTTTCAATTTAGGATGTTCACTTTTTCAGCGTATTAAAATGTCAGTGATGAAATAATCATGGATGTGAGATACTTCGTTTTTAGTTTTATATTCATCAAAATAGTTGCTATTAGGATTTATTGCTATTTATCAAATATAAAATCATACTAATTGATAAAGAAAATACAAATATTTGGAAAAAAGATATTTATACTATACTCAAAGTAATGACTCACACTAAGAAAATTAAATAAATAAAGGAATGGAAATTAAATAAGGACACTTGAAAAGGAGTTTAAGATCAAAAAACTAACTTAATTCCTACAAAACTTCAGATTTTCCAGTTGGCTTACCGAAAAATTCATTCGAGGTTTGAAGCCTTGTCTGCTCTTATGACCATATTCATACCTTCACGCATGAGTTCTTCTGCCCTTTCCTGCTTTTTTGCCTCAGCAAATATTCTGAAAAACGGTTCTGTCCCAGAGGGACGAATTAGAACCCAGCCATCCTCGTACCATATTTTGATTCCGTCTGTAGTATCTATCTCGAACCCAAGTTCTGAAGCTTTAAGTTTTACTCTTTCCATTGTAGCCTGTATATTTTTAGAGGTGATTTTTGTCTTTGCGTTGAAATATTCAGGTACACTTTTAGCAAGCTCTGAAAGTCTCTTTCCACTAGCCAAGATTTCAAGAATTTTGGCACAGGCCATTGCTCCGTCTCTACAATACTGATGTTTGGGAAAAATGAGGCCTCCATTTCCTTCTCCTCCGAATACTGCATTTATTTCCATCATCTTTCGGGCTACATTGATTGAGCCAACCGCAGTCCAGTAAAGTTCAACTCCTGCCTCATTTGCAACATCTGACATACGCTGCGAAGAGCTAACAGGGGTTACAAGAGGTCCGCTTTCATGTTCAAGCATATATTTTGCCATCATGGCAAGCAGGACTTCATCGTTTATGAAAACCCCATTTTCATCTATAAATACTATCCTATCCGCATCCCCGTCATGAGCTACTCCCATATCAGCTCCGGTTATTTTTACAAGTTTTAATAGTTCTGTTAGGTTTTCAGGTGTAGGTTCTGGGTTTCGCCAAGGGAAAGTTCCGTCAGGCTGAGCTCCAAGAGTGAGCACCTGGCAGCCCAGGTCACGTAGTAAAAAAGGAAGTGTAAGAGAACCTGCTCCGCAGCCCGTATCAGCAACGACCTTGAATCTGCGGTTGCGAATATTTTCGGCATCTACTGAATTGATGATGTTTTTGGTATAGTACTCGTTGACTATGGGATCCATTCTGAATCTACCAGTTTTTTCCCAGGATACGATGCCATATTTCCCTGAGTAATAAATTTTCTCGATGTTTTTCTCTCCATCCCTAGGAAACTCCGAACCATCTCCTGAAATAAATTTGATTCCATTATATTCTCTTGGATTATGAGATGCGGTAATAATAATCCCAGCATCGGCGTAGTCGCGAACATAATACTGGATAGAAGGAGTGGGAACAATTCCCACATCAATTACATTTAGGCCCGTTGAAAGTGCACCGGAAATTGCAGCTGATTTCAACATCTGCCCAGAGATGCGGGTATCACAGCCTATAGCAACCGTGCCTTTTGAGTCCATGTATGTACCAAGGCTTCTGGCTAAATTGAGTGTAAGTTCTGGATTCAGATATTCGTTAGCTATACCACGTACACCGTTAGTTCCGAATAATGACATTTATGATCTCCTTCTTAATAATTTAAGCGAAAATTGTACTTTCCGGCAAAATTACTCTTCAAACCTAATTAGATAGAATAATAAATTTCAGACTTTTTTGATGAACTCAAAAATGTTACATATACTTATAAATGAGCTTTATGCCTCGGTTTTCTTCATACAATTCAAAGTTATATTTTAGGCTCTATTACTTTAACATTTTTCTTTTTTTATAAATACATTCTGTCTTTGCATTTACTGCAGGTAATAGGTGAAAAAAAACTGTCTAATTAAGAGTATACCCAATTTTTTGTACAATTTGCTTCTTCACCCTTCATTTTAGAGAGCTTGAAACTCGATTTATATTTGATGCACAGTTTTTTGCTATAAAAGCTCTGTATGCCTTTAGATATCCGTATAGATGACTTACGAAACACACCTGCTTAAATGCCACCAAGATATCACAAAGGACTTATAACAATAAATTAAGGATGACATATTCATATATATTCATATATATAATCAGATATATTATTATTGTTTATTGTTCAGTAGAACAGTATAAAAGAAGTGAAATAAAATGTTGAAACAATCATCGATTATGAAAAAGGGACTTGCTGTTTTGTTGGCAGTCCTTTTTGTAGCATCGTTTGCAGGTGTGTCAGCTAGTGCACGTCCTGGTTGGTACCGTGGTGGAAATTGGGGCTGGGGAGGAAGCTGGGGTGACGGCCTTGGTTGGGGCTGGAACTGGTCTGGCCCGTGTCAGTATGTGTACAATGGCGCAGGAGCATGGGTTGTGTCTTGTCCTTCCCCAGCAACCAGCTTCCCCTACTTGGGTGAGATACCAGCCGGCACAGTTTCAGGCCATTTTCAGCCAGTTGTCCAGTCTCAGCCTCTTACATTAGGAAGTGTTGCTGCTACATCAGGCAACCCGAAGGATTCTAAGGATTGGTTTAATAAAGGAATTGATTTGAGCCGATCAGGAAAGTTAGATGAATCAATAGCAGCATTTGACAAATCAATTGAAATTAACCCACCAAATCCAGATGTTTGGTTTAATAAAGGAGTTACTTTAAGCCGATTAGGCAAGTCAGATGAAGCAATAAAAGCCTATCAAAAAGCAATTAAAATTAACCCAAAAGATGCAAAATCTTGGAACAATGAAGGATTTGAATTAGCTAAGTTGAATAAATACAATGAAGCAATAAAGGCATATGACAAAGCAATTAAAATTAACCCGCAGGATTCAAGGTTTTGGGACAATAAAGGAAACGCTCTAGCAAAATTGGGTAAATCAGATGAAGCAATAAAAACGTATAATAAAGCAATTGAAATTAATCCACAGGATTCAATGGCTTTGGAAAATAAAATGAAGTTATCTAAATAGATTAAATAAATTATATTTGTAGGTTGAATAGTTATTCAATTTTCATTTATTTTTTTCTTACGCGAAATTTAATTTTTATCTGTTAGTATGTAAGTTCATATAGTCTCTGACATTCTTATTTGGAAACCATGTACACTATCACATTATTCTTATCTAATAATTTTCTGCAATTCTCTGATTTCCAAGTCCTTCTTCTTGAAAAAATATTAAAGTTTTAAAGCCAACTCAATTCTCATGATAATGTACTTAAAAATCTGTAAATTCTAATTGACTCTATACTCTTTTCGTTGCCACAAAAATAGGATTTATCGTTTTTACTAATGAACCGTTTTTTTTGTGATAAAAACTATGCATTCTCGCAAAATTTACCCTAAATGAGAGTATATTGTGTATCTGAATTTGAGATAAATACGCATATTTTACTAAAATCACTTGATAATACTAAATTAAAATGTTGCTGTCAGATTATATTAAGTCTCCATTCTGGATCACAAGAAATAGGCAGGTGGTAGTAGAATAGTAATCAAAAAAGAAAATTGGGATGCATAGTAGATTTTACATAAAATTATGCACGCTGGCTATTAGTCCCAAAAAATTGATTGCATAGCTATCTGTTTAGCCTTAATTGCCGCCGGTACTGTCGGGGCTACCCCCTGTTGCCGACACCGTTGTCTTGGCGTTGCCATTGTTATAACCAATATTGTCCAGACCATCACCAGCACAATTACCAGGTTTAGTATGATAAGTACCAGCAAAGCTTAATGTTTCCGATAATGAGACTATGCACAAAACTACTACCAAAATTACAATGATCTTTTTAAATCCCATTTGTTTTTCACTTCATTTTCTATAGAGAATTTTGATAAACCAATATTTTTGGTTGATGGCCTTATAAGCAAATATGAGCATTTGTTGATATAAGCAAATTAAGTATTTGTTGAAATCGGAGATTTATCGAAATTCACTACTCACTCTTTAAGCTACCAACTCTGCAACTTTAGATCTGTTAACCTTAAACTATAAAGTTACAAAGTTACTATCATCAATCTTCTAGTTCTTTAAATTAATTATACGAAAAATAATTTCTGAATAAAATTACTTCTCATAAAATATTTTAAAATTGGACAACAATTTAATATTAATTATATTTTAATTCGTCCTGGAGATCCTAACGAATTTAACATTTATTTTTTTCCTGAAAATCAATGAAGATTGATCTTAGGAGGATTCCGATTCACCTCTAATTTTTTTCTTCGTGAGAATCCCGTTTAAATCTTTCCCGTAAATTTCTGTAGATGACCCCATTTTTTTTCTTTTCCTATTCATTATTTTTTAAAAATAGCTTCAGTTATCTAAAAAACACTCCTTTTATTTTCAATGTCCTCAACTGATGGAGATGATAACAAAAAATTGTACATAACATCTTCAGATTCACTCTTTGGATAGTAGTTACAAGAACTTTTCCCGCTTTGAATGTCGTTTTAGTCACTACATAAACTAGTCCTCATTGGACTTTTTTTTTAAGCCAATCCTCTTGTTTTTTAATGTATTCTTATTCCAGTGGATATTCTTTTACTGCTCTTTTAATTGTTGCATTATAACCTTTAGATTTTGCTCCAAAGTATTCTCTGTCCCTGTAAACACCTCATTTATTTCTGATAAATCTACATACGAATCATGAAGTTACGCAGCTGTTGTTTTGAATCTTCTGATCAGCTCATAATCCCTGTCTATTATGCTATGAAGTTTATATCCAAAGTGTGACTTACCATCCTTTTTTGTCCATGTTCCGTATCTCTTTCTCTTTTTTCCCTTCACTTCTAAAGGTTTATCCGCTTTTGAATGTCCAGAATCTAATGGATAAAAGTAGTACACTGAATTATTACCTGTTCTTATTTTCAAACTAAGACAATTAAATTGGCTTTTTAACTGTCCCCACTTTTTCTTCTTCTTTGCAGTCATTAACAATTCTTTTTTTTAATGATCAGACTATGGTACTGTCTGGTATGTGCTCAGGAAAACCAAGAAATTTCCTGAAAGAAATTCGATCAATAAATTGTTTCTCGAGTTCAAAGTCAGGAAAAAAACATGCATTGCTGTAAAAAAAGCATTCTGAACATAATGATGACTTCAGCTTCATGTATGCCTTAGGAAACTGCTTTATTAAAAAATATGGACTCAAAAATGATACGAAAAGGTTTCCAATAAATTAAGGAATCAATTTCAGCAAGTTTGTCTCCAACTAACTGAAGACGTTTATATTCCTCTTTAAGAACAAAATCAGTAAGAGTTTTCACAATAGAAATCATTGTCAAGATATTTAAGCTCTCCAATGCTCAAATGCATAGGAATTTATCGAAATTCTCTTAAATAAGATAATGAACTGAGAATGATAGCAAGAGCAAGTGGATTGAAATATCCAGATTAATTTTCTATTAGAAAAACCTGATTTTTATTTTGGTTACTGATAGTGTAATTTTGACAGGAAAAATTCATGACGTTGAAAACAATTAAAGTATTGATTAAGACTAAAATAGAAGAATCAGAAGCAATAATATACAATTTTTTAAAATAATCTATCTTTGAGTGAAAGTGGATTAAAAAACCTGCAAGGATAAGTTAATTTGATAATGTCCATGTACATATTAGGGTAAAGTAAAGGAAGGCAATGTTGTAAATTTGCTGTAAATTCGAAGTCATACTTTTGAATGCTGTATGCAATTGGTTATTTGATACCTGATCCTCTCCTCACAACTTTCTGAGCTTTGTGATTTTTACAGAACAATCGGCACACTCCAATAAAGCTGAGTAGTATGGGAAAACTTCTGCATTTAAAAAAATGTAATATTAAGCCATAAGGAATAAAATGTCTCAGGACAGAAGAAGCTTTCATAGAATAAAGAGAGAGTCATAATATATCAGTTCCAATTTCATATTTTTGCTGGAGGCAAGGAATAATGAGAGAAGGCAATGACCCCTTTGGGGTAAGAGATATTATCGAAACAGCTTCTGGAAAAGCTACGATTTACAGATTGAGTAAACTGAAAGAAAAGGGTTTTGAAGGGATTTCTCTGCTTCCCTACTCTATAAAAATCCTGCTGGAATCCCTGCTCCGGCATGAGGATACTGAAAAGCAAATAATAACTGTAGAGGATGTATGGGCTCTTGCTGGCTGGACTCCTGAAAATAGAAGTGAGAGAGATATCCCTTTCATTCCGTCAAGGGTAATCATGCAAGACTTTACAGGTGTTCCTGCTGTAGTGGATCTAGCAGCCCTCCGCTCCGCAATGCAGCGTCTAGGAGACGATCCCGAGAAAATAAAACCTATCATCCCTGTAGATCTCGTAATTGACCACTCCGTTCAGGTTGATTTTTATGGGACAACATATGCTCTTGAGGAAAATGAGAAGAAAGAGTTTGAACGCAACATAGAACGATATTCCGTCCTCCGCTGGGCCCAGAAAGCCTTTAAAAATTTCAGAGTTGTTCCTCCAGGTAGAGGAATCATTCATCAAGTAAACCTTGAATATCTGACACCGCTTGTGCATCTCAATGAGAAAGAGGGAGAGCTATTCGCATTCCCGGATACCCTTTTAGGGACGGACTCACATACCACAATGATCAACGGGATAGGAGTACTAGGCTGGGGTGTAGGAGGTATAGAAGCCGAAGCAGTAATGCTCGGACAGCCTTACTATATTTCTATCCCTGAGGTTGTTGGCTTCAAGCTATACGGAAAACTTCATTCAGACGTTAATGCCACAGATCTTGTCCTGACAATCACGAAAATGCTAAGAAACAAGGGCGTTGTCGGTAAATTCGTGGAATTTTATGGGCCTGGCTTAGGCTCCCTGAGCCTTCCGGATAGGGCAACTATATCCAACATGGCTCCGGAGTATGGTGCAACTCTTGGAATTTTCCCACCTGACACTGAGACTCTGAACTACCTGCGAAAGACTGGCAGAGAAGAAGAGCAGGTTGATCTTGTTAAAAAGTACCTTGAAGCTCAGGATCTTCTATATTCAATCCACAAACCTGAACCTATGTTTAGCAGTACCCTGGAACTTGAGATGAGTACTGTTAAATCCTGTCTTGCAGGCCCGAAAAGCCCCCAAGACCAGGTGTTTTTGAGTGAAGTTTCTGAAAAATACCGTGAAACAATGCAGCAAATATTTATTAGTAAGAAAGAAGCTGAAATTGAGCTTTCCAGAGATCCTGCTTACCAGCGCTGGATAGGAGAAGGTGGAACACCTGTAGAGGAATTTGAGTCCATTATCGAAGAAGATGTCGAGGGAATGGAATTCCCAGAGAGGACTCCCAGGGTAACACATGGTTCTGTAGTGATTGCATCCATTACCTCCTGTACCAACACCTCAAATCCACATGTTCTCATAGGAGCCGGGCTGATCGCAAAAAAGGCAGTGGAAACGGGCCTGCATGTTCAGCCGTATGTAAAAACTAGTCTATCTCCTGGTTCAAGAGTAGCTACGGAATATCTGAGATATTCAGGCCTGATGCCTTATCTAGAAGCTCTAGGTTTCCACACGGTTGGCTATGGTTGTATGACCTGTATAGGGAATAGTGGACTTCTACCGGAACAAGTTGCAAAGGAAGTGAAAAAAAATGATCTCACTGTTGCAGCTGTAATCAGTGGGAATCGAAATTTTGAAGGAAGGATCAATCCACTTGTCAAAGCAAATTATCTTGCCTCTCCTCCTCTTGTAGTCGCCTATGCAATCGCAGGTACTGTAAATATCAATCTAGAAACTGACCCACTCGCTCATGACCCCAACGGGTGCGCTGTTTACCTCAAGGATATCTGGCCTGCAGAGGAGGAAATCAGAGATGTTGAGAAGAGCAGCATTAAACCTTCAATGTTCGAAAAAGAGTATTCAGGTTTTCTGGAGGGTCCTAAAGTCTGGAAAGAGCTGAAAGCTCCAGCCAGTACTCTCTATGATTGGGATCCCATATCCACCTATATCCAAGAACCGCCCTATTTTGTGGATTTTTCGCTCGTTTCGCCTTTGCCGGAGGATATAAGGAATGCCAGAGTCCTAGCCCTTTTTGAAAATAGCATTACCACAGACCATATATCTCCTGCAGGGGACATCCCATCAGATAGTCCTGCAGGCAAATACCTGATATCTTGGGGTGTGGATCCTGAAAACTTCAATTCTTATGGATCCCGCAGGGGTAATCATGAGGTGATGATACGCGGAACCTTCGGGAACATTCGACTCAGGAATAGACTCGTAACCAAGGAAGGTGGCTGGACTTTATACAATCCCCAAAAAGAAGACTGCCCAAATGAACCATTCAGAGAAATTTCAATCTATGACGCAGCTATGCTTTATGCTGAAAATAATATTCCCCTAATAATTATCGCAGGAAAGGAATATGGGACAGGAAGTTCCAGAGATTGGGCAGCTAAAGGTACATTTCTCCTCGGAGTAAAGGCAGTCATTGCCGAATCCTTTGAACGCATACACAGAAGCAACCTTGTTGGCATGGGAGTTCTTCCACTGCAGTTTAAAAATGGAGAAAATGCAGATACCTTTGGTCTCACAGGAAAGGAAAGCTATGATATATTGGGCATCGAAAACATGGAGCCGCATGGAGAGCTTTTTGTAAGGGCAAAGAACGAAAAAGAGGAAGAAATACATTTTCATGTGATATTGAGACTCGATTCTACTGTTGAAATAAAATACTACCTGCACGGCGGAATTTTGCATAAGTTCCTGCGAGATTCTGTTAAGGAAAAGTAAAAGGTTATAGATTCTAAAATTGTATGAAAGAGTTTGTAGCCCTAATTTGATATTTTGATTTTCATGTTGAAAGGAGATCTTCATTCTTTCAACATGAAAATCAAAATATCAAATTAGGGCTACAATAGATCCATTGCAATGTGACACAATAAAATAGGTGACGGGTTAAATGTTTTCACACTTTTCTTCTAAAGTATAGAGAATACATGGGAGACATCGGAAATAGGATAAAGATATACTTGTCTGGCTAGCAAACTTTTATACCCAAAAGGCTCCGCTTTCTACAAGCGTGTAATTGGTTAAGCTTGAAATATTGAATTCAAATTGTTAACATGATCTTCTATTTTCAATGCATTATAAGAAATTAACACCATCCAGATTGATCCGCTAAATAATACTAGCCACTCTAAAATGTATATATCTAATCCAAGAATAAATGTGAGTATAAAATGTAACATTTGTTAAGATTGATAGAATAGCATAGTACCAGATCCATTTTATATATTTTGTATGGGTCTTTAGTGCAATATTTATAATTGTCATGAAGATTAATAGTAGTGCAAAAAATACTGCTGCTACTATAATAGTGTATTTTACCATAATCCTCTGAAAATATGGCCACCATAATAACAGCAATCGCCATTAAAAGTCCACAATATTGCGATATCAGGATAAGGTTATCTTGATTTCGATTAATGGTTTTCCATCTTACCAGGCCTACTGTCTGTATGATAACGGCAAACCCTAGTAAAATACATCCGATGTCAAAGTAAATGTACCCTGACGGATTTTTACTTGAATTCCCCAAGTCACTTAACCAATTATTGAATGGTGAATATGGACCATTATATAATGTTCTAGAAGCAAGTGTAAATATGAAAAAAATGACTATACCCAAAATATCCCCAACATTTGTTAAAGATATTTTTATTGAGTTAAAATGCTTCATAAAAATCAAGTAGTCCAGGAGTATAACGAATTGCTTACAAAATAAATTACAATTTTTAGTATTAATAGTTTAATTCTATCTCAAATTGTCTATTTTTAAAGAATTTAGATTTATTTCTTGTTTGTTTTCTTTGCACACATTTCTCAATTTTTTTCTTTAAAATCTGAGAGCAATTTTTTTCTCTTTCGTACTTGCATAGTTTTTAAAGTAAAGCATATGTATATATCTCAACGTAAACTCTCCATTACTATTGTATTCACTAGTACCTACACTCACAAACTAAAAAGTATAGAAAAACGCATACACATTTAATATTTAGCAAACAAATTTTTCAGTCTAATTTGCTTTTATGTTTAAAACCAGATACTAAACTTTGTCTAGTTTTCATGGTTAGAATATGGGTATCCTAGCTTATAGTCCGTAAATATAGTATGGAATAGGTCAGTGATAGGCTAGTGGTAGAGTTTCTGGGATAAATGAATAGGGAAAAATATCAGGGAACAGGAATAGGGCTTGCAATCTGTAAAAGAATTATAGAGAGGCATGGTGGATGTATATGGGTAGAATCTGAATTGGGTAAAGGTTCAACTTTTTATTTCACTTTACCAATCAACCCCGCAACATTTTTAAAACCAACTTTTAACACGTAAGAAAATAATTCCAGCATTTAATTGGAATACAAAATATAATTGAAGAGCCGCTTGAAGGTGCTAAGAACTTATCACTCGACCAGCTTTCAAAAGTGAAAACACTTAATGCTGCAAAATTAGGCGAAGAGCTATTCATACCATTAAAAGAGAAATATCCTGCTCTTTTTGAAGAAAAGAAATGAATTCTTTTATAAATAGATCTAACTTTCGTGAATACATAGGATTTACTACAAAAACTGTGTATAAAATCTGCTATTCTAAAATTATTGCTTTAAAAAGATAAATTCGGATTTCAAAACTATGATTAAATGAGTCCTTTAGATACCATTTTAAGCAGATGAAAAAATTGTGGGTTTATCAAAATCCTCTTTAGGCTATCGTTATATAGGGAAAATTGATGGCACTATGGTGTACATCTACGAATCGTGAAATTTTACAGTTCTATAAAAATGCAACATTTGTTCTACAGCTGGATATGCTTAAATATTTTGTATAGGTACAAAATTATTTCCTGCATATGACAAAACCGATCTGAAAATATTAATGTCCAGCGCCTCTTTTAAGACCTCCTCAATAGTCTCTACAGTTGCAAAGTTAAGTTCACTTCTTACATCCTCTGGTACATCATCCAGATCACTTTCGTTTTCTTTTGGTAGAATTACTTTTTTTATACCTGCTCGGTGTGCTGCCAAAATCTTCTCTTTTATCCCACCCACAGGCAATACTGTACCACTAAGAGTTATCTCGCCTGTCATGGCAATTTTTGGGTCAACTGCTTTTCCAGTAATTAAGGATGTTAGGGTAGTAAAGAGTGTTACACCTGCTGATGGACCATCCTTTGGTGTTGCACCTGAGGGAACATGAATGTGAATATCGCTTGAAGTAAAGTTAAAGCTGTTTGCAGTATTTGCAAGCCGTGATCTGACAAGGCTCAATGCTATCTTTGCAGATTCCTTCATCACGTCACCAAGTTGGCCTGTGAGCGTCAGTTTCCCGCTTCCAGGCATAAATGTACCTTCTATGAAGAGGATATCTCCCCCAGCAGGCGTCCATGCAAGCCCTGTGACTACGCCCGGTACATTCTCTTTTCTGGCCTCTTCTTGGCGGATCAACTCTTTTCCAAGGATCGCTGTGAGCATATCTTTCTTCACTACGTAAGGGATATCTGCACTCCCTGACACAATTTTCTCGGATACAAACCTTGCGATCCTTGCCAGCTGTTTTTTAAGCCCCCTGACTCCTGCTTCACGGGTATATTTTTCGATGATTACCTTTAAGGCATCATCTTCAATCCGAAGTTTATCTGCATCAAGGCCATGTTCTTCCAGTATATCGGGCAGAAGATGATCTATCGCAATTGCAAGCTTCTCTTGTTTAGTGTAGCCTGATATCTCGATCATCTCCATTCTGTCAAGGAGTGGCGAGGGGATATTTGACAGGGAATTAGCAGTGGCGATGAACAACACATTAGATAGATCATATGGGACTTCCAGATAATGGTCTGCGAATGTGTTGTTCTGTTCGGGATCAAGGACTTCAAGAAGGGCACTTGCCGGGTCTCCTCCATAGGAGGATGAGAGCTTATCGATTTCATCGAGGACAAATACAGGATTTTTTGTACCTGCTTTTTTCATGCCTTGAATAATTCTTCCTGGCAGAGCTCCTATATATGTTCGCCTGTGCCCTCTTATCTCTGCTTCATCTTTGATACCTCCAAGGCTAACTCGAACATATTTCCTGCCAAGAGCATCTGAGATACTTTTTCCAAGGCTCGTTTTGCCAGTGCCTGGAGGTCCTATTAAAAGCAAAATTGAGCCCTGTTTCTCCTTTTTTAATTTCATTACTGAAAGATGTTGGATTATTCTCTCTTTGACCTTTTCAAGTCCGTTATGATTGCTCTCAAGCACACGGCGGGCTTCAGCAATATCGATGCTCTTTTTCTCTTCCGTTACCCAGGGAAGATCAAGCAAGAGATCAAGATAATTTCTGATAATAAGGCTTTCAGGATTATGACTTCCTCCGATTTCAAGTTTCTTCATATCTGCTAATGCCTTTTTTCTTAAATCATCAGGCATCTTCGAGTTCTCAATTCTTTCCCGATACCCTCCGTTGCATGAAGTAGAACCGTCACCTTCGTTAAGCTCTTCTTGAATTACCTTCAGTTGTTCTCGCAACATTGCTTCTCTATGTGACTTGTTTATTTTTTCTGAAACTTTTTGTGCCACTTCAATCTGCAAGTTGATATTTTCTTTCTGTTTAGCCAGGATATAAAGAAATGCAAGATATCTTTCACGAACAGAAACAATTTCCAGAAGATCCTGCTTTTCAGAGAGTTTTATCGGCATATATGGCATAATATATCCCATAATTTGGCCAATGGAATTCATCTTGCCAATTGGCCTAGTAAACTGTTCGGAACCTTGAAAACGGTTGCTTATCTCAAGAATTATCTTTTTTACATCTGCTATTATTTCTGCTTGAATTTCGTCATCCAGATCCGGAATATCAGAAATAGGTTCGTATTCAGAATAGAACTGTCCATTTTTCTGATGCAGGGAAATGGCTTCTACTCTTTGCACAGCTTCTGCAGCAATTAAATATCCGTCATTAGCAGGTTGCACAAACGTAATTTTTAACAGATTTCCTATTTTATATAAACTGTCTCCCGATAAGTCTGAAGGTTTCATTTCACTCTTTACTGTTAGCCCGATGGCATATACAGGTTCGATATTTTTCATTTCATTTAATAATATTTCTCCTGTAGTTTTGTCAGCTAAGAATTTTGTTAAAGTTTTTGGGTAAACAACTATTTCAAAAAGCGGTATTACAATGCTTTCTCTGATATTGTCTGTTTGTCTTGAATTCATTATCTTCGTTCCAATTATGAGTTCAGTTATTTAGTTAGACTTAACCTAAATACAAGACCAACTAAAAAAAATTACCTTAATTTTTCTAGAATTTCGATGAGAGTATCTGTCTCTCTTTCATCCAATAAATTTACCATATTTTCAATGATTTTCATCAAAGAATTCTCTTCAGAACGGGCCACCATTCGCCCTTTTTCTGTCAAACGGATATAAATTACTCTGCCATCATCTAGGCATTTTTCTCTGTACACACACTCAAAATTAACAAATTTATTTATCATCTCTGTGATGGTTGGTTTTGAGTTCTTAGTGATTTTAGCAAGTTTGCTAAATGTCACTTTCTCATATCCATCAATGGCTCTTAGATATTCGATCTGCTTTACAGTAATGTCCGATAACCCACATTTAGATAAGATCTCACAAGAGCATTCACCTTTGATTTTTATCAGATTATCAAAAACTGTAAACAAATGCTCTTTCTTTGAAATCATATTCCCATCTTCTTTTTAGTTAGGGCTTCCCTAAATATATACATTGTGGTTATGTCAAGTATTACTATAGTATCGAAAAACTGAGTTTCTGATTAAGTTTTCTCATGTTTTTAGTTTTGTTTAGAGTACTATATAATTATTTTTTCTATTTTTTATTCATGATTGTGGCCTATTAATTTATTCAAAGTGTTCCATGAACTCCATATGCTCTATGAGTCCCATAAGTTCCAGGAGTCATAGATCGGTTACCTTTTCTTATTTGAATGGAACTTAGGAAATTCAGAGATTTTGGCACAAAAATTCTGTAGGTAAAAATTATACTTCAACATACTGCCCATTCCTTCTCCAAGCTTTTTGGATAAGGCTGAAAAATTAATTTCAACCCACACAAAACGGCAATGAGCCAGATTTTTACTGATATATCTGTAAACTTAATTATTCCATGGCTTATAGGAATATACAAGTTTCTACAGATTATATGCTAAGTAAATGCAAAAAAAGGTATTAATTGAATTTTGCTATGCTTTTTTAATACTTTTTTTGCATTTACTTAGGGAGTAATCGGTGAAAATTTGTATGTTCTTATAGGTTGTGGAATGATCCAGTTCACAAAAACACAGGCAAAGATTGAAATATATTATCAAATTTTAAATAAAACTGAAAAACTATAAAATATTATCTAAAAAGTTAGGCGTTCGCAAATCAAGTATTTGAATAATATTGTTGAACAGGATCATAGATCTATAAAGCGGATAGCTCATCCAATATTCGGCTTGCAGTCATTTTATACGGCCAGTAAGACTTTAAAGGGAAGTGAAATTATGCATTTGATAAAAAAGGACAGGTTGATGCTCTAAATCTATGTGTTTTTAATGAAGTCAATTTTATAAATAGATTATTCGAAATAGCTGTCTAAATCTGGATATTATCTGAGGAATATTCTGTCTTTTTATGTTCTTTGCTTTGCAACCAAATCTTTACGATACTGATTTCAAAACTTCCCACCTGAATAAGTTACTACTTTGCATCTCATTTAAGAACGCTGGTATTACCCCGAATAGGTAGAGTGGCATTCTTATTTTAGATTGTCTGTGATTTTATATTTATATCTGTTATGATTGAATCTACGGTTCGTAGATAAAGTGACAAAAAAAGTAAAAATAAGAGAAAGCAGGTCAGTAATCGACCTGTTCTGTTTCTTTTATCTATTCCTTGAACAGAGTATATACCCACAGCTGGTAGATAATGACTATGGGCACGAATACCAATGCTCCTCCCAACATGATGCTCAAGGTCATGTGGCTTGATGCTGCCTCAAAGATATCTATTCCGTATTCAAGAGAAACAGAGGACTTAAGTATGTAAGGATAGATACTTGCAAGCCTGCTTTGAAGAACGAAAAGAAGCGCAAAGAGATTGCTGCAAAAAGCCAGGAACTCCTTGCCCTTTTTTGCAAAGAACACAGTAAGGACAGCTGACACTACCGAAAGAACTGGCAATAAATACAGAGCTGGCGTGGCTGAATAGTTGGTTGTAAAACCTTTTATACCCACAAAGGAATATGCCAGATAGACCAGAGCAAGTATGAGTACAATAAGAGTGCTCTTCTTTGCAGATCACCTGCTTTTATAGCGATGGCACCCTCAGTCTTAACATTGATCCAGAGCGCACCTGAAGTAACACTCATAAGCACGAACAATACACCGCCTATCAATGCATACGGGCCAAAAAGTCCAGGAAGGGTACCGTGATAAGCTCCTCCCGAAGCGATTTCAAGCCCCTTGAAGAAGTTCGCAAATGCAACTCCCAAGACCAGAGAGATCATCAGGCTTCCAACGAACCATCCCCCACGTAAGTACTTTCTGTATCTGGGGATTATCATCCTTGTGGAGGTATTCCACAGAAATGCCCCTTGCGACCAGACCGATGAGCAGCAACATCATAGGAAGATACAGGAAGGTAAACATCTTCGAGAATACCAAAGGGAATGCAGCAAATGTTCCCCCTGCAGCCAGGATGAGCCATACCTCATTACCGCCCCAGAAAGGACCCACAGATCTCTGGATTTGTATCCTCTGCACATGATCTGTGGCAATAAAGGGTGCCAACAGAACTGCTCCAAGGGAAAATGAATCTACAATGAAGTAAACTCCCCATATCACACACCACAGGAAGAACCAGATGATAGCAAGCATATCATGAGTAAGGAAATCAAACATCTTCACTCAACTCCTGTCGCATTGACTACGGTTTTCTTTATGCGGTATATCTCAAAGACCAACAGGATCAGATAGAATGCGCTGATAAGGACAACACTTAACAACACATCTGATGTGGGAACCGATGATATACCATTAGCTGTCTTTAGCAGACCATATACCAGCCATGGCTGCTTTCCGATCTCAGTTACATTCCAGCCAGCAACGATGGCTATGAATGGGAGTGGAATCGACCACATCAGTAGCTTCAGATACTTATCCGATGTGTACAGCTTGCCTGACTTTTGAAGATATAAGCCTACAAGAGCCTCTATGATAAACATGAATCCCAGAATTGTCATCAGCTTGAAGCTCCAGAATACCATTTCTACAGGCGGTAATTCATCCTGAGGTAGCTGGTTAATTCCTGTTATCGTTCCGCTGAAACTTCCTGTATACAGGAAACTTGCAAGGCCTGGAATTCCCAGCAACTGAACACTATTGGAACCAGTGCTTGAATCAGGTACCTGTATCAGATACATGGGCACTGAGGAACCTGTTTCCCACATCGCATCCATTGCCGCTCCTTTAGCAGGCTGAAGCTCGATAACATATTGTGCATAACCGTGACCAAGAACTGGAAGCATTAATGTAGTAGCGATTGCTATGGTAACTGCTATGCTGAAAGACTTCTTGAACACTTCATTGTTGTTCCTTTTAAGGAAATGATATGCACAGATTCCCATGATCAGGAATGCGGTCAACAGGTAAGCTGAAAGCAGAGTATGTACCAGCATATACCACACATAGCTGTTTGTAAGTAGAGCAAAGAAATCTGTCAGAACCACCTTGCTCCAATCAGCAGCCATCTCATAGCCTACGGGATTCTGCATAAAACCGTTAGCAGTGATAATCCATAATGAAGATATGTTAGTGCCCAGAGCGACCATCCACATGGAAAATGCCTTTAGTTTCTGACGGTTGTGGTCCAGGAATATCCATACGCCAAAGAAAGTACCTTCAAGGAAGAAAGCAAATAATGCTTCCATAGCTAAAGGTGATCCAAAGACATCTCCCATGAATTCCGCATAGGCCCCCAGTTAGTACCGAACTGGAAAGTCATTGCAAGACCTGATACTAGACCTATTGCAAAGTTTATCTTGAATACCCTACCCCAGAACTCGACCATTTTTCGCCAAGTTTCAGCTTTGTTCTTGTAGTATACCGTTTCCATGCCAGCCACTAACAGTGCGAGTCCCAATGTTAGTGGAACAAATAGGAAATGGAACGCAACTGTTATGGCAAACTGGAGCCGGCTTAATAAAAGCAATTCAACCATTCATTATCCCTCGTTTTTTTACTTACATTCAGCAATCATTAAGACCCAGAAAAGGCTCCGAATTATAAGGATCACCAATAAATATTATATTTAGACTTATATTAGCTCTGTAGAAATCCACAATTTAAAGTTGTGGTGCAAAAATCTCATAATGTAGAAGTAAAAATTTGGTTGCAAAGCAAAGAACATAAAAAGACAGAATATTCCTCAGATAATATCCAGATTTAGACAGCTATTTCGAATAAGATACCATCTTACATTTAATGAGATAATTTCTCCTTCATAATTCTTCCATTTAAAGGAACTAGACAGCATAATACCACCCTTGATTCACTCTTTATTCTATTGTATCTTTCTTATGAATTTTTTGCAACAGAACCGAATCGCTCATGCTTAATTTTGCTCCTCACATGTGCAGGGTATTTTTTTAAAATTCCAGATTAGCTATTTGATATCCGCAAAGAAGTTAATAGTTTAATAATAAATGAATATTAATAGCAAATGATTTTTACTGAAACTTGGGGAATCTGTGATGAATGAGATAATGATAGGGAATGAAATTCAGGACTTCAGGTTAAGAGACCACAACGAAGATGAGGTGCAGCTCTGTGACTTCCGTGGAAAGAAGGTGCTCCTATCGTTTCATCCATTAGCCTGGACTAAAATATGTACAGAACAGATGAATTCACTTGAGGAAAAACATAAGTTGTTCACAAAACTGAATACCGTGGCTTTTGCCATTAGTGTGGATCCCATACCTTCAAAAATGGCATGGGCTAGGGAACTGGGGATTACACATATCAGACTTCTTTCAGATTTTTGGCCACATGGAGAAGTTGCCAGAGAGTATGGAATATTCAGGGAAAAAGAAGGATTTTCTGAAAGAGCAAACATAATTATTGATGAGGAACAGAAAGTAATATTCTTCAAAATATATTTACTTCATGAACTTCCAGATATAACGGAAATCACAAAATTCCTGGAAGCATAAATCGAACTTATATGTTTGCTTGATTTGTAGACAACTATCAAGTTTCCACACTTTTTTACACTAAGGAAGATCTCGATAAACCGCTGATTTCAACAAATTGTTTCTATTTCATCCTATTTTGACAGATCCTACTAATTAATACAGTTTTCCCTTACAAAAAACTCGTTGCATTGGTACGGTACCTTTAGGAAATATGAGAAATGGCGTGAAGAGCAAATGGAAAAATGGAAAAAGTGAATTTTGACGTTTATATATTCAAGCTATTTTCATCTCTTTTTAATATTTCAAACGCCTTGCCAGGCCGAAAAAAAATGGAATCTCACACAGTACTTATTATTTTATCCTGCGTAGCACCTCCGATACCCACTAGCACTAAAAATACCACCGCAGTCATTCCTAAAACCTTTAAAGGTGTATGCCGCCGACTTACTCCATAACATTTAGCTGTGTTCATATTCGATCTCCTGACATTGATTTAAAGATAAATAATAAAAAATAACTAAACAAATTTACATGATTTAATGCTTCATGTTATAAATTAAATATTTATACTTAAAAATTATATTTTATAATTTATTTCAATAACTTTGAGATTCTTTTTGTTTGTATAACTTATCAGAACTTTTAAAACTCCATCAGTAAAATAACATTTTAAATTGCTAGGCAGTTGTTCAAAAAAAATTAGTTTGAATTCAGATACAAGCCAAGAAAAACTATATTATAAGGTCGAAAATAACTATCTTAAATAAATCATGAATTAATTGTGACAATGCTATTAAGCGAGTAAAACGAGCTGACTGGCGTGGTAATCCATCTAAGGAGAATGAAATAAAAGCAAAATTGTATAAAAGCCTAAAAGATGTAAATAAAGTTGACGGGATTTTTCCTATAATCAAATAGCAGAATGAGTATTGATATGCAACAAATAATATTGGGTGATATGCCTATCGATGTTGTGCACAAGGACATAAAAAATGTGCACCTAAGTGTTTATCCACCAAATGGTAAGGTGAAAATTTCTGCACCGTTACGTATGAACCTAGATACTATTAGAGTATTTGCTATTTCAAAAATGAGTTGGATAAAGAAACAACAGATCAAACTACAAAATCATGAGAGTGAAACTCCAAGGTGTTACATTACAATGGAAAGTCATTACTACCTGGGCAAGCGATATCTGTTAAAAGTCATAGAACATAATACTCCTCCAAAAGTGGTAATAAAGCGTGGAACAATCGAATTGTATATACGACCAGATACAAATACCGATAAAAGGGAAAAAATATTAGACGAATGGTATCGCAAAAAACTTAAAGAAATTATTCCAATAGTCATCGCTCAATACGAAGAATCAATGAAGGTTAATGTGGTTGAATTTGCGATTAAAAAAATGAAAACAAAATGGGGAACTTGTAATATAGAGGCAAAAAGAATCTGGCTGAACCTTGAGTTGGCGAAGAAGCCCAGAGAATGTATTGAGTATGTAGTTGTGCATGAAATGACGCATCTGTTAGAAAGGCATCATAATGAAGAATTCATTGCATACTTGAGTGAGTTTTTTCCGAAGTTTGAATTCTACAGGGAAATGTTAAATAAAAGTACATTACGTCATGAAAAATGGACACCTTGACCTAAAGTAGGTTTAAAAAATTCAGTGAATATTTTACTGAAGTTGGAACGTTAGCTCGAGCATACTCATTCTATTCTAGTTGGTATGCTAGAGTAACTTTGATTTCAACAGCTATTAAGCAGGTTTAAATCATCGATAATAACTGTCATTAACCTTTTCGATTTTCAAATTATGCTCATTAGCATACTTAAATTCTGAATCAAGAAGCTGCATTGGAGAAGAATTAAGTGTTATAGCAACACCTGGCTTCAATTTTAAACGTTCGATATCTTCATCAACCCTATTATCTGGCGAGCCCGCAATTCCTTGCATCAACTTTAGGTATTCCTTATTAGGAGGGCAACCAACATCGAGTTCATTGAGTCAATCAAGACCTTCTATGCTTTTCATATTTTTTCAATCATACCCATCGATACACACCTAAATATAGAGCTAAATGAGTAGACGATCAGTTAACTATTGAACTTTCTCTTCTATATGCATAAATATGAAGCCTTTAAAGCTTGCAGAATCAATTTTTGAGTCGTTTAATGTATTTGGACCATCTTATTATAGAGAATGTTGTAAAAGGCTCGTATAAAACAGCACGTTTTGACAATATTGATAAACGCATACTAATGTGATGGATTACATTCTATTTCTGAAAAAATCGCTTATACTTCTTATCTCGAAATCAATATTTTTTGCAGTACTAATCTCTGTTAGCACTGTTCCTAACTATTTACCCTCTATTAGTGCTTCCTGGAATCTTAGCATCTCTTGCAGATAAGCCCAACTCCTTATTTTTCAACGCAACAGTCTGTTGACCCAGCTTGAATTTTGCTGCAAGTTTGTAGCCCGACATCCCCTGATTATACGCTTCAATAAATGCTTTTTCATTATAAGTGGAAGATGATTTTCTGTTCGGCAAATTGAGTTTCTTCTCAAGTTCTGGATAGTTGACAGAATGATGCTTATTTTCGCACAGATTTTCTCATAGGAAAAATATGGAGATTAAATTTATTATGCCCCAATGATATAAAAATACATCAATCTTCACGGTTATGTACTCTTAGAATCACTACAAAACGTATGTTGTTTTAGTGGAAAAGATGATAGCATTTTAATGGAGTCACTACACTGATCTCATCAAGGCATATGTCTTCGTTTTAGATCTATTGAAGATTAGAATAATATAGGGTTAGGTAAATATTATTTCGAATTCGATCTTCGTGATTATTCATTCCAATTTCTATTAGTAAAGAGAGATCCATTTCATAATCTGTTTTATAAAAAACTTAAAAATTAAATATAAGAACAATAATGAGCTTTGTTCTATGGTGAATTTGCTAGATTCTGATAGTACTCAAAGATAATTAAAAGTTTACTAAATAAATTTTATGATTGATATTATGAAGATGAATAAGATTGAGAATTATTCGCGATTATGAAATTAGAGGACTACTTTCGTATGAGTAATTTAAGAAAGGTTTAGTAATATATAAAAAAATTTGGAATTAATTGTTTTTGTTTTGAAGATGAATTACGATAAAACTAAATTCGTTTATGACAACCATTAAGGAGAACTATTTAGACAAAGAGCTCATTGTAAACTTCTATGAAGCTAAAGAAGTTCCTCGCAAATATGAAGTAAAAATTGAACCAATAGATGACTTTGAGAAACATATTAATAGCCTTCTCTATATTTTTCTTTCCGATAAAGTGTGTGAATTCAGTGAAAGCGTTACAATAATGATCTCAAGAACAATATAAAAAACAGAGAGGAAGCAGTAAAGTTGTTATTTACTGATGATAACAAAGGGCTTCAAACCGATGATAACAAGAGCTTAAAAAAAGAGATGAGAAGGCGTAGTTGCTTTCCCCATCATATTTAGAGTAGCATAAGCCGTTAATTGTTGCGGTGATTAAGAACCTGTCCTAAAAGTAGAAAAATTATGTTGTAAAAGTTATACTAGGCTATAATATCCGAGTATCTGTTCTGTTGTGCATATGGCTATTGTATAAGTTATAGTAGGTCACAAGACTTTTCGGATAGGTTCAAAATCTATATGTCTAGTAATAAAAACCCGTAATTTCATAGCTTGACATTCACTACTTATGCAAAGGTTGTGTAAGCATCTTCTTTGCTTCGGAAAAATTTTTTAACTACTTAAAAGGTTCTTCATTGCTTGAGTGATGTATTCATCTGATACCTTTATGTGACTAATAATGTCTGCATAAGTTACGAATATATTCTTAAGTATTAAATAATTAAATATCATCTTCAAGAGTTATTTTCTCACACCCAAAATGCGATACTGGTTGCGGCCATCTATTTATTGTAGCGGAATGTAATAAGAAAATGAATAATTTGGAGAAAGGTAATAAAAAACGATAGCATAAGACTTATAATGGGATATCACAAAAAATATACATCTTTTCGATCATCGACACTTTAAACATTCTGATCGAAAGGTGATCTATATGAGTAATTCAGAAAACACACAAAAATCCTTTTTAGAGGGAACAAAGGCTAAATTTCCATTATTGGAGATTAACCCTGAATTAGAAAAGGTAATGCCTCAAGATGAAGTAATAGAGTTAGTTAATGCCTGTGTTAGCCTATCCGGCTATACTAGGAACGACATAAAGAATGCATTCTTTAGGGCTCTGTCACTACCTGCTTTAAATGAGTATGTCAATATAGATAAGAGATTTAGGATAGCGATTGATATTGTAGTCAACGGACTCGAAAAACGCTTTTCTGATAAGCCAAAGGTTGAGTATGAGTGGAAAGGTGAATCTTCTCACTTATCAGTACTCGAATCGATTGACGAATATGGGAATGGTCTATTTACTGAGTATTGGATGCCTGAGCCTGTAATTCCTGCATTAAATGGTGAATGGGCACTCGAAGGGCCAGAAGCTTCAGTTTCTGATGGATGGATTGATGCTTTAGAAGTTGCTGCAGCTCCAGAAGTTCATGATGGTCTAGAAGTTCATGATGCTCCAGAATTAGTGCGATCCTCTCCTTTTCCTATAAAAAAGAAGACAAAGAAGGCGTTCGAAACTTCCAACAGTCTTATACTAGCTGAGATATTACAAGAATTGAAGGAAATCAAAGCAATCCTTAGAGATAAGCAATGAATAGGGGCCAGTAGGTTCATCAATGCTTATAATCCGGTCTAATAATTAATAGTCCAATGATGAACGGAAGAAAAAATCTTTAACTCTTTTTTATTCGTCAAATCAAAATATAAGGTTAGAATTTTCGTAGTATAATTGGAATCATTACAGAAAAGATTCTACAGGCGCAATTATGCGCTTTCTCGGATTCATGTACATTTTGCAGCAAATTGAAAATGAGGCTTTTTAAGCCTTCAACAAATATTTTTAAAAATAAACTCATTTTGATTTATAAATTTTTGCGTAATTAAGCATACGGGTATATTTAGTGAATATATCAAATACTATAGGGCTTAAAATAAAAAGGATTTTGTGAAAGTGGCTTTAAATGGTTCGTTAGTGATCTAGGTTCTAATGCCTACGTAAATTCCTACATTTCCACTTATCTTCAGGCTCTTATTTTGTCATTTTCGTAAAGTTTCCATACTGCTATGGGATCTCAGTGTATAATATCGAACAAGGATATATTACGCTTTTATACAATTGTAGAGGTGATCGCGTAAATCTTTTCGTTGTTGCTGAACTAACATAAAAACCTATATTGTTTATCTAACATTAATTCTATTAAGTTAGTATGAGTAATTCAAAGATCTTAAAAGATTACTTAAGGAAGTGTCAAGCAGATGGACTGACGGAAGAGACAATTGCAACTGCTGAATATACACTTACAAAGTTCATAGAATGATGTGGAGATAGAGAATTAAAGGAGTTTACTATAGACGATGTTTATGATTATCTTGATTTTATAAATGCCTATACATACATCAAAGCTGGTAAGGCAGTTAAGTATTCACCTGGTACACAGCAAAGAATCCGAACGGTTTTAAAAAAATTCTTGACCTTTATAAATCATGAACTCGGAGCCGTAATAAAATTGCGGACACTAAAAAATGGGAAAATCCCCGAAGATATTTTGACTCGCGAAGAAATTGAAAAATTAATTGATTCATGTAGAAGTAACAGAGATCGTGCTATAATTGCTACTTTTTATGAAAGCGGGGCTAGAAGGGGGGAATTACTAACAGTTCAACTTAAACATGTGACTTTTGATGAAAATGGGGCAATACTCAATATCCAGAGAGGGAAAACAGGAAGTCGCCGTGTTAGGCTTGTATTAGCTTCGTCTTACCTGAAACAGTGGATTGACACGCATCCATTAAAGAATGATCTCGATGGTTACCTATTCTGTTCAACTAATTCTCCTTTTGGAGTTATTACATTTGTAGGACTTGCAGATCAATTGCATCAAATAGCAAGTAGAGCAGCTATCCAGCCAAAAAAAGTTTATCCACATGCTTTTAGACATGCCAGAGCAACCCATTTAGCTGAACAATTACCTGAACAACTTTTAAAGGAATATTTAGGTTGGGCTAAATCAAGTAATATGGCAAGTGTATATGTGCATATGTCAGGCCGAGATGTAGATAATGCTATACTTAAATTGCATGGAATCGAAACTGAAGAAGCTACCAAAAAATTCACTGTTAACAAATGTCCACGTTGTAAGGAAATAAATCCAGAAAATGCTTTATTTTGTTTTAAGTGTGGGTTACCCCTTACGCAGGAAGCTTCAACCACTGTAGAAACCATAAAAACTGATTACGTACAGCTTGCAGACTTAGATGAAATTAGAGAAATGAAAAATACATTAAAACGGGAGCTTGAAGAAATTTCCAAGCTTAAGGAAATGATGCTTAAAGTTGGAAAATGATTTATATATAGTTTTTAAGGAGTTACAAATTTAGATAATTCTAATTTTGGGCTACATTTTTTGAAATAGTCCTTTAAAAAATTATCGAATTCTTGTACTGCAATTGTAGGCAGCCTTTTTTGGTCCATCCCCATCTTCATATTCATTTTCATAAAAAACTTTTGTTGTTCAAACATGAATTTTCTTTCTTCGATGGAAACTGTACCTTCTAGAATATCTCTCTGAAAGCAGTGGTCAAAAAGTAGCTCAAGACTTATAAATTCATTTTGCAGCTTAAAGTCCTTTATTTCCTTTATTTCAAAATTTACCGCATCCCAGTCTTTTTCCAATAAGATTCTGTTATATATCTCTTCAGACATTTTTTTAATTATATCTGCTAATTGCTCCACTAGTATTTCGTCAGTTATTTTCAATAACTCTATATGCATCTCTTTAGATAATTTCATAGCCATTATTTCATGCGCCATGTCAGTAGAGATCTGTTTTATCATCATTTTATATTCTTGTTCATAAATTCTTTTTTCATCTTGAGTTGATTCTTTTTCATCTCTAAGTGGAAATACTTGTCTTATTAATTCCTGAAAAGTTTTTTCCGATATTTTAATATCCGTGGACAATTTTAGAGGTGCTTGACACATATCTGATTTCAAAGAATTGTTTATACATTCACTATAAACATCAAGCCAAATATTAGGCTTTTTCAAAATTTTTTTCATGAATCTATTGTAAAGTTTATAAGTCGGGGCTTTGATAGTTAAGGCGCTTTTCCAGTTAGCAGCGCTTCTGGATAAGGTTAAAATTTCATCTGCTTTAGTACATAGAGTTTCAATCTCGTATTTTAAGCAGATATCAAAAAAGGAAACAGATCGGAGCAGCTGAATAGGAAACCTACTGGTACATGTACTTCGTGGGAAAAAACGGCGCTCAAAAATGATTATTTTTAAAGGTTTCTCATATATGTTCAAGCGTATCTCAGGGAAATGAAGTCTGATATTTTTTAAATTTTCAATTTTTTTAATATCCCATCTATTTGCAAATCCTGGCTTCGGTGGAATTTTTTCTATGCACGAATAAGGGTGGTATTGTAAGTCTCTCAGATGCTTTTTTATGTTCCCTTGATCTGTTATCTTGTATTTTTCTCCCAAAAAGTCTCTTATTTCTGGCTCTGGAACAGGTCCATGACTACTTACAATGAATTTAATTATTCCAGCTTTAACCTCATTCCATTTTAAATGATCTCCTTGATTTCTTCGCATATGCTATAAACTGAACTATATGATATAAAAAATTTGTGTAAAATTCATTTTAATAAGAAATAATGGATTATTTTTAAACAATACCATATGGTATTACTTTTAGATAATATAACGTTATATCTTAATATAGAAGTACGGCATATTCCTTAAACTGTGAATAATATGAACTTAAATTATGGTAACAGGAAAATTCAGAAAGTAAGATATTCTTTTCTAATCCCCCTGCCGGTTGAATGGATCAATAGCATGAGACTGGGCAAAGGGAATTCACTGAAAATAGAAATGCAAGATGACAAAAGCTTAAGGATAGCTCCGGTCCCTCCGTCCGGACAAGACTCTAAGGGGACCGGAACACCGACAACAACCATATTTTAAGGAGATGTGCCGGCTATGGGAAATATGATCCAAAGTAATTTATCTTTTTTGGAATGGGCAAAACAGACATGCACCAAACACCCTGAAATTTTAGATCACATGAGAAAAGGTATCGACCCATTAGAAAGGGCAATAGCAGTTAGAATTATCGAAAACGCAGGAATGACTGAGGCTTAAAAAGAGAGATCGGGTATTGCAATTACCCTGGATCATGCGAAGGAAAGTAAAGCAACTGGAAAAGTCTTCCTGTAGATGATATTACTTTATCTTATTTTAATTCTTTTGTGTGATTCTCTCTTCTTTTTGCCACTACGGGAGTTGAAAAAATGCAATTCAACCCAGTTGAGTTCTCATATACCCTTCAGTATACCTTATTCAGTGTCTGGATGAAAGGAAAACAAGTCCAGCTTGATCTAGTATTACTGAACAAATCCATTTATGGATTACACATTCTGCGTTTTCAAGGCTCAGGTGGTTCTAAATGACTGCCCGAACCTTCATTAAACCTTGTAAAAAACAGCCCTTGAACTGTTACGCTAAATATTGTTCTGAATGCTGTGCTGCTCGAGAAAATGAGAATTTCATGATGGCTTTGTTCACATCAAGCCTAATTTCATCCCAGGAAGTTTGAAAATGTCTTCTAATTCTATTTTTTCTCAAATGGATATAGTAAAAATAATCCGATATTATGGAATTAAATTAGCCAGACAAGGCGATATGTATTATGGGTCAATTCCACCTGTAGGGCAGACAGGTAAAAGTCTACATGTTTGGGCTGATATAAATACCAGGTTCTGCAACAAAAACCATGTCGGTGGAGGCATTCTTGATTTTATTCAATATATAGAGAGAGGACTTACGAACCGAAAAGCACTTGAAAAAGCGGCAGAAATTTCAGGAGTTCAACTTGAGCCATTCTCTGATGAGCAAATAAATAAGCTTGCAGAAAAGGAAGACGTTTACAACACTCTTATTACAGCTGCAAATATCTTTCACGCAAATTTGACTAATGATCAGTACTGTTTCATTTTCAATCAATGGGGAATTACCAGAGAATCAGTGGATGATTGGAACCTGGGATATGCTTCCACTGAACGGAATCTTGAAGGCATGGACCCTAAAACCTTGATCAAAGCTGGCCTAGTTAATCTTACTGATACTGGAAATATGGGGGGAGAGTTATATAGAGGTAGAATAATTTTCCCGTATCTTATCAAGGGCGCAATTCAATATATGGCAGGCAGAGTAACTCCTGATACTCCAGATCACGATAAAGGAGCGAAATACAAATATCTGCGAATTAGATCTGAAACCAAAAATGAACAGATATCTGAATTTATCAATAAACAGGGATTTTTTGGAGAAGACCGAATAAAGAATGCAGATATCTGCTTTATTACTGAAGGACTTGCGGACTGTATTGTAGCCAATCAATTTGGCTTTCCTTGCCTAGCTTTAGGTTCAACAGAAATATCAAAAGAATGCCAGACACATTTGATTAATTTAATGGGCAAAAAAAATGTGTCTACCTATGTTTTGACAATGACGAAAATAAAGCAGGTCAGAAGGGAGCTATAACAATAGGACAAATTCTTTTTGAGGCTGGTATTCAGATTAAAATTATGGATCTCCCTTGTGGATCAAAAAAAATGGACATTGCAGAATTTATGAAGGAGAAAGAAGCTAAAGACTTTGAAGTATTAAAAAAAGAGGCATGTAGCTTCATAAAGTATACATTAAAATTCTGTCCTGTATCTGACTCTTTGGCAGAGAATTACAAGACTGCTGAATCTTTTGTGCGTGATAGGCTTCTCAGTATCAAAAATCTGTATAGAGATGCTTATATTTCCGATGATATAAAACAGCACTTCAATTTCCAAAATAAACAAAGAGATAGCCTTATTAAGCAAGCTAATGGGTGGGTGCAGGATGGAAAAGAAAATAATAAAGTCGTAGAAGACGACAATGGAGTAGAAGAAATAGACCCTGTTACATTAGATTTGATTAAGTCCCTTGAAATTCAGAAAGAAAAAGGATTGTTAGCTTGTGAAAAATGGGTTAGCAATAATAAGATCACTATTGCAAAAGTCCCTCCAGAATTGTTAGCTAAAAAGTTAGTGGATCTAAGGGAAAAAAGATACAACTACAGTAATTTTATCATTTCAATTAAAGAAAAATTTCTGCTACATGCGTATGAAATAGAAGAAATTTACCAGAAAATTCTTGGAATTAATAAAGGGTATTATGACGAAAAAAAACGATTAAATAAAATATTAATCCGGATTCAAAATTATCCTTCACATATAAGGGAGAAAGCTCAAGATTTACTAAAGTATGGGGACCCCCAAAATTTCATCCATCAAACTTTTAAGAAGAAGCATGTGGGAGATGAGATGCTTGGTGAGACACTTCCTGTATGTGCAGCGAGTACTTTCATCATTGGAAAAAATTCAGGACTTTCTGAAAAAATAAGTGGTAGTAGTGGAAAGGGGAAGTCTTCCGCAGTTGAAGCTTTTTTGGATTTAATTCCACCTTATATGCTAATCAAAGGAAGTTTGTCTGATAAGTATCTTTTTTATACCGATGATATGCAAGCTGGAAGTATCTGCTTTGTGGATGACAAAGAGTTATCAGAGCCTATGAAAGAATTGGTTAAAAGTTCAATTACAAATTTTCAAAAATCAGAGCATCATAGAACTGTAATTAATGGGGAACCTAGAGACCTAACGGCAAAAGAAAGAACGGTTTATATATTTGCTTCTGTTGACGGTTTTGACGATGAACAAATCAATAATAGGTTAATTCAAGCCGAGATAGATTCGAGTAAAGAGCAAGACAGTAAAGTTGCAGCATTCCAACGACAATCTGAAAATATGGACATCTCAAGCAGATTTAAAGATGATGTTGAAATTTGCAAATGTATTTATGACCTATTAGGACTTCGAACTTACGATATCAGAATCCCTTTTTCAGATGCTATTATCTGGAATCATGAGCAAAATAGAAGGAATCAGCCCAAGTTTTTTGATATCATAAGAGCAGTCTGCCTTTACAAAATTCACCAACGTTAGCATGTGAACGGGTATTATCTTTCTACAATTGAAGATTACCACATAGCTTATGAAATTTACAAAAAAACTACTGTCCAGAACAACATTAACCTTACAAAGAGTGAGCAGAAAATAATTACCTGCTTTGTGCAGGAAAATAAGGCAAAAAAATTTTATGAGAATTTAAAATCTGAGAATGCTGTTCGCTTGACATATGAGCAGATCGAAGAACTAACAGGTATTAACGTACCATACTTGAGGAAGTTAATTAACGGTAAAGATGCTCAAAGCCTTGGACTCGGGGGGAAAGTTAAAAGATTAGGTTCTGAAAGCTCTGCAGATGGAAAGCAGAAAATGTTATTTTTCTATACTGGAACTGCAAGTTTTGAAATTTACGAAAATTTCTCCAGTCTCTCTTCTGAAGAAAAGATTCGAGATGCTACAGAGAAAAGTATCGAAGCCTACGAACAAGCAACAAATGAGGAAGATGAAATCATTAGAGAAGCTTTTCTGGAACTCGCGGACTCATTACCTTCGTTACCTGCCATTAACCAGTCATTACTTTCCAAAAAGGTAATGGGTATAGGAGAGAAAAACAATATCAGTATAGTTAATAATATAATAAAGAAGGATGTCGTTACCTTAGAACAGGAAAAAGATCCTGAGTCTCAAATCAACACACATATTTTGGAAGTTGAGAAATTAGAAAATCTTAAAGAAAATGTATGCAATTTTTCTGAGAATGCTCTCATTTCTGGAAATCAGGGTAACAGCTCAAAAAAAGAGGCTATAGATCACGAAATATCCGTTACCATCCAAAAGGTAACGGCAGGTAATGGGGGTATCATACCTTCCTTAGATGTTGAAAATATGAAGGTAACGGGTACTTGTGGCATTGCTTGTCTGCCGGTAGTTCTGGATAAAGTACTTCCGGTCACCGTACAGAAGAAAAAAGGTATTGAAATATTAGAAAGGGCTCTTGAGGCAGAAAAGAAAGAGGTGGCCGTATGAGCTCCCTTTTTCTTGATATTGAAACTATGCGTTTTGATCCAAAGAGCAGGAAGCCGGATTACCATAGGGATGAGATAGTTACAGTTCAGTTTTTAACCGAATCAGGCGATTTTCACATTATCAAAGGTGAAGAACTTAATGATTTATCTGATTATAAGGAGCTCTTTGAAAGGTTTACTATAGTAGGTCATAACCTAAAATTTGACTGTGCTATGCTGAAACAGCAGTATGGGGTTAATATTCATTATGTTTATGATACCATGATCGCTGAGCTTACTATAAAAGGTGGTCCTGCCCTTGCAGATAGTTTACGTACGCAAGAAGATAAAGATAAAAAAGGTATGAGATTAAAGGATTTAGTTTATCGTTATTGTGATGGGGAAAGGATGAGTAAAGGGCTTCAGTGCTCTTTCAGGCTTGGTGAAGAGCTCACAGCTGAACAGATTGAATACTGTAGGAAAGATCTTGAGTATCTTCCTATCATCATGGAGAAGCAACAAGAGAAGATAAAAGAACTTAGGCTTAGGTCTGTCATAGATACAGAAATGAAAGTGATTCCTGCAACTATCTGGCTTGAACTTTCAGGTATGCACTATGACCCAGAGAAATTGAAAGAGATAACATCAGAACTTGTGGGCTTAGAAAAGGAAATAAGATATTCTTTATACGAAGATTTAGGAACTAGCAAGATTAATCTTAACTCTTCTAAGGATATGATAAAACAATTTAATAAAGTAGGTATTCCAGTTACATCGGTAAATGTTGAAGAGCTTGTGAAATACGAAGATTCTCTGATAGATAAATATCAAGAATACAAGCTCATAAGGCATCTAATTACAAGCTTTTGTTCAAAATTACCAGCATACAGAGCAAAATCAACAGGTAGGATTCATGCTAACTTTTTTCAGTATGGTACAAGATCAGAGCGATTCAGTTGTAAATATCCAAATCTTCAGCAGCAGCCTAGTAAATACCAAAAATGGAGAACCATATTTACAGCTGAGCCTGGAAATAAAATAATAGCTTTTGACCACTCCCAAATCGAGCTTAGGATATTAGGAGACAAAGCAGATGAGCTTGCTTTTATAGAAGCTTTTGCTGCAGGTAGGGATATTCATACCCTCACTGCTTCTAAGATCTTTAACAAGCCATTTGATAGCATTCAAAAAAATGACAAAGAACGCAGTATAGCAAAAACGATTAATTTTGGTTTACTTTATGGGATGTCCGCTAAAGGCTTGATGAAAAAGTTAAAAACAGATGCTGGGATTGAACTAACCGAAAACCAGGCTAAAGAGTATATTCGTACTTTTAAGGGAGCTTATCCTTTCATAAGTAGTTATATGGAAAGAATAAGTCAGGAAGGTATACAGAATAGAGAATTAAGAAATGCTGCAGGTAGGCTATTAATTATTAATGATGATATAGATGAAAGTGCAGCCGGTAGGGAAGCAATGAATCTACCTATTCAATCACTATGTGCAGATATGATTAAGGAAGCCCTTCCCCAAATCCAAGCTAAACTTGAACCTTTAGGTGTAAAATTCATTAATATCGTGCATGATGAGCTCGTATTTGAGTGTAAGGAGGACCAGGCTAAGGAAGTCTGTACTTTTGTAAAAACAATAATGGAAAAAGTAGGAAGTAAATACTTAAAACATATTCCTTGTGTAGTTGATGTGAAATCCTCAGATTATTGGCAAAAATAGAGAACATCTAGTCATCTGATGCCGTCTGCTTCATTTTTTACATTTCTGACTTTAATGAATATTTTTATGGAAATACGTAAGTGTCTTACATGATTATATTTAAAAAAGTTGTTTTTCAACGTCAATTTTATTAGTTTTACCCAAAATAGGAAACTATATTGAGAAAAAATAGTTTTGTTTTAAAGATCTTTTATAAAAATTCAAATTTTGTTCTTTCATGAAATAAAAACAGAAATAGGTAAGATTGATAAGATGTAAAAGATACTGTTTTCTCCTAGAATATAAGTAAGATGGTAAAACACAAGAGATCGATCGATTAGAGATATTATGTAGTTAGTTTATAGGTATTGTTTTTCTCTTACTTTGTGCTTATATTGCTCATTTTCTTCTGTGCTATTTCCAAGATTTTCCAAGGTTAAATTTCTTCCATAACCAACTATTCAAGCATCAAAATGTTATTGAGTACCATTACCATTATTGAGTGGTGATAAAGTATAAATACTAATAAATCGTATATAGTAGCGTACTTTCTTGAAAATTGACGGGCTGATAGATTGAATGACATGAAAGACGGTAAAACAAGATTTCAGCAAAAATTTACAGAAGATATGTTCTTGAATGCTCTATCGATTGATAGTATCAAGTCCACTGCCACTATTATGAGCCTAGTAGGATGCAGTAGGTCCACTGCTAAAAATATGCTTCATAGACTTGTAAATGAAGGTAAAGGAAATAAAATAGAAATTGAAGGCGACGGCTATGGTTGGCAAAAAGTTAACAGTGATTAAAATGAGTTCCATTGAAAATACGAAGCAAGATATTGATCCGAAAATCGCGTCAAAATTGGCATCGGAATTAAAAGAAGATTGTCTTCAAGATCGTCCGTGCAAGTTGGAAAAAGATTCAATAGAGCTATGGAAACTTGTAAGTGTACTCAGTAAAATATGTGACCTACCAATCGAAAAACAGTGTTTATCACTCACTCGGGTACTTTTTGGTAAAGAAAGCGAACATAGATATTTAAATTTATGCGAAAGAGCAATGCAAGAGCAAGGAGTTGCGTTTGATCAAGAACTGGGTATTATTCATAAATTGGATTGCACTATAGTCAATGAAGATGGTAATACAGAAAAAAAACCTGTGTTTTTGTTGATTGATTCAAAAATTTATCCTGAGATAGATTGTAGACATCTACCTGAAGAGTTGCTAAATAGTTTGCTATAAATTGTAGATATCTTGTTCTAAAAGAATTATGGGGAAAATCAAAATCTCCCTTACTCATTTAGTATTCTAGTATAATTTCCAGGATTATGGAATCAAAATTCTTTTTATTCGCTTAGATGATCCTGCTAATCTTAAATGCAAAAAAGGGGTCTTGTGAACTGCAGGTGAGGAAATGCCTGTAGCTCTATAGGAAGTAGACTCCTGGGTACTGGAATACCCTTTAATTATAACTCAATTTAATATAATATATGTTTTATGCAAATACTCTATATAGTGCTACCAAAAATAAATAGTATCAAAATATACGGATTTATATCAAAAACAAGTGATCTTATTAGCTGCGGGGGAAGAGATGCCCACAACTGATAGAAGGTAGACGATTAGGTACCAAAATACCTATGAATAACTACTTAGTTTAATTTATTATAGAGTTATCCGACATACTCTAAATAGTACTACCCTAGCTAACGAATATAATATTTATGTGAAAACATTATCCTAAAATTTAAGTAGCTATAGATCAACATAAATTATATATTTTTTAAGTGATAAAAGCGTATGAAAAATATCTCGTGGGTACTTACCGTGGTGTGTCATTTAAATCATGGGAATCAAAATGGTCAAAGAAACGACTTATTCTGAGACCACTGGTTGACTTTTATTCAACGTTTGATGAAATACTATTACTCTATTCAAAACAATAGCTTACATAGCCTGAGAACGGCTTCTATTTGATTTGACATGTGTGAATCCCGCCGGTGTATAGCAAGAAACTAAGAAAATGATAAATAGAAGATTCATTGATTTATTTTAAAGAGTAAAAAACGGTGAATATATGGCCAGACCCACAAAGCTAACTCATGAAATACAACAGAAAATCGGCGATGGTGTGTCGCTTGGATTGACTTATACTCTAGCTGCTAATTCGGCCGGCGTAACATACCAAAGTTTCAATTCCTGGATGTCTAAAGGTAAGACAGAGAAATCCGGAAAATATTTTGAGTTTACACAGCATATTCAAAAATGCAATGCTGATGCAGCAAAGAAATGTCTTGAGAGACTAAACGAAGCAGCAAAATCAGGAAACTGCACGGCTTGTATGTGGATTTTAGAAAGACGTTTTTCTGAAGAATTTGGCAGGCGGGTATATAGGAAAACTAATTCGATTTCAGAGAATAAAATTGAGACAATTGAGATAATCATAAAGGACAGGGATGAAATTAGAAAACAAATTTTAGCGAATTTTGATCGGTGTTGATAAGTGTAGTAGATGTTACTAAAATCGCCACCAAGGTTTCTTTGCTCCTCGAGCTTTAATTACCTTCTGATTAATGAGAGTCTGGACCTGCACCATATAATTGTCAAACATTTTTTGAGATCCTCTTTATTCTGACTGGTTTTTTTTCAAGTTCTCTTTTTAATGTTTCGTTATGAGCTTGTAGTTTTTCTGATTTTGAACGGGGATGTGCAAGTTCTTCGCACATTGATTGCTTAGTATCAGATTACGGAGTAGTTTTAAGTCTTTTTTATTCTCTGAGACTAGTTCAAGACCTTGAATTATGGCTTCTGTCTTACGTACTTAAGGCACAAAATAAAGTATAAGAAACATTGCTATTTAAGTTTGCATTTTAAACAATTAAAGGTTTAACACTATTGATTTCACAGTTTAACTGCGTAAATCCTAACATGAATTGGTATATTACATGCTAAACCATTAAATAGTTGGATTAATATCAAATTTAAAAACATTATCTAAGGAAACATTTCATCAAATATTATCATTTTGTCATTTATGTAATAACTTGATGAAATATAATCTGACAACCCTAATTACTTGTTTTTGCAATTAAAAAAAAGTTTGAAGTATACCCAAATTTTAAATACACCCATTATCCAATTTATAACCATATGTGACTATAAATAATGAATAGTTACAAACAATAAAAATATATTATTTTAAAACATTGCAACTGGATGATTTAGTTATCGAGTATTGTTTACCAGTGAGCTTGCCAGTTGCAAGTAAATTGAATAACCAACATTCTTAAAAAATGATACAGAGTAAAAACAATTTCGGAGTGAATACAAATATGAAGAAACAAAAATTTGACAGAATGAAAACAATATTTAGCATTCTTATGTTAGTTTTTTTAGTAGTGCCATTGACACCTGCTTCAGCTATGAGACCATTTCCCTATGGTGCACCGACTCTATATTAACATAATAATACTAGTTACATCGGACCATATTACCCACCGGCTCCCTATGGAGATAGCGGAGATAGCGAGGTAGTCTGCGGACCTTATGGCTGCTACTGGAATGAGGCTACAGCATATCCTCCGAAGATTGTTATGGCCGAGCAAGCTTGGTAAAAATAAATAGTTGTTTCGGCAACGATGGAGATCACTAATTGCTGAATAGTTGAATCATTAGCTAATCTATCTAGATAAGGTTAAATTGGCTATCAAAATAGGACATATACATTTGAGTAGCAAAATAAATCATATGCAGATTTGTAACAAATATTACAGAAGATTTTGATAAACCTCTGATTTTCACAAGTAGTTCATGTACCTATTATAAGTACATAACAAAGTGAAGGGTTTATCGAAATTTTCTATAGAGAAAAATTTAGATTTTTGATTAACTATGAATAATGCACATACTTTGTGGATTTTGGGTCGAGAAATCTTATCAAACGAATGATTTATTAAAATTAAACCCAGTTTCTGTAAATGTATACAAAAATGCCATCTATTTTCTCAATATGACAATAGCTTAAAAATTAATCTAACCTACAATGAATCAATGAATTAATAGTGAGCAAATAGGTAAACAAATTATATGCCTATGTACATCTGCAGAATGTCGATTCGTTTATCTTGAGTATCATTTTAATTTCATCGGCTCTCCGCAACATTTTATGTCACCGTTACAGCATGCTTCTGTAGAGCAGTCATTATCCCCGCACGCATTTACTACCTTAAGTTCGAACCCGCATCCTTCACAAGAAAGACGCTGACCTTCTTTTAGTTCACCGCAGTTCACTTTATATCACCTCAAAATGCTTAACACAAAAAAAACGTAATTTAGATTTAAATCTTTTTCGAAACAATGATTCTAAGTATTGTTCAAAATTTTAGCTTTTTTGGTGGGTTGAAAATGATTTTCCAGTTGAAAACTAGCCACCACAAATAGATGACCATCATAAGGAAATAAATAGATTTTGGTGTTATTTTTCCATATAAAATGTTTTCAAAATTTGGTTTATTTGAATATCCTGCAGCATGCTGTAGGGATAGAAGCTTCCCCGATAACTATTATTGACTAAGTTGGTTGTATTTTCAGCTAGATTTGTAATATAAATGGAACTGAAGCATGTAAATCGTTGTGTATGTAAAATAAAGTGTCACCCGGTTTTTTTTGTGTGTGTGAAATATCGTAATAAGTTTCTTTAGATATAGAAATCATCAGCTTTTTGAGAAACGTATGCCTTTAGATTGGTGAAAGGTATTTTTTGAGATTTAAAATTTACTTTAATGCTCAAATGCATGTGAGTTTATCGAAATTCTCAAATATATTTAATTTTTTTTGTAGTTAAAATGCCTAAATTGTCCATAACTGTGATTGAGAGTTTTGGAAAATTGTTTTCGTCGTTAAAAACGATACTTTTTTAATCAATACATACTGTCAATTATAGTATTTTCAGTTACTCAATTTCCTGGCAAAAATAACATCAGAATAAATCAAATGTTCTTTTTAAGGACCTTAATTTCATTACTCTTCTCTCATTTGTAATTAGATGGTAAGTTTTCGTTCCAGATCCGACATTTTTATCTATATACAGATGTGCTCTTTTTATAGTAGTTTGGGAATCTGTATTCTATGATTGATTTAGATACCTTGAAATATGATAACGATCTGATTCGGGTTGTTGTTCAGGATTATATCAACAGAGAAGTGCTTATGTGTGCTTATATGAACCGGCAAGCTCTTGAGAAAACTATAGAAACTGGAATTTCGCATTTCTGGAGTCATAGCAGACAAAAGCTATGGAAAAAAGGGGAAACCTCGGGGAATGTGCAGAACGTACATCAAATTAGGGTTGACTGTGATAAGGATTCTATCCTCTTGCTGGTGAAGCAGATTGGAGGGGGCTGCCATATGGGATATAGATCCTGTTTTTTCCGAAATATAGATGGAAATATAATAGATGAGAAATTTTTTGAGCCGGAAGATGTCTATTAGATTTTTAAGATTTCGATCGAGTTTGAAAATTGTATTCGATCAATACATTATTTCTCCATTTTAAAGTTAGAAAGACTATGCAATTGATATAAAACAAGCATTTTGAACATAATAATGACATCATCTTTTGTTTGCCTTCTGAAACTGTTTTGTTAAAATATATGGGCTCAAAAATGGTACGAAAAGATTTCCAATCAATTATGGAATCAATTTTAGCAAGTTTATCTCCAACTGACTGAAGACTTTTATATTTTTCTTTAAGAGCAAAATCAGAAAAAGTTTTCTGGAGTAAAAATTATTGTCGGGAGTTTTTAAACTCTCCAATGTTCAAACGCATAGGAGTTTATTAACATCCTTCCTCTATCAAAAAAATATTTATTTATCCATTATGATCGATGAATCTCCTATTCGCTTTAATCCTCTGGAAAACCAGGGTAATAATGTAAAGAACGAATACTATGCTAGTTATAAAAAAGCTCACCGGATAGGGCTCATAAAACGAAATGAAGAGTCCAAGCCACGTCGCTATTAGAGCAATAAATATGGAGATCATTATGCCTTGTTGGGGTCGTTTTGCAAACAGATGAGCAATAGCTGCCGGCGTGATCATTAATGAAAAAATAAGAAGGACACCAACTACTTGAACGGCGACAGACGTTGCAATTGCGACCATGACCATAAAAATTATGCCAAGCAAAAGAGTAGGTAATCCCTTTCCTTCTGCTACTTCTTCATCAAGTGATGAAAATAAAAGTGGCCGATATACGATCGCAATTAAGAAAATAATCATCAGGCTAGCAACAAACGTCACAATGACATCATTGCTGCTAATGCCTAGTATTTCTCCGAATAAGATGGAGTATGCTTCGGTTGCATAGCCACTATAGAGACTAATGAACAGAACTCCCAAGCCCAGCATGAATGCAAGGACTATTCCAATTTGAGTGTCACGCGAAGCTGCGCGGCGGCCAAGCATCGCTATTGTTATGCCGCCACAGCTCGTAAACAGTAAAAGTCCTATTATAGGAGCGATCCCAAAAAGAACGGCGCCTGCTGCACCTGCAAAGCCAATATGAGCAAGAGCGTGCGCTGCGAAAGATGAGCGGCGAAGCACTATAAAGTAGCCGACGATGCCTGCGACTATCGCGACTGTAGTTCCTGCTTCAAAGGCATGCTGCATAAATCCGTACTGCCACATATCTTGCAGGTCAGTTAATAAATTAATACTGAAAGACATATCAATCGTAATGGTGCTGATTTTCTTCTATACCTATTACTGCAACCTGGCCCTGCGAACCACGCAGGACCTCAACCTGTGTTCCGTATAAAGCCGATAGAGACTCTGAAGTCAGGACTTCGTTTGGTTTCCCGATTGCCACCTTGCCATTGACAATATAGATCACTTTATCGAGAACAGCTAGAAGTGGATTAATATTGTGAGCTATGAGCAATGCCGTTGCATTACGCGCCCGAACCACATTATTGATAAGCTGCACTAATTCTTGCTCGCGCCTGATATCAAGATTTGATAATGGCTCATCGAGCAACAATAGATCTGGGTTACTGACCAACGCTTCAGCTAGAAATACTCGCTGTAATTCTCCGCCTGACAATACGCCAAGGGAACGATGCGCTAGATCTTCTGCTCCAACGGCTTTCAGTACATCAAAAGCGTATTTGCGATCTGTTTGGGAAAATGGATTAAAACCCCATCGTTTCCCAGAAAATCCGAGCCTTACTAATTCAAGGGCTTCGATGTTCATTTCTGGATCAATTAAGTGCCTTTGTGGCACGAAACCTATATGAGGATTACCTCGTTTAGGTAGTGTATTAAATATCTTAATGTTGCCACGAATAGGTTGTTGTATCCCAAGAAGCAAACGAATCAGGGTTGTTTTCCCCGATCCGTTGGGGCCAATGATCGCTACGAACTCACCGTGGTCTATCGTAAAATTGGCGTCCCGCCACACGATGTTGTTCTGGTATCCAGCCGCCAGGTTTTCAACTGTAATAATATTAGTATAGTTTGCGTTCATTTATCGTTTCCCAAGAGCTTTTGCATTTAATGCATTTTGAAGAGAGATTAATTCCGAGTTCATCCAATCCTGGAAAGAAACATCTGGAGGCTGTATAGTTTCTGTGATACCAATCAGGGGTATGTCTTTTTCTGTAGCCAGTTTCTTCATATTATTCGTAATCGGCGTTACCGTTTGCTGGTTATAGACCAGCACACTCACATTTCCACTCTTAAGCTGTGTCTCAAATTGTACAATGCTCTCTGCTGGCGGATCGTTCCCTTCGGCAACAGCTTGAGTAAATGCAGGAGGAGAAACAAGGTCAAGACATGTAGCGTTTGCTAGATATGCAAAGATACTTTCCGTGGCTGCTACTTTCGTGCCCCAGAATTGTTGTTTGATCTCAGCGGTCCTATTTTGATATTTTGAAAGCGATAATTGCAAATTTGCATAATTTTGTTTATAATATGCATCATTGGCTGGATCGATAGAAATAAGATCTTCTTCCATCTGCTTCACAGTCAGGTTCACATAATCGGGGTCATACCAGAAATGAGGATTATCACCCTCTTTTTTTCCAAGAAGCTTTGCCACATTCAAAATTTTGCAGTCCGATTTGATGCCAGCTCCAATAAGTTTGTTAGCCCAGCTGTCATATCCAGCTCCGTTAACAACTATATAATCTGCCATGGCAAATGCACGCGCATTTTCAGCGTTACTTTCGTACTCATGTGGATCTGCATTGGGATCTGAAACTATGCTCAACACTTTTACATGCGTTCCACCAATCTGAGATACCAGACTACCCCAAAAATTTTCCGCAGCAACGATTTGTATGGTTTTCGTTGTATTGGCGGCAACTGTATTATTGTTAGTACCAAAAGAACTGGGGTGAGAACCCTTTATTGCGATGAAAGAAGCAAGGGCAATGAGGATCACCACTCCTATGACAATATAAGTTGTATGTTTCATAATTTTCTACCTACTTAATGTGAATACATTATTCAGCTGATCTCAAAAATTAAAATTCGTTTTTTGAATCTCATATTTTGAACGAAGAGTCGAGCCTCTGATCATAAAACACTGTGAAGAATCTAGAACTTACATGCTTTGGTATAAAACAAAGCACCTTAGAAGTTGTAACGAAATTTATACTTTGGGTAATTAGAAGTTTAATGCTATTGATTTCTTATTTCAACTGCGAAAGTCTAGAATTCTAATGGTTATGGTTAATAGAATTAAATATGGGGATGAAACTGAGAAACTGCAGCATTAAATATCCAACTGTCTAAAGATCACGGATTCTGATGATGGCATAAATCCTTGATTTTATCCCTCAATAACATAAGTTCCAAATAAAATGTATTTGAGACGAGCTTATTATGTAATTATCCGCTGATAGATTATTGGTTATCTACCAAATACTTTGTGGCATACAAAGCATTTTTAGTCATAACTAAGGATTATTGAAATACAAAACTAAACTAAATAAAAAATTAGCTGAATTATTAGAAAACTGTCATTTTTACCGGAAACTCACACCTATACTTATTGATCCGACGCATTTGTGGCAAAAAATCAGACTCTATTAACATTATAACTAAAATTATTTATTAGGTAATTACAGATTTTATGGAATCTATTTTTTTTAAAATAGTGAGACTATGTTGTTGAAAAGCGCAAGCATAGGAATACCGACATGTTTTTTAATTAGAAACTGGATTGTATCATAAATTTGAGGCATATGCAAAAAATATTAATATTATGCGATTATACACCAAACAATGAAACGTAATGATGGTCTAGAGTTAAGCCCTAAAAAAAGTGAATATTTGAAGTATATATTTGAGAAAGGGAGTACTGTCCGTACAATGGATATATCAGATCATTTTCACCTTGACCCGTCAACAATTACTAAGGCCATACAGGAGATGTCTTCCACTGGCCTTATAGATTATGTACCTTATAGGGGCATTAGTTTGACTTCCAAGGGTACAGAGCATGCTGAGTTTTTAGTTAGACGTCACCGGGTTATAGAATTGATGCTCTCTCACTATGGGCTTTCTGGCCATGAAGCTTGTGATGAAGCTTTGAAGTTTGAGGGATACGTCTCAAGAGATGTGGTCAATAAGATTTGTAGTTCACTGGGGCATCCAAGAGTGGGTATTTGCGGGAAAATCATGCATAATAAAAGCTGTTGTTATCTTGGAGAAAATTAATGAAGTATTATCAAATAAAATTAATGAAGTATTATAAGATGATATTCGATAAATCATTAATCCACAATAAACCAGACCCAGATATTTTTATTTCTATAGCGAAAAAAACATTGGCTATTCTATGAGATAAAGATCTGGAGCTTTATTCTACGACAGAATTTATACAGTTAGATTAAGAAGTCAATGAGTTTTAAACATTAAGCTGCAAAAATTCTCTACAATTTTTCGTTGAAAGATAATTCTTCCATATACACCATTATTTAACACGCTTAAAATTAACTCTTAAAAATGGTACAAATTCTAATGTCACAGCTATATATATCAGTTACTGTTCATTAAAAATAATGACAGAAAGACCTTCCCTTGACGAATATTTCCTTGAAATTGCTTTCGTGGTGGGAAAACGATCTACCTGCCTCCGAAATAATGTAGGTGCAGTTGTTGTTAGAGATAAATGCATACTCTCAACTGGATACAACGGGGCTCCGAGCGGTATGGAACACTGCCTTAAAATTGGGTGTATCCGGGACCTGGAGAAGATCCCTTCAGGTACTCAACAGGAGAAATGCAGGGCAGTGCATGCGGAACAGAATGCCATCATTCAAGCTGCAATCCATGGGGTGAACGTATCAGGGGCAACTATCTATTGTACACATCAGCCTTGTATTCTCTGCACGAAAATGATTATTAATTCAAGTATTAAGAGGGTTGTATATGCAACTCTTTATCCTGATACTGATTCACTTAATTTTTTTAGGAATGCAGGTGTAGAAGTGGAATATATACATTTTGAAATTAAATATGAAAGTTTGGCAAAGATTAAACCCACAGGATTATAACATACCGCTTGTACTCATCTCTACAAAAAAAGTTCTCCGTAGTAGATAAAAATGATTTAATTAATTTTATAATTTTTGGGACAAAGCTTAAAACCTTTGGGTCTTTAGTTGAGTTTCCGGTAGTAGAAATATGCTTGCAGGTACTTATGCACTTGAGGTGCAAAATCAAGTGTAAGAAACATTACTACTTAAATTTTCATTTTAGACAATTAAAAGTTTAATGCTGTTGGTTTTTCAGTTCAATCGCAGGAGTCCTAATATAGATAGCACCAAAATTTGAACTAACCTCACGGAGAGATATCAAAAAATGCTGCTTGTAGATGAAAATACCCCACTTTTCGATCTATATTTAGCATTGCTAAAAATTTTCTAAATAGCTCATCCGATATTGTTAATTCTAGAGGGGAAATGTGCAGGCTATAGGAATTATTAATAGTTATAAAATTTGTGAGGTGAAACTTTGAAAAAACTAGGTATTATACTCATTTTATTACTGGTAGCATCTGTCTTCGTATCCGGCTGTGTATCCGATAAAGGGAACGTATCCAATAATGGAAGCGGAGTTCAAAGAGCATCTGCAATTACGGAATTGAGAATGGGCTATCAGCCAAGTACCCATCATATTGCATTTGTGGTTGCAGATGAAAAAGGATGGTGGAAAACAGATCTTGCACCTTATGGAGTTCAGGATATCAAAGAGTATGTGTTCCAAACCGGCCCTCCTGAAATGCAAGCCATGATGTCTGGAGATCTGGACGTGGCTTATGTTGGGGCAGCCCCTGCTATTACAGCTCTCAGCCAGGGTCTTGACGCAAAGATTGTTGAACCTGTAAATACAAATGGTTCAAGTCTTGTTCTAAGGCCAGAATACAAGTATACAAGTCCTCAAGACTTAAAGGGACTCAAAATAGCTACATATCCACCAGGATCAATTCAGAATACGCTATTGAGAAAATGGCTCAAGGAAAACGGCATTGACCCTGAGAAAGATGTGACAATCGTTGGAATGGCCGCAGCAGGAGACGCCGTCAGCGCTATTTCAGCCAAAAAGGTAGATGCCGTCTTCCTGCCTCATCCCTCTCCAACAAGTGTAGAAAAGGCAGGTAATGGGCGCACCATCGTACAATCTGGGCAGATGGAACCTAATCACATATGCTGTGTGCTTTTGATAAGCGGAAAACTTATCCGGGATCATCCGGATATTGTGGAGCAGATTGTAAAGACGCATATTAATGCAACTAAATATACCACGGCGCATAAGGATGAAGCTGCTCAGATTTTATCAAATAAGACTTCAGAGGATCTTGAAACTATAAAGGCATCTCTAAAAGAATGGGATGGAGAACTGATTACAGATCCTGCACCGATTGAAAATTCAACTGTTGATTTCTCGAATGTTCTATATGGGTTGAATTACACTTCGAAACCTCTGACAAAAGAAGATCTTTTTGATACAAGTTTCTATGAGAAAGCTATCAGTGCGAAATGAAGCAGATGAATTTAAGAATGAAAAACTAAGGCAAGGTGTCCAATTGCCTTAGCTTTTCAGAAAAGGCAGTTTAAAAAGGAGCGAAGGAAAGGGTAGGAGTGATAAAAACTCTTCCTTAGCACTTGATATTTTATTCACTCTATCAAAAAAGTTGTATTATTTTTTGGGTTTTTTATTGATTGCAGTCAAAAAAGTAGCAATCGAAAATCACTTGTATATATACAAGTGACTATCTATATATACAATTTGTGCATATTCTCTTATCTAGGACTTACGCATTTGAGAAACAAAATCAATCACCTTAGCGCTGTGTTTTAAATTCATATTTCAGACTGTTAAGGGTTAATGTCATTGATTTTTCAGTTCAACCGCACACGTCCTAAACTATTAACTAACAAACAAAACAAAGGTAAAACAAAATGGCTTTTAATGACAGAGAAACCCGCTTCAAGGGACGAGACAACAATCGCGGAAGTTTCGGAGCTCCCAGAATGATGTACAAGGCAATCTGCTCTGATTGCGGTATTGAAACAGAAGTTCCATTCGAGCCAACAGAAGGACGGCCGGTTTACTGTAGGGAATGTCTACCCAAACATAGGACACCCAGAGAAACCCACAGATATTAAGTGCAATTTGTATAACTGAGTTATATCAACACTTATTTATCTTTCATTTTTTGAACAGAATGAAAGTTTTGTTGCATGAATTTTGTCTAGGACACGCATATTTTTTGGCAGTGTAACGAATTTGCTGCAAATTCAGATTCAAATTTTTGTTTACTGATTGTAATTGTGTTCTTAGGTTTTGAAATTTTTTACCCAATAACTTTTGATGAGTTATGATATTACAAAAATCTACCCACTCATCATCCTTTTCGCTTCGTTCAAGAGAATGGATATATTTTTTAACTAGTACATCGATTCCAAAATAGACGCATAATTTGATAGATAACTAATCTCTTCTGGATCTGAATTCAAACGTTTACTTTTGATGTAATTTGGAATCAATGCACTAGTATCGCTACTGATTAATGTGTATAGATACAAGGAGTTGAAAATGAAAATCGGTAAATCAAAAATCAAGAAGGTGAGGAATTATGCCCCATGTGAAATTTGTAGAGAAAACTATAAGCAAGCTGTTTATATGTATATTAGCAGAAAATGGATTAAAATAGGGCAAGGGTGTCCAGAGTGTCTTAAAAATGAACTACAAAAGTAATTTCTTTATATTCAATTACGATATAAAATGTATAAGAGCATCATTTTTATGCTAAACGAGCATGAAACTCTTCGAATAACTAACACCAATAAATAAAAACATTTTTGCCTTACCTTTTTTGACTAGTGACTTTATCATTGCCTTGGGCGACAGTTTACTAAAGTCTTGAAAATGTTATTGATTCTATATCATTTTTCCTTTCCAACAAAAAAAACCAGATACATAGTCAATGGTTATTCTAACAAGGCGCATTGGTATATTATTATACTCGGAGTCGTCTAAAGCTTTGGAAGGAAAGGGAGGAGTCCAGTTATATTTAGCATATAATAGAAGTACAAATAAACTGCTTTGCCGATGGTCTGTTACTATTGGTTGAGTAGGATATGGCAGCTTACCACACTGGATAAATTTCCTGCTTTTATGCAATATCAACTGGCACATCCTGGGCAAAAAAACCTTTGATTAACTTGAGACAACAGTTGAAGCAGTAAACACATTTCAACTAAACACTTATTTTGATGGTTAGCCAGCTTGGGTAATGATAAATTTATCATATGCGTTTTTTAGTATCATTACCGTTCCATATATAGTAGTCATGATCATGACTATTGTAGCTCCTGATGGGAGATTCAAGATATATGAGAGCCAGAGGCCCAAGAGTACGTAGATAATTCCCTGGATAACCGAAAAAGCAAGCATTGCTTTCAGCGATGAGACAAATTGATGGCTTATAATCGCAGGTATCGTTAACAGAGTGATGTTAAGGATGATCCCTGTGACCCGCACCATGATAACCGTTGATATGGCGACCATGCAGAGCAACAAGAAATAATACACATTAGAATTGCGGCCTGAAACTCTCATGTATTCTTCATCAAAGCAGAGGGCTAGCAGCTCATGATAAAAAATCATGATTAAGAGTACTATTAATATATCCAACCCAGCCATCATGATCAAATCGCTCGACTGCACCATCAAAATATTACCAAAAAGGTATGACATTAGGTCTGGCGCATATCCAGGTGTCATATACACCAAAATGAGACCTAGGGACATGCCTGTAGCTAGCAGAATACCAATAGCGGAATCTTCATAAGCATTTGTTAATTTGGTAGCTGTATACATTGCCGCTGCCGATGCTATGCTGAAAGGGAGCAAAGCATCTACAGGATTAATGTGCAGGTAATAACCTAATCCGACTCCTCCAAACGAGGCATGTGTGATGCCATCGCTCAGGAATACTATTCTTTTAAGGACAACATACACGCCGATAATCCCGCACGCTACGCTCGCTAATATGCCAGCTGCGACCGCATTTCTCATGAATTCATATTGAAATATATCAATCATTGCTTTACTTCGTATGCTCTTTCAATACTCTGTGCGGGACGCCGTGAGCTATTAATTCGATAGGGCATCCATATGCTTCTTCCATCTCACCACTAGAAAGCTCCCTGGAGTCGTGATAGTACAACTTCTTTCCGACACACGCAATTTTATCCGCGTTGATAGCTAAAGCCACAACATCGTGAGAAACAATGATAATGGTAATCATGGATTTAAGCCGGTTGAGGATCGTATAGATGCTTTCCTGCCCCACTATGTCTATCCCAGTAGTCGGCTCATCAAGAAGGAGTAAATCAGGCCTAGAAGCGAGTGCCCTTGCTATGAGCACACGTTGAAGTTGCCCTCCAGATAGCTTTCCTATCTGTTTGCCGCTATAGTCGCACATTTCCACTGCCGCCAGCGCTTCTTCGGCTACTGCAAGATCATCCTTGCCATAACCCTTGAAAATGGTTTTTTGACCCAAGCGGCCCATCAGCACTGTATCGCGAACACTAATGGGAAAATTTCTGTCCAGCATGATCTGCTGAGGTACATATCCTATGCGCTGCCATGATCGACCGGGTTCCGCACCGAACACCCTAGCAGTGCCCCTCATCGGCTGAACCAGCCCCATTATCACTTTAAGCAAAGTTGTCTTTCCACCGCCATTAGGCCCAATAATACCCAGAAAATCTTTTTCGCATATTTTTAGGGTCACCTCCTGAAGCACGGTATTATCACCATAACGTACCCACACGTCCTCCAGGGCGACAACTTCCTCGCTCACAGCTATTTCATGCTCCTAGCAATCGTTTGTGATGCATTATTCATGTTCTCCATGTAATTAGGGGCAAGCGGATCGATCTCAGCCACCATAGCTCCAAGTTCGCTGGCCATTTCTCGTGCGCTATTCGGGTTGAACTCTGGCGTTACGAACACCATCGTGATATTTTTAGCCTTAGCCTCATCCACCAAGTCCTGAATATCAGCAGGGCTTGGATCCTTATTATCTTCATTTATGGCAAGCATATTGAGACCATAGTCTCTGGCAAAGTATCCCCAGTTATCCGGATATACCATAAAGCTCTTTGTTGTACTATTGGAAAGGACATTGGCAATATTGTTATCCAGCTTTCTGATATCTTTCAAGTAAGCGTCCTTGTTTCGGCGGTAATATTCTTCATGATTTGGGTCTTTCTTTGCAAGCGCCTTATAAATATTTTCTATCATGACCATAGCCTGTTTTGGAGATACCCATGCATGTGGATCGCCTCTAATTAATGTTGCATTGTTGGAAGTGTTTATTATCTGTATGTCTTTGTTAATCTCAAAAATTTTTGGAAGGCTTATAGTCTCAAAATTTAGGCCAGTGCCAAGAGCTAGGTACATGTCTGCCTTGCTGATCTCGGTCAATTTCCCAGCCGTAGGATCATATTCGCAACAGTCTGCCCCGGGTGGTAGTAGGCAAATTACTTTTACGCGATTTCCGCCCACGCGCTCGGCGAATTCCTCCTGAGGTGGCACGCTCACCGCAACTACGATTGGATTACTATCTCCATTATTCACCTGGTTCATTGGATTGCTATTGTTTGTTGCCTGGTTATTCGTAGAATTCACGGCACTATTAATGCAACCACCGAAACCGCTAAAGATGAAAGCTGTGATTAATACAAGCGAGAGGTATATTGTTAGCGATTTTCGATTCATTAGCGCTCACTCCAATATCGGCAAAACAAATTTTGCCTTCTTAGCATGTAGTACTTACGCATTTGAAGTTTGAAATTGGGGATATAGACGTTGTGATTTAAATCAGGTATGAGATCCTTAAAGGTTTAAATGCTATTGATTTCTCAGTTTAACTGCGTAAATCCTAACACAGATTAGTATATATCATGCTAAACCATTAAATAGTTGGCGTTATGACAAATTAGAAAACAACATCAAATGATGTATTTGCTCAAATAGTTATCAAATAATCATTTATGTAATAATTTGATAAATATCATCTATAAACCTAAATTACTCGTTTTTTCAACTAAAAAAAGTTGGTTATATACCAAAATTTTAATTATATTTGTTACATAATGTAGGATCGCATGTCTGCAAATAGTAAAGTTTTATTTATTAGAAAGATATTTCTTCTTCAAAAACTAAAACCGGATGATTCAGTTATCAAATACTGTTAACAAGTGCACTTGTCAGTTGGAAGTAAATTGAAAAATCAACTGCCTTAAAAAATAATGCAAAATTAAAACAAGTTAGGAGTGTATACAAATATGGAGAAACAAAAATATGATAGAATAAAAACCAGAAAATTTGTCAGTCAAATTGTTGACTTTCCAGTAATTTCAACAAAGGATAAAATAATAAGTACTGCTGAAGACTCAAAAACTAAATCGGGCAATAATGAGATTTCTCAAGGTAATCAATAGTGCTCGATTTCTTTTTAGTCTTCCGCATTTGAATTCAAAGCTTAAATTAATTCTACTGATCTCCAAAAAGTACCAATTTACCCATTTCCTTCAAAATTAATTCTCAAATAAATACCAATTTTTGATATAAACTGACGAATAAATCCCAAAATTAATTCTATTTAATCAGTAAAAATACCAATGAATACCGAATAAAATAGATTAATTAGCATAAAAAGGTTGTAATTACCGAAAAATCATCAGATAAATTGCTATTGCCAACAAATCCACAGAAACAGTCATTGTCTTGCAATAACCTCTATCACAAGTCAAGCATGGTTACCAAAACTCCTTAGCTCGCAGGATCAATTTTATGATGGCTCGAATATTTTTCTAATTGCAATCGAATGAGGACTTATCTTGAGCCTATTAGTGTCCTAGTATTTGGTTATATTTATGAGCATAGGGTTTAGGATACCGACATCTTAATTCACGTACCTGAGAACATAGCTAGATATATTTATATTCCGCCCCTGAAGATAAAAGTGAAATCAATCTATGTTTTTGTTATCAGAAACCGTAACCATACCGTCACCAGCTACATACGATAAAACAAATATTCGTAACTCAGAAGGATATTGAATGATATATTCTACTTGCTGTCTTGGAAAGTCACAGAATAAATATATGTTTATTATTTTACTTAAGAAATATTAATTAATTTTCAATTCAAAATTAACGAAATCTGTAAACAATATAGGTTTTTATGGTAGTTGTTGC
>CAVXNY010000003.1:0-527890 GCA_963763235.1 uncultured Methanosarcinaceae archaeon | reverse complement strand
AACCAGATATATTTAAATAATCGCAAGCACTCTAGAACTCCAGAAATTCATACACCATTTTCCAATCATGGAGTGTCTCTATGAAAGAATCGAAAATTCAAGTCGAATACAATGCAAATGATATTGAGGAAAAGTGGATGGAGAAATGGGATCTTTCTATTTACCACTTCAACTGGGGAGAGGATCCACGTCCCCAGTATATTATCGACACCCCACCCCCTTATCCTACAGGCAATTTTCATATTGGAAACGCGCTTAATTGGTGCTATATTGACTTTGTTGCTCGTTACAAACGAATGCGTGGATACAATGTAATGTTCCCCGAGGGTTGGGACTGTCATGGCCTGCCAACGGAAGTAAAGGTTGAAGAAATTAATGGAATAACTAAAAACCAGGTTCCTCGTGCAGAATTTCGGAGAATGTGTAGGGAACTGACGGCAGAAAACATTGACAAGATGCGAAAAACAATGTTGCGTCTGGGTTTTTCTGTGGACTGGAGCAACGAATTCGTAACCATGGACCCTTCATATTTTGTAAAGACACAGAAATCTTTTGTCCGAATGTACAATGATGGATACATATATCACGAAGAACATCCTGTTAACTGGTGCCCTCGCTGCGAAACTGCCATTGCTTTTGCAGAAGTAGAGTATGACACAAGGCAAACTAAACTTAACTTTGTCCATTTCGACAAGGTCGACATCGCAACTACAAGGCCAGAACTGATGGCAGCCTGCGTTGCCATTGCAGTCAATCCTAAAGACAAGCGATACAAGGAATATGTCGGCCAGGAAATTAGAGTACCTATTTTTAAGCAGAAAGTGACGTTGATTACTGATGAAGCTGTTGAGCCTGAACTCGGTACAGGCGCTGTAATGATCTGTACTTTTGGGGACAAACAAGATGTACACTGGTGGGCAAAATACGGGTTACCCCTTGTAAAAACTATCGACAAGCAAGGAAAAATGACAAAAGCTGCAGGCAAGTATGAAGGTTTGAGTACAACAGCATGTAGAGAGGCTATAATTTTTGACCTGAAGGCCGAAGGTTTCCTTTATGACCAGAAATCTCTGACGCAAAATGTCGGACTCTGCTGGCGTTGCGACACCCCTATAGAAATCCTTTCCGAACCCCAATGGTTCGTGAAGATCAACCATGAAAGCATTCTGAAAGCTGCAGAAGAGATTAACTGGTGCCCAGAATATATGAAAACCAGGTTGCAGAACTGGACAGGCACCATGGAATGGGACTGGTGCATTTCCAGGCAGAGAATCTTTGCAACTCCAATTCCGATATGGTATTGTAAGCATTGTGGAGAAGTCATGCTTGCTGAAGAGAGCTGGCTTCCGATTGATCCAAATGAAGCAGCTCCAAAGAGGCCCTGTACTTGTGGTTCAACAGAATTTCAACCCGAGATCGATGTCCTTGATACCTGGATGGATTCCTCGATTACTGCATTACATGTCACTGGCTGGGAAAGCGAGTATGAACTCCGCTTGCCTGCCCAGATCCGCCCTCAGGGACATGATATCATCAGAACTTGGGCTTTTTATACAATATTGCGTAGCCTGGCTCTTGAAGACAAGAAGCCCTGGGACTCTATAATGATCAATGGTATGGTGCTGGGGCCTGATGGCCATAAAATGAGCAAGTCCCTTGGAAACACCATTTCCCCAGAAGAAGTGACATCACAGTACAGTGCCGATGCCTTTAGGCAGTGGGGAGCAGTTGGAGGTTCCACAGGTTCAGATATAATGTTCCGCTGGAAAGATGTAGTTTCAGCTTCGCGCTTTCTCCAGAAGATGTGGAGTATCTACCGCTTCTCGATGTTCCATTTAAATGATTTCGGGGCTGAAGACGCAGAAAAATTCCCCATTGATTCCCTCCTTACAATTGACAGATGGCTCCTCAGCAAGCTTAACCGACTTGTAGATGCTGCTACTAAAGAGCTTGATGTATACAATTTTGATTCAACTTTCAAGGCCATCCGGAATTTTACTTGGGAAATCCTTGCGGACAACTATCTAGAACTTGTAAAAGGCAGACTCTATAGTGACAAGCTCGAAGGTAGGAGAGCAGGCCAATATGTTCTCCATCAAACAATGAAAACTCTTTCATTTCTACTTGCGCCTTTTGTACCTTTCTTTGCAGAAGAGCTGTATTCGAGATTTAGCAGTGAAAGCGTCCATATACAGGCATGGCCAACTATCGATAAAAGTCTCATCAGCGAAGAAGCTGAAGCTGCAGGAGAGCTGATTAAGAGAATCACTAGTGAAGTTCGCAGGTATAAGTCAGATATAGGAATGGCCCTCAATGCCCCACTGAAGAAAATCGAGATATATAATGCAGATATCGATACAGGAGATATTTCAGGCGCTACGAATTCTGAAGTGGAGTTGATGGTAGGTGCTCCTTCCTTTGAATATATTCCCGTGGGAGTTAAGATCAACATGGGTTTAATTGGGCCGCGCTTCAAAAAGGATGCAAATGATGTTGTAAAGGCTCTAAAAGAAGAAGATCTTGCGACTATTGAGGCCCAGCAAGCTTCCGGGAAGATAACCATTGTTGTAAATGGTCAACGAATCGAACTCGAATCTGAAGCCGTGGTGATAACAAAGGAAGTTATCTCAGATGGTCGAGGAGTCGATATTCTAGAAGTTAATGATGCGATTGTTGTAATTGTAAAGTAAGCATATGCTTACTTTATTGTAATCATACGTTGGCGTGAAAGTGGCTTTGCACTTAAAGTCCCTTGTACACTTAAAGTCGGGAAAAAAATGGAACTTTAAGTGCAAAGCTCATCAAACGTGTAAGTTCTATATTTTAATTTTACGTTTATCACAGCTTTGCACCTAAAGTTTTATTTTAACTCGACTTTAGGTGCAGAGATTAGACTTTAGGTGCAAAGCCGTTAATCACTGAATTCATAAATGAATATCCTTAGGAGGATTTCGAAAACTTCTGATTTCCAAGATTATTTATATACCATTTATATGCATTAGAAATAATTTAGGAGTTTATCGAGATCCTCTTGAGATCTAGATAACAATTCACTGATTATTTTGGAGCGGTCTTGAAAACCAAAATTAGAACAAACTTCCTGCCCAAAATAATGATCGAGTCAATGTCCAATAAACAGTAAGGAGAGGTATTATTTTTATATTTATTTGAGCCTGCTATTCGAAGAATTTCACGTCTACAAATATTTTTATAAAATAGCAAATATCAAAAAATTATGAGAAAGGGAATCACATTTCGTAAGAACTTATTTGAATACAATGTATTAAAATTTAACTTTGCATTTACAGCAAATATGGAATACTGCCGATTATATATATCAACGGTACTAAATAATTCAGGTGATATTGACAGTGAACTGGCTGTTTCTATACCAGAAGTGAATTATTTTTTTGTTACTTTTATCAACGACTCCACTACCTAAATAATTTTTCCTATTCTTCTTAAAACACTTTCAATTACTTGAGAATTTTATTTGAAGAATTTCTTATTTGTTTTTAAAATAGCCCTCGGAAATGGTTATGATAAACCATCCAGAACCCAAATAGAATGATAACCATTCCAGCTCCCTTTTTAAGGATTTCATCATACATTGATATGAGACGGAGTTTTGAGGAAGAAAAATGAGCTGAATATGCGAGCACGAGCATTGGCATTGCAAATCCAAGAGAATAAATTGAAAGGGTGAATGCGCCGTTTGAAGTGCTGCCTTCCAGAGCAACCATGGCCAGGATCGAACCAAGGATTGGCCCGATACAGGGGATCCAAAGCACTCCGAGGGAAAGCCCAAGTAAAAGACCGGAAATAGACCCTTCTTCATTCATATCTGCAAAAAGAGGAAACTTTGAAAATGTATTGAATAAGTTTAGTTCAAAAAGTAATGAAAAGCCCATTAAGAGGATCAGGATCTCTGCCATAATCTTCAGCTGACCTATATGACTCTGGAAAGCTGCCCCAAAGATAGAAGTTACCACTCCCATTAAAATGAAGGATATTGAGACTCCAAGTACTATTGCAAGAGGCCTTATTTTGCTTTTCCCGGCGGATGTTGCCAGTACAGCGGGCAGAAGTGGCAGAATGCACGGGGACAGGACACTGAGAATTCCTGCGCCAAATGCAGTCAGAGGGGGAATAGTTTCATACATGATTCTTATCGATTTTAGTATGCTATTTCTTGTATAATGTGTATTTTACCCTGAATTATGGGTTGCACAGGGACTTAAACTTCCGGTATACTTATGGACCCCGAAGTTAGTCCATCAGCTACATATTTTTTTTATGTAGACTTGACTTTTTGGATAGCTAGATCAAGAATTTTTTTGAATTCTTCTTTGTCCCTAATTCCGAGAATCCTGGACCTTAATCTGTCATTGCTGATGTTCCCATCCTCTTGAATGTAAACATATCTTCCGTTTTCAATACCTACTATTACAGAAGAGTCGGGAATAGAGTTTACTACGAAATAGTTTGCAAATTCAAAGCTGTTGTCTACATCTACGGACATTATCGTTGCTTTCCCATCATATTCTTTTGCCAGTTCACTAAGTATTGGCTTCATTTCCTGGCATGCTCCACACCAATCAGTTCCAATTTTTAAAAGAACTGGGCCTTTTTGAAGAGATTCGTTTATCTGCTCCAGTTGTGTTGCTTCGACAACATAATTTTTTCCTGAAGTATTCTGGAGGTTCGGGGATTTTTTCGGCCCCTCTTCAGTACAGCCAGCCGCAAAGAGCACAACTGTTAGTAGGATTAACAGTATAATAAATTTATTCATATTCTCAGCGTTAAAATTTGTGTTGTAATTCTTTGTTTCCTCTGTATTAATAATTTTCCGTAGTTGTTTAAAATTTGACTGATATAATTAATAATGCAGCTAAAATATCTACTTAATGAGAAACAGAAGACAAAAATCAAATTCCTCAGCCTCTATCAGTCTTGCAAAGATGAATAATACTATTGTATTACCAAATAAAAGAAACAGAACAAGTAAAAAGAAATATAAAATTGAAAATATAGAACTTACACGTTTGATGAGCTTTGCACCTAAAGTTCCATTTTTTCCAGACTTTAGGTGCAAGTCCAAGACTTTAGGTGCAAAAGGGACTTTAAGTGCAAAGCCAGTTTGATGAATGAATTCAATTATATGTGATCTCATTATTACTTATATCTTGACAATTAAGTTTTTAATGCCATGTTTTTCGGCTCAACCGCGCAAATCTTAAAAGAATGAAATTATGAAATTTCGTTGCAACTTTTTGAACACTACCTATGTATTGATGTATGTGGGTTTCAAATAATGAATTCACTTAAAGAATGATTCTTCCTGAAATTCAATATTTTTATTAAAAATATAAAGATCACTGGATCTTGGGATATAGTTCAAGCATGCCTTAAATTATATCTCTAGTCTCATCTGGCTAACGCCAAAAATTTAAATAACTGCGCAGAGAGATTCCATGAAAGCATTGCTAATAGATTGCGATTCCTTGTTTTTAGAGTTATCAAAGACACTATCAGAGTTTTCCAAAGTATGCCATTTGATATTATGAAATTCGCAAGGGAAACGCTCGAGATATAGTATTATCATCAATTAAGGGATTATAATATAGAAGATTTAGACAAACTTCGGATTATCACGAATCATTTATGCACAATTTATAAGCATATGACAAAATTTAGGGTTTATCGAAATCCTCTATACATTTCACGAGGTGAAACTTTGAAAAAACTACGCATTATACTCGTTTTATTACTGGTAACATCTGTCTTCGTATCCGGCTGTGTATCCGATAAAGGAAACGTATCCAACAATGCAAGCGGAGTTCAAAGAGCATCTGCAATTACGGAACTGAGAATAGGCCATCAGCCAAGTACCCATCATATTGCATTTGTGGTTGCAGATGAAAAAGGATGGTGGCAAGCAGATCTTGCACCTTACGGAGTTAAGGGTATCAAAGAGTATGTATTCCAGACAGGCCCACCTGAAATGCAGGCCATGATGGCTGGAGATCTGGACGTGGCTTATGTTGGAGCAGCTCCTGCTGTTACAGCCCTCAGCCAGGGTCTTGACGCAAAGATTGTTGAACCTGTAAATACAAATGGTTCAAGTCTTGTTCTAAGGCCAGAATACAAGTATACAAGTCCTCAAGACTTAAAGGGACTCAAAATAGCTACCTATCCACCAGGATCAATTCAGAATACGCTATTGAGAAAATGGCTCAAGGAAAACGGCATTGACCCTGAGAAAGATGTGACAATCGTTGGAATGGCCGCAGCAGGAGACGCCGTCAGCGCTATTTCAGCCAAAAAGGTAGACGCCGTCTTTCTGCCTCACCCTTCCCCAACAAGTGTGGAAAAGGCACGTAATGGGCGCATCATCGTACAGTCTGGGCAAATGGAACCTAATCACGTCTGTTGTGTGCTTTTGATAAGTGGAAAACTTATCAGGGACCACCCGGATATTGTGGAGCAGATTGTAAAGACGCATATCAAAGCGACGGAATATGCCAAGACAAAAAATGACGAAGCTGCTCAGATTTTTTCAAATAAAACTTCAGAGGATCTTGAAACTGTAAAAGCATCTCTTAAAGAATGGGATGGAGAGCTGATTACAGATCCTGAACTTATCGAAAACTCAACTATCGATTTCTCGAATGTTCTATATGGGCTGAATTACACTCAAAAACCTCTGACAAAAAAAGATATCTTTGATACGAGTTTCTATGAGAAAGCTATCAGTAAGAAATGAGACGGAAGAAATATAGTAACTATTCATCCTACATAAAAAAATCATTTGGAAGATATCTATTTTGATACAATAGATTCTTCCGATTACTAACTAGTTGGAAAATAAAAAACCTGATCAATAACCGACAGTTAAATAAACTCAGCCCGACGAAACTTGCTCATTGAATTTGAGTAAAGATAGTTAATTAGATTGTTTTCAACTGGATGAATAGTTCCTAAAAAAGTCATATAAATACAATCAAGATATACAAATGCCTCTGCTTTCATAAGGGGGAATTATAATTATTATTTTCCTGAAAAAAGAGGATATGTAAGAGATAAAAAAGTAATAATTATTTTGTAATCCATTTTTAGCAGGTTGATGTTTTGAAGCACCTAAATATCAGTAGATCCTTTAATGTACAGTTTGATTTCGTAATTTCTACTCTCTTGCAGGTATCTTTTTACATTTAATGCCTCTTTCATCTTCATATGCTAATCCACATGCTTTCTATAGAACGTGAACTCCACCTTCCGATCGGGTTAATGCACTATGAGGAAGGGGCTTCCTTCGAGTAATTCCTTCATCGATTATCAAATTTAAGATCCAGCGAAAATTCTGTATTGTCGAAGATTATCAACAAATTGTTGATAGCCCTTCCATAAGGCATTTTGTGATAGAAAACGTAACATAATATTTATAGAGATTATAATAAAAAGCTGTACACAACATCTTCGTTTCACTTTAGGGACAATAGTGGAAAGAACTTTTCTCATATGCTCATAAATTATATATCTATGCCCCTTGAAAATCAGAGGTTTATCGAAACACCCTAAGATATTTTAACCTAAATAAATTCCTTCATATCTAGAGTATTGGCACGAACATAACAAGTTTCTTGCAGCTGAGTGTGACACCGAAACTTTGATTCCAGCAACAAAATTCTAAGAACCAATATCGAAAATACTTTCAATCCCCTTCCAAATAATAATAAAATTCGCAATATGTAAAAGTAAGTTAATAACCAAGAATAAAACCAATAAAAAGTTCCCAGGGTAATCCCATATATGCCCAAAAAATGGTATAAAATAAGAATAAAAATAATACTAATAATGCTAATAAACAATAATAATGATGATTATGACAATATTTCCTCAGGCGTAACTATATTTAGCAGCCCTCCTGAAAGACATGCTTGCACAAAATTTCAGTTTCACAGCGGATTTATAAAAATCATAAGTTTTGGCACTCAGCTACGAGTTTTTCCACTAGTTTTTGCTGAATTGCAGTTCTTCTGTTCCCGCCACAAACCATACCTCGAACACCAATGATGTCAGGTCCGATTCTCTCAAGCACCGGGAGATCATCGAATTTCAGGGAACCAGCAATTGCATTTTCAAGTCCATAGTCATGTGCAATGTCAGTGAACCTTTTAAGTCCTTTCTCATCCATGAATTCGAAAGTAGATTTCCCATCCTTGATTGCAGTATCTACCATGACTACATCTGCCCTAGCCTTTGCCGCAACTTCGGAGAGCGATAAGGGAGAAATCGAATTAATGCGTTTATAGTCTGAATATCCTGAGGCAACTATCTTCTTTGTTGGGTCATAGTCCTTCACAGCTCTTATTATGTTTATAAGAAGCTCGAATGCTTGTGCTTGAGTCTGAATATCGTAAAGGCCCACCTTAATGTAGTCTGCTCCCGCAACTGCTGCTCCTAAAGCTGCAAGGGAAGCAGTTCCTGGTTTGTAATTAAAATCTCCTATTGTTGCACTTATCGGCTGTCTTCCATTTACAGCTTCTTTTACATCTTTAATTATCCATGGGAAATTGGCTCCAAGGGAACCTTCTATTGGGTTTTTGACATCCACAATATCAGCACCTCCTCTTGAAACGATGATAGCTTCCTCTCTATTGATTGGACTTACAAGCAGTTTCATAGAAATCCTCTAACAAGGTTGGAATTAGAATGATTATAATGAATATTTATTTTTGGCATGAAAGACATGAGGGTATCCTCTCAAGTACTCACAATATCCTCTTTTCTCAAAATTATGATTATTTCACTAATTACTTTAATACCTTTATCAACCGAGAACATCTCAGGCTCAATAAACGTCCTCCTCTTTAATTCCTCCCTTTTGATATTCTATTTAATCTTAGCACATCTCGCAATTTGTAATAAGATGCTATATAGTTGTTGCAATTTTCCTTGCTGTGATACTTATTACCTTCGTATGTCCAATAGATTAAGTCTTCCAGCTAAAAAACTTTCTACAAAAAGTAAGAGATACCTGAGAATAACTAAAGAGTTACAAAAATGAGTAGAAAAAAGCAAATCAAGTTACAGATTTCCAACACAAACTTTCCAAAACTATGGTTGAAAACACTAAAACTAAAGCTATCATAGTAGGTGACCTTAGTGTGCACAAATGGCTCAACCTAAAGTAAAAGATGGTAAAAAGGAAAAAGACCAACCAAAAGAAGGGGCAAAATCGTTTTACTCAGGGTCTAGGAAACTTAGGTAGATTTGTTCAATTCTTGACCTCTAAAGCAAAACTTGTAGGTAAAAGTGTAATAAAAATTACGAAAAACACACAACTAAGAAATGTTGTTATTGTGGTAAAATCCATGATATGCCTTCTTGGAAGTGTGTTATGATTTGTGATTGCGGGAGCAATATCGATATGAATCGAAATACTTCTATCATTTTTATGTTACGTTTTCTATTACAAAATGCCTTATGGACTGGCTATCAACAATTTGTTGATAATCTTCGACAATACAGAATTTTCGATGGATCTTAAATTTGAGCACAGATGAAGGAATTACTCAAAGCAAGCCCCTTCCTCGGAGTGCATTAACCCTAAAGAGAGGGGTATTTCATTTCGTAAATAATTAGGAAAATGTTTGCATTTATTACCTTGTGAAAATAAGTTATCTCATAGATACAATTATCCCTAAAAAGCTTAATGCTATTGCAATAATGGTTATAAAAAAAATTAAACTTGGACTTATATTATCTAGTTGGTCGTTATCCTTATGACCCATAATATTAAATATGCACAAACTTACTAAAAAAGTTTTCTATAAACATATGAACAAATAGAATAAATATTCATTATAAACTGCCAATTGATAGAGATATATAAATAGGAAAATAGTTCCCCACATTTTTAATTTTTTTGAGTTATTTTTTTCGTTTTTTTGCAAGCTTCGTTTTGTGCACACTGACAAAAAAAAAGTCTAAATTATACTTTCAAGTTATTATGGTCTATCCGCCATTTTGCTGATTTTGCAGTAAAATTACAGATCTCAGCAATCTATGAGAGAGAAAATAACACATTTTAAGAATCCGATCGGATAAAAATATTTTAAATATTTAAGGAGATTTATATAAACTTTTTAATTTTTTCAGATTCTCATAGATGTATCTATGAATTGTGATGATCAAAAGTTTATTGAAATACTCAATAGTTTATTGAAATACTCAATAATTTTCTCATTTCTTTTCATAAATAATATTCAGATTACATCGAAAATTAACTGTAACCTGTCGAATATTATTAGATTTATATTTTTTTGCAGGCGCTTCAAACTTCATTTTCGGAAGTATTATCTCAGGATGCTAGTTTCAATTTTTGAAGTGCTTCCACCTATTTAAAGATGTTTGGCAGGCAGCAAGCTCGGAAAAAGATAGTATATTTTCCTTCCTTACAAATATATCCTTCCTCTTCTGCTTCGTTTTCCTTCTCGATCTTTGCACTTATATCAAGCATTCTTCTTTAATGTCTATCTGAACATTCTTTTTATTGATTCATGGCATGTCAGTAGTGACCATAAGCTTGTTTTCTTCTTGCTTGAAGTCAACAATAGAGTAAATGCATTTGCTTCCCCATTTTTTCATCGGTATTTAGTCTTCAAACAGCTGATTCAGGCCTTCCTGCGTTTTCCTGATCAATTTAAAAGGACCTCTGCATATGGATCCTGAAAATATTTCTTAGTAGGCTGTTCATCTAAAATTCAACATCGAATAAAGTTATAACACAGCAGTTGTGTTATAATATCTTGGAAAAGGCTATTATACCTACTTATTTATAAATTTCACTTAAATGTAACTTAAAAAAGGAACTGAAAAATATGTTTGTCGTGTGTCTGTGAATTATTGAAAATCTTATACACTAGATTCTACCTACATTTTCCTAAAAATTGGAGACATACTCTTTTTTTAGATTTGATCAATAATTCTAGGAAACTAACTAAAATTTTGATTTGTGAATCTACATGAAAGGGAGAGATAAACTTTCAGCATGAAAATTAACATGAACAAAGCCAATGATTCAATCTGAACAAATTCGGAGATTTTGGTCTTCTTATTGAATATGAAAAATATAATGGTGGAAGCAAAAATAAATAATATAGGAAAAATGATTGAGCGAAAGAAAAAAAGCTATAACTAACGTTTTAAATTCCCATTAAATGATAGAAAGCAAAAGAGTTTAGCAAAATAATAGAGGATTCCGGTAAACTTCTAATTTTCACGAGTAATATATATCATTTATAAACATACTACGAAATATGAGGGTTTATCGAAGTCCTCAATAATAATGTAATTTTTATGCAGCCAGGTTTTTTACCTGGATATTTAAAATTGTTAGAATAATTGATTCTATTGCTATTTTACCACATTTGCTTTTTACATCACTTAGAAGTAAATATAATCAGAGATATAAAATTAATGTGATAGTCAACTTAAAGTTAAGTGATTCTTTAATCAGATATGAATATTTCGTGCTTCATCAGATAGTTGATATTCTCATCCTAGCAATAACTTTGTTCAAATTCACTCTTTTCTGAGCATCTGCATACAGGGAACCAAAAACTAAACCAGCAGAAAAAGAAAAAGCAAGTATGTAACTTATCTGGACAAAAATCAACTGATTATTAATATACTACCTATAAATGTATTTAATACTAAGACTTACACAGTTGAACTGAAAATCAAATCCCATTAAACCTATAATTGTCTAAAATTTGAGGTTGAACTTCAACGTCTATTTTACTTAATTTTATACTTCCATTGCGCAAGTCCGTAATTAAAAAAAATCTTTAAATTCAAGTACCACATGAATTAGACTTTTACGGTTTCGCTCGGATCTTCCAGAAAATTTCCTTAAAAAACAATTTCTTTGCTTCCTTAATGATAAAGCCAGCTTCTTCTATGTTCCTCACAGTATGTCGAGTTGTATGATCCCCAAGCAGGGAAAACAAAATCGGATCAATTAATTCCTCAAATCTGGCAATAATGGGGTTGTGACTGCGTATGTGCTCTAGCGCTATCATCTCACCTGATGGTTTCAGAACACGTCTCATTTCAGTAAGAGCCTTCACCGGATCAGAGATTGTGCAGAGGACAAAAGTCGTAACCACATAATCGAAGCTGTGATTCAAAAATCCAAGGCTCTCGGCGTCCATAAGAATAAAAGTGACATTTTTCATATTCTTTGCTTTCTCTTTGGCTTTTTCAAGCATCCTTTGCTGTTATCGACTCCTGTTACCGAACAACATGGAGGGTAGTATTTCATATTTCTTCCAGTCCCCACTCCTACTTCCAAAATATTTCCTTTCAGGTGTGAAAGTGCTTCTTTTCTCCATTTTCTGAAAATGAGAGGCTCGAGCGGCAAATCTATCAGCTCATATATAAATGCAATTCTGTCGTACTTCGGGGCTACTGACACTATAGTCAACTCAACAATTATAGGTGCTCAACTATTATTTGGGTAATGTTGTTTAAAAATTCATTTAAAGCTTGTTACACAATGAGTTGAGCAACAAATAATTATTTGGAATGAAATCGCTGTAGATGTTTCTAAAAATAAGTAAGGATGGTGTAATAATATGCCTAACTTATTTAGCTGTGGGTCCTTATTGGAATTATATTGTCTTCTTAGTTCTCAATTTGTGAGATTAGCCAGAGAGCATTTGAAAGAGCAATTGAAATAAATCCTCAGGATTCATATGCTTTAGACAGTCGTACATGTATTTATTTTATCATCAACAACAAGGACCATTCAATCTTTAATTTAAAAAAAGCCATCTATCTTGACTCATCCTATAAAGAAACCGCAAAAAAGACTATAACTTTAAAGAACTATGGACCGACGAATAGTTCAAGGAACTTATTAAGTAAAAATGAATATTTAGTTGGATTATTTATTCTTAAGCTGCGCGAAATCCTATAAATCACGGAGAAAACAGAAATACACTGAAAATTTTTCCACTTATTATTTTTCTTTTGTATTCTCCATTCTTCACTTTTAAGTTTAAGAGCAATGAGAAAATTTTAATACTTGACCAAAAATGCATTTTCCTCTTGATGAAATATGAGTTTACTACGAAGACTGTAGTAACATAATCTATAGAGTTAAAGATCGTTCATAATAAACACGAAAATATTAGGACAATACTCACTTAAAATATAACATCATAATATTATGATGCAACAATAAAAAGTAGCAAAAAAACATCATCTGAGAATAAAGGATCTATTAAGAAACAAGAGTATTGGCTTTAAAAAAGTTTTAAGGGAACGAATTTATATAGCAACTAAAAAACATTCAAAGCAGGAAAAGTTCTTGTAACTACCATCCAAAGAGTGAAAATGAAGATGTTGTCTACAGTTTTTTGGTAGAATAGATATCTTCTGATGATATTAAAAACAAAAGGAGTATTTTGAGAATAGTGAAAGCTAACTTTAAAATCAATGAATAATAACCAGGAAAAAGAGGGTCAAATAAAAGAATTGCCTAGAAAAAATTAGAACGTATCCGCGCAAAAAAAGATAAATAGGAATTTTCCTTATATAATTAAAAATAGTATCGATCTGAAATAATTCTTATTTTTGGCATTTTTGGCCTTAGATAGGGCTTTGAAGATTCGAGAGGATTAGTAGAAGATTTTGCAGTATGAGATAAAACATTACGAACTTCTTATAATTATATTTTGCTTCATCAGATAAAGTTATTATATCAACGACATTGCATGATTTAGAAGATACAGACAGTAAACTAGTTGTATTGCTATCATAAGTGTATTCATTTCCACTGTCATGATCAATAACTCATCACCTCCAATAACTTTTTTTAATTTGTTCTGATTTATAAAAATGATTTTGGAACTGACGAGATACTACTCATGACTGACAAACTTGATCCCTCCTCATTATTTAATTGATGTTATTCCAAAATATCCTTAACGTCGTATACAATCCTTTTTCATTAAGTTTTCAACAATCACAGAACACTCGGAGGAAAGGAAAAAAACTAGAGCAAGCCTTCCGAATCCTTCCATGTTTTCCATGGTTTACCTCAATTTGTTATACTAGTAAAGAAATTTTAGTAATGAACTATAATTCTGTAATGAACTATAATCATGAAAACATCAAACACATGATTCTAGACCGTAAAAATATTACAGAGAGAGATTAAATCCAAAACAAAAATATGAACCAACAGAAGGCCTATATCAAAACAATATGTCAAATTTTACAAAAAATAGCCCGAGAACAAATTATATTATTTTAGTACTGGAATCTTCATATGTTATTAATTTTTTATATAAGTTATACCCATTTAATAGTATTTATAGAGGATTTCAAGAAAACCCCTTAATTTCATCATACGCTTACAAATTGCATGCAAATGACTCATGAAAATCAGAGATTTATCGAAGCTCTCTGTAAATGAAGATTCGAAACTGTTTTGCACAATTATTGGTGCAATGGAAAATATGGATTGAAGAAATTCATCCGAAAATATACGATGAACGATAGCGAGGTGAAATAAACCAAATAGTTTAAATAATTACAAAGAGTATTCACCCAAAAAATTAAGGCACTTATTGGAATTAATTAGACTTAGTTTCGGGAAAATAAAGATGAAATTTATTCTTTGAGTCTACCCCGAAAATAGAGATTATCACTATCATCGGGAATGTAAGAAGCGAAAACTATGAAAAGAGTGACCAGGAAAATTTAATGCTTTAGGAGAAAGTTTTCCGGGTCAATTAAAAAAATAGAAAAACGAGAGGGACAATGAACTCGCCTAAATTTAAAATTCACAGCTCTTCTAAAATATACGGTACCTCTGTAATCGGGAAAGATACGGTAATACTGGAAAATGTGATTATTGGATACCCTGAACACAAGGTCCTTATAGAGATCCTGAAACAGAACATAGAAATTGAAGATTTTGATTTCCCGGGCTGCACAATAGGCTCGAATTCGATTATAAGAATCGGATCAACGATATTTTCCAATGTAAACACTGGGAAAAACTTAAAAACTGGACATAATGTGATGATTAGAGAAAACACTGAAATAGGAAATGATGTCCTTATTGGAACCAATGTCATTATAGACGGCCATGTGAATATCGGAAACAATGTCAGCATTCAGGGCAATGTGTATATTCCTACCAATGTTGTTATCGAAGATAGTGTGTTTATAGGTCCCTGTGCTGTTCTAGCTAATGATAAATATCCCATCCGAAAAAAATACGAGTTAAAAGGTCCTGTTTTGAGAAAAGGTGCTTCGATAGGTGCAAATGCAACCCTACTTCCAGATGTTGAAATTGGAGAAGGAGCAATGGTTGCCGGAGGAGCACTTGTAACAAAAAACGTACCATCCTGGAAACTTGCTATTGGCGTGCCCGCCAGAATACGAGAACTTCCGAAGGATTTATGTGAATTGAATAAAATATAACTGTTTATGAATTAAAATTAAGTAAGAGGAAATTCTAGTAACATTAAAGAGGTCCAAAATGATCCCGATTGCTAAACCTCTGCTGGGTAAAGAAGAGATTGACGCAGTAAAAGAAGTTCTGAATTCAGGCATGATTGCACAGGGCCCGAAAGTAGAAGAATTCGAACTTGCTTTTTCCGAGTACGCTGGCTGTGATTATGCAGCGGCTGTAAACTCTGGCACTGCAGCTCTGCATATTGCGCTTCTAGCCCACGGAATAGGAAAAGAAGATGAAGTGATTACAAGTCCCTTCAGCTTTATTGCCACCGCAAACAGTATCCTTTACACAGGAGCAAAACCTGTTTTTGTAGACATCGAACTAGATACATTTAACATAGATCCCGAGAGAATCCAGGAAAAAATCACTTCAAAAACCAGGGCCATTATGCCCGTCCACCTTTACGGAAACCCTGCAGACATGAAAACCATAATGGAAATTGCCGAAGATAATAAGCTTTTTGTAATCGAGGATGCCTGCCAATCCCATGGCGCAGAATGCCTTGGAAAAAGAGTAGGAAGCTTCGGTACAGGAGCGTTCAGCTTTTATCCGACAAAGAATATGACAACCGGCGAAGGAGGGATGCTTACCACAGACAAAAAAGAAATTGCAGAGAAAGCAAAAATGATCAGAGCCCACGGCTCAAAAGTTCGCTACCTACATGAAATACTGGGTTTCAATCTTCGCATGACTGATATTGCAGCTGCAATTGGGATTGTGCAGCTTGGAAAACTGGACAAATTTACAAAAGACAGACAGATAAACGCAGGAATTCTCTCAGACGGTCTCAAAGAAATATCTGGCCTTGTAACTCCAGTCACAAAAGAAGGCTGCAGTCATGTTTTCCACCAATACACTATCATGACCAAAAATAGGGATCAGTTAGCAGCTTTCCTGAAAAAGAAAGAAATCGATACAGGAATCCATTATCCGATACCCATTCACAAACAGCCCTTCTACAGGGACCTTGGAAATAAAGATTTTCTGCCGGTTTCAGAGAAAACAGCTGAGGAGGTCCTCTCTCTTCCTGTACACCCTGGATTATCCAGAGACGACTTGCAGAAGATAGTCGAAGCAGCCAAAGAATTTTATGCAAAAAATTGAGTAGTTTTCCAGCCACTGCAGTTTCAGAAACAGGAAGTGAACTTTTGATCAGAGTAGGAGTAATAGGCACGGGTGCCATGGGACAGAACCACTTAAGGATTTACAGTGAAATGGATGGTGTGGAACTTGCTGGGATATCGGATATAGACCAGAAGCGCGTCGAATTTATGGCTACACAATTCAAGACAAAGGCTTTTACAGATTACAAGAAAATGCTTCTTCAAGGACTTGATGCTGTAAGTGTAGTTGTGCCAACAAAACTGCACAAGCAGGTAGTACTCGATGCCCTTGATGCAGGAATGCAGGTCCTTGTGGAAAAACCGATTGCAGATACTATTGAAAATGCTGAGATGATGATCGAAGCCGCAAAAAAAGCAGGAAAAGTCCTTATGATAGGACATATTGAGCGTTTTAACCCCGCAGTCATACGGCTTAAAGAAATCATAAACTCAGGAATCTTGGGTAAGATAGTTTCAATCTCAACAAAAAGAGTCGGGCCCTATAACCCGAGGATAAGAGATGTGGGAGTAATTTTGGATATAGGAGTCCATGATATAGACATCATTTCGTACCTTTATGGCAAAAAAATTAATAGTGTTTATGCTATTGCAGGTGCAGACATCCACTCATTTGAAGACCATGCATCAATTATACTCCGCATGGATCATAACTTTGCAGGGGTTGTGGAAACAAACTGGCTGACCCCACATAAAGTAAGACAGCTCACAGCAATAGGATTGAAGGGGGTTGCATATCTGGACTACATCAATCAAACAGTACAACTTCATGATAATGAATGGATAAGAAAAGCCAAGGTGGAACACAGCGAACCCCTAAAAAATGAACTCAAGTATTTCATAGACTGCGCTGCTACAGGCAAAAAACCAAATCCCTGTGGAGAAGACGGAAAACACGCTCTTGAAGTGGCAATGGCAGCTATAAGGTCCTATCAAGAAGAAAGATTAATTGAAGTAGGAAAATAATCATGAAAGACCCTGAGAAAGCAAAGTCCCAAAACCTCTGGAAAAGGTAATATCTGAAAAACAATTTAGGAAATGATAATTATGAATAAATTAGAACTACTTATAAAGGAACGTGGCCAGATAAAAAAAATAGGAGTTATAGGGATGGGGTATGTAGGCATACCTTCAGCGGTTCTTTTTGCAGATGCTCCATGTTTTAATAAAGTTATCGGTTTTCAGCGCAACTCAAAAAGTTCAGGTTATAAAATCGATATGCTCAACCGGGGAGAAAGTCCTCTTAAAGGAGAGGAACCAGACCTTGAAGATCTTCTTGACAGAGTAGTAAAAGGTGGCAAACTAGAATGCACTCACGATTTCTCAAAACTCTCAGAACTTGATGCAGTCACCCTTGCAATTCAGACTCCTTTTGCAAATCCTAAAGACTTAGAACCCGATTTTTCCGCACTTTTTGATGGCATTAGAAATGTAGGAAAATATCTGAGGCAAGGTATACTTGTAGTACTCGAATCCACAATCACTCCTGGCACAACTGAAGGTATAGCAAAACAGATTCTCGAAGACGAATCCGATCTAAAAGCAGGAGAAGACTTTGCCCTTGCTCATGCTCCTGAAAGGGTAATGGTAGGAAGACTTTTAAAAAATATCCGGGAGCACGACAGAATAGTTGGTGGCATCAATGAAACAAGTACCAGAAGGGCAGTTGAGTTGTATTCCCCTGTGTTGACTATAGGAAAAGTAATTCCGATGAGTGCAACTGCAGCTGAGGTCACAAAAACTGCAGAGAATACTTTCCGCGACCTCCAGATTGCAGCAATCAATCAGCTTGCTCTTTACTGTGAAGCCATGGGTATAAATGTGTATGATGTCAGGAAAGGCGTAGACAGCTTAAAAGGAGAAGGGATCACAAGATCTGTCCTTTGGCCCGGTGCAGGTGTCGGAGGCCACTGCCTTACTAAGGACACTTACCATCTGGAAAGAGGAGTTAAGATGGTGAATTCGCATCTGGATTACCCTGAAGATACAGATTCAATCTACATAATTGCAAGAAAAATCAATGATTTTATGCCCACGCATATGTACAACCTTACTACTGAAGCCTTTGAAAAAATAGGGAAGAGAATGAAAGGTTCAAAGATTGCTATACTCGGCTGGGCCTTTATCCGAGACTCGGGCGACGCCAGAAATACCCCTTCAGAGCCTTATAGGAACCTATGCCTGAAAGCAGAAGCCAAAGTAATGGTTCATGACCCATATGTTATGAATTATCATGGAATCGAGATTTCGAATGACCTTAAAAAGGTTGTTATGGACGCAGATGCTGTTGTGTTCCTTGCAGAGCACAGCGAATATTTTAATTTAAAGGCAGATTGGATAAAGAAAGTTACTGGCAAAGTGAATACGATTATCGTTGATGGTAGAAATGTAATTGAACCAGATGATTTTATTAGCAAGGGATTTGTGTATAAGGGGATTGGGAGAGGTGATAAGAACGAACATGTGATAGTATGAGCATAAAATATTTTTATTTGAGAGCTTAGTTGGCTTTTCATATTCTGAAAAGGGTAAAACCATGATTGAAATACTAAAAACAAAAGAGGAACTTTGGGATCTTTTTACTAAAAAAGAAGAATATAATTTGACTTTTTCTGATAAGTATGATAGGTTTCCTTACTATTTAAGTAATCAGAGAGATGTTTTTGATCCCAAAGTATCCAGATTTCTGATAGAAAATGGTTTGTGCCCTGAGTATCCAGACGGAAAAAAATTTGCAGTCTGTCTCACTCATGATATTGATGTGATATACCCAGAAAGACCATACCAGATAGTTGGAGCAGCTAAAGCATTTTCTAAAGGAAAATTAATGGATGCTATGAAAATATCCTTTTCCAGAATCAACAAGAAGTGGAACCCTTATTGGAACTTTAGAGAAATAATGAAGTTGGAAGCAAAATACAACGCTAAATCCACCTTCTATTTTATGACCTTAAATCCTGGAGAGAAGGACTTCAATTACAAAATTGAGGACCTTGAAACCGAATTATCTTTTATATCTGACTATGGGTATGAAGTCGGCCTGCATGGAGGACATGAATCCTACAAGAATTTAGAAGATATAAAGAAAAAAAAGCATATGCTTGAAAAGGTCCTTGGGAAACAGGTTGTAGGGTACAGAAATCATTATTTAAGGTTTAAAGTTCCAGATACATGGGAATTATTGAGCAAAGCAGGCTTCAAGTATGATACAACATTTGGGTACCCTGACTGTGCGGGCTTCAGGAATGGAGTATGCCACCCATTCAAGCCATTTAATCGAAATACAGAAGAACAAATAGACATCCTCGAAATACCTCTTATAATTATGGATCGAAGTTTGCTACGAGATTATATGCGCCTTGACATCAAAAAGGCATGTGAACTCATAAAGAGACTTGTCGACAAAGTAGAGCAGTATAATGGGGTGGTTACGGTCCTCTGGCACAACAATACATTAATTGGGGAAGAGAATCTTAAGAATTATGAGAGATTCCTCAAATATGTTTCCAGCAAAAAAGCATGGATTACAAGTGGAGAGGAAATATGTAACTGGTGGTCTACTAATGTTGAAAAAAAGTAGTTAAGGCTCCAGGAGTCCTGATGATATTCGCTCAATAGTTATTAGGATTATTTATAGAGGATTCCCACTTACCTCTATTTTTTCTTCGCGGGAATCCTGTTCAAATCTTTATCGCTAATTTCTGTATTTGACCAGATTTTTTCTTTTCTGGTTCATCATTCTTTGATATTAAATATAGCTTCAGCTACCCGTAAGATGCTCTTTTTATTACAATATAATGAAATAATAGATAATATGACAAAAAGTTACACAAAATATTCAGATTCATTCTTTGAACAGTAGTGACAAGAACTTTTTCTACTTTGAATATTTTTTAGTCACTGCAGAAACTCGTTCCATTTTAGCGTTTTTTGAGCTGATCCTCTGTTTTCTTAATATATCCCTCATTCCCAGAAGATGTTCTTTTTCTGCGATTTTCATTTTTGAATCATAACCTTGTGATTTTGCTCCGAAGTACCCTCTGTCTCTTTAAACCACTTAATTTTTTTGATAAATCTATCTGAGAATCATGAAGTGATGAAGTTGTTGTTTTGAATCTTCTGATAAGTTCATAATCTCTGTCTATTATGCTATGAAGTTTATATCCAAAGTGTGACTTACTATAATTTTTCCTAAGCTTGCCCTCTACTTCTCTTTTTTTTGCTTAATTTTCTCGAGCTCTATCCCTTTTGTATTTCAAAGATCTGAATGGATAAAAGTAGCATAACTGAATCATCCTCTTTTTTATTTTCAAAAAAGCATTCCAGCTAGCTTTGCAACTGCCCCCATATTTCTTATTCTTTGCAATTATCAATATTTTTTTGAAGGATCAGACTATGATGATGTCTAGTATTTGCTCAGTAAAACCAGGAAATTTTTGAAATAAATTTGATTTTATACATTGTTTCTCAAATTCAAAGTCGGAAAAATTATTCCATTGCTACAAAATAAGCATTTTAAACATAATGATTATTTCAGCTTCAGATTTGCCTAAGGGAATTCTTTTGTTAAAGTATATAAACTCAAAAATGATACGAAAAGATTTCCAATCAATTAAGGAATCAATTTCATCAAGTTTATCTCCAACCGACTGAAGAAGGTTGCATTATTTTTTAAGAGCAAAATCAGTAAGATTATTCATTAGTGTAAATTATTTTTAAGAGATTGAAACTTTCAAATACTTAAATACATAGGAGTTTATCGAAATCCTCTAAGGATTAAATTTCAGCAAATTTGTCTCCAACTGAATGAAGACGTTTTTCTTCATCTTTAAAAGCAAAATCATTAAGAGTTTTCAGGAGTAAAAATTATTGTTAAGAGACTTAAACTCCCAAGAGTCGAATGCATAGAAGTTTATTGAAATTCTCTATAGAGGATTTTAATAAACTCCAATTTTGGGGTGGTTATATATAAAGAATGTTTCAGCAATTTGTTTAAATCGGAAGTTTAGTAAAATTCTCTATATTTTTAATAGAGTACATTGGGTACGGGAATTGCGAAGACATTGTAAGATTCATATCTTATGCTCTCCTATGATGATACTTTCCTGAATTCTCCGATCGGTTTGATCATCTGGATTTATTAGATATGTCTCTACATTGTGGGTAGCATTTTTTGTACATAATGTTATCATGGGGAAATCTGTTAGATATGTACTCTTCCCACTATGCTCATATTGGCTATGGTTGTAGCAGGCTTAGCTGTCTTACCAAGCTTTGCTTCAAAATTGAGATATCTCCTTCTGTTAGGTAAATGATTATGTTTTAAAATTCTCAAATTATTTCTGAAGTAGCCATCTTAAACTAAATATTTATATATCAGAAATTCCTTTAATTCATCTACACGAATGCAGAGCATCATAACAAAAATATATACAAATGCCAAGATGGCGGAGTGGCTACGCAATCGCCTGCAGAGCGATTTTATTCCGGTTCGAATCCGGATCTTGGCTTTTCCTTTAGAGGATTAATTAACCTAATTTTAATTTAATTGATGAATTAATTTTAATTATATTGAAGATGCTTTCAATAAATCTACACAATGCCCAGGTGATCGAGTAGATGCACATCTTTAGAGCGATTGCATTTCTTTTTGAATTCGGACGTTTGCTTGCTTAATTTTTCCCAGAACTTTTTAATTCAATTGCTTTTTTCAAATTATCTTTCTTCTCAGTCCACTTGAGCGAAGAGATTGATCTGTGTGCTCTGATACACAATTTGGAATACTTTAGCCTTTGTGATATAATTCAGACCTCAGCTATTATATTGCAAATATTAATTATCAAGCATGGATATCGATGAACTCGTGCAAGAACTCGCCAAACTTTTCCATTAATATTATACCAATAATTTTGAGGATCACGTTTTGGTACTTATTTCAATATTATATTCCATAGGACCTGAAATGATGTGAATTATTCTGAAATATGAAAACGTTTTCAGAAATTATCAACTTCAGAGGACATTGTGTAAGGAGATGTTGGAGCGATGGGATTTTTATAGATAATTTTGACCTTTACAGAGTAAAAGTAGGCCGGATAAAGGGAACTTCCGGAATTCTTTTGCAGAAATACAACAGCAAGGTTCCTGAGATATTAAATCGATGCTTAAACCTTTGGGAATTAATTGGGAGATGGCTAACTGTATGTGCTTAGCCATATTTTTCTTAAAGATGCCTTTGCAGTAGCTGCTCATGCTCACTGGATTTCCAACGAGTTCGGTCTGGTAGAAACAAAGGTTCCTTAGAAAACTGAAATTGAATAAAAAAGTATCTCCCACAAAAATACTTGGGAAATAAAAATCTCTTGTATGTAAAATTAGGGTAAAATATCTGCCAGCCCATTTTTTCCAGGTTCTGAACCTGCTTCCAGAATGATATATATACCAAAATTCTTGTTTGAGGGAAAATTTCCAGTGATCTCGGTAATTTCGGAATCGGAATCTAAGGCTTATTATATATGAATCAAGGATATTTCATAAAGAAATTATGGGAGACCTTCAAGGCACATCATTTCCGAATCCTGTCAGATCTTAACATATTTCTACAAATCAAAATAAACTTAAAAAAGTTATTCAAAATAATGGAGTCGTTGATTATTCCAGTCAAATACTCCGAAGCTTGTTGTGGGGATAGAAAATTTCCAGAGAACTGCCATTAACTAACTGATTTACATTTTAAGCAACTTTTGAGCTATGAAATAGCACTACGTTATGAAATCATTTTATCGATAAAATAAGGTATAAAATTGATTTTTTTGCATGAAGTATTAAAAAATTTAATTTAGACAATGTTAACATCCACTATTTGAAGCATATGTGCTTTGAATTGGTAAAAGATACTATTTTGAGTTTGATTCAATCAGTAATGATGGCAATTATGCACATCTTTTCATTGGTTGTGAACCAAATTATTCTCCTTCAAGAGTGATGCAGATTATAGAGGATTTCGATAAACCTCTGATTTTCACGAATTATTTATAGACCATTTATAAGAATATGACGAAATTAAGGAGTTTAGAGAAATCTTTTGTTGAATGGCAGAATACATAACTAGAACCTGAAATTTATAATACCATAATATAAAATCTATAATGCTTTTGATGTTTACTTTACTATCTTACCAGAATAAATTCAAACATATGTATAAGATCTCAATTACTGGAGCATATGGATACTAAAGTACCATAATCCACTGAAAAGAATCGGCGCTTTAGAAATTTGGCTTGGCCATGAGTTACTGAAAACCTTAAACAAATGACCATTTACATTTTCCTCAAAGCAAAAAAATGTTCTCTTTTTTGTAGAATGATCTATAACTCATTGACACTAACCAAAGATAGTAATGTAGAGATTCTCGAATTGTCTGCATATAGTAAAAATAGTTTTGAAGCATGCAAAAATGAGTTCAACTTGAGTGTCAAGTTAAGAATGAGACTTTTTAATATCTTCTGGTATTACAAAAACTCATCATTATTTCCAGGATCCTGCAGTTTCAATAATCCAAAACTCAAGAAATAATAAAAAAGTCTTGTGAGCATGTTAATATCGGAAGAAATATATTTTGGTGGGACCTGTAGGAAACATGATTTGCTTTATTTGGTCTAACGAATATAAAAAAAGTAATCCTTTTTTCTTTAACTGCTGAAGTCAGGTTAATAACTGGATTGTGCTTTCATGAAAAAATACACCAAATGGGTATCAAGATCAATTTTGATTAGTATATTTTCTATAGCAGTCGTTCTAATCTTCACTCTGGATACGACTACAACTGAAGTTGTGAGGGAGATTCGGCCTGGATATATATTAGCTGCGCTTGTGATTCACTTATTTTCCTTCGTTATCTGGGGTTTGCGCATAAAATCAATGACTTCTGCACTCGGATATAAAGTAGGACTTTTCAGATCTTTTGAAATTGTAGTTTCAGGAACTTTCGTTGCAGCTATGACTCCTTCTTCTATAGGCGGAGAACCTTTAAGGATTCATCTACTCAGGCAGGATCAGATACCAATTGGAAAGGCTACTGCAGTTATTTTGGGTGAACGCATACTGGATGCTATATTAATGTTGTTGGCTGCGCCTTTTTCTATATACCTATTCCATGGTATATTGTCAGATCCACGCATAAATGTAGTTGTAATATTAGGGGGACTTCTTTCAGTAATTAGTCTGATCATAATGTTTTATGCGTTACTACGACCTCGTTATGTTAAACTTGCCATAAATAGTCTTGTAGCGTGGATGATTAAGCGTTTTAGTGGTAAAAAAATCGGAGAAAAACTATATAGATTCTCTGAGTCAATTGATACGGAAATTGATGAGTTTCACGAAAGTATGTATATTTTTTGTACTGAAGGACGTGTAGGTTTATTCTATGGAATCGTATTTACAATTATATATTGGATAGTTGATTTTTCTTCTCTCCCAGTAATTCTTCTTGGCCTCAACCAGCCTCCTTCCGTACTAATTTGTATTGCAGCGCAGGTACTGCTCCTTATTATTATAGTTGTACCTTTGACTCCGGGTTCAAGTGGAGTAGCGGAATTTGCCGCAATTTCTATATTTTCAGCTTTTATGCCAGTAAGTATTCTCGGAATTGCAGTGGCAGCATGGAGAGCTTTTACTTTTTATACAAACATTTTAGTAGGAGGATTCGTGAGCTTTAAGTTACTGAAAGATACGGAGCTTGTACAGAAGTATTTAAAGTGATCTTGAGCAATCCTTAAATGATCTTTAAAGGATAGCATAAGTGGTTTGAAGAAAGGAAGTAATTCAACATCAGGTGAGTATTTTCGGTTTTATCAACATATCCTTAAATGTAATGCAGATGCGGCTAAAAAGCTTCTGAAACGCTTTAATGAAGCAGCTGATGCGGGAAACTGCTAGGTTTGCATGTGGATTTTGGAGCTGCGGTTCCTGGAAGACTACGACAGATGTGAATATTGTAAAATGAATGTTGTTTCAGAAAATAAAAACAAAAATGTTGAGATAATCGTTTAGGATGTAAATAACACAAGGAAAGAAATTCTAACGAAGCTTGGTATGGTTAGAGAAGGAACGAGTTAGTAACTATTTTATTTTTTTAATCGGAATTTGACCTACTTTTACTAGAAGACCAACTTATTTTCTTATGTTATTCTGTTATATACTTTACCAAAAGTTACCAAAACCGCCGCCAATGTTTTTTCTTATCCAATAAAATGTTATCGGATAATCATTTATTAAGTGTTGTTAATACATCCTTCTTGATTTTTCTAAAATTATTAATATTCCCTACTCTATATTCTGGTTGGATATGATTTGTTAGGAAATCTTTAATTTCCTTGAACAGATCACGATTTGATTTTTCCTTTTGATTGCGACTTCTATTACATTTTTAAATAAAGATATTGCTCTTGCGGTTGTTTTGCTCATCCTCGTGGGGACAGATTCATGAATTGGTTCTATAATTGACTACTTATTATTTGTTTTTGCAATTTCTTTTTCTAGAAAATGTAATAAATGAAATATAGTAAGAAATATTAAGAAGTCAACCATATTTATTACAAGAAGAAACTCGTTATTGTTCTGAAAATCAACTTTATGAAAAAATTAAGTCGATCGCTGATAGAAAATACAAATGGGTTTCTGAAAGAGCATATTGCCGTTCCCAACAAAATTCTGGCAATTCTAATAAGGAAAATTGGCATCTTGCAGTACAAGAGTTTAATGCTGAGTATTCTATAAGGTGATAGGGTGAGAGTGTATAGTAGCGAGGATATGAATATCATTTCTCAGGTTCAAGCAGTAGCGTTGTGTACCGCACTACCAATAGTTCTTACTATATTTAAGAACTTTTTCAAAATTTCAGATCATAACAAGCAGAAGTTGGAAGAATATGAGAACCTAACTTTCGAAGAAATTAGTTATAAGGTTAAAAATGACCCTTATTTAGTAACTGCTAATCATATTATTCCTGATGAATTTATCGAAGGAGCTATTAAAGGTCTTATTGAGATAAGGTTTTTGAAGCAATACAGGAACGGTTTAAGCTTAACAGAAAGTGGTCTAAAGGCGGTAAAACTCCTGTTAGTTATGGATACAAATAAGTAGGTGATTTAATGAATTGGATAATAGGTATTTTAGCTTTTCTTGGTCTATATATTAACCTACTTTATAATTGTTTAGAGGACAAACAATTATTAAAAGATAAATATAACTTAAAATTATATATTTTAGCTTATATAATTACTGCGTTTGTTTTAACAGCGACTAGTTTGTATCTAGAATGGGAAAGCTCAGTGCTTGTTTTTAATTGGATCGTCGGTTTAACTTTACCACAAATAGCGATCTACTACATAACAAAGAGAAACTATAAAAATTATGAAACATGGGCTGATAGTAAACTTAAGGAAAAACAACTAGTTATAGAAGATTTGAATAGGTCTCAAAATGAGTTAAAGAAATCAATTGCTACTTCTCTAGCTCTTTCTGATAGTTTTTTTGTGGAAATGTTGTTCAGTGGTGGATGCAATAAAAATGAGATTGAACAAATTCTTAGAAATCGACGGGATGATCATGTTCTACATGGACTATTGACTAAAGATGTAAAACAGATTTATGATGCTTCTATCAAAATAATTATTGAGAGCAAATTTATGTTCAAGGATTACAAGTCAATGGGTCATCTGAGCAGTATACCGAAAAGTTTGTAAAATAGGATCGACTCTTTATCTGGTGCCAAACGCTATGAGACAATTAATCACAGGATAGCACTCGCAATAGACGCTCCCTATACTTTATAAACCTCAAAAGTTTCAATAAATATAGGAATATAGATATACGATTGATAACACCCATAAATGCCAAAAAAGTATTAAAAAAGCATAGTAAAATTTAATAAATTTTATTGCTATCGATTATTAATTCGAATTAATTTGTGAAAAATATTTTATAAAAATCTATTTTTAACCCCATGTCGCCATATATTCCTTTGATACCCACTAATAAAACTGAGTTTAACCCAATTTTCCCCTACAAACTATAATTCTTGTTATCAAACTTGTTTTCCTATGATTCAAAGCTTAAATTAATTATATTGATCCTCAATTCTGGGATTACAAAAATTCATCATGTTTCCCCTATTCTGCAACCGAAATAAATCAAAAATCCTAAAAATAAAAAAAATAAGCCATTTGCATTGACGATATTGCAACTCACTTAGAATGTACTTATTATAACAACAAGAGTTGGCACTTTAAGTACAGTATTTCTTGTATGATAATGCGATTTGTTGTGAAGTAATTCAGAAAACTTTCTTATGATAAAACCATTTCTTCCTTAACAGCGGAAAAATCTATTATACGATTTTTTTGATGAAAAAGTTCAGATAAAACTTCCTCAGTTGGAAATCTTCATCATTTTGTGAAGTAAATGTTCTGAGAGGGAGGAATAATGATATAATTACGAAATAAGAGAATTAGCTCAAAAAGAGCTCAAAGAGAACGAGTTTATTCAGTAACTAAAAAAATTCAAAGCAAGAAAAGTTCTTGCCATCAATGTTCAAAGAACGAATTTGAAGATGTTGTGTACAGCTTTTTGTATAATCTCCATCATTGATTACATTGAAAATAAAAGGAGTATTTTAAGTATAGTGGACGCTATCTTTAAAATCAAAGAATAATGAACCAGAAAAGAAAAAATCTGATTGAATATAGAAATTCGCGAGAAAGAATTGAACAGGATTCCCGCGAAGAAAAAATAGAGGTAAATAGGAATCCTCTATACGACACCTTTTAAATTGAGTCCTCATTTTATTTAACCAAAATCAAGGAAAAACTTTAAGCCACAAAAATAAGAAGGTAGCATAATATATCATAATACATGGGGGCTGAAATAGTGATTATGAGGCTCTAAAATTAACATATGAGCATATAGTAATACTCTCATTAAGGCGTTGCAATATATTGTATTAAACAAGCAGATCAATATAACAGGTATGAGAAGAAAAACTGTGTTAATTTTTCTGTAAAATTACAAATCTCAATAAATTATCGCGCAGAAATTCATTATCAAAGAAACCAAATTTTATAAAGTATGCAAAAATTTGATTTCAAATTTAGAATAAATTCGACATAATGTAGATAAATGCATTAATATATGCATTATTTCTTCGAAAAGAATCATTTTAAATTTACATAAGTTAGTCTATTCTGTATTTTTTAATTAAGAAATAACTTAAATAATGCTTTTAACTATTGAGAGTATTCACAATCCACTGGAAAAACAGCAAACTGAAACCTTAGTCTTTTGTTGAAATTAATAGAAAAGAACTTGGTGGCTTTTAAACTCGTGGAAGCATTTCCCACGGTGTATCTCATAAATAAGATAAAAACAAGAGGATGATATTCATGGACTTTGAAAAATTAAGACATGGGACAGAACTTATCAAGCGGGGCTTTGCAAAGATGCAGAAAGGGGGTGTGATCATGGATGTAACAACCCTTGAACAAGCCAGAATCGCAGAAGAAGCCGGAGCAGTTGCTGTTATGGCCCTTCAGGCTGTTCCTGCAGATATCAGGAAAGCTGGTGGAGTTGCCCGAATGGCAAATCCTGAAATAATTCAACAAATCATCGATACTGTTACCATTCCTGTAATGGCAAAAACCAGAATAGGGCATTTTGTAGAAGCTGAAATCCTGGAGGCACTTGGTGTTGACATGGTAGACGAATCTGAAGTACTGACTCCAGCTGATCCTTTCTTCCATATAGATAAGACACAGTTTACAGTGCCTTTTGTCTGCGGTGCTAGAAACCTCGGAGAAGCCCTCCGAAGAATTAACGAAGGTGCAGCCATGATCCGGACCAAGGGAGAAGCCGGAACAGGTGATGTCAGCCAAGCAGTGAAGCACATGAAGCAGATAATGGGCGAAATCCGTGCACTTTCTGGTAAGACAAGAGAAGAACTGATTCTAGTTGCCAGGGAGATTGAGGCTCCGATAGAACTCGTGATCGAAACCGCAAAGATGCAGCGCTTGTCTGTGGTTAACTTTGCAGCTGGTGGAATTGCAACCCCTGCAGATGCAGCTCTTATGATGCGCCTTGGAGCTGATGGAGTCTTTGTGGGTTCAGGCATCTTCAAAGCTGAAAACCCTGAAAAGATGGCAAAAGCAATTGTTGAAGGTGTAAATAACTATGATAACCCTGCAAAACTTGCTGAGATATCAAAGGGTATTGGTTCCGGAATGAAGGGCATCAGCGCAGATATGATCCCCTTAGAAGAAGCTCTTCAGGAACGAGGGTGGTGAAAATTTCGAATTGCTCTTCGGAAAGTACTGTTTCCCTTTTCGTTTCACTCAAGAGGGCTAAAAATTCAAATCTATGCAAATACATCTTTCTTACAAGCCTGTGAGAATAAATTGATTTGACTTTGTAAATATCTAGCCCATCAAAAATCGTTGTGGGATATCTATTTTGATGCAATAGATACTCCTGATTTCCAACTGATTAAAGAATACGAAATACAATTAATAGCCTACAGTTAAATAAAATCAGCCCACCGAAATTTGCTCATTGAATCTTAGTAAAGATAGTTAATTATATTGTTTTTCCCGGGCTTAATTGTACTTAATTTTTTAGAATTTTAAGTCCAACAAATAAAAAATTAATTTCTAGAAAATGGTGCTTCTCATGAAGATAGGTGTAATCGCTATCCAAGGAGCGGTTTCTGAGCATGTTGATGCTTTAAAGAGAGCTCTTGTGCAAAGAGGAAGAGATGCAGAGATAATTAAAATAAAGCATAAGGGTCTTGTCCCTGAATGTAGTGGGATTGTGATTCCTGGTGGGGAGAGTACAACTCTTTGCAGGTTGCTAGCCCACGAGGGAATTGCTGAAGAGATAAAGGATGTGGTTGCGAGGGGAGTTCCAGTTCTTGGTACCTGTGCAGGGTTGATTGTGCTCGCAAAAGAAGGAGACGAGCAGGTGGAAAAAACTAGCCAGGAGCTGCTCGGGATTATGGATATTAAAGTCAACCGGAACGCTTTTGGGAGACAGAGGGATTCTTTCGAAACGGAACTTAAAGTTGGAATTCTCGATTCTCCTTTTAAAGGCGTATTTATCAGAGCTCCTGGAATAGTTAACTGTGGGCCTGGAGTGAGTGTATTTTCAAATCTTGACGACGTGATAATTATGGCAGAACAGGGAAATGTACTGGCTCTTGCATTCCATCCGGAATTAACCGATGACCTACGAATCCATCAGTATTTCCTGGATAAAATATTCAACCGCTGATATTCGGATAGGCTTCCGAATTAATTTAGTCAATACCCTGCAGCTTGCTACGTAGATGGAAACTTCCCCGAAAAATGTTATTAACTAACTGATATATATTTTAAGCTACCTTTGCACTATAAAATGGAACGACGTCGTGCAAAACCTTTGCATCTATAAAATTATGAGGATTTCAGATAAAATTTTTATTTATCTCATATGCTTATAAATATTATATCTATGATCCGTAAAAATCAGAGGTTATCTAAATCTCCCTAAAATATATGATTTTGAATAATTCCTTTATATCCAGAGCTGGGGTGCGAGCATAACCAATCGCTTGCAACGGGGTGAAAAACCGAAAGTTTGATTTTTTTCCTCCAGTTAGTAATCAGAAGTATCTATTAAATTAAAATAGATATCTCTAACTGAATAATGGTAGACTGTATAGTTACGAATGGTAATTCAAATTGAAAAATTAAATGATTTAAAAAAAATAATATTATGATGGGAAAAAATTGTGAAAAATACTATTTTAGAGGATCCATGCGAAAAACCGATGAATCAAGGACACGGTATAAACAAATAACCAAGATAAAAAATATGGCTGAATAAAAGCGGAAGATTGAGGGAAAAGAAAGTTGATTCTTATTCAGAATCTGTCCAGATCATATAAGCTTCAATAATCTCCTGCCCTTCCAGGAATATAAGTCCATTATCTTTGCCATATTCTTTTGCTTTTTCTTTGGAAAGGGCCTTACCATTGTTGTCATCCAGCATCTCGCAAACCACCATTGCGGGAGTAATTCCAGCCATACGTGCAAGAGCGATTGAAAGTTCGGTTTGCCCGTTGCGTTCATCCAAAAGTCCTTCAGCAGCTTTCAGAAGTGCTACGTGCCCTGGGGTTCTGAAATAGTCCCCAAAATTAGTTAGATCTCCAGAAATGTTTTTTTCTGTAATTTCTCCAATTTTTTGGATAGTAAGGGCTCTTTCATCATCAGGAATCCCAGTTCTTGTATCTCTATGGTTGACCCAGAGAGAAAAAGAAGAACGAAAATCATAAGCAAGGTCTCCTTCCTTTTCCACAATTTTTCCAAGAAAGTCACTGGTTTTGCTGGCCTCGCTAACTAAGTCCACCATAAAAGGTAATTTTAACTGTTTCGCAACCAAAGGGTCTATTGCAACGCAGATAAGGCCACCAGCATCTTTTCGCATCCATTTCACGTCTTTGTAGGTTACCACTTTTGCAGGAATTACTAGATCGGTTTCACCTTCCCTTGAGTCCGAATCATAAATCTGGATCATTTCCCCGGCACGTAGGGCATTTAAAGCCCTATTGATATTCTGATTTCTGTATTTAAGACACTCATATACCTTATTTTCGCTCATTTTTTGCTCTCCATACCCTTTTTTTAATCTGTATCACAACTCTGTCTCCGTCTTTCAAGCTAAGGGTATCTCTTAATTTCACCGGTGCAATGATCTCAATCAAATCTGAAGGGTAGTGTGTTCTTTCAGGAGCTACCACAGCAGCCTCGATACCTCTTACACTAACCGGATAACATCTCCCGCCCCCAAAAGTGCGTTTTCCGTCATTAAAGCCTTCTATCTGGACAGACGGTAGTTCAAGTAATCGATTTAGCACAGTCAAACTATTTCCGGAAATTTTTATATTAAGAGTTCCAGGAAAAGGTGAGAAACATAATTTTTCCTCAAATTGCTTTCTGTATCCAGGTATGTTTACATAATACTGGCCCTCGCCAAGTCCCGTGAGAATGTTTCCCTCAAGTTCCAGACTATCGGACTCTGGAGAAAAGATACTGCTATACTCCCTATATTCATTCTTAAGAATTTCAATTCCTTTTCCTGTCATCTTTATCAACTGGCCACCGGAAACGATCTTCCTTTCTATCAGCCCTTCTTCTTCCAACTGCTTTAGTTTTCTTGCTGCGGTTTTGGAACTTGCTACAGTGTGCTTTTGAAACTCACTCGAAGATACTTTAATTGTTTTATCTACTGCTCCTATAAGGGCAAGTTTTTTCAGATATTCGATATCATGCACTGTCAGCACATCCGGTGTCTTAATTTTGAGATGCATCTCAATATTGAGATGTTAAACTATGCATTTGCCTATAATAAAACTTTTGATGATAAAATTAAACCGGATAGAACATCTCTTCATCAACTGCATAGAACTATATTCTGGAGAAGTTCCTTCTAAAGATGGAAAGGTTATTCTTGATACTGGAAACTTGGCATTGTCAACTAATAACCAATCATTAAAGCCATTTCCTTTTAAATTCTCCTCGGTCTCCAGCAGATATTTCCAAATATATTAGAGCAAAATATAGGTATTCAACTTTTATTTTGTTCTTTTCGACAGGGGTAACAGAAACAGTAAATCTTTCATTTTTGTTGGTGATGTAAAGGAAGATGTATGGTAAAAAGAGTTTGTCGAATATTTAGTTTTTACACATATTGCTAGTTTTTGTAAAATGAATCTGTTTTTCCATAATAAGGATTAAGAGTATAAAAGACAAATTCACAGCTTTTACCTGTTTTAAGTATTTTTAGTAGTCTTCGTTAAAATATGAGCTTATTTGAACGGGTGTGTAAGATTCACTTTTACAGGAAGAATGTTCGATTCTTGCGGATCTATGCCTGAAGAATATCAAACATGTCTTACTACACAATTAGAAAGCCCAATTACTTCCACGATATCACTGTTATCCGGGGAATTAATTATCATTTGCCCTTTTTTAAGATAAGGAATTCTCCGTTCATACTCTTTCGGAACTTTCATAGACGTAATTGCTGCGTCGTTGTTGAGGTTAAGGATCAGCTTCGTATTGATCTGTTTGAAAACAGTGTCATCAATATCTTGGGGATCCTGCGTGATCAAAAAAAGACCTAGTCCTTCCTTTCTACCCTGGCGGGCTGCATCTGCAAAACGGGAAATAATTAGGCGAGAATGTTCCCCATGTGCCCTAGAGAGATAACGGTGAGCTTCGTCTAGCCCCAAAATTATTGGAGTTTCTTTGATAGCATCATTACCTGAGGTACTGAGCTTGTTATCTACGATCAGGCTCATGATCGTGAGCACTATCAGGTCTCGGATTCTCGGAGCGCTTATATATTCGGTTGGGAAAACCGAAATTTGGCCTGGCTTGAAGATTCTGTCCAAGATATCAGTAATTGAGGTTGCATCCTGGTCAAAAACTTTCGAAAAAAATCGACTTTTTGTTCGCCTAACAATCCCGTCAAAAGAGGACTCATGAAGTTTCCCGCTATCTACGTAATAGGAGCGTGTACTCTCATTGTCAATATGATCGATGAAATTGCGGTAAGTATAAGATACGCTTGACTTAAAGAAGTCACCAAGAAGCACCTCAAGACCTATATATTGAAGTTCTGACATTCCAGCTGCTGCAATAAGCCAAGAATTGTACTCTACAAGGGAAAAAGGAATTGTAAACTCAATTTGTTCAGCCCTTGTCTTATCTCCGGGATATTTCTGCCCATCTATCTTTGCTACAAAAGCTTTTGTAGACTGAACCCTGCCATAAGCAACTTTTTCGGATTCGAACTTGAAATTATTCTCCTCCGTTAAAGTTTCATTATCCTCAAAAAGCTGAGAATATTCATCTTGAGGATCCATAATAACCAGGCAAGGATTTTTCCTGGCTTTATTAGGAGAACTCCGCACCCTGTACCTGTTGTATTCTGTCATGAACTGGCGGAGAATATTTTTTGAAAGGAAGGTTTTTCCTGTCCCTGTGCTCCCACAGATAAGAATATGCCTGAAAATAAGAGGATCGCCCATAAAATAGTCGTTTCTGAGGTAATATGCAACTGTTTCAGGCTCAGAATGGGTTTTTACAAGTTCCCCCCCAACGCTCAGGTGCCCGAGGAAAATGCCCTCTTCAGGAATATTGAGCCCTGTCTGCACTTCAAGCCTATTCGTAACAGGCAGAATAGGAGTGTTGGGACGAGGGATCCTGTCTGCCATTCTTCTTGTAAGTGTACCATCGATCTTACGGTACAGAATGCAAAGAGGATCAAGGCAGGCAAGAAATTTGTAGTCAGCTTCGTATATAGGACCTCCTGCGGGCACTTAGCATTCGCCTTGAGTGGATCTCAGTTGCGTCATCTACAACAAATTCTTGCCTATATTGAAGTTTACCTACACGAGCAAAAAGTTGTTCTCCACTCTCATAAGGCAAGACCACATAAGTCCCGAGCCTTATTTCATTCCGCCTTGAAGATGTAATGAAGCCAGTGATTACAGCTCCTGAGGGAGTTATTTCCAGAGGATCTATCCCTGTGGTAACAATCCCAAAGGCTTCTGAAGACGAGAAAAGATTTAAGGTACCTTCATCATAACCTTCAAAGGTTTCAAAGGGAAAAACTTCTTTTTCAGAAAACTTCACAGCCTTGGATTCCATAGAAAGATCTGGAAAAAAAGAATGAGCTTCAGATGTGAGCACCGTATCCTGATTGAAAGAGCCTTTAAGAGAATTCACAACCTTATCCCTCGTCTTACTTCCAAAATTATCCTCTTCAGGGATTTGCTCAAATTCTCCATTTTCGTCTGCACCCAAATTAATTTTAGTTGCAGGCTCCTTTTTCGATTTGTCGGAGATAAAAGCCAAAATATCGGAATCTTCATATTTCAATAATATTACCCCATCGAGTATCATTATAATTTAAATCAGGATTCATATTTTCAAAAAATTTATCGATCTCTTGCCGCTCCACTTTCCTAATTTTTGAGAGATTATCTACTTTTGTGAGGGTAAGAGGAAAGCCATGTAGAGAAAGATCAAATAGCACTTTTTTGGTAATTTGCATGCGCAGGGAATTGTCCTTAATAAGCCCATAAGGAGTTTCTATCTTGAAGACCACATCCTTAGAGGGGACATAAAGCATGAAAAAACAAAGGGCATAATCCTCAGGTGGAAAATTATGCCTGAGTTTTTGTTGAAGCGTATCACCAGCTGCAAGGGGTGAAGTTCCATTAAGCAGCCTCTCATAAAACCTATTGGGCTGTAAAAACCAGTTAGTATAAGTAATGTAAGTATTCCTGGAACCATTAAACATTTCATTTTTCCCGTTATTTTTAGAATTTCTTCCACCATGCCCCTGCCCACATTTACTATCAATTTTTTCTGGGGAGAGAATATTTCGGAAAAATTGGGAGTCAAGCGTCCATGGCAATTCAATACCTTCCCTTTTCTTCCGGATACTGTCCATAATTTGCTTGTCAATAGGATTTTTCACAAATCCGATTAAAGGACTCCGCTTTTCCAGAAAATTATCCATGATGTCAATGTAATTCTGGAGTATTTTTCGGGCATTTTCGTTCTGTCGGATTTTTACTTCCTTGTCATCCAGTACCATCCAGTACATGAGCTGCTTTGGATAAATCGGCCCATCCATTATGAAAAAGCTTTCTGGATTCACCTTTTCCTTCATAAAAAGAATATGCTCAGATTCGGCCAGGTACATTGCAAAATTATGGACCATATCAGGAGTTTTTTTTTTCACCTCGTCAGCTGCAATTGTGACTAACTTTGCCCTCCCAAACCCTTCATCAAAGATTTCCCAGTCTTGTGTAGCCTGCATAGCCACTCTTTGTGAAGAAGAATAAGCAGCGCACACAATTGTCCTATATTTTTGGATATCAAGATCAGATGGTGTTGCAGCTAGCCCGCAATGGCAGAAGTCCACAAAAAGCCCGCTGTCATAAGTCCTTGGATTTGTGCTCCCACTGTCACAGGCATAAGTCACCGTATATGGGTCCACGCCCTGTGACATCAACTCAGTCTTGACAATTCCTCGAAAGAGTCGGTCTATAGACTTAAGAATAACCTTTCCGTCAAGTTTTAACTCCTCAAGGAGATTATAAATATCAGTAGCTGTTTTAGGATCCTCAAGCTCAAATGACCGATCAATCCTTTTTGCAAACTCCGAGATCTTATGCATATGAACGGGCTCAAGAGTCATAAATGGAAGATACTTTACGGAATCATATATATTTGTTGAGTGAAGAAGAATATTTGTTGAGTGAAGAAGAAAAGATGTAGCACTTTTTTTCGGTAAAATCTGTTCAGAAAATAAAGTTCTATTTAAAATTTATTAAACCGAATCCATAACCTTTAGTAATTATTTTAAACTTAATATGAGATAAGTTATTTTTGTTTCCATTTATAGAGTTGATAATCCCCCATAATTTGGCTGATTTTATTTCTAAAACGAATTTTGGGCTATTATCCGGTCTTTTTGTTCTGTACTTCAGTGAGGTTATTTAGAGCAGATCTGCTTCAGTGAATGAAAAAGAAAACATTCTTTTAAACTGAGAACTTAATTACTGGAAGCATGAAACAATTAATTAGTGACGATCCTGAAGTTCGCTTGAATTTTTAGATAGTGTCGCTAATTTGCTTTTTCGTGCTATATAAGTCAAATACGATGGTGTTTTTCAAATTAAGGATTGATTTATACTTGTTGTTGATGAGAGAATATGTAGAGCAAGTCTTTTTATACCAAGCCATTGAATTTTGGGGATTAATTTCAATTGCTTTGTCAAATGCTTTTATTGCTTAATCAGAGTTATTAGCTTTGTCGTATTCTTTTATTGCTTCATCAGATTTATTCAGTTCAGAAAAAACGTTTCCTTTATTGTCCAAGCTTGCGAATCCTGCGGATTAGTTTCAATTGCTTTGTCGAATGTTTTTATTACTTCATTAGACTTATATAAATTAGAGACATTGTCGTTGCAGATGTTTGGAATATCTGCAAATGACACAGATCCGAATACTCACTAGAATAAAAAGCTCTAGCAAAGTGATTCATAAAGTCTTTACGAGAGTATGCTCTCTAATTGCTTTGTCATATCTCGCGTTTTTAATTTTCAGCCGCTTGATTTGTTTTAAATATTAATAATGAAAAATAACTCCAAAAATGGATTTAATACTTCATTCTGCAAAGAAAACTTTTTGAGGGATAATTATATTTTTTTATTTATTAAAATTGTTGTTATATTACATGTAGTTGTCAAATTTATATAATTTTTTATAATATCATCAGAACAAAACATTTTTAACCTACAAAAAAGCCATTTTGGGAAAAAAATGAAACTGTATTCCGATACAAGCCCTAAAAAATTACATTGTAAGATAGAACATAATTATCTAAAAACTACTCAGTAGAAATCCCTAATTTAATATAAATTATTTCTTCTATCTTTTTATTTACTTTATAGACTATCAGTTTAAGTTTTACTTCTTTGACTTGGTTATGGAACTTTCTTGCCCGAAGTACTTTTCTAAACTTCCTTTTGACAACAGAGAACGTTATCTCCGCTATATTAATTCGACTGTATTTAATCTTATCATAGATTAAGTGCAGCTATCTTCTGTATTTTCCCAAAATTTTCGTTCTCTTTCTTTTTCTTACAGGTATGATTAGTATGCTCTTATTTCTCCTCTAATCAGGGAATGGATTTTTTCTGAATCAGATCCTTTATCCATCACATAACATTGAGATTTTCTTATCCTATTTGATTGTCTGATCAGAGCATTTGCATGTTTGATTTCGATATATTTTTTTGACTAATTTTGCATCCTAATACTACCTTTTGAGCTGTTTTGATTGATATTGAAGTTTTCAAGGAACTCCTTCGTAGCGTCCCTGTTCTGTGGGAATAATAATCACTTGTATAGGAACCTGTTAATCATGTTGTACCAAATGCCATAATAGAGATTATTTATTTATGTGAGTAAAAAACGTTAGAGTTTTTGACAAAAGAAGATTAAACAGAGAAGAGGAGAGTCGGATACAGACTTTTGAAGGGTAGTGAAATGGGGAATTTTATTAAGATCGAGTTTTTCTTTTATATCGTTCATTAGGTCAATAAGTTCTACAAAATCACAATAGTCTGTGCTGATATACTTCTCCAATAAAACCAGAAAAGAGTTGGTGCTGGGTATAAACACGTTTGGAATATTTGCAGGAATAAATGTTCATTCTTGAAGACTGAACAGTTTTAATGCTGGTATCAACAAATTTAATGTACTTATTCGATTTCAATATTGTGTGTTCCTTCGTTTTTTTGTGGGAAAATATCGTGATATCTTATAGCACAATGGTTATAAAAATATGGGAAAATGCACAACTTAGAGGATTTCTACAGAGCACAGTATCTTTTTTGTTAAATTCGATCACATCACATGCGACTGGGACCACATTTTGCAATTTTTTAAGGATTGTTTATAGAGGATTTTGATAAGCTCCTAAATTTTGTCATATGCTTAATAGTGATTGATTATGGTGCCAGTAATAAGTCTATTATTTGAAATTCTCCTCAAGTGTTTTTTAAACGATTTGAATCTTCGGGCAAAAACTTATCAGCATTCAATTCAAATTTATTCTTGATGCCCTCTAAATACTCTACAGCTGATAATAACTCTGATGAGATACAGAGAGTACAGGTTTGTTTAGCTATTCTTAAGAAGATGTACCCTGATGCGAAGCCTTCCCTTAATTACAGTAACCCTCTCGAGCTTCTTGTAGCAACCATTCTATCTGCCCAATCTACAGATGTCCAAATTAACAGGGTAACTGAGAAGTTATTTAAAAAATACCGTACTGCAAAGGATTATGCAAATGCAGACCTTATGGAACTCGAGAATAATATTTATTCTACAGGTTTTTACAAAAACAAAGCAAAAAATATCAAAGGGGCTGCCAGATTGATCGTCGAGCACTATAATGGAAAGGTTCCTGAGACAATGGAAGAACTTGTTACTTTACCTGGAGTCGGAAGAAAAACAGCAAATATAGTACTTGCGAGGGCATTTGGGGTAATAGAGGGTATAGCTGTAGATACGCATGTAAAAAGAGTATCAAGGAGGTTAAACTTTACAAAGAATTCCGATCCTGAGAAAATCGAGGCTGATCTTATATCCATTGCACCAAAGGAAGAGCTTGATTCAATCTCTATGATTCTGATTTATCATGGGAGAAAGATCTGCCAGGCAAGAAAACCTAAATGTGAAATATGTTTTTTGAAGAACCTATGTCCTTCCAGTGTGATATTTATGGGTAAGTGAAAAAAGGCTATTTTCTGAAGTTAGAAGAGCAAAATTATTTTTGTTGACGCAGAATTTAGAAATAACTTTACTGAAAGAGTGCTATTTATACAAAAAGATTTGTAGACGGCCTTTTTCTCTCTATATTTTAGGAAAGCAACACTAATTTTCTGGAAGGAAATCAAAGTTTTGCTCAATTTTTTTGTTAAAAAGTTTATCCAACCAAAAATTGATAATCCAGGTTTCAAATATATCAAATTTTCTCAAAAATAGTTGAATATTCCTTTTCCTCCAGTAATAGGTCCTGCTAATAGGCAAAAGGAAATACAGCTTTTTGTGTTATTATAATTTAATTATCTGTCATCTCAATTAATGCTGGATCCCTTTAAATTTTCATATTAGAAATTAAATTTGGAGATTATGAGGTAATATTTCCTAAAGGACTTTGTGAATAATGAAGATAAAAGAGCAAGAAAACTAAACAGAGTAGTGGGAGCCAAATAAGGAAACTAATCATCTCATAGATCGCCTAACTTCGTTATTCTACATATTATGAGTTAATAATGATAGGTGTATAATTATAATCGTAAATATAGAGGGATAGGCCACTCATAGGCTCAAAGTAAGGCTCTCATTTGATAGCAATAGGAGGATGCAGCCCCTATGACATCGATCTTAGCGTCTATAAAGTTGTTTATGTGAGCATTGCAGGCCAAGGGATTTTGGTGACAGTGGTGACTATGTTAGAGATCGTAGTAGAGATTATTACATAGATAATGACGGTTTCCTCGGATTTGTTGGCCTTAGTGATTTATTTGATGATTTTCCGCTAATTACAGCCTTTTTCTGCGAATTAATCTATTTAATTAGTATTATTTGGTATTTTTATTGAATACACCAAATCAATTTTGGGATTTATTTGTCAATTTATGCCTAAACTTGGCATTTATTTGAAAAGAAATATTGTTTTTGAAAATAGATGGAATATTTTTAAGTTTTAAATTCCAAGAAAATATCTCATCGTCCATAAGACATTGTATGTTTGGAGTGACTCTATACATATTATAAATTTAAGATAAATTTATGCATGATAGATTTATAAATATTTAGAAACTAATGATTTAAAGTAAATAAACTGATTAAGTCGAGAAAAATAAATTTTAACTCTTAATAAAGGTGGTTTTTCATGGTAGATGAAGTATGCGATAACTTAACGGTTAACCAACTTAGTAAATTGATAGGCAAGGTTGGCATTGGGACATCAACTCCACAATATAAATTGGATGTTAATGGTAGTATTAACGCTGGGAATTCTGATATTTACTTTACAAAGGTTGATCATAATCATACCGGAATCGGAAATACCTTTGGCTATGCTGCGATTGAAAATGCCGCTGATTACGGCGCGCTGATGATTCTCGGGCGGGCAGGAACGCAAAAAGGGAGATATGTCGGTTTATGGGATTATTTACAAGTAAATGGGGGGATGGATATCACTGGTAACGTCGGTATCGGGACACCTAATCCTCAATATAATCTGGATGTTAATGGCACTATTAATGCTTCCGTCGAAATAATTACTGGGGGTGCTGACTGCGCTGAAGAGTTTGATATCGTTGATACGGAATCTATAGAGCCAGGTATGGTAATGGTCATTGATAATGAAGGAGCGTTGCGAGCAAGTGAGCAAGCTTATGATAAGCGAGTGGCTGGCGTTATCTCAGGAGCAGGCGATTTACGTCCAGGTATTACCCTAGGAAAACAAAAAGAGAACACTAACCGCTTACCACTTGCTCTGACTGGCAAGGTGTATTGTAAAGTTGATGCGGAATATAGCACAGTTGAAGTTGGTGATTTACTTACAAGCTCGTCAACGTATGGGCATGCTATGAAAGCGGATGATCCTTTTAGGGCTTTTGGGTCTGTTATTGGAAAGGCTTTGAGACCACTGAAAGCTAGTTGTGATCTAATCCCAATCTTGGTGGCACTTCAATAAGGTTTGAGTGTGAAGAAACACTAGTATGGGTCATTGAATGAAGATAATGGTAGCAGCAAAGCCAAGAAGCCAACTATGAAAACAACCTTAAGGTCAATCTCGGGTTTGCCTGACATTGTACCACAACTAACTAATTAATAGTTATTTTTATCTTCCTGCTTTGCTTTTAAATTGGAAATAATAGCAGTGCCAAAAGTTCTGTAAAATCTGATTGATTCTGCATTCTTTTTATTCACCACAAAAAATAGGATTTATCTTTTCTGCGTATGCATAGTTTTTACATTAAAACATGTGCATCAGTGGAAAAATAAGAACCCGAATATTTGTCAGTAAAACTATTGACTTTCCATTAATTTCAACGAAGGACAAAATAATAAGTACTGTGGAAGACTCAAAAAAGAAATAGGGCAATCTTGATTACCTCAAGGAATCTCATTATTGCCCTGGAAATTAAGTGACCAACCCCTTTTTATTATCCACGGAGATAACATCTATCAACATAAAATTAACATAAATAAAATATTTATTGTGTAGTTAATAGGATGATCAACCCGATGCTTTAAAGCTTATTTTTCCCTAATTGTTTAACTCGTTCTGCCAACAGACTGAGCAAGTTCTGTTTTTAGGCTTGTTGTATATTCCTTACAAATAATCTCTACCTATCGAACTTTATTGTTAAGCATTAATTATATCATGTTTTGAAGAAATCAGTAACATGAAACTTCACATTGTCTAAAATATAAATTTAAACAACAACGTTTATTGTACCTGATTGTGATATTCAGGTACGTAAGTTCTAGACAATAAGAATATATTCAATCACATATTAGTTTTTTTACAATGAACTAAATAAATTCCTCAAACCTTGAGAGATTCTGAGAACTTACTCGAGGAACTCTTATCTCAACGCTACTGGCATATGTTTGGCTTAATATCTTATCATATCATCACTAAATTTAATGTCGTCCCTTAATTTAACCATAAATTCCTGAATATCATTGATACCGAATCTTGACGTAAGTCGTCTAATCTCATTTCGATTCATGATCTCTTGGATTATTCCAACCTGGGATTTTTCCAGATACTTTCGATTTATTGCTTTTATTTCATTGATAGCTACAAATTCACCATGTTCATTTTTATATCCTTTTATCAAGCCCACATAACCATATGCCTTTATTGCCTTACCAAAGTCGGTTTTGAAAGAGTCAAAAATCCCTAGAGACTATTCTTCCCCAAGGTGCTCACTCTCATTCATGACTTGTAACTGATCCCCATCCAAAAGATTCACCCAACATTCAACATTCGTTTTTGTAGAATGTACTAATATTGCCGGAATAGTTCCAACTATAAATTTCGCGCCATAAATTATATCAAAATCCATTAAAGAGCCTTTTATAACCAACACCACTTGTGATGCTTTATTCTTAAATTTATATGATAATTGTCCTGGTGAAGCGTTAGATCCATAAGCTAAAATAGGATATCTCTTAACCAAGTTCTCACTTCTAAGCTCCTTCAAAATCTCCGATAAATCGCGCCACTTGTCCTCAAAATAAACTATCCATCTAGTAATATCCCCATCTTCCAACTTGATGCGGTATATATTTGTTCCATCTGTTAGATAAGAGTATGAAAGACGCTTTCCTGGATAAACAGACGGATCTTCTCGGGGTGCAATAAATTCGCTGACTTTTTTACTCACATTAACCACATCGGTTGTTTTGAATAGGACCAAAATAACATAAAGCATATTTTACAGTATTTAAATAATATACACTTGCATTTAGGATAAAGCAGGAGCCTATTATCAAAACATGTATAACCGATATACTCATATTATAATTCTGGCTCGGCGTAAAAATAATTTCTGACTCTTGCCTATACGTCATGAGAATAACAAATCCTATAAATGTAAGAAGTAAATATTGAAAATATGTGTAAATCTTTATCCATTTCGATTCATCTTCATAAATAAATTTAATAAATATTTTCATGGCGACAAGAATCGTAACTCCGAACAGGATCCAGAAAAGACCAAGCCATGTTACTAAAGCAAAAAATATCAATAACCAACCAGTGGAACCTATAGCAGTACAAAAGGCCATTGACTGAGGATAACTTGATTTATGGATTTCTTTAAACTGCCTGGGTTTCTTGATATTAGCCATTCGACGCAGCATACGGATAGGGCTCATTATAGTCAAACCCCCTTAAGCATTGAGATCCTTCTTTAAGAATGTATAGAGGTTATAGAAAATAGATATAGACTCAAAAAACCACTCCGTAAGTAATTGACCCACAACGGAAGCGAACACTATCTTAAATTCAGTAGAGAACTTCATTATGTTGTAGCTTCGATAATCTCAAACAACAGGAAACCAGGAAGGAAATTAGAAACCAATATAAGGGTATATCCACTTTCATTAAATGTTTGAATTATATCAGTCATTAAAATCCAAACTCATATCGTTCTAATGTATTAAGAGCCTATCCGAAAAGTCGTTAATGGCTTGTGTAAAATTACACTAGGTCATAATATTGCATATCAGTTACTTTGTGATATTGCAAATTGTAAAAGTTACAGCAGGTAACCACTTTTCGGATAGGCTCTTAATCTAGCCATATCCTAAACATTCAACAGAGAGCCGGGGAATAATCCTATTTTTTGTTGTGGAATGCTGAACAAATGCAGTTTTTAGTTTTGTATAGAAAAGAAAAGATCATATTTCAAGGAAAGATATTGTAAAAAAATCTATAAACTAGTTATTTGAGTTGGAGCAGTAGAGAGATATTATAAGATATGAACTCTCAGAAGTATGGATATATCAGGGTCTATTTCCTTTTTGATATATCTATCTGAAATATTTCTTGGAAATATCCACTTATCCAGCGAAGGATCAGCAAAAAGATGAGGTAGGAATAACAAGGATTATTTCTGAATTAGTTGTGCAAGTTGGCTTTCCTTGCAATAACCTCAAGAATCAAATAGCAAAAAAGCCAGTTAATATTTATGGCTGGAAACGTTTTTGGGCAGATGTTTCGAATTACCACATGGGGCGAATCCCACGGCAGGGCTGTAGGAGTTGTGGTAGATGGATTACCTGCAGGACTCCCTTTTTCAGATATTGATATCCAGAAGGATCTGGACAGAAGGCGACCTGGACAGAGTGAAGTTTCCACTCCAAGATGCGAGGCTGACAGGGTTGAGATACTTTCTGGTGTTTACGAAGGAGTTAGCACAGGCACTCCTATTTCCATGCTGGTATGGAATGCAGATGTAAGGTCCTCGGCTTATGACGATATTAAAAATACTCCTCGCCCTGGACATGCTGATTTTACCTATATGGCACGTTATGGGATAAGGGATCCCAATGGAGGAGGTCGGTCTTCAGCCCGTGAAACAATAGGCAGAGTTGCAGGCGGAACCCTCGCAAAACTCCTGCTTTCCACATTTGGAATCCAGATTGCTGGACATGTGCTCGAACTAGGTGGAATTCGGGCAAAGACTCTCTCTTTTGGAGAAATACTTGAAAATGTAGAAAAAAACCATGTAAGATGTGCTGATCCGGAGGCTGCCAAAAAAATGCTTGAAAAAGTTGCAGACCTTAGGCAGAAAGGAGACAGTGTCGGTGGCATTGTCGAAGTTATTGCAAAAGGTGTTCCTGCAGGTTTAGGAGAACCTGTGTTTGATCGGCTAGATGCTGACCTCGCAAAAGCACTTATGAGTATTCCTGCAATCAAGGGCTTTGAAATCGGAGCTGGATTTGAGGCTGCCCATATGTTTGGAAGTGAAATGAATGATCCCTTTCGAATGGAAGACGGAAAAATAACCTGTGTGAGCAATAATGCCGGCGGCATTCTGGGAGGAATTTCAACAGGGATGGATATCGTTTGCAGGGCCGCAGTAAAGCCTACCCCTTCCATCGGAAAACCTCAGCAAACTGTTGACCTCACAGCCCTAGAAAATACCGAGATAATTATCAAAGGACGGCATGATCCTACAATCCCTCCGCGCATGGTACCAGTTGCCGAAGCCATGGTTGCCCTTGTTCTTGCAGATCACATGCTCAGGAGTAGCTTTATCAACTCCAGAACCCTGTTGAAATAGAGGAATACCGTACAATTTATTTATACCAAACCGGAAGATTACTAAAGTGTGATAAAAAGTAAAATAAATGCCAAAACACATCAAAGTTACGCAAGGCTCGATCATCTATTCCAGATTACTTATTTTCGATTCTAAAAATCTTATTGCTTTCATCTCCACAGCAAACTGTAGGTATCCAACTGAAATAGATCGTCAAAAATATTACTGTTGGAAACTCCATTCAGTAGTATGAAAGAAGCCCTTCTTCTTATTGATATCCAAAATGACTATTTTCCTGGCAGCAAGATGGAACTTGTATACATGAAGGAAGCCGTAAAAAAGGCAGACTAACTCCTTAAAACATTCCTTACTTCAGACAAGCTGGTTTTCTTTATCAAACATTTGTCTAAGAGACCAAACGTTACTTTCTTTAGACCCTGAACTAAGGGAATAGATTTTGATGAAAGCGTCAGTCCTCTTCTAGAAGAAGCTGTCATTGAGAACCATTTTCCTAAAAGTTTTTTCCAGACAGAAATTTTCAAAACTGAAAGAAAAGCAGGTAACTAACCTTGTAATTTGCTGAGCAATGAGCCATATGTGTATAGAAAGGCCTTCAGGGCTGCAGAGGAACTTGGATTCACATGTACCCTGATTGACGATGCCTACGCAGCACAAGACCTTAAGTTTAAAAACTAACTGATACATATACATACTGTTCATGCAGCATTCATAGCACACTTGATGTTATGTTTGCAGATTTCGCGACTACATATGAGTATTTTTCTGTAAGCTTCAATTTTGAGATATCCATTTTTGGAAATGTTCCCTTTTCTGATTCTAATTCATTTGTATCGATCAAAATACAAAATACCAAAAATTGGATACAATTCCAAAATCCAGTGAATTACTATTTTCTTTTAACTGAATCTTGACTTCCCTCTAAATTAGTTCCCCCAGTTTGTTAATTTCATATTCTAGAGTCACTATAGAACTGTTTTTTTACGTCCTCATTCCTATTATATTTTTAAAAATAAAATAAATTATCTTTAGGACAGATTCTATTTTACCTAATATCGAGCCTAATCAAGGGATACAGAAACCTTTTATTGACTCTTTTGATGATTTTTTTGCTATAAAAAACCTATGCATTTCTCAGTTTGCAGGTGCAGTATGCCAATTTTTCTGAAAAACCATATATCTGAAAAAGTTATTTGGTAGAAAATTCCATGTCGAAAGAACCAAATTACAAAAAGGGTACAAAAATTTGACTTAGAATTTACAGAATTTCCGGTACACTGCCAGCAAAAGAAAAAAACAACTCAATTTATTGTATGATTTTTTCCACTTTTGATGCTCTATGAGCCTCAGTAGATCCACATATAGATCTACGATACGCGCCAGGATACCTAAAAGCGCCTTTTCCGGTTCCATTACGATCATTACGCTTTTCGATCTTAGCTCATCGCACGTTTTCTTGCAACCATCGGTTTTAAACATCAAAGCGAAAGTTTTGCCTATGGGTCCAGCCTGCCTCTTTGATTCGGCTTCATCATCCTTTGCAGCGTTTGGCACATGGAAAATTATTTCCGTCCCCTTGTCTTTTTTCCAAAACAAAAACAGACTTCAGAGTTAATTGTTATGTTGGCAAAGTTTTTGTCTTTCTTTTTTACTTATGCATAGATTTGTGTCTAAAACCTATGGATTTCTTATTTTTCAGTAGAAATTATAGGATATTTTTACCTTATTGTGCCGGAGATACATAGCTTTTATCGAAATATATGTTATATTAAAAAGCTAAAAAGTTGGTATATTTCTTCGCTAAGGATAAAAATAAATGAAAACTAAATAACTAGTTAGTCTACAAATCTGATTCTTTTTTAATTTATTTAAATAATTTCCTTTATTGAATCAAGCCGATGAATTCTGAGGGTCAATTTCAATTGCTTTGGCATATAAGGTTATTGGTTATGTCATACGCTTCTATTGGCTTTGTCAAATGCTTTTATTGCCTCATTTGGTTTATTTAATTTAGTTAGAGCAAGTCCTTTATTGTACCAAGCATTTGAATGCTGTGGATCAATTTCAATTGCTTTGTCATAGGCTATTATTGCTTCATTGAATTTGCCTAATTTCCCTAAAGCAACTCCTTTATTGTTCCAAGCCGCTGAATACTGCGGATTAATTTCAATTGCTTCTTCATACGCTTTTATTGCTTCATCGAATTTATTTAAATAAACTAGAGCGCTTCCTTTATTGTACCAAGCATCTGAATCCTGTGGATTAATTTCAATTGCTTTGTCAAATGCTTTTATTGCTTCATCTGATTTGCCTAATTTCGCTAGACTTGTTCCTTTATTGTCCCAAGCGTTTGAATCCTTCGAGTTAATTTCAACTGCTTTGTCAAATGCTTTTATTGCTTCATCGAATTTATTTGATTTATGTAGAGCAAGTCCTTTATTGTACCAAGCATCTGAATCCAACGGATTAATTTCAATTGCTTTGTCATATGCTGTTATTGCTTCATCTGATTTATTTAATTTATATAGTGCACGCCCTTTATTGTACCAAGCTGCTGAATACTGCGGGTTAATTTCAATTGCTTTGTCAAATGCTGTTATTGCTTCATCGTATTTCTTTAGATCATCTTGAGCAAGTCCTTTATTGTTCCAAGCCATTGAATACTGTGAGTTAATTTCAATTGCTTTATCATATGCCTTTATTGCTTCATCTGATTTATTTAAACTATCTAGAGCAACTCCTTTATTGTACCAAACATCTGAATCATCTGGGTTAATTTCAATTGCTTTGTCATAAGCTTTTATTGCTTCATCGAACTTGCCTAATTTCCCTAAAGCAACTCCTTTATTGTACCAAGCATCTGAATCCAGTGGATTAATTTCAATTGCTTTGTCATATGCTTTTATTGCTTCGTCGGATTTATTTAAATTATCTAGAGCCACTCCTTTATTGTACCAAGCATCTGAATCATTTGGGTTAATTTCAATCGCTTTTTCATAGGCTTTTATTGCTTCATCAGATTTATTTAATCTACCTAGAAAATCCTCTTTATTTGTCATGCTTTCCTCCATCTTTTCCCATTTTAATTTGTATTGATATCATTATTTGTTCTCAGTTTATTAATTTTCAAGAACCCATCTTGCAAGTGGTATGCCTGATAATCTTCTGAAAAACTTCCACTAAAGCATTTGTTATACTTTATAAATATATCCACTATTTGAATGATATAATTAATGCCAAAGCATTCAAGTTGGGTAAACAGAGATTATTTGTAATAAGTATACAATAGTCATGACAAAGCTCAAATTGATTATTTGAGAATTTTAAAGCAATGTAGTCAAACGTATTGAAGTTATGAAAATTTCATAAAATCGATATTTAGTAGATTGGCTATATTGATATCACGATTATAATGTAGGGTATTCACACATAAAGCGGTGGGCATCCTACATTAATAATAATGGAAAGTTAAAGTTAATAATATACACAGATTTTACTTTAAAACCTGTGTATCAATGAAACCAATAAATCCTATTTTCTAATGAAAGAAAAGAATTCAGAGCAGTCATTTTTACAGAACTTTCAGTACACTAATAACTTTAGCAGTGTTTAAAGTTTGCTGTAAATTGGAAGTTGCATTTTGTATATGGAGCCGAATTAGGTTTTTCTGATATGATTTATCTTTTTAATCTTTAAAATTTGATTTTGATAAAGTAATTTCACGAATTGATTTAATTAAAATCGATCGTGAAGGGATTTATTGTATTTCACTATGCTTTGTAATATTTTTTTGCATTTACTAGGTCATGAAATCATGGTTAGGTTTGATAGTGCATATATTTTGGAGCTAGACTTTTTTGTCCTCTAACGTATTTGCACCATACCATAACTATCAAAAGTTTTAACGATAATTTACAGCATCATTTGTATTAAGTTAAATCATTTTTATATAAAAACTCTTATTTTTGCTTCAGCTGATCCTTTCTCAGAGATGTTTACAGTAGTTTGAAATCGGTATATAATTAGAATTGTTGAGAATTTTGATATAGTCTCTGGGGATTTTAAGAAATTCACCGATTGAGCTGTCGGGTTGGTTACTAATCATACTCAACGTTCATATGTTTGGACTCTATATATCCAGATTGATACTCCAAATGCAAATATTTGATCTCAACATTCATAACTCGTGACTCTACAGTTACATCTTGAGTATCCATAGCCTGAGAATCCATATCTAAAATTTGGATTTCCACATCCACAGGTTTGATCTCCACATCCACAGATTCTAGCATCATGGTTACAGAGCTTTGCGCTTACGATATTCACAAGCATTAAAATCATAGCTGTTGAACAAAGGCTATTTGATATAACTTATGTTTACTTATCATCTATTTTCTCCCTTTTAGATATGCTTTACTTATAATTGCTCCTAGAAAATTTAGATATGTTTTTCCTGAATAAATGAGGAAAAGATTTATCATAATAAGTATATTTATCATGACAATTATAAGAGAATATACATTTAGATAGTAGATATGTCTTTGATATAATTATATTTACAGATATATAACGGCAGTAGAATTTATTTTCCTGAATATAAATCCAGAAAAACCTACAAAATTTTAGCAGAATTAGACAATATTATTATTTTTATACTTATTTATATATAAGGATACTCCAAGATCATATTTAAGCACAAAAAAACTCTATTTAGTCCTATCTTGTAATAGTTATTTATTTTGTAAGGTTCAAATTTTATTTTTATAGGATTTTCAAATCTAAGTCTCTCTACTTTTTCCACCCAGAAACAGTCATATGGCACTGAAAGGTATTAACTCTTGAGAACCAGCAACTCTCCGATCTTGTGGAGATATACTGATCATGAAGTTAGCTGGAGTGACCCTAGCAAAAGCATGTGTTTTGTATTGAAATCTAAGCATTTTTTCAACATTGGAAAGTTAATCTTAAAAGCATTAGCTACTTAATTAATGACTATTTATATTTAAACTACGCAGTATATTTACAGGTCTGACATTTTTATGAACAGAAAAGTCAAAGTTCTGTAAAATAGTACTGGATCTTTATCTTTTTCTTTCACTGCAAAAAGTAGGATGTCGAGCAAATAGTTTTACTGACCCAGCTTCTGTTTCTATTGTTTCCACTGATGCACATGTTTAAAGTAAAATCTAGGCTTTATTTTTGGATAGTTATGTTCTACTTTACAATACAGATTTTTTACTTGTATAGAAATCCAAATTAAAAGTTTTCTTCTGAATAGCTGCCTTGCAAGTTAAAATGTTGTTTTAATAATAAGTATTTAAAAATATTAAAAAGTTTACTAATTGATATTTATGTAAATGTAAGTTAATAAATTTAAAAATATAATTTTTAAGTAGGAATGTTTAATTTACGGAATGTAGTATTACTTCATGTATATTTTTCAGTTATTTTCCCATTATTAATATATATAAATATCAGGAGACTGAAAATGAAAAAAGCGACATATGATAAAGCAAATAGAAAGTATACAGTCTTAATGGTTTTAGGAATCATTGTGCTGGCATCGTTAATCCTAGTGAGTATTGCAGGCGCGATACAATCTACAAATGTTTGGTCCCATAAAGGAAGCGAACTAATGAACTCAGAAAAGTATGATGAAGCCATAAAAGCGTATGACAAAGCAATTGAAGTTAATCCACTGGATTCAAGAGCTTGGTACTATAAAGGAGTCGCTCTCAGCGAACTGGGCAAGTTAGATGAAGCACAAAAGGATTTCGCCAAAGTAAAGTAGCTTAATTCAAAAAATTGGTACAATAAAGGCATAGCTTTAGGGGAATTAGGCAAGTTAGATGAAGCAATAAACGCATTTGACAAAGCAATTGAAATTAACCCGCAAGATTCATATGCTTGGTACTATAAAGGAGTGGCTCTCAATGAATTAGGCAAATCTGATGAAGCACAAAAAGCTTGGGCCACAGGAAAAAAATTGAGTCAAAAGCTTGGCATAATAAAGGACTTGCTATACTTAAATTAAATGAATCCGATTTGTAGATTGAATATTTATTAAATTTTTATTTATTTTTTATCTTTCTTCATATAATATAGCAACCTTTTGGCTTCCCAATATAGCATTTGTTTTAATAAAAACTATTCATCCCCTGTGCAATCATATAAAAATATCCTATCATTTTGGCTGAAAAATAAGAAAACAAATAGATTTTCAGGCAAAAAATTGCGCATCAATGAAAATAATAGAAACATAAACTTTACCAATAAAATTATTTGCTCGAGATCCCACTTTTTGCAGTGAAAGAAAAAGATAAAGAGCCAGTACTATTTTACATAACTTTAGCTACCAGTCTCCACAAATCGAATTTATTCAATCTACTTAAATAAATTTATTTTGCCGTTCAATGCTATTGAATCCGGTGGGTTATACGTTTTAATGCTATTTATCCCACAAAGGCGATTTTGAGATAGCTCAGTATAATGACAATTACTGCACCAATACTACCACCTAATGCACAAATAAGGATTGTCCATATAGATATTGCTACTTTTAAGCCGAAAAACCTTGCTCCCTCTAAAATTGCTAGACCAATCACTGCATGAATCCCAAGATGAATAAGATTGTCAAATAAATTATACAAAAAGAACGCCACGATTAAAGCGATCACTAATACTAGAATTTCAATTAATATCATGTATTACTAAAATGTGGTTTTATTATTTAGTCCCATTTCAACATTCTAGGATTATTGTTGAAGAAAATGAAGACTGCTGGAAACAGAAACATGGTACAAAATAAAAAATCATGACCTTATTAGTCGAAGGTTGGTAAATATATCCCTATGTTTGCCTATATTTTTGATAATAGAATTGTTTCATAGCTTATAGGGATATATAAGTTTCTACATATTACATCTCAGTAAATGTAAAAATAATCTGAGGAACATATAGATTCACTAATTTCCGATATCTTGAGATGGCAGTGTCTCAAAAGTTATGTAAAATAATAAATCTCAAAAAGTCACTAAACTAGATGATATAAATTCATTAGCTCTGACCCTTTCAGATGCTGTTTATTAGTATTTATATAATGGTTTTCCGGCTCTCTTTTCCCATAACATGATCACATGGTAATAGCATTGCAATGAAAACAAAATAGTCAATACTTTTTTTGCTTTACTAAATGATTGGTTCAACTTTTATTTCACTCTTTTTTTATCAAAATTAATATAAGTTTAGTGCTGTTTGTTTGTCTATTCATATTTTTTTCCATGGTAAATGTGCTATGAACTTGGTTCAAGTGCTCAAATTCAAATTTGTTAAATTATTTGGTTGGCTATCTGCTGTTTAACTGTCGGGCAGTTAATTATATTTAATAAAACTTTACTTATTTACATTCAAAATTTAATCAAATTTAGAAAAAATAAAATAACATGTGAAGTCATTTTCATAGAAAATATTCATTACCTGAAGATTTCTTTATTTAACCATCTATTCACGCTTGAAACGAATGGTATGGAGGAAAAATCAAGATCCATTATTACTGTTAAAAGGAATTTGGTATTTGAAGTATAAAATCAATTAATCTATTTGATATCTATTTTATTACGATTATAAAATAGGGCACCTACATCTGAAGTAGTGGGTATCCTAATTATAATCGTGAAAAATAGAAGCTTTGCAGTAAAACTATTGGCTTCGATCTTGTTATATTTTACAGAACTTTTGGTACACTACCATTTTGTAATTTTACAATATGAATTATTGACTTTCTGGTAGACTCTAAAATGACCTTTAGATCTGGATTAATTGTTAATGAGACATAGTAAATACTTTAGGAGTAAATTCGAGAATATGCCTGTACCGAGTATTGTTGCCTGTGGAATGCTTGAAGACGAGCTAGTACATATATTATCAAAGGATTCTGAACTTAAGCAGATAATCGTTGTGGAAAACCGGGGCAATTTAGAATTCCTTCGAAAGCTTAAGTCGAAAAACTGTACCCCTAGAACAGTCTTCTTGGATATGATCCCAATGCTTCTCAAAGATGCAGACTGGCTAAATTAAAAAACATTTGTGAAGTTTCTTTCCTTAGTTCCTTTTTTCAAAAAAATTCACAAAAAAAGAGAACTAATAGAAAGAAAAAAGGTAACTGTTTTCGTAAACCTTTTAAGACTGGACCTACACTCGGATCTCGAGCAATTGAAGGCAAATGTGTACGAAAATATTCGGGAAATTGCTTATTTTTTGGATAATATATTAATCTTTTATGGTGTTTGTGGCATACATTAGGAAAACTGGAAGAAGATTTTGCAGATCTTGGGTGTTCGCTTTCTTTCTTGAAGGATAAGGAAGGAGAGATGATAGAAGACTGCATCAGTTTAGCTCTTGGAGGAAATGAGGCTTATGCCAGATGTATGCTCGATTTCAGAGGTATAGGGACGATTTATCTGACTCCGATGTGGGCTTCTAGCTGGGAGCGCCTGGGTAATGAAGTTAATGGTCAGGATTTTAACAACAAGTATCTGAAAAAATCTCTTTATTGCATGGCTGCAAAAATAAATACCGAATTTGCGAATAATCCGGAATTTGATGAAAACGTTAAGGAATTTGCCCGTAAATTTGATATGAAAATTACTAACCTTAAGGGTAGTATGGAAATTGCAGAGCAGTCTTACTTCGCTGCTCGAAATTACATCACTGGAGAGTCGGTCTAATTTTTATAGTCTCTTCGCCAATTTTAAACGAACAATAGAATTTCATTCAAATTCATTAAGAGACTATTCGAAAAGTTTCGATGCTCTAAAGGTCATCATTCACATGCTAAAGGGAATATAACAGACTAATGTCAATTTTCTATTCCCATCTTACAACCATTTTTCGAAATCGATTCAGCCAATAATCCGTTCTTTCTATAACCACATTCTTGACCTATAATCCAGTATCTCTTTTTGTTTTTATTTTATTCTCCACGACTCCATATTGAGCAGTATACCCATATTCTTCAACCCATTTTCTTATATCATGAAAATCATTAGTTCCATAACTATTCTCTGGGTGGTTAAGCAAATGCATATGTTTATGGTAAAACATATGTAGATTCTCTATGTAAACTCTCCATTTCTATTTTAGTTACTAGTACCCTATACTCACAAACTTACATAAATAAAAAAATGTATAAACGATTTATTTTAAATAAACTAGTTTATTTTAAGTTTAATTTGCTTTTATATTTATAACTCTTAATGCTAAATATCATTTCCTTTTCACGATTTGATTACTCAGAGATCTATATCGTTGCCGAAACAAATGTTTATTTTTACCAACCAGCTTCGACTATAATAACCTGAGGAAGGTACTTTGTGCCTCCTTCCAGTAGCATCATAAAGTCCACAGACGACATCGTTATCACAGGCATCGTCTAGGTAGTAGGTGGGTAAATCCGAAAGGTCCTACATAACCATTATTAAGTAGATATGCGCTCCTGACATAGTTATCAATGGCACTACTAAAAAACTAATACAAGACCGCTAAATATTGTTTTCCTTCTGTCAATTTTTGTTTATCCATATTTGTATACAGTCTAAACTTGTCTCTCTTTATCTTTATTTAAAGGTTATCGGTTTTCCATTTTACTTCCAACAAACAAATTACCGGTAAGATTAATCATTTATGCAAATAATCCAACTTAAGTAATTAGAGAATAATACATTTAAATTTAGTATCACTTTACTATTTGAAGTTTGAAGTAGCTATATATTCAATTATGAGATTAAAGTTTATTATGCTTTAATATATATGGTGAATAACAACCCCAAAATTAATAGTAAATTGAAATAATTTTTGACGGAAGATGCTAGGAGCGGCAGTACAAACACCGCTCCGTTTTTTAATCCTTCTTTTATGGTTTTAATGAATTATGCGGATCAATTTCAATTGCTTTGTCAAATGGTTTTATTGCTTCATTGGATTTATTTAATTCATCTAAAACAAGTCCTTTGCTATCCAAACTTTTGAATTCTGCGGGTTAATTTCAATTGCTTTGTCAAATGATTTTATTGCTTCAAATTTGTTAATAATCCATAAGATCAGGACAACATAATAATTTTACTAATTAAGTTAAGTTGGTACTATTTATAATATATGCAAAAAACATATAACAAATGAAATCTAATTATAAATTAAGGGTTTTTCAGCACCTTCAAGCAGACTTTCTATCGAACTGAGGTATTTATTCACCTGCAGCTCACAAGATCAACTTTTTGACATTTACCTGTTGTTGATAATCCCAGGATCTTGAGGATTTCACAAAAATAGCAGCTATAGGACATCCTGAGAGTATTAGAGATCCACGGCAGGAAAAAGCCTGTATTCAAAGACAATGATAAATAAGGTTTCTTTTAATTCACAAATGATATAAAAAAGCAGAAATCTCGTAGTAAAGGAAAGGGTTCATGGCATGTTTGACTTTAAAGAAGCTAACCTTGAAGAAGCTAACCTTAAAAGAGCTAACCTTGTAGGGGTTAATCTTATGAAGGGTAATCTTACGTGGGCTAACCTTCAAGAAGCTGACCTTGGTTGGGCTATACTCAAAGGAACTCATCTTGTAGAGTCTTATCTTGCAGGGGCTAACTTTACAGAAGCTAACCTTCAAGGAACTAATCTTCAAGGAGCTAACCTTAGAGAAGCTCATCATTTAACATTTGACCAGCTTTCAAGAGTGAAAACACTTCATAATGCAAAATTGGACAAAGAGCTTCTCAATTCACTGAGAAAAGAACATGCTCAGCTTTTTAAAAGGTGAATATCCTCACTTCTTTACAGATCGAATAATCTCAGAGAGCTGAATGAATAATTTTCGATATAATAGGATGTTTATTTATGAAAGGAAATGAAAAGATTATTGAACATTTAAACGCTCGTTTGGCCGATGAACTAACTGCTATCAATCAGTACATTGTCCATGCCGAGATGTGTGAAAACTGGAATTACAAGCAACTGGAAGAGATGATCCAGAAGCGAGCCATCGCCGAGATGAGGCACGCAGAGAAACTGATCGCACGCATCCTCTTCCTCGAAGGGAAGCCAATCGTCAGCAAGCTGAACCAAATAATTATCGGCGCCGAAGTGCCAAATATACATGAGTATGACCATGGAGCCGAAGAAACGGCTATTCGAGGTTACAACGAAAGCATCCATCTAGCGGCGGAAGTGAGAGATAATAACACCAAAGTGCTTCTCGAATCAATCCTGAAGGAAGAAGAGGACCATATCGATTGGATCGAAGCCCAACTCGATCAGATCAAACAGATGGGTGTCGAGAACTATCTGGCTGAGCAGATTTACTGAGAAGTGCCTGCTACATCTAACGCACTTTTGAGGATGGGTCATTGGGGATTTACTTGTGAAAAATCCCCGGTAAATAGCAAAAAAATAGCAAAAAATAGATTTATCGTCAATTACATTCATTTTTCTACTTAAACTTAATGCAAAGTTGGACTACTAAAAGCATAGAAAACAAGAAATGAAACGTATGAGAGAATCTTTTTCTATTCTCTACGTTTTTTCCCGTGGATATAGAATTTCGAGTAACTTAAGAGCCAATAATTAGGTTTGCAACTATAATTGTTTTTTAAAAATACCATTAATTAGTGAGTTGACTCTAATCAATCTAGCCACATATTAAACTTTCAATAAAAGACTAAGAATTAGTCTAGGACTTACGCAGTCGAACTTGAAAATCAATAGCATTAAACCCCAAATTGTCTGAAACATGAGTTTAGCTCTAAAGTCAATAGTACGTGATTTTTGCACTGCAAATATGTAAGTTTACAGATAGACTGAAGAATATTACGAGCTGAAAAAATACTTTAAATTTGAATTATATATAAAAATCCCTAAAAAGAGAAGGAAATTCTCACCCTGTTTGAAAGGTTAAAAATTCATAAAATTTCTCTTCTCATGGTGATTTCTCAATTATTTATCGTTTTCATTTCTTTTCTTCTGCGAGAACTAATTTTTTATGGCATGCATCGCATTTCCCGTCTTTAGTAATAGATGGTTGTTTAGGTACGTCTCCACCACAAATTCCACACTTTTCCTTATTATGATGCAAATCATCTCACCTCAATTTTTTTTGATTTATAGGTCAGTGTATTTTTTAAGAATCTGTATATATAGAGGGTTTCATTAAGCTTCAACTTTAGGTTGGTTAATATAAGGCGCTTATAACCAATTTGTTAAAATTAGATGCTTATAGAAACTCTATAATTAGGGATCTGTAAATTATTTGTAATTAATTATGCAAAAAGTAGTTTCTGAATAAAAATTACTCCCCAATAAAATATTTTATAATCAAACAACAATTTGATATTAATTATGTATTTATTATCCCTGGAGTTCTCCACAAATTTAGCATTAAGCTTTTCCTAAAAAAGCAACTAATATTAATTTTATATCAAATTTTTGAATCAGTCATGCTAATTAGCGGGTCGATATTTCACCTTAGAATGCACTTTGCTCCAAATGCATTCGTTTTCTAAGCTTAACTGCATGCAGAGAACCAATAACTGCATCAAGCAGAAAATTGGATGTAGAGAGCAAGTATATGACTTTCTAGATAAAAATCAACTCTTTATTGATTAGCTACATTTTTTTGTAAAAATGATTCATTAGCCCGAATTTGACAGAATCATAAATAATGCATAAATGATCTTTATACTTCTATTTTTTTCATACTCACTTTCCACAGATGTCCACAAGAATTACATCTATTTTTTCAATATGAAAGTAGCTTAGAAATTAATATAATTTTAAATGAATAATGATCAGATGATTTCTTGTTATGAATTTAGAGTTGAATATAGCGTTATTGCTGAAAATAGTGAATTTAGTGATCCTTTAAATACCTTTAAAATTTTAGTTGATATTTTGTTGCCTCATTTACATTCAGTTGATGTTTATTTATTGGAGTTAATAATTAATATCTAAGAGGCTTTCTTATAGTCAAAAGGGAACATTTCTGCCCTCCTTTTTATTTTCTCTTCTGGATCAAAAACTGCTGCAACATACTTCGAATAATTGTCAAACTGGTAGGTATCAGCACTACACGATGATTCTGAATATCCAAAAATCCTTGGTGTGAATATTTCATTTAATTCAATAAGCTTATGAGGGTCAAGCATATCAAATTTTTCTTACTTGACACAAAATATGTAGATTTAATCAATCTGGATATTTTTCGGATAAAGTGATTTAGGGTTTGTAGACCAAACTAAAAATGGAAATATCTGGTGCTCCATGAACGATCTCATCTACCCAGTAGAATTCTTAAGATAAAAGGGTGATCTAAGTATAAATGCGTCAGCATCTTTCAGCTTCTCTAGAAAAGGTGTTAGTTAGTCATTCATCGCGCATTTCCCATAGCTTTTCCATACTTTAGTTTAACAGTCAAAAAAACTTATGCACCATTTTAAACTGAAATCATAAAGATGGATTATTTCTATCTCTGTACCCTCTGAGGCTGCAACGTCAAGTTTTTTTGCAACAGGGTTGCAGTGTTCCATTTCTTTCTTGGGCTTACATTTATTGCTATTATTTTTTATAATTTTACCTTCATCTTTCTGCTTTTCTCCGGGTTCTTTGGAATTATTGTAGAGGATTTCGACAAACCCTAATTTTTGGCTTGTTGCTTATAAAGCTTATATAAAAATTTGTTGAAATGTGGGGTTTATGAAATCCGCTCTCGCCTCAGTTACCCCAAATTGTAGCAAGAATAACTATCAAAACCGATCCCACAAACCCAACCAACCCAACCCAGGAAAAAGCACCTCCATTTAACAGCACGTAAGTCGAAACTATAAGCAGGACAGCAAAGTAGAATTCCTTTGAAAAAACATTTCTTATGCTTTCATTCTGTTTCATGGAAATGAACTTATCTCCCATCATTTCCATTTTTTCGGCAAGTTCTCTGATTGCAGTTCCTAATTCTACCTTTTCTTCTGCTGGTTCAGTACTAAATTCAATATTAAGAGCAGCGCCTTTTGAAATATTAAGCTTTTTATAAGCTTCCATTAGAACAGAGATCGCAATAGGCTTTATATTGTATTTAGGGTCGAGTTCCAGGCAGACTCCCTCGATGCGAAGGATTGCCATCTGAAGAGTTGAAAATTCACCTGGAAGTCTGATATCATACTTCATCCCAAGTTTTGCAAAATTGTCACTCTGCCTGATTTCAAGCCCATATTTCTGGTTTGCGATCAGGTTATCCATATCTTTCCTGAGCCTGTGAATATCCACATCACTGGCATCTGCAGCTCCTATTTTCAGAAAACTCTGAGTTGCTCCTTCCACATCCCTGTTATTGACAGCGTAATAAAACTCCAGAGTATTTCTTTTAAGCTCGTCATCTATACTCCCAACAGCCCCAAAATCTATGAAGGCAATATTATCGTCTTCTTGAACTATCATATTGCCTCCGTGAGGGTCTGCGTGATAAAAGCCATCTATATAGACCTGCTTAAGGTAACTCTTAGTAATAGTGCGCGCATATTCCGATTTCTTGCTTTGCGGCTTTTGCATGTTGATTATATCTTTGATCTGAATTCCCTGGATAAATTCCATTGTAAGAACATTGACAGAACAGTAATCCGGATAAATTTTAGGCACTGCAACATTTTTCACATTCTTAAAATAGTCCTCAAAACGCCGCATATTAACAGCTTCAATTCTGAGATCAAGTTCCCGGGTAAGCATTTTCCGGATCTCTAGTAAAAAAGCATCAATATCGAATTTCTTTTCTATCCCGAGCATTTTTTTTATAATAAGCTTGAAATCTTTTAGGATAGAAAGATCGATATTTATAGTATCAATGAGATTTGGGCGAAGAATTTTTACAGCTACCGATTTACCTTCAATAGCTCCTTTGTAAACCTGTGCAATTGAGCTGGAAGCAATTGGATTGGGATCAACGCTATCAAAAATCTCAATGAAAGATTTTGCCCTCCTTTCCCTTTCCGCCTTCATGTCTTCTTTACTTTTTTCAGATTACGTTCTTCGCGAGTCTCATATCCACAGATGCAAGCAAGGTCAAGGGATTTATCTATTTCCTCAAAAGGAATTGGCTTAACTTTGTCCTGAAGGTTTGCCATTTCTATAACATATGGCTGCGATACTAGATCAGGCCGCTTGCTCATAGTCTACCCCATTTTGATGAACGTCGGCCCGAGTTCTTCGAAAGCATGCCTGAGTTTTACTGCTGTCTGCCTACTCTCTATATCAAAAGCACATGTACACTCTGGATTTGATATATAATCAGTATGCAGGTCTCGGTAGAGTTCTGAAATAAGGTTATACTTTATAAGAACTCTTGTAACCTCAAGATAGCGCTTTGTCTTCCCAGCATCCCTTGCTAGGTTAGTCATTATTGCTTAATATAGTTTCTTTAAAATGGATTAAGATTGTTATGTCTAATGTCACCCTTTTGACAGATAAAATATTATATAGAGAATCTCGATTTACCCCTAATTTTTTCTTCGCGGGAATTCTGTCCAAATCTTTCCCACTAATCCTTACATTTTGACCTTATTTTTTTTCTTGTCCAGTATTCTTTGTTTTTAAAGATAGCTTCCACTGTCCTCCAAATACTCTTTTATTTTCAATTCCATCAACTTATAAAGATTATAACAAAAAGCTGTACACAATATTGTTAGATTCGCTCTTTGAACAGTAGTGACAAAAACTTTTCCTGATTTGAATATCTTTTTAGTTACTGCACAAAATCGCTTTCTTTTTCTCTTTTTGAGCTTATTCTCTGGTTTCTTAATGCATAACTCATTCACAGAGGCTGTTCTTTTACTGCTAGTTTCATTGTTGCATCATAACTTTTTGATTTTGCTCCAAAGTATCTTCTGCCTATGTAAACCACTTCACTTTTTCTGACAAATCTACCTTAAATAATAAAGTTATTCAGTGGTTGTTTTGAATCTTTTGATTAGCCCACAATCCCTGTCTATTATGCTATGCAGTTTATATCCAAAGTATGACTCACAACACATTTTTGTTCAAACTACATTTCTGCTTCTCTTTGTTTAACTTCATTTTATCGAAGTTATCCATTTTTGCATATCCAGGATCTGAATGGATAAAAGTAGCTTCCTGAACAATTCCCGTTTTTATTTTCAAAAACAAGTCCATCAAGCTGGCTTTGCAATTGTTCCCATATTTTTTCTTTGTAGTTATCAATAATTCTTTTTCTGATTGATCAGACTGGGGTACTGTCTGGTATCTACTCAGGAAAACCAAGAGATTTCCTGAAAGAAATTCGATCAATACATTGGTTCTTAAGTGCAAGGTCTGAAAGACAATTCTACAGCTGTAAAACTAGCACTTTTAACATAATTATTAATCCGTCTTCAGGTCTGCCTCAGGAAACTTTTATGTTAAAATATACGGACTCAAAAATTATACAAAAAGATTTCCAATCAATTAAGGAATCAATTTCAACAAGTATATCAACAACTAGCTGAATAAGATTATATTTCTCTTTAAGAGCGAAATCAATAAGATTGTTCACTAGTAAAAATTATTTAGAGATATCTAAAATCTCCAATGGTCATAATGCATAAGAGTTTATTGAAATTCTCTATAACTTATTTCCAGAGATCTTTTATTAAGTTGGGGGCTATAAGGTCCACTTCCAACAGGTCCTCTGGATAAGGCTCAAAAAAAGTCTGATGCAGAAGATATTGATCCTCAAAACGCACTATCCATGATCTGATTGTGTTTATTGCTGGCCAAATATGGGTTTTTCTTTCCCTGTATTTTTGAATCCAGTCAAAATAAAGGGTTTTTTCACCGTTTGAAAGGTTCTCTGAAAAATGCCCGACGGCGTGCATAAGAACGTTAATACTCGAAGCATATAGAGGAGGTTTGATTAAAGCATTGTAGAAGTGTTCTTCGTAATCTGAAATCATTTCATAAAATGTTTTTTTTTCTTTATTTGCAACAATTGCTCCCAGTTTTCGGAGTTCTGTCTGGCTATAAGCCATGAGAAGATACTTATTTTCAGTATGAAACTTGATCAGGTCCTTTATGTTCCCTTCGGATTTTACTTTCCGGAAAGCTGCAAATGCAAATAGCTTTGTCAGGAAATGTTCTTTTACGCGGGCATTTCTGAGCCTTCCTTCATCCTCAATTGGAAGGAAAGGATATCTTTTCAGGACTGCTTCCCCAAAATATCCTGAAGTTTTCCCAATTGCTCCTGACTTACTGACAGAAGAATAAACTTTTACATCTTTCAGCCCACAGGAAGGAGACCTGAACTTCAGAATAAAACCGTCAACATTTTCTAGTGAATCAAGAAAATCAGTACAAAAAACCTTCATATCTTCAGTTACATCCTTGCCGCTTGTAGGCTGGATAAGCCTGTGTTCTCCTTTTTCAAGAATTATTCTTACTGGACTTCTGGGAATACCAAGGCCAATCTCCACTTCCGCACAAACAGGCAGGAAATCAACATACTCCTTAAGCTTTGCCACGATTAAGCTGCTTATTATACCTCCGTTATATCGGCAGTGATCAAACTCAAGGCATTTACTAACCACAACTCTCGGCTTAACAAATTCTCTCATTTAAACCTAAACAAAAAAGAATTACTAGCATAAATCACTTTCCAGAAAGGAAGGCTAAAAATCTTTTTTGTTCGGTCATAGGAAAACGATGAAGGATCTTTTTATCCATCCGCTCGATTGTTGTGGAGAATATGCTTTGACTGAACCTGCGAATAATGTGTGAACTGTGAAGCGCATCATAAAACTAAGAAGTGAGTGATAACCTGCTTTCAACAGTCTCCAGCTTAAATCGATATGCTCATGTTAATAACGGCTACCATACTAACTGGTCAAGAACCACAATAACAAAAACAAGGGTTCCAACTCCCAAAATTATAGTTGTTAGATCTCCCTTATTTGTTGTTTCCTTAAGGTCGCTGCCTAATCCAGGAAGTCTGAAATCACGTTGACATGTGGTAAGTATCTTTACAGCCATCAAGAAAAATCATCCTCCTGCTCAACTCATCATACTATTCCAGATTAAGATTATGACAGCAAAGGGTAGTTCCAGCGTCTTAAATCGTATCCAGTCGTTGAAGCGGAAAATAGTACTTGCTTCACGCGGTTACATTGGTATATCCTTAAGTGATTGATACCAGGCAAATGTCATATTCCATACTTGGGTTATGAAAATCAAAATAATAGATGCTAGTTCTATTACAAATCTCGCGGCAGAAAAGCACTGAGGCTCAATACGAAGACTAGCAGAAATGAGAGAATTGGCGCTTTGCATTATATCAAGTAATGGTATGATATACTTTCTGCATTCCGATTATAGGTGGCTATATATCCATAAACTAAGGTAAAAAGCACGGGAAGTATGTAAGCAATAACCATTTAGCACAGGCTATAGGTGATTCGGTGTGGAGCAGTTTTGTAACAAAATCAGAACATAAATCAGAATGGTCGGGAAAAACCATTCTTATGATAAGTAAGTTAGAACCATCATCTAAGGTCTGTCATGTTTGTGGATACCATAACTCTAAGCTAAACTAAAAGATAGAGGAGGGAAATGTCCTGATTACAAGACAAAAAAATAACAGAGACTTTAATGCTGTAATTAACATCAAAGAATTCACTCTCGTTGATCAAAATCTAATTGGAATCTGACACCCTTGGAATGCGTGGGATGAGCTTGGGGACTTGTTCTCAAAAGAGAAAGGAATGAACCAATAAGCCACTTAGTCTTCAGGTGAGTGTAATTCACAAGAAAAATCTGTAGAAATGAATAAAGCTTAAAATTAGATAATTATAAAATTTAGTGCGAGGGATGGGATTCGAACCCACGGACTCCTACGAGAATAGGCCCTCAACCTATCGCCTTTGACCTGGCTGGGCAACCCTCGCACATAGAATGTTCATCCGTCTTAATATCAAGCATTTATAAATGTGTTATTTTTTTGTAAGCAAACGAAGTTTTACTCAAAAATATAAGAACTATCCTCAGACTACTTACTCCGCTGAGCTAGGCAACCCTTAAGTCTCTTTTTATTCTGATATGTATACGCGCTTTGCACCCGCCAATTCCTCACAATATCATGGATAATATATAAACATTTCGAGACTTAAAAATTATATCAATACTTTTTAAAGACCCTGATAAAGCAAAACAATCGATAAAGTATTCAGTTATAAAAAAGGTCAGAGAAATATCTCCCATTGAAATTTTCAGAGTCAGAAGACTTGAATTTTGACAAAAGGAGATTATGAACTGCATCTAAGCAGTCGCTTAGAGCTGGTCCAAGATGTGTAATATTTCTTCAGCTTTACCTTTAATCACGTTCGCTGCATTTAGAGCAAGGTGTTTAGCTGTGTAAGAACCATCTGATTCCATAGTAAACACAAAAGCTTCTTCATTGAAGTTTATTCTAATTGCATGAATGTCACATACCTGCTCACAGAGCCTGCAGAGAAAACATTTAATGATATCATCCTCAGCAATTCTAGCTCCTGTTCCTTCGAATTGTATGATGCCCTTTGGACATTCTGCAGCACAGTGGCCACATGCATCACAGTTTTCAATAGTTATAATAGGTACGTTCTTATAACCACAGGCTACACCAGCTTGCCATTTTACGCTATCTCTACCGTATCCCATATGGGCAATAGCCTCAAGTACGAGTTTTTGCCCTTTTTTTAGCTCAACAATAGGTACGTTAGGATCAGCTGGCTGGATTTTTGGATCAGAAGAAATAAGATCCCGCGAATAAACAGTTACTGGGCCTTCTGCGCTAAGGGTTAATGACACCTCGCAGGCAGGACAGCCTTCTCCTCCGCAGACATTACATTCTGCCTGTGGTACATAAGTCTCTATATCCGTTATGAGCGGTATTAAGGACAGACGGAGAGCTAGCTGCTCATCATAGAGTACCGAGGTATTGTCATAAAGGTTTACATACTCAATAGCAAGAGTTGGCACATCTGCGATCATAGCACGCCGAATGCTGTTGGCAAAAGATGTACTTACATTGGAAAGTACGAATTTTGCAGATCTTTCCGATAACTCCAGAATGTCTACTTCCATCGTCATATACCCTAATTTCCCTTATATTTTTATCATTCAAAAAATAGAATTTTGAAAATTCACTCATACACGCCTTCCGCCTTTTGGGCGGGTACCATCATGTGGAACAGGAGTAACGTCTTCGATCCTACCAATACGGATTCCTGCTCTTGCAAAAGCTCTGATCGCAGCCTGTGCACCAGGTCCCGGACTCCTCTGCTTGTTCCCTCCCGGAGCTCTTACACGGATGTGGATTCCGTTTATGCCCTTATCCCTAAGTTGATCTGCAAGCTGGCTGGCCATCTGCATGGCAGTGTAGGGAGAGCTTTCATCCCTTGCAGCTTTTACGACCATACCACCAGAAGACTTTGCAATGGTTTCAGCTCCTGTTATATCTGTTACAGTGATGATCGTGTTGTTAAACGATGATTTGATGTGAGCCACGGCCCATTTCATATCTGCCATCTTTACCTTCTCCCTCTCTTCTTCCTTCCGCCGCCCCTTTCAGGAACTTTCTCTCTAGCTTGTTTTGCATCGGCAACAGCTTTGAGAGTGGTAGTTTTGTCTGCAAGAGAGGCTGCCACCTGGACAGGTCTTTCAGAATGAGATTCACTCATGAGCGGAGAAGTCTCATAATACCCGATATGCATCTCTTCTTCCTTTGAAACCAACATCCCTGGAATAGTAGCTTTTCTTCCGTTAACTGCAATATGCCCGTGAGTGATGAATTGACGTGCCTGGATGACGGTCCTAGCAAGCCCGAGACGAACAACTTGGGTTTGGAGCCTCCTTTCAAGGATATTTTCAGTCTTTAAGGATAGGATGTCGTCAATGTCAGATTTCGGCTTGATGATACCATAACGGATAAGTTTTGAAATAATTTCTTCTGACTGGGTTTTCAGGTGCCCCTCAAGTCCTTCTTCCTGACCATTTGCAACATTTGCAAGCAGTATCCTAGCTTCGGATCTGAACATCCTGAGCATACTGGCTGCCCTCCACACTTCTTTTTTATTTCTGAGGCCGTATGCCTTTACCAACTGAACTTCAGCAGCAATCCTTGCTTCCTGCCATGGATGCTTCGGAGTCTCATAACTTTTTCTTTTTTTACCTGGATATCCCATAGAGAATCACCTAGTCGGAAAATTACTTCTTCCTGCTGACTCCAACAGTTGATCCACGGCGGCCTGTAGATTTCGTCCGCTGTCCCCTCACCTTAAGGCCCCTTTCGTGCCTGAGCCCCCTGTAGGCGCGGATCTTTTTCAGGTTATTAATATCTTCTCTGAAGGTCAGCAAGATATCCGTTCCAAGCAGATGTTTGTCCTGTCCTGTTGTTACGTCTCTTTGCCTGTTTAACATCCAACTAGGAACAATATCCTCAAATTTTTCTATAGAACTGTCTAATTTAGCCACATCTTCGTCTGGCAGGTATCCAAGTATAGCAGTTGGGCTCACTCCTGCTCCTCTTGCAATAAGTATTGCGGTGCGCCTCCCTATTCCCTGAAGGCCTGTGAGGGCATATTTTACCGGCTTTGCCCCCATCAGATCGGTATTCATAATCCGAACAAGATGCCTTAATTCTTCGTTATTTTTTTCTTCTACCATATACTTCCTCCAATGGAGTGCATACAGCATCCTGTAGCCCCTGATCGAACACCCAAAATAAATAAGCGAAAACTCAGGAGCAGCTCTCAAAAGGAGCTTCTTTACAGCATATACTGATGAGTTCAGTTACATGAAACTACCAGTATATAATTTTATCTTCACTAGCTTTCGATTCAATATGCATTCCAGCAAGATTAAATGGAAAAATGATTGAAGATCGAGTATTCGAGCAAAGTGCTGAAATATAGATGAAAATATTGAGAAACTTGTATTCAGAATTACGTAGAAAATACGACGCCGAGAGGGAGATTCGAACTCCCGAGGGGCTAAGCCCCACAAGCTTTCCAGGCTTGCGCCCTACCACTAGACTACCTCGGCATAAAGCATATGGCCCGACCTATACCATAAAGGAATTGTGATATATATATTTTATTCTAAAGGTAGTATTTCTGATTTTCTGCAGTTCTGGATGAGAAAAGTAGATGCATTTTTGTGTACATCTACAAAAAAATGGATTTATGATCTTTTTTGGGGATCATAATTTTGGAGTTCATATTCTGGCTTTGTAAAACCCTTTTTAAGAGTTTATCCGAAAAATGCTTGACCTCTGTAACTTTAGCAATTGAAAATATGCACAAACGGAACGCATACTCGGATTTTAAATACCTATTTATAATCTTACAACATGCCATTATTGACTTTCCGGAGAAGATTTAAAGCTGGTGCACTAAACACCTAGATTGATCAAATAAACTCTTGGCAGCTGATATAATGCAAGGTTTACTGTTATTGAGTACCACTCTCTAATAGAACATCTGGTCTTTTATATAAATAATATTGAAAAGTGGTGTGAAAGTATGCTCTATTTCATCTTTTGAAATTCTCCTGGGCCCATAACCTTCGGGTTCTTTATCGGAGAAACACAGCATAAAATATTTACCGCCTGTTTTAATACTCTATATATTTGCCGTGCAAAAATTGGCCTTTATTCATCCGTCATCGTATGAAACAAACCCGAATCTATAACTATATCAAATTCAGCCTCCCTGAAAAGCTGATCCATCCTTAATAGATTCCCTACGACGAAATTTACCTTAACATGGCGCTCTATGACCTTTGCCTTTGCGTCAGAGATGGCATCTTCAACAATGTCTATACCTGTGACGTCACATCCATTCATAGCTAACATTATTGCATTATCACCCCGGCCGCATCCAATATCCAGGGCTCTTCCAGGTTTAATTTCTCCATCCGTTATAAGGGCTTCGAAAATTGGCTGGGGATGACCGACATCCCATGGGGGTATACCCTTATATGCTTCATTCCAGTCCAAGCTAATTTCCTCACGATTAAAAATTCAGCTACCATCTGATTACAGATAAATATTTTGATAATTGATCACTGGATGCTTTCAGGTTTTTCTTGAATAAAATTACCCAATTAACTATAGTATAGTTGTACAGTTCTCTCAAAATATGAGACTTTTATTATTTTCTGGGTTTTTGATTGATTGCAGAGCATATCGGAGACTTAAAAAAACGTTTATATTTTCTTATAATTCAGCTTTCCATTCATTCGCCTGGAATTGCTTCATCATATCCGCAGTATCATCTGGCTTTACCGTACGGTAAAGATGATGGTCAGATGGAATCACTTCAACCATAATATCGATCATTTCTTGTGGATCGTTCTGATGGGATAAAACATCTCTGTAGTCGGGGAGTTTTATTAAACTTTTTTCAGGATCATACCACTGATACATACTTTCTGCTCCTGTATCATTAAAACCAGTTCGGAAGTCGCCTGGGTTAATAGTCGCAACCTTCACACCATAGGGCTCAAGCTCTTCTTTCATTGTCCAAGCAATGGCTTCGATAGCATGCTTAGTAGCGCAATAAGTTCCTACAAATGGTACCTTCAAAATTCCAGCCATCGATGAAATCCAGATAACCTTACCTTGACCTTGTTTTATCATTTTACGCACAAAGCTCTGTGTCAGCTCTAGATGACTGAATACATTCGTCTCAAAGGATTCACGTACCCTTTCCACAGGTATCTCGACCATTGCACCACTTTCCATAATTCCGGCATTATTAACTAGAATATCAATATCATAGGTCAGAGCATGCTGCTGATCGATATAATCTCGAATATCGAGCTTAATTACTTCAAGCTCAATAGCTTGTTCTTTGGCTTCACATCTTAAATCCCAGACTTGGGGCCAGATTTGTGCAGCAGCAATAACTTTATGACCTGCCTTGGCCAAACCAAATGCTACACCTTTACCAAAACCATGCCCAGCACCTGTAATAAGTATTGTCTTGCTCATAATTGTGTCCTTATTGCAAACTATTCTATTGACCATATGTCTATACAATTGAAAAATAATTTTTTACCTCATTATCAATTCTGAAAAAATTAAAATGATTTCCAGAGAGTTTACTCCCTGGCAAAATCTAATTTTTTTTCTTAGCTAACTTTATTCTTCTGCAAAAGTTGCATGCAACTTATCTTCTTCTTCCTTTGACAGGTTAGAAGCAATGAGTTCGAACTTTGTTTGTTTCATAGCTTCTACTACCTTATCTTCAACGGCGTCTGTAGTCATCAGAAACAAAGCTGAAGTTCCTTCAGTAACTTTGCTACGAATCGATTTTATGAAATCTTCATCAATTCCAATATGGGTCATGGAACCGGAAAGTGCACCTATTGCAGCTCCAGCGACCAAGCCCAATAAAGGAATAAAAAATATCAGGCCAAATAACATGCCCCAAAAAGCACCACTCAGTGCACCTGCACCGGTTAAATCAGCCAAATGATTTGTTTTTGGTTTATTTTTTCCCACAGGCCATGTGACTATAGCCACATCGTTTAGTTTTATCAGTTGTTTCTTGCTTAAATCTTTGATCACTTCAAGTGCATTTTCTGCACCTATAGCGGTTTCAAACTTCAAAACTGTTAAAGTTGCCATTACCAAAACTCCTTTCATGCATTCACATTTATTTCTCGGTTTGGGTTATCGTACAAGTCCGCAGACATATACTTTTGCGAGTATATAATTCAAAATAATCTCACAAAAGATTTTCTCAATCAACTAATTAAATATTAATACTATTATTTTAATACCCCAAAGTCTTTAGAATATGACATTCTGTTTTTTCATCCAATTAAGCGTTTTTAAGAATCTGATTGCATATTAACTATTTGCGATAAGTAATGTAGCAAACTACTGTACTAATTTTTAAAAAATAAAAAAAGATAAATTAATTTATGTTCTGATTAGCTTTGTTCACCATGTTCACCGTGGCTACCATGGCCGCCACCATTTACACCCTCTGCCACTGCTGTCAAAGATACTGCAAAAATAACCGAAAACAATACAGCAATATCATGTGTTTTTTTCTAAAAATTTTATTTACCATTTTCGGTCTTCATAGCCCCTACGTTTTCATAGGTACTTCTTTACCATCGTCGGTCTTTACAGCTACTACTTTTTTTATAACTATAAACTTTACCGTCGTCAGTCTTCATAGCCATTACTTTTTTCATAGCTATTATTTTACCGTCGTCGGTCTTTATAGCCATTACTTTTCCCATAGCTATATCTTTACCATCGTCAGTCTTCATAGCCATTACTTTTTTCATAGCTATTTCTTTACCATTCCCATTTTCTGCACTTACCGCTGCAGCGGTCAGGACATTAAAAAACAAACTACTAGCAAAATACCAAGTGTCTTTTTCATTTGTTTTAACATTCAATTCACTCCTTTATGGCTAAAAGTAGTAATATAAAGGAATTTGTTTATGGTAACTATTCAAGCTGCCAAAAATTAGTTGGTTGATATTAATTCTATTAAACCAACAAATTTCGACGAACTACAATAACTTACTGAGCTCAATTAGTTATTTTAAATTAATGATAAAAAAAATAGTTTCTGAATGAAACTTATTCTCCTATAAAATATTTCAATATTGAACAACAATTTTAGATTAATTAAATTTTATAATAGGTTATGAATTAAGCTTATTTCTACATAAAACATTTTAAAAATATGGGATAAATTAATATCGATCGATATTTAAGTCCTACCGAGAAGTATTAAAAGAGCTAAAATTATTGACTACCGAATCCCAAAACACTCCCATATCACAGGTATTGGAGACTTAAAATTAAGGGTAGAAGAGAAAGACGCAAGGATAATGAAATTACAAGAACAAATTAAAGTAAAGGATATCCATCGGCAAAATAGAATAGAAGATCTTAAAGCTCAAATTAAAACATTTCATGACCAAATACAAGTCAAGGACGAACAGCTACATACTACAATATGAACAAATCAAGGATTAAAATGAGAATATGCATAAACAGGCAGAGTTCACATTCAAAGTTTAATCCAAGAAAACTCCGGTTGAACACAAAGTTACTGCATGAAGATACTGGAAAAAAATTCATGGTGGCGATTTTGGTAACTCCCGCTACAATGGTACAATATACCATAGGATAAAATAACAGTAAACTTTGCTTTCCTGATTATATGTTCCTCAATTTTCGACTTTAATTATCCATCCTGCATTATTTTTTGAGTTTTTGATTCTTTTAAATAAGGTATGTTAAAGTCGAGATAAATAGAGCTGAGATAATAGCAAGTATGACAAAAAGTATTATTAACCACTTTGCAATTTCCATAGAGAAACCTGCAATTTCCGTTGCACTCAATACATATGCAATAAATGCTAATATTAAAAAAATATTACAAGACCTATCAAATCAAGCATAATTTAACCTCCATGTCATATTTAATTGATAAGCAATTGATCCAGAATTCTCTGCGCTACTGTTAATGCTACTACAAATAGAGCTGCTAGCAAAATAGCTATTTACCTTTTTTATTCTGTTAAGTTTGGTTCATTTTCCAATCTGTCCACACACCATATTTTTGTTCAATTTGCCTATAATTTAAACAGTGCAAGAAGCAGTGGAAATATAACTAAATAATCGTTATTCGTTACAGAGAATTTCAAATTTAGGACTGATTTCCTATAAAAAGGATACAACCAATTTGTTTAAACCGTTGTTTTTTTTGGAATTTTTTATAATATGCATATACTCTCATCGGTAATTATTCATTGGTTCAGTTAGCTCGTTAAATTAATCATACAAAAAAATAGTTTTTGAATAAAACTTACTTTTTCATAAAATATTTTAAAATTAAACATTAATTTTGTATTAATTGTATTATTATTATTATTATTATTATTATTATTATTATTATTATTCCCCAAAAATCTATAGATATCTAGAACATCAAACGGCTAATTTAAAAAAATTAATTTATGGATATTTTTATTTTTCAACTTTGAATATTAATTGAAATTGGTTGACGGTAGTTTTGAAACAAGTTCATTTGATATAATATACTTATTTATATGTGCATGTATTAAGCACAATAGTTGTTGTCTTATATTTTAATTAAAACATGTCGATAAATTTTTCTTCCTTCTGTCTAGAAATTCTGGCTATTAGGTTTAATATTCCAAAATAAAGTTGAGGTGTTGGATTTGGTTGAAAATATTATGAAAAGTATGGTAGGAGAAGCTCTCATAGGTTCCGGTTCGGAAATTGCTCACATAGATCTCGTCATCGGGCCGAGAGGAGGACCTGTTGAAATGGCATTTATGAATTCCCTTGCAATGCCCAGACAGGGGCATACACCCCTTCTTGCAGTCCTTGAACCCAATGTCCAGACAAAGCCTGTAACCCTGCTCGTAAATAAAGTTACGATGAAAAATGTGGCACAAGCTACCCTTATGTTTGGACCGGCTCAAGCTGCTGTCGCAAAAGCGGTCATGGATTCTGTATCCTCAGGCATGCTCCCTCAAGAACAAGCCGATGATATTTTCATTATAGTTTCAGTCTTTATTGAGTGGGATGCAAAAGACAAGAACAAAGTTTACGAATACAATTATGAAGCGACAAAGCTAGCTATAGCGCGTGCAATAGAGAGCAGGCCAACTGTTGAAGAAGCACTCGCCAAAAAAGACTCGGCAAAACATCCGTTTTCCTGAGTCTTTGATTTCAGTGCAGTTTAGCTTGCAAAAAAATTCATATCAATTAAAATCTTATTAGCTTGTTTAAAACGCGGGTAGGTTAGACTCCATAATACCTCAACTATTTAATAGGATTTTGCCTACAAACATAAAAGCAAATTGGACTTTAAATAAACTTACTTGTTTAAAATCAATTATGCACATGTTTTTCTATACTTCTAAATCGATAGTTCGGGATACTAGTGAATAAAATAGTAATGGAGAGTTTACATTGTAGATACACATATGTTTTACTTTAAAACTGTGCATCCTGAAATTCACTAAATCCTGTTCATTGCGGCGAGGACAAAGGATGTATAGAATCATTTCGAATTTACATAAATTTAGATGCACTGCCGATGCGGTTAAGGTACAAAAAGTCAAATAGCGTTATTTTTAATATATATATCTAAGAATTATGTTATAAAATTGCTATACATAGTATTCAAACATATGCATAAAATATATTGTCCGATGCCAAATGATAGGCATAGTTTTTTATAATTCTTTAAATGATCTTTTAAAAAGCATTAATAAGTATTTTAGTCCAGTATGATCCGGATTTTTGCGGAACTGCCATCCTAGGAGAGGCCAAAATAAAGTTCTAGGAGATGCCCACATCTGATCCTCCATAAGGTGAAAAATAGAACACGACGCTAGGGTAAGGACTTTGGTATCTCCTCTTTTATCGTATAAATATAAACCTGTCAGAAAAAGGGTAAAAGAAAATAGCAATGTATGAGCTATCGTCCGTCCGTTTGCAATGGTAGAAGAATAAATAATTATTCCTAGAGGTTTATCTATTAAGTCTGGAAGAAGTGATCCAATGACCAGATATGTTGGATCTATAATAGTCTGAAATTGTGGTATGAGAAATAAAAGTCCAAAAAATATTCCCAACGTGACGCCAATATGTCCCAAAAGAAGCATTGAAATTTAAAGGTACTTTATCTATATATAAATATTGTCTATTTATAAGGGAATGTCTTCAAATCAAATTTGATTCCACAGATAGGATAAAGTACGATCCTCTAAGGTTAATTTATAATTGAATTTCATTCGTCATCAGTTAAGTGAGGAATCGTGCTAAATTACATCGATGTCAAATTGTTTAAATTATTCATAATGTAAAGTTGAAATATTATACCGGTTTCAATTTAAGTGATCAAAACTTGTAAATAATTTTTGCTTTGAAATCGAGACTATCAGACAAGAAACTTCCTTAACCGATGACCAATGAATAATAGTAGTCAAACAGATAACTATAATTATACATGTATGTGCATATGTGTTCATCTGTGGGATATCTGCCCCCATAGCTCCAATTTTGATTATGGTGACTGAACCAAGTATAAAGCAGGGAATATTCTTTTTTCTCCTGTTTTCTTCAAGTTATGCAGGGACAATCTATCTCCGCTTATATCCGTAATCGCTGTTTCTGTTCAATTAATTATAAAAGTATACTCACAATTAAGCTAGTAAGGATAGTACACGAGATAATAATAAAGTGTAACCACATAAACTATCTATGTTTTAATCTGATCCTTGTATAAAAACAACAAATAAAACAAGTGAAATTCTGAGATGAATTACAATTTTGAAATACGGAAAGCCTTTTATAACGAAATTTACCAGTATAAAAATAGCAAAAAAGCGCAACCGCATAAATCGTAGGAGATTAATTACATCTAAACTATAGTTTGGCTCAGACAGTCAAGCATTAAAACCAGATATCTTGGATATTGTATGAGATTAGAGCTTAATCTAAGAAATAATCTTGAGAGCAAAATATAGAGGTAATTTTATGACCGAGGATTCAGAGTCCAGAGAAAATATCGAAAAAGCAGATTTCAAAAATGATAAAAAAGGTATTATAATTGAATTTATGAAAGCTGAATGTTTCAAGCAGATATATGCCATTGGAGCTGCAGGCGGGCATAGTCCATATGATTTCAGGATTGGTTTTTACAATGATACTCCAAAGATGTTCGGGGATGTTCCTGATTCTAGGATTGTTGAAAGGCGCGTTGAAACTGAAGTAATTCTCTCTCCAGTTGCTGCTCTTGAACTTAACCGGTGGCTTACTCAGCATATAAATGAATATGAATCTGTCTTTGGACCCATCGCAAGAGCGATTCCAAGATCAAATAAAGAATCTACAAAGCATGATGATGAATGTACGGAAATTAAGGGTTACATCTGATAGGATAAAAGATACAATCGTTGCTTCTATGCCTTAGATGGTTTAGATCTTATTTTTGAATAGAGCCACTTGAACTGACAGGTATTTAAGGAACTATGGATATCGATGGTTATATATCTCTGTAAAGGGTATGTAATTTTTAGTTTTCCTCTAAGTCGGTGATGTGAAGATTCAGAATAATTTTCGGTTGCTTACAGGAGCCTTTGATAGGTGCAAATGCTGAAAATCGTATATATTATTCTGATGAGGTTTGCTCGCACTGGCTTTAGAACGTAAAAAGCAGGAACCCGATAGTGGGGGAACCAGGAATAACTAAGCGAGGGTTTAAATTTGTTCCCAAATAAAAAAGTTCAGAAAATTGTTGGATCCAGGATCCAGGTAGAAATGAAAGGCGATTTTAATCTGCTTGAAGGTACTCTTAAGAGTGTTGATGATTATATGAACCTGCATCTCGTAGACACCATGGAAATTGTAAAAGGAGAAAAAGTTCGTTCCCTTGGTTCTGTAGTGCTTCGGGGCAATAACATCATACTGATTACTCCTGTCGAAGAATGAAACTTCACAAGGAATCTCATTAGTGTGGAATCATGGATCTTGAAGAAGAAGCATACGATATCATAAAAAAACACACGGAAGGAGTTTTCCAGAATGTCATCTGGAAAGAGCTGCAAATAGACAGCAGAAAATGTTCCAGGATCATAAAAAAGCTTCTGGATAAAGACCTCATTATCCGTGAAGTTGGTGTCTCAAATGGGGCAAGAACGTACCTCCTGAGAGCAAAGGAAGAGATTAAGGAGAAATATGACCTCCTACTTGCAGGGGAACGATTTTCAGCTTGTACTGGCTGTACCTGTGACTGTGAGCCCGAATACTGCGGGAGGCTAAGCGAATGGATCGGAAAACTAATGGAAGAAGAAGCTAGAAAATCGGAAGAAATCGATGAAATCGAAGAAATTTATGAAGACATTGACGAAGCTGGAGAAAACATCTGAAAAGGCCGTTGTAAATATTCAGCTTACAGAAAATCAATTAAATGAGATCTATTTTGATATAATTTAATACTTCTGTTACTAACTGATTGATGACTACAAAACATCTTAAGTAGCTAACAGTTAAATAAAATACACCTTCCTAAATTTGCTCAGCGAATCTTGGTAAAGATGAATCTTGGTATTGTTTTTCCCAGGTTGAATAGTTACAAACAGTTACAATTTATAAAAAACAATATATAGTTAGAAGATCGAAAGTTCATAACTGTTTATAAATATATTCCTTATTAAAGAATACCCTTAAGCAAGGTTAAAAAATGTAAATACACAAAAAAAATGTAGTGTAGACCATCCCAATCATTCTAGCCTTCAGAACCGAAAACTCGGATTTTTATCCTGGCAGAAACATAGAGTTGAATTTTTATAATTCATTGGCTTGAAATAGATTTCACTTACAAGTCAAATAAAACTATAAAAAAGTTTAATAATTTAACCTGGAGACTATTTTTATAAAATTCTATCTAAGTAGTAAAGTCAACAAGAATAACTTTATGATGGATAGATTTATATATTGCGAACATATAATGAAAGTCTCGCGCAAGATGCAATGTGCTCCGGTAGTGTAGTCCGGCCAATCATTCCGGCCTTTCGAGCCGAAGACTCGGGTTCGAATCCCGGCCGGAGCACCAAACCGAATTTCTGCTATGGCAATAATAAATTTCTGAATGTTTTTGCTGACTTACAAACTCATTTAATTTATTAATATTTAGCTCCTTTATAGGAAATCGGAATTGAATTTTTGTATTCCTTCTATTTTTTCAAGATTCTGTTCTCCATCAAGCATTCTAGCTGTAATTAGGGATTATAGCATCGATTTTGCTTCAAGACAAACAGCTCTAAAACCCTAAACCTGGATAAAAATCCAGATGGTTTCCAGGAACCGTGCTGTTGGATTAGTGCACTACTATAACTGTAGGAAATGTGCTGATTTTTCTGTGAAATCATATGTCCAAATAAATTATGAGAAAGTCAGATATACTTCGGAATAAACAAAAAACATATAGTATCCAGAGATTCAACTTCGAATTTGCAGGAAGTATGCGATACTATCGACCCCCTTCAGCAGTATAACTTTCATAATTATTATGATTTTACTAGTTGTCCTAGCAATAATATCAAAACTTAAAAGGATTTAGATAGACCTCAATTTTCGGCTGATTGTTTATAATGCCTATATAAACAATTTGTTGAAATTGGAGGCTTATCGAAATTCTCCATAAAATATCTGACGATCCAAAAGAGATTTTCAAAAAATTTGTAAAAGAAATTAAAGAAAACACATCATCTAATAAGCATTATATTATATAGGATTTCAATAAACCTCTAATTTTTATAAGTCTTTTATAAACCATTTATCAGCATATGAATAAATTTAAGGGTTTGTCGAAATCTTCTGTAATTAATTGCTGAGTTTACTACATTGGGGAGACGCAGGTCCTTGATTACAAATCCATTTTTCTAAGTTTTTGAAATTTTAATTTTTACTGTGAGAGCTATATTCTTAGGTTTTGCATTCCAGATAACATACTGAAATAAATGACCGAAGTTTAAATTTGATTATTAGAGAATTAATTGAGTGTCGATATCAGGACTTGGGTTCCAGAGGATAAACATTTACATATGAGCAGGTATTTTTAAAGAGCAATTTTGCTGGAATGATTTTTATATCCTCAACTATGTTCAACAAGAGAAAGCTGCCTTACGAAGGCATTTCACCAAAAAGGCAGCAATGAGGTATTTCATGAATACTAAACTTGACCCGTGGAATTCAAGCGACATCACTGACTATTCCAAGTTATTCGAAGAATTTGGGATTTCTCCTTTTGAAAACCTGCTTCCAGAAATTCCTTGCCCACACAAGTACATGAGTAGGAAAATCATCTTCGGTCACCGTGATTATGAACAAATTGTAGAAGCAATGCGGACAGGTGCTCCATTTTCGGTCATGGACGGTTTTATGCCCTCAGGAAAAGTTCACTTGGGACACAAAATGGTTATGGACCAGATAATCTGGCACCAGGAAAGGGGAGCTAGTGCTTTTGTTGGAATTGCGGACAGGGAAGCATTTTCAGTGCGTGGTTTTTCCTGGCAGAAATGTAGTAAAATAGGGGTAGAAGAGTACATATTAAGTCTTATTGCTCTTGGTTTCAAGCCTGACGGCTTGATTTACTTCCAGTCAGGTTGCAACAGCGTTAAAGATCTGGCATTTGAACTCGGGGTCAAGGTTAATTTTTCGGAACTGGGGGCTATTTATGGTTTTTCAGGAGAAACAAACCTCTCTCACATGTTCAGTGCAACAACCCAGGCTGCAGATATTCTTCAGCCCCAGCTCGAAGAGTTTGGAGGGACAAAACCAGTTGTAATTCCTGTCGGGCCTGACCAGGACCCTCACATTAGACTAACTCGAGGGCTTGCAGGCAAGATGAATATGTTTAAAGTAGAAGAACGGGAAAACGCAAAGACCGGTAGAAAATATCTGAGTATCCGTGGAAAGAGTGCATCTAAAGAGGCTTTACAGGAGCTTAATACTCGTATTCCGTGCAAAATAAAGCTATATGAAGAGCACCTGGACTTACTCGAGCTCCCCGATATCTCATTGCTAGAGAAATTTGGTTTAGAAATTAGTCAACGAGATAGGCAAAAGTATTATTTAAATAAAATTGAAGAAGTATCGGTCTTTATTAATGAAATTAGCCCTTATACATTCATTTACTACGAAAAACATTTAGTTCAAAAACAAATATCGAAGCTTTTCAGAAGGCTGTTAAACGAAATTGTAAGCGAGGTGGCTACCGAATTTGGGGGCTATGCTTTTATTCCTCCTGCGTCTACCTACCACCTTTTCATGAGTGGTCTCCAGGGAGGTAAAATGTCTAGCAGTGTCCCAGACAGCTATATAGCTCTCACTGATGATCCCAAGGAAGGAGCGAAAAAGGTGAAGAGAGCAAAGACTGGAGGCTGCGTAACTCTCGAAGAACATAAAAAAAAGGGTGGGGATCCTGAGGAATGCTCAGTTTTCGAACTTATGCTCTTTCATCTGCTTGAAGACGATAAAGAATTGCTGGAGGTCAAACAGGAATGCGTCTCAGGAACGAGGATGTGCGGCTCATGTAAACAGCTTGCAGCGGAAAGAATATATGAGCTATTAAAGGACCATGGGGAAAAACGGGAACTTGCGCGTGAACACCTCGATGAATATAATATCATATACAAAAACTAAATCTTTAATTAAATATAATGCTTGTAATCTCAAATTCCAATATTTTCAGACTATAAGAATGTGATCACTAATGAGTTTTCAGGAAAACCTCACAACTAACGAGAAAAAAGTCTTGCTTGCTCTTGAGGAACTAAGGTCTACAGTACCTGAAAGACTGGAGGAGAAATCAGGGCTTCAGGTAGATGCAGCAATGCAGGCAGCTTTCATGCTTGAGGAAAAGGGATTTGTTTCAGTTTCCGAAAAGGTGCTTGAAAGTTACTTCCTTACAAAAGAAGGAGAAGAATACACAAAAAATGGGCTTCCAGAGCGCCAGATTATTGACGCACTAAAAGCCCCTACTTCTCTTGAAGAATTAAAAAGCTACTTTTCTCCGCAGATGGTAGGTATTGCTGTAGGATGGGTCGTAAAAAAAGGCTGGGCAAAAGTTGAAAACGGAGTAATGGTACCATATGGAAAAGCGGAGGTTGGAAAAGATGAAGAAGCTCTTGCAGCTTTTAAAGACAAAGTAAAAATTATTGGAGAATTTGTGGACAGTGAAGGAGCTGTAAAAGACCTTCTCAAGCGCAAACTTGTCACAAAGCACGAGGAAAAATTCAGGACTGTTTCCATAACGTATACAGGCAGTGCTCTCGCAGCACAGGGTATTGTCCTTGAAGAAGAAATTGCCCAGATCACATCCGAATTACTTAAGAGCGGATCTTGGAAAGGAAAAAAATTCAAGTCCTATCGGCTTGATATGACTCCGACTCCTCTCTATGGGACTAAGATACATCCTTACAGGCGCCTTATAGAAAAGATGCGCCAGATATTCCTGGAAATGGGCTTCACTGAGATCAAGGGCGAAATCGTCCAAAGCTCTTTTTGGAACTTCGATGCCCTTTTCCAGCCCCAGGATCACCCTGCAAGAGATATGCAGGACACTTTCCACCTGGCTAGCACCTGTCAGCTCCCAGCTGAGTACTACGAAAAAGTAGCTGCAATGCATGAGTGCGGAGGAGATATTGATTCGTGTGGGTGGGATGGGCTCTGGGACAGGGACCTTGCCAGACGCAATGTGTTGAGGACCCATACAACTGCGGTCACTATTAAGTATCTTGCTGACAATCCAGAACCTCCGGTAAAGGCCTTCTGCATTGACAGAGCTTACCGCAGGGAAACAATTGACCCTACTCATACTCCTGAATTTGAGCAGCTTGAAGGAGTTGTTATGGATAAAGAACTGTCCTTTGCAGACTTGCTCGGGCTGCTGACAGAGTTTTACCATAGGATGGGATTCGAGGATGTCCGCTTCCGTCCTGGATATTTCCCATATACTGAGCCGAGTGTGGAACCAGAGGTTTATGTAGATGGTCTCGGCTGGGTTGAACTTGGAGGTGCAGGGGTTTTCAGAAAAGAGGTTACTGAACCTTTCAGGATCAAAGAACCAGTTCTTGCCTGGGGACTAGGGGTCAGCAGACTCGCCATGCTTAAACTCGGGCTTAAAGACCTGAGGCTTCTTTACCAGTCCGATATTGACTGGCTCAAAAAGAGCGAAATATGTAGAATATAAATAACTGAAAGCCAGAAGATTTGAAATACTTTTATCTGAGTAAAGGCTGAAATCTGCCTGTTGTAGATTACAACAGTTCTTATCTTATTTTAATCGATCTTATTTAACGTAAAAAGGATATAATTATTCAACCTAGTAAAAATCAGTTTAATGATATATATTTCCATGCGATTGTTCCAACATTCTGCAGGTGCACAAAGGTGTAGAATTTGTTTGCCTATTTGCCAACCGTAATTCATTGAAAGTTATGTTAATTTTTAAGCTTTTGTAATCTTGAAAAAATATATAATGTTTTTGTGTACGTCTGCGGAAACTGTGAGAATACTTCTAATTTTTAACTGACGGGAACGATAAATTTGATCAATAGCTAACAGTTATATAAAACAAGCCATCAGATATTTTGCTCAGAGAATCTGACTAAAGAGCACTATTGCAATTTATTTTGTCCGGTTGATAGTTACTAAAAGATAATTACAATCAATTAAGGAACCAATTTCAGTAGGTTTGTCTCTAACTTACTGACGACTTTTGCGTTCTTCTTTAATAGTAAATTAATCAAAAAATTTTATGAGTATAAGTTAATGCAAAGAAATTTAAAACCTCCAATTCTCAAATGGATAGAGGTTCTCTAAATTATCTAAAATTTAAAAAAATTAACTCCAAAAATGTGGCCATTGAATTTTGAAAAATTTTTGATGGTGTTTTTTATCTCGATTGAATAGTTACAGATAAGTTTTGGTACTTCAAAACATTGTCTACAAAGAAGATTATTGTTTTTCAACCCTGGATTTTCTTTTTAAGCTTTTTTGTTTCCTCGGCAACTCTCTTTTTTGAGTACACTTTTGCTATCAGTTCTACAGCATCAAGGTTACGCACTGCATTGTCAAGGTATCCGAAAACATCACCCTGGTATGCTGAAATCCCGTAATTATCTTCAAGTCTTTTTATGATTTGTGACGGATCCAGTTCTTCAGTACGCAGCCGGATTATTTTTTCCGAAAATTTCTGTTCTGCGCAACCGCAGTAAGGCGAGTCCTTGCATGCGCATGTTAAAAAGTCCGAAGCAAAGTTCAACATGAGCTCCCTGATTTTTGTGTCAAGCTGGTCGAGGGATTCTCCATCAAAAATTATGTCAAGGGTAGCACCCTGGAAAATCCTTGAAGGCATATTCACATGTAAGGAGCTTCCGATATTTTTTGCATACTTAAAATACGCAGCATCGAAAAATTCCAGGTTTGTTGCAATCTTTAGGGGATCATCCTCTTCAAGCACAGCATCCCTAATAAGGAAAGCTTTGGATATAGGTAGAAAATGGGCTGCAGTAACTTTCCCTAATTGCGTAAGCGTTATTCGATTTCCCTTTCTTTCTAAAAAGCGGTAGCTCTGCAGGCGCAAGATCAGTTTATCCAGATCAAAGCTTCCAAACATAAGGCTGTGGATCTTTTTGAGATCCTGGATAGAGGAAGTGACTGCAATGGATGCAAGAACTTCTTCAAGTTGTTCAGCTTCTCCATATTCAACCCCTATGGACAGCATTTCTCCTTGCAGCAGCTTAATTGCTACTTCTTCTTCTGTATCTGGTTGGGAGCTTGAATAAGATTTTCCTGGCACTGGTATAAGCACCACAATTCCCCTGTCATGGTAGTCTGGCCTTCCAGCCCTCCCACTCATTTGCAGGAAGTCCTGGACCGAAATCCATTCTATTCCCATTGCGAGTGTATCAAATATAACCTGGGAAGCCGGAAAATCCACACCTGCAGCGAGGGCAGAGGTTGTCACAACTACAGGGAGTTGTCCTCTTGAAAAGAGAGTTTCAACCTTGTTCCTCTCATATTGGGTAAGTCCTGCGTGATAGGGAGCGGCTTGGATTGAAAGAGCTCCTGCAAGCCTATGACAGTTTCTACGTGAATTTGTAAAGACAATCGTCTGTCCCCTGTGGTTTTTAGAAGAGAACATCGAATATTCTTCTTTTGCAAGCTGGGAAATCAGCTTTGATTTTTCATTCTCCTGGCAGAAAAGTAGGTGCCTTTCGATAGGAACTGGTCTGTGTTCATAAAGGATAAGCTGAGCTCCAAGTTTTTTTGAATAGGCTGCAGGGTTTGCAACGGTTGCGGAAAGGTAGATAAATTGAGCTGTCGGTGCCGCATAACGTAATCTTCCCATTAGCCCGTCTAGTCTGTGCCCTCTTTCCTGGTCTTCGAGCATATGGACTTCATCCACAACTACAGTTCCTATTTTGCCCAAAAAATCGGCGTTCCCTGATCGAAGCATATGGTCTATGCCCTCGTAAGTCCCTACGATTATGTCTGCATTCGGACTGGTCTGCATTTTCAAACGTTTAGATGTCTTTATAAGGATTGCACCAATTTTTATGGAAGTCGTTAGCCCAAGCTTTAAATAGCGTTCTCTGAATTGCTCATATTTCTGATTTGCAAGAGCTACTAGGGGAACCAGATAGATCATTTTTCCTTTTTTGTCCAAAAGATTTTGGATTCCTGCCATTTCCCCTATAAGAGTTTTTCCGGTTGCAGTTGCTGAGACTACAAATTGATTTTTTCCTTTCAAAAGCCCGGCTTCTACAGACAGTGCCTGGACAGGGAGTAGAGTCTCTGATTTCTGGTTCAGAATATTCTTGAAATTTTTTTCGAGAGGGAGATCTTCAACCCTTAATGTAGTAGTGGAAGGAATTGTCCTGATAGTATCGTACCTGGTGAACTCTGGATCTAGCTTTTCAGGGTTCAGCATTCTTATGGTTCTATCCAGATCCTTTGTTTTAAAGAGAACTTTCTCCAGAAAACTTACAGATTTTTCTCCGTAATGCAAATCCGCTGAGCTGACTACTCGCATAAGTTCTTCTTTCGCACATCCCCAACATATGAGTTCATTATGGAACTTGATAGACTTGCTATTTGTAAAATTGAAACGTTTATTGATCCAACAATGTTTGCAAATTTTAACTCGGTCTGTATTGAGTTGAAAACCCTTAAGCATTTCTAGAAAATTAGCCTCATTTGCAGAATTCCCTCCTTCTGCAAGCATGATCCTGTTTGCACTGCGTAAAAGCTCTACAAACTTCTGTGGGGGGATGAATTCTTCTTTTTTCTTGTCGGTTAGGAGCCTGATTTTGTGAGGTCTCGGTCCTTTGTGACTATTATTTACGTGGAGTTCGGCCACATAAAGTGGTTGCTTCATCCGGTCCTTTATGGCCATTATTATTATTTTCGATTTTTCAGCGTAGACTAGGACCCAGAGACTCATCGTTTATCCTGATATCTGAATGGTATAAGTAAACTTCCTTTTGGATTTAAAAATAAGTATTTTGCTGCCGTCTTAATTTTTCAGGGAAACTTTTTCTGTTGTTAGAGGTGATATTTTTGACGTCCAGTTCAATTATTAATTCACATGCAGACTTTTTGATTTACACTTTTTCGTGTATCTGTCATTCATTCACTTTTTCCCCGAGTATCTTATCGATAGGAGCTGTAATATCAGTGAATAATTACTCTAAATAGATCATGACACATATATATAATTTTATCTGTACTTATATATCTATCTTGCATCTTGTACTTTTAATATATTTTTCCTCATCTGAGCTCCTTATTCATAGAAAAATAGAGGATTTTGATAAATCTCTGATTTTCACGAGTTACCTATACTCCATTTATATGTAGCTGACAAAATTTGGTCGTCCCATATTATTGGTTGATTCTATTTCCAGTAATAATCTGAGTGTCATTTCATAGTCTGTATAAATTAATAGAAAAATAAATAAGACTTCGAAAGGAGAAAATAAAATGAAACTTTTACTGATTGCTGACATCCACGCAAACTATGAAGCCCTCCAGACTGTTCTTGACGTTTCTCACGATAGAGCCATATGCCTTGGAGATATTGTGGATTATGGGCCTGAACCTGACAAATGTATTGATTTCTTGCGAGAGAAAGTAATCCCAACAATAAGGGGGAACCATGATAATGCAGTTGCTTTTAAGGTAGACTGCCAATGTGGATACAAGTATAGGCATTTATCAATTGCGACCAGGGAATATACATGGAAAGTTCTTGATAAATCTAGAATAGAATATCTGCAGAAACTCCCTCTCCTGATTAAAGAGATAATCGATGGTAAAAAATTCTATTTGACTCATGGAAGTCCTCGGTCTATGTTCGAATATATTAAACCCGAAACCCCGGATGAAGTAATTAGGAATATGATAGATGAAGCAATGGAGCCTATAGATGTAGATTTCCTGGTAATCGGACATTCCCACATTCCAATGGATAGGAAAGTCGGAAATCTTACAATTATAAGCCCGGGTTCAGTAGGACAGCCAAGAGACGGAGATCCCAGGGCAAGCTGTGTATTGTTTGATACAGAATGCGAAAAAGCCGAATTTCTTCGACTTGATTACGATATCGATGCAGTTTGCACAAAAATCAACGCCAGAATGCCACATGCAGATGAATTGATAGATATTCTCAGACGAGGTTACTGATAGTAAGAAAATAGATAGCCAATTGGACCTAGGCTTATCTAAATGCATGTTTTATACAATTGGATAATGGGCGATTTTGGAATTAAATTCAGAGATTAAATTATTCCGAAATTTAGGTACAAACTGACCTCATAGTAGAATAACTTATTTCAATTGTAGAATCAATTGTAGTTGTGAAAAAGCCTGCTCACATACTTTTTTGTGACTGTTCTTCAAGCTTTATTGTGACCTTTCATAAAATATTTCTTTCTCCAGTAGAGTGCCACATTCACAAGTCCTACCATAACTGGTACTTCAATCAAAGGACCTATTACAGCTGCAAATGCCTGCCCTGAATTAATACCAAAGACTACCACTGCGACTGCAATTGCCAGTTCAAAGTTGTTACTTGCCGCGTAAAAGCAAGAGATGTTGTCTGTGCGTAGCTAATACCCATTTTTTTAGAAACAAAAAATGAGATACTAAACATAACTACAAAATATATTAAGAGTGGAATCGCAATCCTCACGACATCTAAAGGCAACGTAACAATATATTCACCTTTTAAAGAAAACATTATAATAATCGTAAATAGTAGAGCATAAAGTGAAATAGGACCCACTTTAGGAATGAATTTGCCATCATACCAATTGGCTCCTTTTAAAGGACGCAGGAAGTAACGGGTTAAAAAGCCAGCAGTAAACTGGATCCCCAGGTATATTGCAACACTTTGGGCTACCTCTCCCATAGAAACATTTATTTTCATACCACCAAGTCCCAACCATTTAGACAGTAAGGATATAAAGATATAGGCAAAAATGGAGTGAAAGATTAGCTGGAAGATAGAATTGAAGGCAACTAAAGCTGCAGCATACTCATTGACCCCCTCTCTTGGGTATTCCAAACAATCACCATTGCGATACACCTAGCTAGGCCAATTAGAATGACACCTACCATGTATTCCGGATATGCTCTCAGAAATATAATCTCCAGGATGAACATTAAAATTGGACCAATGACCCAATTTTCCAGTAAGGAGAACTCCAAGACCTTATGATTCTTGAATACCTTGCTTAATTCCTCGTATTTGACCCGTGCAAGTGGGGATACATCATTACCATCAAACCAATAGCAATGGGAATAGATGTAGTACCTATGGATAGACTTTTTAAAAAGCCTGCAAATCCTGGATAAACGAAGCCTAAATCCACACCTATAAACATGGATAGAAAAATCCACAAAGTTAAATAACGATTGAGAAAAGATAATTTTGATACAATAAATTTTTCCAAAACAAACACCGCTATTCTTTTTGATAAACCTAATTATATTTCCAGTCAATCGCAGGATCTACCATTTGCTACGATCTTCTTCAGTAGTTCTAAATCTTCTTTACAGATACTGATTTTCTCTATTTCGTCGTCGATGATGATTGAAAGGAAGGGGAATCTTTGGAAAATTTTATCATTTAGTTGATAATAGACCCACTGTGATTTTTTATCAGAATGAATGATTCCTACTATTTTCAGCCTATTCAAGTGCCTTGAAACGTTGGATTGTTTTATGCCTAGAACCGCCTCAATATCACAGCCACATAATTCACCGTTTCTTAAAATATTCAGTATTCGTATTCTGTTTTCATCGGCTAATGCCTTAAATATATAAACAATATCCATAGACATCACTATCGTTATATGCGTATATGCAATTTCACTCATATTATATTTTAAACTGCTGTTTTTGCCCGCTAGAGCTCCTCAATTCAGAGACTTTTTAATATATTTTTTGATTGCAATAATTTAGCATTATATTCCACTAGCAATTGACTGTAATCAATCAAAAAAATCAGAAAATAATAAAAAGTCTCTACAGAAAAAACAACAATATAATAATAGACAGGCAGTATACCAAAAATTCTGTAAATTCTAATTGGCTTTGTATTCTTTGCCACAAAAAACCGAATTTATCTTTTTTATCGGTACATATGTTTTATATAAAATCTATATATAAACACGCTGCCCATATTTAAAGATTTATCAAGTAGAATAGTAGATTAAATATTAAGCTACTTCCAGAGGATACGGATAATAAAATCTATGGTTGAAATTTTGGTAATATCTGGAAGGTTTTCAAGGTTTAAGGTGCACGAACTACAAGAGCCTATTCAAAAAGTGCTATAGCCTACTGTATTTAGTATCCAGGGAAACTTAGATCTCACAGAGTTACTATGTATAGGAAGAGTATCTCTCTGTACTCCTTTCGTCTACTAATCTTCACCATTGTTTGCCTCTTCCCACCACTCTTGTCCCTCTCTGATCAAGAATACCACTACTATTAACCCGACTAGAGAATCTGCCTGCCAGAAGCCGAAAAAGTAGTTAGTTGTAAGTCCCAACAGTAAAGGCACCGATAGGAAGGCGCAGGTCAATGTTTCCTTAGAGTCAGCTACTAGTGCTTTGCTATTGATCTTTGTGCCAAGATCGCGCTTTCTAAACGAAAGTATAGGCATGATAACCACTGAAAGGCTGGCTATAATGATTCCTGGTAGCGAAGGCTCGGGAATCTCTATGAATATTAACTTCTTTGTAGATTCGTAAAGCACATAAGCTCCAAGCAAGAAGAAAGTAGCTGCCACAAATTTTATGGCTTTATTTTCGCTTGTTCTCTCCTCGTCTTCTGAGCACACTTCATGCTTACTAAGTCTCCAGATAAGGATAAGACCTGAAAGAGATTCAACTATACTATCCAGACCAAAACCTATTAGGCCTATACTCCCTGCGTGGGCTCCGAAGAATATAGAGAATAAACCCTCAAGAACGTTATATCCTACAGTGAAATACTCAAGATTAAGAGCCTTTTTGTAAAGCTTGTCATCCACAGCTGATCCTGTCCAAGAAGCACTGAGAATATATAAACGGGTACTCTTTGTATATTTAGTTGATACTGTATGTTTTGTGAATATATAATGTCTCAATGATAAAAACGATATTCAAAGACAATACATATTCCTTTACCGAAAGTCCTGATTTATGATCAGTACAATTCTATTTTTTTGTCAATATTTTCAAATCATTTGATTTATACGGCACAATATTAATGCATATTTTTTGTGCTAAAATCTATGCATCGTTGTTTTTAGATAGTTATGTTCTACATTACAATGTAGTCTCTTTTGACTTGTATAGGAATCCAGATAATTTATTTCTTCTTAATAGCTACCTTGTAAGTTAAAATGCTGTTCTCATTATTTTTTTGAAAATTTGGATGAATTCGACAACTAATATTCATATAAAACATATCTTAATAAATTAAAAAATATATTTTCTTAGTAGAAAAGTTTACTTTATAGATTGAAATATTATTCATTTGTATTTTTGTAGTTATTTTTCGTCATTAATGTCTAAACAAACATCAAGAGGCTGAAAATGAAAAAAGCGATATATAATAAAGCAAGTAGAGGGCATGTCCTCATAACGGCTTCAGGAATCACTATGCTGGCTCTTTTAATTCTAGTGAGTCTCGCAGGTGCTGGGCTATTTGTAAATATACCGAACTCCTGCAGCAACAATGGCTATAATTTAAACAATTCTGGTGAAGCAATAAAATCATATGACAAAGCAATTAAAATTAACCCAAAGGATTCAAAAGCTTGGAACAATGAAGGAATTGATCTAAGCAAATTAGGTAAGTACGATGACGCGATAAAAGCGTATGACAAAGCAATTGAGATTAACCCGCAGAATTCATTGGCTTGGTTCAATAAAGGACTTGCTCTTGATGATTTAAACAAATCCGATGAAGCAATAAAATCATATGACAAAGCAATTAAAATTAATCCGAAGGATTCAAAAGCTTGGAACAATAAAGGAATTGATCTAAGCAAATTAGGTAAGCACTATGAAGCAATAACAGCATATGACAAAGCAATTGAAATTAACCCGCAGAGTTCAATGGCTTGGATAAGTAAAGGAGCTGCTCTAGATGATTTAAATAAATCTGATGAAGCAATAACAGCATATGACAGAGCAATTGAAATTAATCCGCAGAATTCAGTAGCTTGGTACAATAAAGGAAATGCTCTGGATCATTTAAATAAATCCGATGAAGCAATAACATCATATGACAATGCAATTGAAATTAACCCGCAGAGTTCAGAAACTTGGAGCAATAAAGGACTTGCTCTGTATAATCTAAATAAATACGATGAAGCAATAAAGGCATATGACAAAGCAATTGAAATCAACCCTCAGGATTCAGATGCTTGGTATAATAAAGGACTTGCTCTATATAATTTAAATAAATACGATGAAGCAATAAAGTCATATGACAAAGCAATTGAAATCAACCCTCAGGATTCAGATGGTTGGTACAATAAAGGAATAACTCTAGCTAAATTAGGCAAGTTCGATGAATCAATAAAAGCATATGTGAAAGCGACTGAAATTAACCCCCAACTCAAAAGCTTGGCCCAATAAAGGAACTTTGTCTAGATAAATTGAATAAATTCGATTTGTAGGTTAAATAGTTACTAATTTTCATTTATTTTTTATCCTTCGCGAGATAGATATAACTACTTTTTTGCTTCTTAATTTTTACATATATTTTAGTAAAATATATACCTAGTTCCTCAAATTTTGGCGAAAATGTCCTCAAATTTCGTTTTTAATGTCTTAATTTTTGGCTAAAATGACAAAAACACATAATTTTTAATACAAAAAAATCTACGCACCAAGAAACAGGAAAAGATTTCTATTGTTTTGGATAATTGGAACTTTTTCCTTTGCTTTGATAAAGTTTGAGTGCTTTTTCGTAATCATCCATACTTTCATAGAGTTTGGCGAGATTGTTTAGGGTTGTTGCAACAGATGGGTTCTGGGAACCCAGGACCTTTTCACTGATTTCAAGTGCTCTTTGAAAAAGTGGGAGTGCTTTTTCGTGATCTCCCATCTTACAATAGAGTTCGGCGAGATTGTTTAGGACTGTTGCAACATCTTGATGTTCAGCTCCGAGTTTTGCTTCCAGAATTTGCAGTGTTTCTTCATATATAGGGGTAATTAGTTGGCAAAATGCTGCACTGTTGAACGGACCTGAAGCAGCAATAATCCAATTGAGCAAATCGTTGGTTTCAAGTGTTTTTTGCGTGATAAAAGGCTTCTGTCAGGGCTTTTTCATGTTCTGGAGTGATTGATTTAATATCCATTTTTTCTAGTTTGTTGTTGTAGTGCTCAAACATGAATCTATGGACATTTTTTCTGTCAACAGGATCCTGAGAATCCCTAAGGCTTTTTCTCATCAACTGATGAATAGAATATTTTCCATTAGTATCCTTTTTGATAAATGAAGACTTGATCAGCTCTGAAAAGGCACAAACTTGAAGTCCTAGGTCAAACTTTGTCATTAATATCTCGAACAGATCTTGATCCCAGAAATTAGTTGCGGAGAGTACTTCGAGAGCGTGTGTTTCATTTTTATCCAGGTATTCCAAATATTTTTTGAAGACCTCTGGTTGCGTCTTTCCGAAGTCTTCTGAAATTGGCTGTCTTTTTTTGTAGATCTTTATTTTTTCAAAAGTATCTACAGACAGGTTTAGGTAGTAAGGGACTCCTTCACTAGCTTCAACTATTATATTTTGAATATCTTTATTTTCAATACAACAATCTTCCAAAAATTTGATACAATCTTTTTCTGGAAGTTCTTTTACTTGGTGTTGTTCCAGAAACATTTCCCAGTCTGGATCACATATCGAAGCCCATAGTAATTCTTCTCTCCCAGAGATTATCCATGAAATTCCCGGCATGTTTGAGATAAGGTCATCTCGTATCCATTTATCATTTTGATGTAAAGTATCTTTATCCCTTATACCTTCCCAGAGAGCTTCGTAAGTGTCAATAAAAATGTATACGTTCGAATTTTCATATAAGTATTCAGAAAAATCAGCGGCAAAAAAAGCTGGTAGTAATTCTTTGATCCTATTTGGCTCAAATAATTCAACTTTGGAAATGTCGATGTGGTGTAGATGGAGCCATCTTTTGAAGCTTTCTGAAGCTCTGTTTAGGATTTCCCATGCTAATATAATTTGTCCAGAGTTATCAAGAACGTCTATAATCTTTTCTAAAAATGCCCCTTTCTCAATCAAGGGATAATTTTGTTTTTTGAGTGGAATTTCTGGATGAGCTTTTTTCCAGTATATCGCATGAACAGCATTAAAAAAGTGAAATTCTGCATCACATTTTTCCTGGATTTTGTTTCGTAAAGTTATGAGAAATGTACTTATGTCCCGATAAGTACTTACGTCGAAATCTATAGAAACCCAGAATATATAGGGGTATTCTTCATCCAGTATCTTTTGCAACTCTTTTTGCAATTTGCTTTTACCGATGCCAGCGATACCATGGTAAAATAAAATATTGTATTTTCGAGTTCCTGAATTCTGGATGTTCTCTCTGAAAACCTGAATACAGAGTTCCCTATCAACAAATACTCTTTCTTTTCCAAAGTAAATTGTAGGACCAATTAGCATGTAAATCTCCATAGACCAGTTTCATAAACCAGGACTCCTACTTATTTAATATCTTTAACTTGTACTATATAACATTGCTTAAATATTTGAATTTAGAAGTCGGATGAGAAGTTAATGTTATACTGACAAGGTTTCGGTTTTCCTTTTTTCATTGATGCATAGGTTTTCAAGTAAAACATATGTATATTCTCAACTTCAGCTTTCCACTACCATTTTTTGCACTATTACCCAACATAAAAACTGATTTAAAATTTTATTTTTATAGGTTAAAGGTTTAATGCTATTGATTTTCAAGTTCAACTGTGTATAGTCCTAAATTCGTAATTAGATTTTTTATTGAACGTTTAAGATGTGGCTAGACTAATTAGAGTCAACTCACTAATTAATGGTATTTTTAAAAATCAATTATAGTTGCAAACCTAATCATTGGTGCTTAAATTACTCGAAATCCTATAACCATGGGAAAAAAAGTAAAAAAATATACAAATGTTCTCTCATCACCTTCCGGTCTTTTTTTCTATGCTTTGCTTAGTCCAACTTTGCATTTAAGTTTAGTAGAACAATTTATGCACTTGACGATAAATCTATTTTTGCTCTTTACCGAGGAGTTTTCATAGGTGAACCCCAAATGCCCCATCCTAAAAAGTGCATAGATGTAGCAAGCATTCCCTCAGTAAATCTGCTCCGCCAGAGAGTTCTCGACACCTATTTGTTTGATCTGACCGAGTTGGTCTTCGATCCAGTAGATGTGGTCCTCTTCTTCCTTCAGGATCGACTCGAGAAGCACTTTGGTGTTATTATCTCCAACCTCCGCCGCCAGATGGGTACTTTCGTTGTAACCTCGAATAGCCGATTCTTCGGCTCCATGGTCATACTCATGCATATTTGGCACTTCGGCGCCGATGATTATTTGGTTCAGTTTGCGGATTATTGGCTCCCCTTCGAGGAAAAGGATCCAAGATCAGCTTCTCCGTATGCCTCATTTTGACGATGGCTCGCTTCTGGATAATTTCTTCCAGTTGCTTGTAATTCCAATTTTCGCACATCTCGGCATGGATAATGTACTGGTGAATAAAGGTCAATTCATCTGTAAACGAGCTTTTAGATGTTCAATAATCTTCTCATTTCCTTTCATAAACAAACTTCCTATTGAATCGAGAAGGGTGCTTCTGCGAGTACAACTCTCTTAATAGTTTCACTTATAGTGTCTACAAGTTTCTATGAATTACCTCCATAAGCGGGGGTGCTGACATTTCTGGCGTAACAATTTCTATATATGCACCTGTTTTATTGTTATCCAGTTCTCTCATGATCTTATCCAGGTCACCACAGGTGGTGGCCTTTCTAATCAGCCAACCCTCGCAGCCAAGCATCTCTGGCAATTTATGATATTGCCACTGAGCAATAGAGTTATAACAGTAATCTAACTTCTCAGATAGCATTTTTTCTATCAGGTAACCGTTATTATTCAGAACGAAAATGATAGGCTTTAGATCAAACCGGTAGAACTGGCAGACTTCTTGGGCAGTCATCTGGTGTGCCCCTTCGCCTGTTATGAGAATTACCCGCTGATCCGGTGCAGCCAGTGAGGCGCCAAATGAAGCTGGAGTAGCCCAACCTATCGCCCCCCAGAGCGTCTGGCTATGGAACTTAGATCCTTTAGGTAAAAATATTGGCAATAACCCGTAAAAGGATGTGCCTAAATCCACTATGATGATATCATCTGGCTTAAAAAAATTCGCGTAGCTCGCATATAAATAATCAGCCGTTATTAGGTTGCCAACGTCCACCTTAGGCAATGTGGGACGCTTAGCTACAGGTCCTATGATATCATTACGTTTATGAAGCCTTTTGCTGAGCTCATTCAGTACATCTGACATTTTTAGATTAGGGTAATCAGCATGCCCGATATGTACATCAGAAGGCATGATATTGATTATGCGGGATTTGTCCAGTCTTGCTGTGAATCTACCTAATCCCCCCAAATTTATATCAGACAAGATAGTGCCTATGGCAAGTATACAGTCGCAGGATTCCACGAAATCCCTAATTTCAGGATTCACAAGATGTCCGCTATATAATCCCAAGTAAGAAGGATTAGTCTCGTCGAGCACTGCCTTATCCATTGCCATGGTCACATAAGGTAAGCCTGAAGCATTAACCACATCTGTGGTCAAGTCCTTGAGTCCGAAACGGTCAACAAAAATGCCGGGCATAATACAGGCTTTCTTTGAATTTGACAATTTATTTATAATGATTGAGGCCACTTCTTCCAGCACTTCAAGATCACTTTTTACGGGCACTTTTGCTAATGCAGGGCAACATGAGACATTCTCATTGGCATAATCTTTAGGTATGGCAATGTAGACTGGACGGCGATATTCCATGGCTGCCGCGATGACGCGCTCGACTTCGTGAATGCAGTTTTCTGGGGTAAGCACCGTTTTCGCACATACGATAGGCTTAGCCATTTTCATGAATAGGTCGAACTCTCCGTTGCCAAGAGCATGATGTACTATGGCATGTTTCTCCTGAACTTGCATATTTGGCATTCCCACAATATGAAATACCACTGTATGCTCCCCATAAGAACCTGCTATACCACATAATGCTGACAGTTCACCCACTCCAAAGGTTGTAGACAATGCTGACATGCCATTGATACGAGCATAGCCGTCGGCAGCATAGGCGGCATTCAGCTCATTGCAGCAACCGATCCAACGTAGATCCTTATCATCACATATGGCATTGTTGATAGGAAAAGCATAGTCTCCTGGCACGCCGAAAATATCCCTGATGCACAGCTGTTTTAATCGATTCAGAAGATATTGAATAACTGTCTTAGGCATAATAGTACCCCCTAGTTCATGTTTGCCTGTCTCATAATTTTGGGCAAAGCTCAGTATTTATCACTTAGAAATATGTGATTACTATGTAAAAGGTTGCTGTCCTTAAAGTCATGAAACTAATTGATTTATCAGGAATTAGCTTCAGGACTAGGATAGCACATGATTTCGAGAATGATTTTAGCAGGGATATATTGACCTCTGGAATAAGTTATATGTTTTTTTGTTCAGATATCAAAGACTTTGAAAATCTAGAAGCACTATATAAATATTTCCAATAGTTCTAAGCAAATTTTATTCCTCAACGTCGTTTGTATCTTTTTTGATTTGACATTGGAGGAGGAGTTGTTCTACAGTGATTAAACAAATCCGATGAAACAATACAAGCATATGACAAAGCAATTGAAATTAACCCACATGATTCAGAAGCCTTGAACAAGAAAAATACTTTATCCAACTAGATTAAATAAATCTGATTTTATAGTTGTAAATATAAACGTAGGACAGGCTCAAAGTAAGGTTCTAATTCCTTGGCAATGTCCACATGGTAGTCTCCACGAAATAGATTCTAGAGTCGCTAAAGTGGTTTATGAGGGCTTTGTGGGCTAAGGAATTTTGGATCGCATATTTGGAGATGGTTTTGGTGACCGTGATTAATATTGTGATAGAGATTATTACATAGACCATGACGGTTTCTGTGGATATGTTGGGCGTTACGATTTATTTGAAGATTTTTCGCTAAATGCAGCCTTTTTATGCGAATTAATAGATTTAATTTGTTATTATTTGACATTCTTACTAAATAAGTCAAATTAATTTTGGGGTTTATTTGTTAATTTATGCCTAAAATTGGCAATTAATTGAAAATTAATGATGATAAGAACTGGTAAATTGGCACTGTTTCAAACATCAAAAAACAACTATTTGAGCTTTAAATCTCAGGAAAAGCAATATAATAACAAGAATTTTAGTTTATAGGAAGCAAAAAAGAATCCTAATTAATATTTTGGAGAATAAATTACGTTCTCACCTAAAAGTTATTGAAGTTCCGAAAGGTACAATATCACAAAGAAAGGACTTGATATTCGACCTATGAGTTACATCTTTGGATTTTATCTTTTCATTATATGATGTGAATTTTTGCGAAGTGTATACTGAAGGTAGGTTTTGTGGAATAGATCTTTGTTATGTAGTAGCAGATGAGAACGCAAGTTATACTAAGTTCCTAACATATTTAATATTTCTAACGTATAGGATTGTTTTATCTTTATATTCATGCTAAAGTTCTGTGAAATATGATCGGCTCTATATCCTTTTCTTCACTGCAAAAAGTAAGATGTAGGGCCCATAGTTTTACTGATTTGCTCTTAAAGAAGGTTATATATGTATTTAACCAGTTGGAAACAAACTTGTTGAAATTGATTAATTAATTGATTGGAAACCTTTTCATATCATTTTTGAGTCCATATATTTAAACAAAACCGTTTTCGGAAGCAGACTTGAAGCTGCCGTAATTTAAATACGAAGCTTTTAACTTCTAAGGAACTAGAGTAAAGAAAGGAGATTATTATATGAAAGAGAATCAAGCAAGCTTTACTGCAATGTCGGTAGCTTACATGCGTGCCTATCATTCCATGCATGATACTCCTAAAATCTTTGATGACTTTTTAGCCTATGATTTGATACCCGAGGAAAAAAGAGCACTAATTGAAAAACATTTAATTGAACAAAATAGAAACTGGGGTCAACAATTGAATGATTCTGAGTATTCTGTATCGCACTCCAATCAGACAATTAACTCAGAGTCATTAATGCAAGAAACCCATCGATATGCTGGCATTTTCAGCAGCCGTGCTCGATATGCTGAAGACGCCCTAGAAAAATCTGTTAAGCAAGGGGTAAAACAGTATGTGATCCTCGGGGCAGGAATGGATACCTTTGCATTCAGGCAACCTGAAATGATGAAAAAGTTGGAAGTATTTGAGGTTGATCATCCCGCCACACAAGAATTTAAGCTTCAGCGACTTGCTGAGTTGGAATGGGAACATCCAGCAAAATTACATTTTATTCCTATAGATTTCACGAAGGAAAGTCTGGTAACAGCACTAACTAGTTCGTCCTCGTATGACCCAAAAGTTAAAACCTTCTTTAATTGGCTTGGTGTCACTTACTTCTTGACCAGAGATGAAGTATTTACAACATTGCGTTACATCACAGAGATTGCTCCTGCGGGAAGCATTATTGTTTTTGATTATCTCGATATCGATGCATTTATCCCTGAGAAATATTCTCCACAAATGCAAAAATCATTGGAGTATTTGATAAAGATAGGCGAACCTATGATAACTGGCTTCAATCCGTCAAATTTGGCCGAAGAGCTCGCAAGTTTAGGATTTAGTCTCCAAGAGAATTTGAGCCCAGCGGACATAGAAGAACGTTATTTCAAAGGACGCACGGATGGATATCACGCATATGAGTATGGGCACTTTGCATGTGCAGTTGTCGAATAATTAGTGATAACGTATTCCTATGAAGATTTTGATTTACCTTTGATTTTTTTCCTCGTGGGCGTCCCCTATCCAAATTTTTCTTAGTAGTTTCTGCGTTTGACTTTCTTTTTTTATGGATCATTATCGTTTGATTTTTAAGACTGATACTGCTCTCCTTAAAATACCCCTTTTATTTTCAATTTCATCAATTGATAGGAGTTTGGGAGGATTTCGATAAACTCCTGTGCATTTGTGCATTGGAGATTTTAAGTCTTTTAACAATAATTATTACTCATGAAAACTCTTACAGATTTTGCTCTTAAAGAAGGATACAAACGGCTTCAGTTAGTTGGAGACAAGCTTACTGAAATTGATTCCTTAATTGATTGGAAACCTTTTCGTACCATTTTTGAGTCCATATATTTAAACAAAACCGTTTTTGGGAGCAGACTTGAAGCTGCAGTAATTTAAATGCGAAGCTTTTAACTTCTAAGGGCCTAGAGTAAAGAAATGAGATTATTATATGAAAGAGAGTCAAGCAAGCTTTACTGCATTGATGGTAGCTTACATGCGTGACTATCATTCCATGCATGATACTCCTGAAATTTTTGATGATTTTCTAGCCTATGATTTGATGCCCGAGGAAAAACGAGAACTGATTAAACAATATTTGACTTCTTGGGATAAACAGTTAAATGATCCTGAGAATACGGAGTCATGTTTCAACCAGAAAATGATCTCAGAGTTTTTGATACAAGGAATCAATAATATTGCCAGCCGTGCACGATACGCGGAAGATAACCTAGAGAAAGCTATTCACCAAGGAGTAAAGAGTATGTAATCCTCGGGGCAGGAATGGATACATTTGCATTTAGGCGGCCGAAAATGTTGGAAAAGTTGGAGGTATTTGAGGTTGATCACCCTGCAACACAAGAATTTAAGCTACATCGACTTGCTGAGTCGGGATGGAAACATCCAGCAAAATTACACTTTATTCCTATAGATTTCACAAAGGGAAGTCTAGTAACAGCACTAACTAGTTCATCATTTTATGACCCAGAGGTGAAAAGCTTCTTTAGTTGGCTTGGTGTCATCAACTTCTTGAGCCGAGACGAGGCATTCGCAACACTGCGCTCCATCACTGAAATTGCTCCTATTGGCAGCATGATTGTTTTTGATTACTTAGATACCAATGCATTTATCCCCGAAAAAATGTCGCCACATATACGAGAATTAAAGGAATTTTTGCTAAAGATAGACGAACCACTAATAGAAGGCTTCAATCCATCAACATTAGCTGAAGAGTTTGCAAGTTTAGGATTTCGGCTTCATGAGAATTTGAGTCCACAAGACATCGAAGAACATTATTTCAAAGGACATATGGATGGATATCATGTCCAAGAACATGGGCATTTTGCATGTGCAGTTGTAGAATAATAAGGCATATAATATATTTCCCTTGCTAATGGCAATATTTGTCATTAATTTATCCCTTAATTTTTGATGATCAAATTTTAAAAAAACTTGAGATGCGTAAAAAATTAGATTATAGAAGATTTCGATAACCCCTAAATTTCGTCCTATATTTATAACTGGTATATAACTGATTCGTGAAAATCAGTGGTTTATTTAAATACTCTGTGTACTTATTTCCTGTTATTCAGTCTTCGTTTATGTCAATGATTATTGAGATTGTTAGTATTTAATACTGATTCCTGATTAGTGAACAGTCCCATCACCCTGCTTCTTCTTTTGAGTTCCTTGGTAATCCTTTTGCATCACATTTGTTATTCTTATTTTTTTAAGTAATTTCCTATGAACTGGCTCCATTATTTAATAGAGTACTTAGAGCTTTCAAGCGTAACAGCCAGCTAATAGAGCAAGACTTTACTGTTTGAAATTTAGTAGTATTTCTCGATTATTGCCTATTTTTTGAGAACCCGAGAATTCCATAGGTTATAGGAATATACAAGTTTCCATCGATTAAATACCCATTAAATGCAAAAATCATCTGAAACACATCTCAATTTACTACTTTTAGAGATCATGATACCTTTTTTGTCAAAATTTATATTAAATACCATGGAAACAAGGAAGAAAAAGTGGAATATATACAAATGAAATGATTTAATTTTGAATAATTCCTTTAAATATAGAGCACAAACGATTTTTTTTTTGAAAAATGGACTGTATGGAATCAAATTTTGTTAAATATAAATTTCTTATTTATAATTCTGTTTGTTTCATATTTATTGAATAATAATATGTTAATGATCAACTTAATCACCTTTCATGAATATGCGACTATGTTCTAAAATTTAATGATTTTTATATTTTTTGATTGAAAATCTGAATTCGGAAGAAAAATTCAACCTTCTATCAAAATTAACGTTTGATATTTAGAAACTTCAATCAAGAAGTATAATTACAAGGGTTGCAACAAATAGCAAAATCGAGTGATTTGTAATTTTACGTTCACTGTTGGATTTTGGTGCTAAGTCGGCATATTCTATGAAAATATAGATGATTGCGATGGACCCCCGATTTTCACAAGTTATATGTATACTGGTTATATGCATATAATGAAATTTGATGGTTTATCGAAATTCTCTATAATTTAGTGATATGTTTAGAACTTACCCATTAAACACGCTACTTATTGTGCTGTTCAACTACGTAAGTCCTAAATTGATTTAAATTGTATCAAATTGGATAAAATAGGAGTGTAAATAAATTATGGAACAGTCATCTAGTAAAATGAAAAAGGTATTTGCTATTTTGCTGGCAGTCCTTTTGTAGTATCTTTAACAGCAGTAGCAGCTAGTGCACACCACCATGGCGGCCGTGGCGGCGGCTGGGGCTGGGGCTATCCTTATGGCTACCTTTACTCCCCTTGTGCCTTCCCATACATGTGCTATTATATAACAACTATTATATAATAAGCCGAATATGTTATGGAGGATTCCATTTTATCTCTTATTTTTTTCTTCGTAGGAATCCTGTTTAAAATCTTTCCTGCAAATTTTGACCTTATTTTTTCTTTCCGTTCATTATCCTTTGATCTCAAATATGGCTTCTGCTATCCTTAAAACATTTTATTTATTTCTAATATTACCAACAGCTAGCATGATTTTAGTAAAAGCTATGCTTTTTCCTTTAAATAAGTGTAAAAAATGCTCTCAAATTTTGGCTTTAATGGAAAGAATACACCGATTTTAATACCAAAAATCTATGTATTAGTAACATAACTAAAGACAAAAATTTTGCCAGTATACCCATTGACTCGGCATCATGTTATATTTTACAGAACTTTCGGTACACTACAATTAAGATTGCAGTAATCACCTTAACATTAACGGCTTACTTACTTACAAATTAATATTATTTGTACACTATAAGATTAATGTTAATTATTTATTATATGCATCTCATTGATATAACAATAGTAGGGTAGAGTTATCTAATATGGCAAAAGAATTTCTAAAAAGTCTGACTCAAACAGCCTAACGGCAATGAGTTTTTTGCGTCGATATTCTCAAACTTGAAGGGGAGTTGAATGAATGAAAACCTGAGAAATTTCGGACGAAAGAAAGCTGAAGAAGTAGTTTTTCGAGATGTAGATGATTGGAAACATACCTTTGATGCTGTGCCAGATCTGATTGCCATATTAGACACTGAATTTCGAATTGTTCGTGCAAACAACTCCATGGCAGCAAGTTTGTGGATGACATCAAAAGAGTGTATTGGATTGACATGCTACCGGCTTGTCCATGGAATGGATGACCCTCCTATTTTTTGCCCGTGCAGGCAGTTGCTTAGTGATGAGCTTGAGCATACTGTGGAGATTTGTGAGGAATCTCTGGGTGGTTATTTTATAGTAAGCGTCTCACCACTGCATGATTCAAAGGGAAAACTCGCTGGGTGCATTCATGTTGCCCGTAATATTAACGAGCGAAGAGAAGCAGAGGAAACTTTAAAAAAGCATATGGTAATTTAGAGAAGTTAGTTAAAGAAAGAACAAATCAGCTTGAAAAAGCTTATAACTCGCTAAAAAAAAGTGAAAAAAACTTGCTGAAGCTCAAAAAATGTCCCATATTGGGAATTGGGAATTGGATCTTATAACTTACAAAATATATTTGTCTGACGAATTGTATCGTATTTTTAACCATACTTCGCGAGAATTAGTCTCACCTCACAATGAATATTTAAGTCATGTGAACCCCAAAGATCGAGACCATGTGGCTAATGCCTTTAAGAAAGCTATAAATGGAGAACCCTGCAGTATTGATCATAGAATTATCTTAGCTAATGGGGAAGAACGCACAGTCCATTTACAATCTGAAGCTATTTTTGATGAAAAAAAGATCCCTATTAGATTGAAGGGAATAGTTCAGGATATTACTGAACGTAAAAAAGTTGAAGAGAAAATTCAGAGCTTGGCGAATATTGTGGAATCATCAAATGATGCCATTATTACTATGTCTCTTGATAGTATTATTACTAGCTGGAATAAGGGTGCAGAGCAGACTTATGGTTATTCATCGGAAGAAATTATAGGAAAAAGTGTATCGATACCCGCACCAGATAATCTCAAAGATGAAACAAAAAAGTTAATTGAAAAGGTTAAGCTAGGAGAAAAGATCCAGCACTACAGAACTTCAAGGTTAAGAAAAGATAATAAGTTAATATATGTTTCAATCGTTCTTTCTCCGGTTTTTGATGCTTCTGGAGAGCTTGTGGCTATCTCAGCTATTGTTAGAGATATTACACTGCACATTGAGAGCGAAAAATCCCAAGTGAAAGCTGAAAAAGCTAAAAAGAAAGAAATCCACCATAGAATCAAAAACAATTTGCAAGTGATATCTTCTCTACTTGATCTTCAGGCTGAGAAGTTTAAAAATATAGAGTTTATTAAGGATTCAGAAGTTCTGGAAGCTTTTAGAGAAAGCCAAGATAGAGTGATATCTATGGCTCTTATTCACGAGGAATTATACAAAGGTGAAAGATTCGAAACTCTAGATTTTTCGACATACATTCGAGAATTGGTTGAAAAACTTTTCCAGACTTACAGACTAAATAGCAAAAATATACACCTGCACATAGATATGGAAGAAAATATATTCTTAGATATGGATACTGCTATTCCTTTGGGAATAATTGTCAATGAACTAGTTTCAAACTCATTCAAACATGCATTTATAGGGAAGGATAACGGAGAATGTATATCAATCTTCGTAGAGAAAAAAACGGAGAACGTATAAATAGCAGGAAAGAAAGCAAATATGAAGACTGTAAAAGTGCCAGTTTTATTTTGAAAATTTCCGATGATGGGATAGGTATACCTAAAAGTATCGATTTAGAGAATCCAAACAGTCTTGGCATACAGTTGGTAACCACCCTAGTAGATCAGTTAGCTGGAGAACTTGAGCTGAAAAGGAGTAATGAGACGGAATTAACTATCAGGTTCACAGTAACAGAAAAAAGAAGCAACAACTAGTATAAGACACATCGTTTTTAACACAAAACTATGCATAAATGAAACTCTAAAAACAGAAGTTGGGTCAGTCTAACCATTGACTCTTCATCTTGCTTTTTGCAGTAAAGGAAAGGATAAAGAGCCAGTTACATTTCACAGAACTATTAAGCTACACTGCCCTTTAGGGCAAAAGGCAAAAACTCATGAGCTTTTATTTAAGGAGTAATTAATTATCTGCTCCTATATATCTTAAAAATCCTGTTTATTCCAGCTATTATGTATCCAAACAAGATTTATATCCATAATAAGTTACATACGATTATAGTTCCTAAAGAATATATTTCATGATGGCTTTTCCTAAGAATACTTTTTTAATTAAAAAAGGAAAAGTGAGGTTAGGATTGTCAAAATAATTCATGAAAAAAATACTCCAAAGATCTTTTAAGGATCTTACTATGCTAAAAGAACCCTATGAGCCTTTGGCACATACATAATTCATGAAAAACTTTCATTTTCTTTTTTACTTTTTCTATGCCTGATATAGGCAGTGGAGGCAGGTTAGATTTTTTCGTGCATATCTCCTAAAAAGACAACAAATGACATCATTTATCATTGCCGATCTTTATTCAGCACATCTATTTTTGCATGTTTCTCATCCATTTTTTGTTTGTATCTTTCTTTGATTTCTTTAACTTCTTTATAGATAAGTAGACTTTCAGCGCTAATTCCTTTCATTGACTCAATGTGTATTAACACTGCATCTATGCCTTTATCTAATAGTGGTTCTACTTTTCGCCATTCGGCACATTTAATATCTAATTCTTCCCTACATTTGTCTTCAAGTGCAAATATTTCATCCCACAGTTGCATAATTTGGCCGTCTATATATTTTTTTGTAGACATCGTCTTTTACCCCATTCGTTTAAAGCTCTGTATAAGAGTATTTCGATTAATTCCTTTCAATTGCTTTTTTCTGTCAACTGTCAAGCTAGATTTTTTAACTAATGCTATAGCGGAATCAATAGTATTTTGCAAATATTCATCTTAGGAAAAAAATATCAACAGCCATCTTATTTAAGGTTCGATAAGCAAGTTTTATGAGTTAGTATTACTTTAAATGTTTATTAATGATTTAGTTTTTTTTATTTTTTACTGGGTTGGCAATCATACGTTTATGACAATTTAAAATTAACATAAGTGAACTAATTTAAGGTAACTGAATAATTAATGTATACTTATTTGCACTAAGTTATATCTGTGTAGTCGAATAGTTGTTTAATTGAAACTAAGCGACTTATTAGGGATTCCTCCAACAACTTAACGAAAATATGCGCTAAGGTAGAATTAAAATAACCCTAAGTTATAACGTTGAGAGGCGGTATGCCAATTTTCCAGTAAAATCTGCTCTACACTCCTTAATCTTCTTTTTTACTACACTACAATGCCTAAAGAGTTTGATTTCTTACTTCAAATGCTTAATTTCGAACATATTATGGATTTTAAACCTCAGTGTTTATTGTACTTTATTTTGTACCATCAATGTCTAAGTTCCAACAAGTATATTTCAAATACCTGAAGTTCTACTCCAAAAATGAAAATCTCAGAATTTTTGCCTATATTTTTGAAAACTTGGAATTTCATAGGTTATAGAAAAATAGAATATTTTGCCAATTGCATCCCCCAGTAAATGCAAAAAAAAGTATTAGGAACATATAGTGAAATCGATAAATCCACTTGATAGTTATTTTATTATGATTATAAGGTAGTGTATCCACATCTGAAGCAGTGGGCATCCTGTATTATAATCATGAAAATGAAAAAAACAGTTAGTATCAAACAATGCAAACATAAAAGCAAACTGGACTTAAAATGAACTGAGTTGATTAACATCAATTGGCCATGCGTTTTTCTATATTTTTAAGTTTGTGAGTTAGGTTACTAGTGAATAAAATAGTAATGGAGATTATACGTTGAGAATATGCATATATTTTACATTAAACATGTGTGTGAAGAGTGAGTTTAGAACCTAGAAAATATATTTTTTATTTTATATTAATCCAAAGATAGAATAAATGCTCATTTTTCAGATTTGATCGATGAGTCAAAGTCTCCAGAAAGAATACAAAACATATTTAATATTAAATTGTTTTCCGATTTTAAAATATTTTATGTGAAAGTAATTTTTATTCAAAATTTATTTTTCTTATAATCAATTTTAAGAATTATAGAAGTAATTTTTATTCAATCATGTAAATGCCTGCAAAATAGCATTAAGCTCTAGTAAATATGGGATTGGTAAAGATTACTAAATTATACTAAGGAGAGGTTTTCATATGGGTACTAAATTTGACCATAGTAAAAAGACAATGGTCCTTTTGATAGTAGTGAGCCTCTTAATATGAGTGACAGCTACTATAGCAAGCTCACAAAGACCAGGCACGAACAAACCATAACCATTGATTCTACATCTTGTTTTTTCGTGCTGAATGAAAAAGGATACTGAGTCAATAATAACTTACAAACCTTTTTACAAACCTTCTGTAAACCACTCAATTTGATAATGCACAATTTTCGATAAAATCTCTTACATAAATATATAATTTATTTTGATTCTCATTTCCATTACTATATAGTTATTCCCTATTATTCAGTCCTTATTTATATCAATATATCATAAATAATTACTAAAACTCCGCAGGTGAAAATAACATGACTAAAGATGAATATATGCTAATTCTTGGATCAAACGTTCACGCAAATCCAGTATATACATTGTCATACCAAGCAAATAAGACCACTGGAGACAAGATACACTTGATTACTTTGGAAAATTGCAGCAATGGTTTGATTTTGACAACCGAAATCCGAGATGAAAACTCAGATCTCATAGCAAAAATCAACTATAACGAGTTAATTCAAGTTGATGAGAAATTTGATGTACAAGGAGAAATCGAGAAAGGAAATGGCTTTACACTGACAAGAAAAAAAGATGGTACTGTTATTTTCAATGCTAGAATTACAGAAGATGGATACGTTTCAGTGAACGGAATTTTTTACGCCGGAGGCAAGAAAATCCATATAACTGATAGTGAAGTGACAATAGACGATGTGCCCCGACATACCATAAACGGTGTGAACATGCATAACTCCATTTTCATTGGAACTTCAGATATTATGATAACAGATGATGGGGTGTGGATTCCTTCCTGTGTAAACCAAGCCGATAACAATTGCGAGCTATAAATTGATAGTAATAGCACAGATTTAATTGTTGTATGTAAATTCATTACTCACCCATATGCCTTCAGTCAATTGAGTCGTGCCTAAGTCTATATGGTATTGCTTCTTGTAGAGGTTATTTTTGGCGTTGGCGCGATATTAATAAACTCAAAAATATACTCACAAAAATCACAAAATAGTTTAGTTGAGATAATACATAACTTCTACTTCAGAACTTTACAATATTGAATTTTCTAGGGGCGATTACAAAAAAATGGAATTAAGATTAATGTATAGTTTTTTTTCTTGTGAACTATTGAGGAAAAATTGACAAAGAATAAGAGTACTCATTCCAAACTGCATAAAATCGGAACTACTGATAATTATAATAAGGATGCATAGCTTAAAGATTAGAATCCCAGTAATAAAATGAATTACGGACTTCTACAAATAGACATCCAGATTACAGATATAATCATATATCTCATAAGTTGATACAAAAAAGAGATCATATAAATTGCTTAACATCTCTGGCCATTATTTGAATCTGTCTGATTTATTTCAAGGACAATGCGTATACAAAAGGCTGATATACTCAATTTAGCTTGGATTTGCTTCTTGTCCTGATATTTTAGGAGCTGAAGAATAAGAAAGCAAGAAGAAGGTGACCCAGGATGCATAAAATACTGAATCTTGATGAATTAATTACAGCAAAGCATTTTGAAAAAGAAAAAAATGAAGAATGCGGCGATTTAAATATCGAAGAGTTTTACGATCTGATAATCCCCCCTGGCACGGTTGTGTCTATTATCTACGATATCGTCGAAGAATTTGACCTTGAGCCTATAACCAGAAAGATATTTGTGGGAGTCGCAAATAGCGAAGAAAGGGAACTTTTGGCTCTGCGTGGCCCTCTTGAGAGGGTTCAGGCCGCGGAAAAGTTCCTTCACGAAGAAATGAAGGCATGGATTGAAAAATAGTAATCATATTATATCGGAACCAATGGTCAGATTGACCAGAAATGCCGAATTGAAATGGCAGCAAAAATAAATACTCACTTTAGTAGGAATTTAAAGCAGGTAGAAAAATTTAGATTATTCGGAACAGATGCCTGTAATAACTTCTTTTGAGAAATCAAAAACAGTTACTCTATCTGTTTTGTAATATATATCGAGTTTTGCGCCTTTTTCGATTTTTCCAATAACTACAGCTGTAAGTCCAGCTTCTTTAAAAATATTTATGCATTCTTTTGCGTTCTCATGAGATGCTGTAAACACGTAGCCTGTTCCAGGATGCACTTTCAGCCATTGTTCAAAATCCACATTTTCAGGTCTTGGAACTTTTTCGAGATCCACTGAGGCGCCAACACCGCTGGTCTCACAAAGCATTCCAAGTGTCCCTATAAGTCCAGGGTTACTTATGTCTTTGCCCGCGGTGGCAAATTTTCTCTTTCCAATTTCCTGGGTTACAAGATAGGTTTTCCTGATTGTTTCCGGTTCTTTGAAAGATGTCGTGTCCCAACTGTAGGGGGAGTTAGGCCCTATTTTCCCATCCATATCATAGGCTGCAATCACAAGATCTCCATGATTTGCTGTATCGCTACGAATTACGCAATCCTTTTTGACAATCCCTATAATAGCAACTGCAATGGAATTATACTGGGCATCAGGATGTACATGCCCTCCAACGATCGGAACTCCGAATTGCCTAACCCCTTCAGCTAGGCCTTCCATGAGCTCCCTGCAAGCTTTCGGAGAGTTGGAAGAAGCTACATCTACCATAGCAAGCGGCTTTCCACCCATTGCTGTAATATCGTTGACGTTCACTACCACAGATCCATAGCCTGCCCACCAAGGACTGGCATCCAGTAACCTCCCCCATATTCCATCGGCTGCAAAGAGGATGAAATCATCCCCTCCGATATCTATCACTGCTGCATCTTCTCCGAAATCGACAACTGAGTTTTTATAGTCAGGACGAAAGGCTTCAAAGATTGAAACAATATCCTCAATCTGCTTTTTCCGGCAAACACCTTCAAAATTTTTTAGCTTCTCTGCAAGCTTTTCCAGGTTCAAAGTCATACTTCCTCGAATTTTTTTAATTTGCGCGATTAATATAGGCAATGATCTATCCATAAAATTTGCGATTATTTCCCAAACTTATAACCCATGACATATTAGCAATCATGAGAATTTAAGGTTAAAAGTAATCAGTTGTGAGATAATGCTGATCAATATCAAATTTATAAGCCTACCTTATAAAAAGAACTTCTTTTTGTCTTACAACAAGATGTTTGAGATATTTTGGTCAGTACCTATTCAGGTCATCTTTTATCTCTTTTTTCTTTGTTCTGCACAAAATAAGCAACAGATTTTATTAAATTATCCGTTATCCAACTTTCCGTAGATGTACACAAGAATGCCAGTCGTTTTTTAAGGTGACAACAGTTTAAAAATTAATTTGGTTTTCAATGAATGATATAGGGCAAGTATGTAAACAAATAAAATATGTATATACGTCTGCATATTGCCAACTATCTAACATATTAGTTTAATATAGGCATATATATATTTATGTATAACTCATTCTAATTAAAAAATAAGTGAAGTATAGTAGGAAGAATAATAATATAATATCTAATAGTTCTGTCTTTTTGAGAATAGCGTCTTCTGAATAGTTTTTGTTTTTCCAGTATAACTATGATTTTATAAAAGGATTTTGATGAATCCCTTAATTTATTCATATGCTTATATGTGGAAAGGATCCAAGGTATTTATTTTACAAAATTGTTGTTGAATATAGTGATATCGAACAAAAAAAGGTAGTCTTTCAATCAACTAAGATGCAGAAAAAAGACATCAACATCTAAAATAATTATATAAGAGTGGTTATTCCCATGATATCAATAAGAGAGAAAGGGAATAGAGGAAAGCCAAAGAAGAATAAAAAGCTTATCTTTCACCGTGTTGTAAGTCCAAAGGCAGTCAGGGATGAATAAATAACAATAAATGGAAAAAAGTATCATGGAAGCTTTAAAATCAAAAGTAAAGCCATTAATCTTGATGCTTAAAAAATGTTGGAGCACGACAAAAACAAAGTAAGGCGAAAAAAGGGCTCCCGTTCATAAAGAACAAAAGTTTCAGGGTATCTGAGGTTTAATTTAAAAACCCTCGAAGAATTGAAGCACTACCAATGATCATGGTCTTAATTTTGATAGTTTATTCTGTGGCAGAATGGAAACTAAGAAAAAAGCTAAAAGAATCAGGGGAAACAATATAATATCAAATTAAGAAACAAACTCAAAAATCAACATTGAAATGAGTTTTCATTCTGATGAGAGAGATTACAGAAGTAAAAATTGGAGTTAACTCACAAGTGGTGACTCAAATTAAAAGTTTAAATGAAATTAAAAAAATACTAAAGTTAATAGGAAAAAATTATGGAAAATACTATTTTTGAGGAGAGATTTGCAAAAAGTCGGTTCTACCTAAAAAATATATATCGAGCATCAACCAACTTTTCGGCACATTCTTCGGTGTGCATCTCCGATTACGACTCCAATCTCTGATTGCAGACGGGGCCCTATTGATGCCACTATGCCAGGGCCATCTGTGTTTTCCCGGCATACGATTGCATGTTCCAATAGTCCAAGGCGCTCTATTCCATAAATATCTCTACTGTGGCCTGTCTTTTTTATTGCGTATTTAATTTCCGAACGAGTTGCTCCATTAACTATAACCCTGTCAGTACTTGCTTTCTTCCACTTCCACCACACATCAAGCTGTTTTTTGGTAAAACGAATTTTAATTTCCTTTTTTGTCTCAAAAACTTCGACTTCAACCGGAAGATTAGGTATCAAGCCGAATCTGGACGCAAGTTGTTTTGGTTTTCCACTACCCAAAGCGTTTAATTCTTCTGTTTCAACCCTGACAGGTATGCCGATATTAACTAGAAAAGCATCTTCTAAAAAAGCTTGAAGAAATCCCATATATTTCTTTCCATGTTCAGCTTTTACAGCAGGTGTCCCATACATGGAAATTAGTAAGTTGGCAGATACTTCTTCATCCTCACCTTCAAGAAACAATTCAACCCATTTTTCCGAAGTAGTGGATATATCAACCTTTACTTCAATATTTTTCAAATCATTCTCAATCAGGGTTTTCAGAAGGCTAGTCAGAAGTTCCCGGTTTTTTCCGTAAACATGCTGGAGTGTTACAACTTTGATCATATTTTTTCCTGCCGGTTACTTATTTATATTTTTTGAAGATTTCTTAATTCTTTTTCTGAATTTTGAATAGACCGGCTTAGATAGCTAGTACAATTGCGGATAATTTATAGCACTTATACTGATATTTAAAAGTCGCATTTTTCTTAAATTCGACAAGTGAGATTTTAACTCTTCAGATAAGATTCCAGAAGTCTTTGACTTTCTTTCAGGGCTAATGTAACAATTTCATTAATAGGAGTTTCAGCATTTGTAATCTGGTTCTGGAGCTTGTTAATGTCCCTGCTATAAGGGCCGAGTTTTCGGGATAACGCATCTTTGCTATCCCTCCGTTCTAATGCACCCCTGTGGATGCTTTCTATCTTACTCTTGAGGTTCTTTATTTTCTCAAGGATTTCAGCATTTAGAGGAGTAAGTTCATCTACATATACAAGTTTTCCTATATGTTCAAGTTTTTCCTTTTCTTCTTCTCCAATATTTTCTCTTTTGCTTTCATCTAAGTCTTCTTTTTCAGACGCTTCTTTCTGTACTTTTTCTACAATAATCTCCTCTGAGATTACATTCCTGAAATCTTTAAGGGCAGTTTCAACTCCCTTTCCATATTCAGTAAGTTCGACAAATTTTATTCGTCCATCGAATGTGAATCTTATGAGTCCGGAATGTTCCATTTTCGCTAAGATTCTCGTAGTATGTGCAAACGTAGAATCTATCTCTTTTGAAATAACCGAAGCATACGTCTTTTCCATCGAGCCTATAAATAACAGCGTAAGAGTTGGTTTTTCCTGTAAAAATAACTTTTCTGCATTTTCATCGGGCATAATATCACATTGAAATTTATTAGTAAATTGTTTTTTTGAATATGAGCTAAGGCTTTTTACTATCTTTTAATAATTTATATACAATATTGCAACAATCTAAACTTCAATTATTTACCGAATGCATTACTTCCGGAGTTTGGAGGGTCACAAGTACTATGTTCTTTGAGTCAGAGATAAAGTGAACCTTCACATCTATTTGTTTTAGTTTAATATCTAAATCATCGCTCCTTCGTAAAATGAGTTTGTTTTTGGTTCCATTGTCAGATGTGGTGCCTGCCCACATCAGACCTGGATATGATAGACATTGGAATTAAACAGCTTTAGCTATGGCTATAGCCAAATCACATATTACATAGCATTAGTGCTTAAGTATCGATACAACATATTCTATAATAAGAGAATTAAAAAAGATTGCATGTGGGCACGACATCTAAATTTTAATTATCATGAAAGGTCTCGAATTATTTTTTTTATTTCGAAAATAGGTGCATCAGTTTTGAATGAAGTTCCGCTGAAGTGAATTCTGGAAGCTTCAAATCCATTGGCCTTAAGGACTTCGATCATAGTTTCTATTCCGATTGCAGAAGACTTTAGTTCTTTACATATCACATGCTGATCATAGAACATAGGAATATCGAGTTCATCTCTACATAACATAATTATTTTTTTTGCTTTATTTTTTGTATTTAGAGGATATATTTCGATTTTTGAAATAACCTCATTACAGAAGCTAGGCTCTCTGAAAGGCCCAAGCCATAAAGGGCCTGCGATTTGTGTGAGTGCATTGCATGAAGGGCATTCTTTGTCAACGTACACTGCAAGCCCGTACACATGTCCTCTAAATCCGCACATCGGGCAATGAATACTGAAACCCATCGACTTTAAAGTCCTATCAACCTGCTTTGTTCCATGAGTAATTTCGAGGTAAGTGCGGACGTAGTGACGTGTCACATGTGAAAGCAGGGGTAACATCCCTTTTTCATGTTTTGCAAGTTCTCTTGCACAAGCTCCCAAAAGAACTCGCAGGCCCATCTCACTATGATACTCCGTGTTCAAAGGAACAGCAGCATATTTACGGATTCCTGAATTGAGATGGGCCCCACAAAGGGGAGCTGTATCTGTTGCCGTAACCGAGAGCATATTCTGTACTGATGTAGAAGCTGCATCCAGGAAGGGAGAAGGTGTGCCAAAAGGATCAATATCCACGATATGTGATTTTTTTTCATGAAGCAACACGTTTGCGTTTTTGTGGATAGCCAGTGTTTTTTCCTCAAGTCCGTTAATTTTGATATTTTCCTTTATCATTTCAAAAGCTTCTTGGCTCCAGTCATTTAAGATCGCATGTATGCCCACTTCTCCTGCGATCCGAAGTCCTCTTATCCCTGAAGCAGAAAACGCGTCAAGGTAGCTAATTTTTCCCCTTATAATCTTTTTTTTGGAAAGAAGCCTTTCCACAAATGCTGCTGTAGCTGCGACATTGATATCGCGGTTAAGTTCCATTTCTGGATTATAAAAAACTGGAGCTGCAGAGGGGGGGAAGGTTGCATCCTTAGCCGGTATTGGGACTAAAACCTTTGTTGTACCTTCAACTATAGTTTTACAGATCATTTGAAATTGCTATTCTTTTGATCTTATTTTACAGTGATGGTCATCTACATTTTGGGATCTCTTTTCACACTGTATTTGTAGATTTAGATCTCTCCTGAAATGCCACATAGCCTAGAATCTTGCTTTTGCTATTTTTCTGAACGCAGGCAGCCTGACATCATTGCATAAAGGACTACAAAGAGAAGGATATTTCTTTTATCACTACTTTTTTCCCTTATAGCGAATCATCCTTTTTTATTCTCAATCATATATGGGATTTTCATAAATACCAATAATTAGAATATCAATAATATTATCAATAATATTATTATTTACATACTCATATAATCGTTTTCCAATAATAAGGAACACACTCTCTTAGCGCGAGTAATTCTCTCTGGTTCAGACTGCTTCTAAGATTGATATTTTGGAAGGTATGAAAGAACAAAATCAAAAAATCTGATTTGAGAAATTAAGTCCAAAATTTCCTAATTAATAATTAATACTCATACATTTACTCTTTTCAGATCTCTCAAAGCAAAGTGGCAGTTTTGGATCGAGCGCAGAGGTACGTTTACTTATATCATAGCCCGCATACCTAATGAGAATTGATCATAAATAAGCTACTCTCTGAAAATCCATACTATTATAGCGATGCAACCATGCTCGGAGTACGCCAAATTTTTAGGTTGCACAAAAATGCACCTATGCCTGCAGAATCGATAGAGTCCATAAAGATGGTGAGAACGGTTTACACAAATGCTTTCATTTACTCATGTGGATCAGGTAAAGTTTTCATTGATCTCGAACCAAAATATTTTCCGTCAAGAGGGACTTAGATTATAAAAAGTATCATATACAAGAAAATATTCAAAGAGTTCTTTCAGATTAAAAACACCTATGGATGGTGAAATTTGAAGTGAGGTATGTTGGATTGAAACTAGGGATGATGGTACAAATTTTGATATAATTAAAAACTATGTTGAAAATCAGGGGAATCATGAAGAAAAAGAGCTATATAAGCAAATAAAAATATTTATTTTTGAATAATTTTATAATATCAAAAGCTTTAGCATAACATACCACATTTCTTTCAGTGGGATATGACATCGAAAATTTGATTTGAATCTATTATTTGAAGAATTTTATCTTTACTTTTAGGATATTATATATTCTAAAAACTCGTTAAACTTCTCCAGATCACACATTTAAAATCTCAAAACCATAAAGGAACTGTCGTTAAATGTCAGAAAATTACGGAAAAGCTTACCTTATTGGCTCAGGTCCAGGTGACCCTGAGCTTCTAACCCTGAAAGCTCGCCGTCTGATTGACAACGCTGAAGTAATTATTTATGACCAGCTCCCTGGAAAAGTTATCTTGAACTCTATGCCTGCAAGTGCGGAAAAAATAGATGTTGGAAAATATGCTGGAAATCATACCATGTCTCAGACAGAAATAAATGAAGTGCTTGTGCAGAAAGCAAAGGAAGGAAAGATGGTTGTCCGGCTGAAGGGAGGAGATCCCTATATTTTTGGAAGAGGAGGAGAAGAAGCCGAAGTGCTTGCAGCAGAAGGCATCGAGTTCGAAGTCGTTCCAGGAATCACTTCCGCAATTGCAGTACCTGCGTATGCTGGAATTCCATTAACCCACCGGGAAAGCGCATCAATGGTTACTTTCATAACCGGACACGAAGATCCCACAAAGCCTGAGAGTGGGCTTGACTGGGAAACCCTGGCTAAGTTAAGGGGAACTATTGTAATCTTGATGGGCGTGAAAATGTTAAGCTGGAACGCAAACGAATTAATTAAGCACGGTAAGGATCCTACTACACCTGTTGCAGTTATCGAGAGAGGGACCAGGCCTGACCAGAGGGTGACTGTGGGAACACTTGCAACCATTGTAGATCTTGCAAAGGAGCGTGAAGTAAAGGCTCCTGCAATCATTATTGTGGGAGACGTGGTAAACCTGCATAAGGTCCTTGGAGAGCAACATACTAAAACTGAATTTTAATGGACTCGAGGGTATAAGGGATATGACAGAAAAACAAAAAACTAAAAAAATACCAGTCCTCGCAATCATGAGGCCGGAAAACTACAGAAAGAAGTCAGAGGTTATTGCTCGAGCTTACAATTTTATGCCAATCTATGCCCCTATGATAAAGCTTGAAGGCATCAAAGATGAAAGCTTTGCCCCCTTCGTACAAAGAGTTATAACCGAAACTTCTGACTATGTAATATTTACAAGTGCAAATGGAATAAATTTTACTATGGAGAAACTCTCTGAAAGCGAAAAAAACGACTTAATCACAGGATTGAAAAAAAGCAGGGTAATAGCAATTGGCCCTAATACGGAAAAAGAACTCACAAAAATAGGAATTGACAATCCCTTTCTCCCAAGAGACTACAGCTCTGAAGGCATTTTAGAGGCTCTCTGCCCGGTGGTAAAAGGAAAAACAGTGGACATTGCGAGAAGCGTTTTTGGGACTAAGGTCTTAACAGAAAGACTTGAAGAATGCGGAGCCATGGTTTATGAGACTCATGTGTATACCCTCAGCGTTCCTCAAGGAGCGATCCAGAAAAAACTAATCGAACACACTCTTGCAGGAGAAGTGGATGCTTTTTCTTTCACAAGCTCAATGATGGTAAAAGGCTTCATGAAGAATGCAGAGATGCTGAGAGCAGGGGAAACCATAAAAAAGGCTCTTAACAGGGCCGTAATAGGAGCTATAGGAATCCCTACAGGAAATACCCTGAAGAAATATGGGGTCAACACAACAGTGATTCCAGAAGAGTTCACTTTCGAAGCGCTACTAAAGGCAATGAAAAGCCAATTCTAAGTTGTGAAGATAGACATGATAGGCATTTCAAAACTCTACTGCGGAACTGTGGAACCTTCTGATATACTCCGCTATGGAAGTGAGTCCAAGAGGCTTCCCTCTCATCTCCTTCAGTTTTCAAAAGACAAAAAGCCTGTAGTGGTCTGGAACATGACCCGCCGCTGCAATCTGAAATGTATCCATTGTTATGCCCGAGCAAAGGACATCGAATTTGAAAACGAGCTCTCTACAGAAGAAGGAAAGGCTCTTATCGATGATCTTGTGAATTTTGGAAGTCCAGTAATCCTTTTTTCCGGAGGGGAACCAACTTTGCGAAAAGACCTCCCAGAACTCGCAGGCTATGCTCAAAAAAAAGGATTGAGGACTGTAATTTCTACAAACGGAACGCTCATAGATCAAGAACTTGCAAGCAAATTAAAGGCTATAGAGCTTTCTTACGTAGGAGTTTCTTTGGACGGGATAAGGGAAACAAATGACAAGTTTAGGGGGATGAACGGAGCATTTGATGCGGCTTTACGGGGCATACACAATTGTCAGGACGAAGGCATAAAGGTGGGGCTACGTTTTACCATGAATAAGCAAAACTTCCAAGAAATTCCTGAAATCTTTAAACTTCTAAAAGAAGAAAAAATTCCTAGAATATGCTTTTACCATCTGGTTTATGCAGGTAGGGGTTCGAATATGGTAAATGAAGACCTATCTCTCGAGGAGTCAAGGAAAGCTGTGGATATGATCCTCAAGAAAACAAAAGAACTTCACAAAAATGGTTTCCCTGCTGAAGTCCTTACTGTGGACAACCACTGTGATGGCCCCTATCTATATATGAAACTTCTTAAAGAAAATCAAAAACGAGCTGCCGAGGTATTTGAACTCCTCTCAATGAATCAGGGAAACTCCTCAGGAATTAGGATTGGATGTGTATCATGGGATGGTTCGGTACATGCCGACCAGTTCTGGAGACATTATTCTTTTGGAAATGTCAGGGAACGTCCATTCAGCGAAATCTGGAATGATCGCATCGATGAGCTGATGACCGGGCTCAAGGACAGAAAACTCCTGATCAAAACTCATGGAGATAGATGTGCCAGATGCGCATGGTTTGATATATGCAATGGAAATTTAAGAGTGCGTGCAGAAGCCGTATATGGAGATGTCTGGGCAGATGATCCTGCCTGTTACCTTACAAAAGAAGAAATCGGATATTATAAAGGCTAAAATTTTTCAGGCCTTATTTTTTAGTTTCCTTCAATTTCAAATTTTCTTATGAGAAATTTATAAGGCCTGAAATATATAGAGCTTTTAATTTGCAGCCAGGCTCAGAATAAAAGTTATTCCGAAGAAAAGCACTCATATATATAATCGTGTTCATGAGGTTTACGTAATGGATCAATCTAGTCAGAATAAAGAGAAAAGAACTCACATTCCTGGGATTGACAGGGGCAAAGTTGTAATGTATGGTCTGAGCACCTGTATATGGTGCAAAAAGACAAAGAAATTACTTACTGACTTAGGTGTAGATTTTGAATATATATGTGTAGACATGCTTGATGGAGAAGAAAAAAATCAGATTATTCAGGAGGTAAGACGTTTTAATCCATCTATTTCTTTCCCGACAACTATTATAAATGGGAAAAAGGCAATATTAGGTTTTCAAGAAAAAAAAATTCGTGAAGCTTTTGGCTTTTAGAGGAGTAGTTGAGTTGAGGGAAGAAGAGGCTGCAGAAGAAGACATCACTGAAGAAGAAGTGGACATGGTCTATAGACGTTTGAATAACGAGGTTGAAAAATCGGGTTATCACCTCAATCCTGACGTTGAGTTTACAAAGGATCTTGTGAAGGGACTGTTGGCCAATGAAAGACGTTATGGCTACTGGTCTTGCCCATGCAGGCTTTCTGCAAATAACAAAGAAGAGGATCTAGATATAATCTGCCCCTGCTATTACAGAGATCCCGATCTAAACAATTACGGAACCTGTTACTGTGCACTTTATGTTTCAGAGAAAGTTATTCGAGGAGAAAGAAGATTGGAGCCCATTGCGGAAAGGCGTCCTTCTCATGAGGAAAGAGAGGCTACAATAGCCGAAGAAATCAAAAGAACCGAGATGATAGAAAGTATGAAACTTTCAGGAAAGCTCTCAAAACCAATATGGAGATGTAAGGTTTGTGGCTATCTATGTGCCATGGATGAACCTCCAGAGGTCTGTCCAATCTGTAAAGCAAGAAAAGAAAGATTTGAACGGTTTATGTAAATTCAAATTGATCCTCTTTGAGAACTATCCAGCCCGGGAAAAAGACTATTATTATCCATATTTACAAGGATTCAATGAGTAAATTCCTGTAGGCTGATTTTATTCAATTATCTAATATTGATTATTTTCTTTGTTTCCAAGCATTTTGGTGCTCATAAGTAGATATTGATCAAAAGTAGATATATACCAACTTATTTTTGATAGGCTAAATAGTTACCTTTGTTTTCCTTTTATTCCTTTTATTTTTGCTTTCATTAGATTTTTAATTTTTTTTGAGACTTAAGCATTTATAGTAATTGTAATAAGTTAGGGAAAGGAAAAACTAAATTTTTATTACAAAAACTCTTTTTTGGTCGTGCCTCGTTAGCTGGTTGAGATTTCATCTTTGAATACACCGTGTTCACCTGCACCTTCTTTCCAAGCTTACCTGCTTACAGGAAATTGAGAGCACATAAAGCAGAAAATGAAAGCGAAATGCGAATATGTGAATACTCTGGGAAATATCAACTGGTTATTGGTGGACCATCGTAAGCTAAATCCCCACATTTATTGACAAATACTTGTTTTCATATCCACCATATTCAAACATCCAAACAGGTATTAACTCTACTTTGTAAGATTAGACAGTTACTCCAATTGATGCTATCGATTTCACCACTGACAATATATTTTATATATGAGATCTAATGATGACGCTTTGCCTTGTAATATTACATAGCCGAGTTACGTTCATCACTAGATTTTGGCATTGTGCATATGGTAATATTTATTTATGCTTAAAAGTCTGTAGAAATTATGATAAATGTTCTTTATCCCATTAATCCAAAGAATATTCGGTCAGAAGCTTCTACAGTATGTCAATTGAGATGTGTCTCCTATCCAACCGCGCAAGGCAACATTAAGAAAGATATAGGATCAGATTTTTTAAAGTTTAATGATTTTAAAAGATTAATTAATGCTAATCCATGGATTCAAAAAATAGAGCTCTCAAATTTTGGAGAAATTTTTTTAAACCCAGAAGTTTGCAAAATCATTGAATATGCTTATTAGAAAAAAATTGCCCTACATGCAGATAATGACGCCAATTTAAAAGATATGACAAATGAAATAATCGAGTCATTGGTAAAGTATCAATTCAATAGCATTACATGTTCAATTGATGGTGCTGACAACGAAAGTTATCAAAAATACCGTGTTAGAGGCAATTTTGATACCGTCATATCTAATATTAAAAAAATCAATGCCTATAAGGAAAAATATGGTTTGCAATATCCTAAATTGCTTTGATAGTATATCGCATTTGGTCACGATGAACATTTGACCAATGCCGCTAGAAAAATAGCAAAAGAACTGGATATGAATTTTTATGTAAAATCATCATATGAGGATATGTGTGATGGTAAGGTATTTTTCCGATAAAGAATAGAGAGTTAATAAAAAAAGAGACCGGCTTGGATGTAGGAGATCGGCAGAAATATTATAATAAATACGGAATCAGTTATATCAGAGCTACTTGTCTGCAATTATGGAACGAGCCTCAAATCAATTATAATGGCAGATTACTTGGCTTTGCGTAAAATTTCAAAAAGGTATATAAGCAAATTAAAATATGTTATTTTATATAAATCCCATATATCCAGAATAGTGACTCGAGCATAAACAATTGATTACAACGGGGTTCACCACCTAAATTTGGATTCCTCCTTCTATCTTAAAAAACAAAGTATTGTTTTTTTTCAGACATCTAAAGGCACAAATATTATATTTTAAGAATGGTTCAGGAGAAGCTGAAAGTCATATAAGGACTCTTCCTGAATTAAAGATGAGATCTTCAGGCCAGTTTCAATGCTTTCATCCCCAAAATGTCTTTCACCTCGGCAAATACGAGAGCATGAGTGGGACAGGCCTCGACGCAGGCAGGCAACTCCCTACCATTGCATAGATCACATTTTACCCCCATTTCAGTTTGTTTGTTGATTACTCGACGATTGTAGGCCATGGAACTGGTCCAACAGCCGATGACAAGAAGCAGTCTATATAGGGGCAAAAAGCGAGGGCAAACCAGGGAACAGCTCCAGCAGTCTACGCAGAGCTCAGGATTGCAGTTTACAATATTGGTAATTATATTCTGGGAAAGAGCTTGGGTAGGACAAACCGATACACAAGGTGCATCCTCACAGTGACGGCAGGTTATCGGGATGGAGATTTCAAGATTAGGTGAACAATCCACATTTATGCATTTCTTTGGAGCCGGCTGTTCTCCTAAAGCTGAAAAAAGGCTTTTACTTTTTGAATGGGCAACAGCGCAGGCAATCTCGCAGGAGCGGCATCCCAGACAGCGTTCTGGCCGGATCATTAAATCTTTCATTGCAAATCACCTGACTGAGTTCAAGCCCAATGACCTTCTTTTCCCGTCAATATGCTCAAGCATCAGGTATGCTGCTTTAATGGGATCAGGCTCAACCGCAAACCTTGCTCCGACAACATTGTTTAAGCCGTTTGTCAGAAGGGCTGTAACTGCCTGGCTTCCAAGAACAGGCGGAACAGTGCCTAGAACAACGAGAACTCCTGAGGCGACTACATAGGCCCCGATACTGACAGCTTTTTCACTCATCCATTCAGGAGCGGCTCCTGCTACTGGAAGGTCGCTTATATCCACACCTAGTCGGCTTGCAAGGATTGATGAAAGTAACAGGATGCGACTTATGTCAATGCAGGAGCCCATATGCAGTACCGGAGGCATACCAAGCGCCTCACATACTACTTTTAGTCCGTCACCGGCAAGTTCGGAGGCTTCCGGGACAAGAAGCCCGGCTTCTGCACAGGCAATTGCATTACAACCGGTTGTGACCACAAGCACATTGTTTTTTATTAGTTCCTTAACAAGATTGACATGCCCATAGTTATGCTTTATTTTCACATTATTGCAACCGACAACCGCGCCTACCCCCCAAACTGTCCCGTTTTTTATTGCCTCAATGAGAGGATCAGGGCTTCCACCAAGCGCACTAAGTATGGCTTCAGCGCTGAAACCAACCATACATTCCTGCTTTTCTTCCGGGATATTTACCTTCTCTGGATTTCGGAAAGGAAAGTTTTCGACGGCTGTTCTTACTATTTTTTTTGCAGTTTCATAAGCTCTATCTTCATGGAATTCCATTCTCACAGTCTCAGGAAAGTCGGCTTTTGGTGACGTGGATATGAATTTTGTGTGGTAGCAGCCAGCAAGGTCGCCTAGAGAGGGCATAATGCACTGGACATCTACGACCATAGCTTCCACGGCTCCAGTGATCACTGCCAGTTCCTGCTGAAGGAAGTTTCCCGCTATTGGAGTCCCATGGCGCATCAGGTTTTCGTTCCCAGTACAGCAGATCCCTGCAACATTTATGCCTGCTGCCCCATTTTCCTGTGCAAGTTTAAGAAGCTCTGGGTCTTCTGAGGCTTCAACGATCATCTCCGAAAGAATGGGTTCATGCCCATGGATTATCACGTTTACCTTATCCATAGAAAGTACCCCCAGATTAACAGTGCTTCTTCTCGGTTGTGGGGTTCCGAAAAGTATGTCCTGAACATCTGTTGCAATCATCGATCCTCCCCAGCCATCCGAGAGTCCTGTACGCAGTCCATGTAGCAGAATGTGAGTTGCATTATTGTCCACACCCATATTAGTTCTGTGCATACATTCAACAATCTCCCTGTCAATCCCCCTGGGCTCTATTCCAAGTTCAGTCCATAATTTAAGCCGCGGCTTCGGAGCTCGACTTGTAAATAGGAGGGGACCATTTTGTTTTCCAAACTCAAGAAGCAGCGCATCTGCGAGTTTGGATGCTATTTCCTCAAGGCTTTTCCCCTTTGTAAGAATCCCATATTCCGAGGCGATAGATAGTAGCTTTGCTTCGTCTTTGATCGTGTAACTTCCGGCTTCGCCTTCACTCATTTTCTTAAAGGTTAGCACTGCGTCCCTTGCGTGATCTGAATGGGCTGCTGCACCTGCAGCAATAGTCCTCAGAAGATTTCTTGCAACTATAATATCCGCAGTCGCGCCACAAATTCCCTTTTCAGCAGCTTCACCGAAGGGATCTATCCTGCAGGGGCCCATATTGCAATTCCGGCAGCAAACTCCAAGTTGCCCAAAACTGCACTGGGGGATTTGTTTCTCATATCGGTCCCAAGCAGTCTCTGTGCCTTCCTTCTCAGCTTTATGAAGCATGGTCTTACTGGCAGGATCAATGCTTTTTTCATTAATTTCCTGTAGAATGGACCTGCTATCGTATTCAATGATTTGTTCATCTGCTATCTGTTCCATATCATATCCCACAGTTTATTTTTTTCCTTTCTGAAATTGATCCTAGATCATGGTTTTGTGGTTTTAAGAGAGAGTTCAAAAATCCTTGATCTTGAAATAAATTAATATCGATTTTTAATAATATGCCCTTTAATTTTTTAAAAATTATTGTGAGTTATGAAATCCTATATTCTATAAATTCTTTTATAAATAGCACTAGTTCCGAATCTCACCAGTCCCGAAAATCACTTCTACAATCAGAAAGGATGTTTTGCCGGTTATAGACTATATTGATATCTAAGCTCAAGAGAGCAAAGATAACTATATCTCGAATGTTACAAAAATAATTTGATATCATAGGTATCCGAAATAACCCCAAAACACATCATTTACACATTATGGTCAAAAAGGTAAAACAATTGGATATTATATTATTATTCTTGTCATCCTATTCACCTGACCTAAATTTACTCGAATTTATCTAAAAAAGTTTTAAAAGACATTTGAATATAATTATTCAAGTTGGTTCCGAGGCTCAGAGAGTCTATCAGAGATAAATATACAGAATTAGCTAAATCTAAAGCACTTGTTAAGAATTGGATCAAAATATTTGATTAACAAATAAAGAGCGTAATTAATTGCTGATTTGACTGGTATTAGAGATGATCATAAGGAATAGCGGGCTCGAAGGGATTTGAACCCCCGACGTCTGGGTTAGAAGCCCAGCGCTATATCCAGGCTAAGCCACGAGCCCAATTTGCTTTTCCGATTGAGAAATACGAATTACGCGTTTTAAGATAAAAACTTTTTGTATAAATCATAGTTATGATTTGCTGTAGTTCCAAATGACTCTTTTTATTTATTTTGAATTAATAGAAGATGGAATCGAAAAATCATCAAATAAATTACTACAGCCAACAAATCAATGGAAACCGTCACGATCTATGTAATAATCTCTATCACAATCCCAACCACGGTCACCAAAACCATCTACCAAGTATGCGATCTGAAATCCCTTAACCCACAAAGGCCCAGTAATTTACTTTAGGGGTTCGAGGATCGATTTTATGGGAGCTCGCAATTCTCTATTGTTATCGAATGAGAACCTTACTTTGAGTCCAACAGTTTCCTATCCTTCGGTTATATTTATAAGTATAAGCTTTGGATACCTACATCTGAATTTACGTGCCTTAGAAAATAGCTGGAGACATATTCCTCACAGGTAGATAAAAGTGAAATCAATCCTATGGTTTTATTATCAGAAACCGGAACCAGACCGGAACCAGTCACATACGATCAAACTGAAAGTCGTAACTCAGATAGATATTGAATGGAGATAGATATTGAATGGATACAGTCACATACGATCAAACAGAAAGTCGTAACTCAGATAGATATTGAATGGATATATTTTAGTTGCTGTCTTGCAAAATCACAGAATAATTATATGTTTATTATTTTACTGAAGAAACATTATTTAATTGTCAAGTAATTATAAACAAAGACTGTAAACAATACAGGCATTTATACTAGTTTTACCCAAACAATTTTATCTCTAAAAATAATATAATATGGCTTTTTTTATATAAAATTTAGTAAAAAATATTTTTTTAGGGAGCTCTCAAATAAGAATTATTAGCTCATAAGTAGATTCTTTTTTGCATTAATTCTGCTGTTTAATCATTTTTTAGTCGAAGGCGTCAATATCAAATAGTACAAAATATTATGTTCTCATGGCTAAATAAAAATGTGTATATAAGGGAATCCTCGAATAGGACTTCCTCGAAAACTATATTAATATAAAAAGTACCTAATTTGCCAATTTTGTACTTTTTTTCATTGAGGAGATTGCAAAGAACTTAGAAAGTATATTTTATACTAAGAAAAGTCAGCAATGTATATTCACAAAATAAAACTTCATCTGTGTTGTTGAATCGTTGATCAAATATGAAAAACAAGTATATCCCCTATTTTGAGAAAATATAGCGAGGACCTTTGTTTACGATTTTCAACAATATATAAACACCAACAATTCTGTTTCATGAACTACTTTTTTTTATTGAGATATTATTGAAAATAAATGTAGCTTTTTATGTCGTTATATTTATAGACTTTCGATAAACTCCAATTTTTATCAGATCTGTACATCCAGATAAGCAATTGTTTAAATTGGAGACTTATCGAAATTCTCTACAATTACAACATATACTCACACCTACTACCGATCATCTCTCAATTTTTTGCTCTTGCATTCTCTATCTGTTCACTTTAAGCTACAATGTAAAATTAACAACTTCATTATTTTAAATTAATTATACAAAAAATAGTTTATGAATAAAACTTAATTTCCCATAAAATGTTTTAAACCCAAAAAATAATTTTATATTAATTATGTTTTTATTATTTTAGGAGATATTCACAAATTTAAAATTGAGATTTTTTTCCTAAAAAAGCAATGCATATAAATTTTATATCAAATTCTAAATTTTAAGAGCCTGATAAGAGCTATTACCTACAATTTATAATTAAAATAAAAATTTTTAAATTCAAGGGCGTGTCCTTAGGTTATTGAACAAATCTGAAAAATAATTATATCCCCCATTTAAATGAAATTGTTAAAGAAAACGCTATATAATCGCTTTTAATATATTCAAAATAACACAACTAATTGTGTTATAACTTCCTTTTATGGAGAATTTGATATGAACTGGCCTGCTAAGAGAACAATTTCAGGGCCCACACGCTGGGATCCTTTTGAAGAGATTCGGAAAACGCAAGAACGCCTTAACCTGCTTTTTGAAGACTTCATGCCTATGAAAAAATGGGGATGTAAAAATGTATTTACTCCTGCAGTTGACATCAAGGACGAAAAAAACAAGCTTGTTGTAACTACCGACCTGCCAGGAATCAATAAAGAAGATATTGAGATAAACCTTAAAGAAGACATGCTTGAGATAAGTGCAAATACCGGAAAGGAAAAAGAAACCGAAGAAGAAGGATATATTCGTAAGGAAAGAGAATATACTCACTTTTACCGAGCTGTCCACCTGCCAACCAGCATTAAAGAGGAGGGTAGCACTGCAAAAATTGAAAATGGTGTCCTGACTATAATACTTCCAAAAATGAAGCTGGAAGAGCCAGCAAAAAAAATACAAATCGAATGATCTTCAAGAGCAGATTGATACTTTTCGATGCATTAGGAAGTTCATTTCATTCGAATACCACGCAGACTGCTGAGGGGATGATAATTTCCCTAGAACCATAATTAACTAATTGACTTATGTTTTAGCTAACTTTGCAATGTAAATGGAATTGAAGCACGCAAATCATTGTGTGTATAAACTAAAGTATCACATCTTTTCTTTTTTTCTGTTATCGTAGAATTTCGAGTGACTTACGCGTCAACAATTAGATTTGCAACTATAATTTATTTTTGAAAATATAATTAATTAATGAGTTTACTAAGAGGATTTCGATGAATCCCTAAATTTTATCATACGCCTATAAACACCATATAAAAGATTCCTAAAAATCAGATGTTTATCGAAATTTTCTATACTCTATAATTGGTATATCCATATCTTAAATGTTCATTAGAGAATCTGAGAATCAATCTTGGAATTACTCAGCTAAACTAAGATATAAATTTTTATGGCCAGGTTTAAATTACAGGTAAAAATTCAAGCAGTAGATACTTATTTTGTCAATCCTAATATTCTATCCGTTCATTAATACACTGGGGTAAAAGATTGAACGAATTCAATGTGGTTGAAATTGATGATATGATCTGGGAACAGATAGTTGAAGAGTCTTCAAAACCAGTTATTGTAATGTTTTACAGCCCGACATGTCCTTTTTGTAAGGCTATGGACTCTTATTTTGTAAATTATGCACAGGAATTCAAGAACTCAGCAGTTTTTGCCCGCATAAATATTGTAACAAATACGTGGACTTCAGGAAGGTATGGGGTTCAGGGTACCCCCACCTTCAAGTCTTTCTGTCATGGAAAATCTGTATGGGAACAGGTCGGTTAAATATATCCTTCCATATTGAAAACTGCGATTGAGAACCTACTTAAATATGGAGAGGATTGTATCAGAAAAAGCACTCCAGTTGGGCAGAGTATTACAGGCTATATATGAATTCTTAACATATGAATATCTACGTATTCTCGCTACCTTTACACTATCATAGCCATAAGCTTTTTAGGTTTTATTCCCATAAGCTCCTTATTAAAGGTCCATATGCACAAAGGCTTTCATGAGGCTATTAGAACTCTTAGGATCACGTTCATGAGGGTGGAGACATATCTGCTATCATTAAAGAAAGGTAGCACTTTTCACTTCGCTTGACATCTGTATAAAAACTTTCAAGCTATATCCAATTCCCATGATATGCATTTCCAAATAGTCACGTACCTCCTATAGTAATAGAGATCAGGTGTGTCAAGGGAGTTCTCACGATTGATCACAAATTTATTGATTAGAGCTTACGCACTTGATGAATAAAAATCAACTGTCGTAGGCATTGTGGACAGACTCTTTTATTATAACAGTTATAGGTTTAATGAAATTGAATTTTCAGTTCAACTGCATGAGCTCCAATTAGTTGACGCTTACTTTTTTCGGCTAGTGTGAACTTAGAGTGAATTGTGTCCAATTATTCCTTTCAAGTTCAACTTCACATCTAACTAGTCTAGAGGGAAATTACAAGCTGGAACCCTAGACTTTCAATATCTTCAATCTTAGAGTTTGCAGGTACATCTACACAATCATCCAAAACAGTCAGAATGGAACTGGTACCATTACAATTTTCATTTTGCTTTCTTCTCTGCAGTTTATACATTCCCCAGTTTTTTCACGGCAAATTTGATTTGAATTTTTCCTTTATCTCTGGCTAGAAATACATATTTAGAAAATTCGGAATAAGTTCATTAACAATCATTCCTAATGGAATTTAGGTTACGTCAGCTCTCCTTATTCGTACGATCTACCTGTTGTCTTCTGCCTGCCCTTACTCCGGAGCGTATCCTCAGTTTACCATGATAAATAATTACAATATACATAGATATATTAATATACTATAACATTTCACTATACATTATAAATAATAAAAATACTATATATTTTAGGCCTGATTTTTATAGTTTTTTAATAGAGGTCTAGTAGTTAGGGTTAGAACGCCGAAATCCTGCGATATCCATCGTTTGATATGTTCAATCCTGGTAATCAAATCGTAAAAATAAAAATAAAACTTATGCATATGATATATAAAATTAAGTACCTTAGGCATTATAGCCTAAGTTATTTTTAGCTAGTTGAAGTCTCAATGTTCTTAATCTCTCAGTCCAACTGCATAAGCCCTAAAGCACAAAAGAAGATACCAACACGATGTACTTCTACAGAAGTGAAAACAAGATGTTACTTAAAGAAAATAAAATCGTCGAAAAAATTTGTACAATCCCAGTTACCCTTGAAGATATCTCCAAAATCATCTTTGAAGGTGTAAGCGCAAAAAACATTCTGATGCATAGACTTCTCTTTCCTGAGGAAGATATTTCGGGATCATATTATCTTTGCGAAGGCCTGTGTAAACCTGTATTTTCAGAACCTGAAATTATATATCCATATGTATCAGGAGCATTTTCTGAAAAATTCGCGGTTCGCCCTTCAAATTACCGGTTTATGCTGCCTTACGAGCCATCAGATGGGATTAAAAATAAAGAATACAAAATTATTCCTCCTGAAGAGCTAAAGTTCAAATTCCCTCGAGCTTACAGGAGAATTATGGAATTCAAAAATCAATTCCTTCATGATGCCTCCCCACTAAACTCTGCAGACTACAGTATAAAAGGAACAGAGCTCCTTGAGCACCTTTATGTTCCTAAAATCATTGCAATTGGCGGTTATCATCTCCAGGCTACATATGATGCTGTTGGAAATCACGTGTTTAGAAATGGCTGTGGGATTGTTCTCAAAGACTCTAGTAAGTATCCTTATATCACTGCAGTGCTTAACAGCTCGATCGCCAGACTCTTTCCTGCGTTATGTAAGTCTGAAATGATGTTCTCTGATTATACAGATCCTACAGTCCTTGGACGTTTTCCGATTAAATTTCCGGATAACAAACTAACAGAGGATCTCATAAATACTACTTTTGGTTACCTTATGTTTCTCAATAAGCAGATGTATGCAGCAAGTTATAGAGTTACAGACTGGCTTAGAGAACTTTCAGATTTCTACGAGCAGATCTCCAACCTCTTGATTCTGGATACTTACTTTATAAATGATCTTGATCCAAGACTTCTAAACACCCTTGAAGAAAATATCCACCCCTACGCAGGAGAGATCGAATCTGAAGATATTGATAGCTTGCTAAGTGCATTATATTGCATAAAGCAACAGATTCTTGAAACCTCAAGATTTCAGAAATACCAGGTTAATATGTGCTTACATAAATTTTAAATTTTTTATAGAGTAGCAGAATACTATGGCCAATTTCGTCTAATATTTTATCTCAAAAAAACCAGGGCTTCAATTCTTGCCTAGCAGGATTTACTCATTTTTAGTATAAAAGTAAGAACTTCTCATGAGGGTATAGACCGCGAGAATTTCAATGAACCTCCGATTTCAACAAATTGCTTATATAGATTTTATAAACAACCGGCCAAAAAATAGGATTTATAGAAATCATCTATACTTTATTTACAGTTTCTATCTTTTGCAGCTTTCGTTTTCATTTCAATGCTATTACCGTGTGGTACATTTTCATATTATATACAGATAGCCACTGTATGCTCCTTAGGGGAAGACGCATACACCCTTATCCATCCACAGCCAATGTATCTATAGGGATAGCTCCAGCGATAGCTGCCCCAGCAACAATAAACCGCCACAATATCTCATACCGCTTCCGCAGCCTCTTACACTCGCTGCCACAGCTGTCAAAGAGACTGCAAAATAGCCAATACCCTTTTCATTCTACTATTGTTTCAGCATTCATTTCACTTCTTCATTTTTAAAATTAATAATTTTAAGATAATGATTTTTTTAAGGAGTTTGGTTTTGGTAACTATCCAAAATACAAAAAATTAGTTGGTTGATACCTATTTTAGCGCAATAAATTTTTTATCTGTATAACTTAAGTGCTTTATTTGATTATTTCCTGAACTTTTAGAATATCAGCTATAACTTTTTTCTTTAGCTTGATTAGCTTTTCCATATCATTGATTTTTTAGCGGATTTTGATAAACTTCAATTTTTGTCTGCTTGTTTATGAAGTGTATATTGTTGTTTTTTCCAAGTGAGTCTCTGGAAACTTCACATAATCTATTTATCATACTGGAAGCTTTCAAGCGTAGAAGCTGCGCTTTTATAACCTATACTATCCAGTTCCATAATCTGATCATACAATTTTTGATAATCTATCAATGCTTCTCTTAACCCCTCAGCCACTTATTTTTGTTTCTTTTTGGTACTTTAATTATAGTGAATTTCAAAAATCTGTGTATTTATCCAAAATTCAGATAAAAATACCCTTGCAATTTAGGCTGAAAAATGAGAAAACACATAGATTTTGATACAAAAAAATTATGTATCTTATATTAGGAGGCCTGATGCACTTGATGCATAAAAAAAGCAATAAGCTTTGTGGTCAAACTTTTTTAAACAATTATAGGTTTAATGCATTTGATTTTTCGATTCAACTTCGCAAACCCTAATTAATTGATACTTGCATTTTTCTGCTTCTGTGAACCTCATAGTGAATTCAGTCCCACTGTTCCTTTTAAGTTCAAATTTCCCATCTAATTGGTCTATAAGGGAAGTTACCAGCTGGAGACCTAAACTTTCAATATCTTCAATCTCAAGGTTTTCAGGTACACCTACTCCATCATCTGAAACGGTCAGAGTGAAACAGGTACTATTACAATTTTCATTTTTGCTTTCTTCTATGCAGTTTATACATTCCCATTTTTTTTCACGGCAAAATTTGATTTGAATTTTTCCTTTATCTCTGTCTGGAAATGCATGTTTAAGGGAGTTCGAAATAAGTTCATTAACAATCATTCCTAATGGAATTGCAGTATCCATATCAAAGGAAAGGTTATTTTCGATATCCATGCTTAAGCTTATATTGGTATTCACAAGCCTATAAGTCTTGAATAAATTTTGAGTGAGCTTCTCAAGGTATAATGAAAAATCGAGATCTTTGAGCTTTTCGCCTTTGTATAATTCTTCATGAATAAAAGCCATAGATATCACTCTATCCTGACTTTCCCTAAAAGCGTCTAAGACTTCTGAACTCATCACTTCCATCTTGCTTTTGAATTTATCAGCTTGAAGAGCAAGAAGTGAGGATATTACCTGTAAGTTATTCTTAATCCTGTGATGAAGTTCCTTTTTACGAGCAATTTCAACATTTGCAAGTACTTCTTCTATTTTTTTGCGCTCAATAGAATATTGGATAGAACGTGTCAATAATCTACCGTCTACTTGCCCTTTGACTAAATAATCCTGAGCACCTTTCTTTACAGCCTCAATCCCAATTTTTTCATTATTAGATGCAGTAAATATTATTATCGGGATTCGTGAATTCCTTGCATAAATATCACGAAAAGTGTCGATACCATCGCTATCTTGCAAGCCTAGATCTGCCAATATTAAATCAAATGGAAGCTCTTTAAGAAGACTCAAACCTTCGTTAAGTGTTGCAACATTTTTTAGTTCATAGGGGAAGTCGGCGAATTCTTCAAGCATCTCTTCAATTAGACTTGCATCTCCAGGATTGTCCTCAAAAAGCAAAATCTCGACCTTTTCATCCATTATTAAACCACGTCTTATCGGAGTTACATTGATTTAATTTGATGGTAACTTCACAACTTCAAACCAGAAAAATTATGTTCTCATTTACGAGACTTCTTTAATAAATGAATTTCAATAAGAATTTGAAATTGTTTTTCTTATGTGGTGTTGACCTATTATTATTTGGATTATAATAGAATCAACTCCTTCCAGGCAATTTTTATTCGCATATCTACTTGTTATTACCCACTTTTTTAACCGATTAGTTTTCGTTAAATATTAGATAATGCCCTTAGTTATTTTTAATTAATTATGTGAAAAATAATTTCAGAATAAAAATTATGTTTAAATAAAATATTTTAACCTTGAACAACAGCGTGATATTAATGGTGTTTTTTGCATGAACCAGAAAATCAAAAAGAGATCGTCGGAAAATGAGTGAGTTAATTATTTCTGCATTTCAAAGTGAAAATGGTGCATATGAGATGGATGATACTATCCATCAGCTTAAAAGGAGGAATTGATGACCCTCGACGATGCCGCAGTTGTTATTTGCAAGCTAGATGGTAAAATCAAGGTGAAGTAAGCAGTACATCTTGTGGGTGTAGGCATGGTTGACGGCGCATTTTGGGGTATATTGATAGAAATTTTTGCTTTGTTTCTTTTAATCGTGAAATGGACCGAAGAAAAGACACTAGAGAAATTAAACAAGTTCAAAGCAACGATAATACACACATCTTCTTTCTCATGGAGATGAACTTAAACTTAAAGCCGCTTTCAGTGCTGATGAATAACTAAAAGATTGAGAGGAGTGAAATATAAATGAGTAGAAAAATCTTCCAAGGTTCAAACTACCGATTTTGGAATCCCAGTGTTGGATGATCAAAAAAGCCTTACAACTGAAGAGCATGGACCCGTTCTTATGCAAGATGTTCATCTACTTGTAGACTTAGCCATTTTGACTGGGAACGTACTATTAGCGTGTAGTACATGCCAAAGATGGATAAGCTGGCGATTTACTCTGAAGTAACTGCGGATGTGACCAATATGTATGGGAATAAATTTGGTTTAAATCTAAATAAGTTTTTTATGCCTTTTGCTCTTTCGTTTGTTTTAGCTTAGTTTTGGATCTTTTATATATGTTCAAGTGTGTTATGGGTGAGTTTTTTTCTTGATTTAGCCTACTTTCTTATTGCTATACATGTGATTTGATGCTTTTCTCCAAATTTTTTTAAAATCAGATGCATCATCAGTAATTCCAGAACAGAGAACTTGAAATTAAACAGATGTGGTATACATTGCACACAGATAACCTTATTGTGTGCGCCAAGCAATGTATACCAGTATACTCACACAATGGAATACACAATACTTTTCTCGATGTGAACTGGTATTGTCATGTATCTAAGCAGTTTAGAACATGATTTAACTCTTGAATAGTCAACGATTAGCTTTCACAGACGGCTTCAACGTTGCAGCTATCATCGTTATAGGGAATTTTTTAATTACAGCAGCTACCGTGGGAGCATCCACAAGTGTGAGAGGGGGAGCTGACATAACTGCTGCATCTATCACAACTATGGTGATGTCCATGCGAATGGCATGCACTTGCTGCTCCAAATGTTAATGATGCTACAAAAAGAATAGCTAGCAAAATAGTCAATACTTTTTTTGCTTTACTAAATGACTGTTTCAACATTAGTTTCACTCCTTTTCTATTAAAATTAATATTACTTTAGGGGTGTTTGTTTGTCGATTCACACTTTTTTTATGGTAAATGTACCAAGAACTTGGTTCAAATGCGTAAATTTAACTTTGTTAAATTATCTGGTTGGCTATCCGCTGCTTGACTTTTGGGAAGTTAATTATGTTTAATAAAACTTTACTTTTTTTTAAATTCAAAAATTAATCAAGTTTAGAAAAAATAAAGGATATATGAGGTAATTTTCATACAAAACATCCATTAACTGAAGACTCTTTTATTTCTTCATCTATTTGAACTTGAAACGAATAGTCTGGAAAAAAAATCAAATTTAACATTATTTTTATAGAACTTACGCAGTTGAACTGAGATCGAAATTTTTGCGGCCAAATCTTAAGCACAGGTAACAATTTGGGTAATAGATACTTATTTTGTCAATCCTAAAATTCCATGTTCTATTCGATAATACACGGGATGAATAATTTAATGAATTCAATGTGATGGAAATTGATGATACTATCTGGGAACAGCGTGTAGAAGAGTCTTCAAAGCCAGTGGAGTATTTGAGATAAGATGATGTCTGAGTTTTTTCTTAATTGTCAAATTATCTATTCATATAATATTGAATACTAAATATATCTTAAAATAATTAATAGCATGGAGTAAGATCTGTGTCTATTTAAATAGTGACAGATTCCTATGTTGTGTTTATCAACCATCAAAAATTTCGGCTTTTATTTCTTCCATAATTCTTAGGACCCTATTCCAAGTCTCAAATCCTGAAGATTAGAAGATATCTCTCGAACTCAGTAATGTTTATTTTGGTTCCAAACCAATTAATGTGCATGGATCTTCCAGAGAGAAAAGACCTCAGAGGAGCTAATCTTATAGAAACTAACTTCCAAGGGGCTAATTTTGAACAGGCTGACCTTGCAGGAGCTAAACTTGAAGGAGCTAACCTTCAAGAAGCTAATCTTCGAGGAGCGAATCTTTTTTATGCTGATCTCACGGGAGCTAACCTTCAAGGAGCTAACCTTCAAGAAGCTATCCTTGAAGGAGCAAACTTTGAAGGAGCTATCCTTGAAGGAGCTAACCTTCAAGAGGCTAATCTTCGAGGAGCTAACCTTGAAAAGGCTAACTTAAAATCGGCTAAACTTCATTTGGCTAACTTTCAAGAGGCTAAACTTGAAGGGGCTAACCTTCAAGGTGCTGATCTTTATGGAGCTAACTTGCAAGAGTCTAATCTTCAAGATGTTGATTTTTATGGAGCTGATCTTCAAGAGACTAATTTTCAAGGGGCTAACCTTCAAGGAACTAAACTTAGAGGAGCTAACCTTGAAGGAGCTAACCTTATAGAAGTTCACCTCCAAGGAGCTAACCTTATAGAAGTTAACTTTGAAAAGGCTAACCTTCAAGGAGCCAACTTTCAAGGAGCTAAACTTGAAGGGGCTAACCTTCAAGGAGCTGACCTCATAGAGGCTAATTTTGAGGGGGCTAATCTTCAAAGGGCTAACCTCCAAGTAGCTAATCTTCAAGGAGCTGAACTATATGGAACTGAACTTCAAATGGCTAAATTTCAAGGGGCCGATCTTGAAAGAGCTCACCTAAAAGGAGCTAACCTTGAACATGCTAACCTTCAAGGAGCGAACCTTAAGGGGGCTCACCATTTAACAATTGATCAACTTTCTAAATTGAAAACACTTTATGATACAAAATTAGACGAAGAATTTCTCATACCATTAAAAGAGAAGTACCCTGCCCTTTTTAGAAAACCTGAATCTGATAATTAGTAAGATAGCAACGTTTTATCAATAAACGTAACTATTACGAAGAGTATAGAGGGGATACCTTATTTTACATAAAATTCGATCTAAAAGTTGACTATGAGCACGATTTCTAGGTAATCCTCGCATCTCTTGATTCCAGCTTTAAATCTTTTATTTTGATCATTTTCTGTGGGTAGATATCGTAGAATACCTCCTTATACAAATATTCTCTTTGCTTCCGAAGAAGTGAATTATGTGACTCTAACTTTGCTAAACCTCCACCTTGCAATAAGAAACATTATTCCTGCGAAAGCTAGAAGAAGCAGGAAAGAAACTTATGAAATGAAGAATAAAGGTAAAAATCATCCAATTCAGGGACTTTGGGCAGACATGCTTAAAATAGCAATGGGTATTTCCATCTCGTCAATATACAGGCTTAATTTCAGCCCTTTCAGTATGTTTTTTTAACACTTCACTGATGCTGTATCCAACTCAAGAAAATGCCTTCAATAGCATCTCAATCATTCACATTTTGACTCAAATAGTCACATCCCAGGCTCATGTATAAGATAACGAAGGAAATACTACTAATGCACAAGGGAAAGAATTCAAATCCGGGAAGTATTTTCAGTTTTTCCAATATATTCAAAAATATAATGCAGACGGAGATCTGAAGCTTCTTAAGCGCCTAAATGATGCTGCTGAAGCTGGGAACTGTCCATATGAACAGCATTGAATAGCACTCAGCTAGATACAACTTCTTCAGTAAATAGAACTTTTACATATAATCCAATAGCAGGCACTGTATTAAGTATAGGTCAGCAAACATTAAGTACTACTTTCACACCAACTGATGCTGCAAATCATACTATAGCAACAGAGAGTGTTAAGATTAATGTAAAAAAGTAAACCTGCTGACATAACAATGGAACACCAGTAAGCAGCGCTCAGCTAAATGCATATGCTTCAGTATCGGCATCGAGCAACACTCAGCTAGATGCATCTATAAAGGTATAAAACACTCCATTCGCTAAAAAGGGAAATGTTCTATTCATGGTCTCAATTACAGAAAGTGCAAAAGACTAAGAAATGTTTATAGAAGAGAAAGCATAAAAAATGCCTTCCATTAATTTTTTGGATATCTTCCTCTTAAACTAGATCTAGATTTTTACATAGACGTGGCACTAATTGATTATCACTGTAAGTCTTGTAAATATGGACTTAGGAAATCTTGAGCTGCCAGAAAACATAAAATGCGGACATTCAAAAGGAGAGATTGAACTTGAGAGAGTTGCTTTTTTGAGCTCGTATTTTGAATAGCATGATATTTCGGCTCCAAAATATTTACAAGACTTTCACCAAAAACATGACTAAAATGTGACAGGTTTGCTGATTTCTGGTGTAGGATGTGGGTTTAAGGATTCTTTCTGTGGATCCTGATAGTCATCCTGCGGTAACCAAATCTCAGCATTGTTGGCTAGAAATTCTCCAAAGCAAGCAGCTAAAAACGCAAAAATTATTAAGGCAATTGAAGGTCAAACCTCTGAAAAAGCAGACTATGACCTTTACAGATGGCTCCCTTACCCTAATATATGGCGCAAAATCACACCGCCTATCTTATCGTGAAATCCTTCGAAACGGAATCTTAGTTGATTCTGATACCCCGGAATGGGATGTGATGAAGGAATGTATCGAAAAATTAACCAAGTATTGCAAAGAAAATAAGATTCCTTTCATTATGGGATTCTCAGGGGGAAAAGGAATTCATTTAAGTATATTTTTTAAAAATGATCCATTAGAGAATGAATTTGCAGAAGATATTAATCGGACTGATATCGATGTTTTCAAAACCGCAAGAGGAGCATTATTTATAGCTCTTGCGGAAAATGCAGGAATCGATCTTTATGACATCGGCATGGATTGGGGGGAAATAAATTTCAGAGAATTTCGATAAACTCCTATGCATTTTAGCATTGGAGAGTTTAAATATTTTGGCAAGCATTTAGACTTATGAAAACTATTACCTATTTTTATCTTAAAGCTCCAATTTTTAGAAGTTGAAATGATACAAAAATCCCAAATTTATCTCTATTCTCAATGAAAGCCTTGAATATCTAAGAGCCCATCTTAAAATTAGGTTTGATTCTACATTTGATGTAGGACTTACGCATTTGAACTGAAAAACGGAGCATTAAATCGTTAAATGTTTTAAAAGGAAATTTAAACCATGATGCTTATTGGCCTTGATTTTTTACTTAGAGTGCGCAAATCCTATAGATACAAATAGATACCGCTGCTTTATTTTAATTCTCGAGGCTGCTTATGCCTAGGTATCACTGGCAATTCTGTAGTAGTTATCAAAATTGGGCTTTTGAGATCTTTTGCTCTCTCAATCACCAGTTCCTTTCCTTTCTGCGTGGTGACAAATAATGGAATCGCAGCTGCTATTTGAACTAATGGTTTCGCAAGTTCCCTTATATACTTAGAAGCGCAACTTATCACTAAATCTGAATTTTCCAGAAGACCTTGAGCTTCTTCCTTGCTGACTCCTGTAACATGTACAGCAATTACTATAAGATCAAGCTCAAGTTCAGCTTCGAGTTTTCTCAGTTTTTTTGCAGTTTTTGAATTAGCTACAGTTACTGCTATCTTTTTGTAACCAAGGTCAGCAGCTTTTGTTACTCCACTGACAGGATCGATGGCTGCGGTTTTAGTATCAAGAACAATTCCACCGAATTTTTGAATCCCATTTATAACATCCTCGATGGGCTCAGTTTTTATCAGACCTGACATCCTGCCGCCTATACCCTGAACAAGATCTGGATTGTTGGATATAACCGTACCTGCTCCATCGCAGGCAGTTACAGTTGCCTCAAGGGAACCACTACGTAAGCTAGACATCATTATTTCGGAGGCTCCAAAAGCCACAAAAGTATCATGCTCAAGGAGTTGGCGCTTGGCTGTGAACATTCCGAAGTTACTGATCTTTGACTCTACATTCTTTTTGACTTCTTCTGAGGTAATTTTCTGGACTCCGCTTAACTTGGCAATGAGGGGACACCACTCGATCTCAGAATCTCCGACTTCGATAACTTCGCCATCCTTTACTACTACCCTTGTTTTTCCCATTATTTCCATTATGTGAGACATGATTCACCTTTTAATTTAGCAAAAGAACAACTGTTAGGAAACTAAAATTCTATACGAAATTCGAGTAAACAATGAGAATTCGGTAAAAATAACATTTCAGGTTTTGACTGAGCCGATCCCAAAACTTTAGGAGTACGCGATTGAGTGGTAAAATCAAATACAACCAGTCTCATCGGAATACTGGGATTTAAACAATTGAACATTTAATATTGCTGTTTTTCAGTTCAACCGCGTAAGTCCTAAATTTGAAATTTGCTTCTTTAACATCTTACTTTGGATGATGACCGAATTCCTGATCATGAAAGCATCCTGAAAGTCGTTAAAAATTAAGGATAAAATGACTTTTAGGCAAAGCTTCCTAAATAACTCTTCACTAAATATCTGCTTCATACCTTTGGCTTTGGTTTCAGTCTTGGAGTTAAATTAAGCGGTCTCATTTATAAATATATCATTCCTTAAACTGGATAGCGCTATGCACTAAAGGAACAAAATCGAATACATTTGACATTGTGATCAACGTCATGTTTCATCAGTTAAAGGTTTAACACTATTGCTTCTTTAGTCCAACTGAATAAATCCTAATGCCGACCTACCAAAAGTGGATTCAAATATTACCTTTATGTATTGTCATAAAAAAATACTTATAAAGATCAAACCAAATAGCTGAATTAATCGGACAACTTTAATCGATAAACTTAGGGTTATTGTATACTCGAAAATATTGACATGGCACTGACAATAAAACACAGTGAATATGAAAAAAGTATGAAAATACTTGAGGTTAAGCTAGGTGAGCTCCAACGTAAGACTCGAGATTGAAGATTCCCATCATTTTTGTTTTAGAAGGATGGCATGCGTCTGAGATGGGAGAAAATATCGACTATTTAATATTGTCTCTGGACTCGAAAGGATATGATTTTCACATCATGACTTTTGTCTGCTATGAAGATGCACTAAAACCCTTCTTTCTGCACTTTTGGAATCTTATTCCAGTAAAAGGTAGAATTGCGATATTTGGTCGGAGCTGGTACAGCCGAGTGATCGTAAAACATTTCAGGAAGGAAAATCCAAAGAAAAACTTGAGAAATGCCTGGCAAAAATAAATTGTTTCGAGCGTCAGCTTTCAGATGATTGGTACCTTATTCTGAAGTTTTTCCTCCATGTAAGTAAAAAATAGCAAGAAGATGGTTTCAAGAAAATTAAAAGAGGACATTCCCTTATCCTCCATGAATATGAAAAGGAAAAGAAAGGAATTGGATTTCATTTATGAATATAATGAGTACCTGTCAATTATAGAAAAAGTGCTTGAAAAAATAGACATGACCTATGCCTAATTGACTATCATTGAAGCAAATGATAGGGCCTTTGCAACCCTCAAGATTATCACCACTGCAACTCAACATCACAATATATATTGAGCATTTTAACAATATTTTGCGCCACTGGACAATTAAATCTCTCGAGATAGCAATACCCAAGCTCTCTGAGATTAATGAAGCTATCCTAAATAAAGTCAAGTTGTCAAAAACTATCTTCCCTAAGGAATACGAAGAATCCAAAAGGTTTTACCAGCAAAAACTTGAAAACCTCCAGTACGAGCTTTTCAAGAAAACGTGCTCTATGATTATAGTATTTGAAAGCTGTGATGTGCAGGCAAAGGAGGAGATATTCACCGTCTTGTTAAAGAGCTGAAATCCAGACTCTACAGGTGGTACCCGTGGTCCCACCAAACGATATTGAAAAGGCATATCAATACCTATGGCTATTTTGTGAAGTGTCCCTAAAGCGGGGGCATTACATTTTCGACAGGAGCTGATATGATAGAATCCTTATGGAGAGGGGAGAAAAGCTCTGCAGCAAATTGGAATGGAAACGTGCTTACAGGAAATAAACGAATTTGAAAATATCCTTGAAGGAACAGGAGCGATATTCTAAATTCAGGCTTCAAATCAATAAGGGTACTTAGCTCAAAATTTCAGAAGTAGGTAAAATGATCCCGAAAAAATCTGGAAAATAACAGATGAAGAATGGCGAAAACGGCATAAATGGGCTAAATGTAAAATTGCAGTCGATGAAATGCTTCAGAAAACAAGTACCATAACTGCTCAATGGACTGTTGTGGAACCAAATAATAGATGCTATTCCAGAATAAAAATCCTGAAAACCGTATAGAAGCACTTGAGAAAGAACTGGATGTGGAGTCTTTTTAATTTCCATTTAATAATTCACGCTATTGACATCTTTTTTCCTAAATAGATATTGTAGTGAGCCTCTTTAATATCTTTAAGTCTATCTCTTAAATTAAAAGTTTGTTCATATTCAGCCATGTCAATATTTATTAAATATAAGCAATAGGCATCGAATCGAAAATTTGTCTAATTATTTCAAGAAAACGATTGATTGCATATTTTAAAGTTTGAACTTCTTTAATTACTCTTTTCCTTTGCGCCTGTACTGTTTCAGTTAATGGATGTTTTGTATGAAAATTACCTCATATATCCTTTATTTTTTCTAAACTTGATTAATTTTTGAATTTAAAAAAAAGTAAAGTTTTATTAAACATAATTAACTTCCCAAAAGTCAAACAGCATATAGCCAACCAGATAATTTAACAAAGTTAAATTTACGCACTTGAACCAAGTTCTTGGTACATTTACCATGAAAAAAGTGTGAATCGACAAACAAATAACCTCAGATTATGTCAATTTTAATAAAAACGGAGTGAATAAATGTTGACACAGTCATTTAGTAGAATCAAAAATGCATTGACCATTTTGCTAGCAGTTTTTTGTAACATCATTAACCTTGGAGCAGCAAATGCATACAATTCGCATGGATGTCACCATATTTTTCATAGCTATAGCAGTTATGGCAGCTACCACTGTCACACTTGTAGCTACGGTCACTGCTTCAGATCTCTTGTCACAAATGTAGCTGCAACGTCGACACCACCTGTAAAAGCTAATTGTTGACTAATTACAAGTCAAATAATGTGCTAAACTGCTTAAATACATGAAAATGCCAGTTTAATAAAGAAAAGTTTTGTATATTCCATTGCGCGAATACACATTGGTATACATTGCGTGACGCACACAATAAGGTTATTTGTTTGCAATGTATACCACATCTGTTTAATTTCAAGTTCTCTATTACATATATGCCTAATCACTCTTCTGTATGCGCTACGGAAACCGCAAATGCCTTTCCACATTCAGTGCACACAAAATCTTTATGAGGCACAAAACATTTATTAGTTGCTTCACAATGCGGGCATTCACATTTCCATTCTGAGGGATACCAAAATGTTTCTTCCATTTATCTCAACTCCTACTTGGTGCGAGAGGTGTGATTCGAACACAAGAACTCCTACAAGACCAGACTCTAAATCTGATGCCTTTGGCCTAGCTGGACTACTCTCACACATGATTTATAAGTCAGCCAATTTAATGCAATTATGTGAAATAATGCACATAGAATGCATATCTTCAAAAGTAGTGAGATTTCCGCGAACCTCAAGTTTTTTTGATATTTCTTTTATATAAAAATAAACGCGGAAACAACACTTTTATGTTATCATCAACCTAAAAATATATACTAGATAGTGGCAAGTATAACATAAATTATTAAAAGCTAGGTTGTAACATCCATAAATAAGCCTGCAATTCCTTGTGCTCTCAATATATATGTAACCAATGCTAATACTAGTAAAAACTACAACCAGTCCTCTCATATCCGGCACGTTTTACTCCCCCAACGGATTTAATCGATAAATCAGTTCCCAAAGACCTTCAGGAGAGAAAATCACAAACTCCTTCGTTTTTATTTTAGAAGTAATTAATTTCTCTGCTCCTATCTATCTTAAAATTCCTGTTTGTTCTAGCTATTATGCCTTACAATAAGGTTTAGATATATAATGAATAACACACGATATAGTTCTTCGCAATTAACGATGATTTATTTTTGCCAAAACCTTCCGCTTTTTCCAAAATTGCTTTATCAACATTAAGAGTGTAGTCGTGCCCATGTTGGCCAAATTTGAAAGCTTCTAAAGGTATAGCAAAGTTTATCACCTATACCCATTAGATATTCGCCAGAAGAAAGCACCAAGTATCTACCAGGTTACTTTTCATGTTAAGCATTAGATCCTCGATCTTTCCGAGATGTTCTCAATAAATATTGACGACTTTAGATCCTATTTTTGCATTTGTTGATAGATATTTTGAATTATTCTTATTCTCAACCTCTTAGTCATTTCTCTTCTCTAAATGTCGATAAACTCCAAAATTTGTTCGAAGCTTATAAATGGTATATATATGATTTGTGAAAGTTAGAGGTTTATCAAAACTCTCATGATTCGATCAAATTCGGGTTAAAATATCACTTTTTGGAAAAAATTATGTGATCCATCAATAATGAGCTGATGTTAATCAAAAAAAATAATCTACTGTCTCTATATCTAATTTTCTGCGTGATTTAGTAATTGGTTCTCGAAATGCAGTTAAGCTTCAAAACTAGTTTATTTGGAGCAAAGTGCATTCTGAGGTGAAAATATCAATCAGTTAATGGAGCACCACTTAATCAAGAATTTGATATAAAATTAATATGCGTTGCTTTTTCCAAAAAAGCTCAATGTTAAATTTATGAAGATCTCAGGGAAGAATAAAAACATCAGTAATATTAAATTGTTGTTCGCTGGTAAAATATTCACTGAAGAAGCATGTTTCAGTTTAAAAGTATTTTTTTATATAAATTAGTTAATATTATTTCAATGATTAGTGTGTAGACAACCAACAAAAATTAGAGTTTATCTAAATACTCTCAAACATCTTAGTTAATTAAATAATCAAATCGTTTGTGAGATAGAATAGAGCGTATCTATATGTTATTAAAAATTGTAAACACGAGATTTTATCTACATTTTCCCAAAAATCGGATATATGCTCAGCTTTCAGATTTGATCAATGACTCATGGAAACGATTCAAAATTTTGTTTTGTGAATATAGATGAAAAGGATAGTTAAACGTATACCATGAACAATCAACAGGAACACAACCAGTGATGTACTCTGAACCGATGCCTGAGATTTGGTGTTTTCTGACTGAAGAACAAAAAAGAAAGTTGCAGTAATGAAAACAGCATCCTGACTATAACACTTCCGAAAATGGAACTAGAAGAGCCAGCAAAAAAAATACGAATCGAATAATCTTCGAGAACAGATTGATACTTTTCGATGAAATAGGAAGTTTATTTCATTCAAATACAAAACAGTTTGCTGTGGGGTGCGCCACTGTGACTTTGATTAGTTGATTATTTTCTATTTTCCTGTTACTGGAAACCTTATAGTGAATTCAGTTCCATTGGTCACTTTCATTTTTAATTCACCTTCTAACTGATCTACAAGAGTTGTTATCAGTTGTGTACCAAGATTACTAGAATTTCTCAAGTCCAAATTTTCAGGTATGCCTATCCCATCGTCTGAAACTGTGAGAATAAAACTAGTACCCTTTAAGTCCTTATTATTGCTCTCTTCTCGACGGAGTTTAATTTGGATTTCTCCCTTATCTCTGCCAATAAATGCGTGTTTGAGAGAGTTTGAAACAAGTTCGTTGATGATTATGCCTAACGGAATTGCAGTATCCATGTCAAGAAAAACGTTTTCTTCTAGATTCATATTTAAGATGGTATTGGTATTTCCAAGCTTGTATGTCAGGAAAAGATTCTCAACGAGTTCTTTAATATACGACGAAAAGTTCAGCGTATCAAGCTCTCCACCTTTGTATAATTCTTCATGAATAAGAGCCATAGATATTACTCTATCCTGACTTTCCCTGAAAGCATCTATGATTTCTGAAATAGTCAATCCCATTTTGTTTTTGAATTTCTCAGCCTGAAGGTCAAGAAGTGAAGATATTACCTGCAAATTATTTTTGATCCTGTGATGAATTTCCTTTTTACGGGCAGTTTCGATATTCTTAAGGAACTTCTCTGTCTCTTTTTTTTCGGTCACATCATAAATAGCACCTTGGAAAAATTCCGGCTTTCCATTATTTCCACTAACTCTCTGGTAGATTTCATTAAGCCATTTGGTTCTTCCATCCTTGTGCTTTATACGAAACTCAATTTCTCCATAACCTGCAGATGGATAATTTTGAATATGTTCATATTCTTTGGGAACGAAAGGCAGGTCATCTGGATGAGTTATTTCTTTCCACTTAAGCACGGATATAAGGTCCTTTTCATTATACCCAGTGATCTCTTCAACAGCGCCATGCAAAAATATAGGAACAAAGTTTTTATCTGTCTGGAAAGCAATTCCATGAAAATTTTGTATGAAAGAACGGTATTTCCTCTCACTTTCTTGAAGTTGAATTTCTGCAACTTTGGTACTTGTAATATCTTTCAGTATTCCAATAGCCCCGTAAAACTGACCCTCATGATCCTTAAGGCTAAGCCCTTTGTTTTCTATATAAATGTAAGTTCCGTCTTTTCTTTTCAACCTTAATTCTTCCTTAAATCTACCTTCGGTAGTTTTCACATTCTGAAATATTTCATTCACATGATTTTTATCTTCGCAATGGATGTTATTGACCCAGAAATCTTTGCCAAATTTCTGCAATTCTTCAAAACTATATCCTGTAACTTCTTCTATGGCACCTTCCCAGATGCACTCACCCGTTCTTGAATCATAGTCATATACCATCTGTCCTATCTGCTCTGTGACAATCTTGTACCTTTCTCTGCTTTTCTTAAGTTTTTCTTCCGCTTTTTTACTTTTGGTTATATCTCTGGCAATAACTAAAACAGCGATTAAATTTTCAGAGACATCTAAAATTGGGGAAAGAGTTAATGAGACATTTATTATCTTACCATCCTTTCTTAACCGTAAAGTTTCATGATGGTGGATTCTATCTTTCTGTTTAATTAATTCAACTAATTCTTTTGTTTCTTCGACTAATATGTATGGCTCCAGGATGGATATCGGCTTTCCCAAGATTTCTTTAGCCGAATAACCATAAACTTGCTCTGCACCTTTATTCCAGCTGGTAATAATGCCATCAAGTGATTTGGTTATAATGGCATCATCTGATGATTCCACAATATTCGCTAGTATCTGAATTTTATCTTCTCTTTTTTTGTGTTTGTAATTTTCTATATGTTCCCATTTACCTTCCCTTTTGATCAAAGCAAATTGATGGTTGATAATCAAATCGATTATTTTATTTGTGTTGTACCCATCGAGAAAATAGGTCCAGAGAAACATCATCGGATAGTTGCCGATGATTTTGGCTATTTCTTCCTCATAATCAGCAAAATCATTCCAAACCTTTTTTCCAAGCCAAAAAGTGTTTCTTGCAAGCCTCAAACCCTCGTAACCATTGGTTAGAGCCTGGTCGAGTTTTTCAACCCAGACATTTGAGATACTTTTCGAATCGAAATTACTATCTTGTAAATTCCATTTTGCATAAGGAATGAATTCAATTTGCCCATTTTTCAGATAAGTATCTAACTCAGGAACGGTCCTTCTTAAGGCTTCTTTTGCTTCTTCTACTTCCAAGGGTTGGGATGTGATCCATATGCAAACCTCGTTATTTTCCAGTCCACTTTTGAAATAGGGAAACAGTATATCTATTAGATCTTCTTTTGTCTGATAAAATTGGCAGAAGTGCGTTCCCCAGGGAATGTTTCCAATGATATCCATACCAGATTTTCTCAATTTTTCGTTTGGTCTACATATTCTCCGACTTTGAGGATGAAAAAACAATAATTTATGGGTCTTCATGATATGTGAGCCACCCCATAATTTATAATCGTTTTGGATCTTCACTGTTATTGGTCTCTGGGGAATCAGTTGCTAAAAACAATATGCATAGGAATCTCTCTATTTTGTCCCAAACATAGAGGATCTGCTCATTTTTCCAGTTTGATCAACGATTCACCATGTAGATTTTTTGTATAGCGACATTATATATGACGTTCAAAAATAAAATAACAACAATATATAATATCAGAACTGTTATATAATTCAACGTTCTTTATACTGTATATAGTCAGAACTTACGCAGTTTGACTTAAGAACAGCGATAAGAGACTCCAAAATGTCTAAACCAAAATATTTGTGACAAACCTTTTCATTTTTCATTTTTCTCCTGAAGTACGTAAGTACTGATAGGATAAATATTGTACTTACCAAAAATCAGTTTATTAATATCTATTTGTAATATCAACACAATAAACAATACTGCAGCCAATGTGAATGATGCTGAGTCTGGCCTTTTGGAGTTTCAGTCACCCCTGATGGAATAAAAGTATAACGTGGCTATTCCCAGCTACGACAATGATTCTGTAATTAATACCACAACTATACTGTCACAACCACAGTGAATTTAGAAAATTTAAGCTATCCTCAGGAAGTTGCAGTTACATCTGATAGAACAAAAGTATATGTGACAAACGATGTAGTTAATAGTGTCTTTTAATAAATGTGGACTGAAAAAACCGGTAAACTTATAGGTTTCGAATTGGATCAAGACAATGAGTGTGTATTAATGATTAATGTAGAGAATTAAAAAATGTATTTAATGACATCAGGGATAAACAAGACACATAAATGAGATAAGCCGCAAGTAATAAAATTAATATGTGATCTATAGCAACTTATAGTTATCATTTGAAATAATGTGACATTTTATGTATATATTTATGCTTGTCCAAAAATTCGGCAGTGTACTGAAATTTCCGTAAAATCACAAATATTAAAAAATTATTAAATGGGAAATCTTGCTCCGAAAAACAAATTAAAAAAGTAAATAGAAACTCGACTTTGAATTTACAGCAAATTCGTAACATTGTTCTTATTTCATGCAGGTTCAGGAATCTATGAAACTACATAACAATCCACTGTACTAAATGAAACCATTTTTGAAACAAAATTATTTTAGAATGGAAAAATCGAAATAAAAATTAAGAAATGAATGTGGAGGTCTACTCCGCCATTTCCGTAGTTTGGGATCCCATTATCTAATTTTGTGTCATGAAGTGTTTTTACTTTAGAAATATGGTCAAAAACTAAGTTTTTTGTAACTATTTCGCCTGGTTAAAACAACATTAAGCCATCTTTATTAAGATTCAACTGGTAAATTCAGGTGAGCGGATTTCCTTAAACTGTCACCCATTACCGGTACTTTTAATTTAAAAGGATTCCGATAAACTTCTTATTTTCACGAATTATCTATATACCATTTATAAGCATATCATTAAATACTGACGTTTATCGAAACTCTCTTAAAGCTCTTACTTCATTGTTTCAAGCTTTTGATTTCTGCTGATCAATTTCAATTGCTTTGTTATATGCTTTCATTGCATCTTCATGCTTGCTTAATTTACCAAGAGCAAGTCCTTTATTGCTCCAAGCATCTGAATTCTGTGGGTTACTTTCAATTGCTTTGTCATATGCTTTAATTGCTTCATCGTATTTATCTAACTTATATAGAGCACGTCCTTTATTGCTCCAAGCATCTGAATTCTGTGGGTTAGTTTCAATTGCTTTGTCATATGCTTTAATTGCTTCATCGTATTTATTTAACTTATATAGAGCACGTCCTTTGTTGTTCCAATCATCTGAATTCTGCGGATTAATTTCAATTGCTTTGTCATATGCTTTTATAGCTTCATCGTATTTATTTAATGTATATAGAGCACTTCCTTTATTGTACCAACCTGCTGAATCCTGGGGGTTTATTCCAATTACTTTGCCATCTGGAGTTATTACTTTATAGGATTTATTTAAATTATCCAGAGCAACTCCTTCATTTTTCCAATCATCTGAATCCTTCATCATTACTTTTTCAAATTCTTTTATTGCTTCATCTGCATGTCCTAATTTCGATAGATTAACTGCCTTTTTGAACCTACCATCTGAATCCTGCGTCGCACCTGCGTGACTCACTAGGATAAAAAGCACCAGCATAGTGATTCCTAAAGCCTTTAAGAGAATATGTCCTCTATTTCCTTTATTATATGTCAATTTGTTCATTATCTGCCTCTTGACATGAGTTTAGGTATTAATGTTAAAAAATAACTTCAAAAATACAAATAGATAATACTTCACTCTACAAAGTAAACTTTTCTACTGAGAAATTATATTTTTGAATTTATACAAATAGATTTTGCATAAATATCAATTGTTGAACTTATTAATATTTTCAAAGATAAATCATGAGAACAATATTTGAACTGCAAGGCAGCTATTCAGAAGAACAATTTCTATTCTGGATTCCGATACAATTCCAAAAAAACTATATTTTAAAGTAAAACATAACATCCAAAAAAATAATGCGTAGCTTCTCCTAAAACAAATGGATAGTGAACTCAATGAATCCTGTTTTATTGATGAAGACAAAAGGTACAGATCCACTAGAATTTACAGAACCTTCGGTACACTTCCTTATTTTTCAATATATCTTTTCGTCCATTAACTGATCGGGTTCACTAGTTTGAGAGAATACCTCCTCGATTGCCATTGGGTGCTTACTCTCATTACTTTTAATATCAGAACGTATCTTCATAAAATAAGACCGTGCTACTATAGGTAAAGAGTAGCCAATTCCATCGATATCCAAGTTGATTTCTTGCTGTTCAAAAATCACGCTTAAGAAGTTGACTCCCAACACGACTACAGAAGTCCTATTAGACTCAATTCCATATCCTCAATGTTATTCATCTTCAGCCACGCAGGTAAAGGAAGCACCTGGAAAAACAATTGGTAGAAACCAAGTGAGGTGAGGAAAAGTATTGTACCAATTAGAAAGAAATAAACAGTCTCCACAAATCCAACAATAATAACACCTTTTGTACCTGTCTTTGTTATTTCGGCAACCAATTCTACTAACAAGTTAATCAGATCTATGCCGCCTTTGATAAACAGAATACAAGCCACAATCGCCAACCCAATAACCGGAATTAACCCAAAGAATCGCATTCCAGCAATAAATTTCACTATTTTCATCACGATGCCTTCTTTACAGTGGATAGTCCTGAGTAAAGTAATATGGACCTGAATTGTTCACTCCGGTTGGCTGGTTAAAATTTTTCAATTGCGCGATGGATGCCAAAAATGAAATTTCGAGTTTTTGCCAGGTAAATTTTGATATTATTGACCTTCCAGTTCTTTTAAGAACTGCGAAACCTATCCCGGGCTCAGGTTCATAATTTCAATTGTAACTGTTATTTTTATGTATATTGTTATATGTATTGTTCTATTTTATTTAGTGTCTCAATAATTTCATTATTTGTCTTCTTTAGAAGCTATGAATCTCTTTAAATCTTTATGCTATTTTAAAATTGAAGATCATGATGTAACTTCCCTTATGGACTTTGTGAGAAAAGGATATAAAATTGCAAGAGAACTAACCATAGCAAGTATCCTACTCCTAGCAAACAAACAAAAAAGAGGTATAGATATAGCAAAAGGATTATGTGTTTGTAGGAATACTTTTCTATTTTTTATTCAATATATGTGACCATTTTATTTATAGCATTCCTTCTTTTCCTTATATATGAGCCAGGGGTTCGACTATTAAATCAGAAAATGAGCAAGCTTGGGGCTATTTTGGACATTTTCTTGAGTCAGATAAAGTTTCTTATCCTAATGAGTAATTAAAAAATACCATAAGGGCTGAGATTAAGTCATTTATTGAAGAGCGGGGAAGTTGTAGGTCTGTTATAATCCATGAAATAGGACTAAATAATTCTCGTACTAATTGGTTTAAGTTAATACTATTTATAATGTATCCACGCTGTTCTGGGTTCTGTAGACCAATTATAACTTTTACAACATAAAATTATTGATTTTTTGAGTAGGTTCTAAGTCATTCATGAGATGTTCATCGGAGATGATGCTCCGTATTCAAAATCTTTTCGCAGTAATATTTTAGGGGCTTTAAAAGTAATTTTTGATAAAATAACCATTTTAACCAATTATTTTGCTTTTAAAGATTAATCTCAATTTTGGCAAAACATCAGTTATATTGTTTTTCAAGATATATCTAGAAATCAGTGTTCTGAGAACTAAAAGCCTACCCCAAAAGTCCTATTACCTATATATCTTATAAAAAGTAAGGTTTAAATTATTCAACATAATTCTTCTATTTATATTAACTATAATCTTATAAATTTTTGAATGATAATGAATTAAAGACAGGGAGAAATATTAAATGAAAAATAAGACAAAATCATGTTCAATAACTTTAAAAGCTCTTGTTTTATTTTCAATTCGTTCTTCTTTTATGGCATTGGCAGCTCCTGTACAAAGTGGCTCGCCCACGATAACTGAAACTAGGATCAGCAACAATGATTCGGCCAAAGCATTGATTACAGGCATAAAAGAGAAACTAGGATCAGCAACAATGATTCGGCCAAAGCATTGATTACAGGCATAAAAGAGAAACTAGGATCAGCAACAATGATTCGGCCAAAGCATTGACTACAGGCATAAAAGAAGGGAATGGTAACACTGAAGTTACGGTCTACAACGCGCATATGGCCCTTGTGAAAGAAAAAAGGGAGATTTACTTAAATAACGGAATCAATCATATCGAATATACAAATGTGACCTCTAATATTGATCCTACCTCGGTTTTGTTGGAAGATCCGACAAATAATAAGACCACTGTGCTCGAACAACAATGTCAATACGATCTTTTTAGTAGCTCAAATATCTTTGACAAATACTTGGAGAAGAAAATTACTGTAATGGACTTTGCAGGCCAAACTATACTGGCAAACTTCTCAGTCATGAACAAAATAAAGTCATCCTTAAAAGAGATGACGGAAGCATTGTGTCTCTAAATGCCATAAAAGTGGAATTCCCAGACGCTTTTGGGCTTCACACGAAACCAACGCTAGTCTGGCAGATTTACTCACCAACTTCCGGAAAACAGGATCTCATTATCTCTTATCTAACTAGAGGTCTGAGCTGGAGTGCAAACTATATCTTACAAACCAATGCCAATTCTACAAAAACTGATATCAGATCCTGGGTCAACATTAACAATAAAGCAGGGATTTCCTTTAATGATGCAAAGCTAAAACTGATGGCAGGAGATATTCATGGTGTCTATGGATCGAGGTCAGTGTACAGACATAGAGATATGGTACCTGTGGGAAGTTTTACCTCAGCTAAAGGCATTTCCGAAACACCACTATTTGAGTACCACCTCTATACACTGGAAAAACCCGTAACTCTTATAAATAACCAGGCAAAACAGATCTCTCTCCTTTCTGTAGATTCCGTACCTGTGCAAAAAGAACTTATCTTTGACAGCTCTAAAGATGGTAAAGTACAGATTGTCCTAAAAATAGATAACTCGAAGGCAAACGACCTTGGAATACCTCTTCCTAGCGGGACTGTAAAGGTTTATCAGCATGATTCAGAGGGGCAGCTTCAGTTTATAGGGGAAGATCAGATAGATCATACTCCGATAGGCAAGAAAATAAAAGTTACTGTAGGTAATGCATTCGACATCATAGGCGAACGGGCCCTTACAGATTTCGAACAGGTCAATAACAATGTCAACAAGACAAGCTATCAAATCGTACTTAATAACAACAAGTCCGGAGCTCAGAACGTTACAGTTGTAGAACACTTCTATGGAGATTGGAAAATAATCAAAAATTTTGATAAATACAAAAAGATCGATGCTTTTACCGTAGAATTTAGGGTATCAGTCCCAGCAAACGGCACGAAAACCAGTTCTTATACTGTCGAAAACAATGTTGGAGCTCCTTTGAAACTATCGGAAATACAGTGACAGAGAATTCGACAATTGAGAATACAACTACTGAGAATTCAATTATAGGAAGCACAAAGGCTGAAAATTAATTCCAGGAAATACAACGACTATAGGAAATGCAACGACAGGAAAGGGGACAAAACAATAAAAAATGTCAAGGATATAGGTTAGTGGACTCGTTGATCGAATCCAACAAAATCCTTGAGACTTTTTAGTATTTTCTGGGATCTCTAAAACTTACCATTAATTTCACTAAAAATTGACCGAAATCAATCAAAACACAAAAAATAATAAAAAGTCTCTAGATTTGAGATGTAAAGAATAAGAAAGGTATTACATGGTTTGAAGCAAAGTTGAGCAGTACAAGAAATGCTGTTAATCAATTTTTAAAAAAGCCAACGTATTTCTAATATAAAAATTGTAGAAACCCAAAAGTTGACTGCAAAAAAGGCAACTGCTAATTCCTAAGACCAAAAGAGAGTTCTCGGAATGAAGGATAGGAACCGCTTCAATCTCATACTTATTGAATAACAGGGCTATGCAGATATCTATAGCATTATATTACCGTAGGGATTTTAAGTAATACCAATTATTATAGAAGTAATCATTACTCTCTGACTGCAGGTGAAATTAACATGGCCATATTTGACACGATAAAGGACAGGAGAAGCATAAGGACTTATAAAAACGAGTGCATACCGAAGGACAAGCTAGAGAAACTACTGGAGGCTGCAAGACTCGCGCCATCGGCCGGGAATCGGCAGAACTGGAAGTTAATTGTTGTCGAGAACGAACAAATAAAAAGTCAGCTTGTTACAGCTTGCAATAACCAAGCCTTCGTAGGTACAGCCTCGCACGTCATCGCAGGTATAGGTGACTCCGCCCAAAAGTGGTACCAGGTAGACCTTGCCATCGCCCTAGAGCATATTGCCCTAGAAGCTGTCGATCTAGGACTGGGCACCTGCTGGATTGGCGCTTTCAACGAAGATGAAATCAAAAAAATACTCAAGATACCGCAGGACAAAAAAGTCGTCGCTTTACTGACTGTGGGGGTCCCAGCAGAATCTCCCGCTTCCAGACCAAGGAAAGCTCTTGAAGAAATCGTAGTTTACAATGAATATACATAAAGGCCGATATCTTCTTTTACTATCTTAGAACTTACGCACTTCTGATACAAAATCAAGTACATTAAACGTCATATTTAAAATTTAAATTGTAGAAAGGTATTCACTTACTGTTGTTAATTTTGTACTTATAGTGCTTAAGTCATAAATTCATAATCATATGACAAAATTAAGGGGTTTATCGAAATCCTCTTAGACATATCGTTATTTCCCTAGAAATCAGGCCCTGAAATCTGTTTAGTAATTTATTGAGAGGATAGTAACACTTTAAAGCTAAAAAAATAACAAATGATTTGGTAGTTGTTGAGAAATAAGCTCGCACTGGAAAGATTACACTTTTTTCAGCTCTCGGACTTGCTCTTCCAGACTATTGAGCATCTCATGTTTTCTGGCAATATCTTCTTTCAGCTTCTGTAGTTTCTCTTCCTTTTCTAGAACTTTCTCCGTTTTTTCAACTTTCAAGATGCCTTTAGTAAATATGTCAATAAAATTTTCAACTTCCTTGTCACTATAGCTCAAAGCATAGTCAACAAATATTCCTCTTAAGAAGGCTGAGCAACTGAAATAACTGACAAAAGTTAATGCTGCTGATCGGGCGTTGATATTACGTATTTTTCCATTTTTCATTTGCAGCTCAAAATATTCGCTCAGGCGATCTATATTAGTTTTGAAAACAGATTCTAAAATCTCAGCGAGTTCGGGTCTTCGTCGTCCTTCTTCGAACAGCATGAACATAAACATATAAGAGATACTATCCTTTTTTTCATCCTGCATATCCTTTGCAATTTCTTTGCCGAGGATACAAAGATCTCTTTCAATGTCTACATTTTTATTCACGTTTAATAAATGATTCAGTGTTGAAATAGCATTCCGATGTTTGATAAGGACTTCTTTCAACAGGTTCTCTTTTGATTGGAATTTTCGGAACAAGGTCACTTCGGTAACATTTGCCTCTTGTGCAATTTTGCGAGTAGTTGCACCAGCATATCCTTCGCTGGAGAATACTTTTACAGCTGCATCTAATATTTTTTGTTCTGTATTTCTCATAATATTAAGTCGTTACTCACATATATTTAAGGTTTTTGAGCAACTTAGCTTTGAGTAGAAATAATACGTGTGTAAAACGAGCGTTTAAACAATTTAGTTATTTTTTATGTTAATAAGCTCTGAATCCATTTACACCATACATCTGCAGATGTACACTGATGTAAAATTTGTTTGCCTAGATGCTATATTATATTGTGAATTATAGGTACAAACAGCGAATTAAATCGCTCCGAAATATATCTTTCATTTTATTTCATGTTATTTTATTTTAGTTTATTCTATTTTATTATTTAGTTGCTGGAAAAAATATAGCTATATTGTATATAATTGCTAAATAAAACTAAAAAAAAGTAGATCTGGTTTTGAAATTCTCGCTTACGAGTTAGTGAAGTCCAAAAATGGCTCAGAAACTTTATATATATATATAATGTAACAACTAACTTACATTTAAGATAGATATAAAAATAAAAGAAGTAATGATTCAGCCTGAATAAAAACAGTTGCATGAAATCGATATTTGTAGGGTATATCTTTCTGATTACTGACCGATTAAAAAATAAAAAAACTGGTTAACAGTCAATAATTAAATAACGTAAGCCAACTGAGATTACCCCCTTAAATCTTAATACAAAAGGCTGATATTGTTGTTTTCCCTAAGCTGAATCGTTAACAAAAAAAATTAATTGTATTGCTTATAAAAAGTAAGCACTAAATCAACTCGAAAACTATATATACGTGAAATAACATATAGTAAGTAACCACTAACCTATATTTAAAGTGGATCTAAAATAAAAGAAGTAACTATTCAGCCTACAAAAAAGCAGTTGATAAATATCGATTTTGACTAAATAGATGCTTCTAATTACCAACTGATTGAAAAATAAAAAACTGATTAATAGCCGATAATTCGATAAAATAAACCCACTGAAATTTTGCTCTGTGAATCTTCATGCATCAGTGGATTTTCGTAAAGATGGTTATTAATATTGTTTTTTCCAGGTTGGGTTATTACTAAAAAGATTAAATTTGTTAATTTAAGTGATAAAAACAGATGAATAAAAGGAGATATTTGAACATGAATGAGGATATTCATTTTACGGACTTAGGGCCAGCAATGCAAACTGCAATGACTGAGACATGGGCACTTCTGACTGAAGAACAGAAAAAGAAAGTTACACACATGAGGATGGATACAGCAATAAAAGGTATCGAACTGAAAATAAGTGATATGGAACAGAGGATTTTGATAGCGAGAGGAGTTATCGAAAATATTCGAAAAGTTAAGGAAATGATCAAACTAGGTAAATAAGTTTGATAGAAGAATACTACCTAAATTTGTTGATATCCTAGTTTTTTTACCAGGATATACAAAATAATTATCAAGAACAGGTAAAAGGAGATATTTCAGCATGAATGATGATATTTGTTTTGCAAACCTAGGGCCAGTTGTGCAGACTGCACTAGCTGAGACATTGGAACTTCTGAGTGAAGAACAGAAAAGAAAATTTACAGAAAGAAGGCTGGATAGGGCAATAGAATTTATCGAACTAAAAATAATTGACATGGAAAAGAGAATATCGATAGCTAAAGAATCTATAGTAGATATTCGAAAAGATAAGGAAATGATAAGATAAAGAAATGATTAAACTGGGCAAATTACCCACATAGATAACTTACAAAATATACTTCTTTACATGTCACCATGGATATCACCATAGATATCCCAAAGGACTTAGCAACAAAGAGGATTTCGATAAACCCCAATTTTTGGCTGGTTGTTTATAATGTCTATAAAAAAGTAATTTGATGAAATCGGGAATTTATCGAAATTATCTATATTTTAACTTGTTATTAATTTGAACGATATAAACTGAGTGAAATAGATGTTGAAGCAAACATCTAGTAGAATGAAAAAGATATTTGCTATTTCGTTGGCAGTTCTTTTTGTAGGATCTTTGACAGCAGTGGCAGCTAGTGTACATTACGGTGGCGGCGGTCACCGAGGCGGTTATGGTGGTTTCGGTGGCTTCTGGGGCGGTTATGGTTGGGAAGGTTATCCATGGGGTTATGAATACCCGTATGAATCTTACTACCCCTATTAACCTTATTAAGAGTTATAAATTCATTAATTGAATAAGTAACATTATGGCATAAGTAATCTATTTTACAGAGGATTCCAATTTACCTCTGATTTTTTTCCTTTGTGAGAATTCTATCCACATCTTTCCTGCTAATTATTGTATTTGATATTATTTTGTCTCTTCTCATTCATTATTTTCTGATTTCAAAGAGAGCTCCTGCTATCCTTAAAATAATTCTTTTATTTCAATGGTATCAACTGATAGAGATTATAAAAAAGCCGTACACAACATCTCTTGATTATAGGGCGATAGGACACCTTTCTGTGAAACAAGCGGTGTGTTGCTGGATGGAATGACGGCATTAGTCAAGAGGGATATTTCGCTATTCTTTGAAATCTTCCAGAAAATTTGGGTATAGATTTTTATATGGACACAAAATCGTTAAAAATAAACATTGGCTATTTTAGCTCTAAATATTATGGAAGGGTTTTGAGAAATATTGATGCATCTGTAATAATTGAAAAGTTAATGGGTATCCTGAGACAGAATCAGGTTAAAGTACCTTATAATATTGCATTACTTGTAGGGGGTATGGTAGCTGTTGAAGGATTTGGGCTTAGAATTTATCCCGATTTTAGCTTAGTTGAGCTAATAGAACCTTATGCGAAAAATGCAATAAAAGAGATTTTTATCTGCGGAACATGGTTACATACTTTATAGTAACATTTCCATCTGGTTCAGTATATTCAAAAAAGCACCAACTAAAATATCACATATCCTTAGATGCTGAAAATGGTTATTTGGGAAGAAAGTTTGAATCGGGTGAAAGTAACAGGCTAATATCAGGAATACAGGTTGCAAGTAATCGGCTGTCTTTCAGTCTAATCTTCTCCGCTATAATCATCGCTTCATCTATGACCACTACAGACTAATATGACACCTCTTCTGTGGATTGTGCCTCTTGCTGGAGTGCTCGGTTTCTTGCTTGCCAGTATTTTTTGGATCTGGCTTGAGTTTAATATACTTAGGAGAGGAGGAATCTGATTTTCCCAATATCGACTCTGCTGTCACTTGATCCACCATCCTAAAAATAGTTCATGATATGTTATACCTTTCCATTTTATTTCGCAAGGCTACTATGATCCAAAAAGGAAATGAAATTTTTTGATTAAACTTCGAATGTTAACAGCTTGCTTATGCAGAGATTTTACTAGAAAACATATGTATTAATGAAAACAAGAAGAAAGAAGCTTTGGAAGCGTAAAAATTAACTTTTAGTCCTATATTTTATAGATCCTTCGATAAGCTGCCTTACTCTGTTTTAGATGTGCTCCCTTCATTATTTAGACTACTTTTATATTAAGATTTTAGTTTATTTTAACGTTGATGTTTTACATTTTTCCGTTTTAACATACAACTTTATTATAATATCATTATCATACAAGATCTTATGATTAGACAAAGCAATATCTGTTAGGGAATAGACTATGGAAAAAAGCCTTAAAGTAAATGAGAAAGAAAGTTCAACGAAATATATAACCGATGAGGAACGCAGGCAGTTGCTTTCAGCTTTACATTCACGCCTTTTCTGGGTAGGGCAATACATCCCACGTAGTATAGAAGTCGGGGGAAAAAATTACCATCTGCATGATTATGTGTGGGAATTAATCCAGAAAGAAACAATTACTCAGACAGAGAAGGCTAGTATAGATAAATGTATTGAAATTATTTCAATAAAGGAAAAGGAAGATGAAAAGGAGCTGGAAGAACAATCCCTTACACAGGAAGAAGCAAATATTTTATATCACGAAACTGCAGGCCTGCTACGTACAATAATGGATCTAAAGGAAATAGAGGATGGAACCCTTAGGGAAAATACAAAACATTTTCAAGAGCAGTTTGGTGACCAAAGAATCAAAGATGCCAAGCTCTGGCTTGAATTTCTCAAAAAAGTATCCAAGTAAAGTGTTGCCAATGAGTAATAACAGGTTTTAATTCACTCTTTACTTACACAGATTTGTCAGAACTTCTAAAGCTGTTTTACTCAAATGGAGAAATGGTTTCTATTAAGGCAACTGATGCAACAGGATTTACGAGTTCCTATGCAAGTCAATATTATTCCCACAGAACAGAGAAGCTACGAAGGAGCTTTTTGAAAACTTCAACATCAATTAACACAGCCAAAAATATTATGGTCCTCCAAAATTGGTCCTATTTTTAAGGATTAATAAGCCGTATTATATAGATTAAATATTATCAAACTGTTACTTAGAAACAAATAAAAAGTTAAAACGATTTTTTTCAAATTTAAAGGGTTTTTTTATTTTTAATTTCTTTTTTAAACTATTATTTATCCTTTTTCGATACCAAATTTTGTATAACTAAAAAATGTAATCAATGCCATAATTACAAATAAAGATAGTTGGTTAAAAAATAAAGCTATTAATAAATTCAGTTACCAATTTTAAAGCTTAATTTTATTTATTAGCCTAAAATTTGATTTATTGGAGTGTATTTTTCTTTGGACAATTCTGATTATGTATATATTGACTGAAATAAGCATTCTAGGATCTTAGTTTACGCACTAATTTTGAAGGACCCTAAAAATATAGTAGTAGGCTAGAAAATTAGTCAGACAGGCTGTATCAAAACTCTAACCAATTATACAATTGTGACAAAATATTCTACTAGAAGGTCAATCTGTAACGGAATCTAGGAATAATTTCGTATCTGAATTTAAAGTCAAATTACCCATCACCTAATTGTATAATTGATTTAAGTTTTGAGACAATCGGCAAAAACAGATCATGAAATCAAACATGCAAATGCTCCGATAAGACAATTAAATAGAATAAGAAAATTTCATATTATTTGATGGATAAGGGACATGATTCATAACAAATCCATTCTTTGATTATAGAAGAAATAAGGGCAGACTCAATCATACCTGTAAGATCATCAATAGCCAACAGTTAAATAAAATGAGTCCACAAAATTTGCTCATTGGATCTTAGTAATAATAACTATTGAGATTGTTTCCTCAGGCTGGGTAGTCACAGTTTTATGCAGGTTAAGTTGTTCATCCTGATCTCCTTCACCGAAAGTTTCATAGATTACAAAAGACCTATTTTCAACTTCAGAACCTGAAAATTTAGATGGAATTCGGGAATTTTTCATGTATTTTAAATTTTTTATTAAAACCTCTGTTCCTTAATATATCCTTTGTCCCTAGAAGATCTTCCTTTACTGAATTTTTTATTGTTGCATCATAACCTTTTAATGTTGCTCTGAAAGCTGGCCCAAAAATATAGACATACACCATACTTAAGGAAATCTACTCTGGAAAAAAATAGGATGTGATGTTGGTAGTTCCTCTACTGCAATAGTCTTGTAAGTCTTTGATCTAAAAATGTAAATATCAGTAAGTATGCATTTGCATAAAAATTGGCATCAGAAATTGAGTAGCAAGTTAATATCAAAGATTCCTGTCACTATTTATGGAAACATATTATGTGCTTGATTATTCAGTAACTGCACATGCAAAGTGCCCATGCTCATATGAGTGATATCCATCTGGACGTCCTTTGAAATAACGTTCTTCGATGTCTGCTGGACTCAAATTCTCTTGGAGACTAAATCCTAAACTTGCAAGTTCTTCGGCCAAAGTTGACGGATTGAAGCCCGTTATCACAGGTTCGCCTATCTTTCTTAAATATTCCAATGATTTTTGCATTTGTGGAGACGATTTCTCAGGGATAAATGCATCGGTATCGAAGTAATCAAAAATAATAGTGCTGCCCACAGGAGCAATCTCCGTGATGGAATGCAGTGTTGTAAATACTTCATCTCTGGTCAAGTACGGAGTGACACCAAGCCAATTAAAGAAGCTTTTAACGTTCGAGTCATACGATAATGAGCTTGTTAGTACTGTTACTAGACTTTCTTTCGTGAAATTTATAGGAATAAAATGTAATTTTGCTGGATGTTTCCATTCCAACTCAGCAAGTCTATGAAGCTTAAATTCTTGTGTGGCTGGGTGATAAACCTCAAATACTTCCAAGTGTTCCAGAATTTCAGGTTGCCTGAATGCAAAGGTATCCATTCCTGCCCCAAGGATCACATACTGTTTTACTCCTTGTCGGATCGCTTTATCTAGGGCGTCTTCCACATATCGGGCACGGCTACTTAAAAAGCCAACCGATTTAGAGGTTGCTTGCATTAAGGGCTCTGAGGTAGTGATCATATTGGAGAACGATACAGTATTTTCGAGATCATTTAACTGTTGATCCCCGGTTACATATTGTTCAATTAAATGTCTTTCAATTAGTGCTCGTTTTTCCTCGGGTATCAAATCGTAGGCCAGAAAGTCGTCAAAGATTTTATCGGTAGCATGTATGGCGTGATAAGCATGCATGTAAGCTACTCTCATTGCAGTAAAGCTAGCTTGGTTATCCTTAATCCAATTACCTCTTTTTTACTGTTTTTTCCATAAATTGAAAATTTTGCATATTAAAAAAATATCAAGATTTGCACTGCTATCGGCCATTTAAATTCACATATTACCTATTAAGAAATAACCAAATGTTCTAATAATTTAATTATTGATCATCTAAATAAACTCAGAATCTCTTTATGTTTATGAGAAGCTATCCAAGTATTATGCTGTATTAAATTTCCATGACACTAGTAAACCATATTTAATTTATAGTCAAACAGATTAATCTGTGTGCAAAAATATCCTGAGTACAGTATATAAAAGTACCTAAGTTATTTCACAAAGGGCTCGAATTTTCATAAATACTCTAAGTTAGCTTTTCTAAGGTTAGCTTTTGTAAGGTTATCTAATCAGTGGTTATCCCCCTGAATATCTATAGTTGGGTCGCTGCCTACTGCGCTAGCTTATGCAGTTGTAAATGATAATACAAGAATTCACTTCTTTTTATTATTCCAATTCATTTGTATTTGGCTAGGGAATTTGTTAATTTTAAAAAGATTACTGCAATAATCCCTTTATCTTGATTTGTAGACAACTAGTGCACTTAGAGTAAATAATTAAGTACAATTGATGTGGTAATTAAATGTAAGTTATTTATTACACAATAATATTAAAGGTTATTTATTAACTAATCATTCCAATTGTTATCTTACTTAAAGTAATTTTTTCAAGTCAGACTAATCTCAAAAAAGTTATTAAGGGTAATTGAGTCGTTAATAATGACAACTAAAAATGAATCTGCTTCCGAATTATAAGAATTATTTTTTTGTAGAATTATAATTATATTCGTATAGGATTTTCGGGAAGTTATTACAAAGAAATGGGAATTCCGATTTATCGCTGAAGTTTTTTCTTGTGGACTATTGGGGAAAAATTGTAAACGAATAAAAATAGTCATTCGGAACTGCAGCAATGAAAGCTCATGACACAGGACAACATTTCAAAAATGTACTTCTTGAAACTCCTGATATTTCAAGATATCCAAATGATGTGGACAGTGAGAATTTAATAAATCCTGAAAGATACATAGGGACGGCAATTGAACAGGTTGAAGTACTAGTTGTAAAACTTCGTGAGGCTTATGACCTCTAACATTATATTTTGATCCTATACGGATAATCAAAAGTATGCACCAACGAACTTACTATGAAGAGATTATTCTAACCAGAATATATAACTATTAGATTTATCAAAAATCAGCTAACTAATATATATTTTGATGTAGTACATTTTTTTTATTACTAAGTTATGGAAAAATAAAAAAATATGCTAAATAACAAACCGTTAAAGAAAATAAGCCAACTAAAATTTGTTCAATGAATCTTGGTAAAGATGGTTATTAATATTGTTTTACCCAGGTTGAATATTTGAGCTTGAATAATTACTTTATATCCAAAACGGTAGTCTATCCAGCTGTTTCTAAATGAATAATGAAACTGAAATATGTATTTCAGTCGGATACCCAGCAGCAATCTATGGAATATTAAATTGAAATAAATTCATTTTTATAAGTTTCTGAAGTGTTAATTTTTGCTATGCGAGCCATAATTTGAAGACATATAAACAAAAATTAAACTATAGTTGACTTAGGGCTTAAAGTATTGTTCATCTTATATCGAGAAGTATCATATTAGATAGTTTTCAGGCTTTCGATCTTTCTACCAGCTCTTCCGCAGCTTTTTGCGCGTCTTCAATTACTTTTTGCTCATCAAGAACCAACACCTTGTAATTATCCATCAGTACTTCCCCGTTCACGATTGTTGTCCTCACATCGCTTCCTTTTGCTGAATACACAAGATGGGATCGAACATCGTAGCAGGGAGTAAGATGTGGTTTTTTCATGTCCAGAATTATCAGATCCGCTTTTTTTCCAACTTTTAACATACCTGTTTCCGGATCAAGAGCCTTTGCCCCATTTACTGTACCCATCTCAACTACCTGCCTAGCAGGAAGGATGATCGGATTTAAAGTATTTACTTTATGTAGAAGAGCAGCGGTTTTCATCTCCTCGAAGAGATCGAGGTTATTGTTTGAGGCGCAGCCGTCAGTGCCAAGGCTGACATTTACACCTTTTTCGAGCATCTTATGCACAGGTGCGATTCCAGAAGCCATTTTCATATTACTCACAACATTATGGGAAACATTGACTCCTCTTTTCCTCAAAATCCCTATATCCCTGTCCGAAAGCCAGATACAGTGAGCAGCAAGCACATCAGGGCCAAAAAATCCTATATCTTCCAGGAGGTGTACTGAACATTTCCCGTACTTTTCTTTAATTTCTAACAGTTCAGCTTCTGTTTCCAATACATGGATATGAATTCCAGCTCCATCCTTCGTGGCTTCTTCTCTAACCTTTGCAAGAAACTCCTCGGAGCAGGTATTAGGGGCATGCGGCCCATACATTGTTTTTATTCTGCCGTTTGCTGCTCCCTGCCATCTTCGAACAAAGCGTTTTCCTTCTTTAAGGTCTGTCTCTCCTTTTTCTTTGTTCCAGAGCTCTATTAGGCCGTGGGAAAGCGAGGCTCGAAGTCCGGATAGCTCAACAGCTTTTGAGGTTTCGTCCATAAAAAAGTACATGTCTGCAAAAAAAGTAGTTCCTGACTTTATCATTTCCAGGCATGCAAGTAGGCTGCCTTTGTAGACATCTTCTGCCGTGAGCCTAGCTTCAGCAGGCCATATATGTCCATCAAGCCATTCAGAAAGTTGCAGGTCGTCGGCATAACCTCGTAAAAGAGTCATTGCTGCGTGAGTATGTGTATTTATAAGACCTGGCATTACTACAGAATTTTTTGCGTCAATCACTGTCTCTGCTCTCTCATTAGTCTTTTTGCCAACTTCCGTAATTCTCCCGTCTTCAATAACAATGGTTCCGTGTTTGAGATCACCAAGATCTGGATCCATCGTTAAAACATAAGCATTTTTTATTATTATATCAGCCATATGATCATGTCCATCAGATATTGCACTAAAGCTTATAAGAGAGAATTTCGATAAACACCTAAATTTCGTCATATGCCCATGTATGCATATCAATGATCCGTGAAAATCAGAAGCTTATCGAAATTCTCTATATTAATTAATTATTATCATTATAGGCTCATCGCTGTTTTGTATGGGTAACTTGATCTATCTCCAAAATATTGAAGCATCACGTATAGAAATTCGAAATATCTGTTGTCTAAAAACATATCCAGGCTAGATGTTTCTCTTTCTGACCGACAACTTTCTAACTCAATAATCATCTTTACCAATACAAAACAGCAATGAGCCTTAATTACAAAAATATAATAGAATTTATGCACTTGAGGTACAAAATCAGGTATAATTATCACTGTTGTTTAAATTTACACTTTTGGATCTTGGGAGGTTCAATGCTATTGATTTCTCAGGTTAACTACGTAAGTCTTAGAGTTAAAAATGTAAATATCAATAAGTGTGTATTTGCAGAATATGTGCATCAAAAAATTGACTGGCAAATTAATGACAAGGGTTGCTGTTACTAGGCAGGGAAATATATTCTGTGCCTGATTATTCAGTAACTGCACATGCAAAGTGCACATACTCAAGATGTCCATCCGGTCGTTCTTGTAAGTAGCGTTCTTCGATGTCTGCTGGGCTCAAATTTTCATGAAGAAGGAATCCTAAAATTTTGAGATCTTCAGCCAATCTTGAAGGATTAAAGCCATCGGTTTTCATTTGTTCATCTATTTTTTGCAAAAACTCCAATGTTTTTTGCATTTGTGGAGATAATTTTTCGGGGATAAATGCATCGGCATCAAAATAATCGAAAGCTATAGTGCTGCTAGCAGGGGTAACCTCAGCGATGGAAAGTAGTGTTCCAAACACCTCTTCTTGGGTCAAGTAAGGAGTGACACCGAACCAGCTAAAGAAGCTTTTAACATTTGGGTCATAAGATGATGACCGAGTTAGTGCTGTCACCAGACTTTCCTTCGTGAAATCTATAGGAACGAAGTTTAATTTTGCGGGATGTTCCCACCCTAACTCTGCAAGTCTATTAAGCTTAAATTCTTGTGTGGCTGGGTGATCAATCTCAAAGGTTTCCAACTTTTCCAACATGTCCGGCCGCCTAAATGTAAACGTATCCATCCCTGCACCAAGGATCACATACTGCTTTACTCCCTGCCTGATAGCCTTCTCGAGAGTTTCTTCCGTATATCGTGCGCGGCTTATGACATTATTCATTGCTTGCATAAAGTGTTTCGAGGTAGTAATCTGGTAGGGGAGAGAGGTAGCATGCTTAGAATCATTTAATTCTTTATTCAAATTCAAATAATATTCAACCAAATGTTGTTCAATTATTGCTCTTTTTTCCTCTGGTATCAAGTCATAGGCAAGAAAGTCATCAAAAATTATTGGAGTATCGTGCATGGTATGATAGGCACGCATGTAGGCTACCATCATTGCAGTAAAGCTAGCTTGGTTATCTTTCATCTGACAATCCCTTTTTTGCTATAGCATCCTTAGTAATTAAAATGTTAGCATATAAAAATAAAGCATATTCTTGGAGGACATATATACTGGAGACACAAAATCAGGTCAATAAACACTTTGGTTTCAAGTTATGTTTTAAACAATTAAAAGTTTAATGCTATCTATTTTTCAGCTCAGCCGTGTGAGTTATATAGTTTGCAGGTAAGTACAAACAAGTGATAAGTTATTATTTACTTATATATAATGATTTGGAGAATTTTGGCCCACTTTAAGAAGATGTTCTCAAAAAATAACATCCCCTGTTTTATTTTTTTGAAAAAGATTTAGAACCTTCGGCTATTATCTTGACTGAAGCCTCGGAAAATAGGTTGGAAACTCTCATTGGGAGCACAAAGATAGAAAGTTGTGGAACATTTCTAAAATATATTTTTGAATAACCACGACGATGATTAGAAGAAAAAGATAACAAAAAAGCGGCTATTGTTTTGAAAACATTTGCGGAAAGTGGGCTTCATTTTTATTTGGTTGAAATACAATACATAATAAACATAATACTCTTGTTCATTCTTCTGTAAACCTATGAATGTTAAATCGTGGCTTTTAAATTAGAATTTTAATTTAAAAACTCCTCTTTTTTTCACCAGCGCTACCCGTACCAATTTTTATAGGGAACATCACTAAAATAGCATAAAATTAGTTGCTGTTATGGAGAAAAACAATATTATATATAACTTAATCTTAAAGATTAAACTAATTACTAAAGTATTTCATCAAAAAATAAGATAGAACTTTAAATTATATGGAAAAAATTGTAGCTTGAAGCCCGATCATACTTTAGGAAATATATATCTTTCATATTTCAAAAATCATAAATACTAGTAAGTAGCAATTTACAACATGCAAGTTAGTACTTACTATTACCATAAGTAAAAATGTGTACATGTAGTAGGTACAGAATAAAAAATTTAAGATGAGTTCATAAAGTTGTTCTTCAGCGAAAGTAACAATTCCAATATGACAGATCTTCTTAATTTGTACAATATTTCTCAAAAATTGTATCGTATTCGCATAGAATTCATCTGGGAATAAAAATATAAAAAATTAAAAAATACAAAATTGAACATTTAGTAATATGAAAAAATCATGTGCATAAAGCCCATTTTAACATTATGAAATATATACTTCTGTTAAATTTGGGTACCAACAGTAAACAAAGAAATAATATTCCATTTTTATACGTTCATATTTATTGCAATTGAATTAACTGTCTGCCTGATATTACGGGATTAATATGATAGAAGCTGCAAAGTTAGGGGATATCTTTGTTACTACCACCGGAAATCACGATATCCTTACAACTGAACATTTCCAGGTCATGAAGGATGGAGCAATTCTTGCAAACTCCGGACACTTCAATGTAGAAATAGATATGAAAGCCCTCTCTTCTCTTGCAAAGCCAGTCCGAACCTTCAGGCAAAATATTAGGGAATATAGTGTTAATAACCGACATATCAATATTATAGCTGAAGGAAGACTAGTCAATTTAGCTGCAGGTGACGGACACCCTGCCGAAGTCATGGATATGAGCTTTACAAATCAAGCTCTAGGCGTAAGCTATATTGCCGAAAACAAACTCTTTGATGAAGTACATAAGGTGCCTCATGTACTAGATATATATGTAGCAAAGATGAAACTTGAGTCCATGTGCGTAAGCATTGATGAACTTACGTCGTTACAGGAGTGCTATATGAGCAGCTGGGATTGTGGAACATAATTTAGAAAAAAAAGTATAAAATATTTTTAGTAATTTTCCGGTGCTTTTTATGCAGTAAGTATGAATAGATTTCTATCTCTGGAAACGTGAAAATATATGATGCACTTCAATTCTATAATAAATGTGATTATCCAGCCTGGATAAAACAATATCAATAGACATCTTTATGAAGATTCAATTGGCAAATTTTACTGAGCTGATTTTCTTTAATTGTTGCTTAATGATCGTTTCAGATCTATTATATTAAAAAGATATCAACATATCTATTTTTGGTAGGCTGGATAGTTACAATAAAATAAAATAAGATTTCAAAATACTCTAATAAAAAAATATTATTAACTTTAAAAAAAGTTGATCCAAATGACTCGAAATATTAAAGTGGAAGAGCTCTTACAAACCCCGATCGAGAAACAACTAATAGAGCTTGTAGAACGCAAAGGGATCGGGCATCCTGACAGCATATCCGACGGATTGGCAGAAGCCGTAAGCCGCGCTCTATGCCGGGAATACATCAACAAATGTGAGGCTGTACTCCACCACAACACCGATGAAACTCAGATTGTAGCTGGAAGGTCATGTCCAAGATTTGGGGGCGGAGAAGTACTGCAACCAATATATATTTTACTGGTGGGCAGAGCCACAAAAGAGTTTGAAGGTGTCGAACTTGCTACTGAAGCTGTAGCCATTCAAGCTGGCAGGAGATACCTGAAGAATACTCTTGTGAATCTTGACCTTGATAGAGATATAATCATAGACTGCAAACTCGGAACAGGATCCTCAGACCTGAGGGATGTATTCGAAAGGAACAGAGTTCCAGTTGCAAATGACACTTCCTTCGGTGTTGGCCATGCTCCTTTTTCTGAGCTTGAACATCTTGTCTACAATACAGAAAGGCAACTTCTCACAGACCTGAAATCACACATTCCTGGAATCGGAGAGGATATGAAGGTCATGGGATTGAGAGATGGGGAAGACATAACCCTTACAATATGCAGTGGCATGATTGGGAAATATATCGACGATTTGAACTGTTATATGAGTATCACTGAAGAGATGAAAGATTATGTAGGGGAACTTGCAACTCGTTATACTGAACGAGATGTGAAAGTTTTCATTAACGTAGGAGATGATTTGAAAAAAAGCAGCGTCTTCCTTACAGTCACTGGAACTTCAGCTGAAATGGGAGATGACGGTTCCGTTGGGCGCGGAAACCGCTGTAATGGCTTGATAACACCAAACAGGCCTATGAGTATGGAAGCCACAAGCGGAAAGAATCCGATCAACCATGTAGGGAAAATCTACAACCTTCTATCGACTCAGATCTCCCGTGATATTGTAAAAAAAGTCTCAGACGTACAGGAAGTATATGTTAGACTGCTTTCCCAGATAGGAAAACCCATTGATGAGCCACTTGTGGCAAGCGCTCAGATTATTCCTAAAGAAGATACCTCTTTTGAAAAGGTTAAAGCTGAAGCTGAAGTTGTAATAGACGATTGGTTTTCAAATGTGACAAAAATTACCGAAATGGTGATCAAAGGCGATTTGAATACTTTCTAAACAAAGCAAATTATTGTAGAGAAGAAATTTCGGATTCTTTTCATACGGAGCTTTATGTTTACGATAATCACAGGTGCGCAGTTTGGTGATGAGGGAAAAGGCAAGATTGTCGACATGATTGCAAAAGATTATGACATTGTTGCCCGTTTTCAGGGAGGAAACAATGCAGGCCATACGGTTAAGGTAGGAGACGATATCTACAAATTGCATCTGATCCCTTCAGGTATCCTGCTTAATGCCAGAGTTCTTATTGGGCCTGGAGTTACCCTGAACCCGGAAGTTCTAGCCGAAGAAATCATGATGTTGAAGAAGCATGGTATAGAGGTAGATGCCAGAAAACTCGGCATAGATGCTAAAACAAGTATAATTATGCCCTACCATATCGAAATGGATGGGCTAAGAGAAGTATCTAGGGAACAGAAAATAGGGACTACAAAACGTGGAGTCGGCTATGCATACATAGATAAAGTAGCAAGGGACGAGATCCGCATGGCTGAGCTTATAGATAGTAAACGTTTTTTAACAAGACTTAAGGAACTTGCCCCACAGAAAGAAAGAGAAATCGCAGCAATGAGAGGAAATCCGAAGATAGTTATGGACTCTACTCTCATAGAAAGGTATATTGAACTTGGCAGACAGTTTACAACTTATATCACTGATGTTTCCATAGAAATAAACGAAGCTCTTGATGAAGAAAAGAATGTAATGGCTGAAGCTGCTCAGGGCACTCATCTAGATATCATACATGGAACCCAAAAATTTGTAACCTCTTCCTCTACAATCGCAGGTTCTGCCTGTGCCAACCTTGGAGTAGGCCCTACAAGAGTGGACAAAGTGATAGCCATAGTGAAAGCTTATATTACAAGAGTAGGGGAAGGCCCACTACCTACAGAGCTTATAGGGGAACTGGGAGAAAAGATACAGAAAGCTGGGTACGAATTCGGAACAACTACCGGCAGAAGTAGGAGATGCGGATGGTTTGATCTACCTCTCATGAAAAAAGCAATTGATCTCAATGGATATACGGAAATTTCCCTGACTAAATTGGACGTATTGACAGGCATTGACCCTATTCGGATCTGTGTTGCCTACAATTACAAGGGCGAAAATGTGGATTACCCTCTTGAACTCACAGATGACTTATTGGAATGTAAACCTGTCTACGAAGACCTTCCAGGCTGGAAAAACGACCTTACTGAGGTAAAAGCCTTTGAGGAACTTCCGGAAAATGCCAGACATTATGTCAAAAGATTAGAAGAATTGATGAAAGTATCTATTAATTATATTTCAGTAGGTCCGGATAGAGCACAAACATTTAGAAAATAGTGATCCGATCGGACTACGCGGTTGAGCTGAGAAATCAATAACTTTGAACCTTTAGCTGTATAAAACATAACTTTGACCATAATGTTTGAGATGTTTATTTTGTTCCTTAAGTGGGAAGTCCTATTAAATTTTGATCATTTAAAATAATAGCCAGTAGAATATTTTTGCCCATAGAGGGGCATAAATATTGGATATAAATAAAGATTGATGAACTTGTGCCGATTTCTTTTGATTTACAAAAAATAGCTTTGTTCCTTGAAGTTATAGGATTTCTAATATCAAGGGTAGGTGAATTAAGTGAAGGAAAATTCATTTTTATTCGGTTAAGATCCAATCTGTAAGAAATGTGTTACTTTTGCTGCTTTTTCTTTAAACCTATAAATGTAAATCGCAATGAACGGATAATTGCAATAGTCATTTTAAAGTAAACAGATTCCTTAATCGAGTACAAATGAAATCCAGAAAAATAGATCCACGGAACAGGAGGGACTACATGGACCGAATAATTTCTATCGTTGGGCATACTGCCCTTGATTACATCGTAAATGTTGAAAAAATAGCAGAAAAAAACGAATCTTCCCCTATCATTGATTACGAAGAATACCCAGGTGGAGGAGCTGCAAACATTGCAATTGCCATCGCAAGACTTGGAGGAAAAAGCCAGCTAATTTCTCCTGTAGGTACGGATTTTGCAAGTTCAGGATATGAAAAAATTTTTATAAACTCACACGTTGATCTTTCCCGCCTCTACAGGCTTGAAGACCGGAAAATTTCCAAAGCGTTTATTTTTACGGATAAAGAGGACAACCAAACAACCTATTTTTATTGGGGAGCTTCTTCAAAATTCAAAGAACTGGAACCAAAACCTGTGGACTTTGTCCATTTAGCAACTGCAGATCCCGTATACAACGCAAAAATCGCACAAGTAGCCGATTTCGTATCCTTTGATCCGGGCCAGGACCTTGTTACATATTCAAAAGAGAAACTTGAACTCATTCTTGCTTTCACTAATATACTCTTTGCTAATCGGCATGAAATCAAGCGGATCTTGGAGATTACCGGAAAAAGCTTCTCTGAACTCAAATCCAGGATTGACATCATCGTTGTCACATGTGATGCTAAGGGCAGCAAGATCTACATATGGAAAGAAGAACTCTCAATTCCAGTGATTTCTGTTGAAGCCGTGGACCCGACAGGGGCAGGAGATGCTTACAGAGCAGGATTCTTGCTAGCTTTTACTAGAGGATACTCTCTACCCACATGTGGAAAAGTTGGATCAACTGTAGCTTCCTTTGTCGTACAGAAACGGGGCTGCCAGACGGGGCTGCCAACATGGGAAGAAATGAAAATCCGTTACGAAGCCAATTTTGGAAAGCTGGGGAAGGGGACTGAGGTTTCAAATATTGGAGTTCACGGTTGAAAAATTAAAAAATATATAGTATATCATTTGTACTCGATTAAGGAATCTGTTTACTTTAAAATGACTATTGCAATTCTCCGTTCATTGCGATTTACATTTATAGGTTTACAGAAAACATAACAAGAGTGACACATTCATTATAGAGGATTTCGATAAACCCCTAAATAGAGTCCAATGAATATAAATAGTATATAAATGACTCGTGAAAATCAGAAGTCTATCGAAATGCTCATCTATCTATATTTTCATAGTAATATTTTTAGAATAGCATCTTTTTATGCACAGTTTTTTTTGTAGGAAAAACTCTGCATTTTCCAGTTCAGCCGAAATTTCAAGGGCATTTTTATTTGAATTTGAGATAAATAAATCGATTTTATGAAATTCACTGTAATTGATGTACCAAAAAATAAAAATAAGTGACTCGGAGTTAAGAGAAGCATTGGTAGATTATCAAATGCTATATAATCCGATATGATGCTATTGATCCGATATTATAGAACTGGATTGTATGGGGTATAAAGGTGCTGCTGCTACGCTTGAAAGCTTCCAGTGCGATATAATGAATTATATGCACTTTCCAGAGAATCACTAAAAAATAAGAACAACAGTATATGCTTCATAAACAACCAGTCAAAAATAGAGGTTTATCGAAATCTTCTACAGTAATAGAACAGTAATCAAAAAAGAAGATTACGGGGTATAGGGCAGATTTACAGAAAATTATGCACACTGTCTTCTTGAATAGTTATGGAAATTTGTTATTTCAGAAAAATTTTACAGAGCCTAAATGCCAATATCGTTCTTCCATCGAACTTATTTGCTTTGTTGAATCATTTCCAGGACCTTATGAATGCCAGTATAGCTTTTTCCTTGAGCATGATCATCTTTTCCATACCATGACTTTTACTTCTATCAATTGTTTATTATGTACATTCTCATTACTACAACTTTCTTTTTCTATTCTCCAGTCAGAAGACAACACTTTTCAGCTATCAAAGTCTGTATCACTTGATCTTTTCCTGTTAAAAAATGTTCTTGGTGCATGTTTAAGTATCTCCAGTCATATATATCCACAAAACAAAATCTTAGATAGTATTTTATTATCCCGTATACTCATCTTCCTACTGATCATTCCTCGATCTTTTCTATATCTGTTCACTTTTTAGGATTTTGATAAACCTCTGATTTTCACCAGTACTTTATATAAAATTTATAAGGATTTGATGAAGTTTAGATGTTTATTGAAATCCTCTTTAGTTTGCAATATGCAATTACCTCCTTAGTTATTTTAAATCAATTATACGAAAAATAATTTCGGAATAAAAATCACTTCCACATAAATATTTTGAAATCGGACAACAATTTAATATTAATTATGTTTTTTATCAACAGAGATCTTCACAAATTTAACATTAAGCTTTTTTTAAAAGCAACGCAGAGTTATGTATCTCAAATTTCAGATTCAGTCGTGCCCAATTAGCTGGTTGATATTTTCGCCTTAATCTCATTTTTTTTGGAAAAAATTCAATGTTAAGTTTGTGAAAATTTCCAGTAATAATCATAGCAAAGACCACAGTAAAAATGCTATCAACATAAATGTAGTACACTGGCAGAAATTAATGAATAACCAGCTAAATAATTTTTAAATTAACATACTTTTTGAACTGCCTCCATTAACTACTCAAGCTAAAGGCTGTTATTATTCTAGGATTGAGCCCTAAAAAAGTTTAAATGGGTATGAGACAGATATATAAGCAATAAAAAAGTAAACTTTTACCAATAAAGGATTACAGAAAATTTTAAGTATGTTTCTCGGTGTTCGAACTGGAAGGGCAGAGAAATATAGGATATCAAGGGATCCAGAGTGCTAAGGCATGTTTTGTGAAGCTTTTTTAGCCCTGTTTTAATTCAGCTGGTATTCCGAGACTTCCTTGCTGATGAAATAGCCAAGAACTGTTCTTATCAACACGACGGTGCTCAGAAGGATAAGTTTTTCCTGTGTGGGATGCCTTGTAGTCTCCAGTACATCGGCTGCAATGAAAAACTCAAGCCCGAAGACAATTTTGTCCGTAAGCTCTTTTCTCATTTGCTGGTAACTATAAGGTTTCTTCAAAACTTCACACAAAATGATACTTACGATTGCCTGGAGTCCTCCGTATATGATAAGTAACGAACCCGCCGAATTGAACAGGAAAGACGATGCATTCAAAATAAAGATTTCCAAATCTTCTAACGTCCTTTTACCATCCCCATGAGAGCTGAGTAGTGAAATTCACGAAATAAATCTTGTATATTATATATTTTATTAGATATGTACATATATTCTTCCTACATATGCCCCATTGTCTCCGTTATGAATTTGGGATGAATCGCCATCTTCTTATTCCTGCGCTTTGACCATATCAGGTATGGAAACGATATGATGATGTTCACGAGCAAATATAGAAGGACTGTGGCTATCACGAGATTCTTCTCAGGGTAAATAGTGCTGGCAATCGCGACCGCAATTCCGGGATGTCTGGACGATGTCACAAGCGCTAGCACAGTTTGATCCTCCAGTTTAGGTCCACCTAGTAGATGGCCGACAGCGAGTCCCATGAGAATGAATGCCACAATGGCGACCAGCGTACCATTGCCTATCATCGACACGACCGTCGGCATAATGATGAGTAATATAGGTACGACGCCTACTAGGAGTACAGATGCACCCAGGGAAATCGGCCTCCGGATTCGCTCGGCGAAGGGAAGCGCTATCAAACGGACTAACATACCGGCCGCCAACGGCGCAAGCGTGGTAATTCCCACGATCAACATGACCTTTAAGTGCGATATTTTCGCGGTGCTGCCGAAGGCTATCCCCAGCAGGTCCAAGGCTAGCGGCACGAAGAAGATCGCGAACAACGAAGCTGCGATGAGCAGGCCTATTGTGTAAGGCATATCTCCGCCCGCACTCAGCGCCCTTTTAGGGAGCAGAGGCGGGATAGGAGACACTGCCAGAGCAATCAGTGTTATCTCCACGACCGGATGCAGGTGAAAAACTGCAATCATAGCTGCTGTGAACAGTGGCATGACAACGTTCATCGACAGAAGCGACTTCAATAACTGCCCAGGCCTGTGGAATAGATATGTCGTGTCCTGAGGTCTCGCGCGGAGCCCGAGGGAGAATATTGTAAGCATGACACTAGCTATGGTGAGTATGACACTAGCTTCTAACAAGTGCAGTATCAATTTTGTTAGTTCCATAATGATACCTCAATTGATCTTTGGTGATCGGACAACGCTCTCTACCAGCATCCACATGCTAGTGACGCGCCATAGCCCTCAGTCCTGAATGTGTTTAACTACCATTATATCTTAGTTCTTATTCATCTCTTTCTGTTTATCTTCCTGTGACCTTTCCAGCGTTTGAGCTTTTGATCGCTACTGCAGTGGCAAGAATCATTGTGTCCATCATTTGGTAAATTTTCATTTAATTTCATAATCCTCATAACGTCCGAAGCCAGATAACAATTACATATCAACCAAGCAATGATCTTCATCGGAAAGTCAATGTGATGGAAAAAAGCTTTCCAACCTTCACATAGGTAGTTCATACCTGATTCTCCAGAAGAAGTGGTCAGGAAACGGTTCTTGGGACAATCTCCCCGGCAAGCAAAGAGCACATCGCATTCACGGAATATCTGCGGCAAAGTATCACTTTTGTCCTGCCAGAACCTGTACTGCCTGTCCGAAGCAGCAAGCTCGATAATTTCTTTTTCCATGATATTGCCCATAAGGTATTCTGGTTCTACAAAATGGTCGCACGAGTAGAGATCACCATTGTGCTCAAGAGCCAAGCCCAAGCCACATGTTTCCTCAAAGACGCACATTCACGAGGAAGGTAGATCAAGCAAGTTGCCTGTTGAAGCCTCAAAAGTTTGCACGAGTATCCTCCCCACGTCGTTCGCACCCATTCGTCGAAAACATGAATTGGAAAACTGCCAAGTTGTTTAGGCTGTGCTGAGCGATTTGAAACCATGTTTCCTTTTTGGTAAAGGGTATTTTCCCTCCTCACTAATTCGCTCTACAACTGGAATAAACTGGATCCAGCTTGTCCGTGCTTCATCCCTCAAAAACGGTAGGTTTCAAGCGGATACTTAACATTGGTGCGATTGATTGTGGTCAGAACGTTGTACTTCACACTATGTTTTTGCAGGAGGCGTAACCCACAAATTACCCTATCAAATGTTCCCTTTCCTCTTTTATCCCTATGTAGTAGTCATGAAATTTTAGTGGGCTATAGATGCTGATTCCGATAAGAAAGTTGTTTTCTTTGAAGAACTGGCACCATTCATCGTTCACCAATTTCCATTGGTTTGAATTATGTTTTCAAACTTCATAGCCGGCTTTCAATACCGTTCCTGCAACTCCATGGCACGTCTGCAAAAATCAATGCCCATAAGCGTGGGTTCACCCCCTGCCAGGCAACAGTTACCGAAGGCTGCTGTGAGCCTTGACAAGCTGTTGAATATTTCGTATGACATTTGGAAACTGCTGCCGAGATATAGAAGTTTCTTGTCCAGAGAAAAACAGTAAGAACGGGCAAGTTTGCAAATCGCTCCTGTTGGCTTTACCAGTATGTGAATGCGTGGAGGCAGACGATTTTGTACCATTTTCACTTTCTACCAAGATTAGTGTTTAGCATATTCTTCAGTTCTTTGTAATAAAGGCCTGGGGGCATCAAGTGCTGTTGAATTATGACTTTTTGAGCTTGTGCATTCTTCTGAAGCTAGCATTTCGTGTCTCATGATGTTTACTAAAAAAGCTAAAGTGGTTCTTATTTGTATTCGGTTAAAATATGATATGTGAGAAACGTGTTATTTTTGCTGTTTTTTCTGTAAACCTAAAAATGTAAATCGAGCTAGATAGATTATTTTAGTAGCCCTCTCAAAGTTAACAGATTCCTTAACCAAATACAAATTAAGTGATCTCCAGAGATTTTACTCTCTGGTCAAATCTGATTTTTTCGGCGAACTTTATTCATCAGCAAAGGCTGCACGCAGTTTTCCTTCTTCTTCCTAGGACAGGTTAGTAGCAATGATTTCAAACTTGGATTATTTCATAGCTTCTACTACCTTATACTCAACGACATCGCTAGTCATAAGAAAGAGAGCTGGAATTCCTTCAGTCACTTTGCTACGGATCGATTTTATGAAATCTTCATTAATACCCATCTGGGTCATGGAACCGCAGGTACATTATTGCGGTCCCAGCGACCAGGCCAAATAGTAGACCCCAAAAAGCGCCGCTAAGTGCACCTGCACCAGTTAAACTAGTCAAATGTTTTGTTTTTGGTTTATTTTTTCCCTCAGGCCAGGTGACTATAGCCGCATCGTGTAGTTTAATTATTTGTTGCTTACTTAAATCCTCAATCACTTCAAGTTCATTTTCTGCACCATCAGCAGTGTCAAACTTAAGAACTGTTAAAGTTGCCATTATTCAATCTCCTTTTAACATACCATTAGTATTGATGTCTTTAGATATCGAATATTAAGTTTTATTGAAGAACAAATTATTCCTACAAATTCAGTACTTCAATAAAAAATGAAAAAAACATTATATTTTGGACCAGATTCGAGATCTTATCATCTAAAATCTGGTTATCCTTGTCCAGGTCGATCTTCCAAAGTTAGGTACTCCCGATTCCCTGCAAGAGCTTCTCCATCACTCTGTCAAGAGTGAAACTTGCAGATTTCTGGCGTGGAGGGAATTCTTTGAAGGTTCCCAAAAAATCGCCTACAGGGCTGGCACCACCAGGAAGGCGTGATCGATCAACCAGTCGTAGTAGGTGTTAGACGTCTGATCTGCTCGTTCATAGGGATCGGTGCGTAGGTTAAATATTTTTGGTACGCGTAGATGGACAAAAGGTTCAGCCCAAACCAGTAGCGTACCTATGGCGCGCTGCTCCATAAAGACAAGCTTCCAGTTATCGTACCGCACAGCGACAAGATCTCCATCATCGGAAACGTAAAAAAATTTGAAACGTGGGGACTTTTTCTCTTTCCCGAGTAGGTATGGGAGCAGATTGTATCCATCAAGATGTACCTTGAAAGTCATGTCACCTGCTTTGTGGCCTTTTTTAAGTTTTTCCTTAATATCTGGCTCTCCTGCTGCTGCAAGCAAAGTAGGCAGCCAGTCAAGTAAACTCACCATCTCGTTAGAAATCGTGCCTGCTGGGATCTTCCCAGGCCAGCGTACGACCTCAGGAATGCGGAAAGCTCCTTCCCAGCATGAATTTTTTTCGTTGCGGAATGGGGTCATACCTCCATCAGGCCAGGAGTTCATATGTGACCCGTTATCTGTGCTGTAGATGACGATGGTGTCTTCTGCAATGCCAAACTCTGTTATTGGCAAGAACTTATCACGAATTATTCCATGCCTGACAAGATGTTTCGTGTCGAGACCTTTGTTGTAGTATCCTATGATCCGAATATTGCGTACGTGCGAAACTTGATTCTTGAATCCCTGGTGCACGAAGAATGGATTATGCATGAAAAAACGATACATACACCTTTATATGAGTTTACTGAATTTGGAGTGAAGTTTAAGTCAGATGTTGGATCGAAAACTTCGTGGATACCAGGATTTCAGAGGACAAGCTCAACACCGCAATTTACGCGGTTCTGATAAATGCAAATATCCCAATGCTGTCTTTACATACTATCATTCAGTTCGATGATAAGGAAAAGAGTCAACGATTTCCAGATGGGATAATGATTTTGAAAATAAATAACTGCGCTTTGATTAAACGAAAACAATCTGGATCAGTAACCCGATAAAATGGAGAACATCTATATTTACCAAGTCCAGTTTCTTCTTCACATCTACCGCGGGGTACAAATTTTAGCCCTCTAAATTTGGTGTAGTGAAACAAATAACATGAGACGTAGTCAAGTCAAACAATATTCTGTAGAAAAATACTTTTCTGAAAACGTTTCGATTTTAGGAAAAACTCAATGCCAAATTTTTGTAGATTCCAGAAGATCATAAAAACATTATTTGTATTAAATTATTGTTCGATATTAAAAAACTTTATTAGAAAGTAGCTTTTATTCACATACACGTATTTTTAAAATTAATTTCAAATAATGATGTAGAGAAGTGTAATCAGTTATATAACCATCCTTACTAATATTCAATGAGCAAATTTCAGTGGGCTGAATGGTTCCATTTTTTAAAAAAATAATAGTTTATATAAAATTACAACCTTTTCGAAGAACTGAAGTTACTTGCTTGTAGATGCAAGCAGGTGAAAAGTTTCAGGTTTGAGGGTGGAACCAGGAAAATTCTGGCTTCCTGCTCAGGATTGAATTTCTTCCAAAATCCCTTCTTTATGGCACCTGGAAGATACCAAAATTTTCGGATTTTTGAGGTTAATCTATTTGACTGGGTGACTGTTCAATAACTCACATGTACGGACTATTTTTCCTGCATTAAGTAACACAATTTTTAAATTTTATAGCATAAAATATAATTAAATTGAATAAAAATATTAAATTTAAGTTTGTCATACATTCCTATGCCTATCCAAAAATTATAAGTAATAATAATAACATTTTAAATTTATTCACCGAACCTGCAGTGATGGAATTCTTGATCTGAAAATGCAGGTAGGTAGGAAGTTTAAGATTTAGAAAACAAAATACCAAGCATTATGGAAGGTTTTTCATACATCTTCTCTTCCATTTGATCCTATTTGGATCAAACACAATATCAAGCCCTCTCTCCTAAATTTTAGCTTTAACTCCTAAAAATAAATTTTTTTTATAGCCGATTACTGTATCAGCAGGTTGGAGATGAGAACCGTCAATATAACTGTTTTTCCTATTTTGGAGGGGAGTCGGAATATGCACTATATCCTTTCGGTAAATCCTCATAATAAGCTTGGCAGAACAGTATGCTCCAGATTGTTTTAAACTTTCACTTATTCTCCTTTCAACACAGCTTCTTCATTTTACTCTCACTTTTTTTGTCGTATTTTCGTAGCTTAGTAAATATGACCTAAAAGAGCCTTATCGAATTGAGTCTTTCCTGATATCGGGCGATATATTGAATAGGATACTATAAATTCAGAATCCCATTCCAAATCCGAAGTTGTAGACTGCGAGTATTCAGATGTCCTATTCTGACCTGTAAGAATTATCGTACTTACTTTTATTGTTTCATTAAGGGAAGAAGTTCCTGTTACTTTTGCACCTTTAACGTATTCAAAAATCTTGCAACAATCTGTGTTTACTTCGGAAACATTGTCCTCGAAGAGTAATTGTAAACTGGTTTTGACATGATTTCCTGAGTTTGGTCTGCCCATGTTTCATGAACCATACTATACTGCTTCAGGTCATTTCCATCAAAGAGATATAGCTTTTGCTGCTTTTTTCTGTAAACCTAGAATGTAAATTGAGATTAATAGATTATTGCAATGTTCATTTTGACATTAACAAATTTTTCAACCGAATGAATGAAGTTTTTAGATAATTAATGATTTAATGCTGTTGATTTAGTTCAGTTCAACTGCGTAAGTCCGATGCTATTTATTTTATGAAGGCAGATTGACAATTTTTTAACATCTTATAACTTTATTTAAACCAGAGTAGCTATATATCAATAAGTACATTTATTATTAAGCATAACTTCAACATAAAACGATTTATATTAAATTAAAAATAGCTTGTTTTCTCAATTTAGCATAAGACCAGTAAAAACTATCATACGCATATTTAAAATGTGGGGGTATTATGGAAATTAAGTATAAAGTATTCTTTTTATTAATCAGCACAGTTTTATTATCTGTGAATACACTTGCAACATCTACGAACTTGAAGTCTGCTGCACAGCCATATTACATTGATCCTCAGCATAATTTGTGGCTCAAAGTCAACATGAATGGCAGCACACAACATTTCAATGTGTACAATACACCTGGCTATTCTCCAAATGGAGATGCAGTCATGTGGGCATACGATAACTTTAGCTCAGGCAACTTAAATACATCAAAGTGGACAGCTTACAAAGAAGGAAGCAATAACTCAACAGTAGAAGTACAGAATGGACATCTGGTGTTGTCAGGCTCTGGTAACACATCTTCTGCGAATGTTATGCTGAATAAACCATTCACTAACGGCATTGAATTGGCCGTCAATGAAACACTAACAGATGGTACTCATAACTTAGGCACATTTTCTGATGTTTCTTTTGGTTCTGGCGCACTCGTTGGTGGGATTCGGGGAGCAGATTGGTGGCATACAAGCTTCAAAGCTGGTGGTGGATCATTCCAAAATCAAGGAATAGACAAAGCAATAATTTGGGTAAACTCAAACAGCTCGGATATTAAGACGCCCACTCCTGGAATCACGCCAAGTGATTACATCGAAAAGAATGTTCCACATACAGTGGCATATGGTTATGATGCTTCTGGTAATGCAAATATGTACATGCTAAATGTAACTCAAAATCGTCTCCCCTTATCTATACCTGATCCATACGGGTATAACCAATTTAATCACCCATCGATCTATTTTAATGAGACTGGTGTATTTGGTCACAAATGGTGGATGTTTGTTACACCGTATGCATATTCGAACGATACACTTGAAAATGCATGTTTGTACTATTCTGATGACGGACTAGTTTGGTATGTACCGCCAGGAGTGACAAATCCTATTGGAACACCAATAGAATCGGAGTATAAATCAAATGCTTATGGTTCTGATCCTTATGGTTCGGATCCACATGGTTCTGATCCATATGGTTCTGATTCTCATCTCATATACAATCCTAATACTGGAAAATTTATGTGCTACTATGTAATTGGGGATGTTATGGGTAAGGTAATCAAAGAAGATCCAAAGGTTAAAACGTATGATGGGATTACCGTTTCACCAGAAATAAATGTCACTGCTCATGGGGTATCGCCAGCAGTTATGTATGATAAAGCCACAAGAACATATTACATGTGGATTGTTGACATTGATCCTCAACCGCATGTAATATACAGATACACATCCACTGATGGGGTACATTTTGGAAATAAGCAAGTTGTGAGTCAATCAAGCCACTACTATCCCTGGCATATGAATACGATGAATTATCCAGGAAAATCAACAATATGTGCATTATTTACGTTGTATAGTAACAATGGATTCAGCGACGATCTACATATTGCAACTGCAAATAATTACACCGATAATTTTACAGTTCAAAGCTCACCACTTCTAAAAGTTAAGACTTCATCATGTGCAGCACATGAGGATGTTCAATTATATCGTAGTGCAGGTATATTTAGCGATGATGGAAACATCTTGAAACTATGGATCCCTGCGCGAGATACTCTCGGAGTTTGGACTGTGTTTTACACGCAAGCAACTAAGGTAAATGGTATATGGACGGGGGAAAATTTCACAACTCTTCGCGCACCTCTTATGACAATACAAAATACACAATATCTCTACACTCCAAAACAGTGGATGCTATCACAAGGCGATTCCCCAAAAAGCCATGGAGTCAAAAGAGAAATCAATGAAGTTTGGGGGTATAAAACAGGGCACACACCAAAAACAACCGTAAAAAATGTGGGAGAATACACTCAAATTGAGGTTGCTCCAACTGACTTACAAAACGTGTCTAATTACCAGGTGATGATCCCTGCTAGTATGCTTAACATATCATCCCAGAGCGATTCTTTGGATGTTGAGCGTGCATAAGTACACCAAACAAACAGCGGTTTAGACGGGCCAGCTTGGTAAATCTCAAAGCTAGTAATGGCATTAGGACTTACGAGGCTGTCTTTTGTAAGACTATGTCAAAAGCGGTTAAGAATTCCCCATTTTAGACAGTTCAAAAATTACAAATCTTCAACATTTGAGAAAGGTTTGAGGATTGTATAATGCTGAAAATGGAGAAATGGCTGTTGATACGAGATCTAGATAGGTTATTCATGATTTTACAGAAAATTAAGCGCACTGCTATAAATTGCACATCCCAGATTTACAGTAAAATCTACTATTATCCCAATTTTTTTTGATTACTATGCTATTACTACATGCTTGTTTCTTATGATTCAGGTTGGCGTCTTAATTTGATCTGATAGCAATATTTTAGTTATTCATTATTCAGTTTTTCAGTAAAACCTGTATATTTACCCCAAATTCAGATGAAAACGTCCCTACAATTTAGGATTAAACTGAAAAAATGCATATATTTTCTAAAAAAAACTATTCATCTTACATTAGTTAATTCTTGTTTATTTTTCGATTACTGTAAATTTCATCGCGAATTTCATCCCATTGTCCCTTTTCAAGTCAAATTCCCCATCTAATTGATCTACAAGGGCAGAGACCAGCAGAAATCCAAGACTATTAAGACCTTCAATTTCAAAGTTCTCAGGAATGTCCACACCGTTTTCTGAGACCTTCAGGGTAAAACTGGTGTTCTTAAGGCTATCTTTTTTGTTTTCGTCTCTGTGAAGGTTGATTTGAATTTCTCCCTTAGCTCTGCCGAGAAATGCATGTTTGAGAGAGTTGGAAACGAGTTCATTAACAATCATTTCTAATGGGACTGCAATATCCATCTCAAAGAAAAAATTCTCTTCTAGATCCATATTTCAGCTGAAATCGACATCTTTAGGCATGTATATCAGAAAATGTTCTCAACACGTTTTTGAAGTTATTTTGAGAAACCAACTGCGTCTTCCTTTCCCTTCATGCAGTTCCTCATGAATAAGAGCCATATATATCACTCTGTGTTGGATTTTCCTGAAGGCTTCAAGGACTTCTGAGTTCTTTATATATTTTCGGTCTTTGAACTTTTCAGCTGAAGGTCCAGAAGGGAAGATATAAGCTGAAGATAATTCATGATCCTATGGCAAATTTCCTTTTTACGAAAATTTTCAATATTTTCCAGAAATTCTTCTGTTTTTTACGCTTCTTAATATCCTGAACTGTTGCTTCCATTCGAATAAGGACATTTTTTTATCAAAAATAACTTCACTTTGCTCATTGACTATACGTTCTTCTCCATTGGCTGAAATACTTCTAGAATCAATGTTATAGGGCTATCTTTTTAGAGCTCGTTTAATGGCATAAACCATAGCTTTGGCTATATAATTTAATGAAGTGAAAAATAAATGAAATTTAAAAAAACAATTCCTATTCTACTGATAGTTGGTTTCTTATTATCATTAGCAACTATATCAGTAAGTACAAGCCTCAGGATGGTAAAAGTAGCGCCAATCCTGCTGGCAGCTTCTACATTTTACCATATTATTTCACATCCGTTTTCCAATTTTTATACACCAACCAAATATCACATAGTTAGTAATTGATTTATACTTAATTGGCATCAAAATATACAAAATACATTTTGGTACCCTTAATAAAGATGTACCTGAATAATCTATGAAGTTATGACAAGAATTTTAAAAATAAAGTAAATAGGTGTAAAAGCGTGAACAAGGTTAGGAATGAGAAGGAAGACAATCCTGAAAATCCTAAAAAGTCTGAAGATCTAGAAATGGATGAGATAAAGGCTATAAGGGGAAAACTTTTCGAAATGCACAGTGATATCAAAAAAGTGATAGAATATTCCAATAGGCTGCGTTTCGAAGCTGCTCTCGAAAGTTCAAGGCAGGAATATTCACACGCTCTTATAATTCACCTTTTTGAAGATATAGAGACTGGACTTGAACAAAACATGGTGAAAAAATGTCCTGAAAAGGAAAATTGCACTTCTAAGTTTACAGCCCTTCTAAAGCACAATGGAGGGCTTATAAGAAATAAAAAAGTAGATGAAGCCCTTATTTCAGACAACAGAAAGAAGCTGCATGAACTGAAATGCGAAGCCCCTTATAGGAAATGTGAGCAGTGCTTTTCCGAAGTTTTGAGTCTCTTCATAAAACAAATCAACCTCATGCATTCTATGAAGATCTATAAAAATAATCAAGAACAGAAGCCCAATATTTCAGCCCTAGAAACAGGCGTGGTTATGAGCGAAATCCTTGAGCCGGTCTCAAATAAACAGCGCCTGGAAATTTTAAAAGCCGTTGCCTTCGAACCGAAAAGTTTCTCTGCTTTTTCCAAACTTACGGGCCTTACAGCAGGAAACTTACTCTTTCATCTCCAGAAACTCATGGACTGCAAACTGATTCTGCAGCAACATGAAAGAGGAGATTATATGATTACTGAAAAAGGGTTCAAAATACTACAGGGCTTGAACGAAATATATTTTTCACTCCAATATTTCCCACAGCAGATAAGTCATTCTAATTTGCTTGAGGAATCGAAAAAAGAAGAATTAACCGACGAATCGAAGAAGTATAACTGACCGAAGCCCTAAAAGAAATGGCTCTGACCCTTGGAGCCTTCAAAGTAAGCGCTGCAACGACCAAAGCCCATTTAGGTGACCCTCATTCTGCCAAACTGACCTATTTATTACCAGAAGCAAAATCTTCTGTCTGTTTTGCTCTACCTTTTGATCAGAACCTTATTCAATCCTTATTTCAGAAAAGTTGATCATGAATCCCTTGAAACTAATAAGGTACGATCACTACACTTGCTACTGGCATAGTCATTGGGATGATAAATTTCTTGCAGCAGTTTGGATACAAAGCTATCCTTCAGTTTGCAAATTTCGTTTACCGAAGGGATACAGAAAATTGGCTGCTTGATATGCATCCTCCTATTTCCCACAGGTATCTGGCAGTACGCTCTGGATAGGCCATTTCGGATATTCAGGGACTATTCTTACAAAGGAATATGGATCCGCAATTTTCTTGGTCTCGGTCTTTACGGATGCAGCACTTCTCCCTACAGACTCTTTGCCAGAAGAAGTAAACTATTGTGACGAATTTGGAAGAAGGGTCTATAGGAAAACGAATGCAATTTCAGAAAACCTGAATCAGGACGTCGATTTAATTGGCAATGATACAGATGGAATTAGAAAACAAATTTTAGCGAAGTTTGATCGGTTTTGAGAATTGTAGCCGAAGTTACCAAAATCCCCACCATGGTTTTTTAGCTCCTGGTTCTTCGATTGCTTTCTGATTGATCAATGATTGAATGTGTATTGCTTGAGCGTGCATAGTTTCAGACAGCTTTTCGATCTGGCCTGAGCTGCTCATCCTTGATATCAATTTGTTTCTGGAGATCTAATATCCTTGTATCTTTCTCTTTATAAACATCTAAACGCCCTTCTGAAGTTGCTTTTGTAATTGACAACTCTGATGAAAGCATTTGTATTGCAACATCTTTTTTGTTTAATTCTTTCATGGAAAACCTATATGGGAGCAAGTAGGCGAAATATACCCTTGCCTGTTGAAAAATGCAATTGAGAACATAATTCAGTATGGAGAAGAGTGTATCAAAAAAAGCACGCCAGTTGGACAGAGTATTACAGGATATATATATAAATCCATCCCAAATGAAGATCAACTAACTCTTCAAGCAGCTCTTCAATTATATTTTGTATTCCAATTAAATGCTGAAATTGTTTTCTTATGTGTTAAAATTTAATTTTGAAATTATGTGGGGCTGATTGGTAAAGTGAAATAAAAAGTTGAACCTTTGCCCAATTCAGATTCTACCCATATACGTACACCATGCCCTTCTACAATTCTCTTACAAATTGCAAGCCCTATTCCTGTGCCAGGATATTTGTCCTTTATATGCAGCTTTTTAAAAATTTCAAAGATTCTTTCTGAATACTGCAGGTCAATTCCAATTCCATTATCCTGCACTGAAAATATCCATTCACTAGCTTCTTTCTCTGCGGAAATATGGATTTTTGGTGCATCTTCACCATGAAATTTTATTCCGTTGAGTATCAGATTCTGAAATACCTGAACCAGCGGGGTAGAATCTGCAATTACCATAGGCAAAGGATCATGAGATACAGTAGCATTATTTTCTTTAATAACCATTTTTAAATTTGATAATACCTTATGCAAAATGAACTCACAATCTATACCTTCAGGTTTGTTGTTTATTGTACCCACTCGAGAGTATTCTAAAAGGTCATTTATCAGATTTTGCATCCGGGAAGCTCTGTCAATAGCAAAATTGATGTATTTTTCAGCTTTATCATCTAGATTACCTTGATACTTCCTTTGTAAAAGCTGCAAATAACTTGTTATCATCCGCAGTGGTTCCTGTAAATCATGCGACTAAACGTAAGCAAATTGTTCTAATTCTTCATTTGAATGGATAAGCTCTTCTTTTTCAACTTCAACGTTTTTTCTGCTGTTTCAAGCTCAGCTGTACGTTCTTTAACTAAGTTTTCTAAATTGTCGAGTGTTTGTTTCAACTTAATTTCTGCTCGTTTTCGCTCTGTGACATCCACGGTTATAGCAAGGCCGCCGATAATGTTGCCTCCTAGATCATGTATAGGTCCCCAGAAGCTTCTGTAAACCATCGCCTTCCGCTCAGCAGCTGTACCTCTAACGCCATGGGTGGGATCACCCGATTCTCAGCAACGGCCCGCTGCAAAGGAAGCTCGATATCGCTGATTTGCCTACCATCCAAGAAGAAACGTACTTGTCGACCGAGCGCATCGTAGTTCGGTGCGGATGCTGAGATATTATCTTCTTTACTACCATCGAACTGAGCTAATAATACAGAACTTCCGGCAATAAACTGACAGGTTGGATCATTTGAGAAACTGATTCCCACAGGAGATGCCATCATAAGTGCTTCCAGACGCTGGTTAGTGTCAAATAACTGCTGTTCATATCGCTTGTGCTCTGTGATATTAGTATTTGTCCCAAACCATTGAACGATGTTCCCTGCAGCATCTTTCACAGGCAACATTCGCGTGATGAACGGGCGGAAAATACCATCTGCACCGCGCAGGGGCAACTCCATATCAAATATCTACCCCGGAGCAAGCGAAGCCCGCATCTGTTCCATTAGTTTTGGCAGCACTGCAGGATCATGAACACTCTGCCAGCCCGACCCTTCCATCTGCTCAGGTATTGTGTCGGTGTAAGAGTACCAACGTTCGTTATACCAATATCTAAAGCCATTTGATCTGGCTATCCAAACCAATTGTGGGATCTATTCGCCATAGTACGGAAACGTTCTTCGCTTTCGCGCAAAGCGGATTCAATCTTCTTACGCTCGGTAATATCCATTTGCACGCCATCCCAAATCGTTCGGCCATCTGCAGCAGGCGCGGACGGGAGTGTAATCGCATCCAGCGCAGCTGGCCATTGGGAAGCTGCATCGGAACATCCATATCAAAGTTAGATAGCTCGCGTGCGCTTCTGGCTTCATTTTCGACTAGCTGTTCAAAATACTCCGGTGGCAGTTGACGGTGTAGTGTGGCTGGATCATGCAACACATCCTGGATGCTGACACTGTTGAGCTTTTCGATACCTGCACTACAGTATAAGAAACGAACACTGCCATCCAGCTCCTGAACATACTGATATAGTGCACTATCTGGTAGGTTGTTACTCAATAGATACAGGCGTTCTTCACTATCCTTGAGCTCTTTCACCGTCTTAGCCTGTTCGATGATATCTGCAGCCTACCTAGCCAGAATGTCCACTAGCATTAATTCACGCTCAGACAGCGCGTGAATATTGCTGAAGTGGGTGGAGAGAATGCCTAGCAACTTACCTGATCGGCTGACTAAAGGCGTGGATTGAACACCTAGGACTCCTTCATTCAACAGCACGTTTAGGGCATCGCTTCCAATGAATATAGGACTTTGAGTGATATCTTCAACCCCACGTTCCATTCGTTTCATCGCAGTTACGCATGCTGTCGCTTCCCCTGCGTCTACATACTCAAAAAGTTTTAAAATTGGAAGATCGAAACCCGTGTAGGCTACAATCTTCAATTTTCCTGTTGATGTATCGAGAAGCTGTATGTTTCCTTTATCCGTTTTGGTTATTGCGATCGCAGCGCTAACAATCTCCTGATAAAGTGAATGAGAATCAATACCTTCAATATACCGTGTGCTCAATGTGTGGAGAACATTCGCATCTCGAATTTCGGTGCGTAATGCCTGATTAACTTTTTCCAGCTTAGCTATCCGTTCCTGGACCAGAATCTCTGGTTCATCAGCACTCCGACGATCTGAAATAGTCATAACTCTCCAACTCTTCTGTAAATGACATTTTGCAGTGTACATAGGTGTAGATTCTAGGTGTAAATTCATAATGTAATTATTTTTAATTTAGTATCATCATTGAATTTCGAACTTAATCTTAAGGATCTTCTTTGTTTAGTAGTTTTTCCATTTTGGTTCGACTGTTGGGGGATTTTGTGTCCAACTCGTTTTTGTTTATGTATTCGAGTACCGATTGAAAGTTTTTATATAATTTGTCAAAGATAAATATAGACATATTTAAGTATAGTAAATAAAAAGCTATAACAAATAATAATCCAAAGATTTTGATTTCTTACATTCAAAATATATAATTACCTACCTACACAAAACTGAAAGAGATATGAAATATCTAATAAATAATAGCAACCCCTATAAAACTTGCTCATCAAATCTCAAATAATAGGATATTGATGCTGTATTTTCAGGCTAACAGCTCAATAAACTCTTTAATTTTTGTTTATGAGGGTTTTAATAATGAAAATGTTGGATAAACTTTTGGAAATCCTTCTGGTTGAAGACAATAAGGGAGACGTTGGATTAATTAAAGAATTTTTCAATGACTCAAAAATTAGGACTAATCTTCATATTGCAGAAGATGGAGACGAAGCACTCCATTTTTTATGGCATGACGGTAAGTTTTTAGGTTCTCCGCATCCAGATATAATTCTTTTGGATTTGAATTTACCAAAAAAAGATGGACGTGAAGTTCTTAAAGATATAAAAGAGAGTAATAACCTTAAAAACATACCTGTAATCATTTTGACTACTTCCAGTACTGAAAAGGACATCTTCCGAGCTTATGATCTTCATGCCAATGCTTATCTCGTTAAACCTATTGACTTGGACGAATTCATGAAAGTAATTAAATCCATAGAAGACTTTTGGCTTAATGCTGTAACATTCCCACCAAAAAGGTTAGAAGTTTAATTAAGATTAGCAACATGCATAAAATCTTAATCAATAAACTTAATTTTGTGGATACTAGTTATTTCTGTAGTTAACCCGTGGATGTGCATCAGGAAACTATCATAGGAATAGACTAATTGTTAGGCTCTCTGTTGAACATTTAGAATAGGGCTAGGCTGGAATATATTATAAACATTTTAAAATGCTCGTTATATACTCTTTAAATGGTTTTCGATTCATTAAATTTTTCAAAAAGGGTAGTATACCTCCCTCTTAGTGCCATAAAGAATTCTTCGTCCAAGTTTACTTTATAATGTGTTTTTGCTTCAGATAACTGTTCAATTGATAAATTGAAAGCTTCTTTGATGTTAGCTCCTCCAAAGTTCGCTTTCTCAATATTAGACACCTTAAAGTCAAGTTCTTCAAGATTAGCTGATCTAAAATTAACTTTTTTAAAGTTAGCTTTGTGAAAATATTAGATAATACCAAAACAATATTAATATTAAATTATTGTTTGGTATTAAAATATTTGATGCGAAGGTAAATTTTATCCAAAAATAATTGTTAATATGGTTAATTTAAAATAATAAAGTTAATAATTAAAATTGAAATTAATAGACTTATTTTTGGTAGCAGAACAATTACCCTATATCAAAATATAAAATTATATCACAATTTAAATACAATATAAATTTCTAATTTGTTTTAACTGTTAATTTGAACTGTTAGATTTGATCTCACTGTGTAAAAAGGATCAGTATGACGAATATTGGTAAAATTGAAAAAATGAGCATGTTACTTCATGTTGGAGATAAAACTTAAAGAGTCTTATGCTTATGTTTTTGAGCAACTGACTCTCAAGAAATCCAAAATAACTAAGAGTCGAAATTATGAGATATGGCGAGACCGGAGCTACATATCTTGAGAACAGTAAAATTTTTGCGGATGTGTCTTCAAATTGTAGAGAATAGTAAATGAGAGAAAACCTGAGAAAATCTGGTATTGATGTTATTGGGAATATACCTTGGGGAATACACATCTGCCAATTTTACCAAACAAAAGAAGATTTGATAGATATATTGATCCCGTATTTAAGGCCAGGCTGGAAAATAACGAGTTTTGCCTTTGGATCATATCACAACTCTTGGAAATAGAAGAAGCAAAAGAAGCTTTGAAAAAAACTATTCCTGATTTTGATACTTATTTGCAAAATGGACAAATTGAATTCATTCCCTACACGCACTGGTATTTAAAAGAAGGTAGTTTCGACTCAGCAAGCACCTTAAACGGCTGGGTTAAAAAACTTGACCAAGCTCGGAATAATGGCTATGATAGTTTGAGGTTTACTGAGGATACTTTTTGGCTAGAAAATGAAAATTGGAATGATTTTGTTGATTATGAGAAAGATGTAGACAGAGTCATCGGCAACTATCATATGATAGCTCTCTGCACTTATAATCTCGACAGGGCAACGCGACTGAAATCATCGATGTAGTCGTCAACCATCAATTAGCTTTGATAAAAAAGAAAGAAAAATGGGAAAAGATAGAAAGTTCCAAGCGCAAAGAAGCAGACGATAAAATTAAGATACTGGCAAATATTGTGGAATTATCAAACGATGCTATTATAACCACTTCCCTTGATGGCACTATTACCAGCTTGAATAAAAGCGCAAAGCAGGTTTATGGTTATTCGGCTAAAGAAATCTTGGGAAAGCCAATATCCATTCTGGAGCTATCCATATTAGTAGAAGAAACAGAAGAGTTAGTTGAACTACTTAAACAGGGAGATCGAATCCATCATTATGAGACTTTAAGGTTAAGAAAAGATGGTAAGATAATAAATATCTCATTAACTCTTTCCCCAATTTTTGATGAGTCTGAAAACCTAATAGCCGTCTTAGTTATTGGCAGAGATATAACCAAAAGTAACAAACTGAAAGAAAAACTTCAGAAAAGCGAAGAAAAGTACAGAATTATCACAGAACATACAGGACAAGTGATATATGATTATGATTCAAGAACAGGTAAATGCAATTGGGCAGGTTCCATAGAAGAAGTTACATAATACAGCTTTGAATAATTACAGAAGTTTGGCAAAAACTTTTGGATCAAGAATATCCATCATACAGATATGAACCATCTGGGTAAAAAATTTAAGAATTAAAGAATTACCGAAGGCAAATTTACGGAAGAATCAATGTTGAGAAGAAAAGAAGGAACTTGTATTTATATAGAAAACAGCGGAATCAGCCTTACAAATCAGGATGGACATCCTTACGGTGCTATTGGAATACTAAAAGATATTACAAGGACCATATTAGCTGATCAAGAAGAGCGCGTAATCCATGCACAGAATAAAGTTATTTATGATACTGAAAACATCCATATTCGAACTAGAGGAACACTCCAAGACATTACTGAGCATAAAAAGCAGAAGAAATATTAAAATTGAAATTAGAAGAACTTTCCCGCTCAAATGAAGAATTAGAGCAATTCGCTTATGTTTCGTCTCACGACTTACAAGAGCCATTGAGGATGATAACAAGTTATTTGCAGCTTTTACAAAAGAGATATCAAGGTAATCTAGATGATAAAGCTGAAAAATACATCAATTTTGCTATTGACTGAGCTTCCCGTATGCAAAATTTAATAAACGATCTTTTAGAATTCTCTCGAGTGGGTACAATAAACAACAAACCTGAAAGTATAGATTGTGAGTTCATTTTGCATAAGGTGTTATCAAATTTAAGAATGATAATTAAAGAAAATAAAGCTACTATATCTTATGATGAATTACCGGATGTAATTGCAGATTCTACCCCGCTGGTTCAGGTATTTCAGAATCTGATACTCAACGGAATAAAATTTCATGGTGAAGATGCACCAAAAATCCATGTTTCCGCAGAGAAAGAAGCTAGCGAATGGATATTTTCAGTGCAGGATAATGGAATTGGAATTGACCTGCAGTATTCAGAAAGAATCTTTGAAATTTTTAAAAAGCTGCATACAAAGGACAAATATCCTGGCACAGGAATAGGGCTTGCAATTTGTAAGAGAATTGTAGAAGGGCATGGTGTACGTATATGGGTAGAATCTGAATTGGGCAAAGGTTCAACTTTTTATTTCACTTTACCAATCAGCCCCACATAATTTCAAAATTAAATTTTAACAAATAAGAAAATACTTTCAAGTTTTAATTTAACTTTGTCTATTAAAGAAGTCTGGTAATTGGAAACATACTTTTTTGGCTTGAAGTTATGAAGTTGTCATCAAAATTAAATCAATGTAACTCCTAAAATATGCGGTTTAACTATGGGTGAAAAGATTGAAATCTTGCTTTTTGAGGATAATCCTGGAGATGCAAGTCTGATTGAAGAGATACTTGAAGAATTCGCAGACTTCCCATATGAACTTATAAACGTTGAAACCCTGAGCGAAGGTTTGAGTTTTCTTCAAGAGCGTACTTTTGATGTAACATTTGTGGATCTAGCCTTGCCGGATAGCAATGGTATTGACACTTTTCTTTATATTCATGCAAGAAATTCACGAATTCCGATCATAATCTTTACTGGGTCAAATGATGAAAAAATTGGGATTGAGGCTGTAAAGAAAGGTGCTCAGGACTATTTAGTCAAAGGGCAAATCGACAGTAGATTATTGAAACGTTCTATCCAATATTCTATTGAACGTAAAAAGATAGAAGAAGTATTCGCAAATATCGAGATTGCCCGTAAAAAGGAAATTCACCACAGAATTAAGAATAACTTACAGGTAATATCTTCACTTCTTGACCTTCAGGCTGATAAATTCAAAAGCAATAGTAGAAGTGACGAGTTCAGAAATCATAGATGCTTTCAGGGAAAGTCAGGACAGAGTAATATCGATGGCCCTTATCCATGAAGAATTATACAAAAGTGGAAAACTCGAAGATCTATATTGTTCACCATAACTTGAGAACCTCACTCAAAATCTTTTTCATATTCATAGGTTTGTATAATACCAATATAAGCTTAAAAATGGATACTGGAAGATGGCTTTTTCTTTGATGTGTATAGTGCAATCTCATCAGGAATGATTGTTAATGAACTTATTCCGAACTCCCTAAAACATGCATTTTCCTGCAGAGACAAAGGAGAAATTCGAATCAAATTTTACCGTGAAAAAAAGAGAGCATGTACAAATCGCAGAGAAGAAAGCAGAAACGAAAATTGTAATACTACCAGTTTCATTCTGACAGTTTCAGATGATTGGGTAGGTATACCTGAAAACCTTGAGGTCAAAGATATTGAAAGTCTAGGACTACAGCTGGTAACTTCCCTTATGGACCAGTTAGATGGGAAACTGGACCTTAAAAGGAACAATGGAACTGAATTCACTATGAAGTTCACATTAAAAGATAACGAGCAAGCATCAATTATTTATGACTTACGCAGTTGAACTGAAAAATCAATTGCATTAAACCTTTAATTTTCTAGAATCGCAGTTTAATATACAACATCTATTGCATTTAATTTTATAAATCCAGTGCGTAAGTCCTATAGATGACAGATTTAACTGCATAAAAAAGCACAGATTAATAATTGTTGCCTTCGATAACTTTTATATAGTGTAAAAGATTTTTGTATAGTCCCCGGCAGCAACTTAATGCTTAACCCACTATTCTCCTGAATCAAACATTGATGTGAACAGCCCTTTTATGCAGAGTTTTTACTTTAAAACATATGCATAAATGAAAAAAATAAAATCAAGAACTTATAAACTGTCCAGGAGCAACAGGAAGGTTGCCTACATTCATAGTGGCAGTAATAGTGTAATTTGAGATGTCAATTACAGAGACAGTGCTGCTGTTTTGGTAGGTGAATTATTAATAACACAAAAAATTAATTAATGTTAATGCCATAGATTAATGTCATAGATATAGTTGCTAATATATTTACACTTACGAATTTTAAAACCTCAATCACATTAATAGTTGTGGACGACCAACATGAAAAAATTATTTGTATTATTGATCCTACTTGTAGCTTTGCTCTCTACGGCTGGCTGCTCTGAGAAAATTCTGGGAAATTCCACGAATTCGAAGGTAGGCCCGGAAAAAAATAATATTTTAATAATAACCCAGCTGGATAATATAAATACATCCCTACAGAAAGGCCCAATTTTTGTGGAAATGGGATCAAAAGAGTGCCATGCGTGCAGATCTATGAAACTAATCCTCGAAAAATTGGCTGTAGAATACCGAGGAAAAACCACTATCGTGTCTGTAGATGTGGATCACAGTCCTGACCTTGCAGAATATTTTGATGTGAAATATCTTCCTGATTCCTTTGTAATCGTGGGTATTGAAAACGGGGAATACGTTTACATGCAGAAGAACGGGAAAGTTAGCACCGATAGATCCCAGGCCAGAATTATTGGACTAAATGGTACCAACGACGAACAAATGTTTGAAAAAATTATAGATCTTGCCCTTGTTCAGGAGGGGAAGGATAAATCCAAATAAAAGGGTACACCAGAATGATAAACCCGAGTTCAGTAGGACAGCCAAGAGATGGAGACCACAGGGCATGCTGTGTAGTCTTAGATACTGAAGACGGAAACACAGAATTTCTTCGACTTGATTATGTTATCGGTGCAGTCTGCACAAAAATCAAAGACCGAACCCCCCATGTACAGGAACTGATAGATATTCTCAGACGGCGGTACTGATAGTAAGAAAATAGGTAGTCAATTAAACCTAGGTTTCTCTGATTTCACATATTATTGTTTCTATGCATGAGGGATATTACTCTATCAGATCTAATAGCTTTTCACCTTTGATTTCATCTGCTGTCCACTCTGTAACCGCAAAATTCCCATTGGAATGCTTGTCAACCTTGTTTATCCATTCAATCTCATTGCTGGCCTTTGCCTTAAGTGTTTTATTCGTTGTTTCAGTTGCATATAAGCTGGCATTGATTATCCACCATTTGCTATTGATTCCGGCACGTTTCAGGTCAGACTCAAGCCGCATTGCTTCATACACTGGTGTAGTTTCTGCTAATGTAATGATTAGAACTTCGGTTTCGTCAGCATTTCTCAACATGGGTAACAAGTTATTAACTGACTCTGGGATATCACTTTGCAAACGACTGATTTCTCTATGATAACTTTGGGTTGAATCAAGAAGTAAAAGAGTATGTCCTGTGGGAGCAGTATCAATAACAACAACCTCATTTTTAGCTTTCTCTACAATTTGAGCAAATGTTCTAAAAACAGCAATTTCCTGCGTGCAGGGTGATCTTAAATCTTCTTCAATGTAGGCGATATCATCTCCACTCATTGTTTCCCTTGCTTTGCTGAGCACTTCTTCTTTATATTTCGCAAGCTCCGCCTCTTCGTCAATCCTACTTATAGTTATATCACTGCTTTCTTCTATCACGAATTTAACGTGCGCTGCAGGGTCTGTTGTTGTAAGATGGACTTTGGCGCCCTTTCTTGCCAGACCTAATGCAATTGCTGCTGCAATCGTTGTTTTCCCAACGCCGCCTTTACCCATGGTGAATACTAATTTTTTGCCAAAAGCATACAAGTCATCTATAACATTTTTGAGTTTAGGAATCCGCTTAGAACTGATCATTTCACCGCTGATTTTATCGTTATCCTGGTGTAAGAATGCCCTTACGTTATCTATACCGGTAATATTATAGGCTCTAAGAGGAATTTTATAGGTAACGAAATTTTTTAAATCAACTGGCATGCATTTCAAATCCTCTCGTTGCTTATCAAAAAGGCTTTTAGATACAATATCATCATAGCTTTGCAGCACGCCATTGATTATAAGTATTTGATTATTAACGCCTAAATCCTTAAGCTCCTGTGAAGCTCTTTCAGCCTCTTTAAGAGGTTCTTTTTCCGGGCGGGAAACAAGAATAAGAGTAGTCATGTCTTTATTAGATAATGTTTCTACGGCTTGTTTATAAATCTCTTTTTTACTTTCAAGTCCGGAAAGCTGGCCTAAACAAGACGCTCCATGTGTACTTTCGCTTATGAAATTACTCCAAGCTGAAGGCAGCTGCATCAATCGAAGAGTGTGTCCAGTAGGGGCTGTATCAAAAATGATAAAATCATATTCTTGCTCTGTCTTTTCATCAGTTATAAATGCTGAAAACTCATTAAAGGCAGCTATTTCAACAGTACACGAACCTGAAAGCTGTTCTTCCATATTTTTAATTACAACTTCAGGCAGCTTCCCTCGATAGGGTGCGACAATACTTTCTTTATATTCTTGGGCAGCTTTTTCAGGATCAATGTTGACTACAATCAAATTGGGCACATTTTTAATAGAAACCCCTTTATTATTTAACTCGATGTTAAATACATCTTGCAAATTTGAGGCAGGATCAGTACTAATCAACAAAACCTTTTTCCCTTCATCCGCCAGAGTCACAGCAGTAGCACAGGCTGTGGATGTTTTTCCAACGCCGCCTTTTCCTGTAAAAAACAAATATTTAGTAAGTTTTATTTGTTTAGGATTAAATGTTTCAAACAATATACTCACCTAATTGGCATAACATTAGCAATGATCATCACTACAACAAGAGTCCTGAGTCGCAGGCTTTTCTATTCCCTTTATATAACTTTCTGGTACATCCAAAAATTTAAGCAGTTCATCATTTGTAGGATATTTATTAGTCTTGACTACTTTACCATCAACAATAGTTACGGGTAATACATCAACACCATCTCGGTTCAGTATTTCATGTATAACTATGTTATCTACAAAGGCCTGCAGATTACTGTTAAGGTTATATCGTTCAACCTTTACCCCGTTTTTTTCAAGATTACTTATAACTGTTGATATCCTTAAAAGCTCCAAGTCAATTACAGGTCCACACAAACCCGTGGAACAGCACATTGCAGGGTCAAAAATTATCATTTTTACCATAAAATATCACTCCTTTAATTTTGATATTAATTGTATTGATATTCGCTTGGCTTGACTTTATTCAGTTTATCTAAATCATTTTATATATGTGTTGGAATAACTGACTAACATATTTTGCTTAATCAAGAGTAGGCATGCTTTTCCAGGTTTTGTGTTGAGTTTTTAGAATATATCTAGACAAACCCTATTAGCGGCCTTTTTGAAGAATTTTAGGTTGTCTTAAGTGATATTGTGATCCAAGAGTAGATCTATATTTTTAGAAAATATTGTTGTTAGGTCCTTTAGATCAAGACTATGCATATAACCTACTATTTAGTAAAGTTATTACTATATATTATATGTGCAATAAATATATATTATATCACGCTCATCTAATTATTATGATCCATAAATGCACTATTGCATAGATTTCAAAATAAAACGTTTGAGTGTAGGAGTGAAGTTACATGTCTGAAAATAAAAAATTGTCAAGGAGCTCTTTGATAAATAGTATCTCTTACCCACAATTTATAAGATCTATGTTTTTATACTTCATTGGTGTTCATAAGGCCCACTCATTCACTACTGTTTTCTGGTCAAAAATTAGATTCCCTGGCATTTTTACCACCTATCCTAGTTATCAAAATCTAATCTATCTCTTTTCCCAATTCTTCAGTAGTATCAGATAACTCTTTCTAAAAATGAAATCCAATTTCTCTAACTAATTATGGAATTCGTTTCATAATAAACCCATAAGACAGGTATCAAAAAAGATTGATTTGAATTTTTTACGTATTGATTCCAGAATAAATCACTTATTTTGTAAAATTCATTGATCATTCCATCTCTCTTAGGATACCCCTGCAGGATCAAAAGTCTACAGGACCTCAAAAATTCAGAATTTGAACATTTCCCAAATAAGAGCGTAGTTTAAAATTAAATCAACTTATAGAGTTGTATTATGAACAAGCTTGACTTTTAATGCAAATGTGAAATTGTTCCAATATAATTCCCGGGACAATAAAACGATTTTATATTGTGGAGAGTAACAAATGGAAAATTATGACCTGATTGTAATAGGTACCGGTTCGGCAATGAACTATATAAATTCTATTATAGATTCGAATCCAGAAATAAAAATTGCTGTTATCGATAAAGACGAACCCGGTGGGATCTGTCTTACCAAGGGGTGCATTCCTTCAAAAATTTTACTCTATCCTGCGGAACTTATCAGGGAACTGGGAACAGCATCTCTTTTTGGAATAAAGGCTGAAATAAGGGATATTGATTTCATTGCAATCATGGAAAGGGTACGAAGGATTACAAGAGAAAATATAGAAGCTGTCCGGCAGGGGATAACCGGAAGCCCGAATATTGACTACTACCATGAAAGTGCAGAGTTTGCTTCTCTTTATACCCTAAAAGTAAGTGACAAAACACTTTACTCAAAAATGATTTTTCTATGCACTGGCTCAAAGCCTGCTATCCCGCCTGTTAAAGGGCTTGAAGCGGCTGGTTATCTTACAAGCGATACTGTGCTCCAGCTTAATGAATGTCCCCGAAATCTAGCGATTCTTGGAGGAAGTTTTATCGCAGCCGAGTATGGACATTTTTTCTCGGCTATGGGAGCAGAAGTCACTGTAATTGGAAGAAATCCCCTTTTTCTCCCACAAGAAGAGCCAGAAATCTCCAAACTTGCTAGGTTGAAAATGTCAGAGTATATGAAGATCCTTACAAACTATGAGGCTATAGAAGTTAGAAAAGAAGATAACAGTCAGAAGACCATAGTTGCAAAGGAAAAAAATTCAGGAGAAGAAGTAAAGATTACTGTGGATGAGATCCTCGTAGCAACTGGGAGAGTTCCGAATACCGACATTCTTCATCCGGAAAGGGCTGAAATCAAAACAGATGGGCAGGGCTGGATTCTGGTGAATGAATATCTCGAGACATCTCAGCCAAATATCTGGGCTTTTGGCGACGCAACCGGGAAACATCTGCTTAAGCACGTTGGAAACTATGAATCCAGGATAGTTTACCTGAATGCTATCATGAAAGAAAAAGTGAAGACAGACTACCACGCTGTACCACATGCAGTATTTTCTTATCCTGAAATTGCCAGCGTAGGTATGGGAGAGAAGGAAGCTGTTGAAAAGTATGGGGAGGATAAGGTGAGCATAGGCCTCAAATTTTTTAAAGATACTGCAAAGGGGACAGCTTTGGAAATCAAGGACTACTTTGTAAAGTTAATTCTGAATGTAGAGGGAAAACAAATTCTCGGTGCCCATATTATAGGGCCTCATGCCTCAGTCCTGATCCACCAGATAATTCCTCTCATGTATACGGAATCAAGAAGTACTGAACCAATAATGCGTGGTATGGATATTCACCCTTCCTTGAGTGAAGTTGTAACCCAAGCTTTCTATTCCCGGTTGCCACCGGAGCACTACCATCACTTCATGAAGCGTTTGGGACTTGAGGACTGAAAAACCTTTGCTGGGAGAGCGGAGAAATTCTGTTGCTTGCAAAGCATAGAATAAGGAATATAAGAAAAGGAGTAGTATGCAACTGGAAGATGAAAAAACTAAAAAGAACGAAAATTTTCTGGCTTGCGGAACCTCTCAAATCATACACCGGAGCAATCTCAATGTTGATTTACTTTATGTCCAATAGTAGCAATATGGTTACAAGTATGGAATCACAAGGGAAGAAGAAAATTCTCTTTCTGTGCACACATAACTCAGCTAGGTCCCAGATGGCTGAAGGTCTTTTAAGAGCTATTTATGGAGATATATACGAGGCTTACAGTGCTGGAGTCGAGGCCACAACTGTTAATCCTCACGCTATTGTAGTCATGAAGGAAATAGGCATCGATATCTCCAGTCAGCATTCAAAAACTCCCCAAGAATTTCAGGATACCATATTTGACATAGCAGTCACGGTCTGCGATCGGGCTAAAGTAGCTTGTCCTATATGCAGCACGAATTTAGAGCTTCCGACCCAGTTTACCAGAGCAAGAGAAGTAATTCACGAGATTTTTGAGGACCCTGCAGCAGCAGTAGGATCGGAAGAAGAGAAACTCAAGATCTTCCGGCGGGTAAGAGATGAGATAAAAGACTGGATCTCTCAGACATTCGGGAAATGACGCAAGTGCATTATTCTTGATTCTTTTTGATAGATTTCATAATGCCAGAAGTACTTATTTTTTACTTCTCTTTAGGCAGCCTTGTAACCTTTCATAACCTTGTAACCTTTCGTAAAATATTTCCTTCTCCAGTAGAGTGCCACATTCACAAGTCCTATCATAACTGGCACTTCAATCAAAGGGCCTACTACCGCTGCAAATGCTTGCCCTGAATTAATGCCAAAGACTGCGACTGCAACTGCAATCGCCAGCTCGAAGTTGTTACTTGCCGCAGTAAAAGCAAGAGATGTTGTTTGTGCATAGTTAATACCCATTTTTTTAGAAACAAAAAATGAGATACTAAACATAACTACAAAATAGATTAAGAGTGGAATAGCAATCCGCACGACATCTAAAGGCAACGTATCAATATATTCACCTTTTAAAGAGAACATTACAATGATCGTGAATAGTAGAGCATAAAGTGAAATCGGACCTGCTTTAGGAATGAATTTGCCATCATACCATTTTGCTCCTTTAGAAGGACGCAAGAAGTAACGGGTTAAAAAGCCAGCAGCAAAAGGAATTCACAGGTATATTGCAACACTTTGGGCTACCTCTCCAATAGAGACATTTATTTCCATGCCACTTAATCCCAGCCATTCTGGCAGTATGGTTATAAAAATATAAGCAAAAATGGAATAGAAGATTAACTGAAAGATGGAATTGAAGGCAACCAAGGCTGCAGCATACTCGTTATCTCCATCTGCTAGGGTATTCCAAACGATTACCATTGCAATGCACCTGGCCAAACCAATTAGAATAACACCTACCATATACTCCGGATAAGCTCTAAGAAATATAATAGCCAATGCAAACATCAAAATAGGACCAATGATCCAATTTTCTAGTAAGGATAACCCTAGCACCTTGTGATTCTTGAATACCTTGCCTAATTCCTCGTATTTGACCCTTGCTAGGGGAGGATACATCATAACTATCAAACCAATGGCAATAGGAATCGATGTAGTACCAGTAGATAGACTCTTTAAAAAGTCTGCAAATCCTGGATAAACAAAGCCTAAACCTACACCAATAAACATAGCTAGAAAAATCCAGAGGGTCAAATAACGATTTAGAAAAGATAATTTTGATAAAACAGAGTCTTCCAAAAAAAGCACCTTCTATTTGTGATTATAACTGATTATCTATCTTCAATCGCAAGATCTACAACTTGCTTTGATCTTCTTCAGTAATTCTAAATCGTCATTACATACGCTGATTTTTCCTATTTCGTCGTTGATGATGATTGAAAGGAAGGGAAATTTTTGAAAAATTGAACTATTCAGTCGATAATAGACCCAGTGTGACTTTTTTGTAGAAACGATGATTCCTGCTATTTTCAACCTATTTAAGTGTCTGGAAGCATTGGACTGTTTAACGCCCAGCACTGATTCAATATCACAGCCACACAATTCACCACTTCTTAAAAGATTCAGTATTCGTATTCTGTTTTCATCAGCCAACGCCTTAAATATATAAACAATATCCACAGATATCACCGAATGTACATGAGTATATGCAAGTATACTCACATTATATTTAAAAATATTTTTTGTCTCTTTAGAATCTCTCAATTTAGAGACTTTTAAAATACGGTATGATAATATAATGACTGGAACCAGCGGGAACCGCATCAAGCCATTAGACTTTCCCACCCCAAAATACATAGCTTTTGTGCGAAACATCCACATCATTAAAAACGATAACTTATATTTTTGTGTTGAAAAAGAAGTATATAGCAAAAAATTCAATATTATATGTCAGACTCAGAAAATTGCAGCTCTTTCCCATAATTGCCGTGACATTTTACAGGGTCACAGAAAAAATGATGTGTTTATTATTTTACGAGAGAAACATTAATTAATTTTCAAGTAATGTCAAAATATAGCTGTAAACAGTTTAGATATTTATAGTAGTTTTTTTGATACTATCGAGATTGGGGCATTCAGGGTAATTATTTTTCATAAGCATGCAGGAGCTGAGGTGTACAAAATCAAGATCCTGTTTTTTAGGGAATCTATCAGACGGTATACTCTCCTTCCAGAGCAGCCCCCACACGTAAAAAAAGCGATTATCTGTGCGTTTTGATCATAGGTCTCAAAGTGCGATTTTCTCTCGTTGAAAGCCTTAAAGCAGCCCACTCCAGGGCAGGCTTCAGAGACTATATCACAACGCACAACAGCTATCTTTGTATGACTTTGTTTTGTCATTTTCATACAATCCATTTTATGTAGTTCAGTCTTACAGCAAGCGTGTGGATCCAGTTTGCCTTGGGACTTTAACAACAAGCACTCTGAAGATTCCACCTCCAGGATTCAGGAGGATGGGATAACCTTTGGAGAATTTCAATTAGCACATCCTGCGGATTTCCTGTTATTGACGAAAATAGATTCAGTAAACTTGCACATCAATTTTCAAATAAAGTGGCTAATGATGTTGTATTATCCAGGCTGAATAGTTACATATTCTTTTTATTCTTTAATTCAATTCTGGCATCTGTCCCATATACGTTTTATCAGCAAAATCTCTATCGACCTACAGATAATCGTTTGAATTTAAAAATTTTAAACTCCAAATTTATTGGGATTAAAGGTTTACAGGATGAAATATTTTTTAATGCAGATATCAGATATCCAAAGATCTAAAAGCTGTAATTTTATAGCCCGACCTGGGTTTTGAAATTTTCAAGGCCGATTTCTTCAATATACTTTCCTAGTCTCTTTTTTGTACCTGAGCTTTTGTAGAAATTGAATATTTTATCGACCACCTCAAGGACTTCCTCTTCAGACAATTCCTTTGAGACAACTTCGGCAAGTCTTGGCGCTGCAGCCGCAGAGCCTCCAACCATCAAGGTATATCCTTTGGCAGTGCCCATTATCCCAACATCCTTGATAGCAGGTTCAGCGCAGGAATTCGGACAGCCACATACAGCCATTTTTAGCTTGGAAGGCATGGGCATTCCGTGATACTTCTCATCGAGTTTCAGGCCCAGGCCAACTGCATCCTGCTTACCCTGCTTACAGAAAGTTGTCCCTGGACAAAATTTTATACTCCTTACGCAAAGCCCTATCGCTGCTCCAGGATTCATACCAAGATCTGCCCATGCATTATCGAGCTCTTCTTCTTTCAGACCAACAATCGCTATTCTTTGAGCAGAAGTCATCTTGAGGGCTGCAGCTCCATACTTTTCCGCAACATCAGCGATTTTCCTGAGGGTTGCAGGGTTTACAATTCCTCCGGGAAGGTGGGGGGCGATTGCATATGTTTCACGGTCTCTCTGAACTATTGCGCCTTTTTCTGGTAAGTTATCTTTCATATTTATCCTCTCTCCAAATTTATATTTTGGATTTTACTTTATAATGAAACTACTTGATATTTCTTGTGTAGCTAAAGCAAAATGTCTCAATCATAAACTGATTATAAGTCTGTTTTGCTAGATATTAGTGCATCGATTCCAAAATAATTCTCTTTTTTGCGGGAAGTTCGTTGATCAATTGACAGAGTTACAAGCCCAGTTTATAGATGTACTCCAGAATCGTTGCATTAGAAAGCTTTTACTATATTTATTTTGACAAATTTTATAAATCAAATTATTTTTAAGTATATTTTTGATACTAGTATATTAGAGATATCAATTTATATATTGAACAGTTTCTATGTCTATACTATGAAAGACTGCACAGTCTATAAGACCATGAATATAATTGGGAAACGATGGACGATTCATATACTTCTCGAATTGCACAAAAGTGAAAAGAAGGAGAAACATTTTAACGAGCTAAAAAGAAAGCTCGTGTACATAACCCCAAAAATACTTTCGGAAAGGCTGACAGAACTAGAAAATGAAGGCTTGATTGCAAATAAGATCGACGACTCGACAAATCTCCCAAAATCCGAGTATTACCTAACTGAAAGTGGTGTGGATTTTGTTAAGATAATACAGGCAATTAAACTCTGGGGATTGAAGTGGAAATTCCAGAATGAGGATTGTGAGAAGGCTATTTGTATGTATTGTGACCACTGAGCAAGTAGAGTGCAAATAGAAAACCAAGCAAAGAAGTATAAATAAAGTTGATTGTAATAGAGAAGATTGAAAGTTATCGGTTTAACTCGGTATTATGGCGTATAATTCTCAAATATTATAGAACTTACCCAGTTGGGATGAAAAAATTATAGCATTAAGCCTTCAACTGTCTAAATTGTGCATTTGAATTACAACTTTCATTGTGATTGATTTTAATCATCAAGTGCGTAAGTCTTAATTAAAGAACCCTACATTTATTTGCCATCGTTTAACAAATTTTATGTACATCTTCGAATCACATATAATGATTTTCCAACTTGAATTATGAATACCGGATTCTAAAAGCCGGATTCCATACATCCAGGTACATTAATATAAATCAATCTCATATGCAACCTATCTAAAAGGCTATAGATGCTCAACTTTTTGTATCCTACTTTTATGTATCATTGTTGCCATTGATCGTCCACTAATTTCTGATTGATGTTTTCACGACATTTTCTACAACACGGTTTTTGGTTGCGCTTATATGCTCGTAATTATCCTGGAAGATTCGGTACTGTCCGAGATTTGAAGATCTTGGTCTCTTAAATTCAAATATTGGTTTAGTTATGAATACCGATTTCTATTCCGAAACTCTCATTATTAATACATTGAAATAAATAATTGTATAATATAAGAATAGGACTTGCGCAGTTGAGGGATAAAATCAAGGATATGCAGCCTCGTCAGATCATTGAGATTTAGACAGTTAAACATTTACTGGTTCTGTTTTTCGGTTCAACCGCATAAATCCTAAAGATAAAAGAATTGGCAGTAAAAATGAATACTGCCAGAACTGAGCATTAACAGTTTCTCAAGTAGCTTTGCGAAGTTCAGCAAAAATCAATTCGCGTTCTTTTAGCTTTTTTGTTGGAAATGCAAAGAGACTCAAAATTTTCATCTAAAACAAAAAAAAGTTACAAAATAATCTTTAAAGCCCCTCTAAAAGGAGTAAATCTATGCGAATTCTTGTGCTATATACAGGTGAACTTGGGAAAAAAGTTATCCAGAACCTTATTAACTCGAGCAATTTCTGCATGTCCTGCGGAGATCTATGCAACCATTGCAGACAGGCTAGAAAGTCCTATGCAAACATGATTGTGGGAATTCATGAATTTCCCGAAGACCTCCCCACATTTATAGAAGAGCCAGAACAGTATATTCCAACAGAGCTTCCGGATTGTGACCTGATACTTGCTATTGGCATCCATCCCGACATTCTTGCAGCTCTTCCGGAAGTCGTGAAGAAAACTAAGGCAAAAGCCGTAATTGCACCTGCTGAAGACTCGAAGAAAACCCCGGCTGGGGTTCTTGAGCAACTCCGGAAAGAGCTTGAGGCTATGGGAGTCGAGTTTGAAGGACCAAGGCCTTTCTGTTCACTTGAAAAAACAGGGAAACCGATCATATATTCTTTTGTTGACCTTGGCTTCGGAAAGCCTGTGCTCAGGATCGAAACGAGTCCTGATGGGAAGATGTTCATAGGAGCAGGGGTAATTAGGGATGCTCCCTGCGGTTCTACATGGTTTGTGGCAAAAAAACTCGGTTGGTCAGATATTCCAGGATATAAAGAAACCATTTCAGGTGCACATCATTCCTATCCCTGTACCGGGAGTATGGACAAAGATCCGCAGCTCGGAGATACTATCCTGCACAAAACCGGGTATATCATAAGGGAAGCCGTTGAAAAAGGAATGGAGTGTGAAAAAGAAGAAAAAGCTCTACTGCCTACAGCCTATAGGGATAAAATCTCAAGCTTAGTTTCTGAAAATTGAGTTTTCATCATTGAGGTACCGATATCGAAACTGTCTCCTATGTATGAGCTGTTATGGCGTGGAAAATAGTATTCTAAATGTAGTGGTACTAAAAGGATACCTTTCTTTACAATGATACTATATTAATATAATTAAAAATATAAAATAGTTCATGAGACACAATGAAAGAAAAACGGGGAGTACACGGAATAAAAGGTGAAAAAATATGTTCTGTAATCAATGTCAAGAGACTCTTAACTCAAAAGGTTGTACAAAAAACGGGGTATGCGGCAAAAAAGGGGAAGTTGCCGACCTTCAGGATAGACTTCTCTATGTTCTCAAAAGCATCGCGTTCTATAACCTGAAGGCTAGATCTGAAGGGCTTAATGAGGAAGCGGCAGATATATTTATACTGGACAGCTTCTTTGCTACCCTTACGAATACTAATTTTGACAGACAAGCAATTGAGTCTCTTATTACAAAAGGGTTTAATCTCAGAGATGCGGTTAGAGCAAAAATTCCTGCTGATAAGTTCGCTGCCGAGAAAGATCTCCCTGCTGTGGCTACTGTTACACCTGAAAGCATAGAAGATATGGATGTTGCGGTTCATTCCACGAATGATGAAGACATAAGGTCACGCCGGGAACTTCTGACCTACGGCCTTAAGGGGATGGCTGCTTATTCACACCATGCTTATGTGCTTGGTTATAAAGACGAAGCAATCTTCGAGTTCATAGAAAAGGGGCTTGTCTCGATCACAGATGATAGCTTGGGGTTACAAGACCTCATTGGCCTTGTCCTGGAATGCGGGAAAAGAGGTGTTTCAACTTTGGCACTGCTTGATAAAGCCAACAATGAAACATATGGAAACCCTGAGCCTACTGCTGTCAATATCGGCGTGAGAGATAGACCTGGAATACCTATTAGTGGGCATGATCTACGTGATCTAGAACAGCTTCTTGAGCAGACAAAATGTACGGGAGTTGATGTTTACACCCATGGAGAGATGTTACCTGCCAATTCATATCCTGCCTTCAAGAAGTATGACAACTTCATAGGTAATTATGGGAGTTCTTGGTGGAAACAGAACGAGGAGTTTGAGAAATTCAATGGACCTATTCTGATGACGACAAACTGTATAATCCCGCCAAGAGATTCCTATAGAAACAGAATTTATACTACAGGAGTAGTGGGCTTTGAAGGACTTATTCATATATCTGAAAAAGAAGATGGTTCAAAGGATTTCACTCCTCTAATTGAACAGGCAGAAACATGCCAGCCCCCGGAACAGCTGGAATGTGGGACAATTTTATGTGGCTTTGCACACGAAGCAGCTCTATCAGTTGCGGATAGAATCATAGATGCTGTAAAAAGTGGAAAATCAGCAGGTTCATGGTTATGGCAGGCTGCGACGGAAGGCACAAGGAGAGGGCTTACTACACTGAATTTGCAAAAGGCCTCCCAAAAGACACCGTTATCCTGACCGCAGGCTGTGCCAAATACCGCTACAATAAACTGGATCTTGGCAACATCGAAGGAATTCCAAGAGTTATTGATGCTGGACAGTGTAATGATTCATACTCACTTGTAGTAATAGCCCAGAAGCTTGCAGAAGCCTTTGGTCTCAAGGACATAAACGATCTGCCTGTATCCTATAACATAGCTTGGTACGAGCAAAAAGCTGTTCTCGTCCTACTTACCCTCCTAAGCCTTGGAATAAAGAATCTCACCCTTGGTCCTACCCTTCCAGCCTGTATATCTCCGAACGTTCTCAAAGTGTTGGTAGATAATTTCAACATCAGACCAAGCACAATAGTCGAAGAAGACATGAAAATACTTTTGAATCAAGTATGAGCCTAAGGAAAACGAGGAATATGAGGGAGAAAAATAATATGTTTTTTCAAACTTTGGCTTTCTTTGTTTTTGATTACAAGTTTCTATATTAACAATTTAGTAGAGAATGAAGGATGGACAAAGAGTACCAAAATCTTCAATTTGATGAGAATGAATTTTATCGTGCATATTAGCTTGCATTAAAAGCAGCAGGTAGCAATATGGGCACAATTGAAAGAGTTGAAAAAATACGCATCGAATCTGATCTAAAAGAATCAGAACTCTACATAGAATTACAACGTAGAATTAAAGTCGTTGAGTCACTAGAATCTCAACCTATGACAGAAGCTGATCATGGCCAGGAAAGACGTTATAGAATTGAAAAGGATATAGAACTTCTGAAAAACAATATGCTATCAAGAAAAGTGAACTATTCGAAGCAGCGACCAGTCAAACTTCGGGCTATTGCCCTTGGTCGTTAAGTTAGGCCATATGGAAACCATTCTCAATTAAGGTCTTTTTTTAGTATATAGTTTTTATTTATGAACCGATGTTTTTGGTCTCTTTAATGTTTTTTCTTCAGAGCTTGCTTTATTTGAAGGGGAATAACTGGCTTTTCTGTGATCAACCCATCGGGACTCTAAAAATATTCTTAATAGTTCTAAGTAAATACTATTTAAACTGCTGTTAACATCTAGTCACAAAGTGTTAGCTGAAGCAAACAGACGAATTTTGACATAAAAATGATTTAACTTAATATGAATGACGCTTTAGATGAATAGTTAAAACTTTTGATAGTTACTATTGGGTGCAAATATATCAAGAGGACAAAAAAGTCTAGCTCCAAAATACCTACACTATCAAACACAACCATAATTTTATAGCCATTAACTGTGAAAGTTGCCCAATAATGCGGATTCTTGAAACGTTTCTTGTTTGAAAATTCTCCTGTCATTTTGATGTAGCATTCCCTGGATTGTTCTATTTTCTCCCTGCTCTTGCCATCCCATTTACCTGATCGGTAACATTTTTCCAGATATTACTACTGAAAAATAACTACAATTTACTATAGATAATTTGAATTATAGGCCGGCTGGATAATTAAAAGGCAGGTGAGATTATTATTCCAATGATCAAACACTTGCCCTTTACCAGAATGATCTGTGGGATGACTGATTTAATTTCAACTAAATTGGTTTGATTTGGTCTTCTAATAATTTTTGACCTTTGAGTGTAATATTCTATTTTCTACTACTATTAGACTAACTTCCGCATCCAGTACTTTGTTTATCGCTTCTTCCCGTTTTGTTTCTGCTTTCCTAATTAGGTCTCCAATACTTTGGATTTGTGAATCTAATTTATTGGTAATTGTATCTAATTTTTTAGATTGTGTTTGTATAATCTTAGCTTCTGCTAATTTCCTCAGATTATTAGCAGCATCTATTAAATCCTCGAAATACGTGACTTTTTCCATTTCTATATTGAGCTCTGCTTTTATTTTTTCAAACTCTTGTTCGTCGATCTTTCTGTTATGTTCTTGTTTTTCGATGTCATGTTCTGCATTCATTGATATACCCCTTTGTTTTTTCTACGCTGTTAATACATACTTAAATATTTCCAATTTCTTGAATTTCAGATTTTGGTGAATTTTGCTGCTTTTTGTTGCTTTATCTCCTCGGTGTGTTTTCTGTGTGATCTGAGCTGGTTAATGCCATATCCCACATTCTTACTACTATACGTGAACTTTCCTTTCAATTTTGAAATAAAATTTATTTGTATTCAGTTAGTATACTAAATGCCAAAAAACATTATTTTTATACCAATAGCGATATTCTCACTATTGTTCCGTAAAACTTGTTCAGTCTTTCAATAGCCTTTCCCTCATTCGCTTTGATATTTGTAGGGGAGAGCAGATTTACCTGGTTAAATAGTTTCATAAACTTTTGTGATAAAATTACCCAAATAAGACTACCAAAATAATTAGTTCCTTTTTTATTCTGTCAAATGTTTGTTTTTTCATATATTATGCACTCTATACTTTTTGATATAATTTTGAGGCCGTTGTTTTTAATAAATCCATCGATAGATACAGTTGATGCTTAATTTTCCAATTAAATAATCTAAATTTATTCTGGAAGGATGATAATGTTGAAATTTCATATTGGAAATTCTATATTCATTTTATGTGCTATGATTTACATGTCAAATTGTATCGCTGCCCATTATTATTTGGATTATAATAGGACCAAAGCCTTCCAAAAATTATTTATTCACATATCTACGGTTATTCCTCACTTTTTTGATCGACTAATTTTCGTTAAAATATAAAATAATCTCCTTAGTTATTTTTAATTAATTGTGCGAAAAATAGCCTCGGAATAAAAGTTACTTTTACATAAAATGTTTTAATCTTGAACAATAATTTAATATTAATGATGTTTTTATTATTTCAAAAAACGTTTTGAATTTTAGCATTGAGTTTTTTCTAAAAAGTAATGTAAAATAATTTCATATCAAATTTTGGTTGAGTCCTTTAGTCATCCTGGAGTCATCATAGCGGATTTCAAGAACCCTCTAAATTTCGTACTATGCTTATGAATGAGATATAACTTACATGTTAAAATTAAAGGTTATCTGCAGCGTGCATAATTTTTTATAAAAATAAGAAAAAATCATAGATCCACTGCAGTCAATATTCCAAAGCATTTTGAAATCAATGGTTACTATGCTGAAGTGTAATCTTCAATGCATAGGTTTTACAGCAAAGATTCTGCATCAGTGAAGATAATAAAAACAGAAACTTTGTCAGCATAATTACTTAATCTGCATCATGCTTTTTGTAGTGAAATAAAAAATTGCCTACAGAGAATACATCTAAATTTCTAGAAGAACTTGATATCAATGAAATTCTTTGTATCGAGTTTCCTAAAGAGGACAATAATCTCTCAATCATCCACAACGGAAAAACCATTTTGGTTTTATTAGGCTAACACCAAATCAATTGAAAAAATCATTCGAATCGAAAAAATTTGTATGTCCGAATGCAAATCAATCTATTTATTTAAAAAAGCTGAAAACCCTCACTTTCTATGGCTTGTGTCTCGTTTTCAAGAGGCTGATCAGAAAGGGTACGATGTGATTGTTGGGAACAATATCTATAAATAAGAAGAGTAAGACCAAAAATGGAATTTAAAAACAAAAATGGTTCCAAAGAACCTCAGAATGGTGAAAAAATAACTGACTACATATAAAGTTTAAAATAATTGATAATTTTCAGACTCGCTGTCCAATAACTTGGGGAGATGCCCAAGATTTCAAAAGCTTACTTTTGCTATTTTTTTCCCTTTATTTTTTCAAGAAAAAAGTGGATTAGCTGACTTGCTACATATGAGCAAAAGAACCAGATAGATAATGCGACAACTAGTGAAAGACCCCAACTTTCAAGGTGTTCCATGCAAAAATTGACAGTTAACACAAAAAAGGTGCAACCCAGCATGCCTGCGCTTGCACCGAGGGCAATATCAGAAGCCTGCTCGGAATTTCCAAAGTGCCCTGCCATTATCACGGATGCAGCCATAACAGCTGGAAAAGTGGCAAAAATACCTGCAAAAGATTTTGAAGGAATTAGCTGTAGCATGATAAAACAGATAGCAACTGATGCTCCTCCGAATACGAACCTGAGGCCAAGATCCCGGAAATCAAATTTAGTAGTATACATTTTAATGATTCATCCAATTTCGATTGTTTAGCCTGGAAAACATCTAGTACTTTTAATTTAATTTCTCAGAATCCAAGCCAGAAGAAGTCGATTATCGGAGCGATTACTGTCCAGAGTAAAATGGCATAAACAAGCCCTTGCTTCCATCCGTACCTGAGGATCATGTAGCTTGCTGTAAGGGCACTGCAGATATCAGCTACCCATACCAACAAGAGCACCTTTTGAAAGCTGCTCTGAGACAAGAAGCAGATCACTGCCTTTATAATCCATACTCAAACCTATAACTGCTGCCAAGTACACAGCAGGGAAAGCTGCAAAAATTCCTCCGAGCCGGCCTCCTAAATTTTTTGCAACAAGTGTGGAAGCTACAACTACGCTCCCTCCTAAAAGAAAGCGGAGGAGAACTGGAAATATGTCAATACTAGGCATTATTTTATATCCTGTATAATAAAATAGGTAGTCCATCATTAAATGTTTGATGTTTTCACACTCAAGTTACCAATATAACAAATGCCTGCCTTTTCTTGCACTTGAGCTGGTCTACTCTATTTAACCTTATTAAATTGTGGGAATAAAAATACCTCGAAATTGTATTAAATGTATTTTGAAAATAACATCAATCAAATAATAGAAAACGATGCATACTTAAAAAAATTATACTTTTATACAAATAATTTCCCCGAATTAATCCAAATTTAAAGTTCATATGCACTCGACGAATTCTTCAAGCAGCTCTTCAATAAGACTTTAATATCCAAGATGATCCTCTAAAAGCAAGATTTCAACCTTTTCACACACCACTAAACCGTTTCCAATCTGAGCTATATTAACTTAATTTATATAGTATTTTCACAACTTCAAGCCAGAAAAATTATGTTCTTATTATGAGACTTCTTTAAGAGATAAATTTCAATAAAAATTTGGAAATATTCTTTTTATATATTAAAATTAATTTAAAAAGAACACTAATTGAACAACATTTAATTGAATAAAATACAACATTGGATAAACAGTTAAATTATCTTATTTATGCTGCATGTCACTCAGATCAAACAATTACCTCAGAATCATTAATGCAAGCAATTCGTAGATAGACTGACCTTTTCAGTAGCCAGATACGATATGCTGAAGACATCCTCGAAAAGTTTGCCGGACAAGGATTGAAGCGGTATTTAATTTTGGAGCAGGAATGAATACCTTTGCATCAGGCAACCTGAAATAATGGAACATTTGGGGGTGTTTGAGGTTGCTCACCCACCAACCAAGAATTTTAAGTTTCATCGACTAGCTGAGTTAGAATGGAAACATCCCGCAAAATTACACTTCATTACTATAATTTCACGAAAGAAAATCTGGTAACAGCACTAACTAGCTCATCATCGTATGACTCAAACATTAACAGCTTCTTTAATTAGCTTGGTGTCACCGAGTACTTGATTCGAGATGAAGTATTATACAACATTGAATTCTATCATGGAGATCGCTCCTGCAGGCAGAACTATTGTTTTTGATTACTTCGATACAGATGCATTTATCCCTGAGAAATCGTCTTCACAAATGCAAAAATCATTGGAATATTTAAGAAAGTAGGCGAACCTGTGATAACGGGCTTCAATCCATCAACTTTGGCAGAAGAACTCGCAAGTTTAGGATTTAGTCTCCAAGAGAATTTGAGTTAGCAGACATCGAAGAACGTTATTTCCAAGTCATAAGGATCGATATCATGCATATTAGCATGGCCACATTGCATGTGCAGTTGTCAAATAATTAGGTATAAAATACACTCATGAGGATTCTGATCTATCTCGGATCTTTTTCCTTCGTGGAAATGCTGTCCAAATTATGCACCGATGAACTATATTCCAGCAAAAGGGAAGGCGATTTATATCAATATTAGGACTTACATGCTTAATGAGTAAAATCACATACATTAGACATTGCTATCAAATGTGCTTTTTTCAATTTTTGATATATGGGTTTTGAATCCACTCGTTATGAACTGCTTTTCTTGCAAAACATGTGCAAATATGAAGGAAGTATCTTAAGCATGTTTTATAATATAGACCTGTAGATAGATATTAATCAATGTCTTTCTATGAAAGATCATATTTGAATGAAAATTACCTAATAATCCATTGAGTAAACATATTAGTTTTTATTATAACCACCGTATATTCAGATACAATTATTAAAAAAATCTAGTTCGGGAAATAGTTGACGATCTAATGTTCCCGCGGTGCACCTGCTGATGGAACGTAGGTTATAAAGAATTTAGTGTTAATTTAGACATTATTAAGGAGTGAAATAATTGGGACTTACGCATTGAGGAGAAAAAAAGCACTTATAATCTCATCATGACTATCATAATGGAGATTGTTTGGAGTCCAATGTTCTTATTCTTTTGTTTCATTTGTGTAAATCCATAATAATAAATAAAGTTATATAAATTTTGAAACAATCATCTCGTGAAATGAAAAAGGATTGCCAGCAAAATACCAAGTGTCTTTTCATTTGTTTTAATATTTTTATCTCATTTTCATTCATTTGGAAAAATTATATAAGAAAATTTGATATTAGTTAATCTAATTGAATATTCTTGGTTATATTTTGGTTAAGCTGTTCTATTTTTGTACAGTATATATATGTATAGTTATATGAAATAAATATAGGGTGTTAGAATCTTTAAAGAATTTTGATAAACAAAAATTTTTGGTTGATTGACTATATAAGCAAATGTAAGCAATTGTTGAAATAGGAGATTTATCAAAACTCTCTAGAATTACTCCTATATTCATGCATCCTACCAGTTATACCTCACTATCTATCTGTTTGCTTTAAGCTACAATATATCTTACCTCAATATTTATTTTAAATTAATTATACCAAAAAAATGGTCTCTGAACAAAACTTATTCCCCATAAAATGTTTTAAAACCCAAAAATAAATTTAGATTAATTCTTTTATAGTTTTAAAAATTTAATGGGAAAGTGAATTGATTCAAAAATTATTTTAATACATAATTAATATTAAATTGTTGATTGATTTTAAAAAATTTAATGCGAAAGTAAGTTTTATTCCAAACCTATTATTTTAATGGTTTGTTTAAAATAATAACGGGAATAAGTTCATATTATAGCTAAAAGAAGATTTCAATAAACACCTAAATTTTGTCAGATGCTTATAAATGTTATATAAAGGGCTATAACCAGACTCGTGAAAATCAAAGGTTCATCGAAATCCTCTAAGTGAACAGATAAAGAAAATATTGAGAAATAACCAAATAGAATCTCAAAAAGGTTTTCAAACAGAAATAAGTGACTCTATAATCAAATGAGGCTTTCTGAATCTATTTTAGCATTTGCAGAAATCAAAGGGATTAATGAAAGAAAAGGAAAATGGAATTTCGAAAAAGAGGATACATGCTGGTGAATATAGAGTTGCTCAAAATAAATGGTTATTAAGAGAGCAGTTCAATCACATATTTCTTAAAATATTTACTGATCAATGAGAGAACACCGATTTGTATGGATTTTACAAAAATACACACTCTATTAGCTATAAATGGAATGATTTTTAACAAACTGCTTCGAGATACTGCTGGTCCTTTCCTTTTAAGACAGTGGAAAAAGATAGATAAAGAAAATATTTTAACTATAGAGGATTACATGCTTCCTGAAGTTCTCAGAATTCAGGTAGAAGCATTCAATCGTGAAAACAGGGAAAAACTTATAAAATATTCAAAGAGCTTCAGAGATATCTTCTATGTTATTAAAAATGGGGATAATATTATAGGCTACTGCATTTATTATTTGAAACCAGCACTTTCTTTTAAGGGTTTTGAGAAGCAAGCGGTTCTTTCCGCACTCGCAATTGACATGAATTTTAGAGGAGAGGGTTTTGCTGAGAGATTACTAAAAGAAAGTATTGAGGAAATGAAACTAAATGGAATATCATTTATTACATTATATGTACAGATAAACAATCATCAGGCTATACAATTATACAAAAAAATTGGTTTTAGGATAATTACTAAGACAAAAAATATATGCGGCTACGGGGAAATCTGTTATAATATGGAATTGAAACTTGTTTAATCTCTGTTCTCCAGATCCTATAAAAAATGTTATCTCAAACGAAATTGGCTATGAACCTATTTTTGGTTCTTGATTCAGTTCTTTACTAACCAGTAATCGGTGATTTTAAACGCAGATCTATTTATTTCATCCATATTAAACGGTGATTAACAACATAGCTATATCTTTATCAGTAAATTATGCTATAGAGAAATTCGATAAACTCCTATGCATTTGAGTATTGGAGAGTTTAAATCCCTTAGCATTAATTTTTACTCATGAAAACTTTTATTGATTTTGCTTTAAAGAAGAATGTAAACGTCTTCAGTCGGTTGGTAACAGACTGCTGGAATTGATTCTTTAGTTGATCGGAAATCTGTTCGTATCATTTTTGAGTCCATATAGTTTAACAAAACAATTTTCTGAGGCGGATCTGAAGCTAACATAATCATTATGTTTAAAATTCTTGTTTTAAAGCAATTAATAGTCCTCGATTTTGAACTTGAGAAACAATTTTTTTGATCGGATTTCTTTTGGAAAATTTTTTGGATTTCCTTAACACATACCAGACAGTACTACAGTTTATTTATTCTTTATCCATTCAGATCGTGGACATGCAAAAGCGGATAAACCTCGAGAAAATGAAGCAAAAACAAGGAGAGGCAGAGCTAGAAACTGGATAAAAAAATTGGTAATTCACACTTTGGATATAAACTTCATAGTATAATAGGCAGAGATTATGAGCTTATCAGAAAATTCAAAACAACGACTGCATCAATTCATGATTCCCAGTCGATTTATTCGAAAAAATGAAGTGGGTTACAGAGTCATAATATACTTTGGAGCAAAGTCAATGATTCAACGATGAAAGGAGCAGGAAAAGAACATCTCTGGAAATGAGTGATGTATTAAAAAACGAGAGTATCAGCTCAAAAAAGCGCCATGGAAACAAGTTCATGCCGAAACCAAAAAGATATTCAAATGAGGAAAAGTTCTTGTCACGATTGTTTTAAGAGTAAATCTAAAGATGTTGTGTACAACGTTTTGTTATTATATCTATCATTTGATGACATTGAAAATAAAAGTATCATTTTAAGGATAGCAGAACCTATCTTTAAAATCACAGAATCGTGAACCAGAAAAGAAAATCTTGGTCAAATATCTAGATACGAGACAAAATTTTGGACATTATTCCCATAAATAAAAAATTTAGAGGTGGATAGGAATCCTTTTATATCTTTAAAAAAATAATCAAATTTGATAGACATCTACAGAAAATTACATTTATTAAAGGATCCATTTATTTAAAGATTGGATAAATTTATAATTTCAACCAGGTTCATTTGTTTAAATAAAAGATCATTTTTTTTGATTTATATCAGTAGCTTTATATATTAAATGGTGTATTTTAATTATAATCCGCCCATAAATTATCGACCAGGCAATTCGAATAAAGTAAAACATATACATTTTAACTATTGTTTTTTTAATTGCATCTGTCGATTAGGTGGATCGGAAAGAAGAAATACTGATTTGGCAATGTCGGCTTTATATAGTTATCCAGAGGAGAGTTTAAGATGAAAAAATATCTTTTACCAATGGTTTTATTAGTTTTACTTTTAATGCCAGCAGCTTTAGCGACAGGCAATGTAAAAGTTAATGACTTTTCGGCTACTAATACAAGTGGGAATGTACCTTTACGTGTAATTTTTAATGGTAGCGTTACCGGAGACGTTACTAACTGGCAATGGACGTTTAAGAATGTAGAAACAGGAACTATTACTCATAGCACTTTAAACGTAACAACTGTCCATAAATTTGGCAAGCCTGGAGGTTATGATGTTAGCTTGACAGTATGGGGACCAACAGGTAAGGATACACTTACAAAGCCAGCTTATATAACTGTTAGCAATAGCAATTAAAGTTCCTAGTTACTGCATTTTCTTCTTTCTTTACTGAGGGGAGTAGTAACTGCTGAGAAAATTGTATTAATGTCTAACAAAACCATTAATGCAAGTGCATAAATATCAATTACTTTTTTATTTTTTCTCTTTTTCGTATGAATATGTTTTTTTGCATGAAAATCGATGCATTTTCTTAGTTTCAGCCTAAATCTGAGAACATTTTATGCATGAATTTGGAGAAAATACATGGGTTTTACTGGAATCACTAATAATGAAAAGCTAAAATGCTGCTGTTAGATTAAATTAAGGCTCTATCCTGATCACAGGAAATACGTACAAGTAATGGAACAATAATCAAAAAAGAAGATTAAGGGGTGGAGAACAAATTTTTGCAGAAAATTAGGCAAACTGCCATCTCCTAATTATAGATACCTAGTTTTTACAGATTGTAGTATGATATATTAAACTACAAAATATTTTTCTAATGTACTACCGCAATCATATATCTGCATTCAATAATTAGATCAATAAATCCTCAATCCCTGTCTCGCTAACAATATAGATCGCTTTAGCCTTTTCTTCGTGAGTCAGTTGCCGTCCCAATTCGGGGTACTCTAATGCTTGATAGCAGGGATGATACTGAAACATCAGGTTGAATCGGATATTTGGGATCTTTTTTGCGACCCATTCTGCGATCTGTCTTGTACAACATTCCAGGTGCCCAGGGAGGACTAGATGGCGAATGAGGACTTCTGCGGTTTCATATGCGAATTCGAAGTTGGGCTGCACGACTTCCAGGTACCGTTTTATTTGTGAATATTTCTGGGCGCATACGTTGTTTCCATATTTGAAATCTCCGAGGTAGATGTCAACAATTCCTTCGAGAATTTCTGCAATGTCAGGAGAATGGTACATATTTGAGTTCCAGATAACAGGCGTGTTTACAAAGATTTCCCTGATTATTTTCAGGACAGTATGTGCATGTGGAGTAGGAGTGACAAAGTTTACATTACGTGCTCCGTGCATTCTCCTGAGGTCAATTAGCTTTGCAAGTTTTCTGGGTTCGATTTGGGTTCCTGCTTCAGGGCAGGTGGAGATATCCCAGTTCTGACAGTAGACACAGGCAAAAGTACAGCCCGTAAAAAAGATCGTGTGAGAAAGTATAAGTTCTGGCTCTTCTCCCATGTGCAGGAACTCGGAAGCATAATTAGAAAGATCTGTCAGCCTGCAGAATCCTTTTTCACCTGCCTTTCTATTAACTCCACAGCTCCAGCCGCAGCAGTGGCAGTTCTCCATAATCCTGTCCAAGATTGCAACTTTAAGGTCGAGAAGAGAGGGGTTATCTTTCGGATGTTTCAGGAAAATCTCAGTAAGCAGCAGCAACCTATCCGATGCATTTTTGTGGGCAAGGGCATTAATAGCTTCGAGCTCGAGATTCTCACGAAGCTTTCGGTATTCTTCGATGCCTTTCTTATGAATTTCTCTGAGTTCTTCAAGCTGCATGCTAGGATCGAACTGAACCGGAACTTTTTCTGTTATTTTACAGAGAGCTGGCATTTCATTTCTCTGCACCTTGAAGTAGCGTTCAAGGTGCTTTGGGGCTTCCATATTTAAATATTATCCTGTATAAGTTAAAGGCTTATCGTGTCTTTAGAGGCTTCAACCCCGATTGCTACTCCTAACGCAACATTCAGAACATACACGCTGTCTCAAAACACAAACCATTTCTACAATTGGATAATAGGCATTGTACCTTTTTTATTTGATTACTTTGATTGGCAATTGATTTACTACGATCATCTCTTGTGCCGATTGGCTGAATGTAATTTTGGCTCCTTTTGCATTAGATTTACACTTAACTCCGAGGAGTATCTTCCTGATTTTATAGTACAATATATTAATTCTATTTATGGGCAAGCACAAATAACGATGCTCAAAACTGGATCTGATAAAAAAAATATAAATCAATCTTATATCGCAGATATACGAATTCCAAAAATTGGCATTCCAGAACAAAGAAAAATATTAAGCAATTACAAAAAAATCACTGAAGAATCTTTCAATATTATAGAAGTAGAAGAAAAAAAGCTAAGCGTACAAATTAGTGACGAAGTTACAAATGAGCTATTTAAATCTAACAACAAATTTACCTGCTCCCTAGATTCATAAGATTTTAAAGGACATCAGAGTGTATCACATAGCTAAATGTTACAAAAAAACTTATCGATTTTTGATTACTACCAATTTTTATACATCGATTGAATCAATTTTCATTGAAAAATTAAAAACAGCATATAATAAAAAATATTTATTGTATTCAGGAGTGGATTAGTAATATACATCTACAAAAACTTTTGTAATATAGTATGATTATAAATCCAATTCTTGTTACATAACTTTTCATCAACTCCTGACTTTAGGTGCAAGATCAATACTTTAGGTGCAAAACGTACTTTAGGCTCAAAGCTGCTACAAACAAAAACTATTTATATAATTAACACTAACTATATGGTAGTAACAATAGGGATACATAGTAGATCCTCATTAAAATTATGTGAAAAGATCGAAAATAGTGTATACTAACCTCAAATAAGTTTGTTATCTGGAAAAAAGTATCGGAGGAATGAATACTTGACACTACCAGTAAAAAGACCATCTTACAATACATTCACATGGAACCCTTTTGATGAAATCAAAAGAATGCAGGAATACATGGAACAGATGTTTAGCTCTTTCCCGATGATGGATAATCGGTTCGGTAGCGAAGTCTTGTCTCCATTTGCCGACGTTATAAAAGAAGCTGATAAGGTAATTGTCACGACAGATTTGCCAGGAATTGATAGAGAAAATATCGAATTGAGCCTAAGGGACAATTCCCTCATAATCAATGCTGGAAAAGGAAAAGAGGAGGAGACTAAAAAGGAAGGTTACATAAGGAAAGAGCGGGGTCTCATGCGATATTATCGTGAGATCCCTCTCATTAGCGGTGTAACCGAAAACGGAGCATCTGCTCAACTTAAAAATGGGGTTTTGACAGTTACTCTTCCAAAAGTAAGTCAATTGGCAGAAAGAAAAATAATGATTGAGTAATGGAGAATCAGGGTATGAGAATGATCCCATACCCTGAATTAATTATAACTTCTTTGATTATATCGGATTGATTCTCGCATCTCTTGGTTAGCATGGCCAGATCCACTGGTTATATAGGATTTCTCACCCGTCACAGTTAGGGGTACAAATGACCATGGTAGTAGTGAGGACTTGGACGTAGGTGCTAGTGATGACCTATTGGATAATGATTTATAAAAATATTAAACCACAGTGTCTATTGTACCTAATTTTATATCTCAAGGCGTAAGTCCTAAATTTAAATTAGTTAATACCTATTTAGCATTTAGTTATATTTGATAGTTTTAGTCAATCAATAGAATAGACATTGGTTCTGGCTGTCCTTTAATGGGGAATTTTATGGGCATCTCTGATTCCGCAGCAGTTTTCTTCATATTGATCCCAACTGCATGCTCCGGAATTCTTGCCATATTTGAATGGATACAGATTCCCTTTTCCACGTTGCATTTTTCACAAAGCCTACACGAACCATTCACGAATGCGACTGCAAAGGTAAAACCTTCATTAAAAGCTGCCTTTTCAAGCTCTAGCATCGCGGAAGCCATTTTTTTGCTGTAGTCAAAATAATCTAACCAGAACTTTGCTGCTTTTTCTCTTGTTTCCTCAGACTCAGTAGGGTCAAGCCAGGTTTTGTATGGAGCTTTGGCAATTTCTTCGTCTGCGACTGCAGGAGACCTGAACTTGACAAGCAGAGCATACCTGTACTCCTTGAGTATCTCCCGAAAATCATCAACAGTGGGAACATGCGGTGGGCAGGTAAGTTTTTTCCCGTAGCCTATGCATCCCCTGCATTTTAAAACCACCCTTTTCTCTACAAATACCTTGGAAGTGGAAATTATCTTTGCATCAATTGCCTCCATTTCCAGGGCTTTTTTTACAAGTAAATCAAATTTTTCGGGTTTTGTATTTTTGAATGACAAATTCACTCCTTCTAAAAACTTTTTCCCAATTAAAAGTGGCTTATTAGCCGTTATTTTATTAGAAAATAAGTAATATCAGGCGCAGGATATTATATAATCGTTTGCAAATATTTCCATTTCAGTGTAATTTTTATGAAAGTGGTAGATCAAACTCCCCTCAGGTGAAATTCTTCATTATTTTGTAAAATGTGGACTTAGAGAGGATGTAATCAACGAAGTTATGCTACAAAATTTGTGTATTTCTTGTTTTAACTGATGCATAGATTTTTTGTTACCAAATCTATACATTCTCTTAATTTCAGTCAAATTTTGGGAACACTTTGATCTAAAAATAGAAAGATATATGTATATATATGCCCATTTTTTTATTAAAATTTGTAAATACTTAAAACCAAAACATTTATACAAAAATATAATATTATTTCGACAAACTCCTAAATTTAATCATGTGCATATAAATAATGTATAAATAATTCGTGAAAAATCAGAGATTTATCGAAATCATCATAAGTATCATCAAACACACTTTCAGAATTTAGTGATATATTTGAAATTGAAAGTCACTCGATTTTGGGATTGAGCCTCTCATCAAGTACAATTGTCAAAGTAATTATCAAAAGATGCTGCATTATGGAAATGAAATATACTATACTCCTTTTATTAATCAGCATGATTTTATTTTCGGCGATTGCACTTCCAGCATCCTCAATCATGAAATCTACGGCACAGCCATATTACATTGATCCTCAGCATAATTTGTGGCTCAAAGTCAACATGAATGGCAGCACACAACATTTCAATGTGTACAATACACCTGGCTATTCTCCCAATGGAGATGCAGTCATGTGGGCATACGATAACTTTAGCTCAGGCAACTTAAATACATCAAAGTGGACAGCTTACAAAGAAGGAAGCAATAACGCAACAGTAGAAGTACAGAATGGACATCTGGTGTTGTCAGGCTCTGGTAACACATCTTCTACGAACGTTGTGCTGAATAAACCATTCACGAGCGACATTGAATAGGCAGTCAATTAAACACTAACAGATGGTACTCATAACTTAGGCACATTTTCTGATGTTTCTTTTGGTTCCGGAGCACTTGTAGGTTGGATTCGGGGAGCAGATTGGTGGCATACAAGCTTCAAAGCTGGTGGTGGATCATTCCAAAATCAAGGAATAGACAAAGCAATAATTTGGGTAAACTCAAACAGCTTGGATATTAAGATGCCTACTCCTGGAATCACGCTAAGTGATTACATCGAAGAGAATGTTTCACATACCGTGACATATGGTTATGATGCTTCTGGTAATGCAAATATGTACATGCTAAATGTAACTCAAAATCGTCTCCCATTATCTATACCTGACCCATACGGGCATAACCAGTTCAATCACCCATCGATCTATTTTAATGAGACTGGCGTATTTGGTCACAAAGGGTGGATGTTTGTTACACCGTATGCATATTCGAACGATACACTTGAAAATGCATGTTTGTATTATTTTGATGACGGACTAATTTGCCATGTACCGCCAGGAGTGACAAATCCTATTGGAACACCAATAGAATCGGAGTATAACTCAAATGCTTATTGTTCTGATCCTTATGGTTCTGATTCTCATCTCATATACAATCCTAATACTGGAAAATTTATGTGCTACTATGTAATTGGGGATGTCATGGGTAAGGTAATCAAAGAAGACCCGAAGGTTAAAACGTATGATGGTATTACTGTTTCACCAGAAATAAATGTCACTGCTCATGGGGTATCGCCAGCAATTATGTTATGATAAAGCCACAAGAACATATTACATGTGGATTGTTGACATTGATCCTCAACCGCATGTAATATACAGATACACATCCACTGATGGGGTACATTTTGGAAATAAGCAAGTTGTGAGTCAATCAAGCCACTACTATCCCTGGCATATGAATACGATGAATTATCCAGGAAAATCAACAATATGTGCATTATTTACGTTGTATAGTAACAATGGATTCAGCGACGATCTACATATTGCAACTGCAAATAATTACACCGATAATTTTACAGTTCAAAGTTCACCACTTCTAAAAGTTAAGACTTCATCATGTGCAGCACATGAGGATGTTCAATTATATCGTAGTGCAGGTATATTTAGCGATGATGGAAACATCTTGAAACTATGGATCCCTGCACGAGATACTCTCGGAGTTTGGACTGTGTTTTACACGCAAGCAACTAAGGTAAATGGTATATGGACGGGGGAAAATTCCACAACTCTTCGCGCACCTCTTATGACAATACAAAACACACAATATCTCTACACTCCAAAACAGTGGATGCTATCACAAGGCGATTCCCCAAAAAGCCATGGAGTCAAAAGAGAAATCAATGAAGTTTGGGGTATAAAACAGGGCACACACCAAAAACAACCGTAAAAAATGTGGGAGAATACACTCAAATTGAGGTTGCTCCAACTGACTTACAAAACGTGTCTAATTACCAGGTGATGATCCCTGCTAGTATGCTTAACATATCATCCCAGAGCGATTCTTTGGATGTTGAGCGTGCATAAGTACACCAAACAAACAGCGGTTTAGACGGGCCAGCTTGGTAAATCTCAAAGCTAGTAATGGTATTAGGACTTACGATGCTGTCTTTTGTAAGACTATGTCAAAGGCGGTTAAGAATTCCCCATATTAGACAGTTCAAAAATTACAAATCTTCAACATTTGAGAAAGGTTTGAGGATTGTATAATGCTGAAAATGGAGAAATGTCTGCTGATATGAGATTTTTGATTGATTTTTTTAAGCAACGTTTATGCTTCAGCTATTCATGGTCATATCTTCGCCGATTCCACAATCCATGGCCATACATTTGCTGCTTCCGTTATTATGACCGTATCTTTTACATTGTTCATGGCTATCTTATATCCAGTTTCACTTTCATAGCCATATTTTAGTCTGTTTTCATACCATATCTTTGCTTGATGGTGCTTTATGAATTAAGTTACCGTCACGTCTCTCAATATTATAATGACTGTTTTCTTCTCCTTAACATAACAGGTTCTATACTTACTGCTGTTGTTAGGGACATTAAAAAACAAACTGCTAGCAAAATACCCAGTTTTTTTTCATTTGTTCTAACATTTTTTACTTCACTTTATTAATTTAAACGAAGATTGGTATGTAATAATTTGATATAATATTATTTAACTAGATATATATTTAGATAATATATTTTAATTAGAGATATCTTGGATTATATATTATACATATCATACGTAATTATACTATAGAGAATTTCGATAAACCCAAATTTTTGGTTGATCGCCTATATAATTGGAGATTTATCGAAATTCTCTGCAATTACTCCCTTATTTAGTTTAAATTGATTATACAAAAAGAATAGTTTCTAAACAAAACTCACGTTCCCATATAATGTTTTAAAGTCAAATAATCTTTTTATATTATTGATGTTTTTTTATTATCGGGGAACTTCATAGTTTAATATGGAGTTTTTCCCTAAAAAACAATCCACATGACTCTCAGTCAAATTCTAGGTTTTAAAAGCCTGATAAGAGCTATTATCAACACCACGGGATTAAAATAAAAATTTTTATATATTACATAGTATCCTTAGTACTTTGAACGAATCTAAACAACGATTTTCAAGCTTCTAGTAGCCACTTTGACGTTAATTGGAGAAGTGCAAAATGAATAAAAACTTAAGAAAATCTGGCATTGATATTGTTGGAAACGTTCCATGGGGAACGCACTTCTGCCAATTTTATCAAACAAAAGAAGATTTGATGGAGAACTTGGTTCCCTACTTCAAAACAGGGCTAGAAAATAACGAGTTTTGGATATGGGCCACATCAGAACCTTTAGATGCGGAAGAGGCAACAGGAACTCTGAGAAAGGCTGTTCCTTATTTTAATACTTATCTGGAAAATGGACAAATAGAAATTATTCCTTATGCTAATGTATGTGTAAAAAATGGTGTTTTAGATACTAAAATCTTGAATGGATGGTTTGAGATAATCGATCAGACCATCGCTAGTGGATACGATGGCTTGAGGTTGAGCATAAATGTTTTTGGATAGGGAATGAAAATTGGAAAGATTTCATTGAATATGGGGAAAAAATAGATAAATTCATCGATAAACAGAATATAATTTTTTGTACATATTCTCTTGATAGATGCGACGCAACCGAGATTATTGAATTAGCCTCTTACCATCAATTTTCTTTGATCAAAAAAGCAGGAAAATTGAACCACATATCTAATTTTGGGTGGAAGAAAGCGGAAGAAGTAACTTTTCTATCCATAAAAAATTGGGAAAATACCTTTGATGCTATCCCCCTGATAGACATACTCGACGATAAATATCGATTTCTTCGTGTGAACAAGGCAATGGCGACAAGATTGGGAATGATACCAGAAGAGTGTATAGGATTAACCTGTTATAATGTTGTATATGGGAAGGATGAACCACCATCTTTTTGTCCGCACAGGCGGTTGCTAACGGATAATCATGAGCATGTTAAGAAAGTTCACGAATATGCACTGGGCGGCTATTTCATAGTAAGTGTCTCGCCACGGTATGATTATGAGGGAAAACTCACAGGATGTATCCATGTTGCTCGTGATATCAATGAATGCAAAAAAGCTGAAAAGGCGTTGCAAGAGAGCGAGGGGAGATTCCGTTCAGCTTTCGATGAAAGTGCAGTCGGTATGGCATTAGTTGCTCCAGGTGGTCGATTCTTGAGGGGTAATGATGCTCTTTGTCGATTGCTTGGATTCAAAGACTATGAACTTAAAGGCCGTCGATTTCTTGAATTTACCCATCCGGACGATATAGATGCAAGATTCGTGGCTCACAAGGCAGGCATTGATAAGGAGAACCCGTTGTTGTGGATTGAGAAGCGTTATATCAATAAGGATGGACAAATTATTTGGTGCGAAGTGAGTTCTTCCCCAGTGTTAGATTCTAAAGGCTGCACGATCTATACTGTCGCTCATGTCCAAGATATCACTGAGCGCAAAAAAGCAGAAGAAGCTCTGAGGTTATCAAATATTTATAATCGTAGTTTGATCGAAGCTAGCTTGGATCCTTTAGTAACCATTGGGCATGATGGTAAAATTACTGATGTAAATACTTCTACAGAATTTGTTACTGGTTATTCACGGGATGAACTCATTGGTACCGACTTTTCGAACTATTTCACTGAACCTGAGAAAGCCAAGAAAGGATATCAAGAAGTGTTTAAGGAAGGATTTGTATCAGACTATGCGCTTGAAATTCAGCATAAGAGTGGAAGAATAACACCTGTTTTATACAACGCTTCAGTTTATAAGGATGAATCTGGTGAGATTATTGGTGTTTTTGCTGCAGACGTGATATTACGACGCGCAAAAAAGCAGAAGAAGTTATACAAAAAGCATACAATAATTTAGAAGAAAAGGTTAAAGAACGTACAAGTGAACTTGAAGAAGCTTATAAATCATTGAAAAAAAGCGAGGCGGGTCTTTCTGAAGCTCAAAGAATAGCTAGCCTTGGAAATTGGAATTTGGATATTTTAACAAATGAATTATCTTGGTCTGATGAAATTTACCGTATTTTTGGATGCGCTCCTCAAGAATTCGGCGCAACTTACGACGCATTTTTAAGCTATGTGCATCCAGATGACAGAGACTATGTAGAGAATGCCGTTAACAGAGCTTTAAAAGGAGACCCCTATAACATTGATCATATGATTATTTTAGCCACTGGAGAAGAACGTGTAGTCAATGAGCAAGGTGAAGTTATTTTTGATGAAAAAATATACCTATTCGATGGAAGGAACAGTCCAGGATATTACGAAGCGTAAAAAAACAGAAGAAGCTCTGGCAAATATTCAGAAATCTCGTAAAAAGGAAATTCACCATAGGATCAAGAATAATCTTTAGGTTATCTCTTCCCTTCTGGACCTTCAAGCTGAAAAGTTCAGAGGCCGAAAGGGTATAAAGGACTACGAAGTCCTAGAAGCCTTCAGGGAAAGCCAATACAGAGTGAAATCCATGGCTCTTATTCATGAGGAACTACATAAAGGCAGAGGAAGCGACGCAGTGGATTTCTCATCATACCTTGCGAAACTTATTGAGAACCTTTTTCAGATATATAAACTTGGAAATAACGATGTCATCTTACACGTGGATCTGGAAGAGAACCTTTTCTTTGATATGGATACTGCTATCCCATTAGGAATGATTATTAATGAACTCGTTTCCAACTCCCTCAAATATGCATTTCCCAGCATAGTTAAGGGAGAAATTCAAATCAAACTTCACAGAGAAGAAAACAAAAAGGACAGTTTTAATAGCACTGATTTTATCCTAGAGGTCGCAGACAACGGTGTTGGCATTCCTGAGAACTTGGAAATTGAAGATCTTAATAGTCTCGGATTTCAGCTAGCCACCCTTGTAGATCAATTAGATTGGAAATTTGACCTGAAAAGGGCCAATTTGATGAAATTCGCGATGAGATTCAAGTTAACAAAAAAATGCACAAGCATCAACTAGTATCCAATACGTAGTTTTTTGTGTTAAAATCTCTGAATTACCTAATCAACTAGTATCCAATACGTAGTTTTTTGTGTTAGAATCTCTGAATTACCTAATCAACTAGTATCCAATACGTAGTTTTTTGCGTTAAAATCTCTGAATTACCTAAGTTCCACACGAAATAAAAATATATTGCTGATCTATGAATCATGGAGCTTATGGGACTTATAGGGCATATGGAGCTTAGGGAATTTTTTGATCTTCAGCTATATATAAAAGATAGAGTTAGTTATTAACCAAAAAGTTGAGATAAGCTCAAAATCATAATTATGTACAGAACTTGAATGGTTTAACTGTAATCAGTAACATTAGAACCTCAAATTGTCTGAAACATAGTTTAGCTCTAAAGTCAATAGTACGTGATTTTGCACCCAAATGTGTAAGTTTACAGATAGACGAGGAATTTTACTAGCTGAAAAATCACTTTAAATGTTAAATTATATATAGGAATCCTATTAAGTACTTTTCTTGTAAGATAAATTCAATCGGAGGAGTGAAATATAGCTGATAAGTCAGATAAAGTTGCTGAAAGTGTTCCTGGACCTTATTATTGTGATTATGAATGCATCGCATGTCAGTTATGCGTGGATACTGCACCAACGAACTTCAAAATGAACGAGGATAATTCAAATTCCTGCGTATATAAGCAGCCTGAAAACGACGAGGAAAAAAAAGCTTGTGAAGAGGCATTAAAAAACTGTCCTGTTGACGCAATAGGAAACGATGGCTAAAAAAAAATATTTTTTATATACAGTTTCCTTAACTTTATTCATTGATGATTTAGAGTGGTCCATCAATAACGAGTTAATATTTATCCAGAAAAGTCCCATACCTGCTATCTACATTTCATTTTCTGCACAGTATCATCTTTAGTTTTCTATATGCAGGTAAGCTTAGAAAAAGGGTATATTTGAACAAAATGTATTCTATGATGAAAATATCAACCAGCTAATTGGTAACTACAGAATGAAGAATATTATATAAAATTAATCTGTGTTTCTTTTTTAGGGAAAGGATAAATATTAAATTTATAAAGATCTCCTGGAATAATATATACAGAATTAATATCAAATTGTTGTTTGATTTTAAAACATTTTATGGTGAAGTAATTTTTATTCAGAAACTATTTTTCAAACAATTAATTAAAAATAACTAATGTGGTTATTTTAATGAAGATTAATCAGGCGAAAAAGTAAGGAATGACAGGTAAGGATAGCCTGTTATTCTCTGTTAATCTTATTTTTATAAAAAGTAGTAAGTTGGATATATGAAACAAATTCGAATAGGAATGTTTTCCTGGGAAAGTTTATATTCGATACGCGTAGGAGGAGTTTCGCCCCATGTATCTGAACTCTCGGAAGCTCTTGCGGCTGAGGGGCATGAGGTTCATCTCTTTTCACGAAGCCGTGAAAACGACGATGAAATAATCAATGGCATTTACTATCATAGAGTTGCCTGTGATCAATATGGAGGGATAGTGGAACAGATGAACAGGATGTGCGACAGTATGTACTGTCGGTTCCTGGATGTAAGAGAAAAGAGGGGTGAGTTTGACGTTCTACATGGGCACGATTGGCATCCAGTAAATGTCCTCTGCAGGATTAAAGCTCAGTTAGAGCTGCCCTTTGTGCTAACTTTTCACAGCACCGAATGGGGGCGTAATGGAAATATTTACGGGGACTGGTGGGAGGCTAAGGAAATATCTCATAGAGAGTGGCTTGGAGGGTACGAATGCTCTGCTGTGATCACGACCTCGAAAATATTGAAGAAAGAAATTCAGCAAATTTACAAGATTCCCGATTACAAATTCTGGGAGATTCCTAATGGCATAAATGTAGGAAAAATAAACAGAAAAATTGATCCAGGAAATGTAAAAAGACATTATGGCATACATCCATGTCTCCCAGTTGTGCTTTTTATGGGAAGGATGACGTATCAGAAAGGACCTGATTTGTTGGTTGAAGCCGCGGCCAGAGTCCTGAAGAAAAATAATGCACAGTTTGTAATTATCGGAGAGGGGGGGATGCGCTCTCACTGTGAATATCAAGCTCAGAAGCTTAGAATTGGCAGTTCCTGCAATTTTCTTGGATATGCTCCAGATGATACTGTAATAGACTGGTTTAATTCCTGTGACCTTGTGTGTGTACCTAGCAGGAATGAGCCCTTCGGAATTGTTGTGCTTGAAGCCTGGGACGCAAGGAAGCCGGTAGTTGCAAGCGATGCAGTAGCACTTGTGGAGAACTTCAAAACAGGCATAATTACTCATAAAGAGCCCTCTTCTATTGCCTGGGGACTCAATTATGTCCTTGAAGGACTTGGCCGTAACAGAATGGGGGAAAACGGGTATGATCTTCTCAAAAAGAAATATAACTGGAAAACAATAGCTGAAAAGACCTTTGAAGTATATGAACAAATAATTGAAAAACAATATCCTGTAATGAAAACCGAGATAAGGACAAACTCAAATGAAGAAGTTGATGGGAGAAATAAGCCTGAAATAAAATTTAATAATTGATTTGACTAGGTGTTTTTCTGACATCTTCAAGTAAATACTTTTTTCTACTAAACTTAAATGCAAACTTGAGCTACGGAAAGCCCGGCAAACAAGACAGGAAGAGGATCAAAGAACCTTTTTTTGTGTGCCTCCTTTTCTCCGTGGTTATAAAATTTTGAGCAACTTAAGCGTCAATAATTATGTTTTCAACTACAATTGATTTTTAAAAGTGTAATTAATTAGTGAATTGACTATATTTCGCCTAGCCAAGTCTTAAATGTTCATTAGAGAATCTGATAACTAATCTAGGACTACGCTGCTAAACTCGAAAATCAATAGCATTAAACTTTCGACTCATTAAATCAAAGTGTTTAAGTTTGTACTCCAAGTACACAAGTCCTATACTATATAATGTAATGGAGCAGTAATCAAAACAGAAGAGCAAATGGGGGGATAGAGCAAATTTTATAGAAAATTATACAAGCTATCGAAAAATCGATATTTGGTTGCTTATGGTTTTAATAGCTCGTGCACGAGAACGAAGATTTCGCAAAGTTATAAAAATAGATATTATCGTTTTAGCTGAATTAAGATTTTCTAGAAGAACAAAAATATAATGGTCATAAATTATCTAATTCAATACTAGCAACACCGTAACCTGAGATGCAAAGCATGTAAGCCCGGTTGACTAGCTCAAGCATATCCTGATTTCCCCGCTCTATTCTTATTCCGCAAGCGAAGGAAAGGTACTCAGTAAGGTCAAAAACCCTTATTTTCTCATTTTTTCCAGCCTCAATGAGATTCTGCATACAACCCCCGCAATTCGTGATGATTGTATCACATCCCAGCTTTTCCGCAGTTCTAAATCTATCCGATGCCATGGAAAGGGATTCGGAAGGATAGTTAATTCTTACTCCACCTCCAAAACCGCAACATGCTGAGTTTTTAGGAGTTTTATTGGCAAGTTCGGTCCCCTGAATTTTTTCAAGCACATTTCTTGCTTCGTGATAGACTCCCATTCCCCGGGTCAAGTGGCAGGGATCATGATAAAAAATTCTGTGATTAAGAGTAGTCTCAGGACTAAGTTTACCGTTTCTTAACAGAAGTTCTAGATACTGGGAAACTTGCATTACCTGGAAATCAAGTTTTCCAAACATCCTTGGATATATGTCCTTAAAAGCTTTGAAACATCCTGGACAGGCAGTTATCATAATTTTTGCTCCTCTTTTCCGGACTTCCTTGATATTTTGCAGCCCATTCTTGTGGATAGGGCTAGGATTACCAGCACCTGCAGATACAGCTCCACAACAGTACTCAATCCCACTCAGAACAGTGTAATCGACTCCAGCTTTCTCCAAAAGAGCTACTGCAGCTTTCGCCATGCTGGTATTGATATAGGTACCCGCGCAACCTGGGAAATAAACTACAGAACCGAAACTATCTTTATACACGGGAATCTCACTCATTTCAGCGATTTTTTTGAAGATGTTATTTTGAGCATTCGGATCCACTATAGTCTGCCTGTCATTAAGACCGTTTTCATTTACCCACTTTTGTCGGGCAGGAGAAATAAGTGGCTTGATTCCACGTCCTTCAGGATAGGCGCAGGTACAAAGCCCGCAGGTCAAACAGCGAAGAAGAGAGCCAGAATCAATGTCTGAGTTTCCTTCTAAATAATTGCAGAGTTTTTCAATCAATTTGGGGTCATTAGATCGAGGGCAGACTTCAATGCATTGTCCGCAATATGTACATTTTGCCCTGTGTTTTTTTAAGATATCCATTTTTCAACTCCATATCTTCTTAGGACTTGTGTACTTGGAGTACAAACTTAAACACTTTGATTTAATGAGTCGAAGGTTTAATGCTATTGATTTTTCAGTTCAACTGCTAAGTCCTGCTGATAAAAAATTCGATTTCTTTGATATATGGTTTAATCACTCTTCTGTGTACGCTACATAACCAGAAAATGCGTTTTCACATTCAGTGCGTACAAGATCTTTCTGTGGCACAGAACATGTGTTAGTTGCTTCACAATGAGGATATTTATATTTCCATTCTGAAGGTATACCAAACTGTTTCTGCCATAATCTCAACTCCTATTGGTGGGATAGGTGTGATTCGAACACAGAAATCCTACAAGACCAACCTCTCAATCTGATACTTTTGGCATAGCTGAGCTACTCAAGCGCACGATTTATTCTTCAACCAACTTAACGCAACTACGTAAAATAATGTGCGTAGAATAAATATTTTCAAAAGCAGTGAGAATTCCATGAACCTTAAGTTTTTTTCCAAGTTTTTTTATAAGAAAAAGGAGCGAAAACCACATTTTTGATGTTATCAACCACCTTAAAATATATACGAAATAATGGCAAGTACAACAAAAATTATTGCAAGCCACTTTGCAATATTCATAGATAAGCCTTCGATTCCTTGTGTACCCAATATATATGTAACCAATGCGAAAATCAGTAAAACTACAGCAAGTCCTATCAAACCAGGCACTTTTCACTCCCCCAACGTATTTAATCAATAAATCAATTACTAGTGACTTTCAGGAGAAAAAGGCAGAAACTCCTGAGCTTTTATTTGATGAATAATTAATTTTTCTGCTCCTATCTATCATCACAATTCATGTTTGTTCCATTTATTATGTCTTCCAATCAAGTTTATATCTATAATGAGTATACACACGATATTGTTCTTCGCGAGTTAACGATGATTTATCCTTATCAAAACATTCTGCTTTTTCAAATATAATAGTTGTGTTATTTTGAATATTTGATCGAGACTATATAGTGTTTTCTTTAATAACTTAAATAAAATGTAACGTAAAAAACCTGATAAATATATAAATGTCCGAGAGTGCTAACAAATAGATCTAGCTGGCTTGAAGCTGAGAATACGGAACTTCAGGCAGAGCCTGAACAATAATTTTCCGAGATTATCCTTTTCATTTTTCATATACACTTTTTAGCATCTTTTGTAAGTTCTTTCCATTTTATACACTACGTGAACTCTTGTAATTTTTCAGGCAGTTGATTATTATTTTATCTATACTTGAAAATCAACCTTTGAATTTCTCCTTTTTATGAAGATGTTTCAGTGGCTACCTATCCGCCGGGAAAATGCTTCCTGTTTTTGCCAAGAATATAGGATCAAAACCATAACTTTGACATTGAGGATCAATTAAATTTGAATATACAAAAATTGTTTTTATCCGTATTATTTTTAGGTAGGAAGGAAGACATCGTGGAATTTTAGATCTCCAACACTTCTACAGCCAGATCAGCGTTGACGATATAATCAAAGTTGATTATTTTATCCCATTTCTGCTGCATGAACATAGACTGAAAACATAATCCAATTAATTCTTTTTTTCCGAATTTTCGAGGACCTTTCTGGCAATTTCTTTTGCTTTTTCAGAATTTATCCAGTTTTCGGCGTTGCAAGTCCACCGAGCAGGGAGATCACGTCAGCACTTGCATCTGTGAGCTCTCCAAGCTGCATGCCCTCAGAGAGTATAGGGATTGAGAATTGATCTAGCTTTCTCAAAGTCTAGACTGGTGATGAAGGCAAGCTTTCTGTCCCGGACTACAAAACTTAGAAGTTCAGCAAAGAGAGTGCAGAAACCTGGAGTTCCCAAAAAAGGGATCTTTTCTGCTCCTTCTGCAAGGTTCCTGAAATTGTTTAGGATACCTCCTACTCATTACAAGAATGCATAAGATTTAAGCTCGAAATCATCTAAAAAGATAAACTACCTTTTAAACAGTAATCTCAATAAGAATATTTTTAATGTTTAAATCAATCTGTTTTAGAATTTTGGATTTTTGTTATCTTCATATTTCGATATGATAATCCTTATTTATCTTTATATAAAATGCTTAACAATTCCATCTATCAATTTTGCTCGCAGATGGCTGTATTGATAAAAGACAACAGATAAGAAAAGTTAAGCAGTACAAAACGTCTTATATTGCATTGGCTGAAGAGGTAAGATCTATGAGATATTTTGAAGTATCCAGTTAATTGTTCTTCAGGGTTTAATGTGCTACTAACTCACATCATCCATAAATTTGTATATATACAACCTACAAGACAATAGGCGGGAGGTGATTTATTTATGCAAGAAAAGAATAGCCAACTACGGGATCCCATGTCCTCTCTGGGAGATAAAAACTCCTTAAGGTGCGAGGCTATAAGCTTTAATGATGTATTAAGGCTTTCCAAAATTCTTTCCCGAAAAATCAGAGGATCGGATTATGTTCCTGATATAATTGTCGCCATCGGGAGGGGAGGCTATGTACCTGGGAGGCTGATTTCAGATTTATTGCTTTTCAATAACCTTATTTCAATGAGGATTGAGCATTACGCAAGAGCATCAGAAATGCGGCCAGAGTTAAATATTCGGTTTCCTATTTTTGTGGATATAACTGGAAAAAAAGTGCTGATTGTTGATGATTTAACTGATACAGGTGATACACTCAACCTTGCAGTGAACTATATATGGAGTCTTAAGCCCACTGAAGTAAGGACTGCAGTGCTCCAACACAAGAACTGCTCTACTTATGTGCCTGACTTTTATGCCCAAAAAATTATCAAATGGCGATGGATCATTTATCCGTGGGCCCGGTACGAAGATATTGCTGGATTTATAGAAAAGATCATCCTGAACAGGACCCTGGATATTCTCCACATTATATCCGAGTTTAAGGCCAGATATGATCTAGATATCAAGAAAAAAGAGCTCCTAGAAATCCTGGATTATCTAACTGAAAAGGGAGAAATCGAATGCATAGATGGGAATATACCTGCATGGAGAGTTTCGATAAACCCAGATTTGGACAAATAGCGTATATAGCTTTATAAACAATCGGTAAAAAAATGAGTTTTATCTGAATTTTATAAAATTACTTAGAATATTTGCCTACACTGACTATGTTAAGCTGTCAAATGTAAAATGGCTGATCCTGACCGGAGTTTCCGCCGGGAATAATAGCCTTCGCCGACCATTTCGTGCCGTTAAATGACGCGTACCACAGACACTGGTCGTCGCCCCCCCATTCCACATGGCATAGAGTGTACCATTACACTCGGACAGTGTAGGGCCAATGTTGCTTGCCACATCGGAAATAGTTGCCTGCGCCGACCATTCTAAACCATTAAATGACGCATAATAGATGCTTTGGTCGTCGCCAGAACCTTTCCACGCAGCGTAGAGATTGCTATTGAAGACAGCTAGCGAAGGGCCAACGCTGCTTACGAAAGGACTAGTAGTACTGGGAATTGATACTGGAGTATCCCATGTGGTACCATCTAAAAGCAATATCCAAAGTTTATCATCCCCTACTGCTCCTTTCCATGCGGAGCATAGCTGTTTATTGTAGCAACATAGGCTTTGTTGTATACTCATATTTGTTTACCTCCTTTTAAGTACTTTTGAAGAAAGATGAACTATTGACTCTCAATTCAACTATGCATGTTATAACAATTTATAATAGATATTCGTTATATTTTCAATTATTTAATATTTAAGGACAATAATATCTTAAAAGTGTTGTCTGTACTTGAATTGATAATATTTTAGAGATACAATACAAAGTGCAAATAACAAAGTTGAGTTATTTATCATAGCATCACTGAAAAAAGATAAAACAATAGTTATGATTGGCAAAATTAACGATAGATTCAAAAGTATAAGAAAAGTAGTTGGGGTATTTCCTGATAGAAACTAGTATTGATACTAGCAGTCTCAATGACTTTGATTGCATTCTCTAACCGTATCAAGTATGTACGGGTTTTAAAGTAAAACCTATGTATATTCTCAATGTAAACTCCCCATCACTATTTTATTTACTAGTACTCTACACTCACAAACTTTCAAGTATAGAAAAAAGCATACACATTTTAAACAAACAAGTTCGTTTCCTGTCCAATTTGCTTTTATTTTTTGAGAGTCTGATACTAGATGTTGTCTCATTTTCAAGATTATAATGCAAGCAGCTAACTGCTTCAGATGTAATTTTCCTATCTTATAATCTAATAAAATAGATATCAAGTAGATTTATTGATTTTTAGAGATTATGTGGTTGTAGTTATAGATCTTGAAGTAAAGATTGCTAAAAGGAAGTTTGTTTTTGAGGCAGAAGTAAATAAAATAGGGGAAGGAATTGAAATTTCCATTTGTGACCTACTTAAGCTCTAAAAGCTTATAGCTAACGATTTCCAGTTTAGTAGATTTCTGTTTTCAAGATATTATCGAATCTCAAAAAGATTGTGGAGCTATGAATCAATATTAAACGAATTTCCGGAGAAGGCGATCATTAAAAATGGAATTCAGAAGTACGGAAAAAGTTCGTTGATAACTATTGAGGAAAAAATGTAAACAAATAAGAGTAGTTTTGTAACTATTGGTTTTAAGTATATTTTTAAACATATAGATGCAAATGCCTGATATTCTTATAAAAAATACAAGGATCTATTATAATAATTCTCTTCAGCCTGCAGAAATCATTATTAAGGGAAGCAAAGTTATAAAAATTGGAAAAGACCTCAGAATATCGAGTTCGGATATGATCATAGATGCTGATGGTGCTCTTACCCTACCTGCAGGAATTGACGTGCATGTTCATTTCAGAGAACCCGGCATGACAACAAAGGAAAACTGGTATACAGGTTCTTGTGCTGCAGCTGCTGGAGGAATTACTACTGTCATAGACCAGCCCAATACTATTCCACCTACAACAGACAAGCGATCTTTTGAACAAAAACTTAAACTTGCCAGAGGAAAGTCCATTATTGATTTTGGGATCAATGGTGGGGTAACGGGGAATATAAATAATTTAGAAAAGCTTTGGAAATCAGGAGTTACTGCCTTTGGAGAAATTTTCATGGCTGAGTCTACAGGTGGGTTAAATATCAATGAAAAGACATTCAATGAAGCCCTCTCCGAAATTAAAAGACTCGGAGCCCTTGCGAGCATCCATGCTGAAGACGAAGAGATAATTCTCGAGCTGGAAAAGCTTTTAAAAGGGAATAATTCTTATGACTATCATTCAAAAGTACGCCCCAATGAATGCGAAGCAGTTGCTGTTCAAAAAGCCCTTGAAATCATTTCCAAACTAAAAGTTAAGGCACATTTTTGCCATATAAGCACCCTTGAAGCTATAGGCATTATAAAAAAAGAAAAATATCTTGCGAGAAGGGAGAACAAAATACCTAATTCTACTTGTGAAGTTACTCCTCATCACCTTTTTCTTTCTATACGGGACTGTGAGAAACTCAGATCTTTTGGCAAAATGAATCCACCTCTTCGGGGGAGCCACAGTACCAAAGCTCTGGTAAACGGGATAAATGATGGAACTATTGATATGGTAGCTTCAGATCACGCTCCACATCTGGAATCGGAAAAGGATACTGATCTACGGTTTGCTCCCTCCGGTGTGCCTGGAGTTGAAACTCTTATGCCTCTAATGCTTGCCGCGGTCAGGAAAAATATCCTTCCCCTTGCACAGATGATAATGGTTACAAGCTGGAATCCGGCAAAGTCTTTCGGGCTTGATAGTCATGCCAAAGGCAGGCTTGAAGTAGGTTTTGATGCGGATCTTATAATTGTGGATCCTCGTGCTCTTCAACCTATTAAAGCTGAGATGCTACATAGTAAAGCTGGTTGGACACCTTTTGAAGGCATGGATGCAGTCTTCCCTAAGTATACTTTATCCAGAGGTGAGGTTATATGGATTGAGGAATCCATTAATGCAAGGCCTGGGAGGGGCAATTTCCTGGAAGGCAAGGGGAAAAAATCAGATGGAGACTTCGAAGAAACTGAATAAATACCGGTCTTAATGATAAAGGATAATCTTTTAACAAAAAAGAAGAGTATTTAATAAAAAAGTTTAATTCGATTATTAAGTGAAGAACTAAGTATGTTTCTGGAGAATAGTTTTTACTAATCAATAAAGATCAATTGAATCTAGCTGGGACTGCAAAAGTTCTTGATGCTTTTTTTCCAGGAACTTATAAACTACACCGTGGGTAGCCCCATCAAGTAGCATCTTTATGGCTGTTCTTATTATAGTATTTTGTTCAGGGTGGCCAAGAATTGATACCGTTTTCCCGTATACTGAGATCTTGACGTTTATTAGAGTTTCTGCAAGCTCCCTGGTTCTCCCATTCCTCCCTATAATCCGGCCCTTTATGCGTTGTAGTTCTTTTGGAGTAGTAGCAACATCTGAAAGGTCAATGATCTCAAGCATAAGCATTTCATCTTCTAAAAGTTCAAAGGCTTTCCCGGGACTAAAACCTCTTCCTATCGCTTTGAGAGTTTCTAGAATCCTGAATTCTTTCAACGAATCTCCTTCACAGGTGACATCTATTTTTCCACTGTCGCTGTCAATGTCCAATTGACATACAGTTTTGTCCTCGATAAATTTTTTAGTTTCTCCTTTCGGGCCTATAATTACTCCAACTCTTTCGTGGGGTATTTTGACATACTGAGTCATGTTATTCCGCCTGTATTTTTGTAAATAGTTCATCAGGTTTGTCTTTGATCCCATAGCGTCTGAAGAACCGAAGTATATTTTGTATGTCCCTGTAGAGAAATTCTCGAGCATTAGGATGTCCCAGGGTCACAGATTGCCCCATATCAATGAATATAGGAACCAAATTCATTGGGTCAATTAAAATGTTGTATTCGCTAAGATCTGCATGTACAAGGTTTGCTTCTTTATAGAGGAGACGCATGTATTCGACTATAGTGTCAAAAACAAGTTTTGGTTCATCGTTTTCAAGAGGTGTGTTCTTAAGGGAGGAATATGGTATCTCTTTTTGTCCCATAAACTCCATGACAAGAATATTTTTTTCGGCAAATATCGGCTCTGGTACCCTAACTCCTGCGCTTTTTGCACGTTTAAGGTTCTGAAACTCCTTGCGTGTCCATGCAAAAATTATATCTCTCTTGTTATTTCGGATGTTTGTGAAGCGAGGGTCTTTCATAATATAGACATCCATAGCCCTGAAAGTGCTGCTGGCAATTCTATATATTTTAACTGCCAGTTCTTTTTCCGGGCCCTCCGCATAAAATACATTTGCTTCTTTTCCAGTACTGATAGATCCACCCAATGCCCTTATTATACCCTTATTGGAAATGGTATAAAGGAGCTTAAGGGTAGGTACGTCAAATACATTTTCTTCCACTTTCAGCCGCTCGGAGTCTTTCTCCTTGCTGCGTAATCTATCCCTAGAGGTGTCGATTCTCCTGATTTTTTCTTCCTGGTCCATTCTTATGTTATCCTTTCAGATACCCTTTTCTCTCAAGCCATTCTACCTGTGGCCTTGTGTACTTCCAGATCACATCTGCCTTTTCATTCTGAAATTCCCAAGGCACAATGATGACAACATCTCCGTCTCTTATCCATGTTTTCTTTTTCATTGAACCAGGGATTCTACCCATACGAACGACCCCATCCATGCAACGAAGTCTCAATCGATTTGCGCCAAGAAGACTGTCTACTGTCGCTAGGATTTCATTATTGTCTCTATGCGGTGTGCGTACTCTTGTAACTGTCTCTTCCATTTCAGACTTGCTTTTGGATGTAGGTTTCTTTAAGTCTGCCAGTGTGATACCTCGTTATCTGTAGTTTATTATTAATGTGCTATAATAATTTAGCCGGGGAAAACAATATCAATAACCATCTTTACTAGATTCGCTGAACAAATTTAAATGAGCTTATTTTCTTCAACTATTGGGTATAGATTATGTTTTTATTTTTCCATCAATTAGTCTCTGGAAGTATCTATTGCATCAAAATAGATCTCAATCAGCTGATTTTTGGTAGACTGAATAATTTCATTGTGCTCTTTATTTTTAGACCCTGAATATCATATATCTTTTTCGAGCTTTAAGGTTATTTGTTCCGCAGCTTTCACCTTAATATGATTAGTTTAATTATACGAATTTCGTTTTTCCTTTACTAGATTATTATTTTTATTTTTTTGTGAGTTTACCTCAAGACGACAACTATATATACTAAGTTTGAAGTTGTGCCATCTCATGCGTAAAATAAGTGGAAATAACTTTAAAATGATAAATTCGGGTATGAAATTAAGTGATTATCTAAAGCAAATTTTCATGCAATGTAGGGATTCATTTTTATTTTGTTGCCCAAATATTATAATGTATATATATTAAATCCGATATAGCTCAGTTACCGTAGGATATGAGTCTTTCAGAGCATTTTGACCATAGGTGTATAGTTGGATCTTCTTCTGCCTGGAGAGACCCCCATTTATAAATACAATGAGCATGAGTGGTACTCTTTCCATTATTAATTGAGTAATTATTACTCATTAAACATAGATCCATGAGTTTTTTTCGCTTGATGAAGATTTTGTCGTTTCAGCTAATCCTAATTTGTAGGGGGTTTTCATAAAAATCTTATCTTAAAACCGAAAATAGCTAAATTTAGAGTCGTTGGTGCAGGTTTACATGGCCAAAAGCCTTAAGTATAGGATACATAATCAAAAGTTCGGTGGCTCACACCTTTGTAAGCAACTGGGTATGTTCACACCCCAGCTCTGGATATAAATAAATTATTCAAAATCAAATGTTTTAATGTGCTTATATGCTTTTTTTCGTCTTTTTTCCTGATATTAAACACTTTTTTTAATGACATAGGAAGTTGTAACATCACCAACAATTCCAATGTAGCTTCCATCAATCCGTAGTTCACTACTTCATAAATGTTTTAAATCTAGGGGAACTCTTCAAAGATTTGCCTTTCTGTGATATTTTCTCACTGATCTTCATCACTCGTAAAAAAGAATATTTTGATTCACTAACAACGAAGATATATACATGATCACCATCAGTGCATATCGCATCAAAATAAAAACAGTACCTTCTGCCCCACTTCCTGCAAATTCACACAAAAATCCCATCTATTTTTTTAATAGGCAGTAGATCAAAAATTAATCTAATTTTGTAACTATTAAGCCTACTAAAAATAATTTTATTTATATATTTTTTTAATTAATAGGCACTTTTAGTTACTAACTGATGGAAAATAAAAAACATAATCAATAACCAATAGTTGAAGAAAATCAACCAATCGAAATTTTCCAATTAAACTGTGATGTTGATAATAACAATAATGATACTAACCACAATGAAGGCTATTGATGTTGTTTTTTCATGCAAAATAGTTTCCTAACTTTTAATAGATAAATAACGAGTAAATAGACAAACAAATTATATATTTGTACACTTCTCTAGAATGTAGATTTATACCAATTTCAAAGCATATATATTTCAAATAGTTGATGATACCATTGTCTAAAAAAATCACTATACTTAATACGAAAAATTATTTGATATCTTATTTTATAGACACACTAGTTTGCATGAAGTACTTCCATTTCATAGTTTGAAGGTAGCGCAAAATATAAATACTAAATTAATAACGGTTCTCAGGGCAGTTTCTATCCACGCAATGAGTTATAAGGTATTATACTTAGATAAATATTGTATATTAGATTTCTATCTTTCTAACTCTGATAAGTCTCTCTCCTTCAATTGAATTGGAAAAGAAATCTGTTCTTGTTGAGAATATATTCAAAACTTTGGAAATTTCGATTTTCTTCTCCAGTTCCCTTTTCCTCATGAACCCCATGTTGTGCATCAACATAAACAGAAATATTAAAACCGATATCTTCAGCAAAATTCAAACCTCTACTTCTAAGTTTGTTCAATAATTTAGGATCTTCCCAGTAGAACCCATTCATTGCTGCATAATAGAAAGTAAAGAATTCTGCTATTAAATTGTCAATTATTTTAGAGATATTTTATTATTTTAGGGACTTTTAATTTATTACGGTTAAATGGGAGTGTAATATAATAGCAAAATTTGGAGATCCCAGAAAAGCTCTAAAATATTTATAACCGTTTTTTAAATACTTATTTTTGCTTCTATTCTCTCTTTGATATGTTTATTTATATTTTGAATTCTTTTTATTTCATATAATTTTTCATGATGCGCAATCTTAGAAGCTCGTTTAATTACCCGGACAGTAGCAAAACGCTGGGCTAACTGGATCATTCTCTTGAGCGTAGGAGATATGTCAGTAGAAATAGAATATCAAACTCAATAAGCTTGATATAAAGACTAAAGACAAGGAGAAGTAATATGGTCTGTCCTGTGTGTGCAGTTGGAGGAATTGCGTATATTGCCAGTAGGATCTTTGGGTTTCCTGATGTAGTTGTTGCTTTTGTGACCGGAATGCTGGCGACTTCTATGGCATATTGGGGAAATCATATTATATCAAAAAGATGGAAGAGAATAAAAGGTCAACTTGTAGCAATCAATATCCTATCAGGGATTATATGTTTATATTCACTTAAATTAATTGGATTGTGGTAAACGTTGAGAACTTGTTTCCACAAAAGAGGACTTGAAATGTTTTAATCTAAAGTAGATTTTAATCGCAATTAGTAAGAGTTTTTATGAGTAGATATAAATGATAAAAAATTTAAAGTCTCCAATACTCAAATGCATCGGAATTTATCGAAATTCTCTTATAGATTATCAGCAATGTCACGAATTCGCTGTAAATCAAAAGTTAAATTTTTATGCATTATATATAATATCATTCTTCAATCTTTGTGATCTGTTCTTTTTAAACTACAATATACCCTACAAAAATTAACGACAGTGCACCGACAGCTCTGCAAATTCTTTTTCGTCATTACAAACAGGATTTCATCGTTTTTTCTGATGCATAGTTTTTGTGACTAAACTTATGCATCCGTAGAAAAGAGAAATCATATTTTTTGTGGTTAAGAAAAAGATTATAGAGGCAATCTGAATTTATAGGGCTTATAGTACACTGCAATTGAGAATCGATCGACAGAACATTTATTGAAATTTACCTCCATATTTTTCAATACTTCTTTTGAATTTACTAGGGCATAAATCGATGAAAACGTATATATTCCTATGATCTATGGAATGATCGAGTTTTACAGACATATAGGCAAAAATCTGGTTTTTCGAAGTTTCATGTTGATTGAAAATAATTATCAATTGAAAAATGATCATGCGAAAAAGATTAACATAGAATAGAAACTTGATTTTTTCACAATAAATTTTTTGAAAGATTATGAATATTGCACATCCATTTAGAAAATGAAAACATAATTACAACTAAAATTGCAAAGAGCTTAGAAGATTAATCTATGTTGCTTCTTTAGTAAAAGCATAATGTTAGATTCTAAAGACTTTGGTAATAATAAAAAAATCATTATTAATATTTAATTGTTTTTTGATTATGAAAAATATCATATGGGATTGTTTTTCGTTGAGAAGATATTTTTTATATAATTAATTTAAAATAATTAGATGGATAATTGTATATTGCACCACAGAAAGAACAGACACTTTAAAAGCCTGAGAGATAACCGGGAGAGTAAAATTGCTTGGAAGGGATTGGTTTTATTTCGAATTAAATATACTTATGCGGGTATATATTTGAAATGACTGTATCTGGACAGACGGTAGAGACAACTTTTTCAAGCTTTCATACACTGTTTTTAATGCACGTGATTTGGTAGAATGCATAATTTTCTGCAAAATCTGCTCTGTAACCTTTAATCTTCTTTTTTAATTACTATTCTATTAATACATACACCATTTTATATCAAAACCTGTGTATTTCCTAATTATTCAGCCAAAATTATAGAATATTTTCACATGATTGTGTAGAGAATAAATCGTTTATTAATATATATACTATTAAAACGCCAAAAAGTTGCTATATTTATCTCGCAAAGGATAAAAAATAAATGAAAATTAGTAAATAATTAATCTAAAATCGAATTTCTTTAATTTATTCAGATTAACTGCTTTATTGTACCAAGCTATTGAATTCTATAGAATAATTTCAATTGCTTTGTCATAAACTTTAATTGGGTCATTGCATAGAGTGCCAAGCTTCTGATTCCGACGGGTTAATTTCAATTGCTTTTGCATATGCTTTTATCGCTTCATCGGAATCACCTAATTTACTTAAAGTAACTGCTTTATTGTACCAAACTGCAGAATTCTGTGGGTCAATTTCACTTGCTTTGTTATATGCTATTATTGCTTCATCATACTTGTTTAAATTATCAAGAACAATCCCTTTATTGTACCAAGCTTTTGAATTCTGCGGGTTAATGCCAATTACTTTATCATATCCTTTTATTGCTTCATCTGATTTATTTAATCTATTTAGAGCAACTGCTTTATTGTACCAAGCTTCTGAATCAAGCGGATTAATTTCAATTACTTTGTCATATGCTGTTATTGCTTTACCGGGTTGATTTAATTGGCCTAGAGCATCTCCTTTGTTGTTCCAAGCATCTGTATTTTTTTGGGTTAGTTTCAATCGCTTTGTCATATGCTTTTACTGCTTCATCGAAATTACCTAGTTTAGCTAAAGTTACTCCTTTATTGTTCCAAGCATTCGAATTTTGCGGATTCATTTCAATTGCTTTGTCATATGCTTTTATGGCTTCATCATATTTTCCTAATTTGCTCAGAATGGTTCCTTTTTAGTACCAAGCATCTAAATCCTTAGGGTTAATCTCAATTGCTTTGTCATATGCTTTTATGGCTTCATTGTACTTTTCTGAGCTCATTAGCCCGCTACCTTTATGGAACCAAACATTTGTAGATTGCGCCGCGCCTGCGATACTCACTAGCATTAAAAGTACCAGTGTAGTGATTCCTAAAACCATTATGATTGTATGCTTTCTATTTGCCTTATAAAATATTATTTTTTTCATTCTAAGTCTCCTAAAATTTGTTTAGATATTAATGATAAAAAATAACTACAAATAATACGAATAAATAATACTTCACACTACAAAGTAAACTTTTCTACAGGGAAAATATATATTAAAATTTATCAAAATAAATTAACATAAATATTCATTGATGAACTCGCTAAAATTTTCAAGATAAAATCATAAGAGCAACAGTTTACCTTGCAAAACATCTATTCTAAATAAAATAACCTAAATTCCAACATAAACTAAAAAAGATACAATGTAAGGAGAAACATAGCTATCTAAAAACCGATGCGTAGATTTTACTTTAAAACCACTGTATCATTCGTTTTTAACGAATTCCCATTAGGTTAGAATATTCCCCTCAATGCTGAGAATAGAAAGGTACTTGCTAATATAGTCGCTACCATTAAAGCAAAAACTTCACCCGCCATGCACAAAAGCACTATCAGTTAAAATATCATAACCAATTTAATTATCTAAAAATATATAATTTCATAGAGACCCACATATTTGCGATTGTTTCTTGATACAGAACTTTGGTGCCAAAATTTCTGAATTTTCTAAGTTCCACACGAAATAAGAAAAGGTCATGGACTATGACTCATGGAGCTCATGGAACACCTGAAACTAACTAGACTAAACTATATGTATAAATAGAAAATGTCAGAAAAAAAATAATCGTATAGACTCTAAACAAAACTAAATTATAGAGAATTCAATAAATCTACATTCATAAATATATAAGATTATAATCAAAAAAGAATATTAAATGAAAGAGTAAAAATAAGAATAGATGGAATTCTTGGAAGAGTTGTATTAACTGTAAACCCAAATACAGTTACTTCGAATAAATATCATTCCAAGTATATTTAATTCGAAGTAAGACAACATCTTCCAAGTAACTCCACTATGTTATTTAGTCCCATTATGCCCTTTATATTATATCCTTTTAAGTCTCTCTTATCTGCTACTCTGGTACAATACATAATTATCAGCATAGTTATTTTAAATTAATTCTATGAAAATTTGCTTCTAAACAAAAAATAATCTCGCATAAGATTTTTTGCAATCAAAAAACAAATATATATTAATAATTATTTTTCATTTTTTGTGAAGTATCATAATCTAATATTATTCTTTGTTTTAAGAAAAAAACTTACATTGAACATATCAATGACCTATCCGTGTTTATTTTAGTAGCTGTTGCATATTTGAAATGTGGCCACAAATTGATGAAAAGCCTAGATACTAAGCGATTTGATGCCTTTTTAGGATTGAAATATTGAACTTTAATCAATCAAGTACTCAAAGCTAAGATGGACGAATTATGGGATTGAAAAAAAGTTTAATTTTTAAAAACAGATAAGCCTAATATAGTCTTAATAGTTTCAGACAAAGAAAGGATTTTAAAACCCGGCTTTGTAGAAAGTTATATTCTGTTATCTTGATATTTCAATATGATATTCTTTAGTAATCGAGGGCCACTTCATTTCGGAAAAACATAGCTTGAGATAATCAGACCTTGGTAAAATTTGCGCTTATTGTATCGCAAGATAGAGATAGTTATATTTCTATAGCCTTGTAAGATGGTTGGTAGGCAGTAACTCATAATCATTAAATCTCCTATATGACCGTTTTTCGCAGATTTTCAGTAACTTGAAAAGAATCATCATTTACTATTTTTCTTACATATTATTACCTGTTTTCTCTTCGTCGAAAATAAAAGATTATATATCTGTCTTCTGCATATGTATCCGAAAATAGTATCATATGAGCTTGCATAAGAGCTATAATTTTGTGATCAGTTAGGCTATAATTGCAAAATAAATGCAGGAGTACTGCCGTTATAATTGGAAGGTCACAGCACATGCATGAAGATTTAGAAACAATAATTAGAAAAGGGTCCTATAGCTGGGTTAGAAATTTAAACATCTGTATCCCATTCATCCTCAATTTTTTTGTTGATCTGATTCTTTTAGTTTTATTCTTAGTATTATTGAGTATTTTGCTTTTTGCCTCAAATACCGGAAATGTAGTTAACCCTGCTGCCCTTTCCCAAAAGGAGATTTTTACCACATTATGGAAAGGATTTACGGAAAATATTATATTGTCTATACTTTTAATTCTCTTATTTTTCCTTATTGAGATGTTCATACAGTCCTTTTTCACAGCAGGTGCAATAGCGATGGCAAAGAAGGCATCTGAGACTGGAGATACCCTCCTCTCTGACATGTTTATCTCAGGTTCGAAAAATGCTTTCAGGTTTTTTTTGACAACTTTGTTAATAACCCTGCTGGAGCTCGGAGGAATCATATTTATGGTACCTGGAGTACTCATAGTCGGAGATCTAAGTATTCTGCTCGAAAATCCAATAGCTCAGATGCAGGGAATGAGAATAATTACTATAGGCTTAACTTTATTGGGAACATATATATTAGCTATAAATATAGTGCTTTCACCTACCTTATATGCCCTTGTAATCGATGGACTTGACACTTTTAAAGCTTTAAGCACAGGTTTTCACTTCTTTATGGAGAATAAAATGGATGTTTTCTTAATCTGGATAATCTTTACAGTGTTGTCTTTAATCAACATTCTTGTAAGTGAGTATGCAAATCCTGGAAGTATTCTGGTCTCATGGTTTACATCCCTCCTCCCTATAGTTATTCTACAGCCTCTTAAAACTGTAATCTGGACGCGTATTTATATTAGTAAAAAGGGACATAAACTTTATGATCCATCTTATCTGCTTTCCTATTCGGATAAGGGGAAAGAAGCTTTATAATAGTTGAATATATGTCTATTAAGAATTTTGACAAACCTCCAACTTCAACAAATTGCTTATATAAGCCTAATAAACAACCAGCCAAATATTGGGATTTATCGAACTCCTCTATTAGATGTGTATATTCACTCTTAAGCTCGGCCTAGCAATTTGCAGGCTTGACATACATCTTTAGTACAGGTCTCTCCACATATCCGACATTTTTCTATTATTGCAGGAGGAAATTCTTTTGCGAGGGATCCTACAAGTTTGTCAAACCCCCGGAGCATAGAATATTTGGTCCCAGGATGTCTTGTCTCAAAATTGTTCAGCATCTCCCTAACTTCTTCTCGCAGGGCTTCTCCTGCATACTTACATTCGCTGAGGTCAACTGGGAGGGAATTTACAAGAGCATAGAGAGCTACTTCTTTTTCAGGAATATTTCTTAGTGGTTTTGCCCGCAATACCAAGCCTTCTATAGCTGCAGGCGGAGCAAGCCTTATCATACGTTTTATATCTCCCCTTAAGTGATTGAGTAGAATAGTCTGAGCTTCATCATCCAAGTTGTGGCCCGTGACTAACTTTGTTGCTCCAATTTCAAGAGCTATCCTATTGAGAATATTTTTTCGAAGGACACCACAGTAACTGCATGTGCCTTTTGCCCGGTCAGTTGAAGCCAATTCATCCATAGTTACTCCGTGTGTTTCTTTGAAAGATCTAATGATATGTCGGATTTCAAGTTTTTCTGTAAGATTCTTTGCAACTTCAAGGGAATTATGACGGTAACCGCATATTCCTTCATCGACCGAAATCGCCACAATTTTAATGTCCCGTCTATCTCCTAGAATTTTGTGAATCACATAAAGGGCTACTGAACTGTCCTTACCTCCACTCAAAGCGACTGCTATTGTGTCATTTTTCCGGATGCTATACTCTTTCCTAATTGTCAGCTTGATCTTTCTCTCAACATCCTCTACAAAGTGTTTCTTGCATAGGTGCATTCCGGAGTATTTCTGGAAAATAATAGATTCATGATTACATTTTTTGCATTTGATTGTCATTTAAAATCCTTTTTTTTACCAATTTCCTGGAAATTACTTGGAAAAAAACGAAACTCACAAGAACTGATAAAATGAATATTTGTGGGAATAACTTGGATAATAATTATTCAATGTTATTAACAGCATTTATACTTAAAGGATTTCGACAAACCTCTTATTTTCACAAGTTGATTATATACCATTTATAAGCATATGACAAAATTAAAAGGTTCATCAAAACCTCACTAGTTTTTGTACAGCTTTGTGCCAGATTTAGTACCAGGTTGCTTTCTAGGAAAGGACCCTTTTTATATATATTTTGTTATGTATTCAATAGTTCCGAATATCATCAGTTCCTAAACCATTTCTACAAATCAGAAGAATGCCAAAAAAATTATCAAAATTAATGAAATCGTTGATTATAACAAAGAAACATGACTCAACCTATGGTATAGATACAACCATTTTACCGGTGAATCTTCGGAACTATGTTAATCGTTCATATAAATACCTTCACATAATAAAACAAAATATAGGCTATCAAGAAGAAGAAATATGGAGACAGTTGCAAAGCCAACTTAATTGCCTTGGTTTGAAAATAAAAAAGAGAATGATTCTGAAAGTTACTTTTTATCCATTCAGATTCTGGAAATGCAAAAGAGGATTCACCTTGAGGAGATGAAGCAAAAACAAGGAGAAGCCGAGACCAAACCTGGACAAAAAGGATCAGAGTCACAATTAGAATATAAAAGTCATATCCATATAGACAAGGATTATGAGCTGATCCGAAGATTCAAAACAACAACTAAATCACTTCATCATTCCCAGATAGATTTAATATGATAAAATTGAAGCAGTTTACAGAAGCAGAGGATATTTTGGAGCAAAATCAAAAGGTTATAATACAACAATGAAAAGAGCAGTAAAAGAATACCCACTGGAATAAGAATACATTAAAAAACAAGAGATTGGCTTTAAAAAAAGTCCCATGAGAACTAGTTTATGTAGTGACTAAAACGATATTCAAAGCAGGAAAAATTCTTGTCACTACTGTTCAAAGAGTGAATCTGAAGATGTTGTGTACAATTTTTTGTTATCATCTCCATCAGTTGATGACATTGAAAATGACGGGGGTATTTTTAGGATGGCAGCGGCTCTCTTTAAAATCAAAGCATAATTAAAAAAAACCGGGTCAAAATGTGAAAATTATGGAGAAAGATTTGGACAGGATTCTCGTGAAGGAAAAAATGAGAGGTAAATTGGAATTCTCTTAAATAATATTTACTTATTAATATATGATCTACAGCAACTATACTTGTATACTTTACATCAATTCGGATCCTTACTAAAAAATATGATACTATGAGAGCTTGTGGTAAGTGAAAGAAAAAAAATGACAACATTATTAGTGTTTGATGGAAGCGACTTTTGATGTAATCATAGATTGATAGAAGCCTATTATTTTCAGTAGTTCGAACAGGGAATTATTCTTTAGTAATGCTTCTACAAAGCCTATATGACATTTCTCCCAAAATGCTCACTAAACAGCGCAAAAAATTTAATTAATATAGGCTTATCCTAAGGGAAATTAATCCCGAAATTTTCTCTAACTTGAATATTCTTTGACATACTTCGGAAAAACAGTGCTATAGATTATTGATACTATCTGCGAATGAGGAAACGAGTACCTTATCAAATATATAAAAATGATTGTTCAACTGGCTGCTTCTATTAATCTTGATTTTTTTTCTGATTTTTTGAGAGATTTATCCTCTTAATTCGAAGAGCAAAAATAAAAATTCACTCAACAAGTAAAAATAAATCCTATCCTTTCTATGTTGATTATTAGTATTGAGCACTGTTTTTATCAATTAAAGAATGTAACCAATTTAAATATATTTAATAATATTTTCAGAAATATTTGACATTTTGGGATATTCGTTTATAATGTCAAAAGGTCTGAAAACACAGAAAACTTTTGGAATAGGGGAGATACCAGGTTAAACACATGACACAAAAAAAAGAATATATGCGCTATTTTACTAAAAAAAGTTGCTATCCAAACCAAGCTGAAGCAATGGAGAAAATTAACTCAGCTCTCTTACAGGAGAAAATCGTACTTTTTGAGGGAGCATGTGGGACTGGAAAGACTCTGAGTGCACTTGTTCCCGCATTAAGTGCGAGAGAAAATCTTGACAAAATTATTATAATAGTTACTAATGTTCATCAACAGATGATCCAGTTTATAAACGAAGCAAAAGAGATCTCCTTAAATAATAGTTTAAAAACTATTGTACTTAAAGGCAAGACTTCTATGTGCCCTGAAAATCTCGATTATGATGAATGCAAACTAAATGGTGAAAATACATACGACCTTCTTGAACTTGAACGGGAAGTTTCATCAAAGGAAAAAGAGCTAAAAGAAATTTATACAAAATATAAACAGACAAAAGATACTTCTTTTTTTGCTCTCATGAACGAGCTTAATAAAGAAGTCGAAGAAGCTCGGAAAAAGGCTCAGTCTTTGAGGGATCATCACTGTCCAAAGCTCTATGAGGTCCTGAAATTCGAAGGAGATGAATTTTCATCCTGGCTCTTTTCCGATGTAAGGAGTCCAGAGGAAGTGATGAAATACTCACAGGACCGAAATATGTGTGGATATGAGCTGCTCAAAAGGGAACTCAAAAACACCAAACTTCTTATATGCAATTTCCATCATGTACTCAGTGCCGAAATTTTCATGACTCTTCTGAAGTGGCTTGAACGCGACCTGGAAGATATTATTCTCATATTTGATGAGGCACACAATATAGAGGCATCTGCTCGTTCTCATTCCTCCATAATGCTCTCAGAATTGATTATCGAGAAATCTCTTTATGAAGTAGGTGAAATTTCCGAACCTGACAGCTCTTCGGTATTTGGAGTAGGCAATAGCCCAAGAAATGGCATCCCACTCGACAAGGACTATGCAGTCAGACTTTATGCGAAAAGATTATTTTCTTGCCTGCTGAAAACTCTCACTAGCATATATAACTCAAAGTTGACGTCCGGAGAAAAGAGCAGGCTTGGAAAAAAATGGCAAGATATCCAGATCAGTGACCCTTATGAGCGTCTTGACATTCTGAAAGCTCACTTTTTGCGGGATGCTAAGAAAGAAGGGTTTGAAGATGAAGAGAAGATCCTGATCCTACTTAGAGAAATAAAAGAATTTGGAGTTAGGCTGGAAGCAATCTATGCAGAAAATTACAAAAAAGGAATCCATTCAGTCTCTAAACGTTCTCATATCAGGTACGTTGCCGATTTTTTGTCTTCTTACATTATACTTTCAGACAGACAAAACTATTACCCCATTTTGAATGTGCGCAGGGATTTAAAAAGTAATAGGTTAGTCGGCAGGATTGAACTTTTTACATGTATTCCCAAAAACATTACTCAACCATTGTTTGATTCCGTTTATGCGGCCTTGCTCATGTCAGCTACACTTCGCCCCTTTGAGATGATCAAATCAACACTCGGTATCTGCCGGGAAGTGGAAGAAATTTCCTATGGTACTACCTTTCCCAAGGAAAGAAGGCTTACACTTTCAGTTTCAATTCCTCCTCTTTTTGCAAAAAATCGGGATAATCCCGAAACTCTTGAGAGTTTGAAAGAAGCTCTTCTTGCAGCCACTGTCGCATCTTCAGGAAACGTGATCATCTATTTTCAAAGCTATGCTGAAGCACTCCGCTATGCTAAAATCCTTGAGCCGGAGCTTTCTATCCCGATATTCCTTGACGAGGTAGGGTGTTCAACTCAGGGAATCCGACAGGAATTTTCCAGAATCGGGGAGCAAGGAGGAAAATCTTTACTTATAACTTATCTCTGGGGAACATTGACTGAAGGCGTTGATTTCAGAGATAATCGTGGTAGGACAGTTATTGTAGTAGGGGTAGGATATCCGGCTCTAAACGACCGAATTAAAGCAGTCGAATCTGCTTATGATAATGTTTTCGATTGCGGGGACGGCTGGGAATTTGCAGTTCAGGTGCCAACGATCAGAAAAGTAAGGCAGGCTATGGGAAGAATAGTCCGTTCTCCGGAGGATTTTGGAATTAGGATACTTATGGATTCTCGATATCAGGGTTCCCAGATCCGTAAGCTAGGTAAATTTTCAGTCTTTGAGCATTTCCCTCCAGAAGAAAGAAAAGAATTCATTGATGTTACCCCCAAAGAAGTAGGAAGCTTGGTGGAAAATTTTTTTGCGTATATTGAGTTGAATGATCAAAAAAAAATGGAGGAGAAATCTTCGGCTCCAAGGCAGCTTAATTTTGGAAATCTTGCCGGAAAACTCTGAAATACTTGGAACAGTAAATAATTTCTATTAAATTATTAACTTTTTTTATTCCAGTCGAATACCTCGCAGCTTGCTGTAGGGGTGAGAACTGGCTCAGAACCATAATTAACTAACTGAGTTATAATTTGAGATACCTTAAAGTAATGTGTCGATTTTAGGCAAAATAATAAATCTCAAGAAATTATGATGTAGGGAATCACATCTATGAAAAACGCAATTATATACATTACAGAAAATTTCGATAAACTCCTATGCATTTGATTATTGAAGAGTTAAAATAACTTAAGGATAAATTTTACTCATAAAAATTCTTTCTGATTTTACTCTCAAATATTAATATGATCTTTTTCAGTCAGTTGGAGAAAACAATTGCTGAAATTGAGTCCGTAATTGATTGAAAATTTTTTCATATCATTTTTGAGTCCATATATTTTTTACAAAAAAATTTAAGAGAAGATTTGAAGCTGACGTAATCATTATGTTCAAAATGCTTGTTCTACAGCAATTGCATGTCTTTCCGACTTTGAACTTGAGAAACAAAGTATTGATCGAATTTCTTTCAGAAAATTTTTTGATTTCCCTGAGTACATAACAAACAGTACTATAGTCTAATCATTAAGGAAAAAAAATTGATAACTACAAAAAAGAAAAAAATGTGGGCATTCTCAAAGCCAACTTTATTGCCTTAGTTTGAAAATAAAAAAATTAAATGATTCCGAACGCTACTTATATCCATTCGGATAAGGGATATACAAAAGCTGATAAACCTCATAAAAATGAAGCGAAAAAAAGGATAAATCAGAGATAGACCCTGGACAAAAAATGTTATCGGCCACACTTTAAGTGTAAACTTCACATCCTATTAGACAGGGATTGATAAGCTAATCAGAAGATTCAAAACAACAAATGCATGAATTCATGATTTTCAGATAGATTTATCAGAAAAAAATGTAACGATTTACCGAGGTAGAGGATACTTTGGAGCAAAATCATAAGGTTATGACCAACAGTGAAAAGAGCAGTAAAAAAATTTCCTATGGAATAATGAATATACTGAGGAACAAGAGGATCATCTCAAAAAAGCTCCATGGAAATGAGTTTATGCAGTAACTAAAAAGATATTCAAAGCAGAAAAAGTTCTTGTACTACTGTTTAAAGATTAAATCTGAAGATGCTGTGTACAACTTTTTGTTAAAATATCTACCAGTTAATGAAATTGAAAAAAAGAAAATTAAATAATAGCGGTAACTATCTTTAAAATCAAAAAATCATAAAATAGAAAAAAAGTTGGGAAAATACAGAAATTGGTTAGAAAGATTTGGACAGGACTTCCGCGAAGAAAAAAATTAGAGGTAAATCGGAATCCTTTATAAGACAAGAACATGTTCAAAATTACCATTTGCACAGACGCTATTGTTGTAATTCAATGTATCATGTATAATATTTTTAATGTATTAAGGTAAGTTATTTAGATTGCAGTATATAATATGAAATCAGTAATCAGTCAGGATATTATTGGTTAGTAACAGACGGAATTGAGGCATTATATAATATTCCAATAAAATTACTTCTGAATTACTTAATGAAATTTAATCAAGGAAGAAATCTAGCACTTCGTTTTTGATTAATAGAGGTATAAATCCAAAAATATACTCCAACAAAAAAATCACAAATTAGTTTAGTGGATAATATGCTAGGTTTCTACTTTCGGCCTTTAAAAATATTGATTTTCTCGAGGCGATTATAAAAAAATGGAAATTATTGGGCGTATGGATGAAATTTTTTCTTATAAACAATTAAGGAAAAATTCTAAACTAATAAGAATCTTTATTCTGAATTACAGCAAATTGAAACTGCTGACAATGAAGAAATTTTAATATAAGACTGATATAATTAGGATCAAAATCTATCACATGTGCATTTTTGAAAATGATTTTTTTGAGATATTATGTCTATGATTTTGTAATTCAACGCGTAAGCTCCATATCATAACTTCCAGCAGCTTATTGATCTCAGGGGAGTGAAGGCATACATAAACACATATCGAAAAAGGAGAGATAAAGGATGATAATAATGATTTTGATCTGTGGAGAAGGGCTTGGCCACACAAGTAGATGCCTTGCACTGGGGAAAGAGTTTCTTGCAGCTGGGCACAAAGTGCACTTTGGAGCCTATGGATACTCAAAAGAATTGGTCGAAAAAACGGGGTATGCTGCGCATAAAATCCCTTCAGAAATAGTACTAGTTGGAAAAGCAGGAGCCTTGGATTTCAAAGGGTCAATTGGAGCAACTCTTAAAAACAACCAAATTCTGGGTGGGCCGAAGCTCCTGAGACTTATAACAGATATAAACCCTGATATCATTCTCTCAGACAGCTATTATCTAGGAGCCCTTGCTGCCTTTACGCTCAGAATTCCGATATATCTTATCATCAACCAGTCAAATATGGAAGAATTTTTCAAAAACAGAGGAGTATTTCTCAGGATTCTTGGGGGAGTTGCAAAAAAGTTTTACAACAAGGTTTTTGAAAAAGTAGACAAACTGATTATTCCTGATTATCCACTTCCGTATACGGTCTGTACGAAAAATCTGAGTTTTACCCCTAAACTCGAAGCAAAGCTGTTTTACAGCGGTCCTCTTATAAAAGAAACTTATGAATAAGTGAAAGAAATTCCTCTCAAAAAACCACACATTGTTTCTCTAATAGGGGGGTTCGGATATAGAGAATTTATTTTCAAAAAAGTGCTCGAAACAGCAAAACTCGATCCATCAATTCATTATACACTCATTTCAGGCCCTTCCCTTAATCCCTCAAAACTGTTTGACCTGCCAGAAAATGTGCAAATCCTTAAGTTTATAAAAGACACTTCCCCATACCTCAAAAGTTCCGAGGTAGTCATAGCTCCGGGCGGGCACAGTACTATAATGGAAGCCCTTAGCTTTGGGATCCCGATCCTTTCTTTTCCTGACAAAGAACACAGAGAACAGGAGAATAATGCTAAAGTGATCGAGGAGAAAGGTTATGGTATGATGCTAAGTTATTCTACTCCTCCTGAAGTCATTCTTGAATGCATTCGGGAAGTTATGGAAGAGGGTATGTACCGGAACAATACTGAGAGACTACGCAGGATTGCAGGAGAGCTGAGAGGGCCTAATGCTGTAAGAGAAATGATTGAAGAAGAAATTAGTGAGAATATTTACTGACAAAGTTTTTACAACAGTTTTCTGAAAAGGCTTTCCATCGCTCTCGTAGATTTTCATGCCCAGTGATATGGTTCATCCCCTACCTGAAGGTCAAGGTATTTTAGACTCACCGCACTCCCAAAGTAGTAAATAGCTATCTAATCTGGTCAAATAAGATGAATTTACTTTTTTGTCAGTTAAAGCAATAACTTATCCAACTGCAATATTTTTTTATTGTAGGAAATAGGAAATATTATATAGAAATAAATAGGAAGAGGGAAAGGAATATGAGGCTTCCTAGTTACGATTATAAATTTTGTGGGATGAATATATGCGAAATACTGGCACAACAGGTTTTATGCTGCTTGCGACAAGCCTTATGATGCTTATAACTCCTGGTCTGGCATTCTTTTACGGAGGTCTTGCCTCAAAGCGAAATATTCTAGGAATTATGATGCAGAGTTTTGTTTCTCTCGGGATGACAACTGTATTATGGTTTTTAGTTGGTTATTCTCTGTGCTTCAGCGGAGGAGAAGGCGCAATCATAGGAAAGTTGGACAAAATATTTTTGCATGGAATTACTCCAACTACTATGTTTGGAAACGGGAAAATCCCAGAACTCGTCTTTGTAGCCTACCAAATGATGTTTGCAATCATTACTCCAGCTCTAATTACTGGAGCATTTGCAAATAGAATTACTTTTAAGGCTTACATCATCTTCTTAATCAGCTGGCAGCTCTTTGTTTACTATCCTTTTGTGCATATGATTTGGGGAGGGGGCTTGCTTGCAAAAATGGGAATTCTTGATTTTGCAGGTGGGATCCTGGTCCATGCAACAGCGGGATTTGCAGCCCTAGCGTCGGTATTTTATGTGGGTTCAAGGATGTATAAACATTCAAAGCCAAACAACATTCCCTTAATGGCTATAGGAACTGCACTTCTCTGGTTTGGATGGTATGACTTTAACGCTGGCAGTGAGCTTCATGTGGATGGGATTACCTCACTTGCATTCATGAACACAGATGTTGCAGCTTCTTTTGCAGCAATCACTTGGATGATAGTTGATTGGTTCAAGGAAACGAAACCAAAGTTTGTAGGGCTTATGACAGGAGCAGTTGCTGGTCTTGCAACTGTCACACCTGCAGCAGGCTTCGTGTCCTTGCCAGTAGCTGCGCTGATGGGTATCCTCGGAGCCATTGTCTGCTATTTTGCGGTACATATCAAAAATAAGATGGAATGGGATGATGCCCTGGATGTATGGGGCTTTCATGGGATTGGAGGAGTGACTGGGACAATTCCCCTAGGAATCTTCGCTTCAAATGTCATAAATCCGGCGGGAACCAATGGACTTCTTTATGGCGGAACTGGGTTCTTTATCAAAGAAATCGTGGTTGTTGCTGGCGCTTCAATTTATGCATTTGTGTTTACCTATATTATGCTGATATTCATAAATCTAATAACTCCGGTCAAAGCTTCAGATGAAGAACAGCTCATAGGTCTCGATATATCTATCCATGGTGAAGTGCTTATGACTCGATTCACCACTAGATTACGCCAAATTCCATTAAAACCTATCGAAAAATATATATCCAGATGAATGTGCTACAATAAGGCATTTTTTAAAGAAAAGAATCCGTTCTGAAAAAGTGGATTAAGCGTAAAATCCCTGGGTTAAAGACCCAGGAGATCTATAAAATATTCTAAATAGTTCTAAGCAAATATTATTTCTCAACGTTGTTTGGATCTTTTTTGCTTTGAAATTTGAGCAGTGGGGAGCAGGGGTAGGAGTTGATGGACGAGTACCAATAATTTGCCCAAAAGCAGCTCCACATGATTATGAATATGTAATTGTAACTTTATATCTATTTAATAATGGTGATCAAAAGATAACGATAAATCCAAGTGGTTGGAATTTGATTGCTGATGAGCTCAATTATGAGTATAGTTCAACGACATTTGATATTTCGTTAGGCTATCAGGATATAGAAATTGTTAAAGGTGGCGATATTGAGACAATAATAGTATACTTAGTAAAAGGACATTCAACAAGTGCTCATTTACAATATAATAGACTATGTGCTATGGTTCTGAGCTTTAAACAAGTTAAACATTATGGAAATCAAAGTTTATAATGAATTTGAGAGGTAGATACGGTTGACGATGCATACATCAACAGTAGCTCTTTTAGTTCAATAATTTTATTGATCTGTTCTGGGAAAAAGTAATGGCTATGAAGACTGACGATGGTAAAGATATAGCTATGGGAAAAGTACTGGCTATGACGACCGACGATGGTAAAGAAATAGCTATGGGAAAAATAGTGGCTACGAAGACCGAAGGTGGTAATGAAAAAGCTATGGGAAAAGTAATGGCTATAAAGACTGACGACGGTACAATAATAGCTATGAAAAAAGTAGTGGGTATGAAGACCGACGACGGTACAATAATAACTATGAAAAAAGTAGTAGCTGTAAAGACCGACGATGGTAAAGAAGTACCAATGGAAGCGTAGGGGCTAGAAGACCGAAGATTGTAAATAAAATTAGTAGAGATAATCGATAGCAAGTAAAATATTTGAATTTTGCAATACTTTTTTAATACTTTTTTTGCATTTACTGGGGCTTTAATCGGTCAAATATCCTAAATTCCTATAAGGTATGGAACAATCAACTTTCAAACATATAGGCAAAAATTGAGATATTTGTGAATCAAATTTAAAAATAGCTAACTATATCACTTTCTGCATACGTATACAAAAATGCCATATATTTTCTCAATATATAGCAGTAATTTGTACAAATATGGTGAGACCTCACATTTAATTTAGTGCCATATAAATCACAATGAATTTTACCATTGATGTGGCTTTTGATTTATTCTTCTTTTTATTAACAAAGGATTTATTTTAATGAAATTAAGATTTATTATTTTGAATGAGTAGATTGAAAAGCAGTACAGACGACATTTACTTAATCTGGAAATAATTAATACGGAGTAAACCAATAGATACTGTAACTATAGAGAATACAATGGAAAGAAGTGCTATTGGATGAAACTTTAATTATTTTATAAGAGATGAAAATGACTGAATTGAATAAATATAGAAAACAAATAGTTTGTATTGCTTCACTACTCTTTTTACTTAGTTTTTTGCTACTGATATATTTAGGATATGAGTACAAAAGCAGCAAGACAAATGAAATAATTTTTGAAGATGCAAAGAAAGATGCGCTACAAAAAGCCAAGTCTGCCATAAAAAGCATTATACGGAACTTACTTTTACTAGCTCCCTTGCTGATGGAGTTGCAAAGGATCTGAGTTCTGGAAAACTAGAAAACGATTCCATGCTCAGGGAACGTCTTCTGGCTGAAATGAAGAACAATTCTAACATTTTTAGCATCGTCGTTGCGTATTCACCGGCAGCCAATGCCGGGAAGCTTTATGCACCCCATTTTAAGCGAAACGGTTCAGAAATCGTTTATGCTCCACTCACATATAACTACACGAAAGACGGTAACCAAACCACATGGTACAATGATGCCCTAAAAAAAGGATCCAAAGTGTGGATTTCACCTTATTTTGGAATTGCAGACCGCAATTATCAGATAGATTATTCGGCTCCTTTTTATCTTGCAGAATCCGGGAATGGGAACAAAGCTGCAGGAGTAGTAAGTGTAAGTTACTCTCTTGAAGGAATAAGAACGCAGTTAGGTAACCTCAACATAGGAAATACTGGTTATGGTTTCATTATATATGGGGAAGGAGTGATGATTTCTGATCCTATCAAAGAATATCTTAATGGAAATATTCAAGATCTTGCAAAAAAAGATCAGAATCTTTTCTTCATAATTAAGAACATAAAAAAGGAAGAGTATCTGACAACAGATTCCCTTACCGGGAAATCCTACTGGGTATTTCAAAAAAAGATTCCTTCTACAGACTGGATTCTAGGGTTTGTCCTTCCTCAGGAAGAAACTCTACTGAACAAAAAAACAGAGCAACTCCACTCCATTATTCTTATAGTATTTGCAACTTTTGCTTTTTTATTCTTTCTATGCCTGCTTTTTATATCCATTTATAGGTATGATCATAAAGGACACTGGACGCTAGCGTTTATTTTTACATTTCTCTGTATCCTTGGAATAGGCTTCTTGTGGCACCTTACTAGGAATAATTCCACTCTTGATAGCAGGAATGGTGATTTTGTTGTTTTCGATAGGGAAGATGTTGAAACGGTGTTGCATCACGTCGACGTGAACCCAACAAATCCCAGAATCCCTACATGATTTTTTCTCCAGTCAATGGAGTTCTTGAATGCTAATGATGTCTTAATAACCGGATATATTTGGCAAAATATTTCAGGCCTGTGAGCTTGGAAGGGAATTCCCTGACTTCAGTTTTCCGGATTCAAAAGAAACTACAATTGAAAAAGTCTATGTGAATCAGGATACAGATATTATAGGCTGGCGTTTTAAGACTGCTTTGCACCAGCAGTTTGATTATTCAAAATACCCTTTTGACAGGGAAGATGTATGGATCCGGGTACTGAGTAATAATTCTGCAGTAAACATTTTGGTTCCGGATTTTGATTCCTATGATAACTTGGTTCCAGAAAAACTTCCAGGTTTGCGACGTCCTTTCGTGCTTGATGGTTGGAAACCGCAAAAAACATTTTTCAGTTACAGAGTTAATTCTAATAACACCAAAATTGGATTAGGGAAATTTGCAAATTCCAATGCGCCTGAATTTTACTTTAACATCGATATCAAACGGGACTTTAGATCACCATTTGATGGCGATCTTCTACCTGAAATGGTAGCAGTCGTTCTTCTGTTTGCAGTACTTACAATAATTACCAAGGGTGAAAATAAAACTTATTTCGGATTCAGTTCTAATGGAATCCTGGGCTACTGCACCTCAATTCTTTTTACTCTAATCATTGCCCACTCTTCTCTCAGAGCTAGAGTTCACATAAGTGGGGTTATCTACCTTGAGTATTTTTATTTTGTAATGTATATTGCAATCTTGGTTGTTTCCATAAATTCAATAGCCTTTCGTCAAATCGGCGTATTCCCTTTATTGATGCAAAAGACAACATATACATGAAGATACTGTACTGGCCTGTTATTACAGGAATTCTGTTGTTAATTACATTTTTGAATTTTTATTGATGGGTTATTATCTTCACTTATACAGAGTTTTTTTGACAGAACCTATGAATTTCCTAAATGCCATCAGTAATAAGAAAACATTGTTGATCTCTGACTCATGGAGCTTCTGGAACTCTTGGAGCTTCTTGGACTCTTAGAACATCTGGAGCTTATGGAACACTTGGAACTAATTAACTTAAACGACCATCGTAAATAGAAAAATAAGGAAATAATAATTATATAGTTCTAGCAGTGTAACGAAAGTTCTGTAAAGTGTGGTTGATTCTGTATCTTTTTCTTCCCAATGAAAAACAGTAATTGCTCAGTCTGCTGGCAGAACGAGTTAAACAGTTAGGGAAAAATAGGCCTTAAAGCATCGGGTTGATCATCTCACTAACTGCACAAACAATATTGTATTGTTGTTAATTTCATGTTGATAGATGTTATCTCCATGGATAATTTAACAGGGTTGGTCACCTATTTTTCAGGGTAATAATGACATTCCTTAAGGTCATCTGTATTGCCCTATTTCATTTTGAGTCTTCTGCAGCACTTATTATTCTGTCCATCAAAAAGCGTATCGAATCAATAAAAATTTATAGAAGTTTAGATAGACTCTGCATCCTGTTTCTTCACCACAAAAATAGCGGTCTGAGCCAATGAGTAGGCCTTTAAAACTGGTATTTCAATGCATATGTTTTGCTATAAAACCTGTGTATCGGTGTAACCGAGAAATCTTATTTTGTAATGAAAAAAGTGGTGAACAATCTTTTTTACAGAACTTTCAGTACACTGCCAAAAGTAAAGGTAGCTTAAAGTATAAACTCAGTTAGTTATGATACAGATTCTCTGAAAAGTTTTAGTCCCAAAACAAGCTGCTAGGGATTCTACTTAAATAAATTGCAACGATTGCAAGAATAAAGTTAATTTAAGAATGTCAAATTATGTTAATCTAGTTAATCATTCATTAGAAAGCACTATAAAATCAAGATAGACAAGAATATTACTTGGCTAACTAAATTACCCTAATACTCTGACAGATCATTCACGTATACTTAAGCTCGATCTTTTTTATTATTCAGGTGGAGTAAAAAAAATCATTATTTGCTCTTTATCAAATGAAAATTAGGTTATTTACTTTAAGAGCCAGCTCAGTTTTGTCCTAATTACATCTTCTTAATGATGAAATGTTCGTAGGAACTATCAAATGAACCAGGAATTTTAAGAACTACTTCTCGTTCTGAGATAAATTCTCCAGTGTTTTGAATGAGTTTCATACTAAAGTTTTTCATTCAATTTAACGTTTTTTAGAATCTGATTAAATGTTAACTATTTGTGATAAGAAATGTATAGAAATTATTTATAAACTTTTATGGCAATTTGGTGATAAATTTCCACTATAGCTGGTTTTGAGAGTATCATTTGCACCCAGATAGCAGTCCTAAAAGGAAATTACCATAGGAAAAATTTCAATTAAATAAAAAAAATAAAAAAAGAAATTAATTTCTGATTACAAATGTGCTTCGATTATTAATGTATATCCTTGCGTCCGCCTTCATGGCGTCCGCCTTCGTGGTGTCCGCGTCCGCCCCCAGTCGCCGCCGTGCTCTCCACCACGTGCACTAGCTGCTACTGCTGTCAAATATGTGACAAAAAGGACTGATAGCAAAACTGCGAGTACCTTTTTTATACCAGATATTTGTTTAACATTTATTCTACTCCTTTTATTATATCAACAACAAAAAATTTGAGATTGTGTCTTTGAATCATTGTTTAATCAACAAATTACTCATATATCGTATAAACAACAGCCAAAAATTAGAGTTTATCGAATAAAATACTTTTAACTTCAAACAAAATACTTTTAACTTCAAACAAAATACTTTTAACATCAAACGGAGTGAAATTGATTTTATTTTAATTAAAGAGAATTTCAAAAAATCTCTAAATTTGGAGTGGTTGTCCACGTACTAACTCCTCATATTATATTAAATGATATATATAACAAGCATTTTTAAAATATGAATCGCTATTCTATACGAAATTTTAACATAGAACAACAATTATATATAAATTATGTACATTCTAATTAAATAACGTTCACTTTTTGTACAATCTTCTTAATTATAAGAGTATAATTATATTAATTTTATCTTTGCGTATCAGACCACTCTAAATCATAAAATGATCCGAAAAGAAGATACATAGTTTTTTTGTGCTAAAATCTATGTATTATCTCATTTTTCAGCAAAAATCGCCGAATATTTTGACTGGGTTGTGTCGAATATACGCAATTTTTTTAAAATATATGCTATCTTCAAAGGCCAAAAAGTTGCTATATTTATCTTGCGAAGGATAAAATAAATGAAAATTAAGAAATTATTTAACCTATAAATTGGATTTATTTAATTTGTTTAGATAAAATTCCTTTAGTTGTCCAAACCATTGAACCCTGCGATACTAACTGAGATCAAAAAAGATCCAAACAACGTTGAGAAACAATATTTACTTAGGACTATTAAGAATATTTAGATGTCACAATAGAAAAAGTAATTAATGTAATGAAATACAAACTTACTATTTTTTTGAAATATGATGGCTGCAGATAGTTTCATTGTTTTAGTGATGAACTAATATTTAATCAGGAAGTTTACTGAAAGTTCTGTAAAAAAGACTGCCCTTTACCCTTTTCTTACATTACAAAACAAGTTTTTTTTGATTTCATCGATGCATATGTCAAAACAAGTCCTCTAACTCAATGAGGCTTCTGAATCACACGCTTCTCATGACTCATAATTTTTACGTGTTCAAATTAATACTTATCTTTTTTGCACTATAAGCAACCCATAGAGAATTGTTCCTGAAATAGGCGGATTTTCAGGAGTGCCTTTTGATATCCTTTCTTCAGGATAACCGAGTTTTTCACATATATAAAGCTCAGCCTCCAATTCAAGCTCCTTAAGAACCTCTGCAACCTCACGGGAACCAAATTTCTCTTCAGGGAGCAGAAAAATATTTCTTCCATTCTTTAATTCTCGGATCAGTTCGGCCTTTGCCAGTTCAAAATCTCTGCCGTGAGCCGTAATCGCGCATAAGTTGGTCAGATTCACTTTATTGCGGGCACAAGCTACTTGCATTGAGGAAATCCCAGGAATAACTGTATCCATTTTCCCTGCGAACTGCCCGAGCCCTGACAACATGGGATCTCCTGTGGATAATACGACTGCATATGAAGGCAGGAGGTAGAGCGACTTATACTCCAAAATTATTTTTGCTTCGCAGGTTATGTACTCCTGTGCAATTTCAATAGCTCTTTTTGAACCGTAAACCACTGAAGCGTTTCTTATTACCTTTATACCTTCTTCTGTAATCATGCCGGGCCCGACACCGACTCCTACAACTATCATGATTTTTATTCCCTTTTACCTGGTTTAAATTCACTCTTGCTGTCCATGAAGATAATTCCTTCCCGGTCAATTACTATGACTCTCGCGCCTTTTCCTTTTTTCACTGCTATTTCAAAGGCTTCTTTCAAGCGCGCATGTTTTGGGGCTTTCTCAAGCATTTCAACAACAGTTGCGTACTCACAGTCCTTTAGAATGTCAGGATGTCCCCATTTGAGGACAAGACCAGGAAGTCCGCAGATAATTACATCTCCTGATGCGGATTCAAGCCCTTCAGATATCCTACTCCCTATCATTACTACTGTGTGACCTGGAAAGAGCATATGAGAGTAACGCATTCCTATTCGACCAGTAGTCAGAACCACTCTGTCAGTGCAGCGAATAAGATCTCCTTTCATCTCTCCGAGATGGTCATTCCAGGGCTCAACAAAACCTGTACTTCCAAGAATTGAAATACCACCTTCTACTCCTATCCTACTATTCAGAGTTTTCTTTCCAACCCTTTCTCCTTCAGGGATAGAGATTGTGACTTCAGCTCCCTGTAGGCCAAGTTCTTCTACTGCTTCCAACACTGCAGATCGAATTTGATCCATAGGTATAGGGTTGATTGCAGGCTGGTTCCTTGGAACCGGGAGTCCGTCCCTTCTTACAATTCCTAGACCTTTTCCTCCAATAATTTTAATTTCCCTTGCTTCCCTGGCTTCACCCACAAATTCAAGCCCTCTGGTAATGTCTGATTCGTGATCATTAGGAATCTTTTTTGTAACTGCACGCCCTTGGGAGGACTCTCTTACATTGATATAGGCTCTTAGGCCCACAGGAGTTGGGACTGATATGTTGTCAATAGTTTTCTTAATAGAAAGAACTGCGGCTTTTGCAGCGGCACTTGCTGTGGTTCCTGTAGTATACCCTCTTTTGAGAATAGCCCCATCACTCAGAATCACAATCATCCCGGATGCTATTTTTGCTTCAAGCTCTACCCTGGGCAGCTCGGATAGGGCGATCCATTCCTTAGGGATTTTAAAATTGTTAACAGGATCTATCATGAGAAATAATCGGAGGTTTATATTATAAATATATTGACTTGAAAATAAGTTAAAGTCTGCTCAGTTTCTGGATAAACCTTTCTTTAATATATTATTCTTCCATTGTATTTGATGGAAATAATTATATTTTCCCACTTTCCAGAGATTTACACAAGAATGCCATTTATTTCCTCAATATGACAGTAGTTTAAAAATTAATCTAACTTTCAATGAATGATAGTGGACAAATAGGTAAACAAATCTGTACATCGGTGTACATCTGCATATTGTCAGATCTCCTGAAGCAAAATTAGGAATCGCAATTATAAAAAAGATATGGCATCATTCCAGGAGTTGAATTTGTTTTTTGGAAACTTAAGATTATATCATAGATTCTGGAATATTAATAATGGTACTCGTTAATATTTGGGTTGGTGTGTGAGAAATTATCTTGGGAATGATGCCTATTCCGATGTCAGTATTAATCTGTCATCAATTATTGTGTTAGAAATTATATTATATAAATGTTTGGAAATTTACATATTAAGTCTATATGGAATCTTTTTGCTGGTTGAAGAGCAATAGCAAATGGAGAATTTCTAAAATTCCTTATTTCAATGAATCCATTTATATAAATTTTATAACCAACATGCTAATATTTTATCTAGAACAGATCATAGAAGCTGAGTACAATGGAAAGATATCCATGATAAAGAGGATTTCGATAAACTCTATATTTTATCATATTCTTATAAAATGGTATAATAATGACTCTTGAAAACCAATAATTTATTGAAATACAATTTACTCCATAATTATCTACTCAGTAAGAACCTTTACCAGTCAAGAGAACAATGAAAAACACAGGAGAAAATGATGTATGGGCATGAATATAGCATGCATCGTGAGCAAATAAACTGACATGAGAATTCCCCTTAGATCGCTAGTTTGTACGATTTTTAGTGACTTGTCAAAAATTAGTATTCCAGTCAAATACCCAGCAGCATGCTACGGAGATGGACGATTCCAGAGAACCCTCATTAACTAACTGATTTATATTTTAAGCTACTTTTGCACTACAAAATGGAACCATGTCATGCAAAATCATTGTGTCTATAAAAATAAGATACCTCCTGGTTCTTATGAAGTATCGTGAAAAATTTATTTTAGACAATGGAATAAATAACTATTTGAAATCATATATGCTTTGAAATTGGTATAAATCTACATTCTACAGAAGTGTACAAATGTATAATTTGTTTGTCTATTTACTTACTATTTATCTATTAAAAGTTAGGGAACTATTTTGCTTGAGGAAAACAACATCAACAGCCATTATTGAGATTAGTATTATTATTGTTATTATCAACATTACAGTTTAATTGGAAAATTTCGATTGGCTGATTTTCTTCAACTACTGGTTATTGATTGTGTTTTTTATATTCCATCAGTTAGTAACTAAAAGTGCCTATTGAATTAAAAAATATATAACTCAAATGATTTTTAGTAGGTTTAATAGTTACAAAATTAGATTAATTTTTAAGCTACTGCCTATTAAAAAAATAGATGGGATTTTTGTGTGAATTTGCAGGAAGTCGGGTAAAAGGTACTGCTTTGAGTTTAATTTGATCAGTATTTATAGTGATTATACACCTTTTAAGTTGTACTGAACCAAAATATTCTCCTTCAAGCGTATGCAGATTATAAAAAAATATCACAGCAAGAAAAATCTTTACAGAATAATCTAAGATTAAAAAAGTTATTTGGTTGTGAACTATGTAGTGATGGAGGTTAAATTGGAACTTGGGATGATGTTACAACTTCCGATGTAATTAAAAACGATGTTGAAAATCAGAGAAACCAGGGAAAAAAGAATCATATAAGCGAATGAAAAGATTTGATTTTGAATAATTCATTTATATCCAGGCGGATAGAGAGAAAATACCCAGTTACTTGCAGCAGGATAACACCGAAAATTTGATGTTTTAGGAATTGTTTTGTAATTAACTAGATTTTTTCAAATTTTATTCACATTTTGATATTGAATTTGACAAATTAAATGAAGCGGGGAAATATATTATATTGTGTAAAAAATAGAATAGCAAAATGCTAAAGTAAAACAAAACCAATATTCATTCACATCTTTTGTAGTTTTTGGATTTGAGAACTGACAAATTTTATATAATTATTACTTCCATTTTTGAAGATTATTATATAATTTTTGATGAAAAGATAATGTTCCATTCCAACGGGAATTTGTACTTTCAAACTAAGTTTAAGGATGCAAAATTTTGGTTCAAGTTTAGAAAATAATTGATCTAAGTCCATTCCCTAAAGTGGGTGCAGGAAAGGATTCAATTGCTCCCGTACTAATTTAGAAAATTTATGGAGCAAAGGTTATATCTTTGGGAATCATTTATGGATCAGGATGTCATTTAAGAACCGACACGTCATCTCAATGAAGGATTTTTCGCGCAAAGAAATCGACTACGTTCTGGATACTGCAGAAAAGCTTGAGCCTGTGGCTAGAGGTGAAAATAGATCTCGGCTGCTAGATGGAAAAATCGTTGCTCTTCTTTTTTTTGAACCAAGTACAAGGACCCGGCTGTCTTTTGAAGTTGCTACTCAAAGGCTTGGAGGTCAGGTTTTAAACCTGGGTTCTGTAGAGGCAAGTTCTGTTATGAAAGGGGAAAATCTTGCCGATACCATCCGTGTGATTAGTAACTATGCCGATCTTATAGTATTGCGTCACCCTCTTGATGGATCTTCAAGGATGGCTTCTGAATTTTCAAGCGTTCCGGTAATCAATGGTGGAGACGGTTCTGTCCATCACCCTACACAGACCTTCCTTGACCTTTATACTATCCGCAGGGAAAGCCATCTTGAGGGCCTGAGAATCGCCATGGCTGGGGATCTGAAGTATGGAAGAACAGTCCATTCCCTATGCCATGCCCTTTCCCTTTACGGAGCTGAAATGACTTTTGTTTCGCCTCCAGAACTCAGTATGCCTTCCGAAATAGTCAAAGATCTCCGTAAGAATAAGATAAGGGTAAAAGAAACAAATTCTCTTGAGGAAATAATTGGAGATGTAGAAGTTCTCTACATGACAAGAGTCCAAAGAGAACGTTTTCTTGATCCTGAAGAATATGAAAAGGTAAAACACCGACTGAGGGTTACAGGCAGCCTACTTAAAAATGTGAATTCTAACCTCAAGATTCTTCACCCTCTTCCCCGAGTCAATGAAATTTCCCCTGCAGTAGATGCAACTCCGCATGCATGCTACTTCCAGCAGGCTTTCTATGGGGTTCCAATTAGAATGGCACTTCTTGCTCTTGCCATGGGAGTGGTTGAATGAAAGAAAAACGTGACTTGAAGATCCAGGCAATTGAAAATGGAACAGTGATCGATCACATAAAGGCAGGACAGGCATTAAATGTCCTGCGAATACTTGGTATATCTAGCGCTTTTCGGGCAACTATTAGTTTCGTAATGAATGCTCCAGGAGCTAGAGGCAAAAAAGATGTCGTGAAAGTCGAAGGTAAGGAACTTAATGTCGAAGAGTTGAACAGGATTGCTCTGATCTCTCCGAGAGCTACCATCAATATCATTAGGGATTTTGAAGTAGTCCAGAAAAATAATGTCGTCCTTCCTTCCTATGTTGAGGGCGTTGTTCGCTGCATCAATTCAAACTGTATTTCTAATAGTAGCGAGCCCATAAAATCGAAGTTTTCCGTACTCCAATCAGAAGAAGAAGGAGTTATTCTCAACTGTCTTTATTGTGAACATGTAATTTTGGAATATATAGCCGAAAATTTGTTGTGAATGGATAATTTTTTTCTTCATCTATTAACATAATTGATTTTTTAAAAGATCTAAATACAGTAGATCTCTTTATGTCCACTTTAAATCTGTAATCTCATATTCTCTTACAAATGTGTGTTTTCATATAATCTTTTTCCATCTTCATATTCTAATTCCATCGTGTTATATATCGACGTCAAAGTGTGGGCAGTAAAATATCATTCGATTTCTCAAGAAATCCAGTTTCTTCTAAAACGAAAATGAAATTCTTCGAATGGCAGGTATAAAAAATAAAAGTACTTTTATTTGTTTGCGCTTTTCATTCGAATAATTTCATTTTCGTTTTAATTATTGCTAATAAGGATATTTTTTTTATTTTTTAGGTTGATAACCAAAAAGCCTTCTAAAGCGTTTCCTATTTTCAGGTCAAAGATTAAACCTTACTTTACAGTGTATCTTGGATCAAAAATAGATATTAATCTCAGTAAAATACAATGGACTTATCTAAATCTTAATCGATTGTTGAATTATTTTAAATATTTTATTGTTCAGCTTACTCAAAATAAGTTTGATTATACCTATTTTGACACAATAGCCACTTCTAATTAACGAATGATGGAAAATAAAACACATGATCAATAATCGACAGTTAAATATGACCAGCCCTCCAAAATTTGTTAATCGAATCTTAGTAAAGTTTGGTATTGATATTGTTTTCCCCAGGCTTAATAGTTACTAAAAAAGATTCATATAAACAAAAGTAAAATATGAGTTAATCTATCGTATAAAAAACCTTGAAATAAAACCTTAATTATAAGATTCAATAATTCATAAAGCTATGAAAACATGGACAACCGAACCACTAATTTTGTAAAATCCCGCTTTCATAATTATTACAAAAATGCCGAAATAGGTCTACCTGACCACCTGCCTAACAGAGAATGGGCTTTTATCTTCTATGATAACATTTCTGAAAAGATTATGTATAGGCACAAGTCCTTCAGCTCGCCTGGGGATGTTCTTGATTATTTATATGGTATGACCCCTGCGCATGTTTACAATTCGACTGCGTACTATGAATACCCTGATGCCAGAACAATGAACGAAAAGAACTGGCTCGGAGCAGAGCTGATTTTTGACCTTGATGCAGATCACTTGCCAAATGCCCCTAAAAATTATTCGGATATGATGGAGCTTGTGAAAAAAGAAACTTTTAAGCTTATGGACTTTATTTTAGAAGATTTTGGATTTTCTGAACAGGAGACAGAGCTGGTATTTTCTGGAGGGAGAGGATACCATGTCCATGTTATGAGCCCGAAAGTCCTGACTCTTGGGAGTGCTGAAAGAAGAGAAATTGTGAATTATGTAAGCGGCAAAGATCTAGATTTCAAATACTTATTCAGAGATGTTGCAATGGATGGAGAATTCGGGATTGGATCAAATACTTTCAAAGGGATAAAGAAAGTTCCAATTAAATCCACTCTTGTGGGATATGATTCTGGATGGGGAAAGAGGATTGCACTCTACCTTACAGATTATATGAAAGGTGAATGTAAAAAAAGATACAAAAAGGATATGTTTCCTGAGCTTCGTAGGTGTGAGAAGATTGGAGATACTACAATAAAAAAAATAATCAATGTTACTAATAGCGAAAATGGTTTAAAGGATATCCTGGAGAAAGGAAGGCTTGACTTTGATGTCAGAAACTTTAAGGGTATTGCTGCCAATTTTATGAGAGAGTCGATTGAGGATTTCCTGCAAAGGTTTGGAGTAGCCATTGACGAACCTGTTACTGCCGACGTTAAGCGTCTTATCAGGGTACCGGGTTCACTACATGGTGGATCTGGGATGTTGGTTAAGAAACTTGCTTTATCTGAGCTAGAGAAGTTTGATCCGCTTAATGATACTATTGTCTTTGGAGAGAGGCCGGTAAAAATATCAGTCTCAAAGCCTTTTTCGATACAGTTAAAAGGCAAGGATTTGAGGGTGATAGAGGGTACTCAGGAAGTTCCGGAGTACGCGGCAATATATTTGATTTGCAGAGGTGTTGCAGAGTATGGATATAGAAGAAATCAGCCAGATCCTGTATAAGGAAAAAAACCAGATATTGAAGACCATTCCGGCTGATTTTTACTTGGAAGCCGAGAAATATATCCGAGAACTTGAAAAAGATATTTATAAAATTGGAAGTTCCCGTTCTCCGGAGTCCAAGATGCTTCATGATGAGCATGAAAGAGCACTGTCCGACCTTGAGACTATCTTCATGAAACGAATAGGAAAAGTTATTACAAGGGCAACTAATCAGTCTAATGCAAATAAACCTATTTCAAAGGATATTGAAAAGTTGCTTCCCGCAGAAAAGAGGCTTTATGACCTAGTGCTCCAGGGAATTGATGCTGCAAAAATGGAACTTCTAGGTCCTATTCTGTACCCTGGTTCAGAAAAAATTGCTATCTGGCCAAAAAGTATATCGGAAAGGCAGATTTCTGCCAGCATCCAGGGAGAAACTGAGGTCAGAAGAGAGATATCCATAACTGAAGCCGGGACAGAAACAAGAGCAGAGCCAAGCAAAAAAAGTATAATTGGGGAATATGTTGTTGTCAGAATACTGAGGGATTTGCCTACTTTCACATGTGCAGATGGAAGAAATTATATTGTCAGTGCTGAAGATGTTGTTGTTTTGCCGAAGCTCAATGCAACAGGGCTGATTAAAAGAAATGCAGCCAAAATGATTATTGATCAGTGAAATTTAGGGAAAAATTAATAACCAAAAGCTTGCAGTCATTCTAATTTTAAGAGAAAGAAAGTAGGTAATTCAGAAATTCCATGATGTCAATTCAGGCATGATAGCGGGGGAAACTTCCAAAATATCATTAGTATATTAGGAAATAGCATTACTATATATATGTGTAGCTATATCTGTGTAGCTTAACCTTGTTAGCATGCTCTGACATTGTCTTCGATACAAAACTGACAATCGTGATGTTAAGGACACAAAATATTTTGAAAAATTTTAAGTTTATCGAATCAAAGATTTCCCAGACAAGAACTGTCTGGAAATGAAATACCATGTTTAATACTGTATTCAATAATTATATATGACAGCGCTTTTCTGCAAAAGCCGGAAAGATGTACTACGTAATTGGCCATACTAATTAAAAAAGGTGGAAAAATGAAAATTCCAAAGCGGTTCAAAACTTACTGCCCATTTTGTAAGACCCATAGCGAACATGTAGTAGAAAGGGTCAAGAAAGGCCAGGCTTCATCCATGACCCATATTGCAAGGCAGAAGAAAAGACAGGAAGGTATAGGAAACAGCGGAAAGTTCTCAAAGGTGCCCGGTGGGGACAAACCCACAAAACGTATTTGGCTCAGATACCGGTGTACAGCATGCAAGAAAGCCCACCAGAGACCCTGTTTCAGGGCAAAGAAGTTCGAGTTCAAGGAGTAAGATAAAATGGAAAATCATTACCTGAGACCAAAAAGCAGATTCCTGCGCGTAAAGTGCAATGACTGCGAAAACGAACAGATTATATTTGGAAGTGCTAGTCGTAAAATTACATGCCTTGTCTGTGGACGAACACTTGCCGAACCGACAGGTGGAAAATCGACAATCACAACTCATATTCTTGAAGTGCTTGAATAAAGGAATAAGTAAAAGCATTTTGAAGAAGTAAAGAAGAGAGTAATAAAAGACAAAACTTGAGAAGTGGTGGAATGGGAAACGATAACTGGCCAGAAGTCGGAGAGTTTGTTGTATGTACTGTAAAAAATGTGACGGATTTCGGAGCTTATGTAGAGCTTGAAGAATTCGAAGGAAGAGAAGGATTTATCCACATCTCCGAAATTAAAGCAGGCTGGGTCAAGTACGTAAGGGACTACGTGAGGGAAGGGCAGAAGATCGTCTGCAAGGTTCTGAACGTGGATCCTTCCCGCGGCCACATCGATCTTTCATTAAAAGACGTAAACGAGCATCAAAGGCGTGCTAAAATTCAGGAATGGAAAAATGAACAAAAAGCCACCAAATGGTTACAGTTCGTAGCTGAAGAGACAAAGACCGATGAAAATAACCTAAAAGAACTGAATGAAAAACTCGTAGAAGAGTTTGGAAGTGCATATTCAGCCTTTGAAGAAGCTGCTATCGAAGGAGAAAAAGCTTTCAAAGGAGTCAAAATAAATAAGAAAAACCTGAAGAGTATAATCAAGATCGCAGGGGAAAATATCAAACTCCCATTTGTAAATATTGCAGGTTATGTAGACTTGACCTGCAACCTTTCAAATGGTATAGAGGTTATAAAAAAAGCTCTAATTGCTGCAAATTCTATAAGTGATGTGGATGGAAAAGATGTAAGGCTAGAAGTGAGTTATACAGGGGCTCCTAGATATAGAATTAAGGTAATAGCTCCGGATTATAAGAAAGCCGAATCAGTCCTGAAAAAATCTGGCCAGACAGCAGTCGATACGATATCCAAACTTGGTGGACATGGGACTTTCAAGCGGCACATCGAATCAACAAAGGCGTGATGCTCTTTGGGACAAAAGATCCGCAAGTGCAAAAAATGCGGAAGGTACACTTTAAGGGAAAAATGTTCGGTTTGTGAGGAAGAAACCTCACCCGTAGTTCCAGCTCACTTTTCTCCTCAGGACCCTTATGGTAGGTACCGCAGATTGGCAAAGAAAGGATAAGGAATTTTTATGCAGAAAAGTACACTTGTCCGCCTGAAAGATGACCTTGAGATCAAAAAACCCGTAATGTTAGTCGGACTTCCAGGAGTGGGACTTGTAGGTAAACTAGTGGCAGAGCACCTGGTAGACGAACTTGAGGCTGAAAAGATTATGGAGGTTTATTCTCCACACTTTCCACCTCAGGTACTGGTTAATAAAGACTGCACTGTCCGTCTGGTAAGCAATATGATATACCACGGGAAAGCAAATGGAAATGATGTTCTTTTCCTTGTAGGAGATCACCAGAGCACCACTTCACAGGGACACTATGAACTATGCTCTCTTTACCTTGATGTTGCAGAGGAATTTAAAGTTCAAAGAATTTACACGCTAGGAGGTTACCCAACAGGCAAACTCACCTACGAAGAAACAGTCCTAGGAGTCGCAAACGATACTAAATTGATCGAAGAGATCAAAAAATATGGAGTAGAGTTCAGGGAATTCGAACCAAGCGGTGGAATTGTGGGAGCTTCGGGCTTACTGGTAGCCTTCAGCAGGATGCGGGGTATTGATGCCGCCTGCCTTATGGGTATGACACCTGGGTATCTTATGGACCCTAAAAGTGCCCAATTCCTTTTAAAAGTAATGTGTAAAATATTCGAGATTGAAGTAAACATGGACTCACTCAAGAAAAAAGCCGAGGAAATGGAAAGCATAATGGAAAAGCTGAAAGAAAAAGAGGAGCAACAGAGCGTTCCGGAAGTTAAACCCACTGAAGAGGACCTGCGCTATATCGGATGATGCTCAGCAAAAAAAGGGGAAAAAATAAACTGAAAAATTAGAATCTCTGGTAAGGGAGTAAATGAAAGTCAATACAGACCTCCATCTCCATTCAAAGTACTCTATGGCATCTTCAAGGAAAATGGAACTTCCAACGATCGCCAGAGAGGCTTCAAAAAAAGGAATGGAATTGCTCGGTACTGCGGACTGCACTCATCCGAAATGGCTTGAAGAAATAAAAAAGGTTTCCATTTCAAATGAAGAGATCCACATTGAAGGTATTTATTTCATTCCTACTACCGAGATAGAAGATAATAAACGTGTACACCACCTTATGATTTTACCTTCGATTTCTAAAGCTGAAGAGCTTGCAGAATGCATTTCTCCCTTTGGGAATCTTGAAGCTGATGGCCGTCCCAATGTAAATCTGAATGGCGTCGAAATTGCAGAAATTGCAAAAGACCTTGGAGCTCTAATAGGCCCCTGCCACGCATTTACTCCATGGACAGCACTTTATGGCTACCACGACAGTTTGCAGAGCTGTTATGGCTATATGACAGATTACGTTTCTTTTCTAGAGCTTGGCCTGAGTGCAGATAGCGACTATGCAGATCGAATCGAAGAATTGCATCGACTTACTTTTCTTTCAAATTCTGACGCCCATTCCCCTTCAACCAATAAACTGGCTAGGGAGTTCACGCAATTTGACGTTCCGGAGATTACTTTTGATGGCCTGAAAAAAGCAATTCTCAGAAAACAGGGATATAGAGCTACTCTGAATGTAGGGTTCTTTCCTGAAGAGGGCAAATACAACCGTTCAGCCTGTATTAAGTGCTTCACCCAGTATTCACTACCTGAAGCTGTCGAGCATAAATGGCGCTGCTCGGCATGTAGAGGCATCATAAAGAAAGGAGTTTTAGATCGTGTCAAAGAACTCGCAGATTTTAAAGAGCCTAGGCACCCTGACCATCGCCCCCCTTACCTCCATCTGATTCCTCTTACAGAGATAATCCAGATGGCTCTTGGACATTCAAGTGTCCAGACAAAAGGTGTGAAAACTGCCTGGAAGATTCTTGTAGAACACTTTGGAAACGAGGTTGAAGCTCTTATTCTTTCAGAGCCTGAGGACCTCAAAATAGTGGACAAACGGATAGTAGATGTGATACTTGCTTTTAGAAAAGGCAATGTTATAATTCACCCAGGTGGAGGAGGTCGCTACGGGTGGTTGGAATTGCCTGAAAACCTTAAGGTGGGAAAATCTGAGTCAGACATGAAAAAAGAATCCGAAATGAAAAAAAACTCAAAATACTCAAAAGGAGGAAAAGTTCAACAAATAGATCATATCTTGTTTTCGGATCTCGAAAAAATAAAACCCGTTAAAAAAAACGATAAAAAATTTGAAAAAAAGAACGAAGAATTAGAAAATGAAGAAACAAACAACACTAGATGTCAGAGTTCACTTTTTGATTTTTAGGAGACCTGATCCTCGGCAGCAGTTCCGATTTGCTTTTATTACGAATGACTATTACTTATTCGATTACAATTTTTACTCAATAGTTCATAAGAAAAAACTTCATAAATACCCTTAATTCTATTTTTGTAATCGTCTCTAGAAAATTTAGTATTATAGAGTTCTAAAATAAATATTGTGAACATTCCAAACTAAAATATTGAGTGTAATTTACAATCAATATAGATGAGATATAGTTATATTAATCGAGCTCAAAACTCCTATATCCTTACTCTATTAGATTTCATAAGGGCCAAATATTCTTTGTTCAACCCATTTGTGCTTATAACATCAGGTGTTAGCTTAAGTTTCCAATTATACCTTAAGCGCAGAACGAATATCACCAGGAAATTATATCCATCAGTGTTAATCCCTTTATATACGAAGTGCACATGCTCCCATAATATGGAATATAATGAAAGTCAGCAATATCTTGAATTTTATTTTTAAGGTCAATCATCTAAATAATTTAACTTTTATATCCCAAAGTAAAGGATGAATGTCTATTTAATAGAATTTGATTTTATATCATTAAAAATAATATTAATCTTAAAAAATTCTTATTATTGGTAGTTTTGACTTTAAAACTTGATTGCAGCTTCAAGAAATTTGTAGAAGATTTTGAATTATGAAACAAACAACTTAAGAACTTCTTGATAGATATAAGTTGCATCATCAGGTAAAGTAATTATATCAAAGAGACTAAATAATTAAAGAATACAGACAATAAACTATCCGTGTCTATACTAAAACTGAAATAATTTTACTTTGTCATAATCACTACTTCATTATCTTGAATAAATTTTTTTGTTATTCTTCTGATTTGTAGAAGTTGTTTTGGAACTGATGAGATCCGGAACTAACGCGTTGATAATAAAATATATAAGAGAGAAAGCATATTCAATTAACTTTATTAGGAGCATTGAACAATGCCCATAAAATTTTCTTCGTTATAGAACAAAATGCCCAGGTAGTCTAGTGGCAAGGCGGCGGTCTCGAAAACCGTTTCTCTTTTGAGAGAGCGCAGGTTCAAATCCTGCCTTGGGCGTAAATTTTTAAATTAAGAAATCCTAACAGAAATTTACTTAAGTTTAAATAATAGCTTGCTATTTTTTCACATAAAAGTGCTCTTCTTTTCATTTAGCTATATTGTTCAGTCTAAGTGACGCAACACCAATAGCTATATTTTTTACGATTCAATCTTAATTTGAAAGTACAAATTCCATTTGGAATGAACCTTATTTTTGTATCAAAAATCATTAGAAAGCCTCTAAAAATAGAATAAATATCATATCGGTATTTTTTATTTTTTAATCACATCGTTTTGAAACCCAGTGTGATTAAATATGGATGAAAAATTAAGAAAGAAGAAAAAAGGCTTCATGTGGTGTCCAATGACAAATATACATATTCTTGTCCTATCCAAAAAGAGGAACATTGGTTGAAAAATGGATTGCAAAACAGATTGCTCAAGCAATAGCAAGAAAGAAAAATAAAAAATAAATCGATTTTTTTAAACGAAATAAGAAATCAATTGAACATGCAAAGGCAATTATTACACTGGCAAAGAAAATTGCCACAAAAATATGGCATCTTATTACAAATGATGACGTATACGAAGATGAAAAAGAGTCTGAAAAGGAGGGAATTTAAAAGAAATAAATTGTTGAGACTGATAAATTCTAGGTTGATGAAAGTATAAAAATAATTGGTGGGATGATTGCAATTATGAGAAACGAGGAAGAAGGGAACACATGAGAAAGATTGACTCATATACTTTCATGCCAAATTACTCCTGAAAACACTTAGAAAAATTTACTGGAGATAAATAGAGAGCAAATTTCTCGATTCGTGTATATATGCGATATCAAAAACGCATTTTGAAAAAAATTCACAAATTGTTTAGTCCAAAACACAGCAGATGTACAAATATGTATAATTTGTTTGCTTATTTTCACTATTATTCATCGAAATTTGGATCAGTTTTATAAGCTACTTTCAGATTGAAAAAAAATGGATGGCTTTATCGTGTTCATATGCAGAAAGTGTGTTTAGTGGAGATTATTTATGATTTATACTTAATAACTCTATAACTTTAAATTTTGTTTAGAGGCGATTGCAAAAAATTGGAATTAAGATATTTGATAAAGTTTTTTCTGGTGAACTATTGAGAAAAATTTGAACCTAATAAGGATGGTTATTCGGAACGAGAACAAATCGAAAATACTGTAGGATATTTCGATAAATCCCTAAATTATGTTACTTGCTATAAATGGAATATAATATGGCTCTTAAAATCAGAGGTTTATGTAAATCACCTTTAATAAAGTAAATAAGTAATAATGTGAATTTCTATCTAAATAATTCTATTGCAGGGTTGAAATGATCGAAATAATCAAAATACTTTTTACTATTCCCTTTCTGCTTTATTCATGTTATTCAGACATAAAAGCCCGCAGTGTCTCAAACAGAGTATGGAAGTGTATGCTAATCTTTGGCTCAGTATTTGTATTTTATGAAATTTTAGTAGACAAAATCCCCTATCTCAAAACTCTGTTCCTTTCTGGAATAATCGTGTTTGTCTCTGTTTATATCCTCTTTCAGCTTGGAGCTATCGGAGGCGGGGATGCAAAGGGAATGATAGTACTTTCAATCCTTTTCCCCCTTTACCCTATCTTCCATGTATCAGGAGTGACCTTTCCCCTACTGGGGCTCCCTATAATAGGGCTTTTTACATTTACGGTCTTAGAAAATGCTCTCCTGATGACAACTCTTGTTCCTTTGGGATTGTTCTGTTACAACCTCTTACATTTCTCTCCTGAAATGCTGAAAAAACCATTTTACATGTTCATCGGGTACATGATCGATATCTATTCCATGGAAAATAAAGAACATCTTAGCTTACTAGAGAAATTCGAAGTTGGAGAAAGAGGAGATATTAAGAAAAAGTTTGTGTGGACAAGACTCGACTTCGATGCGAACCATAAACCAGAAATTGAAGAGTATATAAAAAAAGAGTTTATTGGAAAAGAGGTGTGGGTTACTCCGGGTATACCTTTCATGCTCTCAATTACAGCAGGCTTTATTACTGCAGTTATTTTCGGGGATTTGGTTTATTATATTATCATGCGCATTTTAGTAGGCTGAATTGAAGACTGAATCAGATTATTTAGTATACTTTCCTGAAACTTACCTGTTGCAATTTTTCATATTTTTAGTTATTTAGGTTCTTGTTTGATTGGGTGATACTATTCGGAGACCCCTGGATGTCATCTTCAGGTTTTCTTTGGGTAATACAAACACAAATTATGGCTTTCTATAAAATTCGAGTATCAAATGTTCGTGATTTATAGTCCTCAAGTAAGAATCAACACTTACTAAAATGAGAAAAATGCATTTATGACCATACACTAAAATTTTTTTATATATCTTAGACTTAGAAGTGAACCACGGAAAGTCCGGGAGAAAATAAGTGAGTCGGAAGTTTTTCATTTTCTTTCCTCTTTTTCAGTGTTCATAGAATTTCAAGGTACTTAAGAATAAATAATTCTATTTGAAAAAATGATTTGTTTTAAAAGGTTTAGAAGATTCTGATTTATCACTGTTTTATTCATGGAAAGCCAGTCTAAATTCTTCCCGCCTATTTCTATATTTGACCCGATTTTTTCTTTTCGGGTTCTTTAATTAAATCCAAAAGACACAGACAGTAAACTGGTATTGGTTATACCAGAAGTGAAGTGATTTTTCGTTTTCACAATAAACAACTTTATTAATTTTAATAATTTTTTTGATATTTTTCTGATTTGTAGAAATAGTTTGGGAATTAACTAGATTCAGAACTATGTAACTTAAGTGTAGAATTGAACCACGAAAAGCACTCAAAACATGGACCAAAGAAAATAAAGGAATAGTTCTTCTGAACCTTTCATTTTTCTTCACTAGTTGTGAAACTTCAAGTTACTTAAGCATAAATAATAATAATTAATTCGTGAGTTTACTATAATTCGAATACTAGAAAAAAGATCTTAATGACGGACTACCTTTTTAAAGAGTGCTGGAATATATGTACATTAAAAAAACTAATAAAAAGATTATGGAATGAATTATGTGAGATAATTCAATTAATATCGGGTTAATATGAGTGGTTCATGAGACAGCTAATTCAAGGGGTACGTTGAAAAATTAGGGATAAAGGCAATATTTGCGGGTAGGACATCTCAAAATTACAGGGAAACTGGAAAATATTTTATAAATATCAAATGTTAGAGGCGAATTTGAAATCTTTGAGGAATTCACTCAATGGTACAACAGAAAACTTCAAATGGCCTTGAAATTTGAAGAACTGGATCATCAGAATATGTTTTTAGAACAGATTCCCAATGTCAGCAAAAGTTAGAATCGGAATCAAGTTGTCTGAGTTCTGAAAATATTGAAAAATTAAAAAGAGTTTCGAGGTAAAATTATTTCAGGATAAAAAAATATTTGAGGAACAAAAAAGATATATACAATTAGTAGCATTTTGGTTTTGTATTTAGAGCAATCCATAAAATACAACCAATAGCAAAATGGGCTCGTGGTCTAGTCGGTCATGACATCGCCTTTACACGGCGGGGATCCTGAGTTCGAATCTCAGCGGGCCCATTGACTTTTTTCCCGATTCTAAGTGTATATAGAACTTTTTTTCAAGTTGTTCAACCCTTGCTTCAAGGTCAGATTTCATGATCTTGGTTGTTATGCACAAAGAAACCAACGTTATTAAAAAATATAGAACATATACACTTTAAATTAATATTTTTTGTAATGTATAACTAGTTGTAGATTTCCAAAAATATAAGACAGAATATATTTGATTCAAGACTACTTTTTTCCAATGAAAAATATTTTAATGTTGTTTTTCAAGATACATTTTTGTCATTTTCAGGATGTCTCAAAATAAAATATAATTTCGCAGCGTCAGAAAATAGATCTTAAACCCAATCCTAGTGTCTTATGACAAGTTGCATAATAAAATGAATGCAAATAAAGTCCTCAAAAGCTATAATTCAGAAAATACCTCTACATAATTACATTTTGTGATGCCTCTTAACTTGCAACACAGAAAATACAAGTTAATGTACAGGTTGTTGGTTCCCATGTTTGATGTTAGCATGTTATTAGAGCTGGATATTAAAAGGTTTAGTGATCCTTGTCTAAATCATAATAATGATGAACTGAAAGATTTTCTATTGGTTCTTCTGATGTTTCAACGGCGTAAATCCTTTGATTTTTCAATTCAATTGCAATTATTGTGTTAAACAGTCGTCAAATGGTGCTGAAGTATTATTTCAATCTCTAACGAGTTTTCAAATAAATTCTATGGCATAGAAAAAATAAGTAAAGTTGCAAATTATAGTGATGTAGTTCGTGAACTTAGAGAAACCTCCTTGCAACACCTTGTAAATAATCTAGATGAAAAACTAGTCTGGATTAAAAACTAAACATATTATTGGAAGATATTATAGAGCACGAACCAACAATAGCGCCAGAAAAGCTGATCGTTTGCAGATTTCTGAAAGTACAATTTCCAGAAACCTCAATAAGCTGAGAGACTTAAAGGCAATTTATTTCATCACCAAGGGAAAAAATAAGTATATTTCAACTACAAGAACCGTGAAGATTTTTTTAAAAGTTAAAACTAAACAAAGTTTTGTAAAATTATCATTATGTGTGAATATATAACTACAGGTTTTGATATAATTTGTCTGCATAATTATATATTCTAAATAAATAGGATTCATGCAATTGAAATCCAAAACCAATAATTTTCAAGCTCTTAATTTCACATTTTAAAGACCAATATCTGCTGCTCTATATCTTGGTTATTCAGCTAAATTTGTATATAATCTGGTTTGTAGCTGGTATATACCTCTCAAAATCCATATTGTGAAACTTCAAGTTTGCAGACAGTTTTACCTTGTTCTTGCAAACATGCGATCCAGTTCACCTTTTTTGAAAGTTATAATAGTTGGCCTTCCATGGGGGCAGGAATAGGGATTTTCAGTCTTTTTGAGCTGTTCTATGAGCTCTTTCATCTGTATGGAGTTGAAAGCTGCGCCACCTTTAATTGCTGTCCTACATGCCAGGATCTTACAAACTTTTTCTGAAATCCCGGTATCTTTTTTAACCTTTCCTGTAGCTAAAAGGTCAGAGACTACATCATGGATAAGTTCCGGATTCTCAAGCTGCCCGAAAACCTCGGGTATGAATGTCACTACATAAGTATTGTCCCCGAATTCCGAGATTCCGAAGCCGTACTCTTCAAGGTAGGGGATATATTCTTCCATAAGCACTTTTTCCTTTGGGGTGAGGTCTATAGTTATGGGTATTATAAGCTCCTGTACTCTGGATTTTTTAATTTTTAATACCTTCTCATAAAGAATTCTTTCGTGGGCTGCATGCTGATCAATAAGTACTAAATCTTCTCCTTTTTCGGCAAGGATATACATTTTTGAAACTTGACCGATTATCCGAAGATCTTCAAGGGATTCTGTATTTGGTTTTTGTTTTAGTTTTTGTTTTGGTTCTTGCTTATCATCTTCAGTTACTATTCTAATTTCTTCCCATATTTCACTATCTTGCTCGTTTTCTCTCAAGGCTTCCTGTACTTCTCTTTCTCTAGCAAAATCCAGAAAATGCTCTGATTTTTTTAGCTTTCTTTCAGTATCTTTTACGGGATAGGTATAAGCTTTGGCTCTTTCTCGAAGGATTTTGCTACTGCTCTCAGGAGCCTCATATTTCTTTGCAATCTCTGTTTCCACAATCATTTTTTGAGAGGTTTCCTGAGTACCTGATACCTGCAATCTTCCTGAAGAACCTAAACCTTTGAAAGTTTTCTGAAAAGCCCTGTTCCCGTTTTCCATGATCTCAGGTACAAGTCCATGTTCAGATAGGACCTTTTCAACGGCAACTGTGACCGCATCCTCTAGCTTTTTTTCCTGGCTAAAACGAACCTCGGCTTTTCTGGGATGAACATTCACATCCACTTCTCTGGGATCAAGAATAATAAAAAGTACTGCAACAGGATAACGTCCTTTTGGGATCTTGGTATAGTATCCCATACGGACAGCAGTAGTGATAGCTCTTGAAGATACAGGGCGAGTATTTACAAAAAGAAATATCTGGTCACTTTCTGCTCTGCTAGTTTCTGGTTTCGAAATGTAGCCTCGGATTTCAAAGTCTTCTGTCTTATGTTCCAAAAGAAGCATCGAGCGAGCGATATTTGGCCCAAGAACATTGACAATACAATTGAAAAGATCGCTTGATCCCTTTTTTCTAAGGACTGGTTTCCCTTCACTGAGAAGGGTAAAAGAAATATTTGTATTTGCCAGGGCAAGCTGCGTGACTGTATCTGTGATATAGGCAAGTTCCATACGATCACTTTTGAGGTATTTGCACCTTGCAGGCGTATTATAAAAGAGATCCTTTACATGAACTGAGGTGCCTGGAGCAGTGCCTGCATCTGAGGTTTCAAGTACTTTTCCACCATGAATTACTACCTTCGTGCCAGTGATTTCTTTTAAGGGTCTGGTAAGGATTTCCGTCTTTGCAACAGCTGTGATTGAAGCAAGAGCTTCTCCCCTGAATCCCATTGTCGAGATAGTATCAAGATCCGCTATTTTAGTAAGTTTGCTTGTTGCATATTTTTTGTATGCAATAAGTGCATCTGCCATGTTCATCCCGCAACCATTATCCCGAATAAGAATTGAATTTTTTCCACCTTTTTCGACTTCGATTCGGATATCGTTAGCTTCTGCGTCTATTGAATTATCTATCAGTTCCTTCACCACGGATGCCGGGCGTTCAATTACTTCTCCTGCTGCGATTTTGTTTATTGTATCCTGATCAAGGATTCGAATCTTATTTCCCTGCACTTCAATATATTCTTCTATCATTCCTTTACCCCATCAAAAACCAGAAAAATATACTTTAAACATATTTTAAAATATCAAAATACCCTTTGATCCGACATTCCACAAATGTACACAGGTGTATAATTTATTTGCCTATTTTCCCCCATAATTCATTGAAAGTTAGATTACTTTTCAAGCTACTGTCATATTGAGAAAATAAATGAGATTTTTATGTAAATCCGCAGAGATTGAGTTTGATGCTCCTTAATCGAGAAGTTTTTTTAGTTCATGAAGCTTATTCAGGGCTTCTATTGGTGTCATTTCTTCAATATTCAATTTTCTCATAGCTGCTTCCACAGGACCAGGTCTTTTTAAAGCACTGAATTTATTTACTTGTGCCGGAATTCCTTCGCTATTTCCAGGATCAAAAAGGATCATCTGAGTATATCGTGTGGTTGCCCTGCTTTTTTTCATTTCCCCTTTCTCGCTGTCTTCAGCTTCCGTAAAAACGTTTTCCTTTTCAATTTCCTCAAGAATCTCATTTGCTCTTTCGATTACCTTTTCCGGTACACCTGCAAGCCTTGCAACATGAATACCATAACTCTTGTCCGTTGCTCCGGGTACTATTTTTCTCAGAAAGACGAGCTCTTGACCTTTTTCTGTTACTGCGATATGATAATTTTTGACCCTTTTCAACTTCTTCTCAAGGACTGTGAGCTGGTGGTAATGGGTTGCAAATAGAGCCCTGACTCCAACCTTTCCTCTATTATGTAGAAACTCTATAACAGATTTTGCAATACTATATCCATCATAAGTACTCGTTCCCCGGCCTATTTCGTCAAGAAGTACAAGGCTTTTAGGGCTTGCATTGTTCAGGATATTTGCAAGCTCTACCATCTCTACCATGAAAGTGCTCTGCCCATTTGCAAGGTCGTCAAAAGCTCCTATTCTTGTAAAAATCTGGTCAATAATCCCTATAGAGGCATGGGATGCAGGAACAAAAGAGCCTGCCTGAGCCATGATAGCTATAAGTGCAATCTGTCTCATGTAAGTAGACTTTCCAGCCATATTAGGGCCCGTGACTAGCAAAAACTGATTTTCCTTGCAGTCCATCACCGTGTCATTAGGGACAAAACCCATTGGAACTACATTTTCAATGACAGGATGCCTCCCATCCCGAATAAGGATCTTGCAATCTTCTGTAAGCTGAGGCCTAGTATAATTGCTATTTCCTGCAACTTCGGCTAGGGCTGAAAGAGTATCTAGATTTCCTATTCTTTCAGCTGTTTCCTGGAGTTCTTTAGAATGGGTTGAAAGAGTCTGCGTAATCATCATAAAGATTTCATATTCTAGAGCCATAGCCTTTTCATTGGCTGTAAGTATGAGGCTCTCTTTTTCTTTGAGCTCAGGTGTAAAAAAGCGCTCTGCATTTGCGATTGTCTGCTTTCTAATATAATCTTCAGGCACCTGGTTACTGTTGGCATTAGTTACTTCAATATAATAGCCAAAAACCTTATTGTATCCCACTTTCAGGGACTTAATCCCACTTCTCTCTTTTTCCTTCTGCTGAAAATCCGCAATCCATTGTTTGCTGTTTCTGGCAATATTTCGAAGCTCACCTAGTTCCCCATTATATCCTGGTTTTATCATTCCACCTTCCCTGATTGATACTGGGGGATCTTCAACTATTGCTTTTTCTATCATTTCAGCCAGATTTTCGAGCTCTGAAAAAAATGCAAGTCCTTCTGCAATTTCTTTCAACAATTTTACTCCCTTTTTTCCCATCAAGCAGTCCCGAATAGGAGGTACAGCACTAAGGGACTTTTTCAGGGCTATAAGATCTCTTGAATTTGCATTTCCATATACCACTCTTCCTATGAGACGTTCTATGTCCCTTACCTCGGACAGCCATTTTCGAATATCATAACGGATCAAGGGATCTGATGCTAGTTCTTCGACAGCATCGAGTCGAAAGTTGATTTTTTCTATGGATAACAAGGGTTTTGAAAGCCACTTTTTCATTATACGGCTACCCATAGGTGTTTTTGTGCAGTTAAGAATTCTGTAAAGGGAGTTTTTGTCTCCTTCATCCCTAGCATTTTTTACAATTTCAAGATTGTGCAGGGTTATTGAGTCAAGAATCATAAACTCGGAGTTCGAGTATGTCTTCAAAGTGTTGATATGAACAAGGTCCCTCATTTGTGTATTCTGTGCATATTCCAGGGCAGCCCATGCAGAACATACTGCAAAATCCAGGTTCTCACAGCCCATCCCTTCAAGAGTTGCAACCTTGAAATGGGCTTTCAATTTTTTTCCTGCTTCTTCGGCTCCTGAGATCTCAGGAACAAACTCCTGAATAATAGTTCGATCTTTCAGTTTATCTGTGAGTTCTGAATTCCCACGCAGAGAAGGGGGCAGAATACATTCTGCAGGGCTCATCCGGATAAATTCACTAAGTAATTTCTCAAAGCTTTCCGAGTCTCGAAATTGAGTTGTAAGAAATTCCCCTGTAGAAATATCCAGGAAAGAGACTCCAATTTCGATTTCCTTTTTTGTATTTTTCCCAGATTTTCCAACTTCTCTTCCTGCAACTGCCATCAAATAATTATTCGAAGCGTCCGAAAACATTGAAGAATCAATTACTGTACCCGGGGTAACTATCCTGACCACCCCTCGCTTTACAACTCCTTTCGCCTGCCTTGGGTCTTCGAGCTGTTCGCAGATAGCTACCTTGTATCCTTTGTTTATGAGCTTTGGCAAGTAAGTATCGATAGCATGGTAAGGAATTCCTGCAAGCGGCATTTTGTCCCCTGTCCGGTCTTTTCCCCGAGCAGTCAGTGTTATTTCAAGTTCTTTGGATATGGTTTTTGCGTCTTCCCCAAAAGACTCATAGAAATCTCCCATTCGAAAGAAAACAAGTGTGTCAGGGTAGGCCTGCTTGGCTTCATAATACTGACGCATTGCAGGGGTCATCATTTCAGTCATTTTTATCTCACTGTAAGCTGTTAAATCATTTTGGTTTAAAATAAATCTGTATGTAGTTACTGGGACATGTTATAGGGTGTGATTATATAAGCAGATTGATTTTTTCGCATTTCAAGTTCCTTAAAAAATATCTTTATCTTAAATCATCCTTCTCATATATAATTAACAAATCGATACTTTAAGTCCTCTCGTAGGAAAAAACTAATATGAATCGAGGAAAACTAATTGAGGTTTGCTATATCTGCGGGAATACTGATTATATGAGTTTGGTATGTATGTAGGAACAGTCCACCACTGCAAAAAATGAGGAACTTAGCAGCTTTTTTATCGAGCCTTATGAGGAAATAGTCGTGAAAATCCGGAAAAAGTATCAGCTTGAAAGAGCCAATGAATCGGCATAGATTTAAACATGTTTACTAAAATATTTTTCTTTAAATGCATTGTTTTGGTCCTTTAAGTTTATTTGGGAAAACTCAATCTTTAATGTAACTTGAGGATTAATCCCAAGGCATCAGAATATTTTGAATCGTCATTTTTCCTGCTGTCATGCTATTACTCTGACGTTCTATCCCAAATTTGACATATTCTACCTTTTGATACAGTAATTCATTACAATAAATATAATGATCACTTCAACTTCAGGTCTTCCTCAGAAAATGGTTTTGTTAAAATATATAGACTTCGAAATGATACGAAAAGATTTCCAATCAATTAAGGAATCAATTTTAGCAAGTTCGTCTTCAACTGACTTAAAAAATTATGTTCTTCTTAAAGAGCAAATCAGTAAAATTTTCCATGAGTAAAAATTATTGTTAAGAGATTTAAACTCTCCAATACTCAAATGTATAGGAGTTTATCGAAATTCTTTAATGAATGGAAACATAGTTTTAAAATTAAATCGTGACATTTTAGGTATAATATTGTCTTTATTATCACAAGATAACGCTTTAAGTATCTTCAATTTACTATCAACTATTTTGTAAGGCATATTTGATGAAATGATTTTTTTAGTATCTGAAATCTCTGTATTTAAGGAAGTTTTTTGCATGAAACTTGAAAAAATTGTAGAAATTCTTGAACAAATTGCACCACTTGAGCTTGCTGATGACTTTGACAGAAGCAAGATAGGATTAATCCTTGGCCTGAGAAATGATATAGAAAAGATTGCAGTTGCTCTTGATGCTAATTTATATGTTCTTAAAAAAGCCGCCGAAATGCGAGCAGATCTGCTGATTACTCATCACACTCTCATCTTCCATCCTATTAACAAAATTTCAAAATCACTAGCTTCTTCTCTCAAGCTTGCCTTTGAAAATGGAATATCTCTTTATGCTATGCACACAAATTATGACAGGGAAAGAGAAGGTATCAATTGTGCCCTTGCAGTAAAGATTGGGCTCAAAAATTGCGAAACTGTAGAAATAGGTAGAATAGGGGAAGTAGAACCTTGTTCTTCAGCTGAACTAGCATCTCACATATCAGAATGTCTGCAGACTCCTGTAGTGTATACTGGAGAAAGGGAAGGGATCAGGAGGGTTATGGTTATTGGAGGTAGCGGTTTCAAGAGTGAATTTCTTGAAATTGGCAGGGCAAATAGAATTGATGCTTTTATATCTTCCGAACTTAAGCATGAGATTCTTCGAGCCTACGAGGATATCTGCATGATTGACGCTACTCACTATGCCACTGAAAGCCCGGGAATGGAGGCTTTATGCTTAAGGCTACGTGAACTTCTTGAGATAGAAGTTGAGTTCATTGAACAGCCTTCCAGACTAAGGACAATCGATAGAACATGAACCATGATGACTGCGGTATCCAAAAACGATATTAGTAACATTTTCTTTTTTTGAGAACATCTGCAGAAAGTAGGTTACAATGTAGCCATTAGAATTATACACTTGGATGGAAAAACTTGAGAACTTCCTGAAAAAGAATCAAAATTAAATAACAATCTCATATACAAGTTAAAATAAACTAGGACCCTAACTTAAAAATTAGATGGTTAGGAGATTTCAGTTCCCGGGATTTCGATCAAACTCGTAGCTGCACCTGACACCCTTGAGATTAAAACATAGATTACAGGATGCACACATTGCCCTTTTAGATTTCCCAGACTTAAATTTCGAAACAAGATCAGGCTCGTAGATGAATGGCCTACTCATGGAAATTAGATCTGCATATCCTTCTTCAAGCAGATTCTCCATTACAGAAAGGGATCTAATACCTCCTATAAGCATTACAGGGATATTTACTGCTTTTTTTATTGCTTGAGAATATTCTCCAAAATATGCCTCTTCAGCAGGAGAGTTAATTGCAGTTCTCAAGGTTGCTCCCCCTGCCTCACTTATCCCTCCGCTAACCTCGATTGAACATACTCCAGTTTTCTCTAGAAGTTTTGCAGTCTCCACAACCTGTGAAATATTAATTCCGATGTCTGCTTTTTGAGAACCCTGCTGGAAACTATCTGTTGCATTCAATTTGACAAGAATTGGAAAATCAGCTCCAGATTGTTCTTTTATTTGGTGGACAATCTCCGTGACTATTCTTGCCCGATTTTCAACTGAACCCCCCAACGGTCAGTCCTTCTATTTGTATATGGAGAAATAAACTTACTTAAAATGAAACTGTGGGCACAATGAAGCTGTACCCCGTCAAAACCTGCTTTTTTTGCCCGGATAGCTGCTTTTGTAAAGGCCTCGATTACTTCTAGTATATCATGTTCAGTCATTTCCCTAGGTACAACTGCTGAGACGTCGTCTTTAATTTTTGAAGGAGCTATAGGAACCGGATATTCTTCAGAAACTGCTGCTTGCCTCCCTCCATGCACTATCGGGAGTATGATTTTGCTTCTGTACCTGTGTACTATTTCGGTTATCTTCATGTAAAGTTCAATAAAACGATCATCATAGATACCCTGCTGGAAAATAATACTCTGTCCACCAGGAAGTATATAAGAAAATCCTGTTATAATCAACCCGACTTCATTTTTTGCAAGCTCCTCATATAGGTCTCCTAGCCTTAGAGTGGGTATTCCATCTTCTTCAGCCATGAATTCATGTGTCGCAGACCTCACAAAACGATTAGATCCAGGTTGCAGACTGTAATAGGATCAAAAATCATGAGAAAAATAAGAGAACAGGGGATAAATAATTATCTTCTATTCCCTTAAAAAGAGAATTTTTTCGGGCGCAAAATTATCTCATATAAGAAAAAAGAAAAGGAGAATTAGGTTAAAAAACTTTATTTCCTACCTCAGTTGATAATCCTAATTGTTGCGTATTTTGATATGTAGTTTTTCTGAATAACTACGACTCATGGAGTAATCTACCTGTGCTTTATGTTCTAAGGCAAATTAATTATTTATCTTTTTTCAAACACACCTTCAGATTCCTTTGCATCAACATTTCGGAGCTGAGAAATCAGGCTCAATAGAACTAAATTAGATACAGGTATTTGGTCAAAAAAATGTATAATTTGTGGTATTGAGTTCTAATGATTGACTTGATGTGATCTTTTCTTGGAAGCTTCTGAGCCTGTAATGGTCAAACAGCCATATAGCTACAATGACATAATAATTCGCTACATTAGCATCATATATTTCAATCAAGTTATCGCCGTTGCTTATTTTGCCACCTCTAACGAAGTTGGTAAAGCTGAAAAACACGACTGAAACATTGTTTTTAAAGTTTTATGCAACGAATTTGTGGTATATTACCTGTCCATTCCCTCACTCATTCGGCTTGACACTACATTAAAACTTTCATTTAAATGTTGGAAACCATTATCATTCGCTTCTTTCCCTTGCTTGAACAGACTCAATTGACCTTTTTACTTAATAGTTCCAAGGTAGAGGAGGATACCATCTAAATTTGACCGATTCTCCAAAGCTAGCATCAAGGTCCGCCGACAGTAGCATCCAGTAACCGAAATTATCTGATTATCCTCAGCTATCTCCTCTCTCATTTCTGCCCCGTGATTTAATACTTTCTTTTTCCTCAATTCTATAATAAAAAGGGTAAGAGATCACCTTTTACTTTAATCAGAATAACTGGTACATGTTCGAGCTACTATTTCAGTCAAGTACCCCACCTTTCTGTAGGATGGTAAGTTCCTAGATAATCGTGAATTAATGGACTAATTTATTTGTAAATCTACCATTGTACTATAAAAAGGAACTAATACACGCAAACCATTGTATTTGCAAAATAAGATATCACATCGTTTTTTTTGTATAAAATATCGCAATTTTTTTTAAGACAATGAAATTATCAATTATTTGGGGTATATATGCTTTGAAATTGGTAAAAATGTAATGTTTTAAGCTTGATGCAATGGTTAATGATGATTCACATATACATTTTTCGTTGGAGCTGGAAAAAAATATTTTCTTTCAAAAATGGTGCAGATTATAAAAAATATCACAGCAAAATAAATCTTTAAAGAATACTATGAGATTAAAAACAGCTTTTGGGTTGTGAACTTTTAGTTATGGAGTTACTTGGAACTGGGATGATAGTACAAATTCCTATGTACAATAAAAATATGTTGAAATCAGAAAACAGGATAAAAAATAATATAAGTAAATGAAAATATATGATTTTGGATAATTTACCTATTATCCATAGCAATAGCGATATAACCACTTGCCGCAGTGAGATGAGTCACAGCAACTTTGATTATAAAAAAGCAGTTACAACAGAAACAAATTTAATGAGCAGTCATTGATGGAGGGTACAAAGTAACTGGGAGGCCTCCATTTATTAATGAACAGGGAAATAGATTCCAAACAGATGGTTTATAGGTATATCGGAATGAAGATAAATATGGATATCAGATTTTCAGCTGTCTGAAAAGATGGAACTATATCCTACTTTTTGATAAAAACAAAACTCCTTTTGAAATTAAAAAAAAATACAGGAAAGCATTTATTGAATGGAGTTCTAATCAGAAATTTTATCCCGAAAAGGAGGAACGAATATTTCTGGAAAAAATTTAATATCCTCCTAGCTATGATTATTATCAATATTAGCCATTTTTCACAGAACATATCCTAAAAACAGGAATTTTTCCGGGGAAAGTGACTAATAAAACAGATTAATCAATTGTTCTTTTGCTCAGAATGTAAAGGATCATATCTGAATTCAACTTGCTTTCTCTTGAAAGCTTTTCAGCAATGACCTCATTTGTGAAGCGATCAGCTTTTAATTCTTGAATCTTTTCCAGCACACTCTGAGAGACATTGTAATATTCGTTTATATCTTTTCGATGTCCCCATACATCCCCTTCCAGGAGATTTATCTTCTGCATTTCCAGAAACATTTCAATTGACTTCGAAACAGTCCTTTTGTAGGATTTTGGAAGCTGTATTGCTTCAATTTTCGGACATGTTTCAGCAAGCACAAATACATCTTTGTTAGATGGTCTGAAAGCAAGGTGGATAACCTTCTCGTTCGGATTCAGGGCAGGAATTTCCTCCCGTGAACTAACTACTCTGATTTTCATATTGATCCCCACTCTTCATTTTTAAGAATTAAGTATTTATTTGTTCAAAATTTAAATTTTTATTTATTTAAATACCAAATTTTGTTTATGCATTTAAATTTTATATACATATCGGTTAGCTAAAATATTATTTAGAGGGTCTGTACCCAAAACGGGTTCTAATAGAATCAGCATGTGCCTTTAATCCTTCTTCCTCAGCTAATGCGATTATAGTTTCTTTTAAACTTTCAAGCCCAGTCTTGCTTATTTTTTGAATACTTGAGTATTTCATAAAGTGATTTATATTCAGGCCAGAATAAATTTTTGCATATCCAGCCGTAGGGAGTACATGATTAGTACCAGACGCGTAATCCCCAACAGTAACAGGAGAATAATTTCCTATAAAAATAGATCCTGCATTTTTAATTCCGTCAAGTACAAAATCTGAGTTTGATACCATGATTTCGAGGTGCTCTGGAGCAAATTTATTGCTGAAGTCTATACATTGTTCCAGTGAATCTGCAGTAAGAATTGCTGCACTCTCAAGAGATGCCTTAACAATGCTTTTTCTTTCAGTTTGTTCAGACTGGACAAACACTTCTCTTTTTATATCTTCTGCGAGAGTCTCGGAGATTGTAACAAGTATCGAGATTGCACTTGGATCGTGTTCCGCCTGAGCTATAATATCCGAAGCAACCATAATAGCATCTGCCGACTCATCTGCAATGATTAGCACTTCACTGGGACCTGCAGGGAAGTCGATTTCAGCAACGTCTCTAATCTGCATTTTCGCAGATGTGACAAAGATATTTCCAGGCCCTACTATTTTATTTACCTTTGGGATAGTTTCAGTTCCATAAGCCATGGCTCCAACGGCCTGGGCACCCCCTAGTTTAAATACTCTGTCTGCTCCTGCAACCTTTGCAGCACTAAGTGTTAGGGGGTGCACAGAACCATCAGCCATGGGAGGAGTGCACACTATAACCTGTGCAACTCCTGCAACTTTGGCTGGGATCACTGTCATTAGAACTGTTGACGGATAGAAAGCCCGGCCTCCTGGAGAATAAACGCCTACACTTTCGAGAGGCGTTGCCTTCTGCCCCAACACAATCCCTGGTTTAAGTTCCATGAACCAGATAACCTCTGGAAGCTGAGCTTCATGGAAAGCCCGGATATTTGCAGCCGCTGATTTAAGGTGATTCAGGAGTTTCGGATCGATACATGAAATAGCCTTCTCAAACTCTTCTTCACTTACTTCAAAATCGGCAAGCTCTAATTTATCAAATTTTCGTGTATACTCCCTAAGTGCTTCATCTTTTCTGATACGCACATCTGAAAGTATGGCTGAGACAGTCTTCGCTACATCTGCAAGTTCTGATTCTCTGAAAAGCAATTTCTTCATTTCAGCTCCCGAAACATCAGACAACTTTTTAAACAACATGGTAATCATCTCTAAAATAGACTGATAAAATATATAAATAATGTATGGGAATCCAATATAACCTATATCTGATATAACCTGATAATCCAGTTCCATTAAATCCCTAATATCATTTAAGATTTTATCTCCCAAAATATCCATCTCGAAGATGAAAGACAATAGTATAGGAAATTTATGTATCAGCGCTTAATTATAACTATATGAGGAATAAAATCAAAATTTTGATATTTATACTTCAACGCAAGCAACGGAATATGCTCGTGCAACTGCCCAGAAATAGAGGAAATTATTCAAAATCAAATAATTTCATTTGCTTATATTATTATTTTCCCTCCTGCTTCATAACTATGTAGTCATGCTCAAAAAAGTCAGGTGGAGCATACTTTCATTTATTTGAACCCATTATTCGAAGAATATTATTTGTCTTTAAACCGCTGTCATATTGAGAAAATCGATGGCATTCTTGCGTACATCTTCAGAAAGTGAATTAATAAAGGGCCTCGTGGAAGCTTCCAGCCTCTCAACATTCTGTGCATTCTAGAGAAATAAAACCATAAAAACAGTAAAAATTACTTAAATTAAGAAAATTAAGAAAACAAAAAGAGGTAAAATCAGTGATCATTGGTTTTCCTTTGTACATAAGGAAAATCTTTTTCAATTGATGCAATTCTCATAACTTCAGGAACTATCTCTCTCCTTACGATCTGGTTCAAAATTTTTTCAGCGATCTTAGGTCCAAGAAGAGCAGCCACTTTTTCCGAGGCAGCATCTAAAAGGTCTGCAATGGACTTAAAACCAGCTTCGTAAAGTTTCCTTGCTCTTACGCGCCCTATACTTTGGATATCGAGCAGCTCCATCAATTCAGGGCCTGCTCCATAATGGATCTGCTTTTCAAGTTCTGAAGCCTCTTTTATTCCTTTGATGTCAAGAAGCCTCGCAAGCTGGGTGGTTACATGCATGATCCACTCGGCAATGTCTGCAATTGCATGTATATCGCCTTCCCCTATGCCGAACTTCAAACATATCTCATTTTCAGGCTTTTCATTAATCCATTCCAAGAGCATAAGAGATGTTTTTACCTCTCCCAGGAACCATTCATATTCTGCAATATTGAATGGATTCGGGACCTTCACAAACTCTCCTTCATGAGCTATTACATAATCATTGATCGTGCAATAGTCATTGCTTCTCATATAAAGCAAGCGCATATCAGGCGTGCTGCAGACCAAATGTAAGAGGGTAAGTTTGGTCAGAGATTCTGCTTTTCTAAGGTTTTTTACGATTATAGAGGCAGACAGAGGATCTATATATAGTCTCGAGACGAGTTTTCCGAAATTTGTGGGAACAAGGACGTCTGTATTCTCAAGCATTTTTTCCTGTCTCAAAAAGCCAAGGCACTCGTCTACAACCGTAGAAAGTCCAAAGTTTGAGTACTGGAAGGCGAAAAATGTTGCCTCTAAAAATTCAATGAGTTCTTCTTTTGTACGCGCAAAACCGTTGGAGATTGTAGAGAGTACATGAGTCTGGAGAGCCTTTTCTGTCCCAAGTTTGGACCAAATATCTTCGGCTTCTGCATCGATATAGTTCTTAAAAAGGAAAACAAACTCCTCATATGACCTGGCAAGAAGCACAGATTCCCCATAAGGGTCAAGCCTTGGCCTTCCTGCTCTGCCTGCCATCTGCTTGTACTCAAGCACAGGAATAGGCTGCATCCCGACTTCAGAAGAATAGCGCCTATAACTTTTGATAATCACCCGCCTGGCAGGTAAGTTGAGTCCAGCTGCAAGGGTGGGAGTACTTGAGATCAGCTTGATCCTCCTTTCCCTAAAACCCTCTTCCACTAGTTCCCTCAAAGGAGTGATAAGTCCTGCGTGGTGAAAAGCAGCACCCGAACGAATGCAGGAAGCAAGGGTTGAGGAAGTATCGGTTTCACTGTTTTCGAACACTTTATCTGCAATCCTAGTCAGAAACTTCCTATCTTCTGCTGAAAGAATCTTTTTAATTTTTGAAGCTGCCTTCTTTGCAAAAGCCATACAATTTTTCCTACTGCTTTCGAAAATTAGGCACTGCCCACCTTCCTGGAGGGTATCGAGCGCAAGGTTTATGGCTTCGTCTTTAGTGGACTGCTCAATAAGCTTTTCCCTTTCCTTGCAATAGAAAGTCCCATTAAAATGCACCCCTTCCAGAAGTTCTGTAGGCCTCCATTCACTTACTACAAGTTCGGCGTTAAGCCAAGCTGCAAGCTCATTGGCATTACCTATTGTCGCAGACAGTGCCAGAATCTGGCAAGATGGATTCATTTTCCGAAGCTTTGCAAGAGTAACTTCAAGTGTTGGCCCTCTGTCTGTAGAATCGATAAGATGTACCTCATCTACCACAATTACTGAGATTTCCTGCATCCATGTAGCCTCATTCCTGAGCAGAGAATCTGTTTTTTCCGATGTTGCTATAACTATGTCGTTTACACCAAGGTTCTCATCCCTCAAGTCATAATCTCCCGTAGAAATCCCGACTCTGATCCCAAGGTTAGAAAATTCTTTAAACCTGGTAAACTTTTCAGAAGCTAGCGCCCTTAGGGGCACGATATAGAGTGCCTTACCTCCTGCGCAAATTGACTTCAACATCGTAAGCTCAGCAAGAAGAGTTTTCCCTGAGGCAGTTGGGATTGCAGCAAGGAGATTTTTTCCTTCAAGCAGCCCTTTTTCCACTGCTTCCGCCTGAGGAGGATAAAGCTCCAGAATGCTGGAGTCCATATAATAACGTTTTACTTCATCTGGTATATTGAGGCTTTCTATCTTCATTGAAAACCAAAGACTCAAACATAAGATAAAAAGCTATTTTGAACTCTCAGGTCTTCTACTATTACTTGGTTAACTTTATTTTCAAAATGTACTTATTGTCATTTCCCGGTATTTTTGTTCTGCACTTCAGTAAGGTTAGTTAGAAAAAAATCGGCCTAAGTACATGAAAACGTAACCAATTGTTACATTGGAAACTTAATTCTGAAAACATCAATGACTTAACTACAGAAGACCGCCCTCATGCTAGTATCGAAGACTTACTGTCCTGGAAAAAACAGACTTCTCTTTATAAAACCGACATTGTGCATATTAACATACATATATTATTTTTTGCCGATTTGCCCACTATTACTCATTGAAAGTTAGATTACTTTTTAAGTTACTGTTATATTGAGAACATAGATGGCATTCTTGTGCAGGTCTGTGGAAAATGGGCTAAAAGTAACTTCGATTTTGTCGAAGTTTTCAAAAAAATCCTTAGTTACTTGCTGAATAATAGTAATTTCCATTTTCCTTCTGTTCCCTGTCAAGCCTTGAGCCGAGATTGTTCACACGAGGACGTTTAGTTTCCTCATCTCTGCGGAAGGTTATGCCCAGATTTTTCAAGAATTTGTTCATACCAGTTTCCATACTGAATGGGCCACGAGCCTTACCATATACCGAGGGTTTGCCTTCGAAGACCATCAAGCGCTGGCTCAACATATCGATCATATATATATCATGATCCACAACTAGAGCAGTTTTCTGGTTGTTTTCGGCAAAATGATTCAGGACCTTAGTAACCATAGAACGCTGCTCCACATCCAGATGTGCACTTGGCTCGTCTAAAATATATATTTCGGCTTCCTGGGATAGGCAGGCGGCAATAGCAACCCTCTGTAGTTCTCCGCCGCTCAGTTCAGTCAGCAGGCTATCATAGATCTCTTCAAGTTGGAGGGGACTTGAGATCTCAACATCATAATAGCTAGTTCCGAACCGTTTTGTGATGCCACGCAGGAAATCCTGTACTCTCACCGGTGTATCTGCTTTGATATACTGAGGCTTGTAGGATATCTTGAATTCGACCTCTGTGTCTCTTTCTTCAGGCTTTATTTCCCCTGCAAGAACTTTCACGAAAGTTGACTTTCCTATTCCATTAGGGCCCACTATTCCCAGTACTTCCCCTTCCCGAAGGTTACCACCTGCAACTTCCAGGGAGAAGCCATCCCCATATTTCTTTGAAAAGCCTTTGAAGGTTATCATGGATTTAAACTGTGAATCTTCTCTTGGAGGATGGATCTCAAACTTAATGGCTTCAGGTCTGATCCTAATGTTTTCTTCAGGGAGATAGCCTTTAAGGTACTGGTTAATTCCCACACGTACGCTCTTCGGGAGGGTGACTACACCGAAGCCTGCAGGTTTTCCATAGGCGATATGCACCACGTCTGCGAGCATGTCAAGGATCGCAAGGTCATGCTCGATCACAAGTATGGCCCTGTCCTTGGAGATCTCCTGGATCAGGCGAGCAACATTGATTCTCTGATAGATATCAAGGTAAGGACTGATTTCGTCAAAGAAATAGAACTGGGCATCTCTTGCTGCACAGGCCGCAATTGCCACTCTTTGAAGCTCCCCACCGCTCAATTCAGAGATCTTCCTGTCGACTACACCTTTTAAATCAAGGTAGTCTATAAGTTCATCAAGAACTCTTCTTTCATCTGTCTTTTCGAGCAGTTCTGAGGTTTTACCTTTGAAAACTTTCGGAATCTGATCCACATACTGAGGTTTTTGGGAAACACGGACTTTCCCATCCACTACAGCCTGGAAATAGTCATAAAGAGCAGTGCCAGCATAATTTTCAAGCACAGTGTCCCAATCACCCTTTTCCTGTCCAAAGTTGGGAATTAAAGATCCTGAAAGTATCTGTACGCAGGTGCTTTTTCCTATTCCATTAGGGCCAAGGATTCCGGTTACTTTTCCTACTCTTGGTACAGGCAGCCCAAAGAGAATAAAACCATTTGATCCATATCTGTGGGTGGGCTCTTGCAAAATTTCAGGAAGCCCTATAATCATGATGGCTTTAAAGGGACATTTGTTTATGCAGATCCCGCAGCCAACACAAAGCTCCTCAGAGATGAAGGGTTTTCCGCCATCTCCAAAAATAATTGTTTCGTCCCCAGTTCTGACCCTGGGACAGTACTTTTCGCATTCCTTACTGCACCTTCTGGGCTGACACCGGTCTTTATTAAGTATAGCTATTCTCATAGTGGTCCCCAAAATCACGTTTTTTCTTTGCAATTACATCTTTTCTTTGAATTGTTTTTTTATTTATTAACAGGTACATCATGAAATGAATTGCCTACTACGATTTAAGGCATAATCAAGCTTAACAATACAAATCTCTGCTATATAGAAAGCAGTTATCACAGCAAAATAATAATCGGATATTATGATAAATATATAATTTTGAGGGGCTGTTTATATATAATTTATAAAATATAAATATATGAATATTTAGCTATATAAATGGATATAGAAGTTTATAGAAGTCCTTCACAATATGAAGTGGATATAACACGGATTGGCAGATTGTGCATATGAGGCAATCATCGATTATGAAATGCCTGCTCTGGTATATGAACTGTTGGACTATTTACAAATATGAAGAACCAATCATACAAGAACTCAATGAATAAAGCAGGTAAAAGCTGCGCGAATAGAAGCTAAACTACAAAAAGCTGATAGAAAATATACCCTGTAAAAAGGTTTTCAAACTAGGAAAACCTTTTTGCAGTTCAGGGGAAAAATATTTCAATTCAGGAGGAGAGTCCAGGTAACAAGGAAGAAATCAATGACTATGAACTCAACGTAAAACCAGTCCTTAAACTTGAATTCAATGGTATCGATATTAAGCTGAGAATATATAAGCTTCTGCAGAAAATATGTAAAACCAATAACTATCATGAGTATAGCATACCATGCCTTATTTTCTCCAGTTCCATATAGGCTGGCTGCTATAAGTCCTGCCATTATCCCAAGTGCTGAAGCTACTATTGTCTTAATGATTCCCTCTCTATGAGCTTTTTGTTTTTCTTCAGGGGTAATTTCCTTGATAAGATTCTTCCTTTCTGAGGTCTCAACGCTTACGACAGAATTTTTTGCAAGAACTCCTGTAGTTTTTGCTGGTTCAGTTATGGGTTTTGATTTTGGACTTTGCTTACTCAATCGGTATACACTCCTGAACGGCAATTATCTTGGGATCTAATTTGCAAGAATTATACTTGTATCTCAAATTTAAACTATATATCTTAGTAATTATATTAATATAAAATAATTATTTATATTTATCTTCATATTAACTTATCGTAATTAAATTATATATTTAAGTCATTGGGACTAAATTACCACCTAAATTGTATGAATAAAATTATTATATTTGAATTCTTTGAATCCAATTACTGTGTCGAAATTCTAAGAATTGATTTTCATATCTAAGTTATCGATATTTAATTATTAAAATTGAATCTCACAGCTTTAAATAAATCCATTACTTAAAACATTACCTATCTGATCTATGGATATCGAATCGATTCCTATTGAATTTAAATGTTTTGAAAATTTGGAGGGCCTGTAACCTCCTGGATGGTAAGTAAGAGTAACTTCAGGGTTGAGTTTCTGGACCATATTTTCAAGTCCGCAGGCATCAAGATGGTCACTTATCCTTATTATAGGATAAGGATAATCCATGCGGCAGCTTAGAACGTACTTTTTCATATTCAATGGAAGCTTGTCAAGATTCCAGGGTGCTACTATGAAAACCCCATCGTTTCCTCCGGAACTCAGCCCTTCAAGTTCCCCGGCATCTTCAAGCATGCTCCGTGTAAGGGCTCTTGTCCTTGCGTCCATATGGATAGCCCCCTCATATCCAAATTCCCTGATGAGTTTGACTGCCCGCTGAGCCTTCCCAAATTCATATGCTCCAAAAGCAACTGGGTCGTGTTCAAAAAGAGCATACTTCATGCCTTCAAAGTCATCTACAAAATGACAGCTAGGATCTTCTGGATCCCCATAGTTAGCCTCAGTAATAAGTACATCACAGGGAGGGAGCTTACTTGCGTCTTTGATATCTCCAGTAACCAGAATCCTTGATCCTACATCGTTTTCCCAGTAAAAAGCAGTCGCTCCGGAGGTATGCTCAGTAGGAAAAGTCTTGACCTTTACTCTTCCTACATCAATTTCGTCTCCAAGCCTGAAAATGCTACCAGTATATCTTCTATCGTGCCTGATTTCAAGGGCGATTGCTGTTTTTTCCGAACACACCGAATTGGAGGATATCATAGCCGATTTCCCATGATGATCTGAATGAGCATGTGTAATCAGATAAGCATCCGGATATGAATGCTTTCCAGTAGTCCTGGTAGTGTCGATGGAAAACATGCGTAAATCCCCTTCACTATCCCTGAACCTGACTGAAATATGCGGTTTGAAATTTCCACGAGAGTTATGTTGCCTTAGCACCAGCACTCCAAGATCGATTAGTTTTTTTGAAATCACGCCAATCTTTGAGGAGATTACGCTTAAGATATTTAAGTTTAGGTAAAACATTTGGACTATTAATACACTATATTGCATAAAAATAGGATAGCATGTCTAAAATTTGAAATTTCTTAAAATCTCCTTTAAAAATGAAACTTTTAAACATCTTTTGGGATCGCAAAAATATATAATTATTGCCCACATTATAAAACTGTAAGAATCAAAGTTACAGTGTCGAACCCAGACGCAAACAACATAATGTGTTCTAACCATCGCTCTAGATATAAACAGAATTATTCAAAAAAAGGAATTATTCAAAATCAAATCTTTTCACTTGCTTATATGGTTCTTTTTCTTCATGGTTTCCCTTATTTTCAACATAGCGTTATAATGGAATAGGAGGTGGTACAATAAACCACATTTTCAATAGAATCAACAGCATCCATAATTTCAGAGATGAGTTCAAAAACTTTAAGAAATTCATTCAATGGTGCGAAAAATACCTCAAATTGCCTCTAAACTTGGAGAACTGGAATCATTATAAAATACTTTATTAAACAAATTGATAGTAGAAGCAAAATTTAGAATAGGTGTTAAGTTGTTTGGGTTGTGCTAATATGGAAAAATTAAAACAAGTTTTAGGTGAAATTATTAATTATTTCAGGACAAAGGACAGAGGTAGTTAAAGAAATCAAAATTCCTTACTTACCTCTCTCTTCTGACTTTTTTGGCATAAAATATATATTGATGTAATTCTTATTATTTAACAGATATTCCTTTTAAAGAAAAACGTTTCTAGAGTTCATTCTTTTCAGCTCTTGAAGAGAAAGCTATATACAGCAGTTTTCTGTACTGGAACTTTTTATGAGCAATTTGCAGAGGATTTGATAAACCTCTGATTTTCACGAATTATTTATATATATATTTAGAAGCCTATGATGAAGTTGAGAAGTTTATTGAAATCCTCTGCAACTCGCGGGGATTTACTTTTTATAATGTTTTCAGTTTTATGAAATGTTTTCTGTTGTGTGGAATATTCAATTCCTCAGAAACTTCTTTATAAGATATATTCTGGTTCTGGAAAGGTACTTCAAAAATTTTTACAGTAAAAAATATAAGGACAGCGTACTGATGACAATTTTAAATGAAGCCACAGCTGGCATGAAACCTGTTTATCTCGAGCCTATGAAGGAAATTAAGAAAAGAATTGTTAAATATCTTCTAAAATATTTTGAAACAAATCAGAAAGGCTACATCAAGGTACCCACTGGCTGGGGAAAGACATTTGTTTCGAAGCACATCATGAAAACTTACTACGAGGAGGGAAAGATTATTCTTTTCCTAGTCTCGAAAAACAACCCTCTTCTTAATCAGACCTATTACGATGGAAAGAAAAAACATCCTCTTTTTCCCAATAGTGCAATCCTTTCTTCTGAGCATAAGGTAGATAGAAATGAGCTTGCTGAAGTTTTGAAATATCTCGGGGAAGAAAAAATTGGGAGTTTTGTGCTTTTCGCCTCTTTACAGACAATATTGGGAAAACAGGGTTCTGAAATCAAAGATCTGATTCTTGAATTTACAGACCTTGCAATCGTGGATGAAATCCATAATTTCATCAACAACAAAGGGAACGATTTTCTCAATGAGTTTAGTGAACGGACAAAAATCTTGGGCATGACTGCAACTCCATTCCAGGGTATAGTCGGAAATGTCAAGTTCGTAGATGAAATTGCTGGGGATATGAGGGAGATTTACTCTAAAACGCTTCCTGAATGTATTCTGGACGGAGAACTTGCTCCACTCAAATATACGATTGCAGAGAGTTCAGAAGACATCTCTGAGATATTTGATTTTGAAAAAGGTTTGGATGAACTTGATAAGCAGGATCTTTTTCTTGACTGTAGCACTGCCGATAAGTTGAAAAAAGTTATACGAAGAACACAGTTTGCAAAAGATGTTTACGATTCGATGGTAAAACAAAAAGCTTTAAAGACTCTTGTATTTTGTGCCCCTGTACGGAAGCAGGTATATGGAGCAGTTGCAGGTGGAGAAGAAATTAATGCTTTCCATGCAAAGCTTACTTCCTCGGTTTTCAATGGAGAGATTTCTGATGCAGAACTGAATCAAGGCTCTGAACCTGTCCTGCCCACAAATTTTGAGAATTATACCCCCGAAGGGCAATTCAAAAATTCGGCATTTATAACTTCTGAATTGCCTCAAGAGACTCAAAATAACCTTATTACAGCTTTTAAAGAGATCGGAAGACCTCCTTATATCCTCTGTGCTGTAGGTATGTTGATTGAAGGTTTTGATTTTCCAGGCCTAGAATCCATTTTCCTGCTGCGACCTACCCTGAGCATGAGACTCTTTGAGCAGCAAGTCGGGAGGGTGACGAGGCTGTCCCCTGTCTCAGGAAAACAACAGGGGAGAATTGTTGAAATTTCGGATAACATTGAATCTCTCTACCAGCGCTTTGGGGAAGGAGTTTTTAATGGGGAAAAAGTAAATCAAATCCAGATGCTGCAGCCTGAAATACGAATTGAAGAGTTATTTTCCGAGGGAGATGCGACCAGGGCGATTGAAGAAGGGAAGATTAAGATCAACAAGGTAGAGTTTAGAGCCCTCGGAAAAGGAAAAGATACACAGTTTAAGGAAATGCCCGTTCGGCTTCCTCCAACCACTCTTAGGGCTAAATATTTCTCACGCCTGCTGAGTCTGGTAGAGGAAAAGGATACCGGAGCTTTTGAAAGGGAAAAACGGGAACTCATGCGGGATGCCCTGAGATTCAGGGTCAGGGAAGTTAGAGATGCTGAAGAATTATCGATTCTTACAGGACAGATTAATAAGCTCAAGCGGGAAGCATATGAAGACCGTAGATTAGGAGATGTATCTAGGCAGCATAAACCTAAGGTCTTCGGGGAAGTGGAGTGGCTGCTGAAACTTCAGGCTTTAAATTCCCTTAAGTATGAAGGCACACACCTTTCGATATCCGAAAAAAGCCGGATATTTAACATTTTGGGTTTCGAATCAGATTCCAGGAAAATAGACATCTACAGACTTAAATGCCTTAAACTCGGTGCTGCTCAGAAAACTATCCCCGATCTTGTAAAGGTTCTGGGTTTCGTAAGCCGTCTATCGTCTTCAAAAACATATCAGTTCATTGATAAAAGGAAGAAAGAGCAATGGAAGAAAGAACTCCTGCCTGCGGTTTATTGGGGTTTCTGCTTTATTAACGACTCTTCAGAACTCAGAGAACTTTTTGAGTCCACAGAATGGGACAGGCGGGTTAAAAATATAATTAGGCAGAATTAAATTTTAATTCCAGTTGAATACCGCGCAGCTTGTTGCGGGGATGAAATTTCCCTGAGAACAGTTATTAACGAACTTAGTTGTATTTTATACAACTTTTGTACTATAAAAAGGAACTAACTCATGCGAAACATTGTGTATATATAAAATACGATATCAAATGTTTTTTTGTATGAAGTATCGTAAAAAATCTATTCTAGTTTTTAAATCATAATCCTACTTTTATGGGTTAAAAAGGTAGAGTAAATAAGTTGCCTGATTGATAGAAATCTTGATTTAAAGGCAAAAGTGGATTGTTACAAAAACAAAAAGGATTGTAACATGTACATCTCAAGTTAGACAGTGGCCATATCATAATAGATTCACTAACAAAATGATTGAAACAAATGTATCCTTAGGACTTACGCTGATTAACTTCCAAATCGTCGCATGAAAATCAAACTACCTGAAACAAGCTGATTTTTACAAAATCATTTGTTTTTGAGTTTGCTCATAAGATGCATCAAGTGAATAATTCTAATCTATTTATTTATCATTTAACGCTACGTCTCTTATTTCTAAAAGTTCACACAATCTATTCATAGCATATTTCTTTTCGTGTATCATAACTTCTAATTTATTAAGTTCCACTTCCAACTGCGCTATTTCTATTTTTAATTGTATTACCTGCTCTTTAATGAGCTCATTACTTTGCATCATATCAGCTCAGTCTAATGTCTTCATGTTCCTTAAATCATGATACTGCTTTTACATATAAATTAATGTGTGTTCTGTAGTTTTGAATCCCGTTAGTTACTAAACCATTTCTACGAATAAAGAAAAAAATCATAAAATTATTTAAGGTAATTAAGTCGTTGATTCTAGCACAAAAATGACTCCATTTCTAGTACAGATACAACTAGTTAATTTTGCGTATTTTCTGAATTATTTAACATCATTGATATGATAACTTTACCTGATGAAGCAAACTATAGCTATCAAGAAGTTCCTACTATTTCATTTAATTCTTCAACATCTTTATCAATTATCTTAAATTTGCAACCAAATATCTAAAATCAAAAATACAAAAAATAAATTCCTTCAGGTTATGATACTACCAATATACCGTAGATTTGCACAAATATATACATTTGTTTGTCTATTTGACCATTATTAGAGTATCTAACATTTCTTTTATACTTAATATAAGTGGTAATAACATACATTTTGCGGATCTACACGCATATATTATTTGTTTGTCTATTTGCCCAACATTATTGATTGGAAGTTAGATTAATTTAACATGAAAGTACGTAACTAAACTGGTTCCTTACGTGTTCTTATATTTTTTTTCATAGTTGCGATTGTTCCATTCATTATTCTTTGATTTTTATAAATAGAGAAGTCCTAAGTCTAAAAAAATCATTCTCTTTTAAATTTTTCCTTTTTGATATCCGTTTTAATCTTCGTATGTATCGTCATTTGTAATCAGCTACCCTCAAACTGTGGTAATTTATTTGATGATTTTAATAGTTGTTTTTTATGTTTGATTAATTTTTTTCTTCGATTAAAAACTCTTTTAACATGCTATTTTTCTTTCTTGTTGCTTCCTGAGCAATATGCTTTAGAATCAATCTTGCTACCTTTTTAAGCCTCTTTTTGTGAATCGATAGTTTAATATTTATTTGAATATTAATATACTTCAGAACAACTCTAAGCCATGAAAACAAGCTTATCTTCTGGAGAAAAAACTTTGGAATTGCCTATTTCAGCAATCAGAGTTGTTGCACCAATTTACCCAATACTCGGAAATGATATTAAAATTTTCATATAACTTTTATTCTTTCCATAAGCATAATTAAAAATTTATTTCATAAAGTTTCAATTTCATCGGCAAGATGCTTTATAAGATTCGATATTTTGGAAGCTTGACATAAGCATTTTGAGATAGTGCTCTGTCCAGAATCTATCTGATTAAAGTATCTTTGCCATGAATATGTGTAGAAATGTTTTCTATTAATTAATCAAGGCTTTTACATGAAGAGATTCCTGATATAATTTTTCTGCCATTAGTCCCTAAAATATATGTCACAACATTATTTCGATTACGTATTTTAGAGGATTCCGATAAATCAACAAAATTCGAGAGTTATTTGCATTGTCTATAAAGCAAATTAAAAAAAGTTGATTTTTATCTAAATGCTCTTTAGTTTAAAGAATAATGTGAGCTTCAATTTTATATATATATATACATATATATATATATATATATATATATATTTTATGTAAAGTTATGTTGAAGTCGAACATAAGATCAAAATTCTCTATAATCTTTTGGGAAAAACTCTTGATGGATGAATCATACTGTTAAGCGCAAGTTTTGCACAAAATTCTGAATATCTCTCCTCTTTTTTATCCATAAATACTTTTATATATCGTGCTTATAGCAGTGAAAAAAAGTTTGTGAATGTCTAAACCACAAGACTTGTTTACTATTTCTGTCAAATTTAATCACCAATGTATTGGGAGTGGGATTGCCAAAAAGACTAATTTTACATCCGGATCAAAGTTAGATTTGAGGCTTGTTTTTGGGGATTTAGAAAATGCGAATTTTCTTCAAGTCCTTTTATGACTACGGAATCTAACTTTTCTTCCAACGCTTTAATTTGCTAAAAATTAAACAATTGAATTTGCTCTTTACATTCATCAGTGTATTTTTTTCATTTCTGTTTAAAGATCATCAATCCCTCTAGCTGATTGCTGTTTATAATTCTCTTCAAACATTAAGTTCTCTATAAAGATGAGCAGTACATTCTATAACTATGTAGGGTTCCCATTCACCATGAATTGTTATTCCTTTAAACTTGAAAGAATTCCCATAGCTTCAACTGCTTTAGATCCTCTTTTTGGAGAAGAAAACTAAAATATGTATTTGTCATTGGAAGTTACATGAAGCCAATATCCTTTTTTCTTGCTTTTCATCCCTGTTTCATAACAAAGGATATCATCAGAAGTTATTAATTTCTCCTTAACAACATTTTCAAGTTCCTATTAATTCCGTAAACACTTTTTTCTGCTTTAATTATGGTAACAGAACAGATTTTTATCCCCCCAAAATTATCAAAAAACTCAGAAATCCTTCCATAAGGGCTAAATTGGTAGCTTTCATATAGATTGCTGAGCCTAAAATATTTGGATCATACTGGACGGTATATTTCACTAATTCTGGAAAAACAGCTTTATTTAATCTTGTACATTAAGGAAAGATCTCCATCTGACTTCGATGTTCTGAAAAATAAGATTTGTAGCTGAAATGTCAAAAGTTTATCTTTTCTAATAAACTTAGACTTCAATATTCTCAAGAGAGTGGCTGAATTCTTCACAAGAGTTCACAGAATTTTTGATTAGTAAATCAGAATCATTAACCATTTAAAGAGTTTTCCAGGATAACTTTATTGATCTCAAGGTCTCTTGAGATTCTTTTTATGAAGACTCTTATGATTTTTTTCTCTTTAACAAGAACAACATTCAAAGGAGATTTGTTATTGTTATGATTGTTTTGATTCAAGCGAGATCCTAATAAGATTTATGAGAATTTTGATAAACCCTAAATTTCGTTATGTATTTATAAATTGTATCTAAATGACTCGTGAAAATAGAGGTTTACCGAAATCCTCCAATCCTTCAGTGGGTTCTTTAATTTGAGACTCGAGACTCTCAATATAAGCAATAACTTTAGGGTTTGAGGTACAAGAACAAGAATCTTTTCTTTTTCATCAGCAATAAAAATACTTCATTTTACCTCCAATTTGTCCTCTTTCCGAGGAAAAATTATGTGGTCACTCATAAAGCTACCTGAATAATTATGTCTATTTTTGCTAATTTTGACAATATAATAGCTTAATTGTGACAAAAATGGGACTATTTTGTGGAATATATGATCAAACTTTATATACTAATAAGTCTTGTCAAATCAATTTGAGCTAAAAATAGGATCGATTTTCATTAGGAATTAGTGGATACTTCTAAACTAAGGTTAAAAGATTCAGTTGACTCCATCCTATGTTTTCAAGACCAAGTTTCAGAGGAATTCTTATATAGAAGTGCTTGCATTAAGAATAGGAAAATTACGCATCAAAATAATGTTGTTAACAAAAATAATGTTGTTAGGAATATAATTAATAAAAATTAGTATAAATTCATATCATTAAAAGGAGATTAAAGCTTGGCAGCACAACCGATCTTTATTTTAAGGGAAGGCAGCAAGAGAACTCATGGTTCCGATGCCCAGCACAACAATATTATGGCCGCAAAGGCAGTCGCTGAGGCAGTAAGGACCACTCTTGGGCCGAAGGGTATGGACAAGATGCTTGTAGACTCTCTAGGTGATGTGGTTATCACCAACGATGGCGCAACAATTCTCAAAGAAATGGACATCGAGCACCCAGGTGCAAAGATGATCGTAGAAGTGGCCAAAACCCAGGATGCTGAAGTAGGAGATGGAACCACTACAGCAGCTGTGCTCGCAGGAGAATTCTTGACAAAGGCAGAATACCTACTGGAAAGCGGTGTTCATCCCACAGTGATTGCAAGCGGTTATAGGCTTGCAGCGGATCAGGCGGCAAAGATAATTGAAACCATTACTATTAGTGTATCCCCAGAAGACACTGCAACTCTCGAAAAACTTGCAGCCACAGCTATAACAGGTAAGGGCGCAGAAGCTAATAAGGAACACCTTTCCAGGCTTGCAGTTAAGGCAGTTAAGTCAGTTGTTGAGGTGAATGAGGATGGAAAGATCACTGTGGATATCGAGGACATCAAGATTGAAAAGAGGCCAGGGGGGAGTATTGGGGACTCCGAAATTATTGAAGGGGTGATCATTGATAAAGAACGCGTTCACACCGGAATGCCTGAAACAGTGGCAGATGCAAAAGTTCTGCTCTTGAGTGTGCCCATAGAACTCAAGAAGACCGAAACCAAAGCCGAAATAAAAATCACCACCCCTGACCAGATGCAGCTATTCTTAGATCAGGAAGAATCCATGCTAAAGGAAATCGTGGAAAAGGTAATAAGGACAGGTGCAAAAGTGGTCTTCTGCCAGAAAGGCATTGATGATCTAGCCCAGTATTATCTGACAAAAGCGGGTATTTTCGCCATGCGTAGGGTTAAGAAGAGCGATATGGACAAGCTCTCGCGGGCAACAGGTGCAAAGATCATCACAAGCATGGATGAAATTGAAGAATCCGATCTTGGATATGCCGGTTTTGTGGAAGAAAAGGACGTTACAGGGTCCAGAATGACTTTCGTTACAGGGTGCAAGGACAGCAAGACCACCTCAATTCTTCTTCGCGGCGGAACTGAACATGTAGTTGAGGGGATTGAGAGAGCTCTCGAAGACGCCCTCAGAGTTGTGGGTGTTGCTCTCGAAGACCAGAAGATAGTTGTAGGTGGAGGCTCACCTGAAATTGAACTGGCCCTCAGGCTCAAAGAATACTCAGCAACCCTTAAAGGCAGAGAACAGCTTGCTGTTATGAAGTTCGCAGAGTCCCTCGAAATTATTCCTCAGACACTTGCCGAAAATGCAGGGCTTGACCCAATAGATATGCTCGTGGAAATGCGCTCCCAGCATGAGAAGGGGAATAAAAGAGCAGGTCTTAACGTTTTTAGTGGTAAAATTGAGGACATGTTCGAAAACAATGTTCTTGAACCCCTCCGGATTAAGACACAGGCAATTAATGCAGCCACAGAAGCTGCAATCATGATTCTCAGAATCGATGATGTAATAGCCTCATCAAGTAGTGGAAGAGCAGGCCCAGGTCCAGGCTCAGGTGGCGAAATGCCGGAAGATATGTAAAAAATTTAAATGTTAATCGAAGGTTTCGGGAGGGCTTCCAACCCTTCAGAACCTTTTTTTATAGGCTACAAGTCGGTCCTGAACTTAATTAAGTTATTGAATATGAAATCTTAATGTTGGTAATCCCTTTAAACTCCATATATTTCCATTTATTTTTCAGTCATTTTTGGAGTTTTTTGTGACTATTTTTTGTTTTCAGATTCAATTTTTAATTTTAGAAAATTTTGAGGTTTCATAAATTTATATCATTTTTGGAAGAACTCAAAAGCCTTCTGGTACATTTTGAGGATTTTACTAAAAATTTCTTTTATTCTTTTAATATGCTTTTTTGCTACCTGTCTTTTAGCTTGAATCATATCCAGCTATAGATTAGATATTTTACAACGCTTCATTGTGTACCATTTATTGGGATACAATTGAATTGTCGTTGATTATAGTTTACAATGATTACAACTGATAAAAGGCCAATAAAGTCAAAATTTCGTGGTAAAAGAAAGAGGTTGTGGTATGATTGATCTTGGAGAAATTAATCTTTTTGGGGCTAACCTTGAAAGATCCCTTCTTGAAAGAGCTAATCTTTTTATGGCAGATCTTGAAGGATCTAGCTTTGACGGAGCTATCCTTGATGGAGCGAACCTTGATGGAGCTGACCTTACAGGAGCTTTCAATTTATCAATAGACCAACTATATAAAGTGAGAACGCTTTATAATGTAAAATTAGATGAAGAATTCCTCATACAACTAAAAGAGGAGTTTTCGTTTATATTTAAATCACTAAAGCAACAGTTTTTAGAATATCAGAGCAACCTTTTAGGAGCTAACGTAGACAACAATCTCTAGAAAAACTAGGACTAAAGAAGATTTAGATAAACCTCTTAATTTCGTCATGTGGTTATAAATGGTACACAAATGATTCTTGAAAAACAGATGTTTATTGAAGTCCTCTTTAATTTAATATCACTTTTTTTGGATCACTTGAAAGCCTCCTATTTTCTTTAAACTATCTACAGTATTTCATCCGGACATTGTGTCTCAGGGCACTTATGTATATATTCCAGGATATCGCTCATTTTTGCACTGGCCACTGATACTGACACATCCGCACTTCCGTAATAAATGCGGATTTCATCATCCACTAAGACCCATCCGCAAGGAAAAACAACATCATTAACGTCTCCACTACGCTCATACATTTCACGCGGTCCGAAAACCCATCCCTCGGATCTGTGAAGCACTTTCCTAGGATTTTCAAGATCAAGAAGAGCCAATCCAAGTCGATAACTTGCTTTAGATGTCGTCTGGCGGACCCCGTGGTACATAATTAACCATCCATCAGATGTGCGGATTGGTTGTGGAGATAGACCAATTTTGTTGGCATCCCACCATCCGCCTTCCCGAGCATACAGAAGAACCTCGTGTTCTCCCCAGTACTTCATATCTGGAGAAAAGGATATCCAGATATTTGCCTTCGAACCAGTCATGCGAGATACAGGCCGATGTAACATTGCCCACATACCATCAAATCTTACAGGAAAAACAGCAGCATCTTTATTTTCAGGAGGCAGGGTAGCTCCTACCCGATCAAAATTACGGAAATCTTCTGTAAAGGCAAGAGCTGGTAGGGGACCAGAATCCGAAAAAGCCGTATATGCTACAGCCCATTTGCCCATTTCATCAATGTAAGTTATACGCGCATCTTCAATGCCATATATCTCTTCAGGATAGTTTATAGGATCTGGAGCAAAGGTTGGTTGACTGTCAATCTCCCAGCCGTCAATTCCATTCTTACTCCTGGCTACCGTAAAATGAGAAAAGCCCCTGTGATCTTCGACACGCACCAGTAATAGAGTTATACCATTAACTATAGCTGCTGCAGGATTAAAGACTGAGTGGGCCCGATATGGCCAATCTTCAGCGGTAAGTATAGGATTTTTCTTATACCTTTGGAACAGTTCCCCGGGACCTTTCAATATAATATTACCTTCTTCTACTGAATGAGCCTGATATGGTACATCTTCAAAGGTACGTGTAGGATTGACCTCACATCTTTGGAACAGCTCTCCGTGATTTTTCAATATCATGTTATCTTCCTCCTTCCGTCTGATTTGCTAATAACATATTTTTTTTCTCTGCAGAGCCCTGGGTCTGCTTCATCATTTACTCTAGATTGCAATAATGTACTGAATACTCTATTTTCATGTTTATTTTAAGAACTCAAAGTCTTGAAGTAACAAATTATGGGTTATATATCCTGATTATAATTAATGTGTCTCTGCTGAACCCGCCTTAGACAATACTTAGTATGTTAAAAACATAATTAATATTTAAGTATTGTTGTATTTTGATATATTCTATGTAGGAGTATCTTTGTTCAAAAGCAATTTTAATATAATTAATTTAAAATAAATACATAAATTATCAAACAACGTTTATTTAACTAAATCATGCTGTAGAACCAAATGGTCTGATTCACATATGGTGGATAAAGAATGAAAATGAGATTGATAGCTCATTTGTTTCTACTTCCAACCGATTTACACAAAGATGTCATATATTTCCTCAATATAGAAATATCTTAAAATTTAATCGGTAGTGTTGTGAATTTGCTGTAAATTAGATGTAAAATTTTTGCGTGCTGTATATCATTTTGTCCTTAGATATGGCTTTGAATAAAGGCCCGGCCTGGAGCACAGAAAATAAATCAAAATAATTTAGAAGTGATAAAAAATAAGATTAAAGGGGCTAGAGCAAATTTTACAGAAAATCTGTACTTTATCTGTTTTTCTTATGTGTTAAAATTTAGTTTTTGAAATTCTGTAAGATTGATTTGTAAAGTGAAATAAGAAATTGAACCTTTGCATATTTCAGATTCTACCCATATACGTCCCCTATGTCTTTCTGCAATTTTGTTACAAATTACAAGCCCTATTCCTGTCCCAGGATAATCCCCCATTACCTCAGGCAAAGGATCATGAGATACAGTAACTTCCTTTCCTTTTATAATCAATTTAAGAGTGGATAGTACTTGATTCAAAATGGATTCACAATCCGTAAGTTCAGATTCTCTGCTTCTTCTAGTCACTTGGAGTATTCTAAAATATCTTTTTCCGGATTTGTTCAATGACCCAAGGGCACGACATTGCATTTAAAAAAAAAATATTTTAAATATAAGCTGTTGATAATAACTTTTATCAGGTTTTTAAAACCTAGAATTTGATCTAAGCTCAATTTGCATTACTTTAAAAGAAAATGTTCGATTTTAAATTCAAGAATATCTATAAGTTAAAAATAACATAATTAATATAAAATTATGTTTTGGTTTTAAAACATTTTATGCAGAAGTAACTTTTATTCAGAAACTATTTTTTGTATAATTAATTTAAAATAACTACGGGGGTAACTGTACATTGTAGCTTAAAATGAACAGATTTTGGCAGTTTTAGGTTTAAAACTTATTAATTTTAGTATTTAAGCAGTTTAACTGTCTGAATAATGGATTTGACCAAAATGGAGCTGATACTTGATTTCGGGTTTTTAAGTGCGTAATTTCTAGATTTAGTCCAATTCAGTATGTACTACTGTATGCGTCAGTACATTATAGGGAAGCTACAGATTGTGGATATCAAAATTCAATGAGAATCTGAATAGTAACATACCAACCTATACCTACATCGGAATTTGAGGTCTTTTAGTCCATGGAGATCTGGAAAAATGGAGAAAATGTATCCAATAATTGAGTACAAAATGTGTAGGGCAGGCTATTGCCTACTATTAAGTTTGCCCTGCAGAGGTTTTTGATATTGAAGCGATTGATAAGATAAAAAGGCAGTTGTAGCCCACACCCTGATAATTGCATAGAATGCGAGCAGTGTGTGTAAGTCTGTACTAAAGATGCTATCGAGCTTATTGAAAGCTAAATCCAAACTCTAAAAAGTGGTGAAAATAGTGCATCTCAGAATTGATTATAATAAATGTGTGGGTTTACTTGAATGCTATGATGTCCGTCTTGTGGACATGTTTGATGCGGAGGAGATTACAGAAGGAAAAAGGGTATTAGTAGCACGTCCTGAATATATGATTTATATCGTTCCACAGTTGCGTAAGTCCTAATATTTATAGAGCTAGTAAGGGGAGTTGAAACGATGGTAATTGCAGATGTTCCATTATTTTTGACAGCAAGGACGATAAACGTAGACAAAGTCATCAATATGGCTGGAGTACATCTGGGAAAGTTTGAAGACCTAATGATTGATCTAGAAAATGGTAGTGTAACATATGCAGTACTCTCTTTTGGCGGGTTCCTGAGTCTTGGAAATAAACTGTTTGCTGTTCCCTGAGAAGCTCTTTCAGTGAGACCACATGAGCAAGCTTTCGTTTTTGATGTTAGCAAGGAAATCCTGGAAAAGACAGAAGGCTTTGGTAAGGACAACTGGCCTTTAACTCGTGAGTGGCTAGCTAATATTTATACTTGCTACGGATACAAGCCTTACTGGCAGACAGGAGTTTTAGAGCAGACAGAAAAAGAGAGTCCAGGGGAGATAGAACCAGAAAGGATATCCCGGATAGAAACGAAGGCAGAACCAAAAGAAGAAATCGAAGAAGCTAAAGTTGAGCCTATAAACCCCTCTGAAAATAGGGGCGGTAAAAAGAAAGGCCTTTTAGAAACTTGCTAGTAAGTAGGTTTTGGTATTGGAGATGAGTCATTGATGAAATCTGATAAAAATAGCATATTATTTTTTTGGGGGATCATTTGCAAGCCTGATGACAAAATCAAGATGAAGCAGGCAGCACATCTTGTTGGTACAGGCATGATTTGCGGCACATTTTGGGGTATTTTAATAGGAATATTTGCTTTGTTCCTCTTAATTACGAAATGGGCTGAAGATAAGGTACTAGAGGGATCAAAAAAGTTCAAAACAACGATAATGCGCACATCTCTTTCTCATGAAGATGAACTTAAACTTAAAGCCGCTTTCGGTTCTGACGAATAACTAAAGGATTGCGAGGGATAAAAGATAAATAAATGGGAAAAAATTTCACAGGTTATAATAATCGGTTTCTTCAATGAATACTAGTGTGCAAATAGGCAAATAAATTCTATATCTGTGTAATCTCTGAATGTTGGATAAATTGAACCTGATGAAGCTAGAGTCTAGAAGATTTATAAAGAGCGCTCGAATTTCATGATTTTACAAAAAAGCGATTACACTATCGAGAAATCCTCACTTAAACTATTCATTCTCAAGTGTTTATCTTTTTTTCCTGTTAAGTAGCCAGCTTACAGAGATGAAGACGATAACTGCAATAGCTGTGTAAAAAGCAATAAGCAAAAGAGAACCGTATTTACTCTGCAAGAAAGGATTTGTGTTGTCTATCTGCTCATTGGATGGATACATAATATCCTGCGGATCATTGCTGTGATCCAACCCCAAGGCATGGCCTAATTCATGCTCTGCAATGGCAAACATTGCTGTATCACTATATGGTACCCATCCCATCCACTGATGATTTCCAACTCCAAGTATAATACCTACGTATACAAATCGGCCATTGGCAATATGTCGGATTGTTTCACCACCAACTTCGTGAGGAGCACCTTGATCTTTCTGCAGGTTTGCATCCCATCTGATCCTGATATCAGCATCTTCTGAATCCACAATCTCAAAGATAGGAATGTATTTCAGTTTTCCATTTCCACCTACTGCCCAGTAATTAAGAGCCTTTTTTATATCTGCGTAATAAGTAAGACTATAATGGAGAGGAACAATTTTGTTATCTATATATACAGTGATAGGGGAATGATCCCATGGGTGATCTAAAACTCTTGGATAACTAAGTTCAGCAGCTTTAGAGATGATGGGCAAAATAAGTACCATTAACGACAGTAAAAAGAGCGATCTTATTGCAAACCGACAGATTTGGTTAATATACACCTACCTCTGTATTATTTTAGTCTTTAACTTAATGAATTATACTTTTCATCTCTGAATGAAACGTTTCTATTGGAAGCGGCTGAATATCATTTTTCATTGTTTTGAACCTTTTTTCGAAAAAAACTGTGAATAAAAACATGCTATCCTAAAAATATTGTTTTAAAAATAGAGGGGATTTCGATAAACTCCTAAACTTTGCCATATGCTTATAATATATATATAAATGACTCATGAAATAAGGGGTTTATTAATCTTCCATAGTCCTAGTTTTTCTAGAGATTGTTGTCTACGTTAGCTCCTAAAAGGTTGCTCTGATATTCTAAAAACTGTTGCTCTAGTGGTTTAAATATAAACGAAAACTCCTCTTTTAGCTGTATGAGGAATTCTTCATCTAATTTTACATTATAAAGCGTTCTCACTTTAGATAGTTGGTCAATTGATAAATTGAAAGCTCCTGTAAGGTTAGCTCCTTCAAGGTTCGCTCCATCAAGGATAGCTCCGTCAAAGCTAGATCCTTCAAGATCTGCCATAAAAAGATTAGCTCTTTCAAGAAGGGATCTTTCAAGGTTAGCTCCTTCAAAGTTCGCTCCTTGGAGATTAGCTCCTCTAAGGTTAGCCATAAAAAGATCAGCTCCTCTAAGACTAGCCATACAAAGGCTCGCTCCTTGGAGATTAGCTCCTGTAAGGTTAGCTTTTTCAAGGTTAGCCCCCACAAGGTTAGCCCCTGCAAGTATAGCCCAATCAAGATCAGACGCTTTAAGGTTAGTCTCTTTAAGATTAGCCTTTGTAAGATTAGTTTTTCCAAGGTTGGCCCTTTCAAGGTCAGCTCCATCAAGGATAGCTCCGTCAAAGCGAGATCCTTCAAGATCTGCCATAAAAAGATTAGCTCTTTCAAGGATAGCTCCTTCAAGGTTTGCTCCTTGGAGATTAGCTCCTTCAAGGTTTGCTCCTTGGAGATTAGCTCCTCTAAGGTTAGCCATAAAAAGGTTTGCTCCTTGGAGATTAGCTCCTCTAAGGTTAGCCATAAAAAGGTTCGCTCCTTGGAGAATAGCTCCTCTAAGGTTAGCCATAAAAAGGTTCGCTCCTTGGAGAATAGCTCCTCTAAGGTTAGCCATAAAAAGGTTCGCTCCTTGGAGATTAGCTCCTCTAAGGTTAGCCATAAAAAGGTTTGCTCCTTGGAGATTAGCTCCTCTAAGGTTAGCCATAAAAAGGTTCGCTCCTTGGAGAATAGCTCCTCTAAGGTTAGCCATAAAAAGGTTCGCTCCTTGGAGAATAGCTCCTCTAAGGTTAGCCATAAAAAGGTTCGCTCCTTGGAGATTAGCTCCTGTGAGATTAGTTCTTTCAAGGTTAGCTCTTTCAAGGTTGATTCTTTTAAGATTAGCCCCAAAAAGGTTAATTTCTCCAAGATCAATCATACAACAACCTCTTTCTTTTGCCACGAAATTTTGACTTTATTGGCCTTTTATCAGTTGTAATCATTGTAAACTATAATCAACGACAATTCAATTGTATCCCAATAAATGATACACAATGAAGCATTGTAAAATATCTAATCTATAGATGGACATGATTTAAGCTAAAAGACAGGCAGCAAAAAAGCGAGTGTAAGCAATTTGTTGAAATCGGAAGTTTATCAAAATTCTCTATGATTACCAATATACTAATACATCCAATCTGCGTACTCACACATCCTAACGGTAATCCCTCACTTTCTAACTCTTAATCTGTTTGCTTTAAGCTATAAAGTAAAATTATCTTCTTCATTATTTTAAATTAATTATACAAAAAATAATTTCTGAATAAAAATTACTTCCCCATAAAATGTTTTAAAACCAAAACATAATTTTATATTAATTCTGTTTTTATTATTTTCGGAAATCTTCGCAAACTTAACATTGATATTTTTTTCTAAAAAAATGTAGATTAATCTTAGATGGAGCATGTATAATTTTCTGTAAAATCTGCTATACACTCCTTAATATTCTTTGTGATTACACTACAAGAGTTAAAGTATTTATTTCTATTTCAAATGCGTAATTCCGAACCTATCATGGATAATCTTTCCTGCTAAAAAGCATATGTGTATATTTCAGGGAAAAATTTAATAGGTATCAAAAGGGGACTTCAGGCCATAGACGAGAAAAAGTTTGGATTTGATATGTTTGTACTTTTCACTTCTTAATGCTGGGTAGAAAGTTTAAGTCAGGATGGTAGTTGTGTGTATGAGGTAAATGGGTAGGGTAAAAGTAGAGGGGAGATTTTAGCGAAGTATTGAAGTTACCTGGTAGTAGAAAACCAACAACTATGATACGGGAAAAAGTTGCAGAGAGTATATGTAAATATTTTGAAGAAATACCAACTTATCTTGAGTATTTTGATAAACCTTTTAATTTTTTCATATGCTTATATACAGTATATCAATGACTCTTGAAAATAAGAGGTTTATCAAAATTCTCTATTGATGGACCATCTTTTTGTTTAATTTTCGAAAAGTTTTTCCCAAGAAGAAATTCGGATAGAAAGCTATCTTTTTGCCCTTGAAAATAGATAGTTATCTCCTGAAGCTGAGGTGGTGAAAAATAAAGAAAATTTAGTTCATAGATCCATTTTTAGAGATTAAATCAGTTAATAAAATTGTTATCTAGCTTCGTAGCATGAAATCTCCCTCGCATCTATCCTTATTGGTTTCCCCAGTTTATTTGAAACGATGCTCTTCACCCTTGCTAGAGCCCTGTATTCAAGTTGAATGCGGACAGACATAGCTTCTCGTTCTTCAGTATAAATATCGTTTGAGCTGAGAATAGAATGAACGGAGATTTGCTTCTGCATAACCCTTGCTATCAGACCTGGGGTCCCCTCTTTAATGTCCTGAAGGCTGGTAGAAATCAGAAGAACATCATCCCCCACATTAAGCTCGATTATTCCTAAAAAATTTAGAGGATTTCGGATCTCAAGAGTTCTGAGATTATGTTTTTTCAGGATATCGATCACAGAATCAGTAATTCCTGTTAATGCTATGTACTCCATGGAATCACCCGTACATTGGAAATTCCTTTTTTACTTCCCCTTTCTGCTCAGTTGTCTGAACATCTTCAGCAAGCCTCTGAAGTTCGATTTCTATGCGTTCAGCCTGTTCTACAAGCCTCTGGGTATCTATAGAAAGTCCATAAAGCTCATTTAAAACTTCAATAACAGCAGATGCAGCCCTTGGATCCGGGTTCTGAGTTCTGGTAGCTCCCAGTAAGCTAAGTGCAGGAATCCCACGAATTAGGCATTCAGTCATTACACTACCTGAAATCCCGGAGATAGTCCCCATCTGGAAAATCTCTACTTTACTCCTGATTTTTTCCAGCATTTCCGGCATAGTGGCTGCCCCGAAGACTTTGTGCCCTCCGTCCATAATAGCAATTCCCGCAATGGAAACTATTTCTTTTACATTAATAGACTGGGCCCAGTCCACCAGAGCATTACTGATATCGTAAGAGACAGTGTGGCTGATAGGAATGTCGGAAATTACGATGATCAGGTTCAGCTCCTCTTTTTCGTAGATCCTGACAGGCATGTTTATAAGTCCCTCATATAGCACTGCAATAGAGGGGAAATATCTGGAGTCAATGGAACCAATGTATTCCATATTCAATTCTTCGATCATATGCTGGCTTGCTATATTCCCCACAAGTCCGATTCCTGGAAAACCTTCAATTAAAATCGGGTTTTTTGACTTTAAAGGTTTGGTAATAATCTTCACATCATTATTATCATAATCCGTAGCTGACAAAAAAATCACCTCTATAAAATGTGACCCTATTATTATATCTGACCTAATCAGCAATAAACAATTTTTTCAGCAGCCTTTTCTGCTTTGTTTTCTGCATTGACGTCAACAAGAAAAAATTATGCAATGAACCCGGATTTCCGAATTTCATAACTCTCTTTTTTATTAAAATAGACTCGTTTCAATATATATTTTTTCTTCTGGAGAGATACATATACGATCAATATATATTTAAGGTTCAATATAATGGATCTCCTCAATGGGAACCACTCCGAAGTGGCTTATTTGTGAAATGATGATAAGGATGAGCATAGGTTAGAAAAGGAACCGCAAAAAAGATACCCTCGGATACAAAATACGAATGAACATAAGAAATATAATCAGGAAAATCTATTCTCCATCTATACAGTGAGGAGAATCAAGTACGAAAACAGTTGTTGAGGTAAAGTCAAGAAGATCAGCATAGTTGGGAATATTCCATATTATAGCAGCTAGCACGAGCGGATAAATCGCTATAAGAGTGACTGAGGTTTAAAAGGCAGCGGAATAAAATTAATCTGAATAAGCTACCATTATTGCCAGAAAGAAAAAGGCTAGTAGGAAGTAGAAGGAGAATATAATGAGAAACCTGAAGAGACCGAGACAGTAATTGCCACTCAATACTATATGTTTTACGAAATTGAATGCTCGGTCACAAAGAGGTTAGGAGATTATTCCATAGTGGAAATAATTCCTGATATTCAGGTATCTCTTCGGAATAAGCTTCGAAGTAGCTATTAATGTTGCAATTATGGCAGCTAAACAAGGATATATCCTTGTTTCCGATGACAAGGTATTATAGCTATAGGAGATATTCGATGGGGAACACATGTGGTCCTTGTAATCGGACCATCTTGAAGTATTGATTTCTTCTCCCTATAGTTTCGGAAAAATCATTTCCATGTCTTGAGCAAGAAAAGATTGAGGTAGGAAAAAATACAGGTAAAAAACCTAGGAAAAATTAATTAGACACCTGAATCTAACTTAAAAATCCTTTTTTCCCCGGTTTTTTAAAGCTTGGGAAAGTGTATACAGAGGCTTCCTTCCACTTTACCCTGGTTTATCTCCAGTTCCCAAAGATAAATATATCTAGTGAGCATCTATAACGCCGGCATGTCAGTAATATTCAAAATTCTTGACAAGGACGCAGGCGGAAGGATAGGAAAGCTCAGGACTCCACATGGAACTGTTGAGACACCTACAGTAATGCCTGTAATCAACCCGAATATCCAGCTCATCTCTCCGAGAGAAATGGAAAACTTCGGGGCGGAAATCCTGATTACCAATTCTTATATTATCTACCGCAAGGAAGAGCTGCGCAAAATTGCTCTTGAGAAAGGGCTGCACCAGCTCATGGATTTTAACGGGCCCATAATGACTGACTCTGGTTCTTTTCAGCTTTCAGTATATGGTTCTGTCGAAGTAACAAATGAGGAGATTCTTGGGTTCCAGCAAAAGATAGGAAGCGATATAATTGTTCCCCTTGACATTCCAACACCCCCGGATGTTCACTATAAAAGAGCTAAAGAGGAGCTTGCGATCACATATGAACGCCTGGAAGTTGCCCGTAAGTTTATTCAAGGTGAACAGCTCCTTGCAGGACCAGTGCAGGGCTCAACCTACCTTGATCTTAGAGAAAAGGCTGCTTCCCAACTGAAAAACCTCAAATTTGAGGTATATTCTCTGGGAGCAGTTGTCCCGCTCATGGAAGCATACCGTTATTCAGAACTTGTTGACTTAGTTGCAGCATCCAAAAAAGGGCTTTCTCCAGTCTCACCTGTACACCTTTTCGGGGCAGGGCATCCCATGATGTTCGCTTTAGCAGTGGCACTTGGCTGCGATCTTTTTGATTCGGCAGCTTATGCCCTTTATGCCAAGGACGGACGATATATTACTGTAAATGGAACTTATCATGTAGAAAAACTAAATTATTTGCCCTGTTTCTGTCCGGTTTGTTCAAAATATACCGCACAAGAACTTAAAAAAGCAGATAACAAGGAAGAACTTTTGGGAAAGCACAACCTCTACGCAACTTTTGCTGAAATTCGGCTTATTAAACAGTGTATAAAGGACGGAAAATTGCTCGAACTTGTAGAGAAACGATGCCGTTCTCATCCTAGGCTTCTTGAAGGACTGAAAAAACTCTATACACACTCACAATGGCTTGAACAATTGGACCCGGCCACAAAAGGGACATATTTTTACTGTGGGCCAGAATCCTCATCTAGGCCAGAAATACTACGTTTTGAAAAACGGCTGGAAAGGTTTAGCTTTGAAGGCTTGGTACTTATTCGCACAGATCCTGTGAAAGGAGAGAGCAGCTATGATCAAGTCCTTAATTTCAAAGCACCATTCGGGGCATTTCCTGTTGAAATGGAAGAAGTATATCCTTTCAATGCCGAGGTCCCAAAGTATCCGGACTACGAAGCCCTCAGCACAGCTCTTCTGAATACGCTTAAACTAATGGTCTTGAACCCGCAAGCAGAGTTTACCTTTGTATGCGAAAAGGAGTTTCAGCATCCTCTATTTGAAGAAATAAGCAAAAATGCAAAACTGGTCTACAGGGAATCTTGGGAAAAAAATAATAAATTGACTCTTTAGGAGCTTTTTAACGACATTGAGCATTCAACAGTTCTTCAGACTTCCTAATATGTCCTTTTGATTTCCTTAGAACTTCTTCATTAGTTCTCATAAATAAAATGTTGTCTCTGAAAAAATAAAAAGAAAAACTTTTTGAGATGCGAACCTTTATAGGACCTATTACAAGCAACCTTATAAATTAAAAAAGTCGGAGGTATAAATTATTCTGGTAAAAAGACTTCAGTATCTATTAGAAAAAAAGAGGTGAAATAATTGTCTCTTACAGCAAAAATTGGGGAACTCAGTCCTTACCTTAGGCTTTTGAGGCCCGAACTCTACTACATGGATCTGACCCTTCCATCTTCGAGTGCAATTCTGGCCTCTTATATAGCAACTGGAGGGCTTCCTAAACTTATTCCCTTCTTGATTGCCGTAATCGGCGGCTTTGCGGCGATTACCAGTTCATATGTTTTTAACGATTACTGCGATATTGATATAGATATGATCAATCTGCCAGGCCGACCTCTACCATCTTCCAGAATCTCAAAAAATTCGGCTCTTATTTATGCCTTCTTGCTGTTAGTAATAGCAGGCACATCAGCCACTTATCTGAACCCTGAATCTCTCCTTATCCTTTTTATTGCGGTCGGAACTATCACCATTTATTCGATCTTTGCAAAGAGGCACACCTTTCTCAGCTTTTTGCCCGTTGGTATCTCCTACGGGCTTGTGCCTATAGGTGTTTGGGTTGCCTTTGACCCTATAGGTCTGCTGAAAGGCGGCGACGTAATAACGCTTCCCTTGCCAGCTATTTTTTTCGGCCTCATGATGTGTGTTACAGACTGGGCTTTTACTCTTGGAGGTGTTTCCAGAGACTTGGAAGGGGATAGGATTAAGGGTGCCCCTACAATGCCAGTGACCTTTGGAATTCCTTTTACCGCCAGATTTGTTACTTTCTGGTGGATTGTCGGAGTTATTGCATCAGTGCTTATCGGCTGGTCTGCCCATCTCGGGCCTGTATATTTTGTAGGTGCTTTTGCCTCAGGGCTCTGGATGCTTGTCCAGTGTTTAGACTTTATCAGGCACCCTACCCCGGAGAGTGGAAGCGCACTCTTCCTTAAAGGCTCAAATTACAGAGCAATCATGTTCGGATCAATGATCCTGGATGTGGTGCTTTGCATTTATGCGGGATCTTATATCTCCATTCTCTGGTAAAAAAGGTAGGAGAAAATGGATGCGGATATTATTGTGATTGGAGCATCTCCTGCAGGACTGATGGCTGCAAGGGATGCGTGTGAAAAAGGCTCTACAGTTCTTTTGCTGGAAAAAAAAGAAGATATTGGAAACCCACCACATCCTGCAAATTCTTTTTTTAAGAGTATGTTCGATAAATGTGGAGAGACAGTAGATCCCTCTTATGTAGTGCATTATCTCAAGGGCATGCAAATTATTTCTCCGGCGGGAAGGATAGTAGAGGTTGAGACCCCTGGATATGCTATTGATAAAACAAAGTTCGACATATTTTATACGAAAAAAATAATAAAAATCGGTGTAGATCTTCAAAAAGGAGTCGAAGCACAGAATATTCTCAGGGACGGGAAAACATTTTCTGTCAAAACCTCAGCCGGGATTTTTAAGTCAAAACTCGTTATTATCTCTGACGGTGTTAATTCGAAAATGGCATCCTTTATTGGGCTGAAAACGATGAAACACCCGGAAGATATTGCTTGGGGAACTGAACTTGAAATTCGGGCTTCTGAAATTGGTAAATCAAAAATGTTTGAGTATTACGTAGGGAATCATGCCCCTGGATGGAAGACTACTTATTCCCCACGAGGGGGAGACCATGCTTCAATCGGGGCATATGTGCGCAGATGCGGAAAGGATGCAACGCCTTACCTGAACTCTTGGATTGAAAAATTCAAAAAAATGAAAGGACTAATAGATTTTGAAATTGTAAGAAAATTTTCCGGCGGAGACCCTATAGTAACACTTCCGAATGAGTTTATTACCGATGGAATCATGGTCGTTGGCGGGGCAGCTGGTCAGTCGGGGATAGGCTATGCAATGAGAGCAGGCCAGATCTGCGGAGATGTGGCTGCAGATGCTATAAGAAAGGGGGACATCTCAAGAAATTCCCTATCAGAGTACCGGAAGATTTGGGAAAAGGAATTTAAATTAGAACACTACATTGGCCGCATAGGGCTTGAAACTCTCCGAAAAATGGCAGATAGAGAAATTGATGATATGATAACTGTTTTTGAGAAGGAAAATCTCTCATTCATTCATGGAACTTCAGTTGAGCAGGCGATACAGATCTTTGCATTCATGTTGAAGAAAAAACCCTCTTCAATATTGAAGTGCAGAGCACTTCTCAGAAACAAATGAACTTGGGATTTTAAAAGATCAATTTAAATAAAGAATAGAATTTGCACACATATCAGCATCAAATATCATATGCAGGACAAAATATGAAGTATGATTTTTATAAAAGCCCCTTTCTAAGGATATATCTCAAAATAGACAACGGGCGCATGAGAGTAATAACCAGCAGGCCAGCGTCCATAATTATGCGAAAAAATCTTGGGAAAATCCTCTCAATTTTTGAAGGAGAAAAACCTGCAAAAATATATCCAGATATGATTATTTGTTCAACCTGGCTACCTCCGATACCGAGTTTAGGTTTTGATCGCCTAGTTAAAAGCCAGCTTTTGTCCATTCTAGGAAAAATGGTTCCTGATCAGGTAACCATCTCCATAACTGAGGAATGTCCCAACAACTGTATCCACTGTGCTCTACCTGACACGAAAAAACAGGCGAAACTTACACCTGAAGCAGTGAAATCTACAATTGACCAGGTTCTCGAGATGGGCACAACCGTCGTGATCTTTGACGGAGGCGAACCCCTTACATATCCTGGGTTAGAAGACCTAATTAATCATGTAGATCCTGAAAAAGCCATCAGTGGAATGTTTACCTCTGGAGTTGGGTTGACTGAAGAGAGAGCAAGAAGCTTGAAAGAAGCAGGTCTTTATTCCCTTACTGTCAGTTTTGACAGCGCGTTTGAAGATAAGCACGATTATGTAAGGGGTAGAAAAGGGGTTTTCAACAGTGCAGTTGAGGCAGTCAAAAATGGACTTAAGGCAGATCTGCTTGTGAATATGTATGTGGTGCTTTCCAAGGACAACGTAAACGAGCTTGAACAAATATATACACTTGCTTCAGAGCTTGGAGTCCACGAACTTTCCTTGTATGAAATCGTTCCTACTGGAAGGTGGATGAATCATGCTTCTGAAATCATGAACCCAAAAAATATGAAAAAATTTGACAATTTTGTATCGATTGTCAGGGAAAAAGAAGGTCCAAGAGTTTTTTCTATTCCGCAGGTCATGAAAGCAACCGGCTGTATGGCAGGTCGGAAATGGTTGCACATCACTCCCGAAGGGAACATCCTGCCCTGTGCTTGTGTTCCTATTCCATATGGAAATGTCTATAGAGACAAAATAAAAGATATTTGGAAGAAAATCCGGGATGATCCGGTATACAATGCAGAGTACTGTCTTATGAGGAACCCAGAATTCCGGAAAAAATACTTGAAAGTTTTAGAGTAGGTTTGGAACAAAAGTTCTTAATCCTACTTTTGTCTCACTTCCTCGATAATTGTTCCTGAATTAAACAGAGATAGCAAAGATCGAGTTATAGAGGATTCCGATGAATCTCTGATTTTCACGAGTCAATTAATGTACCATTTATGTATATATGACAAAATTCAGAGGTTTATAGAAATCCTCGATAATAAACAGTATTTCCGAATACCTTCAATTACGAAAATATTTTTATAAATAAGATAAACATCAAAGAAATTATTTAAAATAATGAAAAAGTTGATTATGATAATGAAAAATAACTTCACTTAATTTATTTAAAAATTTGAAATAATAAGCTTTGATAATGATTTAACTTCTTAACTTTGCCAGAACTCCTAGGTGGTCTTCATGATAGGGCATCAGGTCTTTTACGCAAAGGATCTCGAATTTTGGTTCAAGTGTTTGCTCTAGTTTTCGAAGCTCGTTTGTAAATATTTTTTTAGGGTTTACTACAGTATCGATACTTCGTGCCTTGATGGAAAGCAGGAGATCCCCAGCTCTTTTCAAAAAGCGAGCAGCATTTCTTGTAGCTATTTCTACCTGGTTGGGTTGTGCAACATCCTGGAAGATAAGATCCACAGGCTCAACCAGATGAGCATAACTATCCGGTTTCCTTGCATCAGCTAGGATTGGGTAAATATTTTTCCGCCTAGATGCAAGTCCTATGAGATCTCTCATACTTCGCGGAGCGAACTCGACGGCATAGACTGCACCATCTGAAACGATGTCAGATACATGACTGACAGTTGTGCCTGATGCTGCTCCAAGATAGAGAATTTTAAAATCTTCTTTAATTGGTATGTTGAACTTCTTTACGATCATGGCTCCCAGCTTGCTCCTGTGCGGGTCCCATATACGGTACTCAACCCCTTCGAAAGGAATTAATTTTTCTCCGTATACTACTTTACCATAGTCAATATTCCGTGTAGCAAGCTGCTTTTTGTCTTTCACAACCTCATAAATTCCATCATATAGTTTATTGACTTTAGGCATTTACTTCTTCCTTTTTTTGGTTTTTGTCTCATTTACTTGCATTCGTTGAGGAGGTTTTGGATTCGAAGCCTTGATCTGTAGGACCTTCGTTTCAAGTTTTTCTACGAGGGAGGGATCTTTTTCGCCTGAATAATAGTCGAGTCTCGCAGCAAGGGATAACTTTCCTGCAAGGGCTCTTGCGATTTTTCCTCTTACCCACCAGGGAGCAGTATTCAGTAGATGATGATTATATATGATTCCATGTTTAGGAGACGGAGCTCTAGCTCGAAGGTGCTTGAAGAGAGCCTTGCTAGCCCCTATAACTTGAATGGTACTTGAAGGAAAACCAGCAAGTTTCTCGAGGCTCCCTGCAATGCTTATTAATCTTGCTCCAAGAATTGGGCCTGCAATGAGTTCAAGGTTCGGTGAAATATATCCCATGCTGCCTTCAATATAAGCTTCTATCTGTCTTTTCCTTTCATATAGGCTGGAGACGCTTTCTGCAAAGCCTTTAAGAAGCAGTTCATCTGCAGATTCTAGCTTTGCACCTATGGAATTAATGGTCTTTGAATAAAGAGGATTTTCAGACTCTATATTTTTAGGTGAACCATAATATGCAACAAAAATAGCAAGAGCTTCGCCCCCAAGACCGCTTTCCGGGAAATAAATCCCATACCATTCGGAAAGTCTTTCAGATAGGGAGTTTATATTTTCATTAATATCATCCAGGGCTTCCACAGCCTGGATAATTCGCTGATCAGGGGTAAGAGCTCCTGATACTTGAAGTTTTGCAGTTTTTAGGGTTACTTCGTGTAAAAGGGAATAGTATTCTGAAGGAGAAGCTACAAACCTGCACTCGAGAGCTGCAGCTTTCAGATCAAATTTCGCCGGCAGAAGATTTGGTATGTTTTCTCTTAGGGTAAGGGAATGACATGCAAGCTGCTGGCTATCCTTTGAAAAAAGCTCGTATTCCATAATTTCTCCTGTTCTGCTTATCTCAAGAACCCCAAACCAGGTATTAATCTTCAATCAGGACCCCCAAATATATCAGCACCGCGGTTTTTAGCCTTTGTGAGCAATACTTTCCCGCCAAGAGACTCATTAAGCATTCGCTGAGATTCTTTCTGAAGTTTTTTGCCTTCTCCGATACTGCCAACAATCCCGTAAACTACTGGCCCAAAAGAACTAATTCCTGAACCACTTGCCCCATTATCTCGCATATACTCCATGATGTCCAGAACAGGCCGTTGCTGAAGTTCGACTTCCCGCTTCTTAAAACCAGCAATCTGGAAGTGGTTGATGGCCCTGCCGAAAATTTCCAGATCTTCTTCCATTATTGCCGGTAGCATCTGAGTAAGTATTACATGGGAAATCTCCTGAACTTCCGCAAGCGGAACAGGACAATACTTTTTGAAAATGTCCACTTCTTCCGCGCCATGGACTCCTTTAGTATTGGGGATTGCAAGGACAATCGGCCAGTCAGGAAAATTTTTCCTGAAGAGCACAGGGCCAGGAGGTACATGTGAGGCAGCAGAAGGAGAAAATTCACGCTTATCCTTGAATTTATGGCCTCCATCCAGGATAATACCACCGTATTCAAAAGCAGCAACCCCTATCCCAGAAGTTCCGCCTCTACCCACATCAACTGCAAGTTCCCGAATACTTTTTCCAAGTCCATAAATTCTATTTAAAGCGGCTGCTGCCGAAAGTGCAGCCTGAGTCCCAGAACCGAGACCTACATGGTCAGGAATACTGTCGTTAATATGGAGCTTAATACCTTTCCCAGCAGGCAGCAGAGAATCTGCCGCTTTTCTCATTTTTCCTGATAGAATAGAATCTCCAAAAATTTCGATATCATCAGCCTTATCTGCCAAAAGTTCCATGGACGGGTATTCCAGGGTAATTCCTACCCCCCCATCAACTCTGCCGAGCTCTGCATTGAGGTCTATTAAGGTAAGATGCAGTCTGGAGGGAGACACAACTTTAATCATATTCACTTGTATCCTCATTACCTGTTCATAAATATTCGGAGTTATACTTTTAAGCAAACTTCCATTTAGGCTTCCACGTAGACTTCAATTTCCGCTGAAGTATATCCTTCACAATCGAGTAAGTGAAAGATAAAGTATTCCAGTTAAATATAAATTTAATAAATGGAAGAATCAAAGAATATATTTTTATGCGTATTTCTAAATTTCCCTGAAAATCAAACATTGGATCCATGAATTCAGGTTTTATGGAAAAATTGCACTGTCTATAACGGCTGTAGACAAATCCTGCGATAGCATGTAGAAATCCACAGAGAATACCAGTATCTGAAGGGTCTGGGAGACAAAAAGTCATGCAAGATTCCAGTCTTTTAATTTTAATTCCATTTAACAAATCAGAAAACAAACAAAATAAAGGTTTTCTCAGAGAATTAAATGCTTTAAAGCTCCATTGAAACATTTCTCTGGTGATCATCTCCTTTTTAGGCACTGCACCATATTTCGTTTTAACTCTTTCGTCTCCTCTTATTCTATCAATTGATCCTGTTTTTTTTCCATCCTCAGTTTTTTTTTTAATTTCGATTTTTTCTTTGCCCTCAATGGTTATTTTTTTCTCTTCGAATTCCCTCTTTTTAATATCTCTACTTTTTTCTTCTTGCACTTTACATTCCGTTTTTGGAATGGATTCTGCTATGTCTTCACTTTGTTCAAACTTTTTATCATCCTTACAAGTTTCTACTACTTTTTCCGCTTTCGACTCTTTAGGCTCCTCAATAGTTTTTTTTTTAGTCTGAGGCTTTTCAATTAAAAAATTGTGGGAAAAAAACAACCATTTTACAGCAAATATGCTTCTTAATTCTTTAGTTTCCTTCAAACCTATGATTTTGAAATTGATAGTTAGGCCTATTGCTGTAAAAAGTATTAATAAAACCAACAGAATAACCAAAATAAAGAGATAGATAATGAACAGCATACTAAACAAATTACGAGGAAAAGAATAGTTCTAAATGTCTTGAGAAACCTAGTCCTTCATTTTAATTTCTGTAAATTCCTTGAAAAAGTTTAATTTTCAAAGAAATTCACTGCGAGCAGCTCTCTTTCTTAACTTGAGCTTCCGTATATTCTGCTGTATCTTCCTCTCGAACTTTTCGTTCTCTGTTCTCATTTTCTCCCAGAGTCTCTTCTTTTTTATGCTTACCTTTCCCTTTGAGCTTGTCTATAATATCAGGCAACATATCTGGAAGGGCACTAAGGATTGATCCAACGTCATTTTTCTCAGAGATACGGAAGATCCTCGCTTCTTCTTCAGAAATCATGATGAAGGCCACAGGTTCGATCTTCACTCCTGCACCCCCGCCTCCTCCGTACCCAGATTCATTATCCTTCTTACCTTCCCCACCTCCGGCCCCGAAACCCATAGTAATTCTTGAAATGGGAACGATTGTTTTTCCAGCAGCAGTAATGGGTTCTCCAACAACAGTCTTAGTGGTCGCTATTTTCTCAAGTTCATCTGCAATTTCTCTGATAGTTGTTTCTACACCCATTCTTTAGATCCCCTTTTTGTTATATAGTTTTATTATGTAATTTTATCTGGTAGGGTAATAAAAATATTCTACATTTTTTTATTTTCAATATAACCTCATTGAATTTAAGTTAATTGTTATGAAGGATCTTATAGTTACTGTTTCAGATAATGCGAAGTTGTGTGTTTATCTCCTGATTATGTACATGCTCAATTGATAGGAAGGAAAAAGGAAATCACTGAACTAGCAAGAATCTTTAGACCACTCGATTCTAAAGGATATCCTTCAAATGCATTGGTTTTAGGTGACCCAGGTTCAAGGAAAACAGTAGTAATAAAGTTCTTGCTTCAAAAGTTGATAGAACGCTTAGAAAGTAAAAAATAATGGATCATGCCATAAAATGAATTTACATTTCATGTAAAATTCAGCATACTGAGAAAAGTATTCTATACGAAATGATTAGACAGGCATATCCAGAAACTAAAGTCCCAATGAAAGGATTTTCTTTAGATAATTATTATTCTATCTTATAGAAGGTTATTAGAGAGAATATCGTCTCTCATATATACTGATATAAGGAGAATATTATATGATAAAATCAGATTCGAAAGTATTACCTAAAGCAGATGACGTTAACGCAAAAAAACAGTTGAAACGGTCGTAAAAATAAAGACTCTTCTGCTAATTCTGCTAAGGCTGTTTAAATACAACATTCATTATTTTTTTCTCCTGATGACCCTTATTTTTTAAAGGATATTATCGATCAAAGTAGATATTAAAACATGTGTGAGGGACATTCCATACTAGGAAAGGGTCCAGTACTACAGACTGCGATGGTTGAGATGTGGGAACTTCTGACTGTAGAACAGAAAAAAAAGTTGCAGTAATGAGAATGGATAAAGCAATAAAATAGATGGAATTAAAAATAAGTGATATGGAAAAGATGATCGCGTTAAAAAAAGAAGTTATCGCTGATATGCGAAAAACTCAGGAAATGCTCAAGCAATGAAAATGAGTTCGATAGAAAAACGATAATTAGATTCAGGCGATGTAGAAATTATCTGAAATAGCAGATTTAGTAGCTATTCAAGTAGCCTTTCAAATGCTACAATTTTTCTTTTTTGGCCAGATATTGCGTATTTATTAAATCAATCTATTGAAGGCTAACGAATTTTATGCAAAACTTCGTCTTCCAAAAAGTTAGAATTAAGGAGTTAATGCTCTATGGCAAAACAAATTCAAAAGATACTCACTGATTTGTTGTTAGTGATTATAGCAACATTGACAGCTTCGGCAGCAGTGACAGCAGAGCTAGCAAGATGAAAGAATACTATGCAGTTATAAAAATAAAGACAAGAATAAAAGGATGTAGATTTTCCATACCTTTCCATACTTTTAATTTTGGAGCTTAAGCACTTGAAATCAAAAATCAAGTGTGACATACATTTTTGTTTTAAGTTATTGTTATACAATTTAAGGTTTTGTATATTTCAGGTATAAAGATCCAGATTCTTAGTTCAGTAGCATGGGTGCTATTCAATATATAATTTCTAAATTCCTAGTTTTTGCTATAAAACCTATGTATAAGTGAAAACAAGAAGGACAAAAACTTTGTCAGTAAAAATTATTGGCTCTGAACCCTACTTGTTGCGTGAAAGAAAGGGATAAGGAGCCATTTAGATTTCACAGAACTTGAGCTATACTATCAAAGAAACCTAATAAAATTAAATGTAAAATTTGAAAAATGACAATATTTTATGACGATGGTTGTTATCTTTAAAGTGTGGTATTTGCTGATAACGTTGTGATATCATCCAGAAATAGTTATTAAATATAATTAGTATTAAATTGCAATTAATTTGTAAAATGTTTCATGCAGAATAAGCTTTATTCAGAAACTATTATAAAACATAATTAATATTAAATTGTTGTTCAATATTAAAATATTTTATGTGGAACTAATTTTTATTCAGAAACTATTTTTTTTATAATTAATTTAAAATAACTAACAAGCTAAGTAAGTTTTGTAGTTCATCAAAATTTGTTGGCGTAATAGTAATAGATATTAACCAACTAATTTTTGATAGCTTGACTAGCTAACAAAAACAAATTCCATTATAATTTTTAATTTTAACCATAACGTGGTGAAATAAATGTTGAAACAATCATCTAGTAGAATGAAAAAGGTACTGGTTATTTTGCTGGCAGTCCTTTTTGGTTTGTCTTTGACAGCAGTGGCAACGAGTGCACAAGGCAACGTAGGCAGTAGCAGTGGTTATGGCCCCGGCGGTATTTATGACACCCCATATTATGCGGGGAACCCCAACGAAGATTATGCAGCAGTAAACCAACCCGATTATGCGGGTGATGTCTATACATAATAGGTAGCTGTTTCTAGCTATTTAGGACTTACTTAGTTTAAATAACTAGGACTCACTTATTGTACTGGAAATTTAATGTTAAATTATCGACCAAGTAATAGAAGACGACCATACATAGATTTTTTTTGTGTCTAAACCTATGTATTTTCTTATTTTTCAGCCGAAATTGTAGGACATCTTTAAATGATTGTGAAGAAAATAAATAGTTTTTATTAAAACATATGTTATTGTAGGAAGCAAAAAAGTTACTATGTTTATCTCGCGAAGAATAAAAATAAATGAAAATTAAGTAGCTATTCAATCTACAAATCGGATTTACTTTATTTAGATAAATTACTTTTATTGTGCCAAGTTTCTGAGTTGCGGGTTAATTTCAATTGCTTTCTCAGATACTTTTATTGCTTCATCGGACTTACTTAATTTATTTAAAACAAGTTTTTTACCGTCCAATGCCATTGAATCCTGCGGATTAATTTCAATTGCTTTGTCAAATGCTTTTATGGATTCATCGTATTTGCCTGATAGACCTAAAATGGCTCCTTTACCGTACCAAGCTTTTGAATCCTGCGGGTTAATATTAGTTGCTTTGTCATACGCTTTTATTGCTTCATCGGATTTGCCTAATTTAGCTAAAGCTACGCCTTTTCCATCCCAAGCATCTGAATTTTGCGGATTAATTTCAATTGCTTTGTCAAATGCTGCTATTGCTTCCTCGGATCTATTTAAACCAATTAGAGCGAGTCCTTTGTAGTCCAAAGCTATTGGATTCTGCGGGTCAATTTCAATTGCTTTTTCATTTGCTTTTAGTGCTTCATCGGATCTATTTAATTTAGTTAGAGCAAGTCCTTTACATTCCCAACCATTTGAATTCTGCGGGTTAATTTCAATTGCTTTGTCAAATGCTTTTATTGATTCATCAAGCTTGTTTAAATTACCAAGAGCAGCTCCTTTATTGCTCCAAGCATCTGAACTCTGCGGGTTAAATTCAATTACCTTATCATATGCTTTTATTGCTTCATCGAATTTGTTTAATTGAGCAAGAGCAGCCCCTTTGTTACTCCAAGCATCTGAATCATGTGGGTTAATTTCAATTGCTTTGTCATAAGCTTTTATTGCGTCATCGTATTTATTTGATTTATATAGAGCAACTGCTTTATTGTACCAAGCATGTGAATATTGCGGATTAATTTCAATTGCTTTGTCATAGGCTTTTATTGCGTCATCGTATTTATTTGATTTATATAGAACAACTCCTTTATTGTTCCAAGTCAATGAATTATGCGAGTTAATCTCAATCGATTTGTCATATGCCTTTATTGCTTCATCGGATTTGTTTAATTGAGCTAGAGCAGCTCCTTTATTGCTCCAAGCATATGAGTTATGCGGGTTGATTTCAATTGCTTTTTCAAATGCTGTTATTGCTTCATCGGATTTATTTAAACCAATTAGAGCAACTCCTTTATTGGTCCAAATCATTGAATTCTGAGAGTCAATTTCAATTGCTTTTTCAAATGCTGTTATTGCTTCATCGAATTTATTTAATTTAAATAGAGCATTTCCTTTATCTCCCCAAGCCATTGAATTCTGCGGGTTAATTTCAATTGCTTTGTCATAGGCTTTTATAGCTTCATCGGATTTATTTAATTTAGTCAGAGTATCCCCTTTGCTATCCCAAGCTAATGAATCCTGCGGATTAATTTCAATTGCTTTGTTATACACTGTTATTGCTTCATCGGATTTATTTAATTTATTTAGAGCCTTACCTTTGAATGTCCAACCTAATGAACCATGCGGGTCAATTTCAATTGCTTTGTCAAATGCTTTTATTGCTCCATCGTATTTGCCTAATTCCCCTAAAGCTATGCCTCTGCCATCCCAAGCATATGAATCATGCGGGTCAATTTCAATTGCTTTGTCAAATGCTTTTATTGCTCCATCGTATTTGCCTAATTCCCCTAAAGCTATGCCTCTGCCATCCCAAGCATATGAATCATGCGGGTCAATTTCAATTGCTTTGTCAAATGCTTTTATTGCTTCATCGTATTTATTCAAATTATCCAGAGCAAGTCCTTTGCCTGTCCAAGCATCCGAATTCTGCGGGTTAATTTCAATTGCTTTGTCATAGGCTTTGATTGCTTCATCGGATTTATTTAAATGATCTAGAGCAAGTCCTCTATTGAACCAACCTACTGAATCCTGCGGGTTGCCTGATATAGCAGCAGCTCTTCCAAGTGTAAGAATAAAGATTATGACAGTTGTCAATGCAAATTGATTAAGGGTAATTTTTGTCATGTTTTTCTCCATCCTTTCCCATTTTCATTTGTATTGATATCATTATTTTTTTCAGTTCATTAATTGTCAAGCATCCATATTGCAAGTGTAAGCCGGATAATCTTTGGAAAGAGTGCTACTGAAGCATTTTTTATCTACTTTACACTATGTGATTTTTTTCTGCTTTATGTTGTCTGGAGTGGTTTTTTGCTTATGCTTAATCAAACAAGCCTTAGCTTTGGAACCACTCAATTTAGCCTTGGAATTTTTAGACGAAAAAAACCTTTACGTAGCTGCCATTAGAACCTAGATTTGATACTTTTGTCGTGCTAGAAGGTTCACAGCCATACCTATAAGGTGCACTTCTATACTACAGGTACAAAAGCACCGCCATAACAGCCACTGTTAGGTCCGCCATGGTTAGGTCTAAAATTTCTGCCATGGGTTGGACGTCCATGGATAACATTGATCGAAACACTCGCTGATGCATTGCTGTAATTTGTAATATCATTCGGTGTGAAATCAGCCCGTAATGTCTGCGTACCTACGCTCAGTACAGTTCCTAGGGGTGGAGTATATACAAAGGTTCCAGGTACTGTGGCGTTAGATACTGGATCTGAAGCTCTTGCATTTAGTTGAGTGCTGTTCAATGCTGTTCCATAGACTGGGTCAGCAGTACTACTCCAGGTAATTGCAGGAGTGGTTTGTGGCCCTGCACCTGCGATACTTACTAGCCCTAAAATAATAGCTATTGAAACTAAGGCTACAGAATATAATTTGCGTTTATTGATCATTCATTTCAACTCTTTTTCCGACATTACAGAATATGAAAATAATGTGGCAGCATTTTCCAATAATACATACCCATCAATCTGCTTTTTAGTAGAGTAACATCGTCAACTTTTGATATAAATTTAGCTAATAAACTAGTTATAATCGCTAAATTTATTATCTATATACTCATTCATTACTGATTAAAGAGATCAATATTTGACTAAACAGTAGTATAAATTGGGAGACAGCACTACTTATATAATTCAACTCAATTCATATTTTTATTAAGATATCTCTTTTATTTATATTTTTTTGACAAATCATTTTTAAAAATAGAACTCACCATACCATTAAATTATCATTATAGGATTTCGATAAACCCCAAATTGTAGCCTTTTATATATAAAGCCGAGATGAGCAATTTGTTGAAATTGAAAATTCATCAAAATTTTTCTTATTTCACTTTTTCAGGTAGTCCATCGATAATTTTGTAAATAATTATCAACTTGAAAAGCCCATTGATATCCAAATATTTTTACAATAGATGAAACAAATGAAGAGCCGTAAGAGATCTAAAAGGCGAAAGGTTCAGATTTGATTAGATTCCGTTCTGTGATTACCAAAATCAAATCATCAATGTGATCTTGAGATTTTTCAGCACTAGGAATCAATTTTATACATTTCCTTTTAAATGTAAGAATGTACGAAACGATTGATTCTCCCTCATTAGTATTTGCAAAACAGGAAGAGTATGGATATAGCAACTTTTTGGCTTTTTAATAGAATATATATTTTAATAAAAACTTGTATTTCCTACAATCAGATAAGAATATTCTGTAATTTCGGCTGAAAAATAAGAAAACACATATCTTTTTGCACAAATCATATTATCTATCTTATAGACTTTTTATTATTTTCTGAGTTTTTTGTTTATTGCAGTTAATAGCCATTAGAATTAATGGTAACTTTTGGAGAATTCAGAAGATATTTAAAAATCTCTTTGTTCTTGCTAATTTATTGCTGGTGAATTAGGCCTGCGATTTTTACGCGTTTTTAGAAGTGTTGTATATTCAACTTACTGGTCGTTCATGATTATTCATATTTTTTTATTGTAGTAAGAATCTTGTTTGAAACAACATGAATAAGATCGTAAAATGCTTGTGTTTCCGTTACATTGGTAAAAGAATCTGCATTCATGTCGTTTGGCATTATTTGCTAGATAATATTTAATTGTAAACTTTCATCTGGGGCAAGAGCGCTAGGGACAGTTTTGTTGTCAAAAACCACTACTGCTATGATAGACGCATCTCCTGTGTTGGTTACCCTGTAGTTGTATGTGGGAATATGCCCTTGAGATTTATCTGTTTTTGGATCCACTGACTTTTCTATAGTCAGTGCTGGTGTTGAACACGGCCTTTTGTTATCTGTAACCTTAATAGGCTCTGTAATGTTTACGTTCTTGAGTTATTAGTTATATAAAGAGTAAGTGATCGTCTGTCCACTACAATGCTCACAATAATTCGAATTATCTACAAATGTCGCTGCACCTGCAATACTTACCAGCATTAAAACCATAGCTGCTGAAACTAAAGCTATTTAATACAATTTTTTTAGTTATCTGCATTTTCTCCCCTTTAGATCTATTTTATTCTATAGTTAGCCATAAAATACATATATTTTCTTCTAAGAGAGACTTGCCCAAAGATACGTCTCTCTATAAAAATGAGACGAAAAAAATATTTTATTGGAAAGAGTTATCAATATTCTTCAAAGTTTTAATTTGATTATAATACGGAACTTAAATCCAATAAGTTTTTTCCTTTATTTACCCCAGTTTAACAAGATATTTATGAAAAATTGAAAATAAGTTAGAGAAGTTTTACTATTTATAGACAATAGAATTTATAAACTTTCCGATTTAAATCTATTTCAATTAGTCTAATTATTACTATAATTTTATAAAAAAAATAAATAATATCCAAAATATGTTCACGTTGAAGATATACTTAAACATTTATAGATAGTATAGAATTCAGTTTTCTGAGAATAAATCCGCTAGCTAAAATTATAAAGAATTACTAGATATTATAATTAAATATACATAATTTATATCTAAAAACTATATGTAAGCAAAATAGAGTAAATTTTTGCACAACACCAAAACGGACATCCAGGCAGATATCACTTTCATAATTTGTATGACCACAGCCATCATCACCAACATGACCATTACTAAGGTGGTGTGTATAAGAAAATATTGATGATCTACGACTCATGGAGCTTAGGGAACTTATAGAGAATATGGAGCTCATAAACACTTGGAACTAATTAGACTAAAGCACAATCATAAATGAAAATTAAGGGAAAAATAATATTATCGTACTTCTAAACAAAAATAAAGCCTTGTATAAACTAATCAGAAAGTTAATTTTTCGATACCAACGTTTCACTTAACACATTTTTAACAAGTATTTCCACCTTTTACTTTAAGCAGAAAAGAACTTTTCAATATGTTGTCCCCTACGGTTTGCATTTTTATATAATTATGAAAGTGAAATAACAATCTTTCATTCCAAAAGGTTGCTGTTTACCTAATACCATAGTTGATATAAAAAATGTGACATTATTTAAGGTGTTTATAATTCAAAAAAATAGTGGGTATATAAGAATAAAATGGTTAAGAAATAAAATTAAGAAACGTATGTGGATGTTCACTTCGGCCTTTCAGGTGGTTTTGTCTTCAATATTTCTCTCCATTTTTCATCAGAAATATGATCTCAGGGGGTGACTGCAACTCCTATAGGAGCTGCTCCTACATTAACAGTGGCTGTAACATTGTTAGTGACTGTGTCAATTTCAGAGACCGTTTTTCCTGGAAAATACTCGTGACCATTATTTGCCACATAAACCTTTGATCCATCAGGCGTAACTGCAACTCCATTAGGATCGATTCCTACAGTCACAGTGGCTGTAACACTATTTGTTGCTGTGTCAATTACAGAGACAGTTCCATCGTTGAAATAGGTATTGAGGTTCGTCACATATACCTTTGTTCCCGCTGGGTTAACTGCAACTCCATAAGGATTGGTTCCTACATTAACAGTGGATGTAACATTGTTTGTTGCGGTGTCAATTACAGAAACATTGTTGCTGCCTTGATTTGCCACATAAACCTTTGATCCATCAGGTGTGACTGCAACTCCATTAGGATCGATTCCTACAGTCACAGTGGCTGTAACATTGTTTGTTGCTGTGTCAATTACAGAAACGTTGTTGCTGCCATGATTCGCCACATATACCTTTGTTCCAGCTTTGTTAACTGCAACTCCATAAGGAGTGGTTCCTACAGGCACCCTGACTGTAACATTGTTTGTTACAGTGTCAATTATAGAAACGTTGTTAATTAATCCGTTCGTCACATATACTTTCGTTCCTGCAGGGTTAACTATAATTCCAAAAGGAGTGGTTCCTATATTAACAGTTGATGTAACATTGTTTGTCACTGCGTCAATTACAGAAACGTTGTTGCTGCCTTGATTTGCCACATAAACCTTTGATCCATCGGGTGTGACTGCAACTCCATTAGGATTGTTTAACCCATCCACAGTGGCTGTAACATTGTTTGTTGCTGTGTCAATTACATAAACATTGTTGCTGGCCAAGTTTGTAATATATGCAAATGTCGCTGCACCTGCGATACTTATCAGCCCTAAAATCATAGCTACTGAAACTAAGGCTATAGAATACCATTTGTGTTTATTGACCATGTATTTTTCCCCTTTTCCCATATATTATCAATCGAAAAAATGCTAAGATATTCTATTATGGTATAAATATTCATCAATATACTTCTTATTATCGTAGCACCTCAAGCTTTTGATATCAAATCAACTAGATTGGTTATAACCACAAAAGTCTGGATTTTCGGACTCACCAATTCATTTTTGGTTTAAAATATATAAATTAGATCGGATCATATATCAATCTCTATATACTATAAAAATTTTCGATAAACCAAATTCTTAGTTGATTGCCCATAGCTACAATGTACAATTACCCACTTAATTATTTTAAATTAATTATACAAAAAATTATTTCTGAATAAAACTTACTTTTCCATAAAATGTTTTAAAGTCTAACAATAATTTTATATTAATTAAATTTTTATTATGTTAGGAGATTTTAACAAATCTAACATTGAGCTTTTTCCTAAAAAACAATATATACTAACCGTAGATTAAAATCTAAATTTAAAAGGTCTGATAAAAGCTATTATCAACACCATATGGCTAAAATAAATTTTGTTAAATGTAGGGTCGTGTCCTTGAGTCTTCAAACAAATCTGACTAATTATATACCCATTTTTGGGAAAACTGTATACCACTGCAGAAATGAAAATTTCAGTATCTTTGCCATGTGCCTGTAAACTCAATCATTCCATTACATATGGGAATTTTTAGGATGATTCCCGAATTAATTTCCCAATCAACTATATATTGCACACACATGGAAAACCGTGCATAAGTGGGAATTTTTGGGGAAATTATTATAGGATATTTTTCCAATAATTTCACATGATCGATGCAGACAGACATAAGAATAACTTCTAGGTTCCATAAAACTTATGGAAAGACATTGAGAGTCTTGGAAGCAACAGTCCTACAAGAAAGACTTAGGAAATAATTGTACATATTTGAGAAAACGACTAGATAAAGCACAAAAGCAGATTGAAGAGCTTAGAAAAGATAAAGAGAGCTTATTAATCGGTATAGTAATTACATGCAACAAATGCAGACCCTAATTAATCAAAAAGCAATTGAAGTCTCAGGAGCAAAAAAAGCCTTGGTGGCTATTTTGATAAGTCCGCCTACATTATATCGAGAGAGCCTATACATCATTTAATAAGGAGAAATAATTATCTAGCTGGATATTTTATAGTTCGACCCTTTATTATACCCATTATAAACAACAATGTCGATAGACCTAAAATAAATTGGAAATCATATCTTTGAGCATATAACCAAGCTGCAATTTCACTCATGACTATTAAAATAGTAGCATCGTTACATATGTAATTCTTATTTATTCATGTTCGCGAAATCAACAAAAATATTGAAAAGGTAAATAAGAACAAAAATCGTTAGGATACTGGATACTATCTGACCAAAACCACCCCCAAGAGTACGAAATAAAATTGGTTTGATATTTAGAAGGATATTTATCACCCCCACAAGTAGCACCAGTAGCAGTATATAAGGAATAATAATAGTAACTAAATCAATGATAGTTTTAAATATTTTACAATCATCTGTTATAAATATATTATATTTAGCTCTCACTTAATTCCCCCATAAAATGGAACGAGCTTCGAATTATTCATATTAATAACTAGGTCAAAGAATTAAAATACATGATCAATAAACGCAAATGGTATTCTATAGCCTTAGTCTCAGTAGCTATGATTTTAGGGCTGATAAGTATCGCAGGTGCAGCGACATTTGCATATATTACAAACTTGGCCAGCAACAATGTTTATGTAATTGACACAACAACAAACACGGTTGTAGACAATTTAAGTTGTGGACTAAAAACTCCTGGGATTTATGATGTTAGAATAACTGCCTACGGTCCATGAAGATATTCCTTTCCCGTTACAAGGTTTAAAAACCAATTCACTAGATGGCAAATTCCATTTTCGTTATTGAAAAAAGAATTTTTTCTGAATGAGAAGATATTAACCATTGGCTCTGCAGCCTACTCTTTGCAATGAAAGAAAAAAGATACAGAGACGAACAGATTTAACATAGCTTTAGACACACTGCCAAAAAGTTTTTGAACTTACTACAACTTTTCGATACACAGTTGGAATAGATATTTTTGATTATTGTTCCATAACTATACATTTATCCATATGACTGTCTCAAACTGTTAACTTAAAAATATTTATTATTCCTGTAGCAGTTAGGTGCACTGCAAGGGCTGCGAGCAAAAGTCCCATGAGTCGTGTAAAAACTAGCATTCCGTTATACCCAATCAACTTATGAATACTTCTTGAGAATAGGAAGATGCAACTACATACGACAAAAGTCAATATGATCGATGCAATGACCATCATTTTTTGCTCAATATTTTGTGCTCCTCCCATCAAGACAATCACTGTACTGATCGTACCTGGCCCAGTCAGGAGCGGAAGGCCTATTGGAAATATCCATATATCTTCACGTTCCTGGGACTGAGAAATCTCTTCTTCAGTAATACTCCCCCTTGATACCTTAGCATGCATCATATCAAAAGAAATACTGAAAAGAAGGATTCCTCCTGCAACTCGCAGTGAATCCACACTGATGCTGAACAGATTCAACATCATGTTTCCTGTAATTGCAAAAAAAAGAGCAATCAAGCATGCAAGTGTAACGGATTTTTTTGCAATTTCATTTTTTTTCCCATTTGTCATTTCACTTGTCAGGGAGATGAAAGTTACAACTCCACTGATGGGGCTGACAACAACAAGGATGGTTGTGAATGTATAGATTAAAAATCCGAGTTTTTCATCGATCAATTATCTTCTCCTGCCTTTTTACTACTCACCCATTTATAAATATAATTGTTTCAGGTTACAATATTATCGATTGACATTCCGAAAGTTCACTCTGAGGCCTTAATCTAAAAACCTGCAAGATGGATCCTAAATTCAAAATTAATTATGTTTTTGTTTCATGATATGTTGATCTAGGAGTTAAAAAGTAAAGTATGATATTGCTTAAATAATTCTGGCATAAAGTAAATAAAAAAATATTGAATAGAGGATGTTTTTTATCCAGCCCAGTTTTTGCAGTTGTAAACAGAATGTCATCCATTTTCTCAATATGACAGCAGTTTAAAGAATATTTAGATAAAACTCTGAGTTCAACGAGTAATATATACTATTATATAAGCATATAACAAAATTGAGGGGATTTTATCAGAATCATCTAACAAATAATCCAACTTTCAACGATTAATAGCAGTCAAATAGGCAAACAAATTTACATCCATGTACATCTATGGAATGTCGGATCAAAAACTAAATTGAGACATTATACAATATTTCAGTAAAATTATTTCTGAATTACTTAAATAAATTAAATCAAGAAAGGGATCAAGCGCTTTCGAACTCGAGGAATGGATATAAACTCCAAAATATACTCGGGAAAAAAACACAAAATAGCTTAGTGAAGGCTATGCATAATTTTTATTTCAGAACTCTACAATATTGAATTTTCTAGAGAAGATTACAATAAAATGGAATTAAGGTTTATGGATAAAGTTTTTTTGTGAACTATTGAGGGAAAATTATAATCGAATTATAGTAGCCATTTGGAACTACAGCAAATAAGAAATACTGACTGACGCTTAACTTATTTATATGTGTAAATTGATTAGTACAATGAATTTACGATTACAGTTTTGAGGCTTTATACTATCCTTCTGAGATCATCAAAATTTATCCTTAATCCAACTAGTAATTGAATGCAATCGATAAAAAATCCCAAAATAGTAAAGATTATTGCAGTTTTTAGAGGTGCTTTTGTCTAGAGGTGGTTTTGTCATGGTTAAAGTTACACTTATTCATGCCAGCTGGTGTACTGTCTGTCCATCAGCTCGCAGATTTTGGGAAGATCTGAAGTCAGAGTATGATTTTGAGTATGAAGAAGTTGATGTTGAAACTCCACAGGGCCAGGTACTGAAAGATAAATATGGAATAGTTGGCGTTCCTACAACCATTATTGATGGGAAGGTAGCTTTTACAGGCCTTCCTAAAAAAGCCGATGCTATCGCTAGCATGATCTAATTTATTAACTTATTTTACTTATTTTGGACTTTTCTGGAATACTTTTTTGGACTTGTGAGGTATGCATGTACGACCTAATAATTATAGGAGGTGGGCCGGCAGGGCTCACAGCTGGAATTTTTGCCGTGCGCTCGGGTCTTGAAACCCTTATTCTTGAAAGGAGTGAAATTCGTGGTCAAATAGCGCTTGCAGATATAGTGGAAAATTATCCTGGTTTTCCGTCGATCTCAGGGCTTGAATTAATGGATAAATACAAAAATCATGCTCAAGAAGCAGGAGTACAGACAAAGATAACAGAAGTCGTCTCTGTTCACTCTGAAGGGGCAAAGAAAATAGTTTCCACGGACATCGGAGATCTTGAATCAAGAGCTGTTATAATTGCTACTGGTGCAAACCCAAAGAACATTAATGTTCCAGGAGAAAAAGAACTTATAAGTAGAGGGGTTTCCTACTGCGCTATCTGTGATGGACCTTTTTTTCGAAACAAAACCGTCGTAGTGATCGGAGGTGGCAACTCGGCAATTACAGAGGCGCTCCTCCTTTCAAAGATTGCCCAGAAGGTCTATCTCATACACAGGAGAGAGCAATTTAGAGCCACAAAAATCCTTCAGGATCGGGCTTCAGTAACGCCTAATATCAAATTCATTCTGAATGCTTTTGTTATGGAAATCGTAGGAAGCGGAGAAGAAATTCGAAAGGTAGTAAAAATAATTTTTAAAGATCTAAAAAGTGGAGAAATCCATGAATTGGCTACAGATGGTGTTTTCATCTCTGTTGGCATCCATCCTAATACTGAAATTTTTAATGTGGAGAAGAATGCAGGAGGCTTTATCCTAACTAACAATTCACTTGAGACATCAGATAAAGGTATTTATGCAGCTGGGGACTGTCGTGACACGCTGATTTGGCAGGTTGTGGCAGCAGTTAGGGATGGTGCACTAGCAGCGACTGCTGCAAATGAGTACATAGAAAGCCTAAAAAACAGGCTACATGAAAAATCTTTGGGACCCTCTTAATGGGATTATATTATATTTCAATTACTAATGTAAAGACTAGAAAGAAGGAACAGAAATTCCTGTCCTGTTCCTAAATCTCTCTTTTTCAAACCTCTTATTTTTAAGGCTCATGCTAACATCTGGTTTATTTTATTGTAAAAATCTATTATTAACCTCGTTGCCTCGTTTTCCATGTTTAGCTGGAAAGTTCTGATTTGCTTTCCCAGTGGTTTTTCTATGACAATCCCTGACCCGATCAAAGGTGTGATGACCCTTGATACGCTCGAATGCGACAGCCCAGTTTCTTCAGCTATTCCAGAAAGGTATGTTGATTCGTTCTGGTGTTCTATCAGGTTTTCAAGCACTGTCATCTGTGCAGTTTTTCCGAAGATTTTTTCTAGTGGATCCATTGTTTATCATCTCAGAGGTGGCTACTCTTCGTGAGTCATTTTTATTTCCAATATTAACTTGCTATTTATGGTTATAAACTTATCTGCCTATTGATTAAGGCAGACTATTAATGAAAAAAATTGGAGAACTCTGTTCCATCTATACTATATATAAGTTACTATATAAGTTAAAGCTAAATATTTTCGAAATGTTTAATACCTAATAAAATGTATACTGTATAGAGGCGGAGGGTAAATGTACGACATAAAGCTAGATAATAAGATATTAAAATTGATTGAAGCAAAACCTGAAATAAGTGATAGGGATATTGCCTTTGAGCTTTCGATTGCTGAAGAACTGGTAAAAATGCGCATTGAAAACTTTATGGATACAAGGGAGAAAATCCTTATTGTTAATTATGAACATAGCGTCTATGATAGCCTGAAACCGTTGCTTGAAGCTGAAAATTATAGTGTTGTCAAAGCTCCTGGTAGTTTTTCTGTCCTTGAAACCATAAAAACCGAAAAACCTGATCTTGTCCTGCTAGATACTGGACTTGAGAATATAAACGGTTTTGAGATCTGCAGACAGCTTAAGGCCAGTTCTAGGTACTGGTGGATACCGGTAGTAATGCTTAGTGAAAGATGTGAGGTGACAGACAAAGTTAAAGCTTTTGAGGCAGGAGCAGATGATTATATTAATCCACCATTTAACTCCCTGGAACTGAAAGCCAGATTGGGGATGATATTAAGACGTACCCGAATCTGAGCTGGCAGAAAAATTTTGTTTTTAGCAAAAGAAGATTACTTTTCTCATCACTCCAGGTTTTTGCAGATTTAATAGACTGCTCTGAAAGGCGAAATACTTTTTAGAGCATTTTTTTAGGGATTTTTTTTCCCTATATATTTTCTGGTTATAAGTGAGAATAATATTTGTAGATGCTCCTATGATCTCTAATAATCCTATTCAATTCGTGCATTAATTCATATCATTTTTTCTTTTTAGTGATAATTAAGAAAATCTCGATAAATCCCTTCATTTTGTCATAGACTTATAAATTGCATATAATATGGCTCGTGAAAATCGAAGGTTTATCAAAATTCTTCATATTTATTTTCTTTAAGCTATTGTGTTGAATACATTTTTGAAAATGTAGAGGAGAACAATCTTGTTTGAATGCTAATTTTTCACAAAATCAGGAAATGCCATTTAGCTTCTTATATTTAGAGTTAACTATTGAATATTTGAAAAGTCGTTATAGGAAATAATTTCTCAAGAAGGTATCAAAAAGAAAAAAAAGTGCTGGGAATTTAAAAGAAACATTGGTATATTGCCCAAAACTGAATGACCTGATAAGAAACTTAGTATTACGAGTGGCAAAAGAGCAGCTGATATTTTAAAAGCTTCAATTATATGTAGTGAACTATCTACAGTTTTTAGGTAATTAATTGACAAAAATAAGAACAACAAATATGATGGAATAGATAACAAAGAACTCAAAAGAAGAAGCAAAGTTGTGGGGACATTACATAGCATAGATGAGTATTGAAACTATTATCTCAATACTCATTGGTATAAATGAAGACTTGATAGTAGGAAACACGTATAATAATAATAATAATAAAACAGTACTCAAAAAAGAAGAGTGGAGGGCATGGAGCAGACTTTACAAAAAGTTATGTATGTTGCTCATCTTGTCTTTCTTTACATCTTTTCCGATTTTTTCTTCTCTTAATATAATTTCAGCGAGCATATGAAAAACTACTTTACAGCATTTTATTATTTATTCATGCAAAAGCACTAAAATATATTTAAGTCGATAATTATTTATATGATAAATATACTCTACACACTCGTTATATGGTTGAAACTTTAAACTCCACTCTTCTCGCAATCTGTCGATATTTTTTCTCCATATATTTTTTAAACATATTTTTTTTGGCTCTAAAAGCTTAGAAATGCTAATTTGTAAGGAAATAGTTGTTCTAAAATGAAAGTGTTGAGGATTAGCATATATAAAATTTGACATAACAGGGCTGCTCTATTAGTTACCTTCAGGCTTAGTCTGCTATATTTCAATTATAGGATTCATTCATTTAATGATTATTACTTTCAATTCGCTATATCACTTTATTAATAAAAAGTCCACATTTGTTGTATATATTGAAAAAACCTGGGAACTTAATATTTAGGAACTTCATATAATTAATTGTTACTGACGGTCATCAATGAAATCAATTTCAGTTAATGATATCCATTTATCTAAATGATGGTAAATTTGTGAAGGTATTTTCCCTGACACATTGTCCAAAGAAGAAGAACTTTCAAATTAGTTTGTTCATAGAGAATTTCAACAAATCCCTAAATTTCGTCATATGCTTATAAATGGTATATAAAAAACTCGTGAAAATCAGAGGTTTATCGAAATCCTCTATAATCTATCTCGTCTATAGATCAAATTATAGAATACAATACTTAAATTAATATTTAACTGATTCAACTGAGACAAGAAGAACCCGAGAGAAGGAAAATGAAAAATATCATTATTAAAGGGGCACGGGAACACAATCTGAAAGATATTACAGTCCAGCTCCCGCGGGACAGATTTATTGTTATTACAGGCGTATCAGGCTCTGGAAAATCCACCCTGGCTTTTGACACTATCTATGCAGAAGGACAGCGGCGCTATGTGGAATCTCTCTCAGCTTATGCACGTCAGTTTCTTGGCCTCATGAACAAGCCGGATGTGGACAGTATTGAAGGGCTATCTCCGGCAATTTCCATAGAACAGAAAACAACATCCAAAAATCCTCGAAGTACAGTTGGAACAGTTACTGAAATCTATGATTATATGAGGCTGCTCTTTGCCAGAGTCGGAATTCCTTACTGTCCGGTTCACAATGTCAAAATTGAATCTCAATCCCCTGATAAAATTGCAGATAGTATCAGCAAAGAATATGAAGGTATTGTCACCATCCTTGCACCTATAATCCGCCAAAAGAAAGGTACTTATCAACAACTTTTAAGGGAACTGAATGATGAAGGCTTTACCAGAGTTCGTGTAAATGGGGAAATTTACAGAACCGATGACAAGATTATTCTCGATCGCTACAAAAAACATGATATTGAAGTAGTAGTTGACCGTTTGGACCCTGTAGAAGATCGCTCTAGGCTTTTTGAGGCCTGTGAAATTGCCCTCGAAAAGGCAGAAGGACTATTAATTGCGGTCGATTCGGAAGGAAAAACCCACCTTTATTCATCAAATATGTCCTGTCCAGTATGTGATATGGCCTTTGAAGAACTTCAGCCCAGGATGTTTTCTTTTAACAGTCCTTTTGGGGCATGTGAAGCGTGCAATGGACTCGGGATCAAAATGGAATTCGATCCTGATTTGATTATTCCAGATAAGACTCTCTGTCTTGCAGATGGAGCTGTGGCCCTGTACAGAAATTACCTGGACAGCTTCCGAAGCCAGCATCTGGCAGCCGTGGCAAAGCATTTCGGTTTTGATATTTTCACTCATCTTTGTGCTCTTTCAGAAAAGCAGTACAAAGCCCTGATGTGCGGCTCAGACGAACGCATTCATTTCAGTATGAGCATGAAGAACGGGGATGCTCAGTGGTCTCATAAAGGAACCTGGGAGGGACTTCTCCCTCAGGCTGAACGGTTATACAGCCAGACCAAGTCCGAATACAGGCGAAAGGAACTTGAAAAATTTATGCAAGTTCGGCTCTGTCCGAGATGCGAAGGAAGGCGCCTGAAGGAAAAAGTGCTTGCAGTAAAGCTTGGAAATAAATCTATTACAGATGTAACGAATCTCTCAATAGTAGAATGTATCCGGTTTTTCGAGACCCTGAAGCTCTCGGAAAAGAAAGAAGAGATTGCAAAGCAGGTTTTGAAAGAAATCCATTCCCGGCTTGGATTCCTAAAACATGTAGGGCTCGGTTACATCACCCTATCCAGGAGTGCAGGAACCCTCTCCGGAGGAGAAGCTCAACGCATCCGGCTAGCTACGCAGATTGGATCTAACCTCATGGGTGTGCTCTACGTGCTTGACGAGCCATCTATAGGGCTCCACCAGCGGGATAACGAATTGCTGATCCAAACTCTCCGGACACTACGAGATCTTGGGAACACACTGATAGTTGTGGAGCACGATGAAGACACTATCCGAGCTGCTGATCACGTTCTAGATATTGGACCTGGAGCAGGCATTCATGGGGGCTATGTAGTAGCTGAAGGTACGCCTGAAGAGATCGAAAAGAATCCAGAGTCTTTAACAGGTCAGTACCTTTCCGGAGAAAGGAAGATAAAGGTTCCGGGTCTTCGCCGACGGAGCGATACTTTCATCCGACTTAAAGGTTGCCGGGCAAACAACCTCAAGAATATTGATGTGAACATTCCAATAGGAATCTTGACTGTGGTTACAGGCGTCTCGGGTTCAGGAAAATCCACTCTCATTTATGATACTCTGTACAAGGCCCTGATGAAAAAGATATATAATTCAAGTGTAACACCTGGGACCTATGACAATTTAAATTTTGATTCTGAGATTGATAAGGTAATTGTTATTGACCAAAGTCCAATTGGTAGGACTCCACGCTCGAATCCCGCAACCTATACAAAGGTTTTTGATGCTATCAGGCAGGCCTTTGCCGAAACGAAGGAAGCCAGGATCAAGGGTTACAAAACTGGGCGTTTTTCTTTCAACGTAAAGGGAGGACGCTGCGAGGCCTGCCAGGGAGATGGACTGATAAAAATTGAAATGAACTTCCTGCCTGACGTATATATTGAGTGTGAGGAATGCAAAGGTGCACGTTACAATCGGGAAACCCTAGAAGTAAAGTATAGGAGTAAATCGATTGCAGAAGTTCTGGATATGACAGTAGAAGAGGCTTCAGAGCATTTCAAAAATGTCCCTGGGATTAAAGGTAAGCTTGATACCTTAACAAGTGTAGGGCTTGGTTATATCAAACTTGGCCAAAGTTCAACAACCCTTTCTGGAGGGGAAGCCCAGCGAATCAAGCTTACAAGAGAGCTCTCCAAAAAGGGCACTGGGATGACAACCTATCTTCTTGATGAACCCACTACAGGACTGCATTTTCATGATGTTCAAAAACTGATTTCGGTCCTCAATGGCCTAGTTGCAAAAAAGAATACCGTAGTTGTAATCGAGCATAACCTAGACGTGATTAAATCAGCAGATTATGTAATCGATCTTGGTCCTGAAGGCGGAAATGCGGGTGGAGAAATTATTGCTACAGGAACGCCTGAGGAAGTTTCCGTTGTTAAGGGAAGCCATACTGCGTGTTTCCTTGCTACCAAGCTTTCAAGAGGAGCCTCAGATTTGAAAATATTGGGATCAGAGGCAATTGAGGCAATTTCTGAAGAGGAGTACCCTTTTGATACCGATTCTGAAGAGTTTGAAGACAACATTAATGAAAAATCAAAACGCTTTGAAGAAGAATCTCAAGAATTCAAACACAGAGCAGCCAAAGTATTATGAAGGGCCAATAATGTGAAAAATTCTCTGGGATGTTTTTAGAACTTAAATGAATGAGGTTTGAAGATGATTGATCTAAAGTCTCTTCCTCACCTGCCTGGATGCTATCTTTTCAAGAATGAAGATGGTGCTGTAATGTACGTAGGTAAGGCAAAAGATATTAAAAAAAGGGTGAGCAACTATTTCCAGAAACGAGATCTTGATCCGAAAACAGAGAGTCTTGTGCAAGCTGCCAGAAATCTTGATTTCATTGTTACAAATACTGAAGTAGAAGCCTTCCTCCTAGAAAATACTCTGATTAAGAAACACTTGCCAAGGTATAATATCGCACTCAAGGATTCTAAAAGATACGCCTGCATTCATTTAACCGAAGAGAAATTTCCGAGGATCAGGCTTGCCAGGAAGAAAATAGAAAGTGGAAATTTCTTTGGGCCCTTTGTTTCTGCAAAGGAGAGAGATTACATTTTTGCGGTTGTAAGAAAAACATTCCAGCTCAGGACCTGCAAAAAAATGCCGATGCGTGCCTGTCTCAGATATCACATTGGAGCATGTAGTGGACCTTGTATAGGGAGAATCTCCTTAGAAGAATATGAAGATAAAGTAAAAAGGGCTGCTTATGTCCTGAAAGGCAATATCAGAGAGCTTATTGAGTCTATGGAAAAGGAAATGAAGGATCTAGCTGCAAAGCAACAATTTGAGCAGGCTATGATCCTCAGAAATGAGGTCTCAGCCCTTGAGAACCTCAATGAAAAACAAAATATGGAGAGACAGAAGAAACATGATGAGGACGTCCTAAACTATATTATCAGAAATAATAACATCTATCTCATGCTCTTCAAGGTCTATAAAGGTACGCTTGAAGATAAGCAAGACTATGTCTTTGCCTTTGGGGAAAATTTCCTGGAAGAGTTTCTGGTACAGTACTATTCTGAGAATGATCCGCCTGAAGAACTGATCTTACCTGAGCTTCTCGACGAATCTCTTGTAGATTTTTTATCACAGGTTAGAGGAAAAAGGGTGAAAATTTCGGTCCCTAAACAGGGCGAAAAAAAAGAATTACTCGACCTTGCCCTGAAGAACATTGAGATAGGGTTTTTCGGAGATCAGAACAAACTAGAAGCTCTGCAGAGTAAGCTTTTTCTGCCTAAGTTTCCGAATGTTATTGAATGTTTCGATATCTCGCATCTCTCAGGTACGGCTACTGTAGGCTCTATGGTGCAGTTCCGAGGAGGCCGGCCTGACAAGCATAATTACCGCCGCTTCAAAATAGAAAGTGTGAAAGGAATTGATGACTTTGCTTCCATTGCCGAGGTTGTTCGGAGGCGCTACTCCCGCTTGCTTGAGGAAAAACATAACTTGCCTGAATTAATTATTATAGATGGGGGAAAAGGACAGCTTTCTTCAGCATTCAAGGAACTTAGAAAGCTGAAAATTAGGATTCCAATAATCTCCATTGCCAAACGGGAAGAAGAAATCTATGTACCTGGATTTAAGGATCCTCTCCACATCAAAAGAGATGAAAAGGCTTCCCTCTTTATTCAAGAGATTAGGGATGAGGCCCACAGATTTGCAATCAACTATAACCACCTGTTGAGGCAAAAATCATTGATCCAGTAATTTTAGATATGTTTCTCCAATTTATTTTTCAACATATTGGGACTTTTTTCATTTTCTGGGATCGCAAAAATTCATTTTAATTTCCCAAATTCCACGACTGTAAAAAGTCAGAAACATAGTAAATAATAAAATATTTCACATTTTAAGGTCTGGTTTTATGAAATTTTCGCGTCAAAAATACGAGTCATCATCCGAGCTATCAGTCAAAATTCAAAAATACGAAACAATACATGATGTCCAATATCGTGACAGTCCGCAGTTCAAGCTTGTTTCCTATTTTGAGCCCAGGGGTTCCCAGCCGCAGGCGATAGAAAAACTTGTGACAGGGCTGGAGAAAAAGGAGCATTTCCAGACTCTTATCGGGGTAACAGGATCCGGGAAAACTTACACAGTTGCAAATATCATAAACCATTTCAGGAAACCAACTCTTGTAATTGCTCATAATAAGACCCTTGCTGCACAGCTTTATAACGAGTTCAGGGAATTTTTCCCTGAGAATAGGGTAGAGTATTTTGTCTCATATTATGATTACTATCAGCCCGAGTCATACCTTCCAGCAAAGGATCAATACATTGAAAAAGATGCCCAGATCAATCCAAAAATAGAGCAGATGCGCCTTGCTACCACAGCTTCTCTGATGTCTCGCCAGGACGTTATAGTTGTAGCATCAGTATCCTGTATTTATGGTCTTGGAAATCCGGAAAACTTCCAAGAAATGGGGTTTGAACTGAAAGTTGGAGATAAGGTTCAAAGAAAAGAAATTCTGCAAAAGCTCATTGAAATCCAGTTTGAACGCAATGACCTTGAGCTCATGCCTGGCCGCTTCAGGGTAAAAGGGGATGTTATTGACATCATTCCAGGATACTTTGATAATATCATCAAGATTGAACTCTTCGGAGATGAGATTGATCGAATTTCCGAAGTAGATAAGCAGACAGGACATAGAACTGAAAACTTGGATTATTTCTTTGTCTATCCTACCAAACACTATGTAATTCCAGAGGAGGAACAAAAAATTGCAATTCAGTACATCCTAGAGGAGCTTGAAGAAAGACTACCTGAACTCGGGTTGCTTGAATCTCACCGGCTAAAGCAGCGCACTCTTTATGATATGGAAATGATAGAGGAAACCGGGAACTGTAAGGGAATTGAGAACTACTCAAGGCATTTTGACCACCGCCAGCCCGGAGAGAAACCTTTCTGCCTGCTTGATTATTTCCCAGAAGATTTTCTTCTTGTCATCGACGAGAGCCATCAGACCATCCCACAGCTTCATGGGATGTATAATGGCGATAAATCTCGAAAAAAGAGCCTGGTAGACTATGGCTTCAGGCTTCCAAGCGCCTATGACAACCGGCCCCTGAGGTTTGATGAATTCGAACAGTATATGAGAAATGTGATCTTCGTTTCAGCAACTCCCGCGGATTACGAACTGGAGCGTTCATCCCAGGTGGTGGAACAGATAATAAGGCCCACGGGTCTTGTTGACCCTGAAGTAGAGATTCGTCCTCTAGAAGGCCAAGTAAGGGATGTTATGCAGGAAATCCAAAAAATAGTAAATAGGGGAGATCGAGCCCTTGTAACCACCCTGACTAAAAAACTTGCTGAGGAACTTACTGAATTCCTTGCTAAAAATGATATTAGAGCTCGTTATCTGCATTCTGATATCAAGACAATAGAACGAACCGAAATCATTCGAGAACTTCGTCTTGGCAAATTCGATGTTCTTGTAGGCATAAATTTGCTCAGAGAGGGCCTTGACATCCCAGAAGTAGGTTTTATCGGTATCCTGGACGCCGATAAAGAAGGTTTTTTGAGGAACTCAAAAAGTCTCATCCAGATTATAGGCCGTGCAGCCCGGAACGCCAGTTCAAAGGTTGTCCTCTATGCAGACAATATGACCGATTCCATCAAAAAAGCAGTTAACGAAACAGAGCGTCGCCGCTCAATTCAGATAGCTTACAATAAAGAACACGGCATAGTACCGACAACTATCTGCAAACCCATCAGAGAAAAAGTCGTGGATATAACTGATATTAAACATATCCCAAAAACTGATATGCCCAATATAATCATCGAGCTCGATGTTGAAATGAGAGAGGCTGCTGAAAGGTTAGACTTTGAGCGTGCAATTCAGGTAAGAGAATTAATAAAAAAATTTAAAAAAGAAATAGAAGGGAACTGAGAAGTTAGGATCATTTTTTTCCTTTTTATTCCAATTTAACAACTTGGTTTTTATGTTGAAAGGAGATTTTAATCTTCGAAGACATAAATGAGTAATAATTATGATTATCAAATTATAGGTTGTTTCCTTGAATTATTAATCACCAGAAAAAGTATATTTCTTAATTTTATACAAATATATATAGAGTATTTTGATTACGATTTTCAACAACTATGTACGTGATCTAATTTTTGGTATTGAATTTGGCATATTGTATGCTAACAGAACAAAATATTAAAATAGTTTCAATAGAGTATTACATTCTCCACTTTGTCGATTTAAATTTTCCTAATTTTTGACATAAATTTTACTCAATATTCAAAAAATTACTCAAATAAATGTGAAATTCTTTGAATAATAGGCTCAAAATCAAAAGTTCGGTTTCACATCTACTGCAAGCAACCGGGGATGTTCACGCCATAGATTTGGATATATATGAATTATTCAAAATCAAATAATTTCATTTGCTGATATGCTCCTTTTTCTTCATTGTTTCCCTGATTTTCAATATAGTTTTTAATTACATCGGAAGTTGTACAGCTTCTGCAGTCCTAATTTAGTCTCCATCAATCCACAGTTCACAATCCTTTAACTGCTTTTTAATCTTAGATCGTCTTTAAAGATTTTTCCTTTTGGAGGAGAATATTTTGGTTCAGATCCGATGAAAAAAGTACTTTGTAATCATTAATACCGATTGCATCAAACTCAAAACAGTACCTTTTACCAACTTAAATTGACTCATCATTATTGTGAGCAAGAATTTTATACTAAGTTTGATTTTCAAACCTGTCTTAAAAGTAATCAGTAAGTTGCCATAGAAGAATCAAATGTGACTGTGATCATGGATGTTAAATTGGCTTTTTAGGCAATTTCATTGCAATAAATTGGTAATTTAATTAGCAGAAATAGTAAACTAACGACATTCTACATATGTATACCTCTTCAAAATATCGGATTTAAGACACAGTGGGTAAGTTTTTTGAGCTGATTTTCTTTAATCGTTAGCAAAGAATTATGTTTTCCAATTTTGAATGGATTTACAATTATACACTTGTGACAACTTAAAAACAACGTCAATAGATTTGGGTTTATAGCTAAATAATTGTAAGAAGTTAAAAAAAAGTGGCTGAGTAACCGAATTATTTTCCAAATAGGTCGATGTATTCCTTAGTATCCATACCTTTTTGAATAAAAATCAGGAAGTGAAACTTAAACTAGACTGATAAGATCTTCAAGTGCGGTTTTTGGATCTTTTGCTTTAACGATTCCAGATGCAAGGAGCACACCTTCAGATCCGAGATCAAGGGCTGCCCTGAGATCATCACCTTTTGAGATTCCGGCTCCACAAAGTACTTTTACTTCACGATTGATTTTTGCAACTGCCTCAACCGAGCCACTAACGATTTCAGGATCAACCTTTGATACTGAGATTCCGCCACCTATTAGCTCAGGGGGCTCGATTGCAACATAATCTGGACCAAGAGATGCGGCTGCTACTGTGGTAGGGATATTATTAGTACAGATAACTGTTCTTAGTCCGAAGTCTCTTGCTGCCCTCAGGGAAGCTTCAATATCTGCAAGGGTTAGACGCCTTTCAGAATGATTTATCAGAGTTCCGAATGCTCCGGCTTCTTTTATGCATTTCCCAAAGATATGTCCAGTAAAGCTTCCTTCTCCTATTCCGTCCATGTGTTGAGAAAAGACCTGAAGTTCAACTTCCGAGGCTACTCTGTAAACGTCTGGAAGCTGCGGAGCCACTGCAATCTTAATACCCGATTCTTCAGATACTACTTTACAGGTCTTTGCAATTTTCACTGCATTCTGACCTGTACCCTGCATATAAGTCTTGAAATTCAGTAAAATGAATGGTAAACCCAAGAAATTTCCTCCCGAAAAACGAAAAGAAAATGAAAAAGAAAGTGAGAATTTTAATGCCTTCTCTTATAGTTTTCTGCCAAATAATTGTGTTATATTTTACTTTTTTAGAACTTTTTTATGGGATCTTTTTTCGGAATTTTAAAATCTGCTCAAAAGTCCGTCATAATTCTGAACTGGTCAATCTCAGGCTTATTAAGGCTGTTGATAAACTGCTCTGCAACTTCCCTAACATCTTTTGCATTGGTGATCGCACGTCCGACAACAAGAATATCGGCCCCCTGGTTTAGAGCCACAGGTACCTTGTCGAGACGAACTCCGCCTGCAACGGCAATTAAAGCTTTTGGAGCAACCTTCTTGATCTCGGCAATATCTCCCCAGGCATGTTCAGTACTTTCGATGTCAATTCCACGATGGAGTTCAATGACATCGGGCATAACCTTAAGATTATTTAAGACAGAAATTGGATCATGCTGATTGAGAGTGTCCATGACTGCATAAATACCTGTTTTATGGGCTTCCTCGATGAGCTTATCAATAGTGTTGATTGGAGCAAGAGCAGATACTACAATGGCATCACCTGCGGCATCTGAGACCATCCTTGCTTCAAGGTTTCCAGTATCAAGGGTCTTCAAATCAGCAACAATGAAGGCATCGGGTCTTACCTGCCTAATCTTTGAGATGACATCCACACCATAGCGTTTGATAAGAGGCGTACCCGCTTCGATGATCACATGGTCGCTGTTAGGAATCTGGGAGATGGCAGAAAGTGCAGTTTCCAAGTTAGGGTTGTCAAAAGCAATTTGTAAATAGGGCGGGTCCCAGAGCCTAGTGACTTTGAATCCCATAATGACATGAGTGGACTTATTGCTCTCCTCGAGAACTCTGTCAATATCCGGGAAGCTTTCCATAGCACGTTTAATTGCGAGTTTTGTGGCTCCGTAGTTGTATCTGTAAATTTTGTTATAGTCCTGAGCTTCTGGGTGAATGAAGACGCTCGCTACAATAACAATGTTTTCAACTTGTTCCTTCAAGATTACGCCTTCTTCGACAGAATCTGCTACTGCTTTTGCAACTGCTGACTGGGCAGGTCCGAAAATCTTTGCTGCCTGCTCCATATTCTTTACCGTAACCTTTGGGATTATAAGGGTGGAAGGTTTGGGTGGTAGATTTGGCCTGATGACGGATAGAAGTGGTGTGTGTCCGGCCGAAAGTTGAGTCAGACCGTTTGCAAAAGCCTGCCCCACAGGACCAACTTTATCTCCTATCATTAAATCAACATGGGCAAGTTCTGAGCCCTGCCCCATTAATGCTTCTCCTATCTGAAACATATTTTACCTCTCAAATATGTAATATGTGTAGAATATGTGATAATTATGGTATATACAAAGTATTGATAAATTATGTATCTAAATGAATTTGCATTGAATTAAAAGATGGGATAACCTTTTTGCCTGCTAAATGCCAGCCTGATATAAATAATCTCGTGTCTCCTCAGTAGTTCTGGTTTGTTGTAGTTACGAATGCTATTTTTATTAGTTTACAATTTGCCTCAATAGTTCACAAGAAAAAGCTTTTTAGAAAATTCAGTTATAATATGCCCAAAAGTGACTCTTCTGAATCTAATAAGAGGCCTAATTCTGAACTGTAATCAACACTTGCAAAATTAGTATCCAAATCAATAAGTATCTGGTTGTTATGCATTAGTTTTTGTATTGGCCAACACTTATTGAGCCAACATATTTCATAGCTTCAAAATACATTTTCTTCTCTATTTCTTCAATATATTCAAGTTTGAACTGAGTTGGAACAACTTCAACTGATTGATATAGATTATAAAACTCTTCCTGGTTTTCGTTTTCATTTATGAAATGAATAATTTTGCTATGAAATTTGGGGAAAGTTTTTTCACCATTTCGAAAGATGCTAGATCAGAACCTTGATATGCCTTCGTATAAACTTGGTCTACGAGTTCTTGAATTTTGCTTTCTCCTAGAATATTCTCTTTACTTAAGAACTCCAGACTTTTAGAAACTAATTACTGGTTTTTGTAAATATATTTGTCTTTTTCAGATCCTTGTTCAAAAACATATACTGGCTTGATTATTTTTTTCTTCCCATCTCTTCCGGTTAATCCTTCCAAACCTCTAGATAAGAGCTCATCTATCAAAGCTGTTTCACCCTAATCTTTTGATCAATGAATTCTTTATACTTGTCAAAACCATATTTTCTATTGATCTTCTATGCTTGAAGAATATGAGAAGAAGAGACATTTTGAAAAAACTCCTGAGCCTTTTACTCTTAGTTCATACGAAAGCGTCGGCAAGCCTACTTTTGTAGTACAGCGCCATGATGCGCGAAATCTGCATTACGATTTCCGTCTGGAGATGGATGGAGTTCTGAAAAGCTGGGCTGTGCCAAAACAACCGCCAAAAGAGACAGGTATCAAAAGGCTTGCTATCCAGACTGAAGATCATCCTCTTTCATATGCTGATTTTGAGGGGGAAATTCCGGAAGGAGAGTACGGAGCTGGCAAGGTTGAGATATGGGACAAAGGAACTTTTGAGCTTCAAAAACGTGAGGAAAAAGAGATCGTGATGACACTCCATGGAGAGGAGCTGAAAGGGAATTATATTTTGATCCGGACAAAATATGGAAAAGGGGAGAAAGGATGGCTTTTCTTTAAAAGGACAGACTAAAAATAATCATGAGAACAGGTTCGAATAGTTACGACAGATTTTTTATTTCTTAAATTTCCAGTTTAAAATATTTCCGAAATGATCTTTCACCAATGTTATTAATTAGAAAAAAATCGAAGATCGTTCCATCTTATGGGGAATATTCGTCAATCTGATTATGAGTGTTGTAACATATCTAATTCTGTCTATAAAATAAGAAAGTTGCGTAGTTATAATCGCAAAATTTGTGAGTTTCTTACACATCGATTCATTTTTGATCAAAATATCAGAATTTAGTGAAAATACCGCATAAGTTGGATAAACACCAATACCTTGAAAGGCAAATAACTTTTAATAAATTTAAAATAATAAAATTATATATATTACCCACTCACAAAAAATTTCCCAAAAAGGGCTAAAATATTTTTTTGTATTTACTAGGCATGTAATTAGTGAAAACTTGTATTATTCCCATAATTTGTGGAATGATCCAGTTCGCAAAAACATAGGTAGAAAACAAAAAAGGCTCAAATATTTTCCACTGCTTATAGTATTATTTACTGTAATCCTGTAAAAGCATAATTTTCTAAGAGCTAGCAAATTTTTGTGTTTTTAATGAATACTATGAGCTGGTCTTAAAACGAAGTTTAATTCTATAATTGGGATAAAATGTTCCATTTCAAATTTAATTCACATGTGAATTTTGGAAGAATTTCCTATTAAGATTCAACGTCAAATTTGCCCATAATCTCTCCTGTGCGTTCCCAACTCCAGATAAAGAGAATATTTATGAACTTAAGATTTCAAAAAATTGCTGATATAAGCGTTATAGACAATAGGTTATAAAAATTGAAGATATATATCAATCTTATAAAGTTAGGTGAAGATATCAAGTCTTTTCGTACATGCTTTCAAGTGTACAATTGTCATCAACTTAAGGTATCACCATTAAGATTATTAGAGCCACCTAAGCTTGGGACGCCGCCGTTGCAGACGCCCATGTCTTGTCATTATTGTTTCTGATACAGTTATAGTTATCGATGTGTCCATTTTTGGTGCCGCCGTTACCGTTACCTGGTTAGTGGACACTTACTGTTGCGACAGTTAATTAAGCTACAACGAAACTGCTATCAAGAAAGCAATTATCTTCTTAAATTTCATTTAACATCATCACCACGAGTTTTGGTATAAATTAAGCCAGATTATAATTTGTCAACCTCGATTATATAATTTTATTTAATATACAATTTGAATGTTTTTAGGATAATAATCCCAGGCAAATCTATTGCATAGCTATCTTTTTACCAATTGATCATCTGAGTCAATAATCCTAAACCAGCGTTGTATATGAAATAATGCAAAATTGATTTTCATTAACAATGATTATACTTTACTAAATTATAAAATTATGAATACTAGATATAATTATTATGTTGAATATGTTTTATTTAGCATTTATTTTCATCCATTTCCATATGTTATCTTCATGAAAATCCGATTATCATCCAATCGATGGGAAATATTCATTAATCTTTTTCGTAGTATCGTAACATCCTTAACTCTTGCTATCAAATTTTTTGCGATTCACTTATGTATGTTTTACTTTTTTAGGCAGGTAACCATTATTTTGTAAATAATAATTTATCGGAAAAACGTATTATTCCCAAATATTTTCTTTCCCAACAGAAGAAACTAATGAAAAGCCTTCAGATATCCAAACGTCGAATAGTTCATATTTGATTAGATTTGGTTCTATGATTGTCCAAAGCAAAGATCCGGAGATCTCTCAGTATCGATAATCCATTTTGCACAAATGATCTTCAATATATGGAAATGTACGAAACTAATGAATTTTACCCTACAGATAGAGAAAACTACAAGTTCAGCTTGAATGACTTTCCCACATGATGCATGGACAGCTTTGAGTAGAATTTCAGGATCAATTACTTCAATTATATTCTATACTATCGCACACATGCACACCGTTTTTGTTTGAAATACTGTGTATCATTGTTTTTATATGGCTATGTTCTACCTTAAATTGTAGCTTTTTTTACTTTGTGTTGGAACTTAGGTTAAATTTTTTTTCTAAATAGCTGTTTTGAAAGTTAAAATGTTGTTTTATTATGGGGATTATTATAATTATTATAAGTTTATCAACGAACAGTAATGTAAAAATTATTCTAATGAATAAATAAATATATTTCCCCAGTAGAAAAGTTTACTTTGTAGAGTGAAGTATTATTCATTCGTGTTTTTGTAGTTATTTTTAAGCATTAATATATGAACAAATATCGAGAGATTGAAAATGAACGAAGCTAAATGTGATAAAGCAAGTAGAAAGCATACAATCATAACGGTTTTAGAAATCGCTGCATTGGCGCTTTTAATGCAAGTGGGTATAGCAGGCGCAGCGCAATCTGTGAATATATGGGCCCATAAAGGAAGCGAGCTAATGAGCTCAGAAAAGTACAATGAAGCCATAAAAGCTTATGACAAAGCAATTGAAATTAATCCACATGATTCACATGCTTGGGATGGCAAAGGCGTAGCTTTAGGGAAATTAGGCAAATCGGATGAAGCAATAAAAGCATTTGATAAAGCAATTGAAATTAATCCACGGTATTCAAAACCTTTGTACAATAAAGGCCTTGCTCTAGATCATTTAAATAAATACGATGAAGCAATAAAAGCATTTGATAAAGCAATTGAAATTAATCCACATTATTCAGCAGCTTGGTACAATAAAGCAGTTATTTTAAATAAATTAAATAAGTCCGATGAAGCAATAAAAGCATATGAGAAAGCAATTGAAATTAACCCGCAACTCAGAAGCTCGGCACAATAAAAGTAATTTATCTAAATAAAATGAATCCGATTTGTAGGTTAAATAGTTACTTAATTTTCATTTATTTTTATTCTTCATGAGATAAATATGACAAGGTTTTTGCTTTCCATCACAAACACATTTCGACTGACAAATGAGAAAATACATAGTTTTTTGATACAAAATCTGTGTATAGCTCCTTTTTAAAATCTAATAAAACAATGACTGCACATTTTTAAATAAAATAGAGACACAAAAAATAGAGCAGTGTCGCGAATTTACTATAAATTCAAAGTTAAGTTTTTGCATAATGTGTTTAACTTTGTTCTTTGATATGGAATTTTCACCAGATAAATCTTTGAAATTTGTTATTTTATAGACAAAACGACACACTTTCGTGGATACTATCAAATTTGAGTTATAAGCAGAATTCTGATGCGAAGAATTAATTTTTACAATGTTATATAAAATTAAAATTATTATAATTGTGAGAATCTACACTTGTAATCGGTTAAGAGCCTCTCTTCAGCTGTATAGATCTCACTAAAATGCACACTTTATTGGATATAAACAGAACGATTGTTAACAGACTGCATCGAGATACTGCAGATCCGTTCCTTTTAAAACAATGGGGAAAAAGATAAAAATAAAGATAATGTTTTAACTATAGAGGATTACATGCTTCCTGAAATTCTAAGAATTCAGGCAGAAGTATTCAAGTGTGTAAATCGGGAAAAACTTGTAAATTATTCAAAGATCTTCAAAGAGATCTTTTATGTTATTAAAAACAAAGATAAGGTTGTAGGCTACTGTATTTATTATTTGAAACAGGCATTTTCTTTTAAAGGTTTTGAGAAGCAATCGGTTCTTTGAGAACTTATAATTGATATGAATTATAGAGGAAAGGGTTTTGCTGAGAGATTATTGAAAGAAAGTATTGAGGAAATGAAACTAAATGGAATATCATTTATTACATTATACGTACTGATAAATAATCATCATGCTGTACAATTATACAAAAAATTGGTTTTAGGACAATTACTGAGAGTAAAAATGTATGTGGCTATGAGGAGACTTGTTACAAAATGGAATTGAAACTTGTTTAATCTTTTTTCTCCAGACCCTTTAAATTTTTTCCCTCATAGTAAATTGACTATGAACCTATGGCTGATTCTTAATTCAGCACTTCACAACCAGTAATTGATGATTCTAAAAGCAGATCTACTTATTTCATCTTTATTAAACTGTGATTTCCAACATAGCTATATATTTTATCAGTAAATTTTCTTTTTAATATGCAAATATTTCAATCTATGAAAGAAAAGCGAGCTAGCTTTACGGGAATGTTGGTGGTCTACATGTGATCTCTGCAAAAGTTAAAATGAGTACAATAAAGCTTTGTTTGATGAGAACTTTTATTATTTTCGGGTTCTTTGATTTATTGCAGTCAATTATCAGTGAAATTTATGGCAAACTTTAGTGATCTAAGGAAATCTTCAAAAGTCTCTAATATCAATGACCTGTTTCGATGGTCTATGTTGCATATTTTGAAGTTACAGTAGGCAATAACACTCTTCAGGTAGATTCTTAATTGACTTCAACGCCGCCATATAACCTATTACAACCTAATCATAAATCCAGTCTTTAGATCCTTCTCAAATCCTACTCGTTCATAGAATCTCAGTACACTTTCTTCCTTTCTTCCGGTTAACAACACAACTTTATAACAGTTGTTCTTCTTTGCAACCTCCACAGCGTTATGCAATATTGCAGTCCCATATCCTCTTTTTCGGTATTCTTTATGAGTTACCACATTTTCTATTAATCCAAATGGTCTTCCGCGTCGTGTTAAATTATCTATTATAATCAATGTACATGATGAGACTATTACCCCGTCATCTTCCACCACAAAATAATATATGTTTGGATCATTGTAAATTTTTTCCCACAATTTATTTATGCAGTCAGTTCCCTTCAAATCAGGATCATCAGGATTTAAATATTTATATAAATCGAGTAACCCATTTAATTCTTCAAATTTTATTAACCTCACTTTATTATTTATGATATCGTGCTCCAGACTGTTATTTCAATGAGTTTACGATTTTTCCGTAAAATACCTTCCAGCAAGTGCTGCCAGATTCCAACGTAAAATATAGGGCTGCTGCCCAATAAAATATCCGTCAAGAGTCATGTATCCAGCTATTTTTATTTGGACTTACACACTTGAAGCACAAAATCAATACCATTAAACTTAAAACTTTCTAAAACTAATTTTTAATCATTAAGTCCATTGTACTTGATTTCGCATCATAAGTGTGTAAGTCCTATTTATGCAAGAGCTTATCTTGAAACTCAATCATTTCCTACAATTGGATAATGGACGATGCTTGGCTTAAATTAAGACGAAAAGCTGTTCAAAAATATATAAGTAAGTTGACTTCGATTAGTGAATCTGAAATTCGACGCAGATTTATGCACATGTTTATTACAAAAACTATGTATAGTACATATATATTATTATCGAACCTTAGTGGACCTACCCAAGTTCCTATCGAAAAAGCTCTCAGACGAAGGTAGTGAATGATTCTCAGACTTTATGCTATGAAATCATGGAATAGCTAAAAAAAATCAGAAATATTTTGAGACTATATGAACTGTCTTTAAAAAGAAAATAATAAATCTTTTTGAGAAGACAAACAGAGAAACTGATAAAATTTATACCATTTTGGAAGTTTTGGTAATATCCAGTTATTATTGCAATCGGGTACTCTAAAAACAAATAAGTAAAACAAGCATTTTAAATATAATGATTAATTCTGCTTCATTCCAGCCTAAGGAAACTGTTTTGTTAAAATATATGTACTCAAAAATGATACGAAAGGATTCCAATTAATTAAGGGATCAATTTCAGCAGGTTTGTATCCAACTGAATGAGGATATTTTTATTCTTCTTTAATAGCAAAATCAGGAAGAACTTCCATTAGTAAAATTTTTTGTTAAAAGATTTAAGCTCTCCAATACTCAAATACAGAGAAGTTTATCGAAATTCTCTACAATTTATAAATATGATCATAATATATAATAACCATTCTAAATAATGTTACATTTTATGTTCAAATATATGCTTTTCCAAAAATTAATTCCATTTTTACTTTAATGATTTTATACTTATGGATGTTTCTATTGGCGTGAACATTTCTCTTATCTTTTAAGACCATATTATAGGTCATTGAAAAAATAGATGGCATTCTGGTGTACATCTGCAGAAAGTTAGTTTCATTAATTGAAAGTAAATAATTGTTCAAAATATCACTATGATGATACTTTCGAAAACCTAGACTGCGTAGATACAGTTGTAATAAATATTAGTTTGCGATTTAAATTCAGTTAGATATATCATTAAAATGTTACACTTTTAGTTATAACCCAAAATCACTCTTATAGCCAGGTAATATGAGAGTTTTTAGAAATTGGTGGTCCATCAATAATGAGTTGATGTTTATAAAGAAAAACCATAGACTTGTTCTCTGCAGTCAATTTTCTGCAACTTAATTTTTGATTCTCTGAACGCAGGATAATTAGAAAACTAGTACAATTAAACAAGATGAATTCTAAAGTGAAAATAGCAACCAGCTAACGGAGCAAGACAAAATCAAGAGTGTGATACAAAATTAATATGAACTGTTTTTTGAGGAAAACTCAGTTTTAGATTCGTGAAGATCCTCGTAAAGACCCAAAACATAATCCATATTAAATTGTTGTTCGATTTCAAAATATTTTACGCGGAAGTAGATTTTACTCATAAACTATTTTTTGTATAATTAATTTAAAATAATTAGGAGTGTACTTAGATATTGTAGCTGAAAGCGAACAGATAATGAAAGAGTAAGGAATGACCGATATAGTGTGTGAGTATCTTGGGTAATTGTAGAAATTTTGATTAACCTCAATTTCAACAAATTTCTTATATTCGCTTTATATAAGATCGCAAAAAATTGAGGTTTATCGAAATCCCTTTATTTTATAAACACGATTGTTTGAATACCGTAGTTCCATTTCATGGTACAAAGGTAGCTTAAATATGAATAATCCATTTAATAATAGTTCACATGAAGTTTCCACCCCCTATAACAAGCTGCATGATATTTTACCTTAAGGTCGAATACAGGAATTAGCGGAAAAGATTTGGGCCTGATGCCCTGTAAGAAAAAAAATCAAAGATAAATCGGAATCCCCGAAATTTTTCGTTTTTGGTAGTGATGTAAAGGGAGATGTATGAGTAAAAAGAGTAAGAGTTTAGCGACATTTTAGCCTGTCAACGTATTACTTACATTTCATAAGATTGATCTATTTTTCCGTATTGAGGATCATTTATGTGATCAACAGCTAATTTATACTTGTTCTTTTCAGAGATATTATTGAGATTTGAATGAGAATAGAGATAGAGTAAACATAATTCTTGTTTACAGACATACCCACAACGGTATGAAAAATATATTTGCGTGAAAGTAACCATTGACCTTGATAGTTTACATACATTCTGAAAGGTTGTAATATAGAATCAATAGATTTATTTTGACTTCAATTCTATTTTAGGACCACAATGAGACATATAAAGAGAGAAGAAATGTGGACGCGTTTTCACCACTTAATATGAAATGTGAAGCGTCGTTTATGGATAAATGAGGAGTATTGAAGCACTAAATTTAGATGAAACCCATTATTTTTTAAAAACTGGAGAAAAACAAAAAAATTAAGAAAAATAAATGATTTTGATAAATCCCGAACTTTCACGAATAATTTGTACATAATTTAGATGCATATAACAAACTTTAGTGATTTATCGAAGCACTAGATATTCTATTGACTTAAATAAAGCAAAAACCCAGAAAATAATAATATTCCTCATAATTAAAGACAAAAATAATGAAAAAATTGAAAATAAAATTTAGGATGAAAAGATTGGATCTTCATCCTAACTTTCTTATGTACCAAAATTTTTCGCTCTATTTTCTTATTTTATTTTTTATTTTCTTTTGTACAAGAATACAGCTAACAGAACAGTTATACAGGAAATAATTTCAAATCCAGGCATTCCCGTAGTGTCTGTACTTTTGTGTTCAACATTTACTGGCGTATTTACAGTGGTATTTTGCTTTGCTGTCATCTTACCAGTTATTACAAAGGGAGAAAATCCCGATGTTTGCGCTGTGAAATAAAGATACTTGTTATCTTCTCCTGATTTGATTGTTGGCAATGGATTCCATTCCTTGTCACAGTACCTATTGAGGGAGATGGAAGACTGATCTATTTTATTATCCTGTATCCAGAATTTTTCAACCTTGAAACATAATACCGCATTTTCTAGATTATTTTGAGTTGCAAACCCATTATTTCCAACCCAAATATTTAAGTGCTTGTATACAGCATCAGAAGGCAGACCTGAAGCTAAAATAGATTTTTCTTTCAGCATCTCGACCATGGTAGTCGTCTTACCAGTGGTCTTCTTCGAATCGAAGCTCACATATACAACAGAAGTAGCGTTCTGTGGGAAATCAAATTTCACAGATTTTCCGCTTGTAATAAAAGCATGTGAAATTTCTTTACTCACCACATTACTTTGAGGCTCATTGGAACTACCTGCACCTGCACTTTCACTGCTGCTCACGCTACTGAAGCTGCTACTCCCGCTACTGAAGCTGCTGCTACTGCTGCCATCACTATCACTATAACTACTAATACTCGGCCCAGTTGTAGGATTGGTGTTGTAATCTAGAACAGTTATTGTGGTAGCCTTTGAAATCGTATTATTTTTATCGCTAACTATAAAGTTAACGGTGTAGTTTCCTGCTTTGGAATAAGTGTGCTTTGGATTCTGCTCGGTTGAATTAGTTCCGTCTCCAAAATCCCAAATTTTCGATATTGCATTTTGTGAAAGATCTGTAAGCTGGACATCAAGTGGAGCATAACCTTGTGTAGTGCTGGCTCTGAAGTCTGCAACAGGAAGTACTACACTTACGAGTGGTGATCTATCAATGACATTTACTTCTTTATCATATATTGCATCAGCAATTCCATTGCCTTCGGAATCATGTGCAGTTTGGGAAAATCCGTCACCGTTAATATGTGCCCAGAAGTTACCGCCAATATATGGCCCACCTACAACGTTTTTGCCTTTAGTCTTTCCTATGTACCAGGTACATCTTGCATTTTTAGCGTCTGTATTCTCAGTATTGTTGAAATAGTTATTATAAATTTGGTTATTGATGCTTTTAGGACACAGGAAAATACCTTTTTCGTTCCAGATAATATGGTTGCCTGTAATATTGTTGCTTACAGCAGAGTTCAGGTCAATACCATCGAGGGCATTATAAGATACAGTATTATTGGAAAGAGTGTTATTGTCTGCAGAGTAGAGCCTAATCCCCATATTATTATATGGAACCACATTGCTGGAGAGTATATTCTTATTTGAGCTTTCCACGTGGATTCCGATGTTATTGCCTCGCGCTGTATTACTGTCAATGTAACTATTGTTTGAATTCACTAAGTAAATCCCATCTCCACTGTTTGAAATTAGACTGTTGCTGACGAGCTTATTATAATTGCTAGTATTCGCAAGACGAATACCGTTGCCAGTGCTAAAATCAACAATGTTATTTGAAAGCGTATTATTGTAGCATCCTGAGCCTAGTAAGTAAATACCTCTACTATTTCCGGTTGCGTGATTATTAGATATCACATTATTATTTGTTTCCACATAGATACCATAAAATGTGTTTGATTTTGCTATATTGTTATCCACAAGATTATTTTTGCCACAATAATTAGTCAGATGAATACCAACGTCACACAAATTTGCATTATTGCCTGAAATCGTGTTCCCACTATCTTCCCATGTTAAGTAAATGCCTTCTTTATTTCCATCCGCATTATTGTTAATAATTTTGTTTTTATGGGAATACCTCATAGCTATCCCGTAAAGATTGCTTGAAACTTTGTTATTTTGCACAACGTTGTTTTCGCAAGTATTAAAGAAAATACCATGGTCTGCGGAACTGGCATTATTATTTGAAATTGTGTTCGATTTAGAATGATAAAGGTTTATGCCGTTGGTGTTAGTTCCGTTGACTGCACTGCCTAACATTAACACATTGTTATTTGTTAAGTTGTTTTCATCTGAAAATGACAGATAGATCCCATCGTTTTTGTTTGAGTTCAAAGTGTTTCCTTCGAGGGTAACATCTTTTGCGGATTCCATTAATATACCAGAGTTAGTATTCTGACTTATGGAGTTTCTTGATATGGTACTTCCTTTAGAATTAGAACCTACAATATGAATCCCATTATTTTGGTTTGAGATCGAATTTCCAGAAACCATGGTATTGCCAGATTGTTCAATATCTATCCCAGTGCCAGTCCCAAAAGTACTAGTTCTGTTGAAGTTGTTGTTGCGAACCACACTATCAGTAAAACTAACTAGTTTCACTCCAAGTCCATCGTTCAAAAATATGTTATTTTCAACTGTGCATTGTTTACCTTGAGAGAGGTAAACTCCTGCCACATCATTTCTGGCTCCAGTAATGGTAAATCCTTTGACTGTTACATGAGTTTTGTATTTGATAGAAATCACACCTTTAACTGTAGGACCTGCTGTATTGTCGGCAACAATTATGGTGTCTCCAGGGTTACTAGATGATGCCATCAATACCAGATTATTAAGATTATTAGCATAATCTCTGCTTATGTCTATATTCCCAGTATAGGTTCCGGGTTCTACAATGATTGTATCGTCTGATTTTGCACTGTTCACTGCAGCCTGTATTGAACCTCCTGGTTGGACGTGAATCTCAGCTGCTGTCCCTACACAGGAGCTTAGTGTAAATATTAAATAAGCCAGTAATAAAATTTTGATGATATTTATGTCTAATTCCTCCATGAAAGTAGAAGAAATCGAGAATGATACTTCCTCTAATTACTTAGGAATTGATTGCAAGTACAATATAAACATATTGGTACATATTAATATATTTTTAACTTTATTTATTTTGCAAAAAACACCAAAATTGTGTCATATGGTTGGTTCCGTACCTTTTTATTCCCAATGAAAAACAGGAATTTCTCAATCTGTTAGCACAACGAGCTAAACAGTTCGGAAAAAATAAGCTTTAAAGCATCTGGTTGATCATCTCACTAACTGCACAAACAATATTTTATTGATGTTAACTTCATGTTGATAGACGCTATCTCCATGTATAATTTAAAATGGTTGGTCACCTAATTTTTAGGGCCATAATAACATTCCTTAAGACGATCGATATTGCCCTATTTCTTTTGGAGTCTCCAGCAGCACTTATTATTGTGTCCTTTATTGAAATTAATGAGAAGTAGATTTTTATAAGATATTGTAAATTGTCATAAGTTCGCTTACATACGATATTCAGATTTCAAGGCAAGAAACTCTGTCAACGCTTGTGAAATAACATCTCTCTTAGTCTTAATAATCTCCATGGGTTTCTCAGTGAGTTTTCCAGATTAATTATTCTTTATAAAAGAATGGTTGCCTACCTAAAAAGGAAAAATACGGATAATCGAATCGCAAAAATAGCCATATTTTGGAAAATTTTGTATGAGTGAACTTATACATAGTTTTCTCCTTTGAAATATGTTAGAAATTATTTACCTTTCAAAGTGTTGGTGTTTACCCAACTTATGCGGTTTTTCACTAAATTCGTATATTTTGATCAAAAATGAATCGATGTGTAAGAAACTCACAAATTTTGCGATTATAACTATACAACTCACTGATTTTATAACAAGAGTTTTATATGTTATAACACTCCTAATCTGATTGACGAATATTCCCAATCAGATGGAACGATCTTCGATTTTTTTCTAATTAATAACATTGGTAAAAGAGTTGAAATAAGTGATCAATAAACAAAAATTATATTCAATAGCCTTGGTTTCAATAGCTATGATTTTAGTGCTGGTGAGTATAGCAGGTGCAGCACCATTTGCATATATTCCGAACTCGAACAGTGCTAATGTCTATGTAATTAACACAGCCACAGATAATATTGCAGCCACGGTAAATGTAGGAGAAACTCCTACAGGAATTGCAGTCACCCCGGATGGAGCAAATAATATGTGGCGAACGCTGGCAAAAACACTGTCTTTGTAATTAACACAAGCACAAACACTGTTAAGCCACGGTTGGTGTAGGAAACACTCCTATTGCCTTCAGCCAGTTATAGGAAAAATAGCTCCTACAATTACCTGGAATAATTCTGTCGATATAGTATATAGAATACCATTGAGCAGAACTCAGCTAGATGCAACTACTTCAGTACCCTGAACCGTTGTCTATACTCACTTAGGAACTGTATTAAGCACAGGTACGCATCCATTAACTACTAGTTTCAAGCCAAAAGATACTGTTAATTATACTACAGCATCGGAGACTGCTTCAATCAATGTCCTAACTCATGCACAGGAAATCAATCAAATGATTACTCCTGTATAAAATTTTGCCAATTTGAGGAATCTATCTGAAGGAGTGAATCTTAAATTGACAGCTGGACTAAACGATGCAGAAATTGGTCTAAATTATGGCCAAGCAGATAAAGCAACTGCCAAACTAAATATTTTTATTATTGAAGTAGATATTTACATCGACAGTGGTATACGTTCGCCAACGAACGGCCAGCTACTAATTGATTCAGCAAATGATATAATTCAAGCTTAAGCAATCTCAAGTCGGGTAAGTAGAAATTATTTGAAAACCCAATAAACTTAGCAACTCTGTAATCGATTTTGTGGGGGCTAGCATACTTTACCCCCATATACATCGAATGAGAACCTGACCTTGAGCCTATAGTGGCCTATTCATTTATTATATTTAGATTAGAAAATATGGGAACCACATCTGAAGCATTAGGCATCCTACTTTATATTCGGGGAAATAAAACAAGATTAGCATCAAAGTTGCAAACATGAAAGTAAATTAAACTGGGAATAAACTTTTTTGTTTAAAATCGGGTAAATATGCGTTTTTCTATGCTTTTAAGTCTGTGAGTTAGTACTGGTGAATGAAATAGTAATGGAGAGTTTATATTGACTTATACATATGTTTTTACTTTAAAACCTCTGCATTTGCATGGATCATTAAAGCTGTCCGACCTTTAAAGCCTTCCAAGACTGAATGATGATTAATGACAGCTATATTTCATAAATAAAAGTAGCTCTTTTCCAAATTTTAGAAGGCTATCAAATTTTCGTTCCAATATCTTTCCAAATTATATTCATTTACAGAACTTTCGGCATACTGCCCGTTATCTTTGTGTGCGAGTATCGAAAAAATATACTAGAACAGATTGACTAAGAACTCAACCAGATAATTCCTGACATTAAAAAGGAGGAAGATTGTGAAACACTAGAAATGGAAACGGACAAAAAAACACTCCGTCTACTCGTTAAGAGCGAGCCAAAAACCAGCACTCTTGCGATCATTCGAAAACTGAAACAAAAGACAACAATTCGGCTATGAAAAACTAAAAAGGGTATTTGAAAAAATACTATTTGAAAGAACATACACTATTGTGTGATGGATATTTCGCAGCTGATATCTGCAACGTTAGCAAAGAAGAGCCGAAAATTACATACAGAATCAGGGTTGAAGTTGACGCTTACATCCACTGGGCTGAAGACTCAGTGGTTTTACGCTTTGTTCAATAAATCAAATATCCTTTTAGAAACCTTAATTTCATCACTTTACTCTTATTTATAGTTAAAGGGCAGATTTTCCATTCCAGATCCAGCAATTCCAGTCACCTAACTATGTGTTTTTTTATACTATTTTGACAATATGTATTCCATGATTGATTTTGATACCTTGAAATATGATAACTATCTGATTTTTGTTGTTGTTCAGGATCATATCAGCAGAGAAGTGCTGATGTGCGCTTATATGAATCGGGAAGCCCTTGAGAAAACTATCGAAACTGGAATTGCGCATTTCTGGAGCAGAAGCAGACAAAAGCTATGGAAAAAAGGGGAAACTTCGGGGAATGTGCAGAAAGTGAATCAGATAAAGATTGACTGCGATATGGATTCTATCCTCCTGCTTGTGGAGCAGGTTGGGGGAGCCTGCCACATGGGATATAGATCCTGTTTTTTCAGAGATATCGAGGGAAAGATAATCGGTGAGAAGGTTTTTGAGCCGGAGGATGTCTATTAAAATTTAAGATCTTTATTGAATTTGAAAATTTCAATTAAGTGAAGATTATAATACATTTTCGGTCGTACAACGATTATTGAAAAGATTTGATTCTGAATCATATTTTATATCCAGAGAGATAGCACGAACATACCCAATTGTTTGAAGCGGGTTAAGCAACCGAAAATGTTATTTTTAACTATCAGTCAATAACCAGAAGTAGCTACTGATCAAAATAGATATTTTACAACTGATCTTTGGTTGACCTAATGGCACAAATTTTTTATTATTTTCGGGGCTTTTGATTGTTTGATGTCAATTGAAAACAGGATTAAAGGTAAATTTTAATGATTCCAGAATATATTAAAAATCTCTTAATTTTTTGATGTTTCATTTTATTAAAACTTTTTTCCTATGATTATTTTTTGCTTCCTTAAGGTTGAAGAACTTGTCAGAGGTTTTCTTATATACTTTCTGGCTCTATATCCCATTATATGACTGAGGATAACCGGATGCGCAGGATTGTTCCTGATACTAGTGTAATTATTGACGGGAGGCTTTCGCCCCGCGTCAAAAGCGGTGAGTTCAAGGGCGCTGAGGTTATTATTCCCGAAGCGGTTGTATCTGAACTTGAAGCCCAGGCAAACAAGGGCAGAGAAATAGGTTTCAAAGGGCTTGAAGAGCTCTCAGAACTTCGCAAGTTGGCGGACATTGAAGAAATTCAACTTCGATTTAGTGGAGTTCAGCCCACTGTCGGGGAGATAAAAATGTCCAAAGAGGGTAGAGTAGATGCTCTTATCCGAAGTACGGCTATTGATGTCGGAGGACTGTTTGTAAGCGAAGACCGGGTACAAGCCCTTATAGCTAGAGCAAAGGGGGTTGATGTCGAGTACATACCACCCAAGATCCTGAACCCCTCAGAACTTTTGCCTCTCAAATTAGAGTCTTTTTTCACTGATGATACAATGTCCGTACACCTGAAAAATGGTGTATCACCTATGGCCAAAAAGGGGCCTATAGGAGATGTGCTTTATGCAAGGATTCGTGAAGAACCTGTCAATTATTCGGAACTTTCAAGTATCTCAAAAGAGCTTATTGAAAGAGCACGATTGGACTCCGAATCTTTCATAGAGATGTCTTCAGACGGGGCTACTGTTCTTCAAATCCGAAATATGAGAATTGCAATTACACATCCACCTTTTTCCGATGACATGGAGATTACAGCTGTCAGGCCAACAGTGGTTGTAGATCTTGAGCACTATAGCTTGAGCTATAAGCTGAAAGAACGTATTTTAAGCCAGCGTGGCGTTCTTATTGCCGGGCCACCTGGGGCCGGGAAATCGACTTTTGCTGCGGGAGTTGCGCGTTACCTGAACGACCACGGACAGGTAGTCAAAACTATGGAATCTCCAAGAGACCTGCAGGTGCCTCCTGAAATTACTCAATATTCACCACTTGATGGTAAGATGGAAAATACTGCTGATCTTTTGCTCCTGGTCAGGCCAGATTATACGATATATGATGAAGTCCGGAAGACCGGTGATTTCCTGGTTTTTGCAGATATGCGCCTTGCGGGAGTGGGAATGATAGGAGTAGTGCATGCGACTAGAGCAGTGGATGCTATTCAACGCCTGATCGGAAGAGTTGAACTTGGTGTGATTCCTCAGGTAGTGGATACTGTCATTTTCATCGATAAAGGCGAGGTTTCAAAGGTTTTGCTGCTTTCATTTACAGTTAAAGTTCCTTATGGGATGACAGAGCAGGATCTTTCAAGGCCTGTGATTACAATTGCAGATTTTGAAACTGGCAAAGTCGAATATGAGATTTACACCTATGGAGAGCAGGTTGTGGTCATGCCAATAGAACCTTCTAAAGGAGGAAGGAAACCCGCATGGAGGATTGCTGAAGAGGAGATAAAAAATTTTATTGGTAGGTATGCATCTGGCCCTATTGAAGTTGAGATAACATCAGATGACAGTGCAATCGTGAAGGTCCGATTTGAAGAAATACGAAAAGTCATTGGCAAGGGAGGGAGAATTATTGACCAAATCGAAAATACTCTGGGGCTTCATATTGATGTCAGGGAACTAGAAATAGACACTCCAAAAACCTCTAAACGAAGAAGGTATGGGGCTGAAAATAAAGTTTCCCAGCAGAAACCCAGGCCTACAGACCTTGAAAAGGGGGAGACGATCTCTTCAGCTCATCCTTTTATCGAAATAAACAAGAAACACCTTATCCTGAAGGTTCCGGAGCTTGCAGGAAAGGACGTGGAAATATTCATTGAAGACAAATATCTCTTCAGTGCATCGGTAAGCCGACATGGAGAAGTGAAACTCCGGGTAAATTCTGAAATTGCATCCGATATTATTGAGGCTCAAAATGGAGGAGATTTGATTGAAATACGACTTATCTAGTTTTCTCAATTTCCTTTTTTCAACCAGCTTTTTACATCTTTACTTTATTTTTATTTTTTATTTTTTAATTTGATAAATGGATTCAATTTGTATTTATAACGAAGACATAGCTTAACGTTTAGGGCTTTCTGAGCAGGCAATTAAGTAGGTTAATTAAAAACGTGGAAGAAATAGTCACCGTAGCTGGGCTACTTTGGATCTTCTCATTGTGCGCAGAAGATCTGCGTACCAAGCTACGAAAAATGGAAAAGAACATTGCCGATTTGCGTACATGGCAGAGAAGATGAACACCTCTCTGCTGTTGAGATGGAAGTAAACTCCATCTCGATTTATCCATATATATATTGCATACATTTCCAATATATTTTATCATAAATCATTCTAATTTAGAACTGTGTAAAACTCAAAAACTACACTATTTTTGAACTTGCACCTAAAGTCTAACATCTGTGCAGGGCAAAATGAGACATTAGGTGCAAAGTTGCTTCCGTGGGAAGATTTATATAATTAAAATACGATGTAAGAATAGTTGAAAATAAAGAGACGTATAATCTGTTATTAAAAACCAATTTTTTGTTTTTATAATGATCTTATACCATCTTATTTTTATTATATCATTACCCGCTAAAGCGGAGGTGAAACAAAATGGCTTTTAATGACAGAGGAAATTCCCGTGGTGGCAGCAGAGGCAGCAGTCATGGTGGTGGTTTCAGAGGGGGTAGTAGTGGTCCTCGAGAAATGACCAAAGTGATATGTTCTGATTGTGGCGTTGAGACCGAAGTTCCGTTTAAACCAAATGAAGGGCGGCCTGTTTACTGTAGAGAATGTCTTCCTAACCATAGAAAATTCTAAGGATAATCTGATTTGAGTGTTTAAGCTGTGTTGAGTGTTAATTCCTTAATTTAGTTTTTATTAACACTTAATTCATTTTCATTGCTATTTATCTGTTATTCTTTCCATTTTTCACTTTTTGTTTCTGCTAAATTCCAAACTTAATAATTAAATTATAACTGTTAGCGAGAAGCAAATATCTGTGATGATTCCAATGGATGAAGGAAATCAAATCGGAATTTAGAATCAAAACCAAAAAAAACAATTAAACTTTGAAATTATTGATATGAAAATCATGTTAGGAGGAATTAATTTGGCTAATTACAGGAGCACTATTAGAAAAAGACAAGCAGGATTCAATAAGCCCGTAAACTCAGGAGACACCCCGGAAATAACAAGGGTTCGAACTCCACGTAAGGACAGAAACGAAGTCCTTGCAACAGTAGCAAGTTTACTTGGATCAAAAAGAGTCACACTGCAATGCATGGACGGAGTTATCCGAATGGGCAGGATCCCGGGGTCCAAGAAAAAAAGAATGTGGATCCGCGAAGGCGATGTTGTCATAGCCAATCCTTGGGAAGTTCAGAACTCAAAAGCCGATGTCACCTGGAAATACACAAGACCCCAGATCGAATGGCTTGAAAGAAAAGGGTACCTTGATTAAAATATCTGAAAGGATAACATTTATTTTTCATAGCACTACATTAACCTGTAGCCTTAATTAATAAACAATTTTGAATAATCGCAATATTAAGACTATAAACCTAAGAACCGCAAATTAAAGTTACAAACAAAAATCGATAAACCGTCATTAAGTGTTTGATGCATTCATAATCAAGTATATAGCGTAACGAATTTTTGCATTTTCATGCTATTAAGCAGATTTTTCTATAACTAACCTCACTAAAGTGCTGAATAAAAAGCAAGAAAAGAGCATTAAGTAAATTTTGGAAAATGAAATCAACCAAATAATAGAGTACAACATAAAAAAAATGAAAAAAATTAATCAAAAGTAATCGAGAAGATATAGCGAAATATTTCCCATCCAAAATTCTGAAAAAACTTGATGTATTAAGGTGGACAAAAATACTCACTGTTGCTTTCTCACATTCTATATTTGTATTGCTTCCTCAAAGTCGACTTTTTAAATGTCAATTTTTTTGTATTCACCTATTACATTCTCCTAAATTATCTCGTAGTACTTTTGAAGCCACAAATCAGTAATCATAGCCATTATTTGGCAGCACAAATTACATTTAGAATAAAACCTCATATTTTCGTTAAATCATTTGATACCTTCAAAAATTCCATCAAAATCGTCTCGGATTTGTCAGTTTCCAACCTAACAGAACAATAAAGATGTTTATTTCAGTCGAATACAACGCAGCAAGCTGCGGAAATGTAAACTTCTCAGACAACTGGCATTAAACAATTGAATTATATTTTAAGCTATCTTCACACCATAAATAGGATTAATTTATGCAAAATAATTGTATCTATAAAAACAAGATATCAATGTTTTTCTATGAAGTATAACATTTTTTTAAGCAATGACATAATCAATTATTTGAAATATATATACTTCAAAATTGGCAATCGGTACTGTTTTGAGTTCGATGCAATGGTAATGATTGTTAGTATGTACATCTTTTCATTGGTTCTGAACCAAAAGTATTCTCCTTCAATAGTGATGTAGATCATAAAAAGTATCGCAGAAGAAAAATCTTAGAAGAATGCTCTGCGAATTAAAACAATTGTGGGATTGTGAACTGTGGGGGATGAATGTTAAATTGGGACTGCAGAAGCTGTACAACTTACGATGTAATTAAAAACTATGTTGAAAATCAGAAAAATCATGAAGAAACAGAAGCAGATAAGCAAATGAAAATATTTATTGTTAAATAACTCCTTTATAACCGAAGCGGTACATCGAACTTATTACATTGCTTGCAGCTGGGTACGACACCAAAACTTTGATTTTTAAAACAGTATTAACCTTCAAACATCTAATATTTTCGCTGCCGAGTTCCTTTTTTTGTTGGTTCCCAGAGATAGGCTATTTGCCCCGGTTAATCTTTCTGTTTTTTACGTTCCTTTTTCACAAGACCCATTCGGAAATTTACTACATCATTTCAAGTTTATTTTCTAACATTGAGATTTAAAGGGATCTAGATTTTATAATAAAGAGGATTCCGATTTACCTCTAATTTTGTTCTTCTTCAGGAATCATAGCCAAATCTTTCTTGCTAATTTCTGTATTTGACCCAATTTCTTTCTTTTCTGGTTTATTATTCTCTGATTTTAAAGATAGCTTCCGCTGTCCTTAGAATACTCTTTTAGATTCAATATCATCAACTGATATAGATTATAACAAAAAGCTGTACACAACATCTTTAGATTCACTCTTTGAACAGTAGCGATAAGAACTTTTCCTGCTTTGAATATCTTTTTAGTTATTGCATAAGCTCGTTAATCTGAACCTTTTTTTGAGTCAATTTTCTTGCTCCTTAATATCCACTTATCCACAGAGGATGTTCTTTTACATCTCTTTTCATCGTTTTCAGCATAACTTTTCGATTTTACTCCAAAGTATCCTCTATCAATGTAAACCACTTTATTTTTTCTGATAAATTTGCCTGAGAATCAGAAAGTGATGCAAGAGTTGTTTTGAATTTTCTGATCAGCACATAATACTTGTCTATTATCTATGAAGTTTATATCCGAAGTGTAACTTACTACATTTAATGTATATTTTCGTCTACGATTTTCCTCGTCTTTGCTTCATTTTCTTGAGGTTTATCTGCTTTTATATGTCACAAATCTGAATGGATAAAGAATGACCAGAATGTAGTAGTATTTAATATGTAATCAGAAAAACCTAGAAATTTCCTGACAAAAAATTCGATCAATAAATTGTTTATCAATTTCAAAGTCCGAAAGACCATGCTGTTGCTGTAAAACAATCATTTTAAACATAATGTGATATCAACTTTAGGTCTGCTCAGGAAACTGTTTTGTTAAAAAGTATGGACTCAAAAATGATACGAAAATGTTTCCAATCAATTGAAGAAATAAATCTCAGCAAGTTTGTCTCCAACTGACTGAAGACTTTTGTATTATTCTTTAAGAACAAAATAGCAAGATTTTTCATAAATCCAAATAAATAATAAGAGATTTAAACTCCTTATGCTAAAAATATATAGAAGTTCATCGAAAGTCTCAATTATATGTTTTTTGAGAGGATAATAATATAAGGTGCCAGTATGGTACAGAACACTTTGCAACAATGCAGTAAATTTATTTTCTGGTTTTTTATATCTTCATGACTTATGAAAATTCCATCCCGACAAGATTCCCTTTATCTATAAGACAAGAAAATTGCAATCCTCATTTAGACCAGCAAAGCTATCGAATTGTAGTTTAAGATCTCGTTTTCACAGAAAAATAATCATATTAATTATGCTAGAAAAGATTTAAATAAACCCCTAAATTTAGGTATATACATATAATTGGTATGTAAATGACTCGTAAAAATCAAACATTTATCTAAACCTCTAGATGATATTAACTGAAAGGGAATATATGACCTAGTCTTTATGTAATAACATTGTTTACCCTAGTCCCCACTTTCCGCAGATGTATACAAAAAAACCATCTAATTTATCAATATAGCAGTAGCTTAAGTATTAATCTGACTCTTCATGGATCATTAGTAGGCAAATGGACAAACAAATTATACATCTAAATTATACATCTTTATACATCTTGGGAAAGTAAGCTAATTATATAAAATTTATAGAAAACCAAGATGCAGTTAAACATGTCATCAGAAAAGGGATTTAAAAACTAAACCATTGGAAAGATATTAAAGGCTGCACCATCAAATTAGAAAAGTAAAAATCAACTCTAAAGTCTCAAATGCAAATCCCCAATAAATTTCGCAAAAAATATTTTATTGAGCAGAGGAAGAAACAAAAACTTCCTAGAAATTTGATTCCATAATGGTCGAATTTCCGAAATGAATTTTCAGCCATTATGGAGCTAACTTGTTGGAAAGTCTTTACTTTGAGGGAGTTAGGGGTACCTTTTTGCTCATTACCTTCAGCTTCTTGATCGCTGAGATGGTTGCCTGAGATTCTTTGTAAATTTTATCCTCATAATAGCTTATGATCTCGTCAACCGGAGCCGCAAGAGCATAAATCTTAATCGGTCTCCCTTTTCCCGGCTTCTTTTCTGAACGCACACTGACCCAGGATTGGTTACGCATTAGCCTCATTGCAAGACTAACTTCTGGTTGCCTTAATCCAGTACTGATTTCAATTTCACGGGATGAAGCTTCGTCCACATTCATGAGATATGCCATAGTTGTAGCTACATTTCTTGACATCCCGAGATTCCTCAACGTTTCAATAAAAATGTGGTCGTTTTCGTCCAGCACTTTTACTTCATAGTCTTTCATGATAACCCCTTTTTATATTTCTAGTTTAGTAGATAAGTTTATCAGCTAAAAAAATATCATGGTAATATTATTTACATCCTCAAATTATGCTTTAATAAGCACCTTATGCTTTTAAAATCACCTTTAAAGCTGACACAATTGATAAATATGTGTATTGTATGCAGATTTATACGACAACCTTTGCCGTTTTGAAGAGAATAAAAAGCCTTTTTACTTTGTAAATAATTTTTTCCGTTTTCAGCCCAACAACCGGTCATTAACTACAAGCCTTAAAATATAATCATAACTGACTACGAGAGCCCGCTTTATGAGATTGATTGGACGATCAGTATAGTTTTAGCAATTAAAACCTGTATACGTATATAATTAGAAGGTTATTCATCTCCAACAATCAATAATGTACTCATACTATTTAAAGTTGTATATATTAAAAATGAATTTAAAAACCTTCAATTACGCTAAACATAAATTGATCTCAAAAATAATCAAGCATCAAAGGCATGATAATATCCTGATTCAAATAAAAAGCTTTGAGCCTTATAAAAAAAGAGTATTATAAAGGAACTGATCAATAATTATGAAAATATATTTCTAGAGAACAGCAAACTTCATTTTAATGGAATACTGGTCGCATTTAATATTTAAATTGGAAAAAATAAAGATAAGTTAGACTTATTAGAACATCGCCTCTTCTTTAATCTCAGTCCCTCTCTAAAAAAAGAAAACGGGTAGTAATTTAATTTGCCTGTTTTTACTCTTCAAAGAAAATTCTTTTTGTTAATTTAACTTTGTACACTCGTTTCACTATATGAAACTATGCTTAATCTTCCCCCATTTACTAAAATTAAAACCCTCAGTATTTTGATTTGTAAAGCTCTGATGCACCCCTTGATGTAAGTAAGTCAAAAAAAGTTCAAATCTCACATGCTACCAATTTTATTAAAATTTTACCTAATAACTTTGATGACTCGATCAACACTTTAATATCCTTCGAAATTATATCGTGCTAATGCATCAGGAGTCCGGTATCTTATGAATGATACCCTCGGATCTAAATTCGGGAGAATTTTACCCTAAGGGTTGTCTGCCTAATCACAATACAACACCCTAAGTTTAGTCAGTTCAACACTAACTATATTATTAATCATGAAAAATAGATGAATAAATATCATACTGGACTTTTAAATATAAGGCAAGATCTTTATGAAAGCTCCGGATCTTTTCGTCGCCCAACTCGAAGAAGAAGGCACCGAATATATTTTTGGACTGCCAGGAGAAGAAAACCTGGACTTTTGAGAGTCATTGAGAATTTCAGGAATTAAACTAATAGTAACAAGGCATGACCAGGCTGCAGCTTTCATGGCTACAACCTACTGAAGGCTGACAGGAAAACCAGTAATTTGTTTTTCAACTCTGGGACCAGGAGCTACTAACCTGGTCACTGGCGTTGCTCAAGCACAGCTTATAGGAGCTCCTTTTATAGATATCTCCGGTCAGAAGGCGCTGAATGACAACTGGCAGGGTCGTTTCCAGGTTGTAGACATTGTCAGGATGATGGAGCCACTCTGCAAAAAAGCCTTGGCCATAACTGATCCAGGAATGATTCCTACAGTAATCCGAAACGCCTTCAAACATGCGGAAGCCGAAAGACCAGGAGCTGTGCATATAGAACTTCCAGAAGATGTGGCTGAGAAAGAAACTGATGCAGCAGTACAAAAGAGAGGCGAAATAAGGATTCCTTACCCTAATTTAGAGGCTGTGAGAAAAGGTGCTTCTATGATCTATGAAGCTAAAAATCCCTTGATAATGGTTTCTTCAGGAGCTAACAGAAAAGGGATCACTGAAGAGCTTGGGAACTTTGTCACAAAAACAGGCATCTATCTGGTACATACCCAGATGGGGAAAGGTGTTGTTCCTGATGATTGCATTTACAGTCTCTTTGCAACCGGAATCCATTCTAGAGATTATATTAACTGTGGAATCGATGGATCTGATCTGAGAATCACTGTGGGACACAACATTGCTGAATACCCTCCTTATCTATGGAACGGGAAACTGGATAAAAAGATCATAAATATAGATTTCGTGGAATCCATGCCTGACAGATACTTAAACCTTACCGTAGAAATCATTGGAGATGTCACCTCTTCAATCAGGGAACTTGCTTCAAGCATTCAGGAGAAACGGAAATTCCCTTTCTTTGAGAAAACCAGATCTTTCATTGAGAAAAAAATAAATGTTATCCCCCCATTAAAATATCCTCCGTTGCCACAATCAGTAGTAAAGAATATCAGAAAAGTGCTCGGTAGGGAAGATATTATCACATTGGATAATGGAATTTATAAGCTGTGGTTTTCCCGCCTTTACAAGATATATGCCCCTAATACTGTACTTCTTGACAATGCCCTTGCAGCTATGGGCGGAGGACTCTCAGCAGGGATTACTGCAAAACGTATTCATCCTGAACGCCGAGTGCTTGTAGTCTGCGGAGATGGGGGGGTTTATGATAAATTGCCAGGAGCTTGAGACAGCAACACGTTATGGAATTCCGGTAGTTGTTCTTATTCTTAATGATAAAGCCTTTGGTTTTATCAAATGGGAGCAGAAAAAGATGCATTTTGAGGATTTCGGGCTGGACTAGGGAAATCCTGATTTTGCACTTTTTGCGGAGAGTTTTGGGGCTGCAGGCTTTAAGGTTAGAGAAGGTGATAACCTTGCAGAAATTCTGGAGAGATCTTTTTCCCTAAATAAAGTAACTGTTATCGAATGCCCTATCGATTATTCAGCAAATTATGATACCTTTTCGATAGAACTTAGAAACCTTACATGCGAATTCTAACCCATTCTCCTTGATGTACACAAAAATGCCATCTATTTTCTCAAAATGACAGTAGCTTAAAAATTAATCCAACTTTCAATGAATTAATAATGGCCAAATAGAAAAACAGATTCTTCAGACATGGATTATATCACTTTTTTATCCAGTTATTTAATAATTCTGGAAGCAGAAGCTGCTGAGATTTACCATATTCTTAAAGTAGTCATAATTTTATCCAACCTTCGAGTGGAGACATCTTGGAGGTAAGATTCAGCTACAATGTTATGATGGCTTTTCAACTCTCAAGTATCGAATATATCTATCTCAAAAGGGAACTCACATAATTAAGGCTTTAATAATACTGGTTTTCCGTATTATAGTCTTCACGGTAAAAATCAACACTTCATAAGATGAATAAAATATATTTATGGATGCATATTAAAATTTTTTCACTGATTTTAAACTTAGAGGTAAATCACAGAAAGCACGGAAAATACGGACGAAAGTACACCTGCGAACAATTTTTCCAAGTTTTCCGTGGTTATAGAATTTTGAGTGGCTTGAGTGTAAGTAATTAAGTTAGAACTATACTTTATTCTTAAAAATGCATTTAATTAGTATGCTTACTAGACTTTTGAGTGATAATTGTGAGTATATCTTCATCCTGCATCCTGTGGTCAAGTCCTACTCGCTGTCCTGGATGCTTTGCGGAAGTACCCCATATCTGAGCATAACGGAATTTCCTGCGGAAATCTCTATGCAAGCGATCACATATCTTACCTATATTGGTTCCACTCATTACTATCAGTGGTTCTTCCATATCTACGAGCTGTCCCTGAGGCTTTAAATAGACTCGAATGAAACCTAGGCGATCATAAATTGCATCTTTGAGGGTTTCGATGTTGATTCCTTCATGAGCCGAGATGAAGATTGAGTTTGGGTATATAATTCTGCAGTCCTCGATCAGCTGAGGATAGGCCAAATCAACCTTGTTAACAGCTATCAGCGCCCTTACATAACTCCTGTTGTTAAGAACAACATCAATAAGCTGATCAACTGTGATATTTTCCCTTATAAGTACATTGGCATTATGGATCTTGTACTCATCCAGTACAGCCTTGATAGTTTCCTCATCCAGGTCAAGCTCAATAGTTGAGTTGATCTCTATTCCCCCTCTATCTTTCTTCTTTATAACCACATCGGGGATCTCTTCATCAACACGAATTCCGGCCTGGTAGAGTTCATCCATTAGTACTTCATAATGCTTGGGTTGAAATACATCGAGCAAAAATATAACCATATCTGAATTCCGGATAACAGAAATGACTTCTTTTCCTCGTCCACGTCCCGAAGATGCACCTTTCACAAGCCCTGGAACATCGAGGAACTGGATCGTTGCTCCTTTATGCTCGAGAACTCCAGGAACAACTGTAAGAGTGGTAAAGTCGTATGTACCAACTTCTGACTTGGCATCCGTGAGTTTGTTCAGAAGCGTGGATTTCCCTACTGATGGAAAACCCACAAGTGTTACAGTTCCATCTCCAGATTTTCTGACTGAGTATCCATCCCCTCCACCCTTTGAAGATGCTTTTTTTTCCACCTCGTCTCGCAAGCGAGCTATTTTAGCTTTCAGCCTTCCTATGTGATGGGAAGTTGCCTTGTTGTACTGGGTTTTCCGAATTTCATCTTCTACTTCCTGTATTTGCTCCTGTATACTGCTCATCTGGAACCTGCCGATTTATGGACTGAATAAATGATTCTCATATTGTCCGAAGAAAGAAACCACATAAATAATGGTCTCTAAAAACCTTTTTTGATCCAAAAACGATTCTTCATATTATTATTTTATCCTGAATAGTTGAATTCAATATATATATCTATGGAATAATTTTATTTATCCAAAAATGATAGGAAAATTCTGTTCAATTTATATTTTTTAATAAGTATACTAATATTTAAAACTTATTGAGAAAGGAGTCCTAGGAAATATCATAGATAAAATTCATGTGATTGAACTGAAAACAAAATCAATAGCATTAAACCTTCAACCATCTAGAATCTGACTATTTAATGCCCAAGGGATTTTCATGATGGATTTTTGAACTAGTGTAAGCTAGTGTAACTACCAGATAGTCCGAAGTCATTATTTTTCAATGTTCTGGATGTAGTGAAGACTGGATATAAAATTCGGATGAGTCATGATGAGATGCAAATCTAACCACCTCTAGTATGAGTCAAAACGATCTTACAGACTCTGAGAAGGAGAATTGTTGGAAGCTCCATTAGGAGAAAGGAGGGAAAAAAAGTGGTTATCGCTTTCTTGGTGAACATATAAGCTGTCAGGAGATGAATTTTCAATGTAATATCAGGCTCTAAGGATGGAATATACTCAACAACAGTCTCGTATGTCATTAAAAAATAGAGGAAATAAAAGCTGAGACTAAAAAGCATAGATAAATTTCAAAAATTTCCAATTCCAAAATTTATCCTGCTCTCGATTCTCAGTTCTCACTTTTTATCTCGTTAGCTAACATTCATTTATATTAAATTATCATTCCAAAGTTTACTTATTCGATTTTAACGTCCACTAAGTTTTCAAGAATTATTCATTAACCTTGGTTTAGAGCACAATTTCCAATTGTTACGAGACCTAATTTTTTTGTCAAAAATCATTAAATAGCATCCAAAATTTCATTAAAATTAATTATGATGTGTCAGTTTCCAACCATATTATCTTAAAAAAATTAAATCTGGATATTATTTTTATTCCATTTTAGCATTTTCACTATCCAATTTTGTAAACAGAATTTATATTTTTATCCGTTATCCTGCAATCTATCAAATTCAACATCAAAAATCAGATCAAAGTTTAGGTGTCAAACTCCACTGCACACAATGGAGTGTGTTTAAGCCACCGCTTTGTATACCAAGGAATTATCCAAAATTAAATATTTTCATTTTCTGACACATAATTAGTCCTATATTTTCTTTGTAGGAAAGTAATGGTGACAGTTAGATAAGGGCAGTCCCAGTTCGAAAAAAATAGTATTAAATAATGATCTGAACAAACATAGAAAAAAATTTCCTTGTGAAATTGCGATGGTAAATCTATTAAGAAAAGTCTATTAAAAAAATCTTGACCAAGAAAAATATTAGTGGGAAAAGCTCCACAAGATTTTACTTTGTTCTATTTTCCTTGTTTATTCTTCTGTGACTAGCCTTTTATTTGTTGATGAGTGTGCCTGTGCTCTGGGTTATTTTCTCAAAAGCTTCAGTCATCCTTTTTGTTAGAGGCCCTATTTTGCCTGTGCCTATTGATCTTCCATCAAGTTTGGTCAATGGAGCAGCTTCAGCAGCTGTGCCAGTAACAAATATTTCATCGGCTGTATAAAGGTCAAATAGGCCAAGATTTGTTTCGATGGTTTTGTATCCCATATCGTCTAGAAGTTCTATAGCTGTTGCTCTGGTAATCCCTTTTAGGTTGCTGATTGTGAAGGGGGTGAATACTTTGTTGTTTTTGACAATAAAAATATTGTCTCCTGAGCCTTCGCACACAAACCCGTTCTGGTCCAGGAAGATTGCTTCATCCCCTCCTTTCTCGTTGGCTTCTATCTTTGCCAAAATATTGTTCAGATAGTTCAAAGATTTGATATTCGGAGATAAGGCATCAGGAGCATTTCTTCGGGTACAGACGCTGACTCCTGTGAGCCCAATCTCATAACAGTCACCATACATCGCTCCCCAGCCCTGGGCTATAACAATCACGCTTGGCTTTCCACACTTGCGGGGATCAAGCCCAAGATCTCCGATTCCCCTCGAGACTATTGGCCGGATATAAGCGTCTTTTAGATTGTTTTTCCTTAGGGTTTCAAGGATAATCTCAGTCATCTCATCCTTTGTGAGAGGGATATCCATTGCAATTGCTTTTGCTGAGTCATAAAGCCTGTCAACATGTTCCTTTAACTTAAAGACACGCCCATTGTATGCCCTTATACCTTCAAACACACCATCACCATAGAGGAAACCATGGTCATAAACCGAAACCTTAGCTTCGGATTTGGGAACAAATTTCCCATCCAAGTAAATCAGCAATTCAGTCATTTGCGAACAATCCTCTTCAATTTCACCAAATTGTAGATTGCATCTGCTTCTTGAGATTTTCAATATGAAGTTATCTCTTAACGTACAATTCTTACAGATAATTTATTTTTTTCATTTATTCACAGTACCTAAGCTCTAAGTATAATTCTTAAAGGCATTCAAAGCTTTAGGGGAATTTTCCATACTGCTAAATTTATACGTAATACGCTGAATACGCGATAGATACTGAATATATATTACAATTTCGCTTCCACATAAATATTTTAACATCTTTTATAGCCCATTTTCTGCAGATATGGACATACATGTTATATATTGCCTCAATATGACAATAACTTGAAAACTAATCAGAAGTATTCATTAGGTTGGATCCTGAAAGGACTTGCTCTATATTAATTAAATAAATACGATGAAGCACTAAAAGCAAAATATTTCTTAAGATAATATTCAACCCAATATATATAAATAATATTCTTTAACCACTCAATTGAAAAAAATTGATTACATATTCAAAAAAAATAAGTGGTTATATCGCAGTAGATATTTTATGAAAAAATAGCTTGATATATCCTAGATAGGGAATCCGATACTGTGCAGTCCCTATAATCCACTTATCTTTTACAGGCATATCATAGCTAATCTGCCCTTCCTGGTCAAAGCGTTTGTTGGTTACAGCATTATCTCCCTTTGTTAGATAGCCGGAATATGGAGCATAAGGACCTCCACCCCACATAGATTCTCCAGCTTCTACCCTATAAATTGCCCTATGAATAATTGGGGTTACACCCTCCAGACCATAGGGACGGTAAAGAATTACATCTCCATAATCTTCAAAGGACTTATAACCTAAATTTTTTCCTTCTTCATTCGTGATAATGTTCACTCGATCAATACTTTTAACAAAAATAATATCTCCTATCTGCATATGAGGTTCCATACTCCCTGACTCCACTACAACCATTGGAGTCCAGAGCCCGAATACCAGCTTAGAGAGGGCCATAAAAGCAATCAAGAAAGCTATGACCGACAAAAGATCCTTTCCAAAGGAAACCCAGGTATTTTCCTCCCCCTGGGTACTGTTTTCATTCTCATTTGTGTTCATAATCAGCCTTTATTCTTTTGATTCTATTCTTCTGTTGCGGCATCATTTTCCATTTGACCTTACCCAAATGAATATTTATTTGATCAAATTATATGCTACAGCCTTTAGATTAATTGATACAAACTTCTGGATTAAAGATGATTTCAATAAACTCAATTTTGGGCTGGTTGTATATAAAGCATATATCAGCAATTTGTTCAGATCGGAGGTTTATCGAAATTCTCTATAATATATAGAACTTACGCAGTTGAATCACATCATTAGTAGCGTAAGACATTAAAATATTTAGGATCAATTATTTTTCACAAACTCGCATGTGCTTTATCTTTGATATCCAACTGTATAAGTCCTATGAGTAATAAGATTAATTATTTATTACAGTACCTCAAGAACTTCTAATCGATAATTTGCAAAAGAGTATCCACTTGTTGAGTCTTATTAAAGGATGTGAGTAACATGTATGTATTTTCTCCAGATAAATATAGTACAGAAAATTTCGATAAACCTCTGATTTTCAAAAGTCATTTGTACACACCACTTATGAGCCTATACAAAATTTAGGGGTTTATTGAAGTCCTCTGGAAATTCAAAAAGAAATATGCTGATTAAAAACTGTATGAACATAGGTTCAATAATTAAATTTCTATGACACTAATATCCCACAAAATAAAAAAAATAATGTCAGAAAAACTATTGTATCGAAACTTATATAATATGTTAGGAAACAATTACAAATTGTATTTTTTTGTCCCGCTGGACTTTCAAAATAAGCTTATAAAGCCTTTCATTTTTTCAAAATTCCGATAACAGCAAAATTTTTAAAAATTTCAGGTCCATGGGGTGCTTCATCCATGGTTTTAGTAAGATCCTGTCCTGAATCATGAAGTCCCTGATGGATGCCACCTTTCCATAAATAGCTATCAGAGATATCATAAATTTGGCCACTATAAGCAACATAAATTTTTCCATTTTTCCCATTCAGGTCTGCAAGTTCTTCCAGTGTGTATTCATCCATTGATATATCTCCATTTTAATTTTAATTTTACTATCATTTTTACTTTGTGATTACCTCAGTCTCAACTGTCATCACACATTCAACATTTTCAACATTTCATTAACTTCGGTTGTAGGAAGCTGACATTCATAGTTCCTGCATACGTATGCAGTAGCCTTCCCCTCAATTAGCACCTGCATTTTAGTATATGCCGCCAGAGTTGTAATTTTTGGATCTGCTCCTTCTGGTCTGAAAACCAGCACCTTGTTAGGGATGAAATGGGTCCAAAGCTCTTCAAGCATGTGTCTTGTATCAACAGAATCCTGCTTTCCAGCAATTACCACTTCATATGCAGGACCTAACTTGAAGTCAAGGGCTGACAGGAACTGGGTATACCCAGATGGTGTTTTTCGGATCAATTTTGAAAACGCGTGTTCTAGCCCTTCAGCTGTATTTTCTAGTTCAAGATCCGCAGTTATTCTGGAAAGTCTAAGAAGATTCGACATTTCTACTGAATTCCCAGATGGTAGAGCTGAGTCCGCAAATTCTTTTTTTCTGAAAAGGAGTGATTCACTATCATCAGCAGTAAAGAAGAGTCCACCCTGTACAGGATCCCAAAAATACTCTAGGAGTTCCCTATTTAGACAAAGGGCTGCTTTAAGATAGCGCAGTTTGAATCCCGCCTCATAAAGTTCAAGGAATCCATGAATAAGGAATGCATAGTCATCGACAGTTCCAGAAATGCCAGCTTCTCCATCTCTATACCGGTGAAGCAATCTTTTTCCGGGACTATAAAGGGCTTTGAGGATAAAATCAGCAGCTTTCTCAGCAACCTTCAAATATTTTTTCTCACCAAAAGTCTGAAAACCCTTTGCAAGAGCGGCTATCATAAGCCCGTTCCAATCGGTAAGGATCTTATCATCTCTTAAAGGCCTTTTACGTTTATTTCGGGCTTCCAAAAGTTTCTCTTTAGCTGATTTTACCCTTCGCTCGATTTCATCAGTGGAGACTTTGAGTTCGGCAGCAAGGACGCCAAAAGGTTGGGTCATGTAAAAAATATTAGTACCAGTCTTTTTATCACTAAGTTCTTCTTCAAAGTTACCCGCTTCTTTCAAATTGAACACTTTTTTGATTAGTTCGGATCCCTCAATACCAAGGACACTTCTGATCTCTTCTAATGTCCAGAGGTAATAAATTCCTTCTTCTCCTTCAACATCTGCATCTTCACCACAGTAAAACCCACCTTCAATGGACGTCAGGTCTCTTAGCACGTAATCCATAATTCCCATTGCCGTTTCTTTATAAATCTTTTTTCTGGTAACTTGATAGGCTTCTGTATATGCAGCAGCAATAAGAGCCTGATCATATAACATTTTTTCAAAATGGGGGATAATCCACATGTTGTCTGTTGAGTAACGATGGAAACCCGAACCCAAATGATCCTGGATACCTCCTCTATACATGTTATCCAGAGTAAATTCCACCATGTTTAGTGCCTTAGGGTTCCCACTGCGTCTCCAGTAACGGAGCAAAAAGAATATTTTGTGCGGAGTTGGAAATTTCGGGGCCCTCCCAAAGCTCCCATATTCACTATCAAACGATCCCAGCAGTTCATCGTAAGCCTTGTCCATTATTGCTCCCCCCATTTTCTCTCCTGAAGACTTTGAGATCATACTCTGTACCCCTATTTCCTCTCCTGAAGACTCTGAGATCATATTCTGTATGGTTAAAGTGATCTTTTCAGCCGAATCAATCACCTCTTCATTCTGTCTGGTCCATATATCTTCTATCTTAGGCACGAGTTCTAGCATCCCTATTTGACCTAAACGAGATTTTTTGGGGATATAAGTTCCTGCAAAGAAAGGCTTCATTTTCGGGGTCATTATTACACTAAGTGGCCAACCTCCTCTTCCAAGGAAAACCTGACAAATTGTCATGTATAAGTTATCGATATCCGGTCGCTCTTCTCTATCTACTTTTATGCAAACAAAAGCTCTGTTCATAAGTTCTGCTACTTCTTCATCCTCGAAAGATTCGTGTGCCATTACATGACACCAGTGACAGGTCGAGTAACCAATTGAAAGAAAAATAGGTTTATTTTCTTTCCTGGCTTTTTCAAAAGCTTCTTCTCCCCAAGGGTACCAATCTACAGGATTATATGCATGCTGCAGAAGATATGGACTCTTTTCATTGATCAAGCAGTTAGTTTTTCTATTTTCTGTTCCCAATAAAATCCCCTCTACCTATCAAGACTTCACGTTATTAAGACATTCCTGGACCGGATTTTAACAGTTTATGAATACCAATTTATACCCTTCTATTTTTCAGTAGGTTTAAACAATATTGAATAATATTCTTTTTGAGATCTTGACTACAAGAAACTTTTCTATCTCTTACTTTCCCTTTTGAATGTAGATAGGGAGAAGCTTTCTTTCTTGGGAAATTTTTCTATAGAGCTTATAGTCTCAATCGAAATTCACTACCTCACAGGCTATTAAATATAAGTAAAATAGATAACTTTTGTTTATATATAAATGGATGGGAAAAAAGCATAAAGTATAATAGAGTTTTTTTTCTTTCTTATTCATCGAATTGGAAAGCAGCTTCTGGATACGTAAGTATACTAAAAAACCGCGAAAAAACTAATCTAGTGGTTTTTAGCTGAAAGTTATAAATTTTGGTGGGGACTATGGCAGAAGAACTTAAAAATAAGATCTACGAATATTTTGCAAGTCATTATACCTTAACCTTGCAACCGTGAACCTGCAGGCAGTCCAATGGCCCATACAATGGCATATGTATCCAAAGATGCAGTATTCTACCTGGCAATCAATAAAAATATCAAAAAAATCCAGAATATTATACTTAATCCACGTTTGAGCATACAGTTGATGAGGAATACCTAGATTGGTTTGATATGCAAGCACTTCAGGTGGAAGGCAGAGCAGCGATAAGTACTGACGAAAAGGAACTGCATGAGGTTGGGGAAATAATGGCTGCCAAATTTCCAATTACTGCAAACATGCCTCCCGACTAGGATATCTTTATGATAAAAATTGAGCCTGAGTAATCTATTATCTGGATTACAGTGCAGAGTTCAGACACTACGAAAAAGTAGATATCTTAGACAAAACCAGCGTATCTTTATAATACCAGAGGAATGAAAAGGAAAACTAGAGAAATGTTATACAAAGCTAGATTTTTCTTATTTGATCTTTGTTTTTCTAAAGTAAAAGTATTTCTATAAACACCAATATTTTGCTTTTTGTTTAGAAAGTATGTATATAAATTTTGTAAATCAATGACCATAAGTCTCAAGTACCTTTTTGTTATCTTCTGTCCACAAGCCTTTTAGGCCTACCCTTAATTTTGTTCAAATCGAGCCCTTTTGGACCTTGGAAATTAAATAAGATCTTGAAAGTACCTGCTTCGTAAGCTCTGGAAAGGGGAGACTGAGACCTGAAGAAAGTACGAATAAAATTTTCTTTTATAAGATCTATGTCACAGGTATCAGGGTTTTCACATTCCATGCTGACTCTCAGTATAGTTTCTCCATCTTCTTCTCCATAAAGAAAAGCTTCATATTCTCCGGTTAGATAATTCATGTTTTCACGCTGGAATATGCCCCTTTCCACATCGACGCGGTTAAAGGGAGTACCCTCAACCCAAACCGTTTCTGCCTCACGTTGTGGGGTCATGATTTTCATATGAGTCCTCCCGCATGGACATTTTTTGCGAGTAAGCACTACAGTGGTATCCTCAGTATCATAATTTAGCAGAAGGTTTCCTGTTCTTGCCCCAGCAGGCAAAAGTGTGCTGAGGACTATTCTTCCACATTCTCCATCAGGTATGAAATTTTCTATATGGGGATCGTAAACGTCAATGTGGACAAAATCTTCTGGCACATGCAAGCCAGAAATCTCATTGCACTCCCCACACATTGTCCCTTCCGTGCTCCCATAAATATTGTACACAGGACAATCCCATATTTCAGAAAGATAGTTTCTCGATTCATCAGCAAAAGCTTCTCCTCCCACAACCAATTTATCTACGCCTGATTTTTGAGGATCAATGCCTTCTGCCCGCATCCTTCTAGCAAGGTTAAGAAGTTTGAACACACTACCAACTATGCCTGTTGGCCTATAAATTTCAATGATACGAAGGGGAAAAGTGCATTTGCCCTCAGGGATAATAGTCATTCCAAGCTGCTTAGCTGCAAGGGTCATTGTATTAGCTCCCACATTCATCCCATAAGAAGCACAGACAACAACCCTGTCTCCATGCCCGAAGCCCTGCGACATGAAAATACGAGAGTATTTTTCGGCATAGTTTACCCAGTCTTCCCATGTAAGAAAAAAGCTCTTTGGAGTTCCGCTAGTGCCACTGGTCTCATGGATCGTGAAAACATCTTCCCATCCTACACTCCGAAACATAAATTCATGAGTCTCAGGAGGCTGGTTTTCTTGGATCGTTTTCCCTGAGATCACTGGAAGATCCAGAAGATCTTCATGAGTCTTAATTTCCGTAGGGTTTATTCCATGCTTTTCAAACCATTTTCTGTAAAAAGGAGAATTTTCTATCGCATATCTGATGGTGTACTTCACACGTTCCTCTATGAGTGCGTCAAGTTCACCCCTGTCCAAGGTTTCAATTTCCGTGTTGAAATAAGATCTTGAGATATCCATTATAGAACACCGTCGCAGAAATATTTAGCCGAATCAATAGTTCTGTTGTTTATTGACGTCAAAAAATGAAAGGTTTACTTAACCACTGCTTTATCAAGAAAGAATATCATAGTTCCAACTGTTATTAAGTTATTTTCGGTAAAAAATAGATTTGCGCCTAACATTCTAGGATTGATATAGCTTAACTGAAAAATCAATAGCTTTAAAAATCCAACTGTACGAAATGAGAACTTAAATAACAATTTTTATTGTAATTGATTTAATACCTCAAGTGCGTATTTTTTTCACATGCTCTTACTATTCCAGGAGCAGGTTATTCTCCAGAAAGAGGTCGGCTATTAATTATGGTGTTTATTTCCTAATCAGTTAGTAATCAGAAGTAGATATCAAATCAAAATAGATATCTTTCAACTGATTTATGATAGGCTGGATAGTACTATTATTTCCTGCTATTTCACTTCATTTCTGCGTTTTTCAGTTGTTCTCTAATATTTTTTACAGTCTTCCAGGACTGTCTGACAATGCTGGGAAACTCTCCACAGTGTTGTTTTCCCCACTTAAAGAGAAATTCTTTTGTTTTTGGGTCTGAGGGATAGCCGCTACCGAAATCTGCATTCCACTCTTTTTTTAGTTCTTTGATAATTTCATCCCTGCGCACCTTTGCAATAATAGAGGCTGCCGAAACTGTGGGATATAGCACATCTGCCTGGTGCATGGAAACTATATCAATTTTCGTTGAATTATTTTGAGTGTTTTTTGCGTACTCTCTACGAAGATTTTCAGCAAAACGTTCGGCTTTGACATCAGCAGCATCAACATACACAAGATCTGGCTTAAGCTGTTCAAGCACTTTTGCAAAGCAAACTACCATTACTTCATTCATGTTCATTATCTTCCGGAGTTCGTCTATCTGAAAGGGGCTGACTTCAAGTATAACATAGCTTTCAGAATGCTTTTTTATTAGACCTGCAAGTTGCTCTCTTTTTTTTGGAGTCAATTTCTTGGAGTCAGCAACCCCAAGTAACTTGAGGATATGGGCTTTAGACTCCTCTATTTTTATGCCTCCTATGCACATGGGCCCGATTACAGGTCCTTTTCCTGCTTCATCGATTCCTGCGATCATCATTTTGGCTTCCTCCTTATTTGAGAGAAGATAGCTATTATTATTAAGAGTAAGCAAAATAAATTTTATTTTTACATCCATAACTCTGAGGATTCCACTTAAAAACTCAGTTTTTGATATAAAGATCCATCAGAATGTAACATAATTTATGAAAAAAGAGGCTTTTTACTGCTTTCTGGAGATTTTATTCATTCCAATCGCAGAATGTGGGGACCAATTATAATTTTTTTTGATTCCAAAGGACATTAAAAAGTCTCTAAATTTCTGGTTTTTACTTCATGTAGCGAGATCTAACATTACGAGCAAAAGTAAATTTCCTTCATAAAATGATGGATGATAGATATCAATTTTCCCACATGTATACACTTTTATTTTCCATATTATGATTTTAATAGTATCTAAAAATATAAGAATATTGGCTGATTCCTATAGGAATTCATGGATTCAAAATTCACACCCCGCAATAAAACCTTGTAAATATTATTATAATTAAAGCTTAACAAAGCCTCAAAATTTACTTTTTTAAATTTCGAATCATGTAAATGCATTGTTGATCAATTCTAATAAAACGATTAATATCACTGCATTTTAAGAAATAAATAAATATTTTATGCTCACTATTATTAAGCAATTCTTGGATACAATACTATTCCACATTTTGAAGTCAGATCAAGCCTTATGGAAAAAAAGGAAATTAATACCAAAAAATAATACAAGTGAATCTCATGAATGGATTATCGAGATTAATGTTAGAACATAAAGCGATTGAGCATCCACGTGAAATAGGGTAGCATAGATTAATAGCTAAGTACATTAAGAAAAACTGTACCAAGGAAAAATATCCTGAATTATCAAAAATCAAACCGCACATGTATCAGAAGAGACCAAAAAATATCTAAGCACTTTGAGAAGAAGAAAGTTAAAACTCGTATTAACACCAAAAAATGCATCTTGATTGAACATTATTGAAAATTTCATCAGCAAAATGACCATAAATCTTTTAAGGGCAATAAGAAAAAAAATCATTCAATATGTATATTTACTCAACGCAGAGCCCTTAATATTTATGTGAAAATATAATATTGGAAAAAAATAAGATTCATAGTGGACTTAAAGTTATGGAAAAAGAATATGTAATCAATTTGGAATCTATATACTAGTTTTGGATGCAAATATTCACATTTAAGTCATCCAGTATTTATAACCCCGGAAGAAAGAAAGTACTGGAGAATCTTTTCCGTATCCTTAAATTTTTTCAATGCATTCCTTCGTTTAACTTTTCATTTGAGTCAATTAAGAGATTTATGCACTTGCCGATAAATTCATTTTTCCAAGTTTCAGAAATGTTAATTTTACTGTGAAAACACAATGACGAAAACTTGATGTATCAGGATGCCATAAATTTTAAAAAAATATAGCATGGTCTATATCTGCGAAGCAGAAAGTTGCTAAATAAATAAGCTATTGATTTGCTCAAGGTGAAGGCTAAAAAATTATAGGAAGACCCAACGTGATAAATTCAATACTCGATAACGATCTTTACAAATTCACAATGCAGCTAGCGGTGCTAGAATTTTTTCCTAAAGCAGAAGCTGAGTATCGGTTTACCAACCGAGGATCCCAGCGCTTTTCCATAGAGTTTGTAGAAAAACTCGAAAGAATCATAGAAGAGAAAATATCTAAGTTGAAGCTAACAGAAGAAGAATATTACTGGCTCTCTGAGCACTGCCCTTATCTTAAATCCATGTACCTAGAATATCTTAAGAATTTTCGTTTTAAGTTTGACGAGGTGAAAATCTGCCTCACTCAAGATAAAGATCTGGATATCCAGATAAAAGGACCATGGCACAGCACTATTCTCTGGGAGGTAGTCCTTATGGCTGCAATTTCGGAACTCTATTTCGTAACCATTGAAAAGGATTGGAAGGCAAACTCAGAAAATAACTGCGCACATAAATCTGTAATTGAAGCTTATAAAGAAAAGATTTTTGAAATCGGAAAAGCCCTCGAAGAAAATAATTGTCTTTTTTCGGAATTCGGGACCCGCAGGCGAAGAAGTTTTGAATTTCATGAAAATGTAATTAAAACCCTCATTCCGATAAAGACTTTTGGAGGAACGAGTAATGTGTATTTCGCAAGGAAATATGGCCTGAGAGCAATAGGTACCGTAAGCCACGAGTGGATTATGGGTACTTCTGCTATTGTAGGCCTCAGGTACGCAAACCGCTTCGCTTTTGAAAACTGGTTAAATGTCTTTAATGGAGACCTTGGAATTGCCCTTACAGATACTTTCGGCTCGGATGTATTTTTTAAGGACATGGACACGAAGTTATCAAAAATCTACGATGGAGTCAGACATGATAGCGGTGACCCTTACTATTTTGTGGATAGGGTAATAGAGCATTATCGGAAAATAGGGATAGATCCTATAAGAAAAGTAATCGTTTTCAGTGATGCTCTTGATTCGGAATCTGCAATAGGGATCAAAAAATATTGTGAAGGCAAAATCAACTGCAGTTTTGGGATAGGAACAAGTCTTACCAATAACTCAGTTTTCTTCAGGAAAAGTCCTCCTCTCAACATGGTCATAAAACTGCACAGCGTTAATGGTATCTCTGTGGTGAAATTAAGTGACTCTCCAGAAAAGGAAACCGGGGAAATGGATGCCCTCAGGGTCGCAAACTACATCTTTGGAAGAAAGGGACTGGATCAATGATGGGGTTCTACAATTACATGATTGGTGTTATTATATATAACTGAAATCTCTAGAGAATTTCGAGAAACATCTACGCATTTTAGTATTGAAATTATAGGAATTCTCTATGATGTATAATATTTTTAATGCGTCAAAGTCAGCTCTTATGATTTATAGCATAGAAAATAAAATCAAGAATCATAATGGATATTATTAAACTAGTAACAGACGAAGTTGAGGAATTATACATATTCTAGTAAAATTAATACTGAATTTTTTACTTCAATTCCCTAGAGAAAGAAATCTAGCGCTTCGCACTCGATCAACAGATACATAAACTCAAAAATATGCCCCTAAAAAAAATAACAACATCGTTTAGTTAAATATATCTAATTTATGCCTCACAACTCTATAATATTGAATTTTCTGTAGATGATTACAAAAGATGGAATTAAGATGTATGGATGAAATTTTTTTCTTGTGAATTATTAAGAAAAAATTGAAAATACATACAAATAATCATTTGGAACTACAGCAAATAGAACTACTGACATTAGCTGAAAATTCTCCTTAATTGAACTTTCTCTTAGATAAAAAAGTCATTTATATGCTAAATCCTACAGTTGCAGAAGATCATAGGGGATTTCGATAAATCTCTGATTTTCACGAGTCATTTATATACCATTTATATGCATACAAAAAAATTGAGGAGTTTATCAAAATCATCAGAAATCCAACATCACTTGTCAATTCACATGTAATAACACCAAATCTTTCTGATGGAACCAATTTTTTGAGGGCTAAATTCCATCATCATTTAGCTCGAAAAGTTGTCGTTATTTTTCACCAAATATACTGAGGATTGTAGCAATGAAAAAGAGTTTTAGAGCGTCTAAACCACTAAATTTAGTTACTATTTTCGACAATTTAGATCCTCAAATCTATTTGGGCAACGTAGTTGCCTCAAAAACAATTTGTATCCATGATCAAAGTCATATTTAAGACTTCGATGGCAATTCACGGATTATTTTAGGTAAGATTTAAAACCAGAATAAACACAACCTCCTGGGCAAGGTAATTGTGGAGTAAATAGCCAAAATAAATAGGATGGGAAGTTATTTCATTTGTTTGAACATTTTATTCAAAAAATATAATGTTTGTTTAGGGGATTAATAATTAAATTTTTTGGACACTCATAGAGAAAGGAAAGTTACAATGTAAGATAATTTCAATTAATTAAAAAATCCGAAAATAATAAAAAGTCTCATAATTGAGCTGTATTTATCTCAGCAAAAAATCTTGGATATGATCTTCCCAATTAGGTTATCATTCATATTTTTAAGTCTATTAATAGAACCATATCCGAATTTAAACATGGATAAGGATATAGAAGCTTCACTAGAAAACTCTCGCGTCCACAACCACATGCAGAATACCAGGAGAATACTTCTTTATCCTGCGAGTCTCTAAAATCTCTACTTTCTTTTCCAGGGATTCGGCAGCTTTTCGGATCCTTTCATGAGGTCTGGTTCGGGCGAGATTTTTTGTGACTGTTTCATGATAGTGCAGGATACCCCCACTGCTCTTCAGAATTTTAATAGCCTGGCTCAGGTAATAATCCGTGTTTCCTACATATCCCATAAGAACGCGGTCAGCTGTTCCTTCGGGAGTAAACTTTGAGCAATCTCCAAAAATTGGGACAATTATATTTCCTACTCTATTTAGCTTGATATTTTCCTCTAGGTAGGCAAAGGATTCAGGGTTTATTTCAATGCTTGTAATTTTTTTAGGTCTAGAATGGACAGCCATTGGAATTGAAAAATATCCGATTCCTGCGAACATATCTACTACTACCTCCCCTTGTCCCATCCTACTCATTCTTTTCCTCTCTTCAAGGTTGCCTTTGGAATACATCACTTTTGTTACGTCCTGCTTGAAAAAACAGCCATGTTCTTTATGCACTGTTTCCGTCCTGCTTCCGAGAAGAAGTTCCCTTTTCGGCAGGCGAAACTGCCCTTCAATTCCAAAGTCTCTTACGACGCTTTTGCAATTTGGATACTTAGAAAGCAGAGCTTCAGCTATCCTCAATTTATTGTCTTCAAGTACTTCTGGAATTCTGACTATTATTATGTCCCCGAGGATCTGCCAGCTTGATGGGACATACGCAAGCTCGGATTCAGAAAAGTGGTTTTTGAGGAATTCTTTCCAGATGCATGATTTTTCAAAAAATTCTGGATTCTCTTGCTCAATGACTGGAAAATCTTCTACGATTTCATTTGCAGAATTTGTAAGAGGGATTTCCAGAAAACTGCCTTCATCATTTTTGATTTTTCGGATTTTTCTGGTAGTATCGAGAAATTTTCCAGCTACTGCTTTTTTCCTTATTTCTTCCCCTTTTTCTGGAGAAATCCGAATTATTCTGTACATTGGAAATAAATGATAGAATACATAAGATTAATTCTTTATGTTTGAATTGTTCATAAAGAATTGATTATGAAATTAAAATGGAATTCTTCTAATAAAAAGCACAAATAAATGAAAGTACTCTTCACCTCACCATTTTTTGACTAGTGAGGATTTCGATAAACATCTGGTTTTTACTAGCTATTTATGTATCACTTATAAGCATATGACTATATTTAGGAATTTATCGAAATAATCTATTGATTTCATGATTACCTTTGGCAGAAAGTTGGTATTAATTCCAATTTTTAAAAACTTTATAATACTAATAAGTGAAAATAAGTGAATTTTCATTGAAGGTTCAAATGTAACCTTGATCAAGCACAACACATTGTTTTTGAGGCAACTACATTGCCCGAATAGATTTGAGGATCTAAATTGTCGAAAATAGTAACTAAATTTTGTTGTTTAGACATTCACGCACATTTTTTCATTGCTGTTATCCCTTAGTATTAACACACCAGAAAACAGATAATATAGATCCGGAAGTACTTCATAACTTGAACTGAATGAAATGATCCACTCATCAAGAGTTTTCCAAAAATATCATAGAGAATTTTGTTCATATATTCGGCTTCGCCACAAGTTTGTACAAAGAAGAAAAGATACAAAAAATGAAGCCTATGGTACTCTTTCCTTTGAAAAATATCATATTAGTGATGTGTTGGCAGATTTTTTTGGCAAAAATAGAATATTATACTTCCTGCAGATGTACACAAATGTGTCATATTGAGGAAAGATATGACCTCCTTGTGTATGTCTGCAAAAAATAGGCTAAAACCTTGAATGCGATTTTATTTAGGCACTTTAATTCCGGAGAGTAGAAAGAGTAAAAATTATTATAAGCTTTTCTGCATTTTTGCCAGGCTGAAGGTCTGCCGAATCCATTTATACATTTATAACATCTTTTTTGCTTTTTCTGTACCCATATTTAAATAATTTCCATAGCAGTTTTCCCTAAAATCTCGTTGAAGCTCCTGATTTTTTTGATTTTTGACCTTTATTTGGCCTGAAAGCCCTTTCTGGGCATTTCTTAGAATCGGTTTTACCACGTACTTCAAAGCCCAGGCTAAAACATTCGCCCTTTTGTTCATCAACAGATGCATAAAATCTACAGTCTTGGCATGCAGGCATTCGGATTATTGCCTCCAGATATGTGAAGGTTTTCTTATCATTATTCCAGAATAGTTGTTGGATACTACATCTAAGTGAGAAATTCGTTCTCTTTATGCACATAAATACGAAGACATGTCTATTAAATAATACCAGTGTGTAAATAAAAATTTTTGGTAGGCATTAAGATCAGCAGACTACCTTTAGTATGGACTGACTTTTCTAAAATTCTGGGTCTAACTATTATTTAGTTGATTTTATTAGTTTGAGAGCGCGGAGATCACGAATATCCATTCTTTAGGTATGGTATGACGTGAACTATATTTTTTTGTATCAGTCTCCCCATCCAATTCATCACTTCTTTGTAAAATGAATTTATTTTTGCCACAATCTTCAGAGGCGATGCCACACACTTTGACCTATATTTGATGCTCATTGGGAATTAAACAGTTTTAACAATAGCTATAGTCAGATTATCTATCAAATAGTGTTAATGCTCGAGTATCGCTACGATAGATCCTACAAATAAGTGAATTAAAAAAAATTGATTGTCTATTTTTACCAATGTTTTCATGGAGAAATGCCACTAACTTCATCCTTAAATGAAAAATATATCTTGATGGGAGTCTATAGTCAAGTAGCAAGTTTTATCAATCCGTTGAAAATGTGACATCTGACATAATAACAGAGTATATTCGGAAACAGTAGAGCGAGCAGAAAGAGGGAACTAATCATCTCTTAAACCACCTAACTTAGCCACGTCAGATGAAAGTGACTTGGAGTATAGGATTAAGAAATATAAAGATTTAGAGTCAAGTGTGTTGCTGGGAAAATAACGGATGGAACAGCTCTCTACACTTTCAGAACAAACTCCGATGACTTGTTTGCGAGCTGCAGAATAATTCTCATCAGACCAGAGCTTGGTAGAAACCTCCTTTTTCCAGAACCCTTACTGGGAGGTAGAAAAGTTCTGAAAGGTTGGCATCTGTCAGGATGTCCCTTTTTTCCCCATCTCTGAAGATTTTTCCCTCCCTTATGAGAACCACACGGTTTATTTCGGGAATAATGTCCTGAAGATTGTGAGTGACCAGGATCACGCTTTTTCCTGAATTTGCAATTTTCCTGATGCACTCGCGGAAGCTATAAAGAGCCTTAAGGTCAAGGCTGTTTGCGGGTTCGTCTAAAACAAGGGCACAGGGGTCGTGCACAAGGGCTCTTCCTATCAGTATCCGTCTGGCTTCTCCGGTGGAGAGTTCGCATATTAACCTGTTTTCAAGATGTGAAATTTCAAGGAATTCTAAAATTTCTCTGGCTCTGGTCTCCATTTCAGGAGTAACATTATGATTATAATAAATCCCTATACTGCTGAAAAATCCAGATAGTATTACATCCAAAACGTTAATCTGGCGGCAGTATGTCTGCTGAAGATCTCCAGAGACTATCCCCAGTAACTTTCTGAGCTCAAAAACGTTCCAGATATCTTTGCCCATAATCTTTAGAACAAGCTCGTCTGTTGATGCAAGAGGATGGTATTCCTTTGTAAATATCTTGATAAGAGAGGATTTTCCCGAGCCGTTTGGCCCTATAATTGCAACATGCTCTCCCTGTGCAATAGATACGGATACCGAATCGAGGATCTTTTTCCCACACCTGACAACAGTTACGTTTTTTAATTCAAGCAGGAAAGCAGAATTGTTCTTCTTTGAGTAGTACATTTTCTGAACCATTTTTATCATCTATTCTAGAAGCTAGTCTAAGGTGATTTTAGTCCTTCAAAAGATCTAGTTGATGTATAATTGCCAGTCGTTTTATAAGCTTTTCTAGAGCCATAGCAATTAAATTCAGTACTTAGCCAAATATTATAATTGCTTGAATTTTTGCAGTGATATACTCGTTTTCAGAATATATAACACGCATGGACAAAAAGAATTACTCTGTCGCCACTATAGATACTTTTATAATTTAATGTCATAATCATGGGCGTTAAAATGATATATATGGTCATTAAATAGGGTGGAAAAAAATTCAAATTAAGGGAGATATCTATGAATTCCAAAGATAATCTTAAAGCTGCATTTACTGGCGAATCAATGGCAAACAGGACATACTTGGCCTTTGCAAAAAAAGCCGATGAAGAAGGGTATCATCAGATAGCTAAACTATTTAGAGCTGCTGCTGCTGCGGAAACTGTCCACGCATTCAATCATTTCCAGCGTATGGGTGGGATTGGGACTACAATGGACAACTTGAAAGATGCCATTAATGGTGAAACATACGAATTTACAAAAATGTATCCCAAATTTATAGAGGAGGCAAAGGAAGAAGGGGATAACAGGGCTCTCTGGAGCTTTGAGGTGGCAAATAAAGTAGAAAAGATCCATGCTGGATTATACGAAAAAGCCCTGGACGAAATTGGAAAGAATGAAGATGTTGATTACTACGTCTGTAGTATCTGCGGATATACCACGGAAGGCGAACCTCATGGGAAATGTCCAATTTGTGGGGCACCTGCATCCAAGTTCGAGAAAATTGACTAAAATCGCTATAATGCAACAATATTTCTGACTTACAGTGGAATACTCGAGAGCTAACAGATGAAGAAAAATTATCTATTTTCTTTTTTTCTATTATACTTTTTACAGAATTATTATTTTATTTTTTATATTCAAACAATTTAAATTGAGATCGAGTTATCTGCATATATCCTATAATCTTCGTATCACAAGTCTGTTTTATGATATTTCATGCTGAGAGCAGCGCTATTCTAAAAAATAGAGTAATATTGTTACTGTCAGCTCCAGTTTTTTCCTTTTTGATACTCGTAAAAATCGTAGTGTTATTCATCTTCATCAGGTTTTCCGCAGAACTGCGTTTAGGATCAGTATAACTCACCGTGCCACATTATAGAATATTGTTTAGACCAGAGTAATATATACAAATATATTTTATTGCAAAGATAATCTATGTGCTAGGGTTGCCAATCCAGGTCAAGGTGATGGGTTCAGAACCTACTTTTGTAGAAATTCGGATATTTAGATTCCATCCCTTATACCAAATGTTTTTACTCAAAACTTCCCCGATTTTTACTAACGAAGTTTTTGCTTTCATACATAGAGAGGCTATTGATTCCTTTTAATATCATTTGGAGATCTGTTTTAACGTTATTTTTAGCACCAAAAAGCCAATTAAAGAAATCCATTAAAATCATCGATTTCAGCTATAAATACAAAATCTAAGTGATAATGTTGTAATTTCGATTGTAGACTACTGTTTCTTTTTGTATCTTATTGATTGAATATAGTTACAACTTATCAATTTACAGAAAATTAGGCGTACCACTAATTTCTAAAATATTTTCTGTTAATTTGTCGATTTTTCACATTCCAGTAGCTGTTACTTTTGTATCAATGTTCTGTAATATTCAATTTTTGTTCTAGATTAAAATATTTTATGCGGAAGTAATTTTTATTCCGAAACTATTTTTGGTAGCAATTATTTAAAATAAAACCAGGCTAAGTGTATAAACTAATTTCTAATTTGTTAAAAATAATTTCTGTATGTTTCTAATTAGACATGTTAATTTTTTCAGGGTCAATTTAGCCAATTGAAGTTACAACGGATAGATAGTTACAATGCGATAGTAAGTTACATAGATTATTTCGTAGCAGGCAACTAATTATTACTATATACTTCAAAAAACTAACTTTCATTATTAAAAGTTATGATTTGTCGAGTAGTGGCTTAATGAGAACAATGCAATATGGAGATATACGATGGATAACTTGCAAGGAGATCTGATCACTTTACGTGACTCTGCAAATATCAGAAATGCAGCACTCGCTAGCTCGCCATATGTTTTGCGCAAAATCTTTGCGGCTGATCCCACGATTCAAAGGCTTATTGCTGCCGGGGAGAAGGTGATCCCGCTCATTCGTGAGGAAACCCTCAAGGAAGATTTACACCACGATGATACTACCCTTTCTGCATTGGCATTCATTGTTGAAAATGTGAATTCTAAGGCCGCACCGCAGATTTTTGGGATGCTATTTTGAAAGTCAGTTGAAAAACCAGGTCCATTCTTTGTTCATTTTGCAGCACACACGATCCGTTCCGGGTTACAGCTACCTATCAAGCCCCTGGAGGTTCACTATTCTCCCACCGAGCTAATGGAAACGGAGAATGCATTGGCTAATGGAGGTCAATAATGTCGTTCATTGCAATTAAAGGCATCAAAACAGCAGCTGATGTTGAGCTTGACATACTAAAGTGTATCAAAACCACCCCTCAAGACTGTGGTGTGACCCCAGAAACCGATTCAACCCTCATTCCTATGATTCAGTACTACAAACACTTTGACCTTTAGATGAGCAACTTGGCCGAACCAGGAGATATAACTGCTGGGGTTTTACCTTCCTGCCCCGACGTTACTGGATAGCCACCGACAAAGATGTGGATCAAATCCTTAAAGATAACTGTGTCTCTGTGGCTCCAGGGTCCCTCCGGCCTGGGGACATTATTCGCTATCGTGATTCAAACAACGTAACCACACACACGGGCCGAGTCTGGGAGGTGGATGCAGTGGGCAACTGCATAAACGTCCGCAGTAAGTGGGGAAGTATGGGGGAGTATGTCCATATTCCACTCGAGCCCTACATTACGCCTTCTTATGGTACGAATCTTGCATACTTCCGACAGGTAGCACCTTTAAAAGGTATTGGAGACCTCTGGGTTCGGGATTCAAGTGACGATAATGGTGAACAGTACAATCACACTGGATGGAGTAGCCCAGACACCCTTGTAGACTCGCCGCCTTATGGTTCAGTGGACATAAATCCGGTGTTTGGGCAAGTCAACCGTGTGTGGGTGACTGTTCATAATCGCGGTAACGTCGACATCGCCAACGCACGCGTAAGGTACTATTGGGTCGATCCAAACGTCGGTTTTGCACCCTCACAATTGAATTTAATTCCTGGGACAGCCGGCCAACCAAACCCGACGAATACCTTCGCTGTGCAGGCCAACTCGAGTGTCCAAGCACCATATGTAGAGTGGACTCCACGTCTATTGCCCGCCGGCGAAAATTCTGCACATCAATGTCTTGTCGCCATTGCCTATGTCAACGATGATCCTAAAGATTCGGATAATCTCGATCCACTTGTTTACCCCTTCGATATTCTATGGGATAATAACATCGCCGCCCGCAACGTGACTGTAGTTACTCTGAATAAAGGCTCCACGATCAAACTAAAACTGGATGTTGGGGTACCGTTCGATGGGATCAGGGAACTCAATTCAGACATGCACATCCGGCTTGAATCCGTACCACGCTTACCTATCATCGGCTTCCAGCCTAAAGTGATACTGCCACAGGTGCAAGTCACAATTGGAGAAAAGCGACCTTTTCATCTGACTGCAGTGAAGCAGGTAGAGCTTTTTGACAAGGTATGGGGCCCATCAGTCAAGCCAAGAGATATTGATTTTGAGCTCCTCCAGGGGCATGGTGAAAGAACTTTCCTCCCATGGATGACTGAGAAGACAGTCGCCTGGCATCAAATCAGAAATATTCCTTTAGTGGCTAAGCAGTCTAATCCCTTGCAGGTAGAGATTACTACACCAGCCGACGCCCAACCTGGTACTAATTTTTACCTCCGTATCGAGCAGGTGGTGAATAGAGAGATCAAGGGCTGCTATACAGTAGTCATTATCATCGTCTAAGGTGCTTAATTTGTCGCGGAAATAAGAACGAAAAAAATTTAGTCTTGAAATCAGGCAATTGGATCTAAAATGAATCCATTTGGATTCGTTTAAGGAACAAAACATCAAAAAAATGTTATTTTTTATGCAATACCTAAGAAGATTCTGTTGGAAAAACACTATATGTAGTATTCGAAGTTGGGCATAGAATTCGTTAACAGATACCAAAAGAAAATGAATTCCATCGTAGTAAAAGATCGAAAACATGAACAGTAAGTCAATCTTTACAGACAGTCAGGTAGTAAGAGATTCTCGAACTGGACATCCTCTCAAAATTCGTGGTGAATTTGAATTGCCGGTATTCGATATTGAGGGGGACTCAATCAAGGCCTTCCTGTTCTCCAACGCTTCAGAGCTCAGGAAAGAGATAGTCTAAAGCTGGCCTACATCAGAGTTTTCATTCAGGCATTACAGGTTCAAAATGCGATACTGAAAGATTTGGATATTGATGGATTTCAGAAGAGATTTGAAGCTCTGGAAAATTATCCGGCACAGAATGGTTGTGCTCTTGCGAACACGCCATTATGTACAGGGAGAATGAAATTATATTCTGGAAGCTCAATCGGAAAGTTGTAGCTATAAAGTCTGGAAGTTTAATTACCCTTTATGTTAAGATTCCATTAATATTCCGGGAAGTATAATGGAATTATAGCCAGAATAGGGGCAATACGATATTGAAAATGTGAAGTGAAGATATGGTAATAGCGTCAATGAAAAAAAGATTACAAGCTCTTGAAGAAAGGCAAAAAATAGGTGAAAAGTTACCTTGGGATTGTAAAAATCTGTTATCTCTTTACCGGGAAGGGGATCTAAATGCACATTTTGAATATTTTTTTAATCCTAAAGTACAATATACTAGTCGGCCAGTTTATAGGCTTGTTATTGAGGATCAGAGAAGTTTAAGCCCAAAGGCTTGAGAGTTCCTGTCTTTATCTGCAGAAGGGCAATATCGAGTAGTAGAGCAGAATACCCCATGTATAACTGAAAATGAAGCAGAAAAGATTAGAATGAAAATTTTAGAAAAGGTTAGGATTGGAGATAGTCGCACTGAATCATTTATCTGACTGAAAGACTCTTGATAGTTCAGTTAATTGAGTGGATGTTTATCTGTAAATTGTTTCCAGTAAAGGGAGCTATTCTGTCTACGATGATGAGCTAGTTAGTGCTGTTACCAGATTTCCCTTCGTGAAATCTATAGGAATAAAATGTAATTTTTCAGGATGTTACCATTCCAACTCAGAAAGTTGATGAAGCAATAAAAGCATTTGACAAAGCGATTGAAATTAACCCACAGGATTCAAAAGCTTGGTACAAAAAAGGAATTTTATCTAAATAAATTAAATAAATCCGATTTGTAGTTTGAATGATTACTTAATTTTCCTTTATTTTTATCATTTATGCCTATCGTTAGCATTTACATTCACATTATCCCTTATCAGTGTATAATTGTTCTGATCAGAATCTGTTTACACACATCCCCTTACATCTGTGTGAGCCATGGGTTTATACAATTCACACAGTAATATGATCCATCAAGTCATACCCATGGGTTTTGACAATTCGTACAGTATTGTACTCCATGAGGGTCACGGATGCAGTCACCTGGAGGGCACGTGTAATTTGGGGGCAATTACAATGAATAAATTATGATCTAACGCTGCTATTGATTTGTCCTCTGTGCATCGCATTTCTCATAATAGGTTTGGTTTGCTTTAGTAATTTCATAATAAATTCCTCTGTATATCTTTCCGTTCATTTCCCGTAAATGGAGCTATTCCGTCGCCACACAGGCAACTATTTGGAACAAGTTGTCCTTGTTTATTATCAGGGTCCTCTTCATAGTGGCAACAATTGCAAATTAGTTTGGGCTATTCAAGGTGACGAAAACCTTGAAGTGGCACGCAATCAAATCGATTCGGCTTAGTACACCGACCAAGACCGTACTTTTCCAACTGTAACAGGAACCACGTCACTTACATCAACAGTAAAGCGATACACCTTTCTGGCGACGGTGAGACGATTGGCCGGGTCAAAGAACGTCAGCTTCACATCCCAGCAATCCGAATCCGGCCGGCAAACCGGGCTTCGTTCCGTCTCAATGCTATCCAGCATCAAGTTCTCGCGAGCCGCCTGCTCAAAGACAGCAGCCGCCTGGAACACGTTTGTCGTAGCAAAGTTCATAGCCCGCTCAGACGAAGCCCGACCCAGGTTCATCAACTCGTAATATACCCGCTCCATGAAATTACGAACACCTGCTGCCCTCTCAGAGTACACTTTAAGAGTCTTTTATTTCCTATATCGATATATAGAGAGTGTCAAGCCAAATAATATCACTTTTGGTGTTTTGCTTCATATGATGTAAATTCCTCTTAGAAAAGCCCATTTACGCAAGCAGAATTCGAATTTCATGGAAATAGACCCTATAAACTCTATAATTCAATTCGTCCACAAACCTTTTGATTGTGGAAAGGAAGTTACAAAAGAATAAGATGGGAAGTAATTTCGTTTGTTTGACCCGTAATTCGAAGAATTTGGTGTTTATCTGGTTAATGTTAAAAAATATAAAGAGGTTTATCAAAATCCTCTATAGAAATCACATCATTTTAGTTAATATGTTTTAGATGATAGCAATATGGGAAGTAATATTATACTAATAATATATGAAATTAGTTAATTGAGATTGAAATATGATTATAAATAGAATACCACTGATATTTAGGTTAATATCTAGCGAAAAATTAGATGATATATTAATGAATACCAAATGATAAAGTAATTTATCCAGAAAACAACATCAGAGAAGCTAAATATATCCCATCCAAAGTCCATGAAACTCATTAATTTATGCTCAAGTATGCAGGCCTTTGTACATGTTCCAAAAGTTTTCCCTGCAAACCTAAGCCTTTAATAATGTATTCTATCTACACATACCACTTGCCACATCTCCTTACGAGAAAAAAATGGGAAATAGAGAAGGAAATTTGTAAAAAGGGAATGGAAGGAAATAAATGATGTGAAATTTTTTTGAAACTTCTAAATAAATATTCATTAAGGTAAAAATAAAGCGAAAGGATAAAATGCATTAGAAAAAGCATTTACTTTCCCGAAAAAAATGAATAACAAACAATTTTTTTAACGATGGCCGGATGACCTGAATGACCGGAAAGAAAGTTCCCTCAGACCTCTTGATCGTTATTATGTTCGTGCTTCTCACAGATATCTTTGTGCTAACGCCCGAATTAAGTGAAACTGTAATTAGAAATATACTTGGCGTGCCACTCGTGCTTTTTCTACCAGGTTATTCTCTTATCGCGGCACTCTTTCCCGCAAAGTGCGACATTGACGGAATCGAGAGGATAGCTCTTTCATTTGGGCTGAGCATTGCATTAGTACCCTTGATAGGGCTTGGCCTTAACTTCACCCCCTGGGGAATAAGGCTCCTACCAATCCTTATAAGCCTTTCAGTTTTCACCTTTGTCATGTGCGGGATTGCGTACCTGCGACGGGCAAAACTTTTGGAAAGTGAGGCATTCAAAGTACCTTTTAGGAAAATGGTACTTTCTCTCAGAGCCGAGATCCTAGAAAAGCCGGAGTCAAAACTGGATAAAGCACTTACTGTCTTTATGATTCTCTCAATTCTCCTGTCTGTCACAACTCTTGTATATATAATTATAATCCCAAAGGAAGGAGAACATTTCACCGAGTTCTACATTCTCGGGCCTGAAGGCAAAGCCAACAACTACACCACAAAGTATGTTATCGGGGAAAACGGTACTGTACTAGTGGGAATAATAAACCATGAGTATAGGCCGATGAACTATACAATGGAGATAAAACTTAAAAATAAATCTCTACCTCTCCCGGAAAACCAGAAAAAAATCAGTCTTGCGAATAATGAGATCTGGAAAGAACCAGTTACGTTTACACCCCCTTTCGAGGGAAAGAATATGAAGCTTGAATTCCTGCTTTTCAACGAAACTGACAGAATTATGCCCTACAGAGATCTGCATCTCTGGATAGATGTAGACACAAAAAAGCAATTGGGGCCTTAGATATCCAGAAATCTAAATGAAAAAAAGATCGAAAATTTTGACAAACCCCACCTTTTGGCTGATTGTTTATAAATTCTGGATAAGCAATTTATTGAAAATCTAAGGTTTATCGAAATTCTCTGAAATTACAATTATCTGTATATTATTTTTAATTGATTATACAAAAATTAGTTTCTGAACAAAATTTACTTACAAATAAAATTTTTTAAAATCTAACAAAATTTGATATTAATTATGTATTTATTATTCATGGATTTTTTTCTGCTAAAAAGTTTTCTTAAAATTCAAACCATTTCTACAACCGGATAATAAGCAACGTTAATGTTAAATTCAGATCGTAAATTTTTCCGAAATTCAGGTACTCATTGAACTTAAAGATAGTACTTTATTCCAAGAGCTTATGCACTCTAGGTATAAAATCAGGTACAATAGTCATCATGGTTTAAATTTACTAAACATTTAACGGTTTAATAATGCCGTTTTTCAGTTCAAATGCGTAAGTTCCATCCAATTGTAGAATCAAATTTAATTTTAAAAAAGTTTCTTAGAAAATGGATTCACATCAGAAAATTTGACAGCTCCGTCAATTCACAAATGCTAAGTACAAGTTATTCAAATAAAAAAATTGGAGACTATTGTAATTGGTTTTGTTTATACTTATCCTTGCTTTTTGTCTGGTGGCGTTCGCAGCTATTCACAGTCTTATGGCAAGTTTGTCCTTCAAACGCTTTGCCACTAGAGTCTTGGGTTTCAGGGCAGAATTGTTGTATATGCCAGTGTTCAACCTTATCGCATTGCTAACTATATTGCCGCTCGCATATCTGCTCTACAAAAATCCAGGACCGTTTCTCTACATAATACCTTCTCCCTGGCGCTGGCTGATGATCGGTGGGCAATTTATTGCTGCAACCTTTGCTCCTAGAGCTTTGCTTGATGCACCTAATAGATTCAAGATACGCTCACAGCTATCTGTACCAAATACTCCTGAAGCAAGTCCCCTAAATATTCGGGGCATTTACCGATGGGTTAGAGACCCCTTCCTGCTTTCAGGACTGATCATAATGTGGCTTACTCACTTTATGACCACTAATTTGCTTGTCATATATATTTTGGCCACTATATACCTGTATATAGGGTCTCTGCACTGGGAAAGAAGGCTGGTATCACAGTTTGGTGACGAATACCGGGAGTACCAAAAACGGGTTCACAGGATAATTCCCCAATTTTGGGGACATCGTTAGGGATAGAGGAGAGTTATTTTCTAGTATGAATGTAAGGTATGAATAATAGGGACGATATAAATGATAATTTCGAGTTTCAGGACAACCATAGGCATATGGATACTATCCTTTACACTCAAGAAAACAGAATACTCAAATTTTTGGATGATTTTGGATAGATCATCTATCTATTTAAAACATTAATTTGACCACATAGTCCCTTTTACTTGATCTTTTATAGCAAAATGCGTAAGTCCTAATTACAATTAATTGGGGAATAAAAGTAGTAAACGACTTCCTTTAGACTACTATGCAGAGGAAGAAAGGTTTCTGGTAAGAATTCCTGAAGAACTTGGAGAACTTGCAGTTATGCTTGAACCAACCGACGTTGCCGAAAAGGCTGTAGTAGCTGTTTTTGAGATTCAAAGATGAACGGTATAGAAGCCTGAAACTGCCGATTACGGGTACCTGAGTCCTCTGAATCATTAATGGAGTCCTCCTTAAATTAAAGGGCTTGATGTAATCTGTGTGGATAGAACTGACAGAGAATATAAAGAAAAAAATATTTTCGGAACTTGGTGTAAGGCATTTTAATAGTAAAAAAAATCTGCATGACATTCCGAAGAAGATTGTGAAGCAAATTGACATTATCTTTGAGATGACAGGAAACTCAAGCGTTGCTCTCCATGTGATTATGATTGCTGGCACAAATGCTGCAGTTGTGCTTGTTTCGATGGAAGACTTTGAGCAGGGGATCTGTGACCTTCTTACAGCGAAAAAGCGTAGTATGGGGTAGCAAAACTGATAACCGCAAGGTATTCTATGGGAAAAATTACTGAAGCAGTATCGGCCATGGAAAAAACATAAAAGTGATAATCGAATTCGAAGCGTAAGAACCCTGGAAAAGCATCAGGAAAATCCTTAGGAAACCTCAAAATAAAGTGAAAGCCGGTGGAAAGAAGCATGACAAGACACATAGTCCTAGGCAACCAGTCCTTCCTCATAAATATCGACAGATGGTTCCAGGTAAGGGATATATATTTTCCCCACGTAGGCCAGGAAAATCACCTTATAGGGCATGCCCAACGGATAGGAATCTTTACTGACGGCAGGCTTTCCTGGGTCAATGAGGAAAGCTGGGAAAGGAAACTTGCTTATAAGAACGATTCCCTTGTTACCGAAAATCGAGCCTTAAACAGGGAGAAGAGTATCGAACTCCTTCTGGAGGAGAACGTCTACTGTGAAGCCAATATCTTTATCCGGAAAATAACTGTGAAAAACCTGCAGGAAAGTTCAAGGGAAGTCCGGCTTTTCTTTAATAATGATTTCCACCTGTACGGAGATGGAATCGGGGACACCGCAGTGTACCAGATGGACCACAATGTCATAGTGCATTACAAAAGGTCCAGATATTTCCTGGTTGGTGTCCTCAAATCGAACATAACAGATGGCATCGTCACAGATATCGACGACTATGCCATCGGCCAGGCTGAAAATCGGGGTTTTAGAGGCACCTATGTGGATGCCGAAGATGGGATTCTGTCAAAAAACCCCATCGCTCAGGGTTCAGTGGACTCAACGGTGGGAGTAAGCCTGCAGACTCCAGGAAATTCCCTAAAGGTTGTGTACTATTACATGACCGCCGGAAAAAACTTCCCGGAGGTCTATTCCCTCAATAACCTGATCATGGAAGAAGGCCCAGAAATTCTTCTGGAGCGCACTGAGGAGTGCCAGAGATCCTGGGTAAACCGGTCGAGCACTGATCTTTCCGGCCTTGAACCCCGGCTTATAGATCTCTATAAGCGCTCCCTCCTGATAATAAAGACCCAGACAGATGCAGGTGGGGCCATAACAGCAGCAAATGACTCCGATAGCCTGCAGTTTAACCGGGACACCTACAGTTATATGTGGCCCAGAGATGGAGCTCTTGTTTCGATTGCCATGATAAAGGCAGGCTTTCCTGAGTTTACGAAACCCTTTTTCAAGTTCTGTAAAGATGTGCTCTGGTGGGCTGGATGCCTGCTGCACAAGTATAACCCTGACGGGACACTGGGAAGCAGCTGGCACCCTTGGATAGATTACGGACAGCCGTCCCTCCCGATTCAGGAAGATGAAACGGCTCTCGTCATCCATGCCCTGTGGAAATATTACGAGGCTACAGGAGACCTTGAGTTTGTAAAAGAACTCTATGAGCCCCTGGTAAAGAAAGCCATTTTTTTCTTAGACGGCTACAATTACCCTAACTACATCCCGGTAGAGAGCTACGACCTGTGGGAAGAACGGAGAGGAATCTTTACTTTCACGGTCTCTGCGGTTTACAGAGGGTTTCTCTCAGGAGAAGAACTCGGGCACCTTTTAAATGATAAAGAAATCTGCAGCATCTGCCAGAACCGCTATTTTAAGCTCAAGCAGGCTATCATAAACGAGCTTTATGACATCGAAAGAAACATTTTTCTCCGGGGCATCCGGTACGAAGACCACGACACCGACTGGAAAATCGTAGACAGTACGGCTGACAGCAGCGTTTACGGGATCTTTGAGTTCGACCTGCTGCCTGCAGATGATCCCCGTGTGGTCAGGACAATTCAGAACCTGGAAGAAAAACTCTGGGTCCCTGGGAAGGGTGGGATGGCAAGATATGAAAATGATCCATACCATAGGAAGACAGACCTGGTTACAGGAAACCCCTGGCTCATATGCACCCTCTGGCTTGCAAAGTGGTATGTCGCAAAAGCAAAAGAAAGCAGGGATCTGGAAAAAGCCCTCGAGCTGATCAACTGGGTTGCAGACTGCTCCCTTGAGACCGGGATCATGCCTGAACAGATCCATCCCTTCACAGGAGAGTCACTCTCTGTGGCCCCTCTGACCTGGAGCCATGCCGAGTTTGTGGATACAATTATGCGCTACCAGGAAAAGAAAGCGCAGCTGAAGGTTTAAAGGTTGAATAAAAATATTTAAGTTAATTTTAATACGAATCTGAATTATATTAATTAATAAAATTAGGACGAAAATAAGAATGAAATTAGGAAGAGAAACAGAAACAAAGGGGAGGTGAACAATCTTGCAGGAGAAAGAGACAGCAGAAAGAAAGAAATTCGTATGTACTGTGTGCCAGATGACTTTTGCAACAAAAGAAGAGTATGAAAAGCATAAGATAGAAAAACATAACAGATGAAATGATCAGTTGAAGATTTTGAATGCAATGAAACGAAAAAAGGGAGTTTGAGGATGGAACTTAGAATAATAGAGCTTGGTAAATTGGGGGGAAATATTGCCCTTCAATGCAGGAAAATGAGATAAAAGTCCTCGAAAAGCAACGAGATCAAAACTCTATATCGTCGTTTCTTTGTAAAATAAAATTGTTTGACAACTAGCCATTAGTTGGGAATGTGATTCGATTTAAGGAAATCTGTAGAAGTACACTCCGATTCCCAGAAAATCAATAAGTAATGCCCGAGGCGTACTCCATACTTTAAGGTGGGGAGGCCACACGCAATTTGATTTAACACCGTTAATGGGAAAATTTCCATCTCCGTAGCATGGCGCAGATATTCTACTGAAAGAAACAGTTAAGAGGATTTTGATAAACCTCATTTTTTTTGGCTGGTTGTTTATAAACAATTTATAAGCAATTTGTGAACTTAGAGGTTTATCGAAATCCTCTTAAGTTTCTTCTGTAAATTAAACGACCATAAAATTTTAAAAGAAACAAAAATTCTGCTTTTTCAATCTTCAAGCCCAATATTTTTCAGGAAATGGTGGTAGTGTTCCAGTGGCATCCGCGAGTAGAAGGCTCTGGTTACAACCTCACTCAGTGAGGGGTGGATGTCCATACCGCGCATTATTGGTTCCGTACTCCTTGATTTCGTATACATAAGAGGAATTATCTGGTGAATAAGGATTGAGGCATGAGATCCTATTATATGAGCGCCCAGGATTTTCTCTTCCTCTCCATATAAAATTACCTTTACAAAGTAGTCCTTTATCTCCATAGCTCTACCCTTCGCAGTATCTTCAAAGAATTTGAGACCTATAACCACTCTATCTTTCCCGTATTTTTCTACGGCTTTCTGCTCCCCCATACCTACCCCTGCAATTTCAGGATAGGAAAAGACTGCATGTGGTATGGCATGGTAGTCTACCGTCACTTTTTCTTTCAGGATGGCATTAAGGTAAACTATTCCGGACTCGTAGTTTCCAACGTGCTTGAACAGATAATTTCCATTTGCATCCCCAAAAGCCCAAATATTTTGCTGAGACGTCTCAAGATAATCGTTTACCAGAATCCAGCCATGTAAGTCTGTTTTGATTCCGGCCTTTTCTAGATGGAGGATGTCGGTATTTGGAACTCTGCCTGTTGCCACGAGGATTTCATCTGCAGTAACCTTGACCTCTTCTCTCGAATCTTGTTCCTTTGCAACGACGGTCTTCTGCCCGTTATCTTCTTTTCTAACTTCTATGGCTTCATAATTCGTAAGGATCTTCATGTGCTCCGACATTTTTATCCCGGCAAGTTTGGAGATTTCAGGCTCTTCCTGGGGAAGAAACCTGGAATTTCTTCCGATGACCGTGACCTCAGCCCCCATAGCCGAAAAAAAATGGCCATATTCGGCTGCAATATAACTCCCTCCAAGAATTGCTAGGCTTTGAGGGCATTCATTTAGCTGGAGAACAGCATCGCTTGTAAGATAGCCAGCTTCTTCAAGCCCTTCAACATGCGGGATTTCAGGCCTTGAACCTGTACACAGGAAAATCATCTTCGAATAAAGCGTTTTATCCCCAACTTTCAGAGTATAAGGAGAAATGAATTCAGCACTTTCATGATAATAGTCAAGGTACAGGTTTTCGGTTAATACCTTCCTCCTCGCATCTATGCATTCTCCTATTTTTCCACGCATTCTCTCCATGATAGCAAGGAAATCAATGTCCTTTATCTCAGCCTTTATCCCAAAAAGCGATGCAGTTTCCAGTTCCCTGATAAGCTCTGCAGAGTAGAGTAATATTTTTGAAGGAATACACCCCCTGGTTAGGCAGATCCCTCCTGGTTCGTCTTTATCTATAACAGCAATTTTCATTTCCGGATTTGAATCGATGATAGGATCTATGTAGTTCATTGCAGAACCTGTGCCTATCATAATCAGATCGTAATTTTCCATTATTTCCCCTCACAGTAAATACAAAATCGATTTATTAAAAGTCGATTTATTAAAAGTCGATTTATTGTTTCAGTATATCTAAGACCCGAACACTCTTAGCCAGATTATTTTTTGCGCGGATCTAAGCGACTTATTTTTAAACCTCATTTTCGGATTATCTAGAATAGTCATTTGAGGCGAAAAAGATATATTGTCCTTTGATCCAACATATCCCGAAATGTATTGCTCTGTAAAATTTGGACTATAAGGGTAATTTTCTCGCTTAGTTCTCTTCACCTGAATCTAAATTTTGCATTATCCCTTTTTTACCTTCAGCTTCTGTGCTTAAAGCTTTTATTTTCGAATCTTTTTGTTTTCTGCCTTCTAGTTTCTTTTTTACGGCTGCAGCTGCGTTTTTAGGAGATTCAGTTTCCCAGAGTTTTCTAACCTTTGCACTCTTAAGGGCTGGTATTAAGGCATCTATTTTTGCCTGCACGGCTGCGAGTATCTCTTCGTTAATACTTGGGTATTCTATGCCCATAAACTTCTGACCTTTAAGTATATCGATTTTCCGGAACACTGACCTATCAACCCCTTTTCTAACTCCTGTTTTAAGGGACTCAATTGCGTCTCTCCACTGGGTAGCCCAGGGAGTATCCGGAATATCTGTGTGGTGAACATCGGACCTATCCACTTTGATAGCTGCCAGATGGCAGGCTTTTACGCAAGCTCCACAGTAAGTACAGAAATCTTCAACAAAAGCAATTTTTCGCAGATCTTCGGGGTCCTTTGGCACGTACCATAGCTTAGAGGGGCAGACATTAAAGCAGCCGTGACAACCCTGGGGGTCACATTCCTTCAAGTTAACAGATATAAGGTCCAGTGTCCCTTCCATAGGTTTTTGAAGCTCTACTGCATCATAAGGGCAGACAACCTTGCACCGACCACATTGTGTACACTTAACCTTGTCCACCTTAATTTTTCCTTCAACTCTAGGGGCCTCAACGGAACGTTCCCCTTTGACTTTTATAGCTTCTTCTGGACAGATATCCTGGCAGAGCACACAGTAGTCGCATTTATCCTCATCCACAAGGATCTGCTCAAAAGGCAACGGGTTCTCAGGCGTAGGTTCGCGCTCAAGCAAGATAACAGCGTCGCAGAAACGGGCACATATTCCGCAGAAATTGCATTTATCAGTGTCAATTACTATCTCCCCTTTCGCTCCTTCTTTAAAAGGAGCGATTTCGTCTTTTTTCGGGAAAGTGCACTCGACTTCGATTGCATCCTGAGGGCAAGCCCCTTCACATAGAGCACAGGGAAGGCATTTTTCGTTTATATTAACGTATGCATCATACTTTGGGTACTGTTTCTCATCTGGGACCTCTCCTACAGCATCAAAGGTGATGGCATGCACAGGGCAGAGATTTGCGCACATCCTGCAGAAGGTGCACTTCTCAAGGTCCATAATTACCGGAGGAGCATCAAGCCCGGTTGCAATTTCATGCACTGGTCCGAGTTCGAGGGCTTTTGTTGGGCAGACTTCTACGCAGATTCCACAGCCATTGCACCGTTTATAATCGTAATCCAAGGTCTTTATGGACTTTTCTGTTGCCTGGGTATAGCAAAAATGTGTACCCTGTAGGTCCATGCTATTTGTAACAGTAATTTTTTCCTGGTTTTTACCATCGTTGTTTTCAGGCACTACAGATTCCAACCCCTCCGATTCAAGATCCTCTGCTTCAAATTCTTTGGATTTGTAGCCACCAGCTTCAGATTTTTCATTTTCATTTTTCCCTGTTTTGGGCTCTGCAGTTTCGATTTTTTTGGGTTCGCAGCATCCATCACGAATGTGAGCCTTTTGTTCGTCATGCTCTTCGTTCACTATGCCACTTCCTCAGATGTAGATATTGGTTCGTCCTTCTGAAGTTCAGTCCCTATTGACCCAATTTCTTTGAGTTCTTCTACAAACTCGGTTATCGTGCTTGCAAAACGTTCCCCCTCAGCAGCTGAGATCCACAGGGTTCTGAGCCTTCTAGGATCAAGCCCTATTCCTATTAGAATTTCTTTCAGGACTTCCAAACGATGCTTTGCATCAATATTTCCGTAGATGTAATGGCATTCATCCAACCTGCAACCTGCAACAAGTACCCCATCCGCCCCACCTTTGAAAGCTTCAAGCACAAACTCCGGGCTTACCCTTGCAGAACACATTGTGCGAATTACTCTGATATTCGTTGGATAACTCAGCCTGGACATCCCGGCAAGGTCTGCACAAGCATAACTGCACCAGTTGCATAGAAAAGCCACAATAAACGGGATCTGGGACTTATTCGCAGTTGCTTCCCGAATCTGTGCAAGAATCTGTTCGTTTTCGAAGTTTCTCATCTGAATTGCCCCTACAGGACAAGCGGCACTGCAGTCTCCGCAACCATGGCATGAGATCTCGTCTACTATAGCTTTTTTATCTTCAATGCTAATTTTTCCGAACTTGCAAACTTCCAAACAGGTCTTGCAGCCGATACATTTCTCAGGATCAACATGAGCTCCCATTGGATCTGCTTCAAGTTCGCCTGTTCCAAGCAACTGCATAACTTTGGCGGCGCATGCGCTGCCTTGAGCAATCGAAATCTGGATTTCCTTGGGTCCAGATGCACAGCCTGCCAAGAAAACCCCACTTACAGGTGCATCAACAGGGCGCATTTTCGGGTGTGCACTTGCAAAGAATCTATCCTGCCGCCGTGAAAGGTTCAACATCCTTCCTATGCCTTCTGCGGATTTGCTTGGTTCGAAACCTGTTGAAAGCACAACAAGATCATAGGCCTCTTCCTCAGGCCTGCATTCCAGGGTATTTTCATAACGGATTACAGGTTTACCATCTTCTCCTGCATAAATTTCGGCAACCTTTCCGCGGATGAAGTCCACGCCCATTGCTTGAGTCCTTACATAATATTCTTCATACATTTCCCCAGCAGCCCTGATATCTATATAATGGATCGTGATATCCGTATCAGGGTAGCGTTCCTTGATCATTTGGGCGTTCTTGAGCGCTGACATGCAGCAGACCCTTGAACAATATTCGTTTCCAACGGTTTTGTCCCTGGATCCTACACACTGAATGAATGCCACTCTTTTCGGAGGCTTGCAAGTCGAAGGCACAAGCACTCTTCCACCTGTAGGCCCTGAAGAGTTCAGCATGCGCTCGAGCTGCATACTTGTTATAACATCAGGGTACTTCCCGAACCCGTATTCCTTTTTCCTGGACGCGTCAAAGAGCTGATAACCAGTTGCAACAATGACAGCTCCGACTTCTAACTCAATGTCTTCGGCTTTTTGCTCATAATCAACAGCTTCTGCAGGACAAGCCTGCGAACAGAGTCCACAGCCAACGCAATGATCAGGGTCAATAAGCACTACCTGAGGAACGGCTTGAGGAATTGGCATATATATTGCTTTGGTCTTTCCTACCCCGTAGTCCATGGGGTTTTCGATTTCCACAGGACAGACAGTTGAACATAGATCTACACAACCTTTACATTTTTTTTCGAGCACGAACCTAGGTTTGCGTTTAATTTTTACGTGGAATTTCCCAACAGACCCTGAAATATCGGTTATTTCGGAATAGGTATATAGAGTAATGTTCGGATGATTTTGAACTTCTGTCATTTTTGGAGCAAGTACACAAATCGAACAATCGTTTGTGGGGAATACTTCATTCATAAGGGCCATTTTACCCCCAATTGTAGAATCCTTTTCCACCATGGTTACAGGAAAACCAGCGTCTGCGAGGTTAAGAGCGGCCTCAATTCCGGCAACACCTCCACCTATAATGAGGACATTTCTACTGACTTTAGAGCTTGTCGCGCTCAGTTCCTTCAGGAACCTGGCCTTTGCAACTCCCATTCTAATTAGATCAAGAGCTTTCTGAGTTGCCATCTGTGGATCTCCGGCGTGCACCCAGGAACACTGTTCTCTTATGTTCACCATTTCCAGAAGGTAAGGGTTCAGACCTGCCTTTTCCATTACATGCCTGAAGGTCTTTTCGTGTAGCCTGGGGGAACAAGCAGCTATCACCACCCTATCTATTTTGTTTTCCTTTATATCGTTGATGATGCCTTCCTGCCCAGAATCGGAACATAAAAATTGAATTTCCCGAGCAATCACCACATCCTCCAGTTTAGTTGCCATTTCCTGCAAGGCCACAACGTCTATAACTCCCGCAACATTTAGTCCGCAGTGGCAAATATATACTCCGATCCGCATATTAATTACTCCATGTACCTATGTTTAATATTAACAACAATCATATAATGTAATTTAGATATTTACCATATCGATTACAAATCATAAATTATAATTCTTATATCATTATTTCGAAAGTGTATTCCCAAAACATCTATACATACAGAAAAATGAAGTTCAGTAAACATTGCTCAATAAAGATCTTTACAAACTAAAAATTCATTTATCCGGAATTTGAAATAAGCATATACAGCTTAATGTATAAATAAGCACAAAGCTTCTGTTTTCTTCTTATAATTCAAAGTTATATCTTGAATTTTTTATTCCTGATCTTTTTTTATTTTTTCTAATTTTTTATTTTTTCTAAAAATTGTACCGATAAAATGGTCTTTTGTAATAAAAATCTATATCGATTCGCATAATCTATCAAACGTAGGTTACATCGTTCTTCCAGATCTAGGAATCATTACCTCAATATTTATCTACACTTTCCTCCTGAATTGAATATGGAAACAAATGTTTTGCACAAAATCAAATATTTATTTCATAACGGTTTTCAAGATAATTATTAAAAGATGGTTTTAATAATAAGGAATGAGTATATTTCCCTATTAATTATATATCCCCTATAGATTGATAAAATAAAATTTATAAATCAAGATAATCTGAATTAATATATTAATAACATCTAGATTATATAATATACATTATATTTATAACCATATTAACTTTCTGATCACCTTAATTGGCCAGTTTAAAACTTTAGAGCATATTAAAAGATTATTATATCACTATTAGAATAAAATTTTCATTTATCGTTCTTGGAATAACTATTTGGCTAGCCTGAGATATCAGTCTTCCTCTGAGAATTACTGTCTACAGCGCAATACAAAAAAATAAAAAATACTTTCTCAACTATGTAGTTTTTATGGATAATAACATTAACCCAATTCGATCGCACAAGGAGGAACTTAAACGACAAGTAAAGTCTATTTCACAGATCTTAGGGCAAAAAGTCCTCAGGAAAATACAATAAACAAAATTCAAAAGCTCTTTGAGAAAGCAGGTTTTGTCGAGCTTCTGGAAGTAGATGACTTAACTGCGATCAAGATCCATTTTGGGGAGTATGGAAATGATGGATACATTAACCCTGTTTTTGTCAGGCAGATAGTAGAAATGATTAGTGCAGCCGGATCAAAGCCATTTATCACAGATACGAATACCTTGTACTCCGGAAGCCGGCATAATGCAGTTGATCACCTGACAACAGCGATAGAACATGGTTTTGATTATTCCGTTGTCAGGGCTCCGCTTATTATCTCGGATGGTTTGAAGAGCCAGAATATATCCGAAATTGAGATCTGGAAAAAAAAATTTAAGTCAGTAAAGATTGGGGCAGACATTGCTGCAGCAGATTCCATGATTGTAATGTCCCACTTCAAAGGTCACATTGTAGCTGGCTTTGGAGGAGCTATCAAGAATCTGGCAATGGGATGTGCCCCTGCCGCCGGCAAGAAGGACCAGCACTTCAGTACAAGCCCACATGTTATTGAAGAAAAATGTATAGCGTGTGGCAAATGCATCGAGGTATGTCCTGTGGGAGCTGCTTTCCTTTTAGGGGATGTTTCGAGGATCGAACCTAATATATGTATCAGCTGCGGACAGTGCATGGAATCCTGCCCAGCAAATGCCATTGATATAGACTGGGAACACGATATTCCGGAATTCCTTGAATGCCTTACTGAGTATGCATATGGTGCTGTAAAAGGGAAAAAAGACAGAGTAGGTTATATCAACTTCCTTCTTAGAATTACTCCTGACTGTGACTGTGTTCCCTGGAGTGATGCCCCTATTGTTCCAGATGTAGGGATCCTTGCCTCAAAAGACCCAGTTGCCCTCGATCAGGCAAGCTACGATCTTGTGAACAAGCAGAAAGGGCTAGTTAATTCCTCTCTACATTCGAACCATGAAAAAGGGGCAGATAAGTTCAGGGGCGTTTGGCCTATGGTAGATGGGACTCACCAGCTTAGGTATGGGGAAAAAATCGGGCTTGGAAGCCGAGATTATAAATTAGTTGAAATTTAAGTTAATTCAAACGAATTAATTCTTTACAACATTTTTCCTTTTTATTCATACGAATTGCAAGAAACCATTGCATTTGTGGATTAATATCAAAATCAAGTTCATTGATTTAATCACAAACCTATTTTTGAAAAAGATTAATTTAGCATATATCTTCAGTTAATATATGAGATAAGGTTATCAACTTTACTGGAGATGAATTAATGTGACCCTTTAGGAATATGACATCAGAAAATATGATTTATTGAATAGTCAAAAACAAAAGAAGATCCTAATAACCTCGGTTTTGAAGGATTGGAGCACATCAATTTTGCGAGTAAAATAGAGATGAAAATGACATGATTACAGTTGATTTCGGAAGCCAGTCATTATGCTGACACACTATTTCATTTAATCCCTTTAGCTTTGATTTGATACCTCAAATGCATAAGTCCTAATATTTTTAAAAATTTCTATTTTTTTCTGCCTATGTGTTTGAAAACTCGGATGTTCCATAGTTTATAGGAATATAGAGTATTGAACGATTAGAGCAGTAAATGCAAAAAAAGTATCAGAAACATATAGCTAAATTTCATCAATTATCTTTATTCGGTTTTTAATTTAAATTAATTTGAGAAAATTATTTTATTTTGTGGGAAACATCGTATTTATCAGCTGGATGGTATATACTATAAAAATATAAAAAGCCAAGATTCGTACATGAATAGATCCGACTTAAAAACCGAACTGGAAAATCGTGTAAGTGAAATCAGTAAAACCATTTATGGGATAGTTAACTGAGTAGTCAATAAACTAAGCCGTTAATGGTTCTTTTCTTGGTTCATCTAGCTATAGGGTAAGAGAAACCAAAATATGGAGCCAGAGATGAAAGAGTCTCTACTCTTCGCAGAAGAGCAGCTGCTCCCCTACGAAGATATTCGGATTGAACCTCGTGTTTAAAACAAATGGCTCTCTTACTAATTTCTTTTTGCCTGGATTCATCCAGATATGGAATAATAACTGAGAAGGCCTGTGCCTTCATGCCGTTGTCTTTAAGACCGAAAGCTAACTCAAGTGCTTGTTCTAGAATTTCTTCTTTTCTTTGCTCATCCATATATGGAAGAAGGATAGAAAAAGATTCTATTTTTTTATATTCAGATATAAGCCCGGATACTAGCTCAAGGGCTTTTTCCATAATTGCTTCATTTTTTGATCCGGAAAGATGCGGAATAAGCAAAGAAAGAATCTGGAATTTTGCATCTCCGTATTGTATGTGGGAAGAAAAATCTAAAATATGTTCAATAAGTTCTTCTTTGTCGTGTCCTCCGAGATGACAGACAAGTGAAGAAAGAACAAGGGCTCTTTCGTTTTCATCTTGAATATTGGAGCAAGAATAAATGACATTTTCTATAAATTTTACTTTTTTTGGCCCCTCCAGAATCGGAACAAGTAGTGCAAGAGTCTGGGCCCGTAAATCTCCATATTGAATATTGCAAGCAAAGTCAAGTGCTTTTTCTATAAATTCTTCTTTTCTTGGTCCCTTCAGTTGAGAAACGATTCGAACTCTCTGATCAAGTTGATTATGCGTATACTGTCCTTGTGGCTTTCTGGTGTAAGAACCACTTTCTATAGTAACTATGTTTTTGAAAGCAATTTTCTCAGTCCCAGGGATTTCAAAATGCTCTAAATCCTGAACATTACTACCTTTTTCTATGAAATCCTCAAACAACTTATTGAATTCTTCAAGTACTCTATATCTATCACTTGAGTTTTGCTTTATATCAAAAGAACGATTTTCGACCATAAATTTTTCACTCCTATATAAAAATTTTAGAATTAATTATTTCTTACTTTTTCTCATAAATTCGGACTTTTAGACCCCGACTTTTAGATCAATATTTTAAAACTATGAAATTTTGATCTTAAATATATATTATTATACCATTCTATGCAGACAGTAGTATAACAATATACTATATGAACATATTCTAACCGAACATTAATTATAATCATAAATAATTATAAATATTGACCCAGTTCAATAATATAATACCAAAAAAGAAGCATGAACCATGCATACATTCTAAAATATATGCTTCTGTAAAATTTGGGTTGAACTGAGAAGAGATAGAAAAACTTTCATTTCGTATCCAATGGTCCAGTTTCGGACAGCTCAAATGAAAATAAAATCTGTTGACAGGTTTTTACATTAATTAGAAAATAGTCGTCCCAATTAAATAAGATATTGATAACTTTTGAAAATAGTCCAGAGTGGAATCTATCGATAAAGCAAAACTGACATTCTCTGCAAGGTACTCATTCTTTATTTTAGTTTGAAAAATATTTATTATTTAATCTGCTCCAATAAAGCGGAAACAATATTTTGCTGGCTTACAAAGTGTTTTCTAAATCTCAAAAACATCTCTGCACTATCATCAGAGGGTAAAAGTTCGCTCATTTCGATCCATTTTCTGACGATTTCGGACTTTTCATCAAAAAAAGCCAATTTTTCAGGCAAAAATTTCTCAATCAGATTTCTGGCAGATGCAGCCCAGGTTATATATCTTCTAAATAGTTCATCTTGTTCAAGAAACTGGTCGTTAGTCAATTTAAACCACCTATAATGGAGAGGAACTGGCTCTCCCTCATAGGAGTTGGTATTGACTTCAAGGTCGTAATTCCACATTTTAGGCAGATCAGATATGCTAAAGGGCCCAATGCTAAGGAAAGGGTCGTACTGAATGGAGACGAAATAAAAAAATTTACGTAAAGACTCCATCAGGAGATCGGATTCGGAAATCAAGTCTTCAATTTGCTTTTTAGTTTCCTGAGACACTGCTATACACCTCTAAAAAAATCAAAATTCTTATTCTTTTGCAGATTCGCAAGCTATCTTATTTTGCAGCAGTTTACTTTAACTGCAAAAATAGTTTGTAGAGGGCATTTATATTTGAAAATATGTAATGAACCCTGATGAAACTTTTGTATCACACAGTCAAAGCCGATCTGAAGAAGCTTTTTTAGTTCTTTACTCATGATTACTAAAAAGAATGATATTGATAGCCCGAAAAAATAGTCTCAAAAAAAATTTATCCCACTTTTCGTAGATTTCCCTTCAATTTTTCGCCTTCATTGAAAGCTTCTAACCTCTATTTCCGGAAGCTTCAGTTGAGATAATAATTGCAAATTATTGAGCAAATATCCAAAAACAATATCAAGAAAAATGTTATTTTCTTGAAGACATCTGCGGAAGGTTGGCTCCACACGCTTCTCTTCTTATTTATTGCCCAAAGCCACGTACAAAGGCTAAAGCTATCGCTAGTAGCCAAATGGACCGAATATATCCAAACGGCTCCACAACGCAATTAAAACGAGTAAAATAAATACCGTAGTCACGTATCAGCACGTACGGACCAGGGTTCTGGGAGATGTGGAAGGCTGGTGCGGTACGTCCATCCCAAAGACGTAGATCCTGTAAGAGATGCAAAAATTACGGAGTCAAAGTGGACATTAAGGGATCTACTGACATTTAAGTGTTTCAAAATATCAACTGGATAAAAATGGAAGACCTTTCCTCAGAATGAGGAAAAATTGTAATCTTTACAATGGGACCTGAATAGTACCTTTTTAACCTCAAAATTAATATTATTAGAGGACAAAATATTTTAGGCATCTTATATGTTTCAGAAAGCAAATTCCTTTAAGCTTCTTGCCTCAGTGTTGCTTTGCCAGCTTGCTGGAGCAATCGGCTCAGCATTTACGGCTTCATCCCTTGAAAACTGGTTTATTTTGCTTGAAAGGCCGACTTTCAGCCCTCCGTCATGGATCTTTTTCCCGGTCTGGTTTACTCTCTATGCGCTTATGGGTATCTCCTTCTACATTGTTTGGGAAAAGGGACTGCAACAGCTGGAAGTAAAAATAGGATTGCTTATTTTTGGAATACAGTTAGGCCTTAACTCTCTCTGGCCCGTTTTGTTTTTCGGGCTAAATTCCCCTTCGATTCTTTTGTTGAGATCATTTTTCTCTGGCTTGCTATCTTTCTGACAATAGTTCAGTTTAGAAAAATCTCAAAATCAGCTTCATACCTGTTGCTTCCTTATATCATCTGGGTCAGCTTTGCAATGCTGCTTAACTATTATATATGGATTCTGAACTCGTAACTGAGGTTGGTGAAACCATCATTGAATCTACAAGCCGTTTGAGGATATTGTTTTGTCAATCGTCAAGTATTGAATAATTATGAATGACTGTAATCGATTTCATATGTTATTTATTGGTTGACGCGGCACTGGTGCTTCAATTCCAAGTGCCCATGCTCCCTTAATTCTGCATTTACCTCGCTTTCCGCAGTTATAATATTCAGAGTGACTTAAATTAAATAATTACGTTTAGAATAATCATTTTTTTAAGTTTTATTGATCTTTTAGTTTAAATGATTTCGATAAACTTCAATTTTGGGCTGGTTGTTTATAAAAGTATTTGTAAGCAAGTTGTTGAAATCGGAGGTTTATCCAAATTTTTTTGACTATATATTCCTCTTAAGTGATGCATCAATTGCCTCTTGTCTCGATTTCCAGTAAATCCGTACCATCAGCTCCTCAAGGTGGAAAGATCCATTCCAGGAATGTTAATGCTCTTCTAACAATTTAGATTATGGAAAGCTTTGTAATTTGTAATATCTCAGTCATAAAATATAAAGCTCTTCCTCCATGTTCATAGTCTTGAATCCCCATCATGATATAGGCAAGTTTACTTGTTCCTGTATCTCTTGCAGATATTATGCTTTGGACTTCCTACCTACACCTCAAGGTTAACTCCATGAAGAATTACTTCCCATCATGACTCAATTTTAGGTTTTTAAAAGATAGAACACATGATATGTCTAGCAAATTTTAGCTTCTGCACTGCAGTAGATTCCTGCAGCGTTGAAGATCCTGTACAGTATTCACGTTTATTGCTAACTTGGGATTCTCAAGTATAAGATTAAAGTCTTCCTGTTCATTTCTAATTTGAGAACTGTCCAGAATATTAATCCCGGTAGGTACAATTAGTTTGCCATCCTTGTTGAAAACAGTTTCAGGCCTGATTCCAGCTTCCGTGCAGATATTTATTGGAACATATACTGAAAGTGCCGGTTTTTCTGCTTCCCAGTATTTCTCAATTATCGAATCTATAAGCTCTGAATCTATCAGGGGAAGATCTGACATGATAATCATTACTGAACCAGTTGTTTGCGAAATTTCTACTGCATAAATCATATCCCCTACGTAGTTCCCTCCAAAGGTCCAGATTACCTGAATCTCTCCTTTATAATATTCCTGAATCATAATTTTGGTCTTAGGGGTTGCAGGAGATACTGCTACAAAGACATGCTCTATATTCTTTGTGGCTATGAGGGTATCTATGACATAGCTGATGAGTGGTTTTCCAAGTAATTCAACGCATGGCTTTTCCCCCATTCCAAGCCGTTGTCCAAATCCTCCTGCCATTACAATAGCATCCATACCAAATCTCTCATGTATACATTTAATGAAATTTTAGGATTACTGCGATAATACTCAGTGCAGTTATCCTTCCGATTTCGTTAGCAACACCTATTCCATCTCCATTTAAACCGCCAAAATGTGCATAGCTTCTGTTAAGAATTACCAGAGCAGAGACGCATGCTCCCAGATAGGGTAATAGCCCTATCCACCCAAAAGGCAGAGAACATAAAATAGCTCCGAACCCAAGTCCTATAAGGAAATTCTGTTTGGTTGCTCCGTTTATAGTCATTGTTCCAAGGCTCGGATAAGCCTGGTTTCCCCGGAGAGGTATAGGCTTTCCAAAAGCAGCGATCGTAAGCATTGATTGCTTTGCACTAACCTCTGCGATAAACATTGATGTGAACATTAACATTGGAAGGTTATATCCGGCAACTGAGCCTTCTTCTTGGACTGCATTTATCGAACCGTACAACGTAAGTAACAGCAGAATGCAGAAGGACACTCCTCCTGTTCCGAGGTTCGTGTCCTTCAGAGCTTGTATTTTTTTTTCAAGTGATCCGTGAGCCATAAAACCGTCCCCTATATCAGTGACTCCGTCAAGATGATTAAAACCCGTTATATAATATATGAATCCCATGATAAGGGCTGCAAGAACACCTTCCGGAACAATTCTCTGTCCTATGTATGCTACTGTCCCTATGAGAAAACCTAGCACTGCTCCTGCAATTGGGTATAAATATATTTTCCCCATAAGCTCATTGATCCCTTCCATGCTGATTCCCACAGGGATAGTGGACAGGAACCCCAAACTGGATTTAAAAGCAAGTAAAAATGAATTCATAGGATCTCGCCGGTTACCCAATCTTTTTTTCCGAATTCAACCAGACCTCTTGAATACATACTGGAGGATACCCCTCCTATAAGCCCCCCTATAACATCATCAATAAATGGTCCCAGATTTGAAAGGATTCCTGGCTTTTGTTTGTCATACCTTACAAACTCGAATGCTCCTTTGGAGCCGCTTATATAGGTTGCAATACTTGTGCCAAGAACCTCATCTGCAATTATGAAACTCAGGTCTTTTTCATAGGAACTTTTGCTAATGTTCGGAAGATTTCCTGCCCTGCCTTCCCTCTCAAGCAGAATCCCGGAATAAATCAAAATGCATAGGTTTGGGTCCGAAAGAGCATACTTGAGTTCTCTTTTAAACAAATATTCGGCTTTTTCCCTTGTCTCAAGCCCAGGATGTGGGATATACATTTCGAGAGCCGTGTCTACAAGATCCTGGATACTGATACCCTCTTCAGAAAGGATATCGAGTATGTCAATGGTAGCTCTACCCTCTACTTTTTCTGGCTTCCCTTTTTTCAGGTTCCTTTCATCAATATCTGATAACTTCATAAGATCACGTTGTGATTTTTATCCTGGATAGGTCAACTTTAGTGAGTTATTAATTCTATAAATTGAGTTTAGCTTCATATGGATTATCCTACATTCTGCATACGTACATATATGTAGAATTTGTTTGTCCATTTGTCTACCATACATTCATTGAAAGTTAGATTAATTTTTAAGCTAATTGTCATATTGAGAAAAGAGGGGCACTCTAATTATATTTATAGTAAGTTGATTTATTGTTTATAGATGGACTTTAATGCTTCTGGTAGAATAGTATTCTTCCGCTTGTTCCGCTTTTCTCAAAGTTTTATTTCAGCACAAAATCCTTATTGTGAAAATAAACGGTTCTGACAAATAAGGACGGGATCATAGGCACGAATGAATTCCTGTTATCTGGATTACTGCCATAAAGGCAGCAAGTGAGAATCCTGAAGCAATTGCTATTAATTGGGATACTCTTTTTATATCCTTTATTTCAGTGGGAGGGTATAATGCTCCTAAAACGTAATAATCGGGCTTTTCGAGTTTGACTCCGAGAGCTCCTGCAGTTGCAGCCATAGGATAGCCAGAATTTGGAGATGGGGTCTTCATGCCATCTTTCAGGGCACTTCTGATGCTATTAAAGGGGTTTATTTTTCCTTGTTTTTTCGGGATCATAGCTACTATAAGAGCTGCTGCAAGAATAAATATGACAGATATTCGAGCCGGGATCCAGTTCAATACATCATCGGACTTTGCCGAGAAGTATCCAAGTTCCTTATACTGTTTGGTAGTATATCCAACCATGGAATCTAGGGTACTTATAGCTTTGAATGCATACGCAGCGACAAGCCCGAATTCCCCGAATAGAGCATAATATAAAATGGGACTCAAGATGCAATCTACGTAATTCTCGGATACGGATTCAATAACTGCAGAAGACATCTGGTTCTTGGTCAGTTTGGAAGTGTTCCGGCTTACATATATAGGGAGCAATTCCCTGACTTTTTCAAGCCTGTTTTCTTCAAGGTGCTTGTAAATCTCCCTTGCCGGACTCAGGAGACATTTAATAGCAAATGTAGCCTTCAGGAAATAAGCTTCTATAAGGAGTGCAAGAATCCTTGGAATTCCAGGAAGAGCTGTAATGTATAGAACGAAATAACCAAGTGAAGCTGCGAAAAAAACACAGCAGAGAACCATTATAATTCCATAAAATTTTCTGTGGATTTTTGGAGCTATATTTTTCAGAAAATTAATTAATTTTCCTATCCATACAACCGGATGCACAGCCGCCGGAGGCTCCCCGAAAATGATGTCTATAGTTGTTGCCAGCAAAAGCACCATAGCCAGGTGACCGCTATCTGGCATGATCATAAATTAGGCTCCACACCTTTTTTCCAGGCTATTTTCACAAGTTCATCAGCATTTCCTTTCTGCATGAGGCTGTCAAGAATTTTTCGAGCGATTTCCTTATTGTGAACAATATGGCAGTCGATACAACTCCATACTTTGCTGCCCCCTGAGCTCGTTATCCATTTTCCCTTTGTGCATTCGTTCTCACATGGATAAAAAGGACAGAAGCAGAAGGTACAGTTTTGGCCTTCAAAATGACAGGGATAGTATTCACAGGTCTTCCTACCTTCGATTCTTATTTCAGAGGCTTTTTCAATCACATTCTGTAGTTCATTCTTCGCCTGTTCTTTACCCCACTGGGAAATAACATCCCCTATTGCAGCAACGAGCTTGTCACTTTCTTCTGCGGTCCTGACTGCAACTCTTATGTATTCTTTCCCAAGGCCCCGGAAAGAGGCACAGTCCCGAATAAGAACTCCACGAGCTGCAAGGCATGCACTAAATTTGCTGGAATCAAGAATGAATTTGCTGATATCAACAAAAATAAAATTTACATTTACTTCCCCTGCTTTGAATCCCCTAATTTTGTCGAGTCTAGCTTTGAGCTTTTCTCCTTCTTCTCTGATTAATGCTCTTGCTTTTTTCAGATATGGATTGTTTATACCGTCTTCGATGTTAAGAAATGCAGTTCCTATAGCATTTGCCATGGTACCAAGGTTCCAGGAGAGCCTGGAGGCATTTAGGATTTCAGCTATTTCAGGGGAAGCTATTCCGAAGCCCATTCTTATTCCTGGCATTGCAAAATCCTTCGTAAGGGAGCGAAGAACAAAAACGTAGTTATTTATTGCTGCTAGATCTGCAACACTCTGAGAAGGGTCAGAGAGTTCGATAAAGGCCTCGTCCACGAAAAGAAGAGTTTCATGATTCCTGCAGCGCTCTGCAAGAGCTTTAATTTCTTCTTTGGTACGGAGCTTTCCTGTTGGGTTATTCGGATTGCAAATAAAAAGGATTTTTGCTCTCTCAAGAACCTCACTAGGAAGTGTTTCTACGTCTTCCTGTTTGGGATATTCAGGTCTTGCTCCCATGATTTGGCATTGCACTTCATATTCCCCGAAAGTGGGCCATGGGATAAGGACCGTATCCCCTTTTTCGACCACACATTCGACTACAAGCCTTATGATTTCCGTGGAACCATTACCAGGAATAATATTCTGTTGAGTTACTCCGAGCCCTATAAACCTTGCAGCAGCCTCCCTAAACTCCAGATATCTATTATCTGGATACTCCTTAAGTTTCCCGATACTTTTTTTGAGAATGCTATCAAAGTTTAATCCGCTTTTCTTATTCTCAAAGGGATTTCCCAGGGGATTTAAGTTTGTACTGAAGTCAAGAATTTCGCTTTCAGGGATCCCGTAAATCTCAGAAGTTTCCTGAATTAGCCCTCCATGCCTGCAGGACTTGAGGGTTAGTAGATGCTCCTTTAGAGGTACACTTCTTTGCTCTGACACGGTGATCTAAAATATTAGTGTAAATCATGTATATTAAGTTGCTTATTATATTAAGCAGTGCAAACTTTTCTTTATTTGCGTTACAATTGTTTGATTGTGAAAACTTTCATTTTGGAAATCCATTCTACTTTATTTCACAAAAAAATATATTACTGTAATATTATTTTTCATTCATCTATGGAGTTTTCACTGATTTCGGATAATTAGCGAAAATGTAACTATTCACGTACTCTTTTGAAAGCTAAACAATTTTATCTAACACCTAGGAAAAATTTAATTCAACCCTAATTTAACAGTTTGATTTTAATGTTGAAACAGTAATTTCGATCTGCTGAGTCCAGAAAGATTATTTTTACCAAGTTACAATTTTTTCCAATAGTTCACAAAAAAATCATCCATAAATTTTAATTCAATTTTGTGTAATCGCCTTTAGGATATTCAACACTTTGAAATTATGAAGTAGAAATTATGCATAGTCTCCACTAAATGATTGTGTGATTTTTTTGAAGTATATCTTTGAATTTATATATCCATTAATCGAGGTCGAAGCACTAGATATCTTTCTCGATCAAATTTCATTAGAGAATCTCTATAAACTTCTATAATTTGAGTATTGGAGAGCTTAAACCTCTTGACAATAATTTTTACTCATGAAAACCTTTACTGATTTTGCTCTTAAAGAAAAATACAAACATCCTCAGTTAGTTGGAGACAAACTTGCTGAAATTGATTTCTTTAATTGATTGGAAATCTTTTCGTATCATTTTTGAATTTATAATATTTTTAAAAAAATATTTCCTTTGGCAGACCTGAAGCTGAAATAATTATTATGTTTAAAATGCTTGTTTTATAGCAATGGAATGGGCTTTAAGATTTTGAAATTGAGAAATAATGTATTGATTGAATTTCTTTCAGGAAATTTCTTAGTTTCCTGAGTACATACGGGCTTTAAGATTTTGAAATTGAGAAACAATGTATTGATTGAATTTCTTTCAGGAAATTTCTTAGTTTCCTGAGTAATACAGACAGTATTACAATTTGATCATTCAGAAAAAGAATTATTGATAAAAAGAAGAATAAATATGGGAACAGTTGCAAAACCAATTTGATTGCCTTGGTTTTAAAATAAAAAAATGGAATGATTCAGGACGCTACTTTTATCCATTCAGATCCGGGGCACACAAAAGCGGATAAACCTTTAGAAAATGAAGCAAAAAAAAGCATATAAGCAAATGAAATAATTTGACTTTGAACAATTTCTTAATATTCAGCTTGGTGGTGTGAACATGCCCAGCTGCTTACGGCTTGGTGAGATATCGAAATTATGATTGTGATATTGAAAAAGTTGAGGGAGAAACAATATGTAAAGCCTGCTACTATCTAACTCCTATACTTCTCTTTAATTCCTTCTGATAGGTAGTTTCTTGAATTTTCTGTAAATTATAAGTTAAATTTTCGCATTATATGTGTAATTTGGCTTTAGATATTGAATTTACCTACTCAACATGTTATTTAAATTTGTTTATTTTATTGAAAATTAGGCACAATGCTTACTAGTCTCAACTTTTAGTTTGTAGTAACAAAGACCATTGCAGCTAAAACTGTTGTCCATTTTCCATCTTTGTTGCCTTTTGCAGTCTGACAAATATGGAAAGAGTCAAAGATGTGACCACTCGCTTTATATACCTGTTCTCTCTCATGCCAGGCCATTTCAGCATCAAACTCTATTCCTAAAGTTGTTGCAAGCATTGTTGCTGCCAAGTCTTCCGCATATTCTCCTGCAATAATTTCTTCTTCTCCAAAAGAATGATGTTCAGAAATATAACCATAATTTTCTTCATTTACCGGAAGAGCAGTTCCTATAGCTGAAGCCATCAAACGATGTGGTTCGTTAGTATCATTCCTTGCAAGTACACAATGGACAATATCACCAGGTTTTAGCTGTAAAAGTCCTTCATCTTTAGGTACGATTTTGCAATTTGGAGGCAGAATGCTTGAAACACTTACAAGGTTATATTTTTCTATTCTAGCGGCCCTCAATGCTAGCTCAAAAGATGCTAATCTGTCCTTATGCACCCCTGTACCTTTTGTCACAAATGCTTTTTTTGGGATCATGTTAACTCCTTAAGTGTCTTTATCCGACATCCTGCATATTTACGCAAATGTAGAATTTGTTTGCTATTTGTCCACTATTATTCATTGAAAGTTAGATTAATTTTCAAGTTACTAGTTTATTGAGAGATTTGAGAGATGGCATTCTCGGTACATCTGCGAAAAATGGATTTATGCATCTTGTGCGATTTCCATTGTATGAGTAACCGATATATATAAACTACTTTAAAATTTATTGAATATAAAGACATGAACTCTTGCCAGTAGTACTTTTTTTCATGCTTCAAACGTGGATAAAAGTTATGAACTTTTTCCTACTAATTTGAGACTTTTGATTGTTATTTTGGTTTTGAATTGATTGGAATTACGATCAACGTAGGAATATTCACATATCTAGACAACAATGATCGTAGTTAACACATTGAAAAGTACAGTTAATTGTTGAGTATTATAATCCGAACTAAAGGATAGAACACAGAAAGCACGGAAAACATGGGAAATGAAGAACATATACAACCTTTCCCTACGTCCCACTTTTCTCATGGTTTCAGAACCTGGAGCAGATTTTTCTGTTTCAACTACTTTTATGCAGTTACAAAGCCTGAAGTTAGTTATTTTGATATTTATTTTTGGAATATAATTACTAATAAAATTAATTATAGAGAGTTCCGATTTACCTATAATTTTTTTCCCTGGAATCTTGTCCAAATCTTTCTCGCTAATTTCTGTATTTCACACGATTATTTCTTTTCTGGTTTATTATTCTTTGATTTTAAATATAGCTTCAGCTATCTTCAAGATACTTATTTTATTTCCAATGGCATCAATCTGTGCAAATTTATGCCGAAGCCGAAAATAAGACCTAAATTTTCGATGATATTTGAGAAAACTCTTGATAGCTGAATAAATGTTATTAAGTTCAAGTTGTGTAATGAATTCCGAGTATACTTTACCTGTCTTTTTATGCATAAGCGCCTCCATATCCCGGGAATTCCCAACCATAGAAGATTTTGATAAACCTCTGATTTTAACGAATCATTTATACACCAACATAAGTGTATGACAAATATGAGGGTTCATCGAAATTCTCTATAACAGGTAGGTACTTTATCAATGAACATAAACAGAAAACTAAAAATAAGGTTTGATTCATATTAAATAACATCATATTTTATGATACAACCCAACTTTTACGAGCTAAAATTCCATATACAGAGAGTAGTAGCAATTAAAAAAAGTATAATGTCTTAAACTATAATACTTATTCACTATTTTTGATAATTTAAATTAACAAATTATTTGGCAGTGGAATTGCCTAAAAACCTAATTTAAACCAGTGATAAAAGTTATATTTTAGCCATCGATACGAATTAACTTATTAGTTTTCGAAAGTTTTCAAAAAACAAATCTAGAACAACCTTCCTACTTGAGGTAGTATAAGTCAACAATAAAACGGGTAAGATGAAAGTACTTTTATTTGTTTGTGCCCATTATTCGAAGAATTTCATGTTCATTTTAAAAAAATAGAGTTCTTGATAAATCTAATGATACTTTACTGCAACCACTTTAACTCTTGGAAAGATTAAAATTATAATCTTTCCCGAGAAAAGCAGCGTTTAATAAAATAAGTCTAAAAACTAAGCATTTCATAGCTCATTATGAATTTTACCCAAATTTAAAAAATTAAAGGAAATCACTTGCCTGAGGAGTATCCTGAAAATATGATTCGTATAAAAAACAAAAAAGAAAAGATAGTGCCAGAAAATCCCGGCACATGAGATGAAATAGTTGATTATTAATAATTTACTCTCGTATATTTTAATGAAGATGAAAAAGTCCTTCTTTTGCCTTTTTAAGGTACTCACTTGCTTCCTCGATTTTATTGACAGCTTCAAGGATGTCTTCAGAAGCTTCAAGAAAACCATCTTTTTTGGCTTTCTGAGCCCATTCTTTAAAATTTTTGATATGGCTTTCGTTATGTTCAATCCAGTGTTCAATCAAATGTGAAAGATTTTCATGACTACATTCTTCAGTCATAGTTAGTCCCTCCTGTTCAGTTATATGCAACTCATGCTATAAATTCCCGCTGGATTTAAATCAAATTTTTATATTGGTAAATAAAACGTTGTAACATATCTCAAATTAAAGACCCTCGATCCAAAATGTCTTATATTAAATTTTTCTAGGGTCAGTAATTTTGCCTGTTAACGCAGAAGCGGCTGCAGTTGCAGGGGATGCGAGATAAATAAAACCACCTTTTCCCATTCTACCTTTGAAATTCCGATTTGCTGTTGAAATGCAGACTTCTCCTTCCCCAAGTACTCCTTGATGGGCACCAAGACAGGGCCCGCAGCCAGGAGTTACAAGAGTCACGCCTGCTTTCAACAGAGTTTCTAGAGTCCCGTTTTCGATTGCATCAAGGAGAGTAATGCGGGATGCAGGAATTACAATAGTCCTAACTGCAATCTTCTTCCCTTTAAGGATAGCTGCTACTACCTCAAGATCTTCAAGCCTCCCATTAGTGCATGTCCCGATAAAGACCTGGTCGATATGAGTTCCTTCGACCTCTCCAACAGGTTTTACATTGTCTACCTGATGCGGACAAGCTATCTGAGGTTCAATATCATCAGCATGATAGGTGAATTCTTCTACATACCCAGCATCTTGATCGGCATACACAGGTTCATAAAAAGCAACTGCTCTATTTTTTAAAAAGTCGAGTATTTTTTCGTCTGGTGCGACAATTCCTAACTTTGCTCCCATCTCAATTGCCATATTGCAGAGTGTCATCCTCCCAGCAACCGAAAGTTCGCTAATTGCTTGCCCATAGAACTCAACAGCTTTATAGGTGGCACCATCAATTCCAGTCTTCCCGATGATGTAAAGAATAAGGTCTTTTGCATAAACCCCAACTTTAAGACTGCCTTTAACAGTAATCCTTAAACTTTCTGGTACTTTGAACCAGAGCTTACCCGTAGCGAAAATCTCAGCCATATCAGTAGCCCCAACTCCTATCGCAAGAGCTCCGAAAGCTCCATAAGTGCAGGAATGAGAGTCAGCCCCTAAGATAAGTTTTCCAGGGAGAGCAAAGCCTTTTTCAGGGAGTACTTGATGGCAGATCCCCTCTCCAATATCATAAAAGTTTGTGATACCTTGTTCCTTCACCCACTCCCGAATCTCCTTCTGCAAGGTAGCTGATGTCTCATTGTTCGCAGGTGAAATATGATCAAAAGGAATTATGACCCTAGAAGGATCCCATACTTTTTCCCTCCCCATTTCCTTAAAAGCATTTACTGCAAGAACCGATGTACCATCATGCGCCATTGCATAATCTATATTTGCCATCACGAAATCATTTGCCTTTGCCTCTGTACCCGATGCCCGGGAAAATATTTTTTCGCTAATCGTTCCCAAAAGTAAGTCTCCTGTAAGATGACGAAATAATCCCAAATTGGATGTAGAAGATTTCGATAAACCTCTGATTTTCAAAAATCATTTATGCACCCTTTATAAGTATATGATAAATTGAGGAATTTATTTAAATTTTATATAAAGAAAAAATTTAGATTCCTGACTAACTATGAATGAATGTATATACTTGGTGGATTCTGGGTTAATAAATCTTATCAAACGAATGATTTTGAATAATTAAAATTAAACCCACTCCCTGCAGATGTATGCAAAAATGCCATCTATTTTCTCAATATGACAGTAGCTTAAAAATTAATTTAACTTTCGATGAATGATAGTTGTGCGAATAGACAAACAAATTATACACCTGTGTAAATCTGCGGAATGTCAGTTAGATATGAGTAAACTACCACTCAGCTGAAGACCCAATGGTTTTAAGCTTTGTCCTAGAAAGCATAAAATTAATTAAATTATTTGATATCTCCTACGGAGAACTTCTTCTGCAGAGGCGAATACAAGTGGGATGTTATAATTCTGTGGTTTTAATCTTTGCCGAACTTACATATTTAATTTCAAAAGGTACATGTTCCACTTTCACACATGCATCCTTGAAAAAATCAAGTGAATCGATATCATTATAAAGAGTTGCATATACAACCCTTTTGATATTTGAATTGATAATCATTTTCGTGCAGAGAATACAAGGTCTATGTGTGCAATAGATAGTTGCCCCTGATATGCTCACCCCATGGATTGCGGCCTGAATGATAGCATTTTGTTCCGCATGCACTGCCCTGCACTTCTCATGTCGAGTGCCTGAAGGGATCTTCTCCAGATCACGGATACACCCGATTTCAAGGCAGTGTTCCATACCACTTGGAGCCCCATTGTATCCAGTCGAAAGGATACGTTTATCTCTAACGACAACTGCCCCTACATTATTTCGGAGGCATGTGGCCCGTTTTCCTACCACGAAAGCGATTTCAAGGAAATATTCGTCAAGGGAAGGTCTTTCTGTCATTATTTTTAATGAACAGTAACTGGTATATATAGCTGTGACGTTAGAACTTGTAGCATTTTCAAGAGTTAATTTTAAGTGGAATGAAATAACGGTGTATAGGGAAGAATTACCTTTCAAAGAAAAATTTGATATTAATCTGTGACGATATAAAATTAAAAAAATAGCCTATTTATAACATTAAGATACCAGAACATTATATTCAAACTTGAATTTAATTATCATTAAAAATTGGTTCCGAATCATCGAACAAATCTGACTATAAATACCAATGATTCTGAATTATAAATCGTGATCATATATCTCGATGTGAAAAGTTATTCGGATAAGTTTGATAAAAGATAGATGCATGCATCCGGAGTATTAAATTATGGCAACAGGTTTGACCGAATTTTTAGATAATTTCGTGAAAAATCACGATAATCGCCAGTTGCTGGCATTCCCTCTTGCGATACTCGCAGTTTCTCTAATTATACTGCTTGTTTCTTTTTTGAGCAGCGGGTCACCGGTAACTCTGGGAATGGAATTCCAGGGCGGCACACAGATTTCTGTAGAAACGACCAATTCTCCTGCTGCGCTTAAAGAAGCGTATTCCTCTTACCACATCATCGATGCTCGGCAGGCCGGTAGCAGGGTCATCATGGATTTTGCGGTTATGGACAATGAAAAACAAAGCCAGCTGGAAAAAGATGTCATGAGCCGATATTCTAATGTGGAAATTAGACAAATTGGGCCTGTCTACGGCCAATCTCTGCAGGTACAAGCTATTAGAGCCCTTATCATCTCTTTTATAGGAATGTCCATTGTAGTATTCTTGCTCTTCAGAAGTCCAGTACCTTCCTTTGCAGTAATACTATCTGCCTTTTCGGACATCACAATTGCCCTTGGTTTCATGAGGATTGCTGGGGTAGAGCTTTCCTTGGGCACACTTGCCGCTCTGCTAATGCTTATCGGTTATTCCGTAGACAGTGACATTTTGCTCACAAATAGAGTGCTTAAACGCCGAGGCACGGTAGAAGAGAAAGTTTCTCGAGCTATAGAGACAGGAGTTACAATGACCAGCACAGCCCTTGTAGCACTTGTAGTCATGTACTTAGTCTCTACTTATCTTTATTTGATTATTCCTTCCTTCACACAGATTCCTCTACTTTCCCAGATCTCGATAGTGTTGATCGCAGGACTGTTTGCAGACATTATGAATACCTGGCTCCTGAATACGGGAATTCTGCGTTGGTATGTACTGAAACCAGAATTTGGAGGGAGGTATAATAGATGAATAACGCAAAAAATCTTTTAAAAAACCCAAGGATAATCATATTCATCCTAGCAGTTCTTGGAGCTATCTTTGCTATCCACCCGAGCTATACCAGCGCGGGGGGAACTTCTCATCTGCACTATGGGCTTGACCTTGAAGGCGGATCTTGGCTTCAGCTTAAACTGGAGGGGACGCTTGCTCAGATAGATGCAGATCCCGGAAAGATAGTCAGCGCGTTAGTCGAGCCTGTAATTGGCTCCCCTATTAACATCACAAATAATAACTTACGAGGCGTCGGATCTGCCAATCAATATATCACATTTACTACCTCTGCTACGATTAACGCATCCCAAATTGAGAGATTGGGGCTGGGAGCCAATGTAAGCGTGGATAATCCGAGCAGAGGCATAACTCAGGTAACCATAGCCTCTACCAGTAAAGAATTACTTATCCAGCATTATCTCGCGAAATCTCTTGATACAGAAGTAGGTCCAACGAGTAACAAGAACGTTCTTGTCTACGAAATAAAAAAGTCAATATCTGAAAAGGATCTCGAGGCTCTTATGGAGAAAGTTGGAGGGTTTATTGTCAAAGATCAGGATGGAACTTCAACTTACAAAGAAGGAGTCAGCCCTGAGACAAGAGATCTTACACGAGATATACTTAATGATAAGCTCAATGCATTTGGCCTGAAAGATATTCCTGTCAGAACTGTAGGAGAAGATTATATTCAGGTCGACTTTGCAGGCATTGATCTGGCAACAGCCAAGAAAATTGTCGATCAACAGGGCAAGTTCGAGATTCGGATCCAGACTACAGGAAATGAAACTAAGCATGTGGTTTATGGTGATACTATCGAAGATGTCAAAATTATAAATTTTCATGATAATCAGTGGCATGTTCCTTTCACCCTTTCTGAAGAAGGAGCCCGAGCACTCCAAAAAGCAGCAATCGAAACCGGGGCCGTTGATAATCCAGAACAACATCATCTGAATATGTACCTGGATCAAGTAGAAGTATATGGGGCTCCTATTAATCCTGATGCAGCTACCAGATTGCGAGGAACTCCTATATATTCCTGGGAAGCTTCCACAGGCACAGGTGACGATGCAAAAAAAACAGCAAAGGCTCTTGAGGTCCACCTTCGAGCAGGGGCTCTTCCTGTCCATGTAATGCTTGAAAGTTCAGGGCATGTGGATGCAGGCCTTGGAGCGCAGTTCAAAACCGAAGCTGTGATTGCAGGCCTGATTTCCCTGATTGCTGTAGCTTCAGTGGTTTATTTCAGGTACAAGAGACCTGAAATTTTGATACCTATGGTAGGAACTTCCATCAGTGAACTCATCATGATCCTTGGAGTTGCGGCACTTATCAAATGGCAGCTGGATTTGGCATCAATTGCAGGTATCATCGCCTCCATAGGCACTGGAATTGACCACCTTATAATCATCACAGATGAGGTGCTTTATGAAGGCAAAATCCCTTCAACAAAGAGTGCCTTTTCTTCCAGAATAGGAAAAGCTTTTGTGATAATTATAGGTGCAGCTTCAACGAATATTATTGCAATGGCTCCTCTGGTCGTAATGGGTTTTGGAACTCTGAAAGGTTTTGCAATTACTACCATCATTGGAGTATTCATTGGTGTAATTGTTGCAAGACCCGTTTACGGTGTGGTCATAAAGGAACTGCTTGAAGCAAAAGGAGAAATTGAAAAAAGAGTAGAAGTAGCTAGAGGAAATGAAGGTTTAGCTGATTAAGTATTCTGGAAAAATGAAAATGAGGTCCTTGAAATTGTTGGCAAAAAATGAAAAAAAGGTGGAATAGATGCAGGATCTCTGGACTTTGAAATATAGGCCAAGTACCTTGAAAGAGTTTCTCGGCAACGAAAATGCAATAACCACGCTTTCCGAGTTGGCTGATTCAGGTAATCTCACACACCTTATATTTTACGGCCCAGAAGACTCCGGAAAAACGACGGCTTCTGTTGCTCTTGCCCGGAAAATATATAGTAGTACATGGGAAAACAATTTTACATACTTCAATGCTTCTGATTTTTTTGACCAGGGGAAACGCTATCTTATCCGAGATAAGCGTTTTGTGCGTTTTCTGGGAGTTGATGAACCTAAAAGAATTTACAAAAGTGTAATAGATATATTTAAGGAAATTATCAATGATTATGCTGGTATGGCTTCTATTGATGCTGATTATAAGTTAATCTACATCGGTAGTGCTGAATCCCTTAGTTCAGATGCACAAAACGCACTCCGACGAATTATGGAAAAATACAGTGCAACATGCAGATTTATCCTTTCAACTACGAAGCCTTCTAAACTCATTTCTCCTCTCCGCTCAAGGTGTCTTCAAATATTTTTCACATATATTTCTGATTCTATTATGAAAACCCATCTTGAGAAAATTGCTTGTTCTGAAAATGTACATCTTTCAGATGGAGCTTTTGATGCAATCCTTTATTTTGCGAAAGGAAATGTGGCAAAAGCTGTCCAAACTCTCCAGCTTGTTTCTCTGCTTCCACAGGGTTCTGAGATTATTGAAGAGATGGTTTATGAAACCATAATGCAATTTGTGGATAAAACTGTAGACGAACTGCTCAATTCAGCTCTCACCGGAAATTTTACAAGAGGCCGCCAACTTATTGACGATATGATAGTTGAAAAAGGGCTTTTGGGAGTTGAAATTCTTGAAGAACTTGCCGAAGCACTTGTATATTCAGGAGAAAATGATGAAAATATTGCTCGTCTTATTGTAAAAATTTCCGAAACAGATGTTCTCCTTAAAGACGCTGCCAATGAAAGAATCCATCTAGAAAAGCTAATTTTAGATTTTTCTTAACTCATTTTATTATGCATGTGAATTTTGTATCTTTCAGTACTCTCAGTGAAGTGTTTGGTACATGTGTTGATTGTGCACTTAAACATTGTCTGAAGCTTGGCTTGAGGATTCATTATAACAATCTAATAATCATGATTATGAGGCATATATTACACACAAAAGTCACATTATTTAAAATGTAAACTACAATCCGAATTTGAAGAAATCATAAATTTCATACCGCATAAATAAGCTAAATAACTCTTTTTCTTCATACAATTCAAATTTATATCTTACTTTTGTCTACTGTGAGATTTTTTATTTTTCCGAATATTCTATGCATATAAAAAGCGTTTTTTGTGAAATAATACTGTACTAATTAGTCTAATCTATTAAATTCGGGCTCTAAAAGTATACCATTAGTTGTTATAACTCGTATCATATGAATGGAGAATTTCAATAAATCCTATGCATTTGAGCATTGCAGAATTTAAATCTAGTAGTATCGACTTTTACTTATGAAAACTCTTACTGATTTTGCTCTTAAAGATGAATCAAAACTTTTCCAGCCAGTTGAAGACAAACTTGCTGAAATTGATTTCTTAATTGATTGAAATTTTTTGTATCATTTTTGAATCGATATTTTTTTACAAAACGGTTTCTGAAGGCAGACCTGAAGCTGATGTAATCATTATGCTTAAAATGCTTGTTTTACCTCTACTGCATGATCTTTCCGACTTTGAACTTTGGAAACAGGGCATTCATCGGATTTCTTTCAGGAAATTTCTTGGGTTACTGAGTACATACCAGACAGCATTCCAGTCTGGTTATTCAGAAAAAGGATCATTAATAGCTGCAAAGAAGAAGAAATAGAGGGGCAATTACAAAGCCAACTTGATGGCTTTGTTTTTGAAAATAAAAAAGAGAATTAATCAGAATTCTACTTTTATCCATTCAGATTCAACATGCAAAAGCAGGTAAACCTCGAGAAAATAAAGCAAAAAAAAGAATAATCAGAGACTGAGTATATCTTAAAAGGTAGAAAGTCACACTTTGGATCTAAACTTTAGAGCATAATGGACAAGAAAGAAAAAAGCATATCAAAATACAGAAATCTGCGAGACAAATTTGGACAGAAATCATGCGAAGAAAAAAAGTAAAGGGTGAATCGGAATCTTCTATAATATTTGATTTTAAATTATTCATTTATATCCCGAGAAGTAGCGAACTCCGTTGCTTGCAGAGGGTGCACTACATAAATTTATGGTTACAGAATGCGGAGCCTAAATGGCGACAGTTTTATATACGATCCTGAGCGTATGTGCTGACAAGCACAAGCTAAAAAGGGGCCGGTAGATCAGGGGAAGATCGCTACCTTGGCATGGTAGAGGCCTCGGGTTCAATTCCCGACCGGTCCACTTAAAAACTATTAATAGTCCTATTTAAATAGTCCTATAATACTATTATTTTTTAAATTTTTGTTTACACTTATCATCACTTTGTAATAGCAAGTGTAGCCAGAGACTCTGGCCAGGTGAATTACACTAGAAAACTAAAAAGATGTACTGTTTTTGACACCTTGAGAAAAAATGTCGCAAATCAGTAAAGGATATACTTTAATATGAGAACTTATGCTCTTTTAACCTATTTAGTTGGCTCAGGCCAGATGATAAAGGGGTTATACACAAGTTTAATCAAGATGAAAGGAAGGGAAGAAAAGACTCTCACAATTACTCCTGAGAAAGCTTCCGGAGAATTTAACGAATAGAGTAGCAAAGCGTTTATGATTAAAATGTTGAGTATAGAGAACTTCCATAAGTAAGGCAAGTGATTGGAGCTTCACAAGAAATCATTTTAGAGTAATTGTTGAGGAAGATGTGCATGTTACTCTTGATGCCAACCCAAGCTCGCAGGCAAGACCTTGATTCACGATATAAGGTTTGTCTCTGTGCAATAAATTTAACTTTGTAAAATCAAATGGATAATTTATTTAAATCATATCTAAGTATCCATCCATTCGGCATACTTTAATATTTGAAGGAACTCTTGCTGAAAAAGGAAGGCACAGGATAAAAAGACAATGAAAAAATTTTGTACTGTGGAAAACGGAGATTACCTCCTTATTGACTTCACCGGAAAGTTCGAGGATGGAACTGTATTCGATACTACATCAAAAGAAAAAGCCATTGAAGCAGGAATATATGACCCAGAAAGGGAATACAAGCCTCTCTTTTTTAGGGTTGATGCGAGTCAGATAATAAAAGGTATTTATAATGGAGTTCTGGGGATGAAGGAAGCTGAGAGAAAAATTCTTATAATCTCACCTGAAGATGCCTATGGCGAATATAAGAGATATCTTGTTCAGGATGTCCCCGTTGCAAAGCTTGAACTCCAGATTCCCCCCAAAGTAGGGAAAAAGATCATAACACCTGGAGGAAGGGAAGTTAAAGTACTCAATTCCACAGAAACTTCTGCTACATTAGACTTTAACCATGAGCTCGCAGGCAAAACTCTTATCCTTGAAATAAAAATTTTATCGATTCTAAGTTGATTCCTGAACCTACAAAATAGAGATGATGAAATCTGGAAGAGTAAAGAAAGTTGTAGTGATTACTATAGATGATTCCGATTTACCTTTTATTTTTTTTCTTCACATGATTTTTGTCCATATCTTCTTGCTAATCTCTTTATTTTGACATGCTTCTTTCTGTCTTGTCCATTATTCTTTGATTTTAAAAAAGTGTTTACTGTCCTCAAAATATTTCATTTATCCCAATGTCATTAAATGATAGAGAATATAACAAAAAACAGTGAACAATATCTTTATAGAGTTTTGATTAGCCTCTGATTTCCACAAATCATTTGTATACCATTTATAAGCACATGACTAAATTGGGGGATTTGTCGAAATCCTTTATATATTCAATCTTTGAACGGTAGTGACAAGAACTTTCCCTGTTCTGAATATCTTTTTAGTTACTGCATAAACTCATTTCTTGGGAGCTTTTTGAACTGATCCTCTTATTTCATAATATCTCACTCATACGCAGAGGAGGTTATTCAACTGTGTTAAAAAACATACGTGTCTCGTTAAAAAATAATATACCATTTATTATATCCACGGTGGTTTGCATGCCATAGTCTTATTTTTATAGTACAAAGGTAGAGTTAAATCGAAGTCAGTTAGGCAATAACGGTTATCAGGGAAGTTTATATCCCGCAGCAAGCTAGGGGCATTCACCTGAAATAAACTTTTTGATCTATGAAATTTCAAACATCCAAGCAAAAGTTATAAGTAGTAATTCGAGTATTAAAAGTGTTGTTGGATAAGGTTGCTTCCTCAAAAAAGCCTTTCAACGCCGATATTTTCAAAAAACTGGCAAATGGGCCCGTAGCTTAGCCTGGTGGAGCACACGGCTGATAACCGTGAGGTCCTGCGTTCGAATCGCAGCGGGCCCACCATATTTTCTTTGAATCCTCATTTTTCCTCTCATTTGTATTTTGGCAATCTCAAGTTTAAACAGAAAAAATTTTCGCAGATAATATATTCATGAGGATTCCAATTTACCTTTGATTTTTCCTTTGCGTGATTCCTTCAAATATTTCTCGCTATTTCTGTATTTGAAACGATTTTTTTCCTGGTTCATTATTCTTTGATTTTAAAGAGGGCTGCTGTTATCCTCAAAATACTAATTTTATTCCCAATGTCATCAATAGATAGAGATTATAACAAAAAGCTGTACACAAAATCTTCAGATTCATTCCTCAACTATCGATTATCAATTTTAATCAATTATCACGATAAATGTAATTTTTAGTAAAATCTATATATGTTAACTTATTATAAAATTTGTATAAACGTCCCCTTGGAATGAATGTTTACAAGAAATACTGAACTCCAGTATGAAATTACCCGGAAAATAAAAAAAGTTCATATTGGTTAAGAAAATCCCATTTCCAAAAAATGTGATAACTATGGCAAAAAAGAAAAGAAAAACGCAAACTTCGGATTCGAGAATGAACTATGAAAATCTGCAGATATGCTAATGAAATAACAGGAATGATGCAGAATACAAGCACTTTGTCCTCGGGCTAATTTTCCTTAAATATATTTAAGATTATTTTGAAGAGCTTTAAAAGAAAATTGAAAACTATCCGTCGTCATATCCTGAATATAGGGATGAGTACATAGCTGAAAACGTATTTTGGGTTTAAAAGGATGGTAGATGGAAAGTTCTAATGGGTAATTCAAAAATGGCAATCTAGGCAGCCTTATAGATAATGCTCTGGATTTAATTGGAAAAGAAAAAGGCTCACTCAATGGTTCTTGCCAAATAACTACCGTGCCCGCAAGGATTCAATTGGCACAAAGATTGGAGAACTTATAGATCTGATAGATAATATCAAAGTAGAGGATACCAGAGTAAAAGTCAGGATGTGCGCGATAGGGTGTACGGATGCTTCCTTGGTAAATTCGCAGATGCCGAGGGAAGCGGGATGGCTATTTATTTACCCCACGAAGTATTGTAAGGGTTCTCGCTGAAATGATTGAGTCCTACAAAGGTAGAGTCTATGAACCATGCTATGGTTCAGGTGGTATGTTCGTACAAGGAGAGCGCTTTATTGAGGAACATAGTGGAAAGAAAGAAAATATCTCCTTTTTTGGCCAGGACTCAAATCATATTACATGGAAACTTGCAAGACATACAATATTGTTCACATTTTATTTCTTCATCTCTTTCCATTGTTTACTTCTAGATTACTTCTGATAAAAATCTTTTTGTACTTGACAATGGATGCATTTTGCTCATTTTATGAAGTGTCGATTTTTGCGGTGGGTACTATAAAACGCATTATTAAGGAAACTGAAGAAAGCACTATCAAAATTTTGACTTCATAAACGAAACCTTAATTAGAAATATGCGCTTCTGAAATCCTTTTGCTACGATTATCTTACAAGCAGATCTAACAGAAGCTTCTTTTAAGAGTACCTTTGAAGATTAAACACTCAAATATTTTTTTACATTTAAACCTTGCTTTCTGTCCGACCTTTAATAATATTGCCAAAGTACATACAGCCTTCCATTGAAATCTTTGGCATTTCTGGAGACTCATCTACCATGTTGACCTGAGAGCCCCTGATAAGTACACAGGGTATCCTCTCTCCAGCTTCACCCATCAGAAGTTCCGCAGCAGAAACAAGATTGTCTGCCACTGCTTTATGTGTAACCATGAGAGGTTTCCCATAGATATCACAAGTTCCCCGTGCATCCTCTACAGGTAAAAATCCTGAGACACCAAGCGCAATTCCTGTACATCCCAGTCTGAGGGGCTGAGTCCTGCTGTCCCCGATAATCACTCCAAGCCTACAGGAATAACGCTGCTCAAGCCGTTTTCGAATATATCCCGAACTTTTTTGAGGATCCTCTGGAAGCAAGACGACATGACCTTCAGGGGCATTTGATGCATCGATTCCTGCATTTGGAGCCAAAACACCTTTTGTAATTGTAAGTACAGCCCCAGGCACACCCCCAAAAATTTCATCACATTCCTTAATCACAAGTTCCATTTCTCTGGGATCTATTCCGTATTTTTTCCCAAGTAATTGTGACTTTTCTCCTGGAATAATGCTTGTAAGCTCAATAACTCTCTTTTCCGCCGTGCCAACTGCAGATTCAGCAAGTACGAAAATATCCCCTTCAACTGGAACAACGCCTGCCTCCTCAAGCGAAATTTCCAAAATTCGTACGATATCATCCCCTTCCTTGATAATAGGGGTCTGAATCCCGAACATCTGAATATAATTCCTTTTTGAATTCATATTTTGATGCCTTTGAATGCTGATAATTATTTTTAGTTTCCTCAACCAAACGAATAGATATAGAAATCAAACCTTAAAATACGGAAGATATTGATAAATGTATCCAGAAGTTCCAGAAAATGAAATAAACCCCACATCCGGTAGTTAAGCATAAATAGAGAAAACATTTTATACGTATTTTCTATGGGACTCAACATCGTCTATTCAATGTTCCATTTTCGTTTCTGTTTATAGGCCTCACAGTTAAAATTAGTACTTCATAAACTTAGAAAAATGAATTTATCATCAAGTACATGCATCTCTCAACTAATCACAACTTCAAAGTTGAACGAAAGGAAATAAAAAGGAAAAAAACGGAAAGAAAAGTACAATCTCCAACTACACTTTATTTTTACCGTGCTTTCCATGGTTATACAGCGCCAAGTAACTTAAGGATGGATATTTACATTTATAATTATTTTTTTTAATAGACTCAATTCGTGAGTTTACTGTAGAGAATTTCGATAAACATCTAGCCATTTGAGAATTGAGGATTTTAAATCTCTTAGAATTAATTTTTACTTATGAAAACTCTTATCGATTTAGCTATTAAAAAGAATACAAGCTTCTTCAGTTAGTCGGAGACAAACTTGCTGAAATTAATTATCCACCAATGCAGCTCTACCCAATGGATTAGTCTGTATTTCACAAAGATCTACGGACGATGATACTATAATGGAGTGGTATGTCAATTATAGCGAGTTAAGCAGTAGAGGGAGTATTAATGATCTCGGTTTTAAATTATGGACTTCTCTTGATACATTATTAAAATAGGCATAACCATAACCAACTACAATAGGATAGCTCGTGAAAATCAGAGGTTTATCGAATTACTTTGTAAATAAGATTAGGATATTACTGTCTAAATGAAATTTTGTACGATAATTCATACAAAAAAACCATGTTATATCTTATTTTAAAACCAAATGGTATGGATTACATAGTTATATTTTATGATACAAAGGGAGCTAAAAATCTAACTCAATTCGTTAATAAGGTTCGTAGGAATTTCCATCCCTGCAGCAAAAACTGCGGAGTATTCGACTAAAATAAAACATTAGAGTAATTCGATAAACCTCTGATTTTCACGAGTCATTTATCAGCATATGAAGAAATTTAGGGGTTTATCGAAATCCTCATTATATTAAGGAATAGTAGAAGAAGAGAAAGCAAAGTTAAATTCAACTGGATTAAAGAAAGATGGTCATAAAAACATCCAGGTTTCCTGGATTTTGACAAACGGAGTGGGCATCCCGAAGGATCCTACATTTTTATGGGTAGAGTGGACACAAGCAATTTAGTTCCCATAAAAAAATTTAGGTCTGATCCGTAAGTCCTTGATTAATTCTCAAAAAACAAGTAAATCTCCCGAATTTGAGAAAAATATAGAGAAAGTCCTGATCTCAAGCTTTTCGATAAACCACAGAAAAAACCGAAATTTATAACAAATTTTTCCAAAAGTGTATCATTCTTTGAATTGTATTCACTTAATTGGACAGCATGTCTAATTTTCTGTAAAATCACAAATCTCAATAAGTTATTGAGTAGAACAATTCCATATCATGAGAAACCAATTACACACAGTGTACAAAAATTAAATTTAGAAGTCACAGCAAATTCGTGATATTACACCTAATTTAAATTATAAGAAATTGAGGAGGTTTCAGGAGATTCCTTGTTTTTTTGCAGACTCAAGCTTTCTGAGGTCTTCGCATTTTTCTCCATATTTCCTTATCTTCAGGAAATTTATGATTTTTGAGACTCTATATGAGTTCTCCTGTTCTTTTTCGGCTTTTCGAGCCTGATAAACCCTAACAGATCTAAGAAGATCGATTTTCCTGAATTCGGGCCAGAAAGGAACGCAAAAATATGCTGCACACTCGCTTCCGTTAGCCTGCCAAGAAAGAAAATTAGAAACTCTCTCATCGCCACCTGTACGGATTATCAGGTCCACATTCGGAACTGAGAATCCCGGAGAAGGATATAGGTGTTTTGAAATGAGATTTTCATTCACTTCTTCAAGAGAAAGCTTCCCACTGGAAACACAACTTGCAATATCCCGGACAGCCTGAATAATATCTTGCCGACCTCCGTAGGCAATTGCCACGTTCAGATGAAATTTATTACAATGTTCTGTAGCTTTTTCTAGCTTTTCAATTGAATTATTCAGAAAATCAGGCAATTTTGACCTATCACCAATGATACGGACACGAATTTTTTTTTCATACGTCTTTGGGTCGGCATAAAGTTTCAAAAATTTTTCGTTGATAAGATTAAATAAGCCGTCTACCTCATCTTCAGGACGCTGGAAATTTTCCGTAGAGAGAGCATAAAGAGTAAGCTGTTTTACCTTTATATCATAGCACCAATCAATTACCTTTTCACTAACTTTTGCCCCCATTGAGTGCCCAAAACTTCGACTTTTCCCAATATTTCCTGCATATCTGCGATTCCCATCCATAATAACGGCTATATGATGAGGGATTTCGAAATTCTGAATTTTTTTTTCGAGCCTACTTTCATATCGCTTATAAGATGCACTAAATATGCGGTTTTCCAAGAAGCGAAATCTTGCCCAGAAAGCTCCTTTAGTGTATAAATTAATTTTCAACCTTGTCACTGTGCCTCCCTCTAAATATAGGCTGAGAGAACAGTATAATTTGTATCTTTTTATGATATATCTCTTGTGTCCGCCAACTATTATTCATTGAAAGTTAGATTAATTTTTAATTTACTTTCATATTTAGAAAATAGATGGCATTCTTGTGTACATCCGCAGAAAGTGGGTTTAATGCGATCGTAAATTGTACCATCACTAAAAGCTCAAGTATAATCTATACTACTCCAAAAAACCTACTTTAGGGGCTGAAATTAAGTCATTATTTGTGCCACAAACAACGAAGTTTATAACACCTTCACTTACTTAATATTATTTAAATATTTCACAAGCAAAACAATTACGTTCATTCCCATGTATCGAGATGTTAGCGGTGTTTAATACCACCTGTAAACCAAGTATTCGCTTGTATCCATGATAATTATCCTTAAACTCTTCAACTAACTTTGGGATTATTTCAACCATGAGAGTGTATCCCGATCTTGCAGAGTTTGTTACGTTTTTGTCATCAAATAATCATACGTACTTTTATTTTACCATATTATATAAATATATATCATGATCTTAACATATTTACAATAATATACAAAAGTATAGTTATTCTTGATATATATATACCAAGTTTTGCTATAATCGGTCATAGATATTTATAAATAAAATAGATATCATGTTATCATTACCGATATTTTGAGTTATTGGGGGGATATTAAATGGAAGACGGAAAAAATATAGGGGTGGCTGTCCCAAATAATGTTATAAGCCAAAATCCGACTAAATACACAATAAAATTGGATGTTTACGACAAACATGGTAAGAAATTAATAGAAGGAGTTCTGCCGGTAAATTCAGCCCAAGGCTTGGCAATGATTACTATAACATATAGAGATCCTTGAAAATTATACTAAAATATAAAAAAAGTAGGGATGATTTTAATCCCTATACAATTTTTAATAAAATGAAATGACATGCCTATAATTGAACAAGTTTGTAACTTTTTAGAGAATAAATGAACAAAAATATCGTCTTTTTTGGATGTTACTATGAATTAGTTTTATGATCGTTCCGGTGAGGGCAGTCAATAATTGCAGGAAGTAGTGTAGCCAAAAAAGATAAAAATACAGGAGAGCTGCAATAACTCCCATTTTAATTATTGAGCTCATTTCAAGCTCTATTCAATCTCATTTTTAGTATTTCCTTCGCTATTTTATACATGAGCCAGGATTTCGACTATTAAAGTCAAAAATGGCCGAATGTAGGGCGATTTAAAACATTTTCTTGAGTCTGGTAAGGGTATCGCAATGAATACTCAAAAAAACTTGTGACAGGAGTTGAGATTAAGTCAATTCTGACTGGCGTGGAAAGGCCTATCTATATTATAATTCATGAGATCGGAATTACGTAATTTTAGTACGAATTCGTTTTAGTTAATACAATTTAGAATATATGCAAAAAATATATAACAAATTAAATTTATTTATAACTTAAAGGTTTTCCGGTACCTCGAATAAACCTTCTATGGGCTGCAGGCATATCCTCGCTGCAGGTCACAAGATCAACTTTCTGATATATAAGATCAGCCTGATAACTTAAATAAATAAAAAAATTAAGTAATTAATAGCTGTCGACGATGATGTGGTTGTCGTTTGCATGCTTGATGACAAAATCAAGGTAAAGCAAGCAATACATCTTGTGGGTAGAGGCATGGTTGGAAGTACATTTTGGGGTATATTTATTGGAATGTTTGGTCTGTTTCTCTCTATTTACTTTAGAATATTTCGTAAAATTATAAGGTATATTATTTTCTTGTGAACTTTGGTGAAGGATAAGATCCTGTCAATCCAGTAAGAAAAACGTTTTTTCGTCATCAAAAAATTCATTTTTTTCCAACAAGATGTTATTCTCATACTCTTTCCATAATTAAAAACTTTTGTTGCATTGAAAAGTATTAACCTTTGAGAATACCTGCAACTTATAATGAAGTTTTTTGAGTTTATATCGGAATTCAAACTAAAAATTTTTTATTCTAAATGATTATCTTGCAGTTAAAATATGGTTATTTTGATGATTTTTGATAAATTTTATAAGTTTAACAATTAAATATAGTATAAAACTATACTGATATATTCATAAATATAATATTTCATTCGAAAAGTTTACTTTTCAGAGTGAAATAATATCCATTTGTATTTGTGTAATTCTCATTAGCATTAATATCTAAATCCACATCAAGAGGCTGAATATGGAAAAAAAGAGATATGGAAAAGCAAGTAAAGGATATATAATCATAATGGTTTTTGAAATTATTTTGCTGGCGCTTTTAATTCTAGTGAGTTTCGCAGACGCGGCGCTGTTTGTAGATATTTCAAACTCAACCAACAACAATGTATCTAATTCAAACAACTCTAATGAAGCCATAAAAGCCTATGACAAAGCAATTGAAATTAATCCACAGGATTCCAATGCTTGGGTCTATAAAGGAAACGTCCTTTCTGATCTAAATAAATTCGATGAAGCCATAACAGCATATGACAAAGCAATTGAAATTAATCCGCAGAGTTCAGAAGCTTGGAATAATAAAGGAAAAGCTCTAAATAAATTAGATGCAACCGATAAAGCAATAAAAGCATATGACAAAGCAATTGAAATTAATCCGCAGGATTCAATAGCTTGGTACAATAAAGGAAATGTTCTAAATAAATTAAATGCAACAGATGAAGCAATAAAAGCATATGACAAAGCAATTGAAATTAATCCACATGATTCAATAGCTTTGTACAATAAAGGAATTGCTCTATCTAAATTAAATAAATATGATGAAGCAATAAAAGCATATGACAAAGCAATTGAAATTGACCAACATAATGAGTTTGCTTGGAATAATAAAGGATTTGCTCTATATGAATTAAATAGATCTGATGAAGCGATAAAAGCATATGATAAAGCGATTGAAATTAACCCACATAATTCCGATGCTTGGAAAGGCAAAGGACTTGCTCTATATAAATTGAATAAATCCAATGAGATAATAAAGCCAGCATATATAACTACTGAGTCAGTAAGCACAAATACAAAAGCCAAAAATGAAATTACTGAGCCAGTAAGCACAAATACAAAAGCCAAAAATGAAATTACTGAGCCAGTAAGCACAAATACAAAAGCCAAAAATGAAATTACTGAGCCAGTAAGCGTACCTTTGAACCCAAATTGGGGATCAAAGGATAAACAGCATTACTTGAATGGATACCGTGAAGGATATACGGTTGGAATTATAAATGGATACAATCGTGGATATGATCTCGGAATTAAAGGCTTGAAATATACTGGAACAGGACAAATAAATTTTGCACCAAAAAGCACTACTTCCCAAGATATCGGATATGCTGGTGGATACAATACCGGATACGATACGAAGTTCCTTTCAGGGTACAATGCCGGATACAATATTTACAGCAGCAACATTTGAAATAAATTCACAATAAAAATTCTGAAAACAAAACTGTAAAAAATCAATTGCTTAATGATTATTTTATAGGTTTTAGTTAAAACCTATTTCCATGTTTTTAAATAACAGTATTTTATAATAAAAAGTTGTAATCATGGCAGAACTTGGATATTTTGTAGCTAATACCCTAAAAAGCCAATGTTGTAATTCTGGTAACTTCGGTTTATCCGAGCATTATCAAATAAAATAAAATGAAATTTTTTCATCTCACTGATGGACCACGTCCAACTTCCTTACCAAATAATTCTCCTTGAGCATTGTACAAATATGCTGTATCTTCGCTGTTATTCCAAATAAATGAGTACTTATTTCAATATAATGTATCTGAGGTGTTTGTCCCAGTTCCGCTCCTAATAGTTACCCTGGACTTAGGCTTCAATATGTAATCTGAGAAAATGTAGGTATGCTTTTCACCTTCGTCTTTGATCTTCCAGCCTTTCATATTCACTGCTTCATTTCCATTATTTGTAATTTTAACATATTTTTGATTTGGCATTTCATGAGTAGCTCCAACATATCATTCAGGGATCGAAGCTGGATTAGAGTCCATTATATGCGGATTATTATTTACAGGAAGAGCAATAGCTCCTGGAATCATACTCATAATAAGAATTCTTATCGTAATAAAATTCAAACAATTTTTAAAACATTTGGGTATCATTTTCTCCACTTTCGTTTTTATACATATACCATCTGTTTTGTCATATAAAAATAGATAAAATAAAACAAATAATATTGCTATGTATTTATGGATGTAGGCTAAATCTTTTAGTGAATATTTGATTCCTATTTCTTGCTACTTTAATTGTTTGAAAGCAAATTGTCTGTTAAAGATGAAAAAGTAATAGATTAATCCATATGACAATATAAAAACCTTAAAAATAAACAGATTTCCTTATAGATTGTCTTTTCTGGTAAAAGAGGTACTGCTGGGCATATCCACAATATGATCCAAAGTATTCCCGACCCCAATCCCCCATTTTGCTCAGGCTAGAGTAATTCTTAAAGAATTTGTTGTATATATGATACTGCTGGATGATCTGCCTAATGTGAGTATCTACCGGAAAGCTTTCCATTTCCTCGAAACCGAATAGAAGAACACAGTCAGCTACTTTTTCCCCTATACCTCGAAGCCTCATAAGGCGATCTCTACTATACCTGTATTCTAGACGGGAAAGGACATCTAGATCAAGCTCTCCTGAACACACTTCTCGAGCTGCATCTTTAATACGCTCGGTTCTGAAACCCAGTTTACATTTACCAAGCACAGAAAGGTCAGCATTTGCAAGGGTTTGTGGATCTGGAAAACTGAAGTATCCTTCTTCGATTTCCTGCCCGAAGAAGTAGCTAAGTAGATTAATCCTTTTCTGGATCATAGGAATGTTTGAAGCTGTAGCAAGCATATAAGAAATCAAGCATTCCCAGGGATCCTGCCTGATCAATCTCAATCCTCTATATTTCATGATTGCCTTGTTTATCAGGAGGTCCTTATCTATGCTTTTGTAGATTGAAAGTAGGTCGTCGTCGAGACGGAAATAATTTACAAAAAATTTAGGAGAAAGTTTTGAATCGACAATCAGTTTTCCATCGTCCTGAGAAATCCTAACAACATGGTCTCCAAAAACCCCTGTCCACCAGTCTCCATCTCGCTCCCAGCGAAAAACTTGTCCGCAGTCAAGAGTATAATTCAGGTCAAAAATTTTAGGTTTAAGCCTGTACATCCAGCTCCAGCTCCCTCAAAAAGATCCCCGCCGTGAATGTATCCCCAAGTCCTACAGTAGTTACCGGAAACTTAGAAAGCAGTGTAGGAAGCATGCAGAGAATATACTCTCCCTTAAATGCATAAGCTCCTTGGTCAAAAGCCTGTCCTTTGAAGGCTTTAAGGAAAAGATCAAGTTGCTCTCCCCCAATAGTGCTTTCTTGAAGTTTTGAAGCTTCCTCGTACACAAATTTCCTTCCTTTGAGCCTTCCTGAGTTTGCATACGCTCCTGCACAGCTTACTCCAAACATCAAGGTTTCAATTTTTTGTCGAGCCATTTTGTGTAGGCTTAAACTTTCGAAATCTATCAATTTTCCTGAAGCCTGAAAATTTACAGATTTTTCTGAAATAGATTTAAAATTCGGTTCAGAATTCTGTTTAAATGCGGTCAACACAAATTCCCTTGTGTGGATTATAAGTTTTTTAAGCTCGTACCGCGAAGCCAGCTCAAATATCGCATTTCCCACAGCTTCTGCCTCCATGTGCAAAAGTTCTTTCTCGGGGACGCCGTGCAAATGACGGAGCATCGCAAGTTCATCTTCGTTCATTCCAATACTATCGCAAATAGATGCAAACTCCAGGAAGACCGAATTTGCGATATCTTTACTTGTAAAGTGTCCGAACTCAAGGGAAACCCGAAGTTTATAATTTACGGCCTTCCAGCGTTTGATCTTACATAGAGTATTTTCAAGAATCGTTTTGTAGCTGCTGCCATCAGAATAGGTTTCAAGGAGGAGATGAAAACCTGATATAAGTGCACCATCAATCTCGCAAGCGTGTTCAAGGGCATATTTCTCAAATGCAGGATTTACAAAGAGCCTGAAGTTTAAATAGTCATAGGTTGCTATGAAACGATTTTCCCTTGGAACTCTGATCTGTGTTCCATATAGGGAAAAAGTATCCCCTTCTGAAAAATCAAACACGAAATGAATAGCATCCTGATTGCTGGAAACAATCTCCATATCTCCTTCGGATTCAGCCCCGGAACTGTTCTTTCTCTGTAGGGGAGAGTTGGGAAAATAAATTGATTTTTTTGAAAACAAAGAAAGTTGAATTCTTGAGGGTACAGCGACATTCGGAATTACCCTAGAAGCTCCGAGCTGGGAGAGTGTATTTGCCATAATTCCGGCGTTTCCACCCATTTTAAGAAGGGATTTTTCAAAGTAACGGGTTTTAAGAAACTCGAAAACAGCCTGCTCAAAAATGAGCCACTCACCTCCGCATCCATTTTTCATACAATAGGCAAGCCCGGCTACAAAATCCGATTTTGAAAATATTTTTCCAGGAGGTTTGTCTATTTTTTCAAGAATCTCAGTCATTTCGAGATTTTCCAGTAGTTCCGAAATTTCGGCTCCACTTATTCTATATACAGAGTCTACGTTGACATTGTATCCACAAAGTATTTCCATTTAACCAGTTCCATTTTAATTTCCACAACATGAATAGCTACATCTTAAACAGATCGAAGATTTATGATCTTTTTTGCTTTATTTTTGCAAGCATGGCAGCAAAAGCTCCTGCTGAAATTGCATCCCCTATTCCTACTGTTGCCTTCGGATTGTCAACGACCTTCGTGGGAATAATGACAGCATCATAGTCTGGACCGTAGAGATAGCCATACTCAGATTCTTCCAGACTGCATAGCTTTCGGCCCACGCAATAAAGTTTGAAGTTTTCCAGATCTTCGATTCCATCACTTGAAATCGGAACATCCAACCCAATCTCTGCTTCCATAAAGTTTCCAATATTTCCCCTGGTGGCCTTAGCAGCTGCCAAGATTGAGGAAAATAGAAGAGTGTCCCTATGTTCTTTAAGCGTGAGAGGGTGACCTTTCACCAATATACAGATATAAAATCCAAGAGAATGTACATGTACTCTTTCAAGCGATAAGTCCCTTAAAAGTTGGACAGCTCCCTGGTAAAGAGATGTTATCCCATATTCCTGTTTCATGATAACTGAATAAGAAAGTTCTTCATGGCCAAGCACATTCAAAGCATTTGCTACCTCAACAGTATCAAGGCCGAGAGAATGAACATGTTTGGCAACAATCTCTGTCAAAATAGCCTTTCTTATCACCCTGTTTTGGATAGATGTGAGTTCTACATGGATACGGAGTTCAGGGTTTAAGGATTTCAGTTTTTCAATAACCTGAACAGAACTTGTAACATAATCTGTATATGTTGACCCATCCTCATACTCCTCCGTTATCATCTGATAACCTGAAAGTATTGCCCCGTCAATCGGAAAAATGGAATCAAGCTGTTCATAGATTTCTTTGTCAACATACAGGCGGAGCCATTTGGGCCGAGAAGAAATAATTAAGCGGTTATCCCTAGGCACATTGAAGTTTATTTCATCACAGCTTACTTTAAGATTTTTGGAGTACTCAAGGATCCAGTTGACTTTTGACCCAATATTAGGTTTGAAAGCTTCTCGCGGGTGCTTTAAAAAGACTTTTCCATTTTCTACCTTCGGGTGAAAAAGATTGTCAGTATCTACAAAGTATTCTGCTTGCTCTTGAGAAAGCCAGGGAATATATGCCACCACTTTTTTCAGCCCCAAGGAAGAAAGAAGATTTGAAATGATCCCGGCTTGGCCGCCCATCCCCGCATAGTCAAAACTCAGATGCTCCTTCAGCCATTCGTGGATATCTGAGTTATGAGTAGGGATTTCGGCAGCTTTCCCTTCTCGCATGGACATGAGCAAGCGTGCAATGAAATCTAGAGGGTCTTTAATTTCCCTAGGATATGTCTCAATCCTTTCAATAATTTCAGTCCCCTTAAAAAGTCTGATCAGCCTGGAAAGATCTTCTTCAGTAAGGTGTTTGATAAAGTCGATATTGCTATTATAAGCTACAAACATCCCTTCCAGATAAGGAATTGTTTCTTTCACATTAGAAAAAGCTTCTTTATGCCGCTGTTCCCATTCTTGTACATCCACTTAATAAACCACCTTGAAATATATGTTCGAATCAAAAAAATAATGACTATTAATTAGGAGCAATACTTATTTTTATTTTTTCTAATTCATTTTGCTTGAGCCATCTTGATTATATTTGGCATGAAAGTACATGAGGTTATCTTCCTCAAGTGCTTCTCCAGTTTTTTTCTTATAATTACTTTTATTTAATTAATTATTTAAATATGTTCTACAAACGATAGCTTTTCAGTCTTAAAAACTTTCTTTTTTTGAATTTTTCCCTCTTCTATACTCTGTTTCATCTTTTTATATCTCATCGTTTGTAATAAAATCCCATATCGTTGTGGCAATTTCCCTTGCTAGAGCAATAATTGCCTTTTCATTTGCAATTGATTTATTCTTCTGGTTAAAAAATTTTCTTAAATTGCTTTTTTTCTTTCTTGCTGCTGCTGGAATCTATATTCAAATCCACTTTGCTACCTTTGATCCTCTTTTTGTGATGCCAGCATTGTAAAATTTATCAACTGATTGGTATACATTTGGAACAACTCAAAGCCACGAAAAAAACTTATCTACTACAGAAAAACTCTTAAATTTGCCTATTTCAACAATTAGAGTTGTGATCCCACTTCTCCAATACTTGAAAACTACATTAAAATTTCCATCTCATTTTGTGCTTCCCATAAGAATAGTTGAAAATTTTCCTCTACAAAGTTTTGGTTTCATCGACAAATGTTTTATAAAATTCAGACATTTTTGAAGCCTGAAGACAGCACTTTAAGATATTTCTTTGTCAAGATTCTCTTTTAACAGAATACCCTTATTCGAACATTTGGAGAAAGATTTTATATTATTCAATCGACTGCCTTGTATAATGAAATTTCTGATAGAATTGATACACTGTTTTTGCCAAAAATATCTGTCAAGACTTCACTTATATGAAACATTCAAGAAGGAAGAATAGCATGGACTTCATTTTTTAAATTTGTTCTTTTTGTACAAGTTTGCTGTGAAGCCGAATATAAGACCGAAATTAGAACAAACCTACTTCCTAAAATAATGACGGTTTTAATGTTCAAAAAAAATAAAAATGAGGATGCTTTCGTTTATTTGAACCTGTTATTCGAAGAATTTCATATTTATTTTTAGATAACAAGTTTAATTATATTGTATTGATATCATACAGGTAGTGAATATTTATGATCAAGGCTGGAATAATAGGAGCGTCAGGATATACAGGAGGAGAACTCCTGCGCTTGCTAGTGAATCATCCCAATGTTAAGGTAGAGCTGGCAACTTCTAGAAGTCTTGAAGGGAAACCCATAACAAGCACTCATAGGCATCTGGAAGGTTTTCTGGACCTCATATATGAAAATCCCAATTCTGAAAATATCAGGGAACGCTGTGACGTTGTTTTTTTAGCAGTACCGCATGGATCTGCAATGAGTTATGTCCCTGAGCTGCTTGACGGTGACACAAAGGTTGTTGATCTTAGCGCGGACTACAGACTTGAAACCTCAGTCTTTGAAAAGATTTACGAGACTACACACCGTGACCCGAGGAAAGCAGTATATGGGCTTGTAGAGCTTCATGCTGAAGCTGCAGAAGAGGAGCTTGTGGCAAACCCTGGGTGTTTCCCTACAGGAGCAATACTTGCTGCAGCTCCATTAGCTGCAGCAGAACTTATTGATATTGCAGTCTTTGATTCCAAAACAGGGATTTCAGGAGCTGGCATCTCACCGACAGAGATTTCCCATTATCCGAACCTTGCGGAAAATATCACTGCTTATAAGCTCACAACCCACAGACACAGGGCTGAAATACTTCAAGAACTAAACCTGCTGGACCGAAAACTTCTAAATATCAATTTTACTCCACATGTGATTCCTTCTATTAGGGGCATCTTTACAACTGCTCATTTTTTCACAAATGAGCTTCTCTCAACAGACGACTTAAAGGCGATTTATGAAGGATTTTATAGAGATAAGCCTTTTATCAGGTTCCCCTCTGGAATTCCCTCCCTTACTGCGGTACGGGGTTCTAACTTCTGCGATATAGGCTTTGAAGTTGATAAGGAGAACAACAGGATTATAGTGTTATCAGCAATCGATAACCTGGTCAAAGGGGCATCAGGACAGGCAATCCAGAACATGAATATAATGTTCGGGCTGGATGAAACGCGTGGACTCTGGTTGCCTGCGGCAGCTCCGTAAACACTTGACCTAAAACTGGTTAAGAAGCAAGTTACTGAAAACTGTGAGCATAAGAATCTTTTAAGAGATTTTTATAAACCACTCGATTTTCTCATATGCTTATAAATGATATATAAATGATATACTAATGACTCGTGAAAATTAGAGATTCATCAAAATTCTTTTCAATCCCGCAAAAACTCAGAATTGTTCGTTTCTGTTATATTTGACCACTAACTAACCCATTTATCTGAAAATCCAAAATCTCACTTTTTCAGATACTAGTATAGAGAAAAAACCTACAAGCTGAAAGGCAAGAGAGAACATATAACTGGGAACTGACTAAAGTAAGGAATAGAATTTGTCTCAAGAGGTATTTAGATGAAGGTAAAAGATATCATGAATCATAACGTTGTCTTCTGTAAGCCTGACAATACAGTCCGTGAAACTGCAAAAATCTTGAGAGAAAACAATATTAGTGGAGCTCCTGTTCTGGAAAGCGATGAGCTTGTAGGAATCATAAGTGAAGGTGACCTGCTTAAACTGCTGATAATCCCAGAAAAAGGAGAGCTATGGCTTCCAAGTCCTTTTGAAGTTATAGAGGTTCCTATCAGGGAACTTCTCAGTTGGGATGATACAAAAAAGATGCTTTCAGATGTTGGTTCCATAAGGATAGAAGAGATCATGACTAAGAATGTGCACACGATCTCTCCCGAGGCATCAGTGGAAGAAGCTTCCGAACATATGGTCAGGCACAAAATTAACAGGTTGCCTATAACTGTGAATAATCACGTGGTAGGAATTATTACTCGCGGAGATATCATCGAAGGTCTTGCAAAACTCTGATAGATAGGGAGAATCTTTCATGAAGAAAATAGACGGTGGAATATGCGCTGTAAGGGGGGTATCTGCAAACGGAATCAAAGCCGGGAAAACTGGAATCATGGTTATTCTTGCGGAAGGCCCTGCAGCAGGGGTCTTTACAAAAAATAAAGTGGTTGCAGCCCCAGTTATTCTGAGTAAAGGAGTAATTGATACCAAGCATTGGCTTTCGGCTGTGATTGCAAATAGTGGCAATGCCAATGCCTTTACAGGTGATGACGGCTTTCTTGATGCCATGGAAATGGCATCGATGCTTGCCGAAAAGCTGGACATTGATGTTGATTCAGTTGCTGTTGCCTCAACAGGAATAATTGGCAGAAGGCTTGATATCTCAGAAATCAGAAAAAATCTCCGAAAAGCAATTAAAGGACTTGGCAATTCTCATGAATGCAGTAAGGCAGCTGCAAAGGCAATCATGACAACTGATACAGCTATAAAAGAGTCAGCTATTGAGCTTGACTGTGGAATAAGAATAGGTGCAATTGCTAAAGGTTCAGGAATGATCGAGCCAAATATGGGAACCATGCTGTGTTTTGCTTATACAGATGCAAAAGTACCTGCAGATGTTCTGGATGCGGCTCTCAAAATAGCCGTACAAAAAACTTTCAATATGGTTGTGGTGGATGGAGATACAAGCACTAATGATATGGTACTTTTTACCTCTACCTGTAAGTCAGGAATCAAGCCCTCCATGAGTTGCCTCGATGATTTTCAAGAAAGTCTAATTTATTTATTTACGGATATTGCAAAAAAAATAGCAATGGATGGAGAGGGCGCCACTAAACTTATTGAAGCTAGGGTTGTGGGAGCAAAAAGGTATGAAGATGCCAGGCTTGCTGCAAAAGCAATTGTTCGTTCCCCCTTGGTCAAGTCCGCAGTCTTTGGGAAGGATCCTAACTGGGGGAGGGTTGTGGCTGCTGCAGGTTACTCAGGTGCTGAGCTTGAGCAGGAGAGACTCTCTCTTTCTTTCTCAGGAGGAGAAGAAGAGATCGAGCTTGTCAAATTTGGCGAGATTTTAGAGCCTTCTGACCTAACACTTTTGAAGAGAATAATGGAAAATGATGAAATCGTCATTACTCTTAACCTTAATGCTGGAAAAGAGAATGCAATTGCCTGGGGCTGCGATCTGAGCTATAACTATGTCCGAATCAATGCTGAATATACGACTTAATCTACTCTATTTTTTTAATGAGAGAGTTGAATTGCTTATTAAATAAAGGTCCAACTAATTTCAGATCCCGCATTTACGCAAAATTAAAGAAAACGTAAAATGGAACTATATCTTATTTTCCACAGAGGTAGCCAAGAATGCAATCTATTTTCCCAACCTGAAAGTGCTTAAAAATTAATCTAACTTTCAATGAAAAATAATGGGTAAATATGTAAACGAACTATAGATAATTTCGATAGACTCCTATATATTTGGGTATTGGATATTTTTAATTTCTTAAAATTAATTATTATTTATTATGATTCTTACTAATTTGCTCTTATGGAAATATGAATTTCTTCAATCAGTTGGAGACAAATTCTGAGATTGATTCTTGAATTGATTGGAAATCTTTTCGTATCAATTGAGAGTCCATATATTTTTATAAAACAACTTCCTAAGTAAACCGGAAGCTAAAGTAACAATTATTTTTTAAATTCTTGTCTTACAGCGATGGAATGATCTTTCCAATTTTGAACTTGGTAATCAATGCATTGACCGAGCTTTATTCATGAAATTTTGTAGTTTTCCGGAGTACATACCAGACAGTATCACAGTTTGACAATTCTGAAAAACAGTTATTTAGAAATGCAAAGAAGAAAAAATCTAGAGACAGTTGCAAAACCAATTTGATTGCCTTGGTTTTAAAATAAAAAAAGGAAATTATTCAAGACGCTGCTTTTATACATTCAGATCCTGGCCATACAAAATTGGATAAATATCGAGAAAATGAAGCAAAAACAAGAAAATTCAGAAATTGAACTTAGACAAAAAAAGATGAAAAGTCACATTTTGATATAAACTTCATAGCATAATAAATTGGGAATTACCTAAAGTGTTATTCTGTGAATATATGTTAGCGGAATAGTTAAACATATGAGAAGAGAATCCAATTATGTATTCTGTACCAATACCTGAGTTTTGGGAACTTTTAACTAAAGAATAGAATATGAAAATTGCAGTAATGAGACTGAATGTACTTAGAAATAAAGAAAATTTTGCTAAATCTTAAATTTTGTCATATGTGCATAAACTTTATATAAATGACTTGTGAAGATCAGATGTCTATCGGAATCCTCTAACGAAGACAAAGAGTAAGTAAATCGTAATATCATAGCTTTACGGCCTGAAAATCGAAGAAATGTATATTACATAACAGATTAACAATCTAATTGCCAAAATTAAAAGGAACAATTCATAGGAGATTTCGAGAAACCTCTGATTTTCACGAGTCATTAATATAAAGTTTATGCACATACGACAAAATTTTGGGATTTATCGAAATTTTCCATAATATTAGAGAAAAACTCTAATAAGAAAGAAATAATTCTCATATATAAGGAAAGTATTTTAATAATTAATTATTCTAAAATGTATGATTTCACTGAATAATGTTTAAACCCTCTATAACTATATTTACAAGCCATTTTGGACTTTGTTTTCGATAAAACATGATAAAATTTATTAATAATGTACATATATTAATACTCATAATTATATATTTTTATAGTTATTTAATAAGGCCTGGTATTTTATGGTAGAGCTAGTTAAGGAATTGGAAACATTAAGGCAAAATTTACTTGATCTGTCCCTCCGCAATAACCTTCTAAATTACCGCTCTTCCCGAAAAAGGACCATCTCGATTGCAGGCAGAAACACCGAGGAAATTTATGAGCTATTCGTTCTCCAGGAAAAATTAATGAAATTTAAGTCTAAAATTCGGTCTAGAAAAATAAGTAAAGTTGAAAATGGGGAGGAAAGAGAAGGAGATACCTACGAAAAAGATAGCATGCTTTTGAGAACAATAGGGAAAATTCTTGATTCTGGAGAAAAAAATGAACCCAAAAATCCCTGCTCTGAACATTTTCTGGAAACTACTGATGATAGCGAAACTCTAGGTCGGAAACTTTTTTATGTATTTAACCAATCAAATTCCATCTTTGAGGAACAGGGATATCCTGTGCTTTACCTTGCAATAAACTTCCTGCAATGGAGTGATAGCAAGTCGAGCATAAAAAATCCAACTGCTCCTATCCTCTTGATTCCTATTGAGCTCAAAAGAATAGGAAAGGGCCGAAACTTTGGAATCCAATGGACAGGAGACGAGATCCTCACTTCAATTACCCTACAGGCAAAAATGAAAGAATTTGGAATCCAGATTCCGGATTTTGAGATGCCAGAGAAGGCAACAGGAATTGAAGAATATTTCAATGACGTATCTGCAGCAATCCGCGAAAAAAAGGACTGGAAAATTCTGCCTGAAATTTGCCTTGACCTTTTCAACTTTAAAAAGTTTGTTATGTATAAGGATCTTGACCCTACAACCTGGCCTGAGGGCATATCCCCTGCAGCGCATCCTCTTATTCAGAAAATTCTTAACCCTCAAGATCCTGAGTGTGAGGATTCTGGCTTCCTAGAAAAAGATGTTGACATGAAGCTATCAGCAAAAGATACTTACCACATAATGGATGCCGACTCTTCGCAGATTGCGGTCATTGAGGATGTGAAAGCGGGAAAAAATCTTGTCGTGGAGGGACCTCCAGGAACCGGCAAATCCCAGACAATTGCAAATACAATTGCAGAGCTGATGGTCCATGGAAAAAGCATACTTTTCGTGAGTGAAAAGATGGCTGCGCTTCATGTTGTAAAAAGTAGACTGGATTCTGCAGGGCTTGGAGAACTCTGTCTGGATATCCACAGCAACAAAACACGAAAAAAGGTAGTGCTTGAAGAGCTGGAAAAAAGCATGAACCGGCCAGCTCCAGCATCCGTTAATCCTGAAAGAGACATCAGCAAACTCGAAGAAATGAAAAAAGAACTCAATGAGTATGCTCTGTCTCTCGAAGAACCTGCAGGAAAGCTCTATCCAAGCTTATATATACTCTACGGGATAAGGGAGAAGACAAGAGCTTATTTTGAGGCAAAAGGTTTGAAAATGCCCCTTTACGAATTTCAGGATCCTGAAAATTGGGAATCTGAAGATTGGGCAGAAGCAAAGTCTATTTTAGAAAAATTGAGTCAAGTAATCCCTTGCCTCGGGACACCCAAGAAAAATCCCTGGTATAGCTGTGATCCCGGACTTGTGCTTCCCTCTGATATTTTGGAAATCGGGTCCCTCATAAGCGAATGCGTTACTTCTTTTGGATACTTGGAAGCAGCTATAAAAACTCTCAACGACTTTTCTGCAACCTCCAGGCCCCATACCCTTGAAGAAATTACAAAAATAATTGAAGCTGCCAAACTCCTCGAGAGCTCAAAACCCTGGCCTGAAAAGATGCTACAGAATCTAGAGTGGGAATCTGAGTCTTCAAGAGTTATAGCTGAGACTCTAATTGCGAGACTCAGGCAGTACAGAGAGCTGAAAATTTTTGTAGACAATACCTTTTATACTTCAATTTTCGACCTTGATATATCGGAATTCGAGGAATTATCCCGCAAATTTCTAAAGGTTATATATCCCAGTTACCGAAAACTAAAAACAGAAATTTCTTCCTGCTACATTTCAGGTGTGCCATCTCAAAACGATAGAATTCTTCTTGATCTTGCCTGCCTTTCTGAATATAAATCCTGCAGACTGGAGCTTGAAAGTAATGGGGCAAAGGGTGAAAGATATTTTTCAGAATATTGGAAAGGTCTTGAAAGTGATCCTGCTATTCTGGATGAGTATGGAAGGTGGATTACTTCCTTCCGAAAAAATATAACTGAAGGCATTTTCACTGACAAAATTTTCGGACTTGTAGTAAACGAGGTTGACAGAGCTGCTCTTGAATCTGCAATAACAGGGATTATGGAAGCAAAAAAATCCTTTTTTAGGTTAATTGAAAAAATTGGTATCCTCATAGGCGCAGATTTTGGGAAAATGTTTGGAAAAGATCTGGAAGCCATAAAGCTCAATCAGTTAAAATCCCATGTAACCATCTGGAAAGCAGAAATTTCATCTCTGGTATTCTGGAGTCAGTACCTTGGATACAAGAAAGTCTGCATGGAAACAAAAGCAGCCCCTATGATGAGAGATCTTGAAGCCGGAAAAATAGAAGTTTGTGATATGATTCCTGCTTTCGAAGGTAACTATGCCGAGAATCTCCTGCACCATACTTTTAGAAAAAGGCAGGCACTTTCTACTTTTATTAGGGAGCTGCATGAAAGCAAGATTAATAAATTCATAGAACTTGACAAAAAGGTCCTTCTGGAAAATAGAAAAAGAATTACATGTTCTGTTTATGACGAAACTCCAAAGTTAACTTATGGAGCATCAAGAGCTTCGGAAGCCGGAATTCTGCTCAATGAGTTTAATAGAAAACGTGGTCATATGCCTATCCGTACACTCATGAAAAAAGCAGGTGGTCTGGTACAGAAAATTAAGCCTTGTTTTATGATGAGCCCGCTTTCAATTGGTCAGTATCTCGATCCAAGAAGCACCCACTTTGATGTGATCATTTTTGACGAAGCAAGCCAGGTCAAGCCAGAAGATGCGGTTGGAGCTCTACTGCGCGGAAAGCAGGTTGTAGTAATGGGCGATTCAAAACAGCTTCCACCTACCGACTTTTTCGAGGGTATTTTTGAATCTCCGGAAAGGGACCCTGAAGATTACGCTGCAGCAGGGGATCTTGAAAGTATTCTAAATGTTTGCAAGCGTAGTTTCCCAATCAAGACTCTTCGCTGGCACTACAGGAGTAGGCATGAGTCTCTAATTGCTGTTTCAAACCAGGAATTCTATAGCAATCGGCTTTATGTTTACCCCTCCCCCATGCAGAAAGATGAATATCTTGGATTGAAATTTGTGCATCTTAAAGATGCGATTTATGATAGGGGAAAAAGTGGAGTCAACAGGATAGAAGCAAGGGTTGTTGCCAAGGCGGTTTTCGAACACTTTAGCAAGTACCCAGATAAAAGCCTCGGGGTCGGGACCTTTAATGTAAAACAACAGGAAGCTATCCAGGAAGAGATTGAGACTCTTCTGAAAGCAAACCCGGGATTTGATTTGAATCCAGGAAATGAGAGAGGAGAACATTTTTTTGTGAAAAACCTTGAAACCATCCAGGGTGATGAGAGAGATGTCATTCTACTGAGTGTGGGTTTCGGATTTGATAATAGCAGAAAACTTTCCCTGAACTTCGGCCCCCTTAACAGAGAAGGAGGAGAAAGGCGCCTAAATGTACTTATCACTCGGGCAAGAGAAAAGTGCGCTGTTTTTGCGAACTTTACATCAAGGGATTTGAACCTTGATGAAAACTCATCTTTTGGACTTCGATCTCTCAAAGTATTCCTTGAGTTTGCAGAGAGCGGGAGGCTCATATCACCTGCATACAACAGTGGAGACTTCGAATCTCCTTTTGAAGAAATTATTTATGATTTCCTAGTAGAAAACGCCTGCGAAGTCCACAGACAGATCGGTTGTGCTGGGTACAGGCTCGACCTTGCAATTCCTGATCCAGGCAATCCAGGAAGATACGTGCTTGGAATCGAGTGTGATGGAGCAAGCTACCATTTATTTCGTGTTGCTAGGGACCGTGACCGCCTTCGTCAGCAGGTTCTTGAAGGACTTGGTTGGAAAATCTACCGGGTCTGGTCAACTGACTGGTACCTGCACCCGAAAGAAAGCAAAGAAAAACTAATTGAAGCTGTAAAGAAAGCTATAAAGCTGGAAAATCTACAAGCAAAACCCGAACCAGAAGTTCTGACTATAAACGAGCCTTCTGCCTGGGGTGAACAAGCACACGAAAATTATACAAAAAAGTTAGTAAGTTTGTCTGCAGAAACATTTTCATCTAGTGATAATATGGAAAACAAAGCAGATAAAAATCTGGGGTTCGAATTCCTTGAAACTAAATCCGCATTATTAGCCTTTCCAAGTGCTGGAAAAGAAGAACCTTATTCAGAATTCTCTCTTGGACTAAAAGAAGGACTAATAGACTCTTCAAAAGAGGATTTTCTACCAGAAATGACTTTAAGATCAAGTTCCATGGCTTTGCTGGCAGATAAGAACTCTAGCAAGAAAAGTATAAAGAATTTCGGAAAAGCAAAATCCTTGAAATTCAATGTGAATGTCTGCTCTGAAAAAGAAAATTCATCCGGAATCATACCTGAGCCCGAGCCTGAGAGAATAAGTTTTTACCAGGCTTATCCTGAAATATATTCCAGTTCCGCTACCGGGAAAAAAAAGAAAAACAACAGGCTCAACGAGTTTGCTTATATTTATGGCTCAGTCGGGTATTTTGAGCCAGAGTCGGATTCAGAGGAGAACAATTACACTGGTAAAGTGTGGAATTTAGAATCTGAAATCGAGACTGAAATTGGATCTAAAGCTAGACTGGGGATTGAGTCCAGAAGTCAATCAAAGACTCACTCCAGAGTTGGTCTATACTTAAAAAACAAAAATGGAGTTAAAAATTTGGAAGAATCATCGCTTCCAAAAGGTGCTGAAAAACTTTCGGGGAAGAACGAACTTCTCGAAACTGCTGTCCCTCTTTACCGGGTCTGTAACTCTTCAGGACTTCCGCATTCAAGAGACTTCTTTAAACTTTCGGATGAAAAACTTACGGAGGCAGTTATAAGGATTATAGAATTTGAAGGCCCTATTCATGCAGAGGTTTTGATACAGCGGATAAAAACGCATGTAGGAATTTCCCGCATGCTCGGAAAAATCAAACAGCGTATATTAGATTCAGTGACACTTGCGGAGAGTTCCGGAAAGATCCGAGTTGAAGGCGAATTCTTCTGGCCATCTTCAGAACCTGTATGCCTCCTGCGCAGGCGCTATGGTGAAGTATCTGCGAAAATTGAATGGATTTGTGACGAGGAAATAAAAGAAGCTGTCAGCTTTGTCTTAAATTCCCAGTATTCTACTCCTCTTGAAGATCTGATTGTTCAGGCTTCGAGAGTCTTAGGAATAAAAACAACGCACAAAAATACATGGGAAAGGATCGGAAAGCTTGTCCAGTCTGGAATCGACAATAATGAATTAACCCTCATGCCAAATGAAATGATTTATTTTGTTGAGTGAAAGAGGCTCTTCAGAGAATTATTTATTTTCTAAAAAGCTTTTCATTTTAATAATTTAATATTACAGTGCTTGATGAAACTAGTTCCTCAAGTACGTCCCCCCTCCTCTTTTTCTATAATTTGATTATTTCACAATTATTTTTATGCATTCATCAGATGAAACTGTTTCAGCCTCAACAATGTTCCTTTTTTGAATATATCCCTTTTGATAGATCACATTGATGCTTTGATTTTGGCAATCATAGAACTGAATCTAATCAAATCTTAACCTTTCAGCTTTTCGATATCTAAGACTCTTCATTTGTTCATTCTGTTGGGAAAGAAAATAATTAGACATAAGTTTATTTTTCAGATAGTTTTCTCTAGTCATAGAAATAACTAACAAGTTAAGCCCGAGTAATTTCTCCACATGACGCATGAACAGCTTTGAGTAGAATTGAAGGATCAATGATTTCAATTGTATTCTCTACTCTCTCATAAACGTACAGTTTTTTTGTGTCAAAAGCTCTGTATTTATTAGAGATGGCTCAATTCATAAGTATATGGTTATAAAAAGAATTCATTCCGATTTTAAAAAAGAGCAAGATATTCTTCTTTTAATGGCATGAAAAGCTCTTCATCTAATTTTGCATTATGAAGTGTTTTCATTCTTGACAGCTGGTTAAATGATAAATGCTAGGCTCCTTCAAAGTTAGCTCCTTTAAGATTAGCCTCTATAAGGTTAGCTCCATAAAGATTAGCTCCCTGAAGGTTAGATCCTTGAAGATCAGCTCCATAAAGATCAGCACCTATAAGGTTAGATCCTTGAAGGTTAGCTTCTTCAAGGTTAGCTCTTTCAAGGTTAGATCCTTGAAGATTAACCCCTTGAAGGTTAGCCTCTGTAAGGTCAACTCCTTGAAGGTTAGCTCTTCGAAGGTCTTTTCTCTCTGGAATATCCATTTACAATTATCGGCTTTGCACTAAAATAAGCATTACTATGCTAGGAAGATATCTTCTTTTCTCCATGATTTAGTTTTAAAAATTGTATCTATCTATAGTCTGGATCTATGAAGCCTGCACGAAATAATAACTACGTTCTTAAAATAAAAACAGTTCTATTTTCCAGATTTCATACTTAATTTTTATGGATTCATTGTTCTTCGAGAAACAAAAATATCAACTTTGTGGTTTTAAATTGTTGTATGGATTTTAGTAAAAACTGTGTATTTCCCTCAAATTCAGGTAAAAATATCCTAACATTTTGGCTAAAATTGAGAAAATGCATATGTTTTTGTTACAAAAACTGAGTACCTTATATTAAGCAACACTTATTTTTTTACATCTGTGAAGCTAATAGTGAATTCCGTCCCATTATTCCTTTTCAGCTCAAGTTCTCCATCTAATTGGTCTACTAGGGTGGTTACCAGTTGTATGCCAAGACTATTTGAATTTTCTAAATCGAAACTTTCAGGTATACCTACACCATCATCTGAAACTGTCAAAATGAACCTGGAACTGTTACAGCCGTCGTATTTGCTTTTTTCTCTGCTATTTAGACGTTCTCCGTTTTCTTCACTATGGAGCTTAATATAAATTTTTCCGTTATCATTTCCTGAAAATGCATGTTTGAGAGAGTTTGAAACTAGTTCATTAACAATTATTCCAAAAGGAACAGCGTTATCCATATTTAAGACTGCATTTTCTTCCAGATCCATGTGCAGGAAAATATTTTTGTCATCTATTCTGTAAGTCTGGAAAAGTTTTTCAACCAATGCTCGAATGTATTTCGAAAAATCCAGCGTTTCGAATTTTTTACCTTTATACAGTTCCTCGTGAATAAGAGCCATAGATATCAATCTATTTTGGCTTTCACTGAAGGCTTCCAGAACTTCGGAATCTTTAATACACTCTTTATTTTTAAACTTCTCAGCTTGAAGATCAAGTAGGGAAGAGATAACTTGCAAATTATTTTTGACTCTATGGTGGATTTCTTTCTTTTTTGTCTTTTCAGCTCTCAATAGAGATTTTTCAGCCTCAATTCTTTGCGTAATATCTCTTGAAATAGATGAGATAGCCACAAGCTCTCCAAATACATCAAAAACCGGAGAAAGAGCGAGTGAAACATATATTAGCTTACCATCTTTTCTTAACCTTGAAGTTACATGGTGCCGGATCTTTTCTCCCAGCTTAACCTTTTCAATTAACTTTTTTGTTTCATCTTTGAGATTATCTGGTGCGAGTACCGATATACTTTTTCCTAGAATTTCTTTAGATGAATAACCATAAACCTGCTCTGCACCCTTATTCCAGCTAGTAATAATACCATTAAGAGATATAGTAATAATGGCATCATTTGCTGATTCTATGATATATTGTAAGTTCAGTCTTTTTTCTTCTGTTATTTTATGCTTGGAACTTTCTATCTTTTCCCATTTTTCCTCCCGTTTGATCAAAGCAAATTGATAGTTTATGAACACATAGATGATTTCTGTTGCTTTGAACTTGCTGAGAAAATAGGGGCATAGAGCTATTATTGGGTAATTTTCGATGAGTTTGTCTATTTTTTCGATATAATTAAAGAAACTATTCCAATCTTCTTTTTTTAACCAAAAAGTGTACTCATTTAACCTCAAACCGTCGTAACCATTTGCCAAACCCTTATAGAGTTTTTCAACCCAGCCGTTTAAGGTACTTGTTGAGTCGAAGCTACCTTCTATTAAATACCAGTGCATGTAGGAAATGAATTCAATTTGCCCATTCTCCAGATAAGTATCAAAATCAAGAATAGCCTTTCTCAAAGCTTTTTTTGCCTCATCTACTTCCACGGATTGTGATGTGAGCCAGAGGCAAAATTCGTTATTTTCTAGCCCGGCCTTGAAATATGGAACCAATATGTCCATCAAATCTGGTTTTGTCTGGTAAAATTGGCAGAAGTGCGTTCCCCAAGGTATATCCCCAATAAAATCAATCCCAGATTTCCTAAGGTTTTCTTTCACTCTATACTCCATATTCCCCCAACGTAAAAAATGATTGATAAGTTTTTTAAAAAGAAACTGTGATCCTTTATTTTGTTAAATCCAAAATAACTCATTTTTTACATACAGTGACCAAATATAAATATTGTCTTTTTGTTGGACTTATTGCCTTATTTCATCATTTCATGAACCTTTAGAATGTCAAATATAATGTTTTTCTTTAGCTCGATCATCTTTTGTATATTATTTATTTTTGCTTCCAACCATTGTATTTTCTGATCCATTTTCATTACTGCAACTTTCTTTTTTGTTCTTCTTCAGAAGTTCCCAAAACTCAGATATTGGTCCAGCATGTATAATTAGACGTTCTCAGCACATGTTTAATTACCCCTTTCATATATATTCACAAAATAAAATTCTAAATCGTGCTCTTGAACCATTGATCAAATCTGAAAAATGAGTATGTCTCCAATTTTGGGGAAAATACAGAGAGAATCTTATGCATACAATTTTCAACAATGTATATAAACGACCAATTTTATCTCATGAACAAATTGATTTTTTAAGTAAGGTACCATTGTAAAAGAAATGTATCATTTTTAGTATTGGTACACTTAGAGAATTTCGATAAAGCCCAAACTTTTGGCTGATTGTCTATGATAAGCAAATGTAAGCACTTTGTTTAAATCTGATATTTTTCGAAATTCTCTACAAGTACCCAGTATACTCATACATCCTACAAGTTATTCTTCACTCTTTAACTCTTTAATTATGTATATGTTTACTTTAAGTTGCGATGTATAATGACACATTACTTTTTTAAATTAATTCTACAAAAAATAATTTGTGAATAAAAATTACTTCACCACGAAATATTTTAAAGCCGAACAACAATTTGATATTAATAATGTTTTAGTCTTCCAGGAGATTTTCACAAATTTAACATTGGGCTCTTCCCTCAAAAAGCAGCGTGGATTGATCTTATATCTAATTCTAGACTTTAAAGGCCAGATGTTAGGGATAATGATTTTGAAACTAAATCTGAGTTCAGTCGTGGTCAATCTAAAATAGATGATATGGAAATTTTGAAACCGAATATAGTCAAATGTATTGAAGTTATGAAAATTCCTTGAAATTGATATGGAAAGAATTGGCTATAGTATAGGGTGGTTATCCACATCTGAAGCAGTTATATCCTCATTATAATCATAAAGAGAGGAAAAATTAGCATCAGACTTGAAAATATAAAAATAAGCCGGGCTGTAAATAAACTTGTTTGTTTAAAATCAATTCTATCTGTGTTTTTCTATACTTTTAAATCTGTTAGTGTATCTAGTAAATAAAATAGTAATGAAGAGTTTACATTGAAAATATACATCTTTTTTAATGTAAAATCTCTGCATCCAAAGAGTGTACCGAATCAGCAAAAATTTACAGAAATTCGGATCGACTCTGCATCCTGTTTTTTTCACCACAAAAACAGCTTTATGGGCCGATGAGTAGGCTTTTAAAACTGGAATTTCAATGCATAGCTTTTGCTATAAAACATATGCATTCGTGAAAATGAGAAATCTTATTTTGTAATAAAAAAAATGGTGACCAGTAGTATTTACAGAACTTTCAGTACACTATATTATTTATTTGATAGTCGTAATTATAAACGATGAATAGGTTACTGATAGGCTCTACATAAGGTTTTATTCTCTAGAAAAGAATAACTTTAGATTCTGACAACTTCACAAATAATTAAAAATAATTAATAATATATTTTTGTTTTTTGACTACAAAAAATCTTATGCAGGATTATTTTTTGTTTAGAAACTATTTTTCGTATAATTAATTTAAAATAATTGGCTGAGTTATTATACATTGTGGTTTTAAGTGGGCAGTGACTTGAATATATGATCTTACATACAATATTTAATGATTGAAATTTTCGAAAATATAGGAGGAAAAACACGAATAATAAAGAAGAACAGACAATGATTGGAATATGTCCAAGTTGCGGGAAGCCGCTCAAGATAGAGCAAACAGGCGGAGAAGAAGATTTTCTTCCCTGTGCAGAGATCTGTGCTAATCCGGCAACGATACCGACAGGAATGAGGGTGATGGCAGACCAAGCTAAATTACTCTTCGTAGACGGCAATATGTACGAGTATACTGAGAAGATTACATCAAAAATAACGGCATTGATCCTCTCCCCATCTGGAGAGCGATCGAGAAATGGCGTGAAGAGCAGATAATCAGGAAAAAAGAACCTGCTGTTACAATAGAAAAGGTAACGACAACAACGAAAAAAGCATTTGAACAAAGAACAGCAAATGAGATACTTATTTTTGTACAGAATTTTGATGATTTTGATGAAACAGACATGTTCACAACGCTGTACATTAAGGCAGTAAACAACACTCTTGCATCCAATAGGGAAAATTATAGAATAGACGCAAATGAAGTAAGAAAAATAATCGCTGAAACAGACGAATTCGTATATGGGGAGGAAGTTTGCGAAGAATGTGAAGGATGTGAAGAAGATTAAAGAAATTAATAGAGGACATATGCACTTGAAGCATACAACCCCGCAGGTGAGATCACACGACTAAAGATGAATATATGCTGATTCTTGGATCAAACATTTACGCAGATCAAGTGTATACATTGTCATATCAAGCAAATAAGAACACTGGAAACAAGATACACTTGATTACTTTGGAAAAATGCGGCAACAAAATATCTCAACTTTATCTTAATTTTGTTTTTTTCCAAAATATGATTGGTGGTCACGTTATTTTTTTCATTTAATAGCCATTAAAACGCTATAAAATTGATATTGTTACCTGTCTACATATGAAATAGACAACTAGTAGATAATATAAAAATGATAATATGGGGTTTTATATGAAAGAGAGTATTGATGAACTTGACACATATTTCGAAAAAAAGGAAATCTTTGTGAAAGTGACGTTATCAAAATGGAACATGTTATAAAGGAAAAAGTTTCAATCAATCCTGACAGAAGGAAACTTCTAAGGATAGTTGGGATTTTCGGAAAGAATGAAAAACAATTAAAAGATGAATCAAAATTAAGCGATTTTTTCTTTAAGTTTCATATGGATTTTTTGCTCAAAGAAGGATTCCTAAAATTCGAAGATGGGATATACCGCCTTACAGATACCGGAATTGCTATACACGACACAGTATGTTAAATAAATATTTTTTCCTACTTTTGTTCTCTTTGGAAGCGCAAAGTGATTACAGAATTTTTTTCCCCAAAAGAAAGATGAATGACAAATAATGTTTTAAGTCTTATAAGATAAGTAAGTCTATGCAAGTTCTTGTACTTTATACAGGTGAACTTGGAGAAAAGTATCCAAAACCTGATTAATTCAAGCAATTTCTGCGTGTCTTATGGAGAATTAAATTTAATTTTAAGACAATCTTTAACCATTTTAATACATTAATCTTCATGCACCGGTTTTGTGACAAAAGCTCTAAATTTTCTAAGTTCCAAATGTTCTTGGAGCTTATGTGATTTATAGAACATCTGAAGCTCATGGAACATTTGGAACCAATTAGCCTAAACCACAATCCTAAATGGAAATATTAGAAAAAACTAATCATATAGTACTCTAAACAAAACTAAAGTATAGAGAATTAAATAAATTTTCGATTTCAACAAGTTGTTTATTATGGATTTTAGAAACACATAACGAGAACTTGATTTTTCACAATAATTTTTTGGAACTTTCTTTCTCGAAGTCAAAGTTCAAGTAACTGTTTCTTGTAATTTTTCAGTTCTTCAGTACCTTTTTCTCTGGACATACTACTTGCTTCGTAAATTATATGAGAAGGAAGAACTTTCAATCCCATATATTCAAATACGCAGTGAGTTAATGATTCTAGGTGTTTGTTAAGGTCTCCATGTGCTCCTCCTTCAGAATACATCGTTTTTGAAGATCCGGTGGTGGTAACAAGCATTGCGTATTTGCTTTTTAAAAGGCCGGTATCATAGATACTGTTAGTGATCGGATTAAAACCAAATCCAGGAGCCAGAACGCGGTCTATCCAGCCTTTCATAATTGCTGGCATGGCTGTGAAGTAAATCGGGAACTGAAAAATTAACATGTCAGCCCATTTCACTTTTTCCATCTCTCCTTTAATGTCCGGAGCAAAAGTTCCTTTCTTTGATGCCTTGATAGCTTCAAAGAAAGGTTTAAACACCTCCGAATTTTTTCGTTCTGGAAAGTCTGTGGCTGTTAGAACAGGGTTAAATTTCATTGCATAAAGATCGGAAAGTATTATCTCATGCCCTGTTTCTTTCAGGGTATCCAGAGCTATATCTTTCAGCGCAGAGTTAAATGATTTAGGTTCAGGATGTGCATAAACATAAAGAACTTTCATTTCATCCCCCAAAATTATATATATATAATATGTTTTCCTGATTAAAAAAGTAAGGATACCTTTTTTATTTACTAACTTGTTGTTTCAGCATTTAATTCGCACTTAGTTATAAAAACTTCACAATTATTTTAAATTAATTACACGAAAAATAGTTTCTAAACAAAAAATGATATCACATAAAATGTTTCACAATCAAAAAAACAATTAAATATTTATAATGATTTTTATTATTTTATAAATATTTATTCAATTGGATAATTATTTTCGATCCACACAAAGCCGCAAAAACCTGATTTTCACCTACGTGCCTGTAAACTCTATCATTCCATATTAAATATGAATATACAAGTATAATTGCAAGAGAGTGTTTGTAAGGAATAAGTTCTATCAAAACGTTTAACACCAGATTGAAGAAAAGCTTCCTTTACCAATGCAAAGTTTAAAAACTAGTAATGAGATTGTGAATTCCATTTTCCTGATCGAAGAGATAATCTTTTATGAGTGAAAAAAAATACTTCTACCAAATTTGACAGGATTGCAAAAAAATATCATTGATAAAAAGATCAAAATTTACCTTTTTTGTTAGTTTAGGCAATGTGAATTTTTAAAATATTGACATATTTATAAGTAAGTAAATATTTTATATAGCTCCTTGCATAATGGGGAATAGTTAAAAAATACTAATTTTAAAGAAATATAGGCAGAATAAGCGCGAGATCACTACTACAGAACTAGGGGATTCAACATGAGCTCAGTAAGAACTTACAACATTACATTTAATGACACTTCAGGATTAATCACCGTGTCTGTATTCTCACACATATCTTGTCCTCCGAAAGAGCATTGGATAGATGAAGAAATATTAGTCGGTGACGATGATATGCTAGCTTTCGGCGGTGGTGGCAAAACTACTAATCAATCTCCTTATAGAGCATTATTAACTGCCTCTTACCCGAACAATGATCTATCTGGATGGGTTGTTAGTTCTAAAGATCACGAGTAGCCTCATCCACACGAGCTAATCACACATGTAATCGGAATAAAGATTAAGGGAATGAGTAGGCAGCAGTTGCTAGATTCAATGTACGTCAGTACGGCTGCTAGTGGAGTGGTGGCACATCCTGAAGCTGAGACTTGTGTTCCATCTGATAATTTTGTACTAGTTGGCGGGGGTTCAGGGTAGACTGGCATGGAGCTGGGAACCTTGGAACAGCTTCCTTCCCTATAACAGAGTTTTCTTGGAAGGCTTGTTCTAAGGATCACGGTATCTCAGACCCTTCCAATCTTCAGGTATTTGCTATATGTATCAAAAAAATATTGCAGTTGGCACAGTCACGGTAGCCATCACCAAAGCCGATTCTAACCAAACACCTCATCCAGAAGCTGTTGCTTTAGTGAAGCTCGGCTTTGCCTTAGTGGGTGGTGGAGCTGAAGTTCATTGGAGTGAGTAGGGAAATTTTCTTTGGAAATTAGAGCCCTCTATCTCACAAGCTCAGAGTTTCAGCGCTGCATCTAAGGACGTTATATACCCAGATCCAAGCATTATCACAGCTTACGCGTTGGGAATTCGCATCGATGAGTGAGTTTATAAAGAACATGACTATTAGCTAGGTACTTCCTGTAGTCAAATTCAGCACCAGTATTAGACGCGGCTATGTTCGTCTATCCGTCCCACAAGCTCCACGAGTTATATACCAACGATGATTTCTTATTTCAGATGGAACTAAAGAAATTCAGAAATTTTTATACAAAATGTATGCGTTAATTATCAGACAACAAAGAAAAATAATAAATCCGGTGGAAAGTTTATTAATATCGGTTCATTCGTTAATTTTTAAAAAATAGTGGGGTAATTGCGTTCTCATCTGAAAAATTATTGAAGTTCCGAAAGGCACAACCTAATATCGAAGAAATTTATGATTGGACCTATGAGTTACGTCTTTTGCTTTCATCCCTTTATTACAATGAGTGGATTCATGCGAAGTGTTAGATGGGGTAGTTTTATTTTGGAATAGATCGTTGCTATATAACAGTAGATAAGAACGCAAGCTATACTAAGTTCACAAAATATTTAATATTTTTAGCGTATAATGTTGTTCTACCTTTATGTTTATACTATACATCTCTAATCTATCCGGCTTTGATCCAAAATGAAAATAAAATTCTCCTAATTTATTCTTTTTTTTCGTTGCAAAAAGTAGGATGTAGAGTCAATAGTTTTACTGACAAAGCTTATGTTTTGATTGTTTTTACTGATAAATAGGTTTATTACAAAAACTGTGCATTTAGCATTTCGCAATCATATATTAAATAGGAATTATGCGATTGAACTAAGAATCTTGATATTTATTTCTAAAAAAATATAAAAATATTAAATTGGATAACAATAACTTAAAATAAAAATGTCTATTGCCATTGATTTTTGATTTCAAGTGCATAAGTTCTAAGAGAGTAAAAGAAGATATTGGTCTTTATGTATATTCGTTGTAAGCTACTATTTCTTCAAGAGCTTTCATAGGCCTGGCAAATTAATAGTATTTAATCAATCCTTACGGTAATATAATGCTATAGACATCTACATAACTCGGTTATTCGATAAGTTTTTCATCGAATTCCTTTTTACAGAAAAGGGAGCAGAAATAGTACGTCTTTCTCTTATACTCACTCTTGAATTTTGCTTTCCTTTTATCGACCTGCATTTTGCAAATTGGATCTGTTTCCGTAGATAAAATCGAATTCTTGCAATCCATTAACACTCCCCATTTCACTCCGATTTTTATAATTATAGCAGATTTCAATAAAACTCTGATTTTCAATAAATTTCTTATGTAGTTTTTATAAATACCAACCAAAATTGAGATTTATTCAAAATACTCTTCAGTATTTATGAACTTTTAATTGATTATTTTCAAAATAGAATATACGTTTACCACTTATGATTTCATATTTTTAATAGGCTGAAGCTTTAGCTTTTGCTGTAGCCGAAGTTTTTTTAGGCGGGCAGCAAACTTGTTGGACTGGAGCTTCTTCGACTACCGGAGCTGCAGGATAGCCATAACCCATATAGGGAGAACTCATGTAAGGCCAGCCGCCCCACATACCGCCGCCGTAGCCACCCCAGCCACCGTGACCGCCATGTGCACTAGCTCACCGAAACCACCAAAAATATTAAAGAGAAAACCGTCTTATTACATCGAAAATTATCTATCAGCTCTTGAATATTATTCTATCTGTATTTTTTTTGCTGGTTCTTCCAGCTTCATTTTCGGAAGTGTTATCGTCAGAACACCATTTTCAATTTTTGCAGTGCTTCCCTCTTCTTTAACACTACTGGGCAGGTGGACAGCTCGGTAAAAGTGAGTATATTCCCTTTCCTTACGAATATATCCTTCCTCTTCTGTTTCGTTTTCCTTTCCGCTCTTTGCACTTATCTCAAGCATGTCTTCTTTAAGGTTTATTTCAATATCCTCTTTATTTATTCCTGGCAAGTCGGTAGTGACTACAAGCTTGTTTTCTTCTTCCTTGATGTCAATAGCAGGGGTAAATACATTCCCACCTCCCCATTTTTTCATAGGCATGAAATCTTCAAACAGCAGGTTCAGGCGTTCCTGCGTTTTCCTAATCTCTTCAAAAGGATCCCGGCGTGTGGATCCTGAAATTGTTCTCTTAGCAGGCCAGTTCATATCAAATATCTCCATAAAATAAAGTTATAACACAATTTATGTCAATTTATATAACTGAATAATAATTTTAAGGGGTTTTGTTTTTGGGTAATTATTCAACCTACCCAAAATCAGTTAGTTAATGAGAATTTCGATAAGCTCTAATTTATGGTTGGTTACCAATACACGTATCAGATATAGTATATTAAATGATTTATAAAAAAAACAGTTTCTAATTAAAAAATTACCCCCCGCAGAACATTTTAACATTGGACAACAATTAAATATTGAAACAGTATTATAATTTTTATATTACAAATTATATACCATAATAGTCTGGGAATAATACTCGCTTCCGCATAAAACATTTTCAAATCGAACATCATTTAAATATTAATTATATTTTATGATAATTTTAGAATAAAAATTACTTTCACATGAAATGTTTAAGAAACACTGAAAAAAATAAAAACAACAAATATGATGGAAAGGATTAACAAGGAACTCAAAAGAAGGAGTGGGATGATAGAGTATTCCCTAGCTAGAGATCAGTACTTAGACTGTTCATCCCGATATTCACCGATATAAATGAAGACGGGATAACAGGAAACAAGTATATTGTAATGGAACAGTAATAAAAAAGAAGATTAAAGGGTATAGATCAGATTTTACTGAAAATTATGCATGCTGCCTTTTTTGGCAGTGTACCACTAGTTCTGTAAAATTTGATTGACTCTGTATCTTTTTTCTTTAAATTTCCTTAATATATTTCTTAATTAAAATTAAGATGTAAATTAGCCTTGACAGTTTCATTGCGATTTTCATTCGATTTAAAATCTAGAATAAGACGTTTCCTTTCCATCCTGTGACGATAAATAGAAACTTTCTGATTTCTTTTAACTTTATCTTGTTCATAAAAAGTATTCTCAGGTTTTTCTGGCTGGTCCCCTTCTTCGAACTTGATATCCCAACTACCTTCAGCTGGAGAAGCAATTATTAAACTGTCATCAATTATTTTTTCATGACCTATCTCTTCACTCCAATATCCCACTCCATTGATGAAATGTACTTCGATATTTTTATCTTCAACATGCTCTGTTTTGTTTTTAGCTTCCATTTGAACTGCATTTGCCATCTTATTACACCTCAGTATTTTCTGTTGTTATTTCTTTTTTGATATAACCAATAACACATCTTACTGGTCATTTCTAATTCTTCACTACTTATCCAATCACTTTAAGATACAATGTACAAATCTTTTATAATATATTAAATAATTTATACAAAAAACGGAGTTTAAAGAAAGTTACTCACCCACAAAATATTGTAACATTAAACAATATTCAAATATTAATGATGATTACTATTTTTGGAGACTTCACAAATTTAATATTGAGTTTTTCCTGAAAAAGCAATGAATAAAAAAACAATGCATATTAACCTTAAATCAAATTCTTAATTTTGTACAGGGTATAACCACTTCTGGTGAGCTAAATGATGGATCATCCTATGAATTAATAGCTATACTCAACGCTGCAAAAACAAATCTGGATAGAATAGAAAGAGATCCAAGTGTGGGAAATCCATGGGCAGTAACTGCTGAACTTAGATATTTTTATCATCCAGGTAAAAGACAAAGTAGATAGGGGAGCACTTTCGCCGACAAACGGACAAACAATGATTGATGCAGCAAACGATATAATGAATTCTTTACGCAATCAAGTTAGGTAGGTAGAGATTATTTGAAAAGAATATACAACACGCCTAAAAAAGAAATTACTCAGTCTGTTAGCAGAACTAGTTAAACAGTTAGGGGAAAATAGGCTTAAAAGCATCGGGTTGATCATCTCACTAACTACACAAACAATATTTTGTTGTTGTTAATTTCATGTTGATAAATGTAATCTCCATGCATAATTTAAAAGGGTTGGTCACCTAATTTTACAGGGCAATAATGATATCCCTTAAGGTAATCGATATTGTCCTTTTTCTTTTTGAGTCTTCAGCAGTACTTATCATGGTTCCGTTGCAAAAAATCTAGTTTTCTTGCAAAATCAGAAAAAACATTCACAATTAGGAAAGTTAATCATTTTCATTAGAAAGAAAATGACACATAAAGGTGAAAATTATAGTGTCAAAATGCAGAAATATTATTTTTGCAACGGAACCTATTAAACAATTGTTTGGTATTATTTGATAATGTTGGTATATTTCCCTCGGATCTTTTGACTTTTTTTTATACTCATAGATTTACATGCTTATTCTGAAGTTTTTGCAACGGAACCATATTATCTGTTTCAGCTAGAATTTAGAACACAGTTTAATCTAAATTTGTAAATAATAATATATTTTATTAAAATATTTGTGTTAGTTGAAAACTAGAAATTAATATTTTTATTTATAGAGAGAGAAAAAATCTTACTGTTAAATTTGTGAAGATCTATACAAATAATAAAATTATGATTAATATAAAAATATTATTCAGTTTTAAAATATTTTATTGGAGAATAATTTTCATTCAAAAACTATTTTTGCTATAATTAATTTGAAATAATTGGCTGAGTTATTATATTATTGTAGTTTTAAGTAGGCAGTGACTTGAATATATGATCTTACATACGATATTTAATAATTGAAATTTTCTAAACATAGGAGGGAAAGCATGAATAATAAAGAAGAACAGACAATGATTGGAATATGTCCAAGTTGCGGGAAGCCGCTCAAGATAGAGCAAACAGGCGGAGAAGAAGATTTTCTTCCCTGTGCAGAGATCTGTGCTAATCCGGCAACGATACCAACAGGAACGGGGGTGATGGCGGACCAGGCTAAATTACTCTTCGTAGACGGCAATATGCACGAGTATACCCGAGAAGATTACATCAAAAATAACGGCATTGATCCTCTACCCATCTGGAAAGCAATCGAGAAATGGCGTGAAGAGCAAATGGAAAAATGGAAAAAGTGAATTTTGACGTTTACATATTCGGCTCTTTCCATTTTTTTTAATTTTTCGAGCGCCTTATCAGGCCGAAAAATGGAAATTTCACTGATGAAAGTGGAATAATTATTGGATGTAAGGTGGAGTATGTTCAAAGACCGTAAAGATGCCGGAAAAAAACTTGATAAGGCTCTTGAAAAGTATAAAGCAGAAAACCCTCTTATTCTTGCTATTCCGCGTGGGGGAGTGGAGGTGGGATTGCAGGTTGCAAAAAAGCTGAATGCGGATTTTTCCCATATCATTGCAAGGAAACTACCTTTTCCGGATAACTCTGAAGCCGGATTCGGGGCAATAGCCGAGAACGGGAGCACTTTCATCCATGAAAATGCTTATTACTGGCTCTCAGGAGAAAATATTGAGAAAATCAAGCGGCAGCAGATTGCAGAAATCGAGAGACGCGTAAAAGTTCTAAGAGGAGAACATCCTTTGCCCGAGATAAAAGGAAGAACTGTGATACTTATCGATGACGGTATTGCAATGGGTTCTACAATGAGAGCAGCGATTGAACTTTGCAAAAAAAGGGAAGCTAGAAAAATTGTGGTAGCGGTACCTGTAACTGGAAGTGAGATCGTAGGAGAGATTAGGAAAAAAGTCGACGAACTTGTAGTGCTTGAAATTCCTAGATACTTCAGGGCTGTCGCAGAGGCTTATGAGAAATGGTACGATGTCTCAGATGGGGAAGTTCTCGACCTGCTCAGAGAACAAGTATATGAGGAAAAAGCTGAAAGGTCGTAATTTGGATATACTCGAAGCCTGAAAGAAGTTATTTTTGAGTTAAATATAGAATTTACGTAGTTGAACTAAAAATCAATAGCATTCAATTTTTAACTACCTTAATTGTGAATTTGGCCATACTATCTATTTGGCTTGATTTTGTACTTCACTTGTACGTTCTCTAACATAAATTGGGTTAAAGCCTGAGCTTTTTGAAAACTTCCTTAAGATTGGAGGGGATACGTATTCATAACGCCATTTTTTGAGTCAGCCCCACAGTGCCTGTTCAAATCCGTATTTCATGAACACACGGTCCAAAATAGACTGACTGTCAGTGAAGATGCAAAACTTTAGACCAAAATCCTCTACTAGAAGAAAAGGATGCCTAAAATGATTCGTGAAAATCAGAGGTTTATAGAAATTCTCTAAATTACTACTGTATAAATGCTTCACAAAGCCTTTAAATTTGATAAACTGGAATCACCAAAAAATGCTTTCTTGAACAGTTTGCCAGAAGAAATAAATTTAGAATCTGGATTAAGTTATTTGGTTTGTGGAATATAGAAAATTAAAAAAAATTCACAGCGAAATTATTCTAGGATAAGACATCTTTCTGATGACTATTAAATGGGTGGTATTCTGTTTGAATGAGTAGTATTGATAGGGGACTTTAAAAGAACTTTTTCTGAAATTTGAACATTTTAACATTTTTGAACGCTCTCTATTGAAAAATTCAGATAACTCAAATGTTCAACAGGAATTATAAAAGGGTGTTATGCATGGATACTGAAAATCAGTTTTCTGAGAAAAATGAGATTAATTCAGGGTATGATGTCATAATTATAGGAGCAGGGCCTGCAGGAATGTTTGCAGCCTACGAGCTTGCTGCGATCCATTCGCTCAAAATACTTATTGTGGATATGGGCAGAGATATAGAGAAACGTCTGTGCCCAATGAAAACTCATACTTACTGCATGCACTGCATTCCGTGCGACATTATGTGCGGTGTAGGAGGCTGTGGGACTTTTTCGGATGGAACCCTGAACCTGAGGCCTGATGTGGGAGGAGATCTGGCAGCTCTGACAGGAGACCATATTGAAGCTTGGGAACTTGTTGAAAAAGTGGACAAGATCTTTCTTGAATTCGGAGCTCCCCGTGGAGTCCTGCTGGCTGAAGGCTCGGATCTCGAGGAGCTAAAGCGAAGGGCTGCGTCTGTGGGAGCCCGCTTTCTCGAGATAAAACAGCGACATATTGGTTCGGATAATGCTCCTGCAGTAATAGGGCGCTTCAAACAGGATCTTATTAATAAAGGGGTGAACTTTATGCTTGAAACCGAGGTAAAAGACCTGCTGATCGAGGAAGGAATCTCCAAAGGTGTCGTACTCTCTGATGGGCGGATAATCTCTGCTCATTACGTGCTCTTATCTCCAGGGAGAAGGGGGTGCGATTGGGTTTTGGAAGTGATTGAAAAACATAGGATAGAAGCTCGATACGATGGAATTGACATAGGCGTAAGAGTAGAAGTTCCTGCAATAATTATGGATCCAGTAACGAAAATCAACCGCGACCCCAAATTTCACATCCAGACCCGCCGTTATGATGATTTTGTCCGGACATTTTGTACCAATAAGCATGGTTTTGTAGTAAAGGAAGAATATGATGATTTTATAGCAACTAATGGCCACTCTCTGACAAACCTAGAATCGGAAAATACAAATTTTGCTTTCCTTGTGCGCGTTGAACTTACCGAGCCTATAGAAAATACCACCAAATATGCTCGTTCAATTGCAAAGCTTGCAACTACAATCGGAGGAGGTAAACCGGTTCTACAGCGCATGGGAGACCTTAGACGCGGCCGAAGATCCACAAAAGAACGCCTTGTCAAAAATCTTGTTGTAAATACGCTCAAAGATGTCACTCCCGGTGATATTTCAATGGCTCTGCCTCACAGAATAGTTATGGATATAATCGAAGGTCTTGAGACCTTAAACGAGATCATTCCTGGTGTTACTTCAGACTCAACTCTACTGTACGCTCCTGAAGTCAAGTTCTACGCAATGCACCTAAACGTAGATAGGCAGATGGAAACCAGCATTAAAAACCTTTTTGCTGCAGGAGACGGGGCAGGGCTTTCAAGGGACATAGTCAATGCAGCAGCTACAGGGATTATGGCAGCTGAAGGGATAATCAAGAAGGAAAAAACAGAAACGGAATCAAAAGGAGGAATATAAAAAGGTAAATCTAGGAGCATAAGAATATAATCATTCAGTGTATAATCATAGTTGAGGTGGTGGCACCCAACTACAAGCAAGTGGGGATATTCGTGCCACTGCTCTGGCTATAAATAAATTGTTCAAAATCAAGTCTTTTAGGTATTTTCATTTGCTCATATGCTTATTTTTCCTGGTTTCCCTGATTCTCAACATAATTCTTGATAACATCGAAAATTGTTCCATCTTCAACTATTCCAATGTATCCTTCATCATTCTATAGTTCTCTTCACTGATGAAAATCTTGTATGAATCAGAAGAAATCAACCATTGAATCTATACCCTTTTATTTGCTACAAAAAAACGATAAAACTTTTTTATTAATGCACAGTTTTTGCTATAAAACCTATGCATCAGTGAAACCAAGAAATCCTGTTTTAGAATGACAGAAAAAGATGTTGAACAATCATTTTTAAAGAACTCACAGTAAACTGCTAACTTTGATAATGTTGAAAATTTCTGTAAATTGGAATTCGTATTTTGCATATGGAATTTTGTACTGCAATCGCTTTATTTTTTATAAAAAGCCGATCCTCTTTAATTATAGATTTGAAAGTAAAAGTAATGCTGTGTCATTAATATTAGGATTAACGTAGTTGAACCGATAAATCAATAGCATTTAATCTAAAATGCAAATATAAACAGCAGTGTTTATTGTACTTGATTTTATACCTCAAATGCATATTCTGTAAACACTAATTCACTATATACCCTTTTCTTTGCTACAAAGAATAGGATTTATCGTTTCTACTAATGCATAAGTTTTATATCAAAATTATTCATCTGATCCAGGAACTGGATAATATTGGATACAAAAATGTAGCTGATACACTTGAAAGCTTTTGGTACAATAGTATGAAACTGAATTAATATCTATCATTGGTTATAATTATGATTTATTTTCAGTTAAAATACATTAATATAATATATTGTTTTACTATAGCTTGTATATGTCAAAATAAAATCATATACATTTTAGGCCAAAATTTCTAGTTTTTAATATTGGTCCAAAAATCGGGGTTTAAAAGTCCGAATTTATGAAAAAACATAAGAAATGATTTATTTAATATAGAAGTGAAAAATTAATTGTCGAAAATCGTTCTGTTGATATAAAACAAAATTCAAGTGATAGAGATAAAGTGATTGAAGAATTCAAGAAGTTGTTTGAGGATTTCAGAGAAACCTTTGCCAAAAAGCCACAAGGGCAGTATACGCATAATCAACTTGATCAGAGAGTTATAACCGTCTCTCAACTGAAGGGATCAGGAAAAGAAGAGTTTATAGAAAAAACCCTTGACTTTGCTTGCAATATTCAATATAGAGATTTAAGGGCCCAGGCTCTTTCCCTGCTTGTTCCGATACTAGAGGGGCAAAAAAAAGTAGGATTTATAGAAAATGTCATTTATTCTTGCTCCAATATTCAAGATGAAAACGAAAGAGCCCTTGTTCTTTCTTCACTTGTCCATCATCTTAGAGGGCATGATAAAGAAGAACTTATTGAGCATATTTTAGACTTCTCTTCCCACATTCAATACGGGGATGCAAAGTTCCAGATCCTTTCTTCGCTTGTTCCGTATCTTTACGGATCAAAAAATGAATCTATTGTGGAAAAAGCTCTTGAGCTTGTATCTGGGATTATATCAAAGTATCAAAGGATAGAGTATTTATCTCTTCTTCTCCCATTTATGGATGAGCAAAGAAAAGAAGAAATTATAGAACAAGCTCTTGAGTTAGCTTTCAATCTTAAAGACAAAAATATGGCGTTACAGGCCCTCTCAGTTATTATTCCACATATGGATGAATCCAGACAAAAAGAAATTAATGAGAAAGCAGTTTATTTTAAACACGAGGTTCAATCCGAGTATCTTCGCAGGGGAGCCGCTGCTCTTCTGCGAAGAGTAGAGACTCTTTCGTCTCTTACTCCACATCTTGATGTATCTTACTCCATATCTTGATGAACCAGGAAAAAGACATTAGATAATATGGCTTCAATATTGATATTAGGGATAAAACAAAATCCATGAAACAACATTTGAAATATATAGATATATAACGATATAAATCGGAAACTTGGGACTTTATATCAAACTTCCTTTGTTAAGTCTTCATTCCGATTAACTTTTTACAAATAAATCCTGATTAGAAATTCCAGTTTCAAAGTTTTGGTTTTGAGTCTTGCTCATCAGCTGTTGATATTTTCTCACACAATATTTTGAATAAAAAATATCTGTTTTTTAGGCATATTTATATATAAATCAAGTGTACTTATGTATAAAAATTAAAATATCCCGCACGTTGGAAATGATATATAAAAATTGGTATCAAGAATCATAAAATACATGATCTTTCTGACAAGGATTTATCTCACATAATATCTACCCATAATCAAAGAATGTAACAACCTTTTCTTGACTCTTTTCGATGCACAGTTTTTATGTTAAAAACTATGTGTATTTATACTAGTTGTTGCTTCTTTTTTCTCTTACTGTGAACCTAATAGTGAATTCCGTCTCATTACTCCTTTTCAGCTCAAGTTCTCCATCTAACTGATCTACTAGGGTGGTTACTAACTGTATGCCAAGACTGTTAGGATTTTCTAATTCGATACTTTTAGGTATACCTATCCCATCATCGGAAATTTTCACAATAAAACTGGCACTTTTACAACCTTCATATTTGATTTTTTCCCTGCTATTTATACGTTCTCCGTTTTTTTCTCTACGAAGATTGACATACATTCTCCCGTTATCCTTCCCTATAAATGCATGTTTGAAAGAGTTTGAAACTAGTTCATTGACAATTATTCCCAAAGGAATAGCAGTATCCATATCTAAGAATATATTTTCTTCCATATCTATGTGCAGGTGTATATTTTTACTATTTAGTATGTAAGTTTGGAAAAGGTTTTCAACCAATTCTCGAATGTATGTCGAAAAATCTAGAGTTTCGAATCCTTCACCTTTGTATAATTCCTAGTGAATAAGAGCCATAGATATCACTCTATCTTGGCTTTCTCTGAAAGCTTCCAGAACTTCCGAATCCTTAATACACTCTCTATTTTTAAACTTCTCAGCCTGAAGATCAATTAGAAAAGATATCACTTGCAAATTGTTTTTGATTCTATGGTGGATTTCTTTCTTTTTAGCTTTTTCAGCTTTCACTTGTGATTTTTCGCTCTCAATGTACGGTGTAATATCTCTAGCAATACCTGAGATAACCACAAGCTCTCCAGATATATCAAAAACCGGAGAAAGAGCTATTGAAACATATATTAGCTTACCATCTTTTCTTAACCTTGAAGTTACATGGTGCCGGATCTTTTCTCCCAGCTTAACCTTTTCAATTAACTTTTTTGTTTCATCTTTGAGATTATCTGGTGCGGGTATCGATATACTTTTTCCTATAATTTCTTCCGATGAATAACCATAAATCTGCTCTGCACCCTTATTTCAGCTAGTAATAATACCATCAAGAGACATAGTAATAATGGCATCATTGGATGATTCTACAACATTCGCTAATCTCTGAATTTTCTCTTCAGCTTTTTTACGTTCAGTAATATCTTGAACTGTCCCCTGCAATCTAATAGGGATCTTTTTTCATCAAAAATAGCTTCGGATTGTAAATGGACTGTGCGTTCGTCCCCATTAGCTAAGATAATTCTATGATTAATACTGCCGGCTTTTCCATTTATAGCCGCCTTAAAGGCATTAGCCACATAGTCTCGATCTTTGGGGTCACATAACTTAAATATTCATTGTAAGATGTAGCTAATTCTCGTGAATCACATCTAAAAATACGATACAATTCCTCAGACAAATATATTTTATTAGTTATAAGATCCCATTCCCAATTCCCAATATGAGACATTTTTTGAGCTTCAGCAAGTCTATTTTAACTTTTTTTTATTGAGTTATAAGCTTTATCTAACTCCGTTGTACGCTCTTTGACTTTTCCTTCTAAACTGTCACGTGCTTCTTTAAGGGCTTCTTCAGTTTTTTTGCGCTCGGTAACGTCTGTACTCGTTCCAAACCATTGAAGGATGTTTCCTGCGGCGTCTTTCAGGGGTAAAACACGCGTGATAAACAGACGAAAAATACCATCTGTACCGCGCAAAGGAAACTCCATATCAAACATTTGCCCCGTAGCAATCGAAGCCTTCCAATGCTCCAATACTTTTGGCAGCACCTCTGGGTCGTGAACAATCTGCCAGCCCCAACCTTCCATCTGCTCCTGCGTGGTTCCGGTGTAAGAGTACCAGCGCTCGTTATACCAGTAGATATAGCCATCTGGATGGGCGATCCAAGCCAATTGTGGGATCACATTTGCCATCGTATGGAAATGCTCTTCATCTCCTGCAGCGCCTTCACCAAGATATCGCGTTCCGCCAACGACTGAGCCAGCTTGAAATTGCTGTAGCTTAGTTGTGAAATTGCGTTGGCAAAAGTCCTGAGGAAGACCATGCTTGTGTCCACAGCCACTCTACCCAACCGTGGAACTTTATTAAGCGCTGCCATGTATTCTTTCCTCATTGAAGTTGTATTTTCTAGCTTGGGATCTAAAAAATTCATAGTCCAGAGGCTCATCATCATAAAAGAACTGTCCTGAGAAAACATAGCCGACATGCTGGCCATCCAATGTGATAGGAGTCACTATGTCCCACATATTGTTCTTACACTTATACAGCTTAAGCTCACCAGGAGTAGCTACCAATGATAGATTTGTATCGCTTTCTACGCAGTACTTTGAAGTTTCTGGATGAACCCTATGGAATTTGGTGCAGATATCCTGCCATCCAGCGCCTACCAGAACATTGCCTTTGAGATCGTTTATGCCTATAAGAATGTGAGCAAGCTTATAGAAATCATTCATGAGAGACTGAATAACCTGGACATCAATGATATCAGAAAGCACCAGATTTTCTATCTTCCTAGCAGGTGAGGGAATATTTCCCAATTTCATCTTGATTCGTTGTTCACTCCGGCCTAGCTTATCTTCAGCTACTTTGCGTTCACTGATATCATGAACGATATAAATACCCCCAGTGAGTTTTCCCTCTGAATCATGCAGTTGCGAGACGCTTACTATAAAATAACCACAAAAAGATTCCTCACAAATCTCCACAGTATGCTCAAGCCCATCACTAAGCAACTGCCTGTGCGGGTAAAAAAGGGGGAGATTCATCAGTTCCATGGATAACCAGGTAGCAAGTCAATACAATACACTCTTTTGATGTCATCCCCAAACTTGCTGCCATGGAGTTGTTTGCAAGAACAATTCGAAATTCAGTGCCTAATATGGCAATCAGGTCTGGAACTGCATCAAAGGTACGTTTTCAATCATCTATATCTCGAAAAACTACTTCTTCAGCTTTCTTTCGCCCGAAATTTCTCAGGTTTTCATTCATTCAACTACCCTTCAAGTTTGAGAATATAGACGCAAAAAACTCATTGCCATTAGGCTTTTTGAGTCAGACTTTTTAGAAATTCTTTTGTCACATTAGATAACTCTACCCTACTGTGGTTATATCAATGAGAGAGAGATATAAATAATTAACATTAATCTTTTAATGTATAAATAATATTCATTTGTAAGCAATTAAGTAAGCCATTAATGTTAAGGTGACTACTGCAATCTTAATAGTAGTGTACCGAAAGTTCTGTAAAATATAACCGGATGCTGAATCGGCGGATATACTGACAAAAATTTTGTCTTTAGTGTTTTTACTAATACACAGATTTTGTGACAAAACATCTGCATCAATGAAACCAAGAACTCCTGTTTTTCAATGAAAGAAAAGACTATAAACTAATACAATTTTACAGACTAAATCTAAAAGAGAAAAAGATATAATGTTTATTTTAGTTCACAATTGATTAGCGCAGCTCCAAGTGCTCCCGTGATCTGCGGGTTTGGGGGAACGTAGAGTGATATTCCCAATTCTTTTTCCAATGCTATCTTAATACCAACGTTTTTCGCCACACCGCCCACAAAAGCCACGTTTTGGTTTAATCCTGCTTGTCGAGCCATGACAGCAACTCTTCTAGAAACGCTTTCGATGAGTCCTGCCGCGATATCTTCCTTCTTAAACCCTCTCGCTCTTAGTGATATAGCCTCGGACTCTGCGAAGACAGTACACATACTTGTTATGCTAGCTGGTTCTTTTGAGCTTAGTGCCAAGAGACCAAATTTCTCTATAGGCACTTCAAGAGCTCTCGCAGTATACTCTAAAAATTTACCTGTGCCAGCTGCGCACTTATCGTTCATTAAAAAATCGGTTACTTTGCCATCATTCACTGAGATAACCTTACTATCCTGACCTCCTATGTCGATGATCCCGTTGACATCTGGATACAGGTTATAAACGCCCATAGCATGAGCGGTAATCTCGCTTATTGTTCCATCGGCAAATTTTATGCTGTTCCTGCCATATCCAGTTGCATACACGCTATTTAGATCTTCTTCGGCAATTCCAGAATTGGCAAGCACATTTTTGTACGCTTTCTCTGAAGCTGATAAGAAATCGAAGGCTGTTGGCAATACAACTTGGGCAGCAATATGATTGCAGTTAATAAGGATTACTTTAGTGGTGGCCGAGCCAGAATCTATTCCTACTGAGATCATGATAGCATCTCCATGAAAGCATCTACACGAAGTCCTATCTGCTCGATATCCGAGTCGCTGTAGTCAGTTTCGATTGCGAGCACAGGTATTCCTTTCTTCTTCAGCGCCTGCTGTACTTTATACTTCTCAATATTGTAGCCATGGCAGAATTGCAAGGTATAGTACACTACACCATCGACTTTAAACTCTCTCGCAAGTTCCAAGATGTTATCGATGCGCCGGTTATTCGGACTCATACAGGAACAGGGTATTTTGATGTAGCGTTCTGCCAAAGCCAGCATCGGATCCTTATTTTCATCTACTAGATCCCAGAATGATCTTGTACCCGTACAACTTTCTTCCGCGACGATTACTCCACCCCTACTTTCGATGATCTCCGGCAGTTTTGTGTTGCCACCCGGCATCGGACAGCCGGAGATCATTTTCCTGGGCTTGTGCACCCAGTCCACCTTAACTTGCTCTACTTCCCTAATAAGCATGCGAAGGGCTTCCTTTAATTGATCCGGAGATAGGAAATACTGCTTTTGCATGACCTTCAACACATCGACACCATTTATGGATGGGGGATCCATTTTTCGTAAGTCATAGAGCCTGTGAAGCAACTGTCTAGTCTCGTTTAAGGACTTTATTTCCTTCTTTAATTGTTCAAAGGTGACCTTATTGCCTGTAAGCTTTCCCATGGCGCCTTTAAATTTATCAAGCTCTCTCAAAAAATATTTTAGGGCATCTGAGCTGTCGGATCTTTGCGGAAGGTCGATCACATAGGTTGAGACATAATTCCACAATAACTCGTACATTTTTTTCTTACTATCGCAGGTATTTTCGGCGACGATCATGTCTATCATGCCGAAGTGATAGCAGAACTTTACACCCGAACAACTGTTATTAACAATCGAACCAAAAGAAGACTTTACAAGCGGGCAGATATTCCTAGGTAAATATTGTTCTGCTATTGACACAGTTTCATTTTTACCCACGCAAAGTATCAATACGGTCAGAACCTGCAGCAAAGATTATCTCATCAGGCACGAACAGACAAAAAGTACCAACTATTTTCTTTCCAGTTTTCCTTTCCTCAGCTATCTGAGAAATTCGCGCTTTATATGAGTTTTTAATATAGTCAATACTGTTTAACTGTTTCATTTTCTCTACAAAACATTCGTGATGACTTTATTAAAGCGTATTCTATTTCTGCAAAATAGTTCCGATTTCCTGCAGCTCTTCGGAAGTTTCAGACATCGAAAAATACTTAAAGTTCACTTATCCGTTTAACTAAATATCTACGTTTTAGGGCAAAGAAGTAGCTATAAGATTGTGTTTTTATCGTTACTTTTGGCTCTCATACAGGCTAACAAAGCGACAAACGCAAAAAAGCAGGATGCAGAATTAATGGTTATGCTAACAAAGTTATGTCTCTATTGGTTCATTGACGCATAGTTTTTTATATCAAAAGCTATGTATTTTCTGATTTCTGATCCAATATTATAGGATATTTTTACCTAATTATGGAGATAATACATAGTTATTATTAAAACATATGCTACATTCGAAAGCCAAAAAATTGCTATATTCATCTTGCGTTCGATAGGAAGATATTATTCGAATTCAGTCGTGGCAAAGACAAATTGATGATATGGAAATTTTAAAACAGGATATAGTCAAATATCTAAGGTAGGGTATCCATATCTGAAGCAGTGGGTATCCTGCATTATAATCTTGAAATACAGAATCAATTAGAATTTACCGACCAACTCTCTAGGGATGTAGGCATTAGACAGCTAACTCAAAAAAATATTTTAATTTTTAGATAATTACCAATAGGTAGACCCATGTGTCACTAACTTGCGCAATAAATATTTACCTTTACTTACTACAATCAAACTATAATTCTTGCTATTAAACTGATTTTGCTCTTAAAGCTCCAATTTTTAGAAATTGAAATGAACAAACATCTCAAATTCGCCTATGTTATCGGTAGAAACTTGGATATTCCGATAGATTCTGAAATAATCTAGTTTGTAAAAACATAACCCAAAATCGAGATATATTAACAAATTTAAAACAGAAACATATTTTGTGTAGGCTTGTTAACGACGGTTAGATCGTCCAATATTATTTGATTGATGTTATTTCCTGAAACTCTTGCTGCTATTTCTCAGCTTTTTTGTTTTGTTTTTCAGTGAGTTGGAAAAGTCATATTTTAATGAAAGAAAACGTAAGCATTCGTTAGACTGAAACCTAATCTTGAAAACATCAATCAAATAATAAAGAGTTACAAATTAATAAAATATTAACTAGAATTGATATCAAGTATGATTATTTTTTAGCCATCATTTCCTATAACTTCAACAGGACAGTTTCCTAATGCTTCTTCACAAGCTTTTTTTCATCTTCATTTTCTGGTTGCTTATATACAAAGGAATTGGAATCATCATTCATTTTGAACTTCTTTGGTGCAGCATCCACACATAACTGACATTCGATGCATTCATAATCACAATAATAAGGTCCAGAACACGTTCAGCAACTTTATTTGACTTATCTGCTATATGCCACTTCTCCCAGTGAAGTTATCTTAAAATAAAAGTATTTAAAATGATTATTATATATAATTTAATATTCAAATTAGTTTTCCGGCTCGTCAGATTCTTCAGTCTATCTGTAAACTTACACATTTGAAGTGCAAAAATCAAGTACGATTAACTTTAGAGCTAAATTCATGTTTCAAATGTGCTTGAGAAGCATTCGAAGGTTGAAAAAAACCATTCTAATTGGTGTAGTTGAATACTACCTGCAAGGTATCTTCACTAGAAAGATGAAAAAGATAATGATTGCTTTAGAAGCAGGTGATAGTTCAGCTTCTTGATTTCCAGGATTACTAAAGAACTGGATGAAAAGATTGAAGAATCCTCTCAAAACGAATCGAACAAGAAATCCCTTACTACTTATAGATGCTACTTATTTTAAGGTAAGAGATTAGTTTCGCTATGCAAACAAGGCTCTTTTTGTAGTTGCTAGAATAATGAATGATGGTTACGTGAGAAACTTGGAGTAAGGTATACTCATTGATATAAATGAAGATTGGAGAATTATATTTAGTTATCAATTAGAGCTATTAATATAATTTTTTGGTAATATTTAAAATATTAGAGCACATTTCGGCTCCGAAAGTTCTCTCAAGAATTCTGAAACTCGATGTCTCTTCGATACATAGTTTTTGTTTGTGAACCTATAGATAAATGCATATCTAAAGGGAATAATAACGATTCAGGTTAGGCAGAAAAGGACGTGAGAATATAGTCAAAAAAAAACTGAAGACATGGAAAAGAGAGAAAAGTCAAAAGGGGAACATCTATATACCACAGAAAAAACTCCAGAAAGTACTCTTCCTGATTCGGATACAGACTCAAATAAATCCCCAAAACACGATTTCCCCGTTGTGGCCATAGGCGCATCAGCTGGTGGGCTTGCTGCGTTCGAAGCTTTCTTTTCCGTCTTGCCCACAAACACCAGTTTAGGCATGGCTTTTGTCTTGGTACAGCACCTGGATCCTAACCACAAGAGCATCCTTACCAATCTTATTGGGCGCTATACACAGTTGCCAGTTTATGAGGTTACAAACGGGACGATTGTCCAACCTGATACCGTCTACGTCATCCCGCCGAACTATGATATGATTATTGAGGATGGAATTCTACATTTAAAGGAGCCTGCCAAAGCGCATGGCTTTCGCCTGCCGATTGATTTATTTTTCAGATCTCTGGCTAAGGACCAGCAAGATAAAGCTATAGGCATCGTATTATCTGGTACCGGTAGTGATGGCACACTGGGGATGAGGGCAATCAAGGCTGAGGGCGGCATGCTAATGGTACAGAGCCCCGAATCAAGCGAGTACGACGGCATGCCGCGCAGCGCTATTGCCACAGGTCTAATAGACTTAGTCCTACCGCCGGCCGAGATGCCTACTCAGCTCATTGCCTATAACAATCAAGCATTTGGAAAAAAACCCCTTATGGTCCCAAAGACCGAAGGAGTGAGGGAAAAGATATTCAACCTGTTGAACACCAAAATAGGGCATGACTTTTCCAATTACAAGGAGAACACAATCAACCGCCGTATTGAGCGGCGAATGGCCATCAAAAATTTCAGAGATGTGGATGGGTATGCACAATATTTAGAGCAAAACTTTACTGAAGTGGAAGCGCTCTTTCACGACTTCTTAATCGGTGTCACCAGTTTCTTCCGCGAGCCCACTGCATTTGAGACACTCCAGAAAAAAGTGAGTCCCCATCTCTTTACCGGCAAGAACTCAAGCTCAGTGATACGAATCTGGGTACCTGGTTGCTCTACAGGTGAGGAGGTATATTCCATTGGCATCCTTCTTCAAGAGCAAATGGAAAATTTGAATAAAATTTTCAAGGTACAAATCTTCGCAACCGATATTGACAGCCGAGCTGTTGGAGTGGCACGAAATGGCTTCTATCCCTCCACCATCTTCGCTGAGATCTCATCGGAAAGGCTGGATCGCTTCTTTACCAAAGAATCAGACGGTAACTATCGAATTAAGAAAACTATCCGTGACATGATAGTTTTTTCTGAGCAGGATATTATCAAAGACCCGCCGTTCTCCAAACTTGATCTGCTCAGTTGTCGAAACTTGATGATCTATATGAATAAGGAACTGCAGAAGAAGATCATTCCCCTATTCTACTATGCGTTAAAGCCGGGTGGATTTCTCTTTTTAGGTTCCTCCGAAACAGTGGGTGATTTCGAAAACCTGTTTGAGATTATTGACCGCAAATCGAAGCTGTATCGCAAAAAAGATGCTAGCAACGAACTCCTTCAGATCGGGTCATTTAGCCCACTACAACTGAAAAGTAGGGTAACCTCAAAACTGTCCATCAATGCTCCTATTGAAAGCAAATTTCAATTTCGCGAGCTAGTCGAACAAACGATGCTGCAACATAACACTCCAATCGGCGTGCTCGTAAATCAACACGGTGACATCCTCTATCTTCATGGCCACACCGGCATGTACCTAGAATTGGCTCCAGGGGAGGTTGACCTGAATATCCGGAAGATGGCCCGCGTGGGATTGCGTGAGGATTTGATCACGGACTTGTACAAAGCTGTGATCCACAAAGAGCCAGTATTTCACCCCGGGCTGCAGGTAAAAAAAAATTGTGGCTTCACTACAGTCAATATGGTGGTACGACCTGTGTTTTCAGACTCAGACGCGGCAGCTGAACCAAAACTGTTCTTGGTCACATTTGAGGAAATGATGACATGGAAAAATAACCAAGCAAAGCAGGTAATCTCAATAGGTGCCGATGAAGGTACCTTTGATAACACAATGACAGGTGACGCGCATATCTTAGAGCTGAAGCAGGAATTGAAGATAAAGGAAGAACGTCTCAAAGCTTCCAATGAAGAACTGGAGACCACCAATGAAGAACTCAAAGCCTCCAACGAAGAGATGCAGTCAATTAACGAGGAACTGCAATCTACCAACGAAGAGCTGGAGACCTCCAAGGAAGAATTACAGTCAGTAAATGAGGAATTGGCTACGGTCAATACTGAACTGCAAAACAAAGTAGTAGATCTGTCGCAGGCTGTTAACGATATGAACAATCTGTTGGCCGGCACAGGTATAGGCACTATCTTTGTAGACCTTAAAATGCGCATCCTTCGCTTTACTCCTCAAGCCGCACAGTTGGTCAATCTGATACCGACAGACTTGGGTAGGCCTCTTGGGCACATCGTATCAAACTTGGTGGGTTATGATTACCTGATAGAGGATGTAAAGGAGGTTCTGGCTAGTCTGATACCCAGAGAGATTGAAGTCCAAACCCAAAATGGTTCGTGGTACCTGCTGCGCATCCGACCCTATCGTACTCTTGAGAACGTTATCATGGGAGCAGTGATAACCTTTATTGATATTACTGAGATGAAACGGCTGAAAGAGGTCCTGAAGGATTTCGAGTCTATGCGCCGCCTGGCCATTGTAGTGCATGATTCTAGTGATGCTATAACGTTACAAGATTTGGAGGGTCGCATCCTGGCTTGGAATCCAAAGGCTGAGAGTATATATGACTGGAGTGAAGCAGAGGCACTAACGATGAACATTAGTAGCCTGATCCCAGAGAGCCAGAAAGAAGAAGAATTGTTCACACTGAATAGGCTTATCCGTGCTGAGGTCCTGGAACCTTACCGCACCCAGCGACTTGCCAAAGATGGCCGAATTGTGGAGGTGTGGCTGACAGCTACTTCACTGGTTAATGAAACTGATGAGGTATATGCAATTGCGACAACTGAGCGAGAGATGTTACAAGAAAACACGAAGAGGAAAGTCTATGACAAAAAAAGAGACTTCTCAAGTCTGTGACTGACCTTCGCAAGAAGGAGGAGGAGATTACCTGGATAAAAACAACTCAAGTTCCGGTAAATCTGAAATCGCTATCTTTGGAAATAGCGAGACAGATAACTTAGAGATGTGGATATATCAGATCAAGTTAAGATTTAATGGACACGTTTTTAGGAGTCCGCTTTTTTTAATTGCCGGCTAATTAATCTATTTTTTAGTTTTGCATGGGTTGGTAATTACACTTTCTTGTAAATTCAAAATAGATATTAGTAGACTTTTTTTAACACGCTTAATAGTTGTCTTATTGAGACTTACGCACTTAAAGAGAAAAATAAAACATGAAAAGGTTTGTCACAAATATTGTGATTTAAGACATTTTTGAGTCTCTTACTGCTGTTTTTTAGTTAAACTACGTAAGTCAAACTTATATTAAATATAAATACAGTTCATTGTATAACAGTTTAAACATTATATAGTATTGTTATTTTATATTTGAACAATCATATCTGATGCCACTATACAAACAAGATCAAGTTGGCGAATCATTAATCAAACTAGAGAAATGAGTATCCCTCCATATTTGGGACAAAATAAAGAGAGCCGTTTGCCCCCGTTTTTCAGCAACTGACTCCGAAGAGACAAAAAATAGCAACGAGCCAAAATTATGAGACATGGGGAGGGAGGGTTCACATACCATGGAGACAGCTAAATTATTGCTTTTGCATCCTCAAAGTCGGAGAATATGTAGACTGAATGAAAAACTGAGAAAGTCTGGCATTGATATCATTGGAGATATTCCTTGGGAAACACACTTCTGCCAATTTTACCAGACCGAAGAAGATTTAATGGACATGTTGATTTCTTATTTCAAGGCGGGGCTGGAAAGAATCTGGAACATAGAACTATCTGCCCACTGATGCATACAAAATGCGCATGAGACTGTATGTTTTTCACTAGGTTTTTTACACATATCGAACCCTTTTATCTTTCATTTCCGTTTTTATTATGATAGAATTTATGAGCTGAACTGAAAAACCAGTGGTATAAAGATCTATTCTGTCCTTTGGTCTTCGAGCTCGGGAAATGTACTTGTGAATCGATACGATTTTAAAAACTAAATCCTGAATAGCAGAAGATATCTTTCTAGTATAGTAATGCTTATTTCAGTTTAAAGCCAATAACTGTAAATGGATATTTCAGGGAAAAAAGACCTTCAAGGAGCTAATCTTCAGGGAGCGGATCTTATAGAGGCTAACCTTCAAGGGGCTAACCTTCAAGGGGCTAACCTTCAAGGAGCTAACCTTGAAGAAGCTAACATTAGAGAAGCTAACCTTGAAGAGGCTAACCTTCGAGGAGCTAATCTTTTTTGTTCTGATCTCACAGAAGCTAACCTTCAAGGAGCTAACCTTATAGAAGCCAACATTGAAAAGGCTACACTTCAATTGGCTAAACTTCATCTGGCTAACTTTAAAGAGGCTAACCTTCAAGGGGTTAATCTTCAAGGAGCTGATCTTTATGGAGCTGATCTGCAAGGGGCTAACCTTCAGGGAGCTAATCTTCAGGGAGCGGATCTTATAGAGGCTAACCTTCAAGGGGCTAACCTTCAAGGGGCTAACCTTCAAGGAGCTAACCTTGAAGAAGCTAACATTAGAGAAGCTAACCTTGAAGAGGCTAACCTTCGAGGAACTAATCTTTTTTGTTCTGATCTCACAGAAGCTAACCTTCAAGGAGCTAACCTTATAGAAGCCAACATTGAAAAGGCTACACTTCAATTGGCTAAACTTCATCTGGCTAACTTTAAAGAGGCTAACCTTCAAGGGGTTAATCTTCAAGGAGCTGATCTTTATGGAGCTGATCTGCAAGGGGCTAACCTTCAGGGAGCTAATCTTTATGGAGCTGACCTTCAAGAGGCTAACCTTGAAGGAGCTAACCTTGAAAGAGCTGAACTTGGAGGAGTTAAACTTGAAAGGGCTTACCTTATAGAGGCTAACCTTCAAGGAGCTAACCTTGATGGAGCTAAACTTGGTGGAGCTAAACTTGGTAGAGCTAAACTTGAAAGAGCTGATCTTATAGAGGCTAACCTTCAAGGAGCTAACCTTGAAGGGGCTAAACTTGGTGGAGCTAAACTTGAAAGGGCTGATCTTATAGAGGCTAACCTTCAAGGAGCTAACCTTGAAGGGGCTAAACTTGGTGGAGCTAAACTTGAAAGGGCTGATCTTATAGAGGCAAACCTTGAAGGAGCTAACCTTATAGAGGCTAACTTTCAAAGGGCTAATCTTCAAGGGGCTAACCTGAAATGGACTTACCTTATAGGAGCTAACTTTAAGGAGGCTAAACTTGAAGGAGCTAAACTTGAAGGAGCTAAACTTGAAGGGGCTTACCTTCAAGAGGCTAAACTTGAAAAAGCTGACCTCAAAGATACTCACCTCGAAGGAGCTAACCTCCAAGGAGCTGACCTTCAAGGAGCTAACCTTCAAGGAGCTGACCTTCAAGGAGCTGACCTTCAAGGAGCTAACCTTCAAGGAGCTGACCTTCAAGGAGCTCAGCATTTATCAGTTAACCAGCTTTCAAAAGTGAAAACACTTCATAATGCAAAATTAGATGAAGAGCTTCTCATGTCATTAAAAGAAGAATATCCTACACTTTTTGAAAAACCTGAATGAATTCTTTTTATGACTATATAATTATTGATAGATCCAGCTTTCATGAATACAGAGATTTTAAATTAAAATCTATGTGTGGAAAAGTTATACTTTAGCATAGTGTCTACTCATTTCCCAATCTTTTTGAATATTAATGGCATTGAATATATGACTCTGTTATTTTACAGAAAATATGCCCACTGCAGCTAAATTGCTTTTCTGATAAAGTTTTATTAAGTCATTCAGACCCAGTTTGCAAAGAGGTGCTATAAAGAAAGCCATCTATTTTACTAATATTACAGAAGATTAAAAATAATCTAGCTTCTGATGGTAACTACTCGGACTCCAAAAAATCCGCTAAGAATATTTATTTTAATGCAATAAGATACTTTTGATGACTAATTGATGGAAAAAATAAAAAACATTATCAATATCTTATAGTTAAATAAAATCAGCCTACTGAAAATTTGCTAAGTGAATCTAAGTAGATAGGGCTATTGGCATCTTTTTACTTTGCTAAATAGTTGCCAAAAAAATATAAATCAAAAAATAATAATAAAACAATTATAAAATAGGAACTCCAGAATAGACCTCCATTTTTCCTTCTTTTATTGTATCTAGGTTATTATCACCTAATGATCCAAAACTCAGACTTACCTACGCATGTTAAGTTGAGGAGCTGACATGCCATCATAAGTACTTGCCATATGTTCTGGTTTGACATCAGGCATGGACGAACTCTTGGCACTGAGAACATCGTCCACATGGAGTATCATTTCCGCAGCTTCGGAACCAGCTTTGATGGACTCTACCTTCACTCTAAGTGGATCAACAACACCTCTTTCAAACATATCTTCTACAATGCCTGTTTGAGTGTTTAAGCCTACGCTTTCGTTTTCTGCATGCTTTGCCCTGAGGTTCACGATAGAGTTTATTGCGTCTAAGCCTGCATTTTTGGCAATCGTCCTCGGGATTTCTTCAAGGGCGTCCGCAAATGCCAGAATTGCCATCTGTTCACGCCCGCCTATGCTAGCGGCATATGAGCGAAGCCTAAGTGCAACTTCTATTTCCGAAGCCCCACCTCCTGGAACAACCTTTCCATCTTCTACAACGCATTTCACTACTTTGAGTGCATCGTCAATTGCACGCTCCACATTATCAACAACATGTTCGGTTTCACCTCGGATGACAATTGATACGGACTTAGCACCCTTACAATATCTTAAATATGTTTTCCCCTGGTCTCCATCGCGGTCCTGTTCAAGGAGGCCTGCATGCCCAAGTTCTTTTTCTGTAAGTTCCTTGATATTTCTTACGAGTCTTCCATTTGTGGCGTCAGCAAGGTGTTGCATATCCTCACTCTTGACCCTACGAGTGGCATAAATTCCCCTGTTTTGCAAGTAAGCTGCAATTTTGTCATCTATACCTTTTGAACAGAAAACAGCATTTGCACCTGCCCTAATGATATAGTCTGCCATCTCTAAAAGAGCTGCATTTTCTTGTATTATGAAATTCTCAAAATCCACTGCCGTGTTGATCTGAAGTTTTGCCTTGTTTGTAGTTTTGCCGATCTCCATAGGGGCATCTATAAGCGCGATATTTGGATTCTGGATTTTGAGAGGGAAATCTTTTTCCAGGGCAACTTTATCAATTACAATACCTTCCACAAATTCCGTCTCATCAATGGTGTGGCCTATATCTTTCGTGAGAATAATGCGTTTAAGGTCGGCTTTTCCTTTCTCGTGTATAGCAAGAACTGCATCTACGCAGAGATTCGCAACCAATATATTGTATTTTTCGGAAGCCTTACCTGTAATTGAGGTTTTAGCAACCTTTACAAGCATCTTCCTTTCACCCTCATCAACTGAGATCGCTAGATTCTCTAAAATCTCAACGGCCTTATCAGCTGCGAGATTGTATCCTTTGACAACAATTGTCGGGTGAACCCCATTGTCAATAAGGGTTTCTGCCTTTTCCAGCAAGGAACCTGTGAATACAACAGCACTTGTAGTTCCGTCACCTGCTGAACTTTCAAGTGACTGAGCAACCTCAACCACCATCTTGGCTGCCGGATGCTCGATGGACATCTCGTGCAAAATAGTAGCACCATCGTTTGTGATTGTTATATCACCAATAGGGTTGACAAGCATTTTGTCCATACCACCTGGCCCGAGCGTACTTTTGACTATGTTTGCCACTGCCTTTGCAGCCGCAATATTCATACTAAGCGCTTCTTTTCCCTTAGTCTGCTCTTTTCTGGGATCTATTATTATGATTGGTTGGGCACTTTTTTCCATCTAGACAAAGCCTCCTTAAAATATAGTGTATATTAAATAACTTAATTTGAAGTCGTTCTGACTTGTGGTTAATTTTAGCAGGAGATCAACATGAAAACGTGATTTAATGATTACCTGATACAAAGCAGTATTTGCTCAGGAATTACTGATAATACTTCTATAAAAACATACCTATTATAAATACCAATCCTTAAGTATAAAAATATGTTTCCTCATCATATTCTGAAAGATAACAAAAACCATTCCTCTGCGGTTTTATTCTTTCTATAAGTTTTCTCCTCAAGAACTATAAAACCGTTTAATCACCCCATGATTATGCTTTACTATCCAAGATTTGGATTCATTATTTTCGGACTATTTCCACTGATCCATCTTTTTTCCCGATATAAAGCTCATTTACATTGGAAAAAATTCCATGCTCCACAACTCCAGGAATTAAAGATAGTTTGAGAGCAAGCCTTTCAGGATCATTTATTATACCAAATTTCGAATCGAGTACTAAGTTTCCATTGTCGGTTATCACAGGCCCATCTTTTCTCAGAGCAAGTCTCAGCTCGGGCTTTCCCCCTATGTTAAATATATTTTTCATCACAAGTTCTTTTGCGAAGGGCAGGACTTCTATTGGTACTTCCTTATTAAGATGCAAACTCGTTTTTGATTCGTCAACTACAATAAGAAAACGTTTTGCTGAAAGTGAGACTATTTTTTCCCTTGTATGAGCAGCTCCTTTGCCTTTGATCGCGTAAAGGTTTGAATCAATCTGGTCAGCTCCATCAATGGCAAGATCCACTTCCGGATGCTGGGCAAGGGTAGTCAGAGGAATGCCGGCTTCTATTGCAAGCATTTCGGACTGGTAGGATGTAACAACACCAAGGATCTCGAGTCCCTCTTCATAGATCCGTCTGCCGAGTTCTCTTATAGTATTCGCAACTGTTGAGCCTGTCCCGAGCCCCACTACCATCCCTGATTCTACTACTAGCGATGCTGCAATGCCAGATGCACGTTTTTCCACTGAGTCACTTGATATATTTCTTTCGGCCATATGTATTCCCTTAAGGTTCAAAATTGAGAAAATAATTATAAATATTCTTAAGATTGAAAAATTGTTCAAAATTCAAAATTAAGGACCTCAGGGAGAAAGTCTTCTCCTGTCTCTAGGAAAGAGCACGGTATCCCTTATGTTGTCTGTTCCAAGCATGGTCATAACAAATCGTTCACAACCCAGACCCCAACCAGCATGAGGGGGCATACCATATTCGAAAGCCTTAAGGTAAAACTCAAAATTGTCAGGATTCATGCCCTGAGATTCGATTCGGCTCTTAAGCAAATCAGGGATATGAATACGCTGAGCTCCTGAGGAAAGTTCCATTGTGCGATGCATCATATCAAATGATTTACTTAACTCAGGCCTGTCCTCATGAGGCATGGCATAGAATGGTTTAATCTCCGTAGGCCAGTCAATGATAAAATAGTGGGACTCTCCTGTGGTCTCGTAGACAAAATCGCCCACAATATGCTCTCCTAGAGTGCCAATATCATCTTTCCAGTACATTTTATCTCCAGACTGGGCATTAACGATCTTTATTACTTCATCGTAGGTAAGCTTCAGGAAAGGTATCTTCGGAACCTTTAGTTCGACTCCTAGGACTTCAAGAGAATTTTGACAGTTTTCGATAACCCGATTGTATATATAAGCTACTAGGTTTTCCAGAATTTCCATTACATCGAAATGATCTGCAAAGCTAACTTCAATGTCTATAGAGGTGGCTTCGTTCAAATGCCTGCGAGTATCGTGTTCTTCTGCCCTGAAGATCGGGCCGATCTCAAAAACCCGGTCAAAACCACCGCTCATGAGTATTTGCTTGAAAAGCTGAGGGCTCTGATTCAGAAAAGCTTCTCTGTCAAAATAGGTGATCGGAAAAAGTGCAGTTCCACCTTCTGTTGCAGTTGCCACAACCTTTGGAGTTGATGTTTCGATAAATTTATGTTTTATGAAGTATTCCCTGCTAGCTTGAAGAACCTGGTGTCTTATCTTGAAAACCGCAGTTGTTTCATCTCTTCGTAAATCTATAAAACGGGAGTCAAGCCTTGTGTCCAATTCAGCATCAACTTTTCCCGTGGTGTCCATTGGTAGTGGAGATCCTGCGATATTTAGGACACGAATCTCATCAGGAAGTAGTTCATATCCGTTTGGAGCTTTTTCTTCAAACTTGACAGATCCGATTACTGTGATTACTGATTCGCGAACAAGTTTCCTTGCAGAATCAAATAAATCTTTATCAACTTTTTTCTTTACCAATGTAACCTGAGCCTTTCCTTCCCGGTCCCTTATCACTATAAAACAGATTCCACCTAGGTCTCTGACCTCATGGACCCAGCCCGCAAGGGTGATTTTCTGGCCAGCTGCTATTTTTTCGGGCTTGATATCGGCTGTGTAATGTGTTCTAAGATTTGCTAAAGACATAAATTCACCTTGATTCAGGACAAATTAAATGAAATATAAAAGTGAAGCTGAAGCGTAAGTGAATAGTCATAACTCATTATTAATGTATTTGTTGAAACAGCAGATTTCATACCCAAGTTCCGTTTCTGGTAGCATGAATCCTTTTCGCTCACTTTTCTCGCTCAAGGAGAATAGATTACGTATAAGTAATATTGCTCTTTTAGTCACATGAAGGCATTCTGTAATTTTATTAAAATATTATAATCATGGGAAGCTTGAATCCCGCTTCAAGTCCAGGACTAACTGTAAAAAATAGATTGAAGCACATCAGATAGACCATCTGTGTAATTCTGATATTTATGATGTGAATAAATATTAAAAAATTGTGTACCTTTTAAAATAGATCTGAGATCCAAAACTACTGATAAGAGTGACTATATATATCCATATGTATCTTGGAATAAGTTATGCAATGAAACTTAATTACAGTGCCTTGATGAATATATGTATGCTAAAATTCAGGGAATAGATATAGTAAAATTATTGGAATTGTACATCTTTCAAATATTCATATTTATATGAATACTTTTGTTCGGAGATCGTGGATTAATGCTGGATAGCACAAATCTATTGAAACCAGATATTTTGATGATCTATTCTCTTCATAGGGCTTCAAAGATGTTACAGTTATCGAAGCTGGATCTTAGCAATCGGATCTTGAAGAAGATCAGCTGGGCAAAGGAAATTATGGTTGGATCAAATAAGCTATTCTTGGAGAAAATTTTAAGGTGTTTGTTCTTCACTGCATCTTATCACTGTCACTCTGGCTGGGAGAGAAAACAATGTTGTAGTATATTTAAGACTCTAAAATTGAGTGCCTCAAACATTTAATATTTTTTACATATAGAGGGTTTTATCAGTAGGTAAGAACACACCTAAAAGCTGGAAAATCTTAGAACCTGAAATAAACAATACATATTTGAAATCAATAGTCGAATGATGGAGATCAATTATAAGTATTAAAACGTGCCACTATTGACGATTTTGATAGACTCTAGTCAACTACGAACGCTTTTGAGGCTGTATAAGATACTTGTTTGAGTCTGGTAAGTATCCCAGGGGGCACTCAAAAACACTTATTATAGGAACTTAGATTAGGCCGTTCTGAGTTAATTCTTTCATGCAATTAGCGACAAAGAATCAAATAAAAAATGAACTTATAAACATTCAATAATTATGTATATTAATGAATAAATTTTTAATGCTGATTGATCATCGGTAATAATGATAAGATTTGCAATTATTACTCAAAATTACTATTTTACCTACTAAAAACAGAAATCAAATTGTATCAAATTGAACCAAAAAATAAGAGATAGATTTCTAAACAGAAAGGATTGGTGAAATAATGGTAAGTCATGGAAATAATGGGCATAATGGACACAGCAGTGGTTGGGATTTTGGTGGCCATCAACCAACACCTCCTAGTCCTCCAGGAGCTGTACCTTTGTATGGTGTGATAAGGCCTGTGGACATGGCACCTGTAACAAAAATTTAAGTAATTGAAATATAAAAAATGGTCATAGGAACTAACATTCCTACATTTTAAATTTTTTTTAAATTAATAGAGCATCCTGAGTGTTCAAATCCATATCTTTTGATCTGTTCCTATATTATACGGAGTAATAAAGATGAGTTCAAGTGAATACAGACCTGAATTCTGCGTGTGGGAGCTCACACTAGAATGTAATATGAGGTGCAAACACTGTGGCTCTATGGCAGGAAAAGCCAGACGAAACGAACTCACAGTTGATGAATGTCTTAATGTAGTCAAACAATTAGTAGATATCGGATGCGAACAGGTATCTCTCATCGGAGGGGAAGTCTTTTTGTACAAAGGCTGGGAAAAAATAGCCAGGGACTTGTCTGAAAGTGGTCTTTATGTTAATCTTATTACCAATGCTTTTTTACTTGGAAATGAACAACTTGCTCAAATCAAATATGCCAAATTAACTAATGTGGGAATTTCTCTCGATGGAATGAAAGACAATCACAATAATATAAGAAATGTAAATACTTCATTTGAAAAAGTAATTGAAGCCTTTGACATATTTAAGAGAGAAGAAATTCCTGTGGCTGTTGTAACCAGTTTGGTTGATAACAACTTTGATGATTTATGGTCAATATATGATTTACTTGTGGAGAAGGGTATAAAGCTCTGGCAGATTCAAATCGTTAATCCAATGGGAAATATCAGAGAGAAGAGGAATCTGATTTTGGATCCTGTTAAAGTACCTCAAATTACTAAGTTTATTAGAGAAAAGCGTGAAGAACAAAAGATTGGGATCTATGCAGGAGACAACATCGGATATTTCGATGAAAATGAATTATATTTAAGAGGGCAGCTAGGGACCATTTGTGAGTGGTCAGGATGCCAGGCGGGTTTGAGAGTTATAGGAATAGATAGTATAGGCAATGTAAAGGGTTGTGAATCCTTGTATTCGGATGAATTCATCGAAGGTAATTTGCGTGAGGAATCATTATCCAAAATATGGTACAAGGAAGGTAACTTTGCTTATAATAGAGATTTTGATATTAGTATGCTGGCAGGCAGCTGCAAAGACTGTGATAAAGGAAACATTTGTCGAGGAGGTTGTAGAGGGAGCTGTTATTTTACAACTGATTCAAAATTTGAAAACCATTACTGCTGCTACCCTGGAAAACCAATATATGGTAATGACTACATCAAGAATAATTAAAATATTTCAATATTGACTACTAGAAATTGGTTTCTTTGTGGATTTCTGTGGATATGGAATTAAGACCAATCTTTTGATTTTTATTTATTAGATCTGTATTCTCTAGTTATAATGTTTTGATTGAATCTTAAAAAGTTGTGCGTACTCACCATCTAGAGTCATCAATTCCTCATGAGTTCCATTCTCCAAGATGCTTCCCTCCTTCATGAAATATATACAATCAGCCATCTTCACTGTAGAGAGCTTGTGACTGATTATTATAGCAGTCCTGCCTGCAGCAAGTTGCCGGAATTTTTTGAAGACCTCATCTTCAGCCTTCGGATCTAATGAGCTTGTGGGCTCGTCCAGAACTATTACCTGAGAATCGCGGAAAAAAGCTCTGGCCAGAGCGATTTTTTGCCATTCCCCAATACTTAACTCTGTACCATCTTCGAACAATTTCCCCAATATCGTTTCATAGCCATTATCAAGTTGGTCAATAATACGGTTTGCTCCTGAAGATTCTGCTGCACTTTCGATCTTTTCCACATCATTAGACATGTCCACATTCCCAAGCCAAATATTTTCTCTTGCGGTTAGGTTGTAATGTGTGTAATCCTGAAAGATGACACTAATCTCTTTTCGCAGATCCGATATCTGGACATCGCGTAGTTCGATACCATCCAATGTGATCCTTCCATCCGTTGGATCATAGAACCTACAAAGGAGCTTTATAAGTGTGGTTTTTCCTGACCCATTGTTGCCAACAAGGGCTATGATCTTGCCAGCAGTTATGTGCAAGTTAATGTCTCTTAGGACTCTAGTTCCCTGGCCAGGATAGCTAAATCCAACGTGTTCGAAGGAGATCCCCGCCTTAATTTTCTTAGGCACTGGTATTGGATTTGGTGATTCTCTCAAAGAAGGTTTTAGATCTGAAAATTCATAAAGTGTTGTCATAAAAAGATTATCCTCATAGAGATCCGCAAAACTATTTACAAGACTAGAAAGGTATGAATATCCCTGTTGTAAAGCACCAAAGTACATAACCAAATCGCCAATAGTTATGTTTCCCTGAAAGGCCCTTAGAGCTATGAACACGTAACTACAAAAAATGGCCACAACACTGAAGGTTTGGACAACTAAGTCTGCTGCAGATTGTCTAGCTGTCATGAACAATCTCTCAGTTCGAAGTTCTTTACGAATATTTTGATACCATTTCATAAAAAGGGGCCCAAGATCGAAAAGTCGAATTTCCTTGGCATGGCTATCAGTAGTGAGCAGCCAGTTAAAATACCAAGCTTTTCGTTCTTTTGCCGTACACGCTCGTTGCCATTCATACATTCTGTTTGAGTACATCAAACGAACAATAACTACTGGCACGACTGTTATCATTAGAGCTGTAGCCACAATCCAGCTAAAAGAAGCGATTAATCCAAATACGATCACCAAGGACATGCTACTCTGGCCTATCTGAAAAAGGTTGTTGACAATCCGTGTCGGCCTGAATGGAGCATCATTTTGAGCTCTATGAAGGGTGTCGTAATACTTGGGATTTTCATAATATTCTAGGTCTACTTCTGTAGATTTAACTTGTAGTAGATCAAGGATATGATCTGAGACTATGCCTGCCTGTGCTACGCTTACTACATTTAAAATGGTACGGTTCAAGACAGTGAAAAAAGCCACTCCAGCTGCAAGAGAGATCAGGAGCATAATATGTCCGAAAGTAGCTTCTTTATTGGATGATGCCACACCAACCGTCACAGAGTCCACTATCAGCTTCATAATGTAGAGAGAAGCAAGGGGTAGAGAACCCTGCACCACTACCAGAAAAGCGCTTATGAGTGTCCATACAGGTGCACTTTGCCAGACAAGAAAAAGTGCACGTTCAAGGCTGAAAACGTTAATCATTTTTTTTCGTAGAACTTCAATCGTAGGTATGTGCATGTCATAATCCTAATTTGGAATCTTTTTAATTTTTTTTGATTCTTTTTAAATTTTGCAGAATAATAAAATTCATAGAATAGTACTTATATTAAAACAGTATTTTCGGTAAAGGAATTAAGATATTACCTTCAAATATTGTTTTTACCTTTGAGATGGCATTTGATGTATCTTTTACCCATTGGAAAAAAATTATTTCAATAAAATTAAAATTTCATTGTTTTGAATGATTAGAGAAAAAACGGGAGACCAGAATATAATAACAAGTCTCCAATTACTACGATTTTATCTTATAGTCACACCATAAGCGATGATTGGGAAAGGCACCGTTACAGGATTCGATGGTGCTGTTGGGTTTGTGTTTCTACCACCAAAATCCCAACCACCGCGGTGTCCAGTATGCCCATTATTTCCATGACTTACCATTATTTCACCAACCCTTTCTGTTTAGAAATCTATCTCTTATTTTTTGGTTCAATTTGATACAATTTGATTTCTGTTTTTAGTAGGTAAAATGGTAATTTTGAGTAATAATTGCAAATCTTATCATTATTACCGATGATCAATCAGCATTAAAAATTTATTCATTAATATACATAATTATTGAATGTTTATAAGTTCATTTTTTATTTGATTCTTTGTCGCTAATTGCATGAAAGAATTAACTATTAGTACTGCTGCAGATCTCAATGGTCATGAATGGAAACAGCATGTCATAAGGAAAGGTTGCTGTCATGATATGCCTTGTAGTCTTTGCAGTTGGAGTGATCTTGGCAAATACATAGATTTTATAGCAAAAATCTATGTATTATTGTTTTTGATTGGCAGTGTCCCGAAAATTCTGTAAAATCTGATTGACTCTGTATTCTTTTCACTCACTACATAAAAAAGGATTTTGAGCCAACATTTATGCTCACAAAAATTCTTCCATTATTTTATTTCTTGCACTATTACCCTAACTCACAAGTTTAGGGGCATAGAGAAAAGCAAACTCATTTGATTTTAAACAAGCTTCGTAGAAACTGTCTAAAATGGAGATGGGAACCTTCTATTTTTAAAGCTAAGTTTTCATGAGTATATAACGTTCAATTTTGTTTCTCTAGTTGGTTTATGCGATATCATTATGAGCGATATAACCGGCACTCTGCAGATGTATACAGATGTATAATTTGTCTTCTTTTTGCTTACTATTAATTCATTGAAAGTTAGCTTAATTTTTACGCTATGCTCATAATGAGAAAATGGATGGTATTCTTGTGTACATCTTCAGAAAGTGGAGTTAATTTAGGATGTAATCAAGATTTTGATTTAGAATGTGATTTATGTGGTGCAGCTAGAATGGATTCAGAACACAAGTAAAAAGGAAGGAGTCTAAACATGAGTAAAAATAGAACAATGAAGACAATATCTCTATTTTTTGGAGTGCTTCTTTGTATGACATTAATGTAAACTGCATTGGCAGAATGGAACTTAACGAATTGGAACGCAGTTACAAGAAATGAGAATACAATCAATGAGCATATCACGACGTGGAACAAAAAACTACCGAAAAACCATGCCTGATTATTTTCAGTCCAGTCATGCCATGAATAATTTCGATCTACTATCAATCTCATGAACTATTCTATTCCACCTTAAGATAAAATAAGGACATGGAAAACTACAACTACTGAGAATCTGATAAAGGGTTCTGTTTCATCCTCATACCTCATGAAAGATTCTATTCCATCTTATGATCTCATGAGCGATTATGTTCCATCATCCGATCATATAAAGACATGGAATAAAACAACAACTGAAAATCTAACAGAGGATTCTGTTTCATCCTCAGATCTCATGAAAGATTCTATCCCATCCTACGATCCCATGAACGATTCTTTCTACCTTCTGATCTAATAAACTTTTCAGATATAATGAAGATTTCAATACCGACAACACACTGGCAATGAATGCAACTACTAGGAACACAATTAAAATAGTAACTCTTTAGGATAATAACAGTTTTCCGGTTATAGATGATATTCTAGCGACGTCAAGGGAACGAAGCTAACTATATCCTGAATAATTACAATATCAACTCTAAAAAATAAGGGATCGCCAAACTGAAAAATTTAAGAAAAAATCTTCCGGATGGGACCTGGTCAAAAAATAAGGGGCCTACAAGGTTCAATTACAATTCAGCTGATATCAATAACATTATAGAGTTCCCTCAATTTTAAGCTGAACCTACGGATTTGCACCTGTTATACCCTTTTGCTGACCTGAACGGTCCTTCAAACTTTAACAACTGTTATACATGTGTATTTTCTAGCTATTTTTCCGTTGTTGTAAGAAAAATTGAAACCTTTTCAGTTTTTTAGTTACTGTATACAATAAGTAATTCTTAACATAAGGTAACTATTAGCCGTGGAAAATAATCTTTATAGCCAACTTTACTAAGATTTAATGAGCAAATTTAGGTTGGCTGATTTTAATTAAATATCAGCTATTAACCATGTTTGTTTCTTTTTTATCAGTTGTAATCCAAAGTAACAATCCATTGTTTTAGAACTTTCCACGGCCTAGTTGGGCATGGGCTCGGGCCAAATGTCTGGCAGCCTGGGCTCCGATGAGGGAAATTTCCCCTGCAAGCACAGCAGAAGCTACTATTTCTGCAAATTTTCGAGAATTCGCTCCAGGAAGGTTCCCTGCCCCTGAAACATCGAGAATATTAAGACAATCTCTCTGAGTTCCAAGGCCAGTACCTCCTCCTACGGTTCCCACAGGTAGAGTAGGTAAGGTAACAGAGCAGTGAATTTCTTCATATTTCGTTAGTTCCATGCTCGTAATCGCAGTGCTGCCTTCAACAACATGAGCTGCGTCCTGTCCACAGGCTATGTAAATGGCAGCTATAATATTCGCAGCATGGGCATTGAAACCAAGTGATCCTGCTCTTGCAGAGCCTAAAAGGTTTTTGCTGTAATTTACCTCAAACATGGCATCTGGTGTGCATTTCAAGGTTTCCTTGATGATTTCTTTTGGAATAGTAACATCAGCCACAACAGTCTTTCCTCTTCCAAGAATTGTACTTATAGAGGCCGGTTTTTTATCTGTACACATGTTTCCTGAAAGGGTAATAGCCTGTGCTCCAAATTCGTCTTCGATCAGATGTAGTACTGCGTCAGTAGCTATAGTCACCATGTTCATACCCATGGCATCTTTTGTATCGTATGAGAATCTAAGGTACACATAAGTACCTGTCACGAAGGGCTTTACAGCAATTAGCTTTCCAAAACGAGTCGTCTTTTCAGCAATTTTTTTCATTTGGTCGAAAATTTCAGGACGCTTTACCCATTCATAAAATTTTTTCGTCCTTTCTATACTATCAAGCTTAAAAACCGGCGCTCTAGTCATCTCATCTTCAAAAATCCTTACATTCGCTCCCCCTGACTTTGTGATGACCGAACAGCCCCTGTTTACACTGGCAACAAGACCCCCTTCAGTTGTGGCAAGAGGGATATAATATTCAGCGTTTGCATATTCTCCATTAATTTTTAAAAGCCCAGCAACTCCAAGAGGAACTTGAACTGCACCTATCATATTTTCAATATTCTTCATTTTTGCAGTCTCCACATCAAGGGAAAAATTCTGGATATGCTCGAATTCGAGTTGTGTAAACTTCTGTATTGCAAGCCTCCGAAGTTTTACCGCTGTTAGTGGATCTGCAAACTCTTCAATCTTGCGAAAAGCTATATCCCCATCAAGGACTTTCTTTAAAAGAAGTTTCTCTTCTTCATTTAATTCATCGTCTTCTAGGAGTATAAAATCACCAATTTAAATTTTTATAATATAATTTTGCTTTCATTAGTTAAGTTTAACTTTTTGAGGGATTGAAATTCATAGTTACCTTTATAAATTATACAACATTAGCCGCATATTTGAAAATAGTGCCCATTATTTAGATGGCGAAATGCATTATTTATTTGAATGTCTATTTTATTAAGACTTACGCAATTGAATTGAAAAAAAATGGCAAGATTAAGCACTTAATCGTCTAAACCTAAATGATTATTGAGAGGCCAGGTATACTTTATTTCATCCTTCAACTAAGTAAGACCTATTCATATTAAAATTCATTCCCACCTTAATTATGCACATATTGGCATATAATCCGTTCTATAAACTTATTTTCTTGCTTTCTTTATTATGCTATCAGAAAAATTGTCAACGGCCGTTTAATTTTTACCATTTTTATCGGTTCAAATTTCCCCACTTTTTGATATAAATTTTAATCAACTTTTAATGGATTCACTCAAAACAAATATGAAATCATTTAATTACAAGCTCAGATAGATAAAAGTATGCTCCATCTTAATCTCCCTTGAACATTGGCTCCATCGTTATTTTGAGCAGGAAATTTGTTCTTATTTTGGTTTTTCAAAACAGTCTAAAAATAATGAGTGAATTGCCATCTGAGGCTCAAATGTGACTTTTATCACGGATGCCCCAATTGACCTCTTAGGCAATTCCAATGCCAAATAAATTGGTGATTTAAATTGGCAAAAATGGTAACCAGGTCTTGCAGTTTAGACATTAACAAATATTTTTTCATTGCTACTACCTCAGCATATCCGGTGAAAAAAGCAGCAACTTTTCGAGACAAATGATGATGGAATTTTAGCTCTTTAAAAGTTGGGTTACATCAGAAAAATGTGGTGTTATTGCATGTGAAGTAACAAGTGACTTTTAGGTTCCCATGCATAATTCACCGACACTTCCACCCTGATTTTACAGACCATTATGTGATAGTTTCAATTCATTATGTGACGGTTTCAATTTTTTTCATGCTTTTTAAGGATAAGAATTCCAGACAATCCTCCTAATGCATTCGATATCATAATAGTATTATTTAAGACTTTCAGTTATACTGTCAGATTTTGCTAGTATTATACTTTCAGTTGCTCTTAATATAACAGTATTTTTGCTCTGCATGGGCATGAATTTTCCTGTTAGCTCTAACTTTAGGGAATCTTCAATAATATAAAGCTGCTAAAAGAACCAGATAAACAACATCCAGAAGATGTATTTTTATTGAAAATACCTCTCTTTTTACTTTCCGCAGATGTACACAAGAATGTCATCTATTTTCTCAACATGCGGTAGCTTAAAAATTAATCTAACTTTCAATGAATAAGTAGGCAAACAAGCAAACAAATTTTATATTTGTTAACATCAACAGGATGTAGGATACATAAAAAAACTTAAGAAATACTTTTAATTTAGGGAATCGTGAAAGTCATCGTAAAACTTATACATGTCTTATGACATTTACCCGCAGGTTCAGATGATGAAAGCAGTACTAGGCTTAGAAGACGGAACAGTTATCAGTGGCACTGGTTTTGGTGCCGAAGGAACAGCTTGTGGTGAACTTGTTTTTACCACTCAATTCACAGGATATGAAGAAGCTCTGACAGACCCTTCTTATAAGGGTCAGATTTTAATGTTTACTTATCCACTAATCGGGAACTATGGTGTCAGTGGGGAGCGTTTCCAATCAGAGAACATCCATGCGGAGGGCCTTGTTGTTCGAGAGGCCTGTAAAAATCCTTATCATTATAAATCAACACGTTGTATCCATAAATTTTTAGAAGATGAAGGAAAACCAGGAATCGAAGGCGTAGACAGCCGTATGCTCACCATAAGGACAAGAGAATGTGGAACAATGCGTGCAGCCCTTATCACTGGCAATGATGACGGAGAAGAGGCTGTTTCTGTGGCAAGGAACTTTCCACAGATAACGGACGAGGAACTGATTTCCCTCGTAACCTGCAAAGAACCTCGTTTTATTCCCGGATCAGCTGGTACCTGGAAAGGTAGCAGTAAGCGCAAACATGCAGTTGTAGTTGACCTTGGGATAAAACGCAATATAATAAACAACCTGCATAAAAGGGGAATTGACCTTACAATTGTTCCCGCGACTACAAAAACCACAGAAATTGCAGGCTACGAGCCAGATCTCCTTATCGTTTCAAACGGTCCTGGAGATCCTGAAAAGGCAATAGAAGCAATTAATGCGGTAAAAGCTTTTGCAGGTACGATTCCGATCTGTGGAATATGCTTTGGGCATCAGATTATCTCCCTAGCTATGGGAGCAAGGACATATAAGTTGAAATTCGGGCACAGAGGAGGAAATCAACCAGTAAAAGATCTAGTGGAAAACAAAGTTTTCATAACCTCTCAGAACCATGGATATGCAGTTGATGCTGACTCTCTAGATGGGACTGGGCTATATGAAAGCTATATTAACGCAAATGACAAGACTGTTGAAGGAGTTGCCCACAAAGACTTGGACATCTTCAGTGTGCAGTTCCATCCTGAAGCTCAGGCAGGACCTATGGATACAGAGGAAACGTTTTTTAGTAAGGTTGTAAGAGTCCTAGGGGGTGAAATTTAATGCCTAAACGCGGGGATATTAAGAAAGTTTTGCTTATAGGTTCAGGTCCTATAACCATCGGTCAGGCTGCAGAGTTCGATTTTTCAGGCAGCCAAGCCTGCAGGTCATTAAGAGAAGAAGGTGTGCAAGTTGTTCTTGTGAACTCAAACCCTGCGACAATCATGACCGATCCAGAAATGGCTGATTTTATCTACATTGAACCCCTTGATGCCAGAATTATAGAAAAAATCATCGAAAAAGAGTTACCCGACGGGATAATCGCAGGTCTAGGCGGACAGACTGGCTTAAATATCACAAGTGAACTTGCGGAAATGGGAGTATTTGAAAAATATGGAATCCGTATACTTGGGACTCCTGTTGAAGCCATCAAAAACACAGAAAATCGGGAACTCTTCAAGGAGACCATGCTCAGGATAGGAGAGAAGGTTCCCTTGAGTCGTGCCGTTAACTCCCTAAAAGAAGCTGGAGAGACTGTAGAGGAACTGGGCCTACCCCTAATTGTCCGCCCGGCTTATACTCTGGGTGGGGCTGGAGGCGGAATTGCCCATACAAAGGAAGAACTCCTCGAAATCGCGGAACGTGGACTAAGGCGCAGCCGCATTTCCCAGGTGCTTATCGAAGAAAGCGTGCTCGGATGGGCAGAGATCGAGTATGAGGTCATGAGGGATGCAAATGACACCTGTATAATGATCTGTAACATGGAAAACATCGATGCAATGGGTGTGCATACCGGAGAATCAATAGTTGTTGCCCCTTCTCAGACCCTGACAGATGCAGAGCACCAGATGCTCAGGAGCGCATCAATCAAAATTATTCGTGCTCTTAAGATCGAAGGTGGATGCAATATCCAGTACGCTTTAAAAGAAGGCGACTACAGAGTTGTTGAGGTCAATCCAAGGGTTTCGAGGTCATCAGCCCTTGCATCCAAAGCTACAGGTTATCCAATTGCCCGCGTAACCGCAAAGATTGCAATCGGAATGACTCTTGACGAGATCATAAACAATGTTACCAAGAACACTCCTGCTTCCTTTGAGCCGGCTCTAGATTACTTAATTATGAAAATTCCACGGTGGCCTTTTGACAAATTTACAACTGCGGACAAAACCCTGACAACAGCTATGAAAAGCACTGGAGAAGTCATGGCAATAGGCAGGACAATTGAAGAGTCTCTGATGAAGGCTTTCAAGTCTCTGGATATCGACAACCAGCTAGGTGTAAAGCACTGGGAAGAACCAGAAATCAAGACTCTTCTCAAGACTCCCACAAGTGAACGTTTTTTTGTCATCTTTAATGCGCTTGAGAGAGGAATGTCGATAAAGGAAATTGCCGAACTTTCTAATATCAACCCTTTTTTTATCTCAAAGATGAAAAAGATCGTGGACATAGAAAAGCTTATTCGGAGGGAAGAACTCACTACTGAACTCCTGCGTGAGGCAAAAAAGATGGGATTTCCTGACACGCGCCTTGCAGAACTAACTTGCAAGACCGAACAGGAAATCAGCGACATCCGGCATGCAGCAAACATTGTGGCCACTTTCAAGATGGTGGACACATGCGCAGCCGAATTTCAGGCAGCTACTCCTTATTATTATTCCACTTACGAAGATACCTGTGAAATAAACCCAACCGACAGGAAAAAGATTCTCATCCTTGGTGCAGGGCCTATCAGGATAGGTCAGGGAATCGAATTTGATTACTGTACTGTTCATGCAGTCACTGCGCTTAGGGAGGAAGATATCGAGACCCATATCATTAATAACAACCCTGAAACCGTTTCCACAGACTTTGACACCTCTGACAAGCTTTTTTTTGAGCCCCTAACCTTGGAATATGTAATGAACGTAATTGAATGTGAGAGGCCTGATGGTGTACTTGTGCAGTTTGGAGGACAGACTTCAGTGAACCTTGCGCTTCCCCTAAAGCGGGAATTGAATCGCAAGACATATCTTGACACTGTAATCATGGGCACTGACCCTGATGATATGGATCTTGCCGAAGACAGGGAAAAGTTCTATATGCTGATGCAGAAACTTGGGATTCCGCAGCCTGAAGGTGGGTATGCAACTTCTCAGCAGGAAGCAATTGAGGTTGCGAAAAGGATCGGCTTCCCTGTCCTTGTGCGTCCCTCCTATGTTCTCGGTGGTAGAGCAATGGAAATCGTTTATGACGAAATTGATCTTGAACGCTATATGAAAGAAGCTGTAAGAGTCTCTCCAGAACACCCGATCCTGATTGACGATTTCCTTGAAGCAGCCTGCGAAATTGATGTTGATGCGGTCTGCGACCAGAAAGACGTACTTATCGGCGCAATCATGGAGCATATTGAAGAAGCGGGAGTGCATTCTGGAGACTCGGCCTGTGTAATTCCTCCCCAGTCTCTATCGCCTGAGGTGCTTGACCGTGTAAGGAACTACACACGGAAGATTGCACTCGCACTTAGGGTAAAAGGATTGATCAACATCCAGATGGCAGAAAAAGGTGGAAATGTTTATGTTCTTGAAGCAAATCCGCGTTCGAGCAGGACAATTCCATTTGTCTCAAAAGCAGTAGGGATCCCACTTGCAAAGATTGCAGCAAAAGTGATTGCAGGGTATAGCTTAAAGAGTCTGGGGTATACGGATGAGCCAAAGCCCAAACACGTTTCCATTAAAGAAGTACTCCTACCCTTTGACAAGCTTCCAGGAGCCGACCCTGTCCTTGGCCCGGAAATGAAAAGTACTGGAGAGGTGATGGGCATTGACTACAATTTTGGGAGGGCATACTACAAGGCAGAACTTGCAGCCGATAACCTCCTTCCCCTTACTGGAAAGGTTTTCCTATCCATCAGTAATGCAGACAAGACCGAACTTGTGGAAGTCGCCAGAAAACTTCATGCAGCAGGCCTTGAGCTAATGGGCACAAGTGGCACTGTTAGCTACCTTGCACAGTATGGGATTTTCATGGATACAGTAAAGAAGGTTCACGAAGGAAGCCCGAACGTCATAGATATGATGCGCAGGGACGAAGTTGGCCTTATCATCAACACCCCAACAAGCAAAGAGTCCCGCAGGGATGGTTCAAGGATCAGGCGGGCAGCAGTTGATTTCAAGGTCCCATATATTACAACCATCCAAGCAGCATTAGCTGCAGCTGATGCGATTGAGACCATGAAGAAAGGCCAGGACCTTACGATCAAATCCATCAACGAGTACCACAGAGAGATGGAGCACGAAAGCAAGTTCGAGCTGGCAAAATAGATCAAAAATCAGGAAGTTCTGAATTGAATATTAGGTAGCAAGTAACTATTCAGGTACCAACAAATAATCTCAGCGATGTCAATTTAGATCTTCCAGGAAATGTAGCTACCAATCTACGCAAAACAGAAAACATAATCAATAGAATCAATTAAAAAAATCGATCTCCAAAAATATTCTCTTTAAATATTAATTAAGGGATCTAATGATTTTGTTTTTCTCAAGCTGAATAGTTACAGCAGCAATTCTAACCAACAATTCAAAATCAAAGTTCTACACAGAAGTCTTAATCTTAAGTTCTGAAATAAATTTTGTAAGAAATCTCAACCAAAAAGGATAGCTTTTCTCATCCTTAGATATATTATATTAAATTTCACTCTTATTTCAATCTCATTTGTTTTAATCAATCAATTTGTTTTAATCCATTAAAGGGGTAGTAGAAGCATGGCAAAAAAAGTTGCACTTGCATATTCTGGAGGGCTGGACACATCTGTGTGCATTCCCATCCTCAAGGAAAAATATGGATACGACGAAGTGATCACAATCTCTGTAGATGTAGGTCAGCCTGAAGAGGAGATCAAGAAAGCCGACGCAAAAGCCCAGAAGATCAGCAATAAACACTACACGATTGATGCAAAGGAAGAATTTGTAAAAGATTATATCGGCCCCCTAATCAAAGCCAACGGTAGTTATGAAGGCTACGTAATGGGTACATCTGTTGCCCGTCCTCTTATTGCCAAAAAGGTGGTAGAGATTGCCAAAAAAGAAGGCGCGGTAGCCCTTGCTCATGGATGTACAGGAAAAGGCAATGATCAACTTCGTTTCGAAGCCATTTTCCGCCAGACAGATATGAACGTTATCGCCCCGATGAGGGAGATGAACCTGACTCGTGAGTGGGAAATCAACTACGCAAAAGAGCACGGAATCCCGATAGAAGCCACCAAATCCAAACCCTGGAGCATTGACGAAAATATATGGAGTCGCAGTATAGAAGGTGGCATGCTTGAAGATCCATCTTTTGTTCCGCCCGAAGAAATCTACGAGTGGACTAAATCCCCGGAAAAAGCCCCTGAAAAGCCGAAAATTCTTGATATATACTTTGAAGCAGGATTTCCAATCTCCCTTGACGGCGAAAAACTCAGCGGTTACACCTTAATTAAGAAACTAAATGAAATTGCAGGAGAAAACGCGGTAGGTAGGACAGATATGATCGAAGACCGTGTCCTTGGTCTTAAAGCCCGAGAGAACTACGAGCATCCGGCTGCAACCGTTCTCCTTGCTGCTCATGCAGACCTTGAAAAACTTGTACTCACCCGTGGAGAACTCAAGTTCAAGAAAATCGTTGAAGAACAGTGGTCTGAAATGGCCTACTCCGGCCTGGTAGATGATCCCCTCTTTGCAGACCTCAACGCCTTTATCGATAAGTCACAAGAAAGGGTCACTGGCACTGTGAAAGTGAAGCTCTATAAAGGCGCCCTCACCATCCTTGCTCGCTCCTCTCCAAACTCTCTCTACTCCGAAGACCTTGTCTCCTTTGACAGTCAGACGATTGACCAGAAAGATGCCGAAGGTTTTGCAAAATACCACGGGTTTCAGGCAAGAATGTATAGGAAAGTTATGGATAAACATTAGAGCATTTCGATAAACCTCTGGTTTTCATGAATCATTTATATTTTTTTATGCATATGATATAATTTCGGTGTTTATCGAAA
>CAVXNY010000002.1:0-242701 GCA_963763235.1 uncultured Methanosarcinaceae archaeon | reverse complement strand
TGCAAGGATTTATGATCTCGAGAAATGCAGAGGATAAAACAAATTGAAACTGAAGCATTAAAAAATGATCGGAATTTAACTCTGCTTAGTGTATCAATCATTAAATTATTGATCATCTAAATAATTTATGTATCACTTTATGTTGCTTAGAATCTATCCAAGTACTCTATGTATGTTCTATAATTCAATTATTCGATTATCTTGACACTAGTATTTTCATAGTTATAGTGAAGATCACAGCAAAAAATTCAATTTGTGAATTGTACATCCACCTAAAAGCTAGATACTGAGAGATGATTCGGATGCACATAATGGACTTGGGCTAGAATTTCACGTCAAAAAGTCAGAACTCAAAACCTTTAATCATTCTGAAAAAACTCCGAGAATTTGAGAAAGATATCAAAATCTTCAAAAAAATAACTCACAAATATCCTGAAACTCATGTATGTAACAAAAAAGAAAAACAATCAAATTTTTTGGAAAATCAGTCATTCGGACCGAAATGTTTCCATGCATCTTCGATATGCATGGAGTGAATTCCAAGTTTTTTGGCAGGTAGTATCTCGTTTTCATAAGAATCACCTATAGACATCACACATTTGGGCTCGAGTTCAAGTCCCATCTTCTTGAGTGCAGTCATAAAAAGCCTGAGGTCAGGTTTTTGGTACCCTACATCAGACGAAAAGATTACGAAGTCAAAATAATCGTAAAGCCCGAAGAATCGTAGTTCCAGCTCGGAAAAAACCCTCTGTCCATTGGAGATTATGCATTTGGGGATGTTTATACAATGCTCTATTAATTTTATGCTCTGAGGAAAGGGACGAAGTTTACGGATGGAGGCGGCCCTAAAGACTCTCGAGGTCTCAACTCCTAATTTATTCTCATCAATCTTCCAGACCGAATTTTCCCTGCAGATTTCGGCAAAAATTTCTTCTACCCTTACTTCAGGATAAATTTCCTCAGAATGCTCCATTCTATTCCGGACTTTAAACATGTAAGTGTCCCATAATTTATTTGGCTCTATTTTTATTCCTTGGTAGGCAAGCCATCGACTTACAAAATTGTAAGTTTCAAAAGAGTGTTCATCAGTGTGAATATCTATAAGGGTCTGATAGCAGTCAAAAATAACTCCTTTTATCTGACAACTTTCAAATATGTTTACATCCTTTATAGAAGGATCGCTAATAAATACTACCTTACTGCCACCTGCATCAAACCCGTAGTTTTCAGAGATACTCTTACCCCCTATTTCCACTTTAATTATTTTCTTTGGCCTTGAAAATATTTATTATTTTTTGGATTTTGATTGATTCAGCTGCTTGCAAGGAATTAATAGCAAATCCTGGCAATAAAATAAGATATTAAAAGATCTCGTAACCTTTAATTAATCGCCTTTAAACACTCTAGTGCTTCTTTGATTAGATAATTTCTGTAGCTGCTCTGATGGAGCCGCGCAGAACGAAGTAATCCTATACTCATAAAAAAAGGCAAAACCCCAGTAATTCGGAAGAAGTCCTTTTCATCCTTGCTATATTCCCATAGAAATTTTCCTATGTAAGGTTCGGCTCTCCATCCTCCACCTTTATGCAGTTCGAATTCATTTTTAAGTTCCGCACTAAGAATTCCGAGATCTCTAACAGGATGGGCCTGTGACCAGGAGCTTTCAAAATCAAGCGCATAAGGTTTATCTTTACAAAATACATAATTTGAAGGAGTAGCATCCCTATGAATCATGCAGCCATGCGACCTGTCAAGCCATGAGCTATACCACCATTCCCCAAGCAACTTATTAAAATGTTCTCTTGTATCATGTTTCAGTTCCAGATGGTTCAATACTTCATGATAATTTCTAAACTCATTTTCCTTATTGTAGGAAGACAGAGTATTCTCGTGAAGTCTCTTGAGCATATGGCCAACTGAAGTAAGCCTTTCATAGAGTCCTTTTTCATGCTTAATGTACCAACGTAGGGACTTCCCCGGTATGTGCTCAGTTACGAGGACACAATTAAACTTTTTATTGATTGCAAGAGGCTTTGCAACATTTATTGTGATACCTGCTTTTTTCAGGTTTCTGTATTCATTCATCATGCCTTTATAAGGGTTATAATCTCTCATCCTTCCAGTGGGCTCGGAAAAAAATTTCGCCATTACGCTTAAATGTTCTCCTTTGAACTGGTACCTACAGACTGTATGGGAGGAATCATACTTAAAGACATCAACTAAACATCTTTTATTCCGGAGGCAGTGCCCAACAACTTCTTCAACAAGCCAGTCTCTGAAAGGATCCCCAGGACTTAAAGTATTAACATGGCGAGATCCCATCTCATACTACCCCTATTTTCCAGGAACACTCACACAATCGTATCTTTTGCCCAACATTCATATATTTCCATTCTGAGACTTTCAATTCTTATAAAAGATCTTATTTCTCCTTTGATTGCATAATACTGATAGCAGTATAACTATATATTGGATATATTATATTTTTATTGGTGCATAACTGTGTGAACTGTATCAAATTATTTTTAATCCAGGTCCATTTACATCAATTCTTATTATTACATCCTCTCTTTTCCGAGTATTCTTTTTTAACGTAAGTCGCTGATTTCCACTCTATATAATCCAGTTTGCTTATTTATAACCACATTTGCTTCTGCCTATAAGCTGAGGAGGAAAATGCATCTATGGAGTAGATTTACATCATTAAGTCTGTGATGCAAGGCTAATGTCGTATTTTAACAGATAATCCAGATCAAGAGTGTGGAATATCCGTCAGCACTGAAAAAAATGACAGTTATGTCATTTTCAAGATTTTCTGTTTTGTTTCAGTGAATACCAAGCAGCTTGTTTGGAAAATGGAAACTTCCTGGAGAACCGTGGTTAACTAACTGATTTGCATTTTAAGCTACCTTAGTAATATGAAATGGAACTTCAGCGTGCAAATCATTGTATCTATATGGTAAGATATCGAATGGTTTTTGAATAAAGTATCGTAAAAATATATCACTTTAAAAGTGCTGAGATGACGAATACCATGGTAATTAAGTTAGGTATGAAGTGAACTTTCGCCCTTTTTGGTTTAACCCTCTAAATCATTACTCCTTTGTGAAGTTAGTTTGTTTTTGGCACCATTTTCAGAAGTAGCACTCCCACCCTGACAGAGATCTGATACTCACTGGGATTAAAGAACGTTAGCCATGGTTATGGTTCAATCATTATAGAGGATTTCAATATACCTCTGATTTCAAGAGTCATTTATATACAATTTACAATCATATGATATAAATTAGGAATTTATTTAAATCCTCTATGGCCTAGTATGAAAATAGAAAAAGCAAAACAGATGAATAAAAATTTCAATATATTATAAATTTGCTTGAAATTGAGTCGAAAAATCTGCAAACATGAGTTAATTTGACAATGTCAAGTTAATTACAACTCTAAAAAAATGCAGTTTTCGATTTGAATATTCACATTTAAGTCGTTTGATGTTGTATAAATACAGAAAAAGTGAATAAAAGGAAGTACTGCAGAAGCTTCCCATTTTCTTCCATTTTTTTCCATGCTTTTCTTCGTTCAACTTTGCGTTTTATGATTAACGGAGATATATACGTAATTGAAGACAAACCCATTTTTCAAAGGTTTTTAAGTGTAAATTTTTACTAAGAGGGATATAGTTGTATACAAATAAAGAATGCTAACAAAGTTAGCGATGTAATAAGTTGGCGACTTAATTATAGTGTAAGTAAAGATAAACTATTGAGTAATCTAACCAAAAAATATGATTATAGAGTATAATGCACTAATGTGAACTAAAATAGCCACTCAAATCGATAAAGGCTCATAGTATATAGGGACCTTGGAAAAATCAAAAATGTTACTCCGCCATCTGATAAAATGTGCTAATTTGATTGAAACATTTTTATTCTATACTTCTTTGAATTCAACCTCAATGGGTTTGCTTTTTGCATCTTCGATAGTTATAAGGGCATAGGAACCCTTGCAGGCCTCTCCAGGATTTACCACCATGGTCGCTCCAATATTTTCAATACCTTTTGCCTCATGGATGTGCCCACAGACTATCAGGTCAACTCTGTCAACAAATTTTAGGATTGCTGTGCTGCCTACATGTCCCAAGGGAAGCTCGTCCCTGGCTCCGTGAGGAGGAGCATGAGTCAGAAGCACTATCGGCCCATGATCTTCTGTATTTTCGGCGGAGTAAATAATTCCTTCCAGGACTCTTTCTATCTCTTCTTCAGAAAGTTCGAAGGGAGTATTGAAAGGCGTGAAGTTTGAGCCTCCGAGTCCTATAAACCGGATCTTCCCGATCTGTTCAAGTTTACCATGCATATTTATAGCTTTTGAGGTATCAAGTGCTTTAAGAATACTCTTCTGGTCGCAGTTCCCTGGGATTGCAAGCACAGGCTTATCAAACATTTCTATCAATTCTTTGACCTTCACATCAGGTCCAAAGTGAGTAAGGTCTCCGGCAATCATAGCAATGTCAAAATCCCCAGCTGTTTCCATTATTTTCTCTATCTTCGAATAATCCCCGTGGGGATCAGAAATGGCTAGTATCTTCATCCGTATCCCGTCCGTATAAGTAGTATCGCAACTTTGCTCTAAATTTGAAATCGAGTTTTTATTTATTGTGTATAATTTGGTTCTTTATATGTGGAATTCTTCTACTCAATAACTTATTGAGAGTTGTGATTTTACAGAAAATAAGGAATTCAGTCTTATTATACGCAATCTCACTCCCAAGTTTTTAACTCAATGTTTTTAGCTCATAATAATCTTTGCTTGCTTTGAACATCATACATCTTTTATATTCCCTACGTAAATATAGTGCCTATGCGAGATATCGTTATCATAGGGCATAAGGCGAAAACAAACAGCGATTTTTCTTTAAACGATCTCCCAGGTTCTGCTGGAAGGATGGATATTCTATGCCGCTGCGTAAGTTCTGCTCTATTTATCTCTTTTGGAATGCGCAGGGATGTGAATGTAAACCTGCTTCTTTTAGGAGATCCTGACCCAGGGAAAATCATTAGATTTGAAGGGCTTAACCTAAAATACCTTAATCCCGATGAAAGAAGCAGCGGTTCGCTTATCCAGAAAGCCCTTCAGAAGAATGCAATCCAGCAATATACCCATTCCACTCCAGGTGTTTTGATTCGGAGGGGAGACCTTAAATCCATGCTCTTAGAGTTTGAAGGACGAAACCTACTTTACCTGAAAGAGGATGGGGAGGATGTTCGAGAATTTGCCCGTGAGATCCGAGATCCGCTTTTTATTCTGGGAGATCATATAGGTGTTACAGAAGAGGAGGAAGAACAGATCCTTAAGGCAGGGGCAAAAATAATCTCAGTAGGCCCTATTTCCCTTCACTCTAACCATTGCATAACCCTTGTCCATAACGAATTGGACAGAGTTGAGTCAGAAAGAAAGGTATCAACGAGAGGAACTGATTGAAAAGGTGATGAATAATCTGTAATTTCTGATTTGCTTCAATGCAAAAAGCTATATCCCATTTCTTTGTATGAGGATAGAAGTTTACTCGATGTATCTTTCAGGATATTTACCTCTCCGAATATTGGCACTTAGGCATTCATCTTCAGGGAATTCTTTCTTGCCTTCGATTTATTTTTTTATTTCCATAATATGCACTCCAGGTCTATTCTCCAAATAGGGAGTTAAAGAGAGTGAAAGAAAATGGATGTACTTGAAATTTCAAAAAAGATTCTACATGAAGGCCCTATATGTGATCACTGTCTGGGCCGCCAATTTGCAAAATTATCTACTGGCCTGAGTAACAAAGAACGTGGTCAGGCTTTAAAACTCGCCCTTGTTCTGGAAGGAGATCGTGCTTACAAAAGTGAAAAAGATAATTATCTTCTAAAGGAACTTTCCTGTTGCAGTGTATTTGCTAGGAAGACTCTTGGAACAGAGGGGGAAGATGAGAAGTGCTGGGTTTGCCTTGACAAATTCAAAAAGCTAGATGTATGGGCAGATAAAGCGGCAAAGGCTCTTGAAGGCCTTGAGTATTCGACATTCCTTGTGGGCACAAAGATTAGTGGGCTCCTGAGCGAAAACGAAGAAATCCTCTGGGCTGAGGCAGGGACTTTGTATGCTGAACAACTTAAGACAGAGTTTAACAGAGAAGTAGGCAAGCGGATTGCAGAAAAAGTTCAAAGAGATGTGGATTTAAAAAATCCAGATATTACAATTACCCTTGACCTTGCAAAAAACAATCTTGAGCTTCAAATCCGCTCTGTATATATCATTAGTCGCTACTGCAAAATGGTAAGAGGAATCCCACAAACACGCTGGCCCTGCAGGAAATGTAAGGGCAAAGGTTGTGAAAGATGTAATTATACAGGAAAACAGTACCTTGAATCTGTAGACGAGTTGATTAAGGATCCTGTTATTGAAGCTTTTCAGGCAGTTGATACAGCTTTTCACGGCTCGGGTAGGGAAGATATAGATGCCCTTATGCTTGGAGGAGGCAGGCCTTTTATAGTGGAAGCAAAGTCTCCTAAAAAGCGCAGCGTAAATCTTGAAGAGCTTATGAAAAGAATTAACGATAAAGCTGACGGGAAAATTTATGTAAGAGAGCTTTCTTTCGTCGGAAAAAATATGGTTGAAACCATAAAAAGCTTAAAAGCGGATAAAACTTATAAGCTTAAAGTTACATTTAAGGAACCTGTTTCAAAGAAAGAGCTTAAAGCCTGTCTTGAGTCTCTTAGCGGTACAGAGATCAACCAGCAGACTCCAAGACGTGTAGTTCACAGGCGGGCTGACCTTGTCCGGAAGAGACACGTGAATAGCATAAAACTTGATGAATTAACAGAGGATGGTTATGCTTACATAATAGTCAATTGCGAAGGCGGTTTGTATGTAAAAGAGCTTATTTCCGGAGATGAAGGCAGAACAAATCCAAGTCTTAGTGGGCTTTTAGGGATTAATACATTTGTGGAAGATCTTGATGTAATTAATGTAGATATCTGAGCCATACCTGAATTAGATTTAATTCAATAGATTTTTTATTATCTTCAGGTTTTTTTGATTTCTTGTCGTCGAAGAATGCGGGAAATACTAGTAAATTTTTAAAATCGCAACAGATAATAAAGAGTTTATTATATAAAGAGTAAAATATAAAGAGTCAAGAAAAAATTGCCTAACTGAAAATTTTATTCACATTTATATATCTTATCTACAGAAAATCTGTATTATTATAACTAAATTAATCGAGCATATAAGGAGGAACATGCGATGACAAACTCACACGGTGAAAGACGTTGTACAAGATACAAATTACAGAAGACTGTTCGTGAAAGAGGAATTTCCCCTGTAAGCAAGGCAATCCAGGTATTCGAAGTAGGGCAGATGGTTCATATCGACATCGACCCGAGCGTTCAGAGAGGCATGCCTAATCCAAAGTTCCAGGGTTCTACTGGAAAGGTCACCGGACAGCGAGGTCGTTCATATGTGCTAGAAGTCCGTTCCGGAAATGCAAAGAAAGAAGTGTTTTCCCTCCCTCAGCACCTGAAACCGCAGAAATACTGATATCTTTCCAGATATCTAAGTTCTAAATCTAATCCTTTTATTTTGGATTTGCGGTCTACAAGCATCTGACCTCGCAGACGCTAGCTCATGTCTAAAGGATTGGAAAATTGCGGGATTAATAGACTGCTAAATGATTATAGTCACCAAGTAAAAATCGATGCTTCATAAAATGAGAAAAATAAAGCTATGATACCATCCAAAAGTTTTCCATTAATCTTACACTTAGAGATAAACCACGAAAAGCACTTAAAACTCTGAAGAAAGGAAACATTTGACAATTCGTTCCTTTTTTACGCTTTTTTCGTAGTATATAATTTCGAGTGGCTTAAGGATCAATTATTACTTGAAAACCATAATTGGTTTTTAAAACTATGATTAATTCGTTGGTTAACTATAAATATAAAAAACTAACACCCCTTGAAAAAACAGCTAAAAATGCAAACTCAGATGGGAACAAAAAGCTACTTTTGAGAACCCGAGTTCTTACTTAGATTTGGAAATATCTGTAATTATATATTGTTTGTCAAACATATAACTGGGATGCAATATTAGGATAATGTATCCAGAAAAACCCAGTTTGTTAAATGAAGGTTTAATTTCGTTTATGTGCCAATCTGGATAAAGCTGGATCAAATGTAGTATGACAAATATTTACCACAAAAGCTAGTTCATATTGCAGTGTTAAGAGTATTACCAGGAAGAAAATACTTGGGGAAGTCAGAAATTATTAGAGTATCGAAGAGTGATCGAAATAGACCACTCTGCAGAGAATGGCAATTATCTAAACTTTTTAACTCAACCAGAGTGTATTCCAATGATAGTCAAGGAAGTACTCAACGAAGAATTATTGACGTTGGCTGAAGTCAAAGAAATACTTTCCAAGATTGCTGAAGAACGCAGAGAGCAGGGAACTGAGGTTGTATACGGATTTCGAAAAGCCCTGCATCATGCAGATCAGTTCTCAAAGATCAGTGGGGAAAAGTCAAGAGAACTTGTTAATAAACTGCTAAAACTAGACAAAATGAAAGCTGTAATCGCGGTTAGGATCGCAGATATTCTACCTCAGTCCAGGGACGAAATCAGATCAATCTATGCAAAAGAAAAGTATACACTGAGTAATGAAGAACTGGACCAGATTCTTGATTACGTAGCTGAGACTATGGAATAAGTAAAATTTTATACTTGTTCTTATATTATGACCTTTTGATTTATTGCAGTCGCATAATGCCTGGAAAGATGATGATTTTTTTCGATCCCATAGAATATTGAAAAGTCTCTAAAATTAAAAGGGAATAGCTATATAGCAGTTTCTATCTTCTTATTTAGAAGGAGAGTATCCAAGACTTATAGCATTTTATGCAACCAGGAGTATCTTTATGAAAAAGTTAAGCACAGAGGATTCTTAAGGCTGCAGTAGGCTTTGAGTCCTAGAACTGACTACGACAAATCGCAAGTTTTCAAAGAATTTCTATTTGAAGGCTGAAGATCTGATTATTGGAGTAGATCTTGAATCTTATAGAAGCATTAAAATAAGCTGACAGTGTAAAGGTTTGGCATACCCTGGAAAGGAAGTCTATTGCAGGATTTCATTTTTAGCGATAGGATGGGTGCTGATGAAAGTAGAGAAGTCGCAATCAAGTAGACAGTATGCTGGCAGACCAGCTTCTGAAAAATTTTATGGCGGCAAACGTTCGACAGGCAGACCGCAATCAGATCGGCAGTCAGAAAGAGCTTCGCACTCATATGATAAATCTCCGGATACCTCGCAGGGCAGAGAGGAATATGTGTGGGTTCTCGATTATCTGCCCTATGGGAAGTTAGTTGACGGTACTAGTGCCTTCCAGAAAAAACCCCTTGTCCAAGCTGTAGGAGACAAAAAGTTCACCCTGATGGAGCTTGTTCCCAAAAACGGTGTGATTCCTAACATCCAGTCAAAAATTTACATCGGTCCTGGGGATAGGAATGAAATAGATCACGTAAAGCAGAGAATAGGTTATACCGACCTTACTACAGGGGCCAATCTTGAAATGCCTTTTATTCTTGAAGCTTGTGTCAGGAATCAGGAGGAACGTTTTGTAAAATTTTTTAACGACGCCCACTCTATTACTACCCGCCTTCATATGCTTGAACTTTTGCCAGGAATAGGAAAAAAGCTAATGTGGTCCATGATAGACGAACGAAAAAAGGGAGACTTTAAGAGTTTTCAGGATATCCGTGAGAGAATTCCGAGCTTGCATGACCCGGCTAAAGTTATCGCCCATAGAATCGAAGTTGAACTTAAGGATGACTTCATCAAATACAGACTATTTACCACCCTTCCGCGCCGTCAGAGACCCATGTAAACTGTGAAATAATTTTTTTAGATAATAAGTTCGGAGTTCTTATTTTAGATAGATTTGGTTTTAATTATTTATTCATTTTTATTCAAGCTGCTTTAATTTGTTTCAGACCAAAATATTTGCTTTATTAAGGAGGTTTCAGTCTTGGTACTTTCTCTTCTTGAAAAATATAACATCAAAGGAGGTATTTTTGATCAGCATTTTCTGGTCGATGAAAGCTACCTGGACAGAATTGTGGCGTCTGCCGAGTTAAGATCCGAGGATATTGTTCTTGAAATAGGTGCTGGTGTAGGAAACCTTACTAAAAAGCTTGCACAGAAGGCAAAAAAAGTAATTGCCATTGAACTTGATCCGATCCTAGTTAATGTCCTTCATGATCATTTCGACGATATCAAGAACATTGATATCGTCGAAGGTGATGCCTTGAAAGTTGATTTCCCGGAATTCGACAAGGTCGTTTCAAATCTTCCCTATTCCATCTCTTCAGAAATAACCTTCAAGCTCCTCCATCATAAATTCAAACTCGGAATCCTCATGTACCAGTATGAGTTTGCAGCACGCATGGTTTCAACACCCAACTGCAAGGACTATTCCCGTCTAACTGTTAATACCTACTATTTTTCAGATGCTTCCATTCTTATGAAAGTCCCAAAAGAAGCTTTTCAGCCAGTACCGGAAGTTTATTCAGCAGTAGTTAAAATTGTTCCACGGCCAACACCTTTTGGAGTAAGAGACGAAGCCTTCTTCATGGAATTTGTGGCAGCGGTCTTCAGCCAGCGCCGGAAAAAAATAAGAAATGCAATCCTGAACACAAATTACACTCTCAAAATTCCCTGCATTAGGGAATTAATTGCCAGGCTCCCTGAGAATTTGATGGACAAACGAGCTGAAAACCTGACTCCTGAGCAACTTGCAGAGATTGCAAATCTGATTGTTGATCTGAGATCAAAGAGTAGTTAGTCTTATATTTCGAAAGAATATCTCTTCCACTATTACCCCAACCATTTACCTCATACATTCCATTAATATCCTAATCCTTTACTTGCATGCCAGTCATTTATCCATAAGAAATACAAACATATCAATCTGAACTTTTTATCATCTATGATATTAGATACCCAATAAAAAATATTGTTTGATAACTCTTACAGGCCTTTCTTGGAAGTCGATTAACTCCAAAAACCATAAAACTACGATTTTTACATTTTCTTTTCCCTTTTCCTCTTCTCATATATTTGACGTCGATAACACTATTCAAAAGAATATTTTTTGCATATATTCTAAATTGTATTAACTAAAACTAATTAGTACTAAAATACGTAGTTCTGATCTTATGAATTATAGCACAGGGAAACCTTTCCCCGCCAATCGATAAATGACTTAATCTCAGCCCCTACGACAGGTTTTTTGAAGGAATATATTGAAACATACTTTCGTGATATTATAGAACTTATTGACCTTATGAGCGATATAACCGGTATTATGCAGATGTAAGCTGATGTAGAATTTATTTGCCTATTTGCCTACTATCATTCACAAGGATAGACTTACGCACTTGAGGTACAAAATCAAGCACAATAAAAATTGTGATTTATATTTACAACTTAGATAATTAAGGGTCCAAAGCCAATGATTTTTCAGTTCAATCGCGTGAATCCTAAAGGATTTAACTTTAAAAATTTAGATTATTCATAAAATGGAAAATTCAAATTTCGTATTATATGAAATAATTTGCCCTGTTTTTTAGACCGATTTCCCCTCTTGGATAGATTCATACAGTTTTCTTCTTTCCAGAGATATGGAGTTGAGGTACTCCTTTGCTTCTTCCGGAGATACGACTTTACGGGTTCCATCAGCTTCCTGTATAACCACTCCGCTTTCTATGAGCATCTTGTATCGTGCTTTTCGAACTTTTTTGGCAGGGTGACAGACTAATTGACAGTTAAAACAGGGATATTCCATCATGGATCCTGACATTATGGGTATAAAATATCCACTTTTGAACTTCGGCCTTCCTAGATACGCTTTTATGGTAGCAGGTATTGCAGCAACGAAATCTTCATCTTTTTCGGGAATTTTAAAGCGCCCAGGAGACCAGGTGGACCATTTTCCTGAGGCATCCAGACCTGTAAGTCCAATACATACAAGTAAACAGCGACTATTGTTTCTTCGCTTTCCATAACTAAATTCCTTTCCACCAAGGGTTACAGTGACTTTCTCAACAGGGTCCACATATCCAGATAAACATACTGAGAGGCAAAGCTTGCATTCGTCACAATAGTTTTCTCCTGCTAACAAGGAGTCTGTTGGGATAAGTTCCGCATCCGTAACGACCGAGACCAAGACGATCGCGGATCCATATTCGTTTGTAATAATATTCCCTGAATATCCAAAATACCCTATCCCAGAGCGTACTGCCAGATACCTGTGGGAGATAGGAGGATGCATATAAAGCAACCAATCTTCTGTATCCCTCCGGTAAACGAAATTTGTAGGCTGAGGGATAGCTTTGTATCCAGCCTGTTGCAAGAAAGCTGCTATTTCGAGGGCTATTCCATCGGCAAGAGCGTGGGTCCGTACCTTATTAGTTTCAAGGGATTCTTGATCAACTTTTCTGAAAAAAGGATCTATAAGATTCTGATCAAAAGCTAGGGCAAAACATACAGCAGATTTTGCTTCTGGTAGCACATAAGTCAGGTCGGCAGAGGGAGGGCCGCCTAAAAGGGTTTTGATCGTTGCAATGCCGACTTTGGAGGCCCCACGTGTCAGAGCCATTTGTTTTAGGGCTTCGGTCAGTTCTACCATCTTCGATTCATAGGTTAATTCTTCTTTTTTCGATTCCTCAAACAAATTAGAATGGCATATCTGTTGTGGGAAATATTGGAGTGAAAAACACATCTCGTTCAAACTCTGCAGGATTTTGAACCCTTTTTCAGTAATCATATAATCTCCTCTGTCATGTTGCTGCAGAATCAGCTCGCAGTCCATGAGTTTCTGGATATGAAAAAGTAAGTTTCCTGCTATAAGACCCGTAAGTTTGGAAAAAGCAGAGAAACTTTTCGGTTCGAAAGCGACTGCTTTTAGAATTGCCAAGCGCTGTTTATTTGAGATCGAGTCAAGGACTTCGCTCACAAAAACGCTATTTTTGAGGGCTGAAATATCTGGCTTCTGTCGTTTATTATTTTTATAAATCTTCATAGAACGCATGAGGTTTATTTGTTTTATGAAGAGATTCAAAACTTCGGAAAAGCACTGCTCGCATTTCCTATAAGGAGCTCCGCATCTCAGTTCATCCAGCTTTTTTCTGTTGGCCGAAATAAGGGCTTCATCTACTTTAATATTTTTTATAAGCTCTCTATTGTGATGTAGAAGGGCTATAAACTTAGAAGTGCAATTTTCCTTTTCAGGACATTTTTTCACCATGTTTTGTTTAAGTCCTGTCTCTATATCTTCAGAAAGGTGATTTATAAAAGCTTGTGAATATGACTGCCTTGAACTTTCAAGAGCAGTTTCGAAACGCAGTCTGTTGGAATATTCCATCACTTTTTTGATATCACTGTGCATTTCAGAAAGTTTTCCACTTATAGCTTTTATCTCCTCCATTTCTAGATCTTCAGATTTTTTAGGATTTTCAGGATTATCTTCCTTATCCTTCCTAACCTTGTTCATGCTTTTACACCTATTTACTTTATTTTTAAAATTCCCGTCATAAATTCATATATTATTAAGATGCATTTTTCTTAAGGGTACCGAAATGCATTTTGTATATTTGATGCCAATTAAGTATAAATCAATTACTAACTATGTGATATTTGGTTGGTTATCAGAAATTGGAAAACGGATATTAAATAATATGGTAAAATGTAGAAGCTGCCACCAGGACTGGCTCTAATACCTCTGATCACTGTCACTTGTGCTACTTTTACCGTCGTTGTGGCTTGTGCATACTGATGTAGCCGCCAATGAAGCTACAAAAAGGCTACTAACAAAAAAGTCATTGTCTTTTTAAACTCATTTATTTTTACCTCATTTTATTTTTCATCTCATTAAATTATATAGCCAAAGCTATACTTTATGCCTTTAAAAGAGTTTTAAAAAGAAAGGCCTATAACATTGATCATATGACTATCATTAGCCAATGAAAAGAACGGCTAGTCAATGAATAAAATGAAGTTATTTTTGATGAAAAAAATATCCCTATTCGAATAGGAGCAACAGTTCAGGATATTAAGAAGCGTAAAAAGGCAGAAGAAGTTCTAACAAATATTGAAAATTTTTGTGAAAAGGAAATTCACCATATGATCAAGAATAATCTACAGGTTACCTTTTTCCTTCTTGACCTTCAGGCTGAAAAGTTGAAAAACCGAAAGGGTCGATAAAAATATTGTTAATAGTTCTAAGCAAATATTATTTCTCAACGGTGTTTGGATCTTTTTTGCTTTGACATTGGAGAACTATTGGAGCGGGGTAAGAGTTGATGGGCGAATACCAATCAATTGCCCAAAAGCAGCTCCAACAGGTTATGAATAGTTAGTTGTAACTCTATATCTATTTAATAATGGTGATCAAAAGGTAACGACAAATCCAAGTGATTAGAATTTGATTGCTGATGGGCTTAAGTATGAGTATAGTTCAACTACATTTGATAGTTCGTTAGGTATCAGGATATAGAAATTGTCAAAGGTGTAGATATTGAAACAAAAATAGTATTTTTAGTAAAAGGACATCCAACAGCCGCTGCCATAAAATACGATCAATTGTACTTAACCAGAACGATTCAACAAATCCAGAAGCTAGGGACGCTAAAGAAAATGTTTGTATAAATTAAATAAATCTAATTTGTAAATTGAATAGTTACCTAATTTTCATTAATTTTTATCCCTCACGAAACATAATATTTTTTCAAGCTCTATTAATATTCCACCTACTAATCAACATTCTAATTATCTTAAATATATATCAATTCAAGTTCAAAGTTGCAACCATTATACAGATTTTAAACAAAATAATATGTAAAAGATCTTATAATTTTTTTATATATAACTATTGAATATTTCGATAAATTCCTAAAATTCGTCATGCGCTTATAAATAGTATATAGATTATTCATGAAAAAATTAGTGGTTTATCGAAATTCTCTATGGAATTGGTTTGAGACTTGAGACAGCTTGTTTTGAATACAATCAAAAATCTGGAGAATAGCTATATGAGAAAACAATTTTTTGAAAAAGTAAATAAGACGGTTGTTATTTTAGTGGCAATTTTATTTGTAGCAACATTCACAAGTGCATCAGTGACGCAGCTGATTTAGTAAAAACATGTAAAGATTGTCATGAATTCAAGCACGGATACCATATTGGGTACAAGCAGGGATATCATAAAGGGTTTACTGATGGAAAAAATTGTAAAATAGCACACAAATTTCCCATGATTATCTATACTTGTTCTTCCGGATATAAGGGTGGACATTTTACCGGATACAGAGCTGGATACTTTAAAGGATATGATAAAGGGGAAAAATTCTGTCACCATCTGAGCCCATAAAAGAGATCCTTTAAGAAATAAAGACTTAATTTCATAATCTAGTGATTTTGCTATTTTCTTTTCACCAGGTTATGATTTTTTTTCTAAAATTATTTTAATCAATTTGTTTATTTCATTGTCTAGTTAATGCTCTGTACACTAGCTTCGTAAATATCGTAATGAGTAAGCCAATGATAGTCTCTGGTAAGGTTCTCATCTGATGACAATGGAAACAAATAATGACAACGTGAAAGCTCGCAGCCAAATATGTGGATGTGAATGTCCAACATGCGGATGTAGAGATCAACTATGTAGATATGGATTCCAAACATATGGATGTGGAGACCAAACATGTGGATGTGGAGTCAAACTATGTGGATGTTGAATAACAAATACATAATAAATAAACATAAATTGTGTAAAATAGCCTTAGTTTCAGCAGCTATGATTTTAATGCTGGTGAGTATAGCAAGTGCGGCGCCGTATGCATATATTACTAACTATGGCGACAACGAAGTATCTGTGATTGACACTGCCACAAAACTTGTTGTAGCTACAGTGAGTGGAGTACACGGTCCTTGGGGAGTTGCAGTCAACCCAAATGGAAAAAATGTGTATGTAACAAACTTGGCAAGCAACAATGTTTCTGTAATTAATACTAAAACTAATAATGTTACAGCCAAGGTGCCGGTAGGAAACTTACCTTATGGAGTTGCAGTCACTCCGGATGGAACAAAGGTATATGTTTCGAACTCTGGCAGCAATACTGTCTCTGCAATTAACACAAAAACGAATACTGTTACAAATGTACCTGTAGGAAATTGGCCTGAAGGAATTGCAGTAACATTGGACGGAACAAAGGTATACGTAGCGAACTCTGGCAGCAATACTGTCTCTGTAATTAACACAAAAACGAATACTGTTACAGTCGAAGTGCCTGTAGGGAAATGGCATTACGGAGTTGCAGTCACCCCGGATGGAACAAAGGTATATGTGACGAACCAATACGATTCCAGGGGAAACGTTTCTGTCATTAACACAACAAATAATTCTGTTACAAATGTACTTACAAATGTACTTGGTGTAGAAAGCATGCTTTTTGGAGTTGCAGTCACCCCGGATGGAACACAAGTTTATGTAGCAAATTATGGAGGTGTTATTGTCTCTGTAATTAACCCATCCACAAACACTGTTACAACCACAGTGCCTGTCGGAAATAATTCTGTAGCCTTCCATTTTATAGGAAAAACCGCTCCTACAATTTTATGGAATAACCCTGCTAACATAGTCTATGATACACCATTGAGCAACAATCAGCTAAGTGCAAATGCTTCAGATCCAATATCTGGAGCCTTATTGCATGGAACCTTTATACATACTCCATCCTTAGGAACTGTACTAAGTGCAGGTATGCATAAATTACAAGTTGATTTCATACCTGATGATTCTGTAAATTATACTACAGTATCAGCGAATGTTATAATCAATGTAGTACTGACTCCTGCACAGAAAATCCAACAAATAACTTCTTTTATACAAGATTTAGTCACTTCAGATGAGTTGGATAGTCAATCTGGGATTGCATTGATCTCTGAACTACAAGATACAAAGGAATATCTGAGTCATGGATATACAGATTTAGCGATTGTTAATCTTAAAAATTTTATTCACCAGACAAAAATTGACATTAGCTATGGGGTGCTTTCGCCAAACAATGGGAAGACACTGATTGATGGAGAAAATGATGTCATTAGTCCAGCTCTGACAATAACAAAATCAGCAGATCCAATAACTTATAATCTGTTGGACAGACCATCACATACACTGTGACCAACTAGGGAAATGTGAATCTCTCAGATATTAAGGTTACAGACACCACACTTAATCAACAAATCTCTATATCCAACAGTAATTTTGTCCCAGGTCAAAACATTACGGGAACATATACATACACGACATCACAGACAGACGTTGAGAATGATTATGTGGTTAATACAGCAACATCATCATGTATATTCAATAATAATCCAGTGTCAAACACGACTACTGCAACAGTAAACGCCGTTCAGCGTCCAGCTCTGGAAATACGAAAATTAGCAACAACAAACAAACCAACAGATCCAACAACTTATAATGCTGTTGGACAGACCATCACATACACATACACTGTGACCAACTCGGGAAATGTGAATATCACAGCACCTATCACTGTTATAGATAACAAAATTGCCACAAGTCCAATCACTATACAAAGCAATGGTACTCTTAGCCCAGGTAACTGCATTTCAGGAACAGCTACCTACACAATAGTACAGTCTGATCTTAATACTGGTTCTGTGACTAATCAGGCATTTGCAACGGGTTCATTCAACCAAGTAACAATAAATTCAATAAATACGGCTACTTGGACAGTAAACGCTCAATTAGTGAAATAGTGATGAAGTGGTTTATGTAAATGGATAGGGTAAAAAGTGGAGAAGAAAGTTTAGCGAATTATTGAAATTGTATGCATCAAACTCTCTATAAGTTCATCCATCATTAAATGGTTGATATTTTCATGATAAGTTTTCAGCGCAATAAACGCTTGCATTTTCATGCATTAAAGCATATGTCTTTGCCACACCAAGGCGGAACAAAAAATTGGCGATGAAATTTAAAAGTATTCTGGAAATAACATCACCAGATAATAGAAGACGATCCGCGATTGCGTTACACTTATTTCATCACTGGATTTTGGAACTGAGTCAATAAATGTATAGAATCTGATGAGATAATTAGATATAAATGATATGATATTAAAGAATAAATTATTATTATTTTGAAGATAAGGTTAAAAATACATAATTAGATATATTTTTTAAAAGCTGGATTATGTAAGAGCAAACCTTAAATTATACGGAATTCTGAACTATGTTTCTTAATATGTTATATTGTTTAATTAATATATGACTTTATGATATAACTTTAAATATAAATAGCAGGCAACTAGTTGCCAGGGAGTGGTCAGGTTTATTCGTATCCGATAATATTTACCAAATATCCAGTCATCAAAAAATGATTCTGGAATAATAATTGGTAAATAATATTCGCGCATTTATTCTGACAACAGGCTCATTGCTGCAAAATGCTATTGAAGTTGTATCAAGTTAGACCCAAATTAGTAAATATCCACCGACCTAAAAATTAAACGTAAAAACTTAAGCATCAACCACTCAATATAATACAACCCAGTTGATCTAAGAGAAAGCTGTATTAAAATTAAACTAATTTCTACATTGGATAATGGGAATCTAAATTTTGAATGAAGCATGCAGGAATTACTTCAAAATGGATTGACCTTCAAATTAAATATTTATTACCAATTGTAGAATTGAACTTAGTTTTAAGGGGGCTTAAGACAGCGGAGCAAAAAAATTGTTGTAAAGGCAGAGGTGAAAATAGGATGTTTAACATTAACTTGGGGAACTTTGGAGGAATTAACCTTAAAAGAAAGAACCTAATAGGTGCTGAACTTACAGATGCTAAGCTTAAAGAGTCCTGCTTTGAAGGGGCTAACCTTAGAGAAGCTAATCTTAAAGGAGCTGACCTTGAGAAAGCTAACCTTAAAGAAGCTAATCTTAAATGGTGCAATCTTAGAGAAACCAACTGTCATAGGGCTGATCTTAGAGAAGCTAACCTTAAAGGAGCTGACCTTGAAGGAGCGAACCTTGAAGAAGCGAACTTTGAAGGAGCTATCCTTGAAGGAGCGAAACTTGAAGAAGCTAACCTTGAAGAAGCTGACCTCAGATGGACTAACCTCGAAGAAGCTAACCTTAGATGGGCTAACCTTGAAGGAGTTAACCTTTTAGAAGCTAACCTCGAAAGGGTTGACTTTACAGGAGCTAACCTCAAAGGAGCTAACCTCAAAGGAGCTAACCTTAAAGAAGCCAACCTTAGATGGGCTAACCTTGAAGGAGCGAACCTTAGATGGGCTAACCTTGAAGGGACTAACCTTAGAGATGCACACAATTTATCATTTGACCAGATTTCTGAAGTACTAACACTTCAAGGTGCTAAATTAAACGAAGAGCTTCTTAACTCACTAAAAGAGGACTACTACACCCTTTTAGTACCACCTGAGAACTATATGAATGAGGATCTATTACCATAATTTCCAAAAAAATAGATATCTCAGCCATTTCCTTGTTTATATTCTCAAAATTTTTTATTTTTCCACTTTAATATTATCTAAGGTGCTTTTAAAATATCTCTAATGAAATTTAATTTAGCCATCTCTTATAGCGCTTAACTGAAAACCTTGAAATCAGCATGGAGTTTCTTTCTAGGTTCTACAATTTTCGAGTGAAAAATTAACTCAAAATTTGCAAAGAATCTGATGTAAATACCTAAAATCACTGTTTTTTGATAAAAACTTGATAATAAAATCAATACTGTTAATTGCGGCAGATATTTATTCAAAATTTAATGTTTCCCACAGTAAGCATAAAGTAATATAAATTATAATAGACATAGCACTTAAGGTATAGAATAAATCAAATTTAAATATGTATATATATGACCCACCGTTCCACTACAAGAAAGCAATTATCTCATTTTTTAGCTATGTGCCTTGAAATCGATTATTCCATATTTTCTAGGAATAAGTTTGTTTACTCCTGCTCTCCCAATAAATGCAAAAAAAGTATTAAAAAAACATAGCAAAAATCAATAAATACTCTTGCTATTGACTTTTAATTGAAATTAATTTGAGAAAATTATTTATATAAAATTACGATGGATCGTTTAACTTAAAATTTCTATTTGGGAATATTAATATGGGTAATTAGAAACCAACTAGTGAGATGGATCTTAGTCGCATTTAGAAAAAGTTTGTTAAAATCAAATGAATATAGGTTCTCTATACTTTTAGATTTGTGACTGTAGGTAAAAGTGCAGTTAGAGTGATGAGATGTAAATATTGAGAATTTGCATATGTTTTACAATAAAAACTATGCATATGCAATCTATCCACGGGCTAAGCTTACTCGATTTGGATTCGGTTAAAGTTCAAAACATTAAAAAATGCTATTTTTTTATGCTGCATATCTAGGAATTATGTTTGGAAATCACTACACTAGAACTGATGATAAATTGAATCAATTAACATTTTATCCAACACACGACTTTAATCATTTTTCAGATTAGATCAATAACACGAAGATATGACCCAAAATTTTAACATAGAATAATATTATGGATATTTGATATAAGTAAATGAAACTCTAAGCCACCACGATAAAACAAGATCAGAATATCATTGAGTCGTGGGAAATAATGTCTAGCCACTACAACCTTGTCTCCTGGAATGTAAACGGTCTTCAGGCTGCAGTCAAAAAAACTTTCATGATCTTTTGCTAGAACAGAAGTTTGATGCTGTCTGCATCCAAGAAACTAAAGCTTCTACTGACAAACTCCCGAGGGAAGTCAAGAATATTTCGGGATACTTTAAATATTTCGTTTCAGCAGAGCAGAAAGGCTACAGTGGGGTAGGAATTTTTTCAAAGAGAAAGCCTCTGAATGTTGAGACTGGAATGGAAATCGAGAAGTTTGATAAGGAAGGCCGCTTCCTCAGGGTCGATTACGATGACTTTACTTTAATGAATATTTACTTTCCCAACAGGAAAGCCTCTCAGGAGCGCTTGGACTATAAGATGGCCTTTTACAAATCCTTTTTTGAATATGCAAACGCCCTCAAATCCGAAAGAAAAAAACTTGTCATCTGCGGTGACGTTAACACAGCCCATAAAGAAATTGATCGCTCCCATCCCAGAGAAAACAAGACTATTTCGGGTTTTCTTCCAGAAGAAAGGGCCTGGATAGACAAGTTCCTAGCTGCAGGATATATTGACACATTTCGCATGTTCAATACAAATGGTGGAAACTATTCTTGGTGGTCAATAAGAACTAGGGCTCGCGAGAGAAATATTGGCTGGAGGCTGGATTACTTTTTTGTCAGCGAAAATCTTCTAGAAAATATAAAATCTGCTCCAATTTATTCCGAAATCGCAGGCTCAGACCACTGTTCTATAGTGCTTGAACTTAAATTCACTGTTTAAAATTTACTTTAATTATCTTCCCTTTCATTTGAAGAATTAGATGAGTCTGCTTGAAAGAAAAGAAAAGGATCTCGTCTTCCCGAACGAGAATCGGAAAGTAAAACTCGGATAAAAAAATCAAATTCCATCAAATTAGCTTGAGGACTAAGTTCCAAAATCAAGCGATGAACGTAAAATTGAAAATCACTCGATTTTAAAATTGATTACAATCCTTTGATCTGACATTTTTCAGATGTACACAGATATAAAATTTGTGTCTCAAATCTGTTATAATTCATGCTATAGGACCATATAATATTTGTGACAATTAGTTTAAGTTATTACTATTTAGAATATATGCAAAAAATATATAATAAATTAAATTTACTTATAATATCAAGATTTTTTAGTACCTCCAACCAGCTCTTCTACCGGGCTGCAGGTATCCCTTCCCTGCAACTTATAAAATCTACTTTTATAATATATTATTGATAATCATAAGGCATCAGTTATTCACTGTTGTTGTCATTGCTAGGTATTGAGATTCCAAATCTCTAGAATATACCTGCGAGATCAGAGAGCTGCAGAATCTCAAGGATCAAAATGACAGCAACATTCAAAATAAACATTTCTATTTTTCAGATTTTACACTCAAATTTCATAGATTTCTTATCCTGAACTCAATAAAAGCAGAATCGAGTATTTGATGTAAATTAAAATCATTTTTGAGCTATTCGTTATTTAGATGTCCACTAATATGTGAATGATTTTTCATGATCAAGCTTCATTGTAACAATTGTTTGCGTTTTCATTAATTGAAGCAGACTCTGTTCTCGTCTACCGCAATGCGAAACAAAAAAGCTGAGAAACGGCATTAAGAATATTCTGGCACTAACATCAACCACAAAACATAGAACAACAAATGAGCTTTTTTTGAATTAAATCGATGGTTCCGAAGATTTTTTATTTTCGATGACGAATCTTTTGAAGAAATCTCTAAAATAAGGAGGAAGCGTGTTCATCTCTAGAATAGTATCAAGAGATATCCATGCATACTCCATATGCTCATAGCTCAACTTTATATCTGTAATAACGTACCCACCATCGTATACTATGGCAATAACCTTTTTATCTGGAAGCTCAAAGGTGACATATCCTGCAATATTCCCAGCGATAATTGAAATCCCGGTCTCTTCCCATACCTCCCGTACAACAGCTTCCTCAAGTAGTTCTCTATGATTTAGTTTTCCTCCTGGAAGATCCCACTTTCCTGGGTTTGAGTGAGAATTTTGCGATCGCCTGAGAAGCAAAAATTCGCCTTTCTCATTCCGTAGAATGGCATATACAGAAATAATGTATGGTTTCTCCAGATTCATATAATAATATTTGAGGTTTCTTTGTCTTAAAAGCTATCTTTTTAAAGTCTTTAAATACATTCACTCCTTAAATTGAGGTGCTTCTTTAATATATAAGATTTTTTTATTATTTTCTGAGTTTTTGAATGATTGCAGTCAATTGCCAGTTGAATTAATGGTAAATTTTAGCAATCCTAGATACATTAAAAATCCTCTTTTATTAAGACAATCTAATATGTGTTTTTAAAGCCATCTAAGGCATTATTGTCTGGCTATACACTAAAAGTAACGCATCCAAGTTAACTAAAAAATAATCAATAACAGTAAATTTAAGCCTAATGATATTTAATTTTCAATAATTTAAATGAGGCTCGCTTTTTTTTAATTTTGCTCGGCAGTATGCATAATTTCCTTAAAATCACAAATCTTAATAAATTATTGAGTAGATAAATTACGTATATGAGGAATCAAATTATACGCAGTAAACAAAAATTTGACATCGAATTTACAGCCAATTAACGCAACTACTAGTAATGATTCTACTTTCTCACAGAATCCATCATATATCTCACAGTCGTGCCAGATTTTTCGTATTTTCATTACCAAACATACCTTATATCGTAGTTTTCCTATTTTTCGGAGAAGCTCTTAAGCAGTTGAGCTGAAAAATCAATAGCATAAAACCTTTAACTCTCGAAAGCACAAGTTTAACTACACCCTGAAGTACTTAATTTTGTACTTAAAAGTCCTAGTATGAAAAAATGGAGCAAAGAATGGATATCCTCCGCCTGCTGAATGAATTAAAGGCATCCAGTCGTTATCAAAACCAGATAGTACATATAGAGGAGATTCCCGCCAGGGAAGCCCTTTACGCGCCCCTTCAACTGAAAACACAAGTAAAAGCTACCCTTTCAGGATTAGGGATCGAAGATCTGTACTCCCACCAGGCAGAAGCCATCGATAAAATCCGAGAAGGAAAAAACATCGTGCTTTGCACAACCACAGCAAGTGGGAAGTCACTAACGTACCTGATCCCGATTTTTGAAGCTGTCCTCGATGACCCGGAAGCAACTGCACTTTATATTTCCCCCTTAAACGCCCTTGTAAACGATCAGTTAAAAGCTTTTGTGGAATTCGAAGAAGCATTAAGATCAGGGGCAGGCATAGCCCGTTATACCGGAGCACTTAGTGAGGCCCAGAAAAGGAAAGTCAGGGAAGGACAGAATAATATTGTTTTCACAAATCCTGAAATGGTTCACATGAGTTTTCTTGCCTGGCACCATCTATGGAGGCGTTTTTTCTCAAACCTCAAATTCATAGTAGTTGATGAGAGCCATTATTATAGGGGAGTCATAGGGAGCAATATGGCAAACCTGCTTCGCAGGCTTTTGCGAGTGGCTGAATATTACGGGGCTTCTCCTCAGTTCATCTGTTGTTCTGCAACAATTGGAAATCCAAAAGAACATACAGAGGTCCTTCTTGGGCTGGAAGCAGAGGTTGTTGAGAATAACGGTTCTTCAAATGGCCCCCAAAAATTCGTATTCTGGAACCCGCCTCTCTACCAAAACAATAGGGGCTGTACTCTCAGAAGAAGTAGCTTTTCCGAGGCTTCTTCCCTTTTTATAAGATTTATCCAGGTGGGGTTGCAAACTCTTGCCTTTACCAGGTCCAGGCAAGGAGTTGAAAGAATGTACAAAAATTGCAGGGAGCTTTTGAAGGATAGAAATCTTTCCCCTGCTATCTGCTCATACAGGAGCGGCTATTTTGACAGGGAAAGAGAAGAAATAGAAAAAAAAATGAATTCAGGAGAACTTAGGGGTGTAGTTTCCACAAATGCCCTCGAACTCGGGATAGATATAGGAAGGCTTGATGCTTGTATTCTGGACGGCTATCCAGGAACTGTTATGAGCGCCAGGCAACAGGCAGGAAGAGCAGGCCGGAGCGGAAAAGAAAGCATTGTTGTCCTAGTGGCAGGAACAAATGCCCTTGACCAGTACTATATGAGAAATCCAACTGATTTTTTTGCGAGAAGTAGCGAAAATGCAGTTCTCAACCCTATAAACACCTACATCCTTGCTGGACACCTGCTCTGTGCAGCAAAAGAAATTCCTCTGCGGGCATCCGATGAGAAGTATTTTGGAAAAGGGTATCCAAGAGTTGTGGAACTCCTGAAAGCCGAAGACCTGCTTGCAGGTAATGACCTGAAGTACTCGACTGATCCTTTTCCGTACAAACATGTCTTCCTACGGGGAATAGATAATGACACTTATTCCCTCCTTGCCTTTGAAGGAGAAAAGAGCTTCCCTATAGAAAAAAATATCGAGAAGGGGCTGGCTTTTCGGGAGTGCCATCAGGGTGCGGTCTATATGCACAGAGGAGATCCCTACTACATAAACAAAATAGACCATGAAAAGAATGAGATCCATGCCATAAAAACACATGATGCTTATTATACAAAACCCATGATTAACTCATCAGTCCTGGTGCAGGAAAACTATGCAATAAAAGCCCTTTTACATGCTCAAGAGGTTGAAATAGGGCTTGGGGAAGTGGAAGTTACTGATAGAGTCATCGGCTACAGAAAAATTCAGACTCACAGCAACGATACAATGAGTACATGCAACCTTGAAATGCCTCCCACTACTCTTCAAACAATGGCCCTTTGGATAAAGCTTCCGGACAGACTGCAGGAGATGATCGGAGAACATAAGCTGGATTTTGCAGGAGGGATTCATGCAGTCGAGCATGCAATTATTTCTATGTACCCTCTTAACCTGCTTGTTGACAGAACCGATGTAGGCGGAGTTTCCACTCCATCACATCCTGATCTTGGAGGCAAAAGTGGAATATTCATTTATGATGGGCACAAAGGTGGAGTAGGATATGCCGAAAAAGGATACGATGTGATCGAACAGGTACTGGAAGGCACCTTAAAAGCAATTGAGAGCTGCTCCTGTGAAAGCGGTTGCCCTAGCTGTATCCAATCTCCAAAATGCGGAAATAACAACGAACCTCTGGATAAGCATGCTGCAATTATGATCCTTCACGAAATTATGGGAAAAGTCCCTTATATCCCACCTGAGAAAAAAGAAACGAACCTTTCCGAAATCAAAGCTTCAAGGTTAGCTCCTGAAGAAAAAAATACAGTAGAAGCTCCTAATAGAGTAAAGAGACAGATCAGGCGGGAAACCATAAAACAGGAATCTTCAGTGAAACAAGAAAAAAAGGAAAAAACCTTCATTGCCACGGATGAAAATAGAGGAATTATGGGAGTCGTCTCAGCGCTCGATCCCGAAAAAGCTGCAGCAAAAATATTTCATCAAAAATTCAAAGAAAAATGGGAAACTACAAGAAAAGATCCCATTGAAATTCGCGTTCTCGACCCTAGAATTGACAGTGAATATCATTTTAGTGTCTGGGTCGAAGATTCTGAAAGCACTGAAAATACAGATAAAGAAATGGATGAAAAAAAGGCTGTGAAGAAATTGATTGTCAGGAAAATGAACTGAGGTAATGTCCACAAGTTACTGAAAACATTAAGCACAAAAATCTTGAGACTTTTAATATCTTCTGGGATCGCTAAAATTTACCATTAATTCAACTGGCAATTGACTGCAATCATTCAAAAACTCAGAAAATAATAAAAAGTCTCCAGAACTATTATGTAAAATCTGTAATCAGAGTCTGCCTCTTGTCTCTTTCCCTTAGTTTTGTGACTCCTAACCCTACAAGCCTGAATTTTTGCCTTCCAATAAATTCCGAAAGGAGCTGCATAACTGTCCGTTTAATAACAAAAATATCAGAAGTCCAAATCGGGCCAGTTTTTGAGCGTGTATAAGTAGAAAAATCTTCAAAACGAACTATAAGGGTTACTGTTTTGAAAAGGAAGCGGTGGTTCAGGAGAGAGCGGTGTACACTCTCAGCAAGCATAGCCAGAGCCCCTTCAATTTTCACAGGATCTTTTGTATCTTCCTCAAAGGTCACATGCCTGCTTATCGAATTGACGCTTTCTCTTTCCCGAACCTCTTCAAAATCGAGCCCATTTGCCATCTGCTTCATCTGAAGCCCCATCTTTCCAAACCTTTCCGAAAGCAGCTGAACATTGCAATTTGCTAGTTCTTCTACTTTGGTTATTCCAATCTCTATTAAGGCTTCGGTTGTTTTCTTCCCTATTCCGGGGATCTTTGAAACTTTTAGTGGAAAAAGAAAGTTTCTGACCTCTTCAGGCCTAACAATCGTAAGCCCGTCAGGTTTCTGATATCCAGAAGCAATCTTTGAAATAAGCTTATTTGGCCCGACTCCTACAGAACAGGTAATTCTTTCCTGCCTCTGGACTTCATCCTTAATTCTAAGGGCACAGATAGCAGCCTCCTCAAAATTCCGGATCTCAGGCCCTGGTAAAAGATAGGCTTCATCGACACTGACTTGCTGGAATTTTTCAGCAAAACCTTTCAAAATTTCCATTACATTTACCGAAACTCCGCTATATAGCTTCATATTTACAGGCAAGAAGACAGCATCAGGGCAGAGTCTGTAGGCCTGTGAAATTGGCATTGCAGAATGAATTCCATATTTCCTTGCCTCATATGAACTCGTGCTCACAACTCCCCTTCCTGATCCTCCTTTCGGGTCAGAGCCTACAACCACTGGTAGTCCCCTAAGTGTTGGCCTTTCTCTGACCTCTACAGATGCAAAAAAGCTATCCATGTCTATATGGAAGGTAATCTGCCTTTCGAAATTGTTTACTTTGGGATTAAGGGTAAGCATTGTAGTAATATGAAATTAAAAACATAAAAAGGTTTGAGAAAGTTAGGTGAAAGTATTCATGTGATTAGGGCTTACCGGTTCAAATTAAAAATAGCTAGTATTAAAATTTATTGAATTTTGCTATGTTTTCTTAATACTTTTTTTGCATTTACTGTGTAATCGGTCATACTTTATGTATTTATATATGATGTAAAATAGCCGAGTTCAGAAAAGCATAGATGGAAGAAATAAATAAAAATGTAAAAGCTGATGGGAATTCAAATTTCTCTGCTATGTAAGGCCTGTATATAAGCAGTTAAGTTAAATCGATCCTTCCATATTAAAAACTGCGGTTGAGAACATAGCCGATAGTGGAGAAGACTGCATAAGAAAACGCACTCCAATTGAGCAGGATATCACATGGTCTGCAATTACCCACAACTGAAATCAGGGTATTTTAGATCTTTTGCACACTTATAACATATTTTTTTAGACATTTTTCCCGTACAGCTCCTTATTTACGAGTCCGTACTCATCAAAGGCCGTCCTGAAGCTTATGAGAATGCTGAGAGTTGTGCTCAGGAGAGTGGATACATTTGCTATCATGATGGCAATCTGATACTTAATAGCAACAAGAGGGCTGGCTCCTCCAAGGATTTGCCCTGTCATCATTCCAGGCAAAGCGACAATCCAAATGGAATAAATATTTGCAAGGGTGGGTTTTACGGCAGCCTTCAGACTTTTTCGCAGGTATGGAAAAACAGCCTCATACATACCTGCTCCAATGGATAAAGTATAAAGGTAGCGGTTTTCGTTTCGCTTGATATCGCTATAAAAGTCACCTATCCCTACAACATTTCCTCGAAGCGCATTTCCAAGCAACATACCTGCTATAGGGATCAGGTAGCGTGCGTCAAGAAGATTATCCAGATTGATCACGAATTTATTAACATACAAAAGGACCGCCAGGTTTGAAAAGGCAATGGCTAAAATGATAGGTACAAAGAGTTTTTTTACATTCAAGTCCGCACTTTTTATTGTCGTATAGGACGCAAAGAAGATCATCACTCCTACCCAGGCCAGGTTCAGAAGCCCGCTGTTCAGGTTAAAAATAAAGTTCAGAAAGAGGCCTGCAAGAAAAAGCTGTATAGACATCCTAAAGACAGCTTCCAGGGTGCTTTTCTCGAGTTCAAGCCGGATTTCCCGGCTTATGAAAATCGGAATTGCAAGTAAGAAAAAACAATAAATTAATGAGGTGTAACTTATATCATAAACCGGCATTTTTGAGTCTTCTTGGTTTTTGGTTTTTTGTTTATGTATCTAGTTTGAGGGTTGGTTCTGGCAACTTCTTAGGATTTACTTTCAATATCTATTGTTTCGACCCAATCACGATCCCATTCCAGATCATGAGAGATTACCAGAAGTGTCCAGTCTTCCCCGGCAAGGAAATAATCAGCCACCTTCTATTTTAAGTTCACATCAAGAGCAAAAGTGACCTCATCGAGCAGATATATATCCCTATTCAGGAGGAGGGCAATGAGGATTCCTATTCGTTGCTTTTCTCCGCCCGAAAGTTCTTGAAAATTCTTGTCCAGAATGTCGTCTTCCAGCTCCAGCTCCCGCATGAAAACCCGCAGTTTATCAAGGTCCAGCTTATCTTTATTTACTCTGCAAAAAAAGATCTCATTTAACAGATTTTTTACCTTTCCTCCCCCAAGATTCGTATCCTGTACCACGTAAGCGATCCTCTGTCGAGCTTCTCAGCATGTTTTAGAGTCAATTACCCGGTTCTGAAAGTAGAGTGTACCTTCCAAAGGCTTTGTAAAGCCAAGCAACATTTTTAAAAGAGTAGTTTCCCCAGTCCCGGATTTTCCTCGCAAAAGGGTTTTTTGTTTTTTCTTCACGCTCAGGTTGAAACCTGAAAGAACCTTTTTGTTTTCAAACGAGATCCCAATATTTTCGTATCTTATCAGTTCGTTACTTAACGGCTCAACAAACATATTCTTAATCTCTCAATTTTGTGGGATATTAATATTACTTGGCTAAAGAACAAATTCAGGGAATATACGTTCGGTCTTCAATTTATCATGTACTTTTTGGATCACGTTTGTTCTGAATATATATGATAACACCTGGAAGTAGTGAAACGAAAATTATCCCAAGTATTACAAATCTGAAGTTATCTTTTATGACTGGCAAGTTTCCAAAAAGATATCCTCCAAAGAAAGAAACTGCCCTCCTTAGAGTTAAAAAGTCCAAAAATACTTCTTAGGCTAAAAACTGACATACTTCCCACGCAAACTGTGGAGAAGTTTCTTTTCTGGCTATCCGCTTGCTGAAAATTGTACGGTCCAGGATTCTTAGAGGGATGTCAGTGTTCCCTTTCCCTACATCTCTTTCTGCAGAGAATCGACCATTGCTTTTTGGCGTCAACGCTATGTTAAAGGCGGCATTGACATCTGCATGATCAACATGACCACAGTGTGGGCATTCAAATTGTTTACTGTATCGGTTGCCTGTATGTCCACAGCGACTACACCTCTTACTAGTCGCATGGGGATCAATATAAGCTACCTCTACTCCTAGCAGCCTGGCTTTGTATTCAATAAATTTGTGAAGCTGATGAAAAGACCAGCTGTTCAGGGAGTATTCGCTTGAACACATGAATTTTAGGACTTTACTTTTGTTTTTAATGGACTTTTTGTTTATTTCTTTTCTTCTGCTTTTATCTTTTTTCTGTTCCCTTTTTTTGTTTTCGTTTTTGTTTTTCTCACCTTTTTCTGCATCTCCAATTTTGCTGTTGAGTTTCCGAAATCCATTTAAATTTTCGAGTTTAATCCCACAACCATTATACAGAGCAACATTCACAATTTTTCGGCTAATTTTATGATTTAGATTATTTACAATGTTTTTTTCCCTATTTTTTACAGCTTTTAGTTGTTTGTATTTGCCCATATTATAGAGTCTCTTTTTTATATTCTCATATTTTATATGTATGTGGTAGCGCATTTTTCCTAATTTCCAGATTTTACCGGACTCAGGATCTGCTACAACAGCAATATGTCCCCTGGTATTGCGGTCAACTCCTATATAGTGCTCGGAACTTTTGGGTTCTTCGTTTGGAAAGACAACTGCCACATAAGCATAGATGTTATCTATTTCTATCTGAGAGATTTTGTTAAAATTATTGGAAAAATGATAGTTAAGTAGAAGTTTCAGGCAAGGGATAATGAGAGCTTTCTCCTTCTTTAATACACTAACAGCTTGCGAAGGGATGATTAATTTTACATTCTTAACGGATTTGAGATCCTGGTTTCGGGAATATTTCCTAAGAATCTGGCTGGAAATCGTTGACTTCAAGCCGATATGCTTAACATCTCCAGGATAAAGAGAATCAGACATTGGAAATAAATTAGGTACAGACAAAGAATTTTCTTTCGTCCTCTTTCTCTGCTTCTTCTTCTGATTTTTCTCATAATTTCCCAATTGCTTTGAATGAAGAGGAGAAACAGGAAAATTATAATCATAAGAACCAGATTTTTGAGTGGGAAGTGAATCAAGGCTTCGATTTTGAGTCCGATGTTTGATACAAAATTCAGCAACCTGTCGAGCTTTTTGGAGTTCTTCCGAAAAATCCCGATTATGCTTTATTTTGTAAGTAAGTAACATCCTGGTTATTACTCCATAATAAATTTTATTTATATTTTTAGACAATATAAATATTTTAGAGTAACCATATAGATTTTATTTAATTTCTATATACATAATTGCCATTATGATATTTAAGTATTTTGTCAAAGTCAGTATTTCCAATGTGCTATAGTTCAGAATGAACAACTTTGCTGTTTTATAATTTTTCCCATATATTCTACACAACTATTTATGATACTTGATGGCATTTGATAACCACAAGGCTTCATATGTGTATATAAATAAAACTACTGACTGAGAAGTATCTTTCAAATAATTATTAAGGTCGAGTGCCTAGAAGTAGAGAAGCATCTCTTTAATTTCCAAAGGTTCTTTTTCTGAACGTTTTTTGAGTTCTTCCTCTCTCTATGTCCACCATTTTCTGATGTCGGCCGGAAGGCCTTTAAGTAATCTTGCAACAATTGTATTGGTTGAATTTTTATAATTCTATTTCAACGTCCTTTCATTAGAAAAAAATGGCATCTATAGACGTTAATAAAAAGTGCCTATGCATTTCTTGCTATTTTTTGTATTTACTGTCATGTAATCGGCCAAATGTTGTTATATTCCTATATGAAATGGAATTATCGAGTTATCAAAAGCATTGGGCAAAATTATTAGATTTTCATTTTTGCAGTGGAACTTCAGTTAGTTGAAATATACTTGTCAGAACTTACACACCGGTGTGGGTAATATCAAGTATAAACTTCATAGACACTAGATAGGGATATATTAGCTGATTCGAAGATTCAAGACAACGACTGCATCACTTCATGATTCGTATTTAGATTTATCATAAAAAAAGTAGCGGTTTATAGGGGCAGAGGATACCTTGGAGCAAAATCAAAAAGTTATAGTGCAACAATGAAAGGAGCAATAAAGCAACATACTCTGGAAAATAAGAGATATATTAATAAGGAATAGGAAAAGAGAAACTTGAGTCAAATACAGAAACTTACTGAAAGATTTAAACAGGATTCTGACGAAGAAAAAAAATCCGAGGTAAATCGAAATCCTCCATAATGTGTTTTCGCTCCGATAATATTTTTTCAAATATTAGTTTTGGGTTTTCCATAACCTAGTAATATCCTTGAAGGCCTGTAACTTTGATTATTCAAAAAGGGTGGGATGCTTCTCTTTTAGTGATTTGAGGATATCACCATTTAATTTAGTATTATGAAGTGTTTTCACTTTAGAAAGCTGACCAAATGATAAATAGTGAGCCCCACTAAGGTTAGCTCCTTCAAAGTTAGCTCCTTCAAGGTTAGCTCCTTCAAGGTTAGCCCATGTAAGGTTAGCCCCTGCAAGGTTAGCCTTTATAAGGTTAGCCCATTCAAGGTTAGCCCCTGTAAAGTTAGCTCCTGCAAGGTTAGCTCCTGCAAGGTTAGCCCCTCTAAGTATAGTCCAATTAAGGTCGGCTCCTTCAAGGTTAACTTCTCTAAGGTTAGCCCCTTGAAGGTTAGCTTCTCCAAGATCAGCTCCTTGAAGATTAGCCTTTATAAGGTTAGCCCTTATGAGGTAAGCTCTTTCAAGATTAGTTTCTTTAAGGTTAGCTTCTCTAAGATCAGCCTTATGAAGGCTAGCTCCTCTAAGATTACTCCATTTAAGATTAGCTTCTCTAAGATTAGCCCCTTCAAAATTAGCTCCTTCAAGATTAGCTTCCCTAAGGTTAGCTCCTTCTAAGTAAGAATCTTTAAGGTTAGCTTTTATAAGGTCAGCTCCTATAAAATTAGATCTAGTAAGGTTATCCTCTTTAAAGTTAGCTATTTTAAGATTAGTTCGTTCAAAGTTACCTTTGTTAAAGTTAGCTTCTTTAATTTCATTCATGCCATAACCTCTTTTCTTTACACCAAAATTTTTGTTTGTCTTGCGTCAACTTGGAATTAAAAGAAACCATATATCATGGTCCTGAATACAGGTCTTTTTCTACCTGAACCTCAAAGACATGTCTAGTTATATGCTGCTGTCTTTGTGAAATCCTCGAGACCTTGTAATCATTAACGACAGTAAATGTCCTAAAGTTAATTTTGTGGGCTGCAAGTGAAGAGATCCCTGCAACCTATAGAAGGTCTGTTTAAAGGTGTTTGAGAACCTCAAAATTATAAAGAGATTTAATGCATTATATATTTTTTGCATATATTCAATATAGTCATAACCTTAATTAATTAGTACCTAGTCCTTAAGCAAACTACCACTCAGCTAAAGACTAAGTGGCTCCTTGGTTCATTTCTTCATCTTTCGAAAACAAGTCCACAAGCCCATCCATCACGTTTTCCTTTTTCGGATGGTTTAGAGAAAACTACCATAAATACATGTATTGTTTATAGCTCTTGTTTATTATTACTTGAAAATTGGATAATATTTTTCCAGTAAAATAATAAATAGGTATTTATTCCGTGACTTTGCAAGACAACAAGTAGAATATACCCATTCAATATATCTCTGAGTTCCGAATTTCTGCTTGACTGCTGTAACTTGTTACTGTTTGGTTACGGTTTCTGATAACAAAATCATAGGATTGATTCCACTTTTATCTCCAGGTGAAGGATATATCTCTAGCTATTTTCTCAGGCACGTGAATTCAGATGTAGGTATCCAATCTTATACTTATAAGTATCACTAACGGATAGGTCACTGATGGGTTCAGGTAAGGTTTTATTCTCTAGAAAAAAGCTAATATTAGTTTATGATAATTTCACAAATAATTAAAAATTATTATTAATATTTATTTGTTTTTTGATTGCAAAAAATCTTATGCTGGATTATTTTTTGTTCAGAAAGTATTTTTTTTATAAGTAATTTAAAATAATGACAAGAACAATCTAACATTGTGAAGAAAGCGACCAGCTCAATGAAAGCCAGTTACAAATACGAAGACTAAGTCAAGAATTGCCTGGAATACTTTAGTACTATTCCGAATTAATCTACTTAAAGAAGTATATCCTTGGAGCAATTTTATTTGGGTCTACAATATAAAGAACATAACTCTTCATGTTTTTCTTTTATACATTTAATGTGTCTTTTTGCTACCAATATTTTAGTTTAGATTATGTTCATCCATAGCTGAGAGATTTTCAAACACTACCTAGTGTACCATTATTTGGCTACACTTGAATTATTGTTGATTATAGTTTACAATTGATAAAGAATTAATAAAGTAGGTATTTTGTGATTAAAATAAAGAGGTTGCTGTATGATTGATCTTGGAGAAATTAACCTTTTTGGGGCTAATCTTGAAAGAATTAACCTTGAAAGAGCTAATCTTGGAAAAATTAATCTTACAGGAGCTAATCTTAGAGAAACTAACCTTGAAGGAGCTGATCTTGATTGGGCTATACTTGCAGGGGCTAACCTTGTGGGAACTAAACTTGAAAAAGCTAACCTTACAGGAGCTAATTTCCAAGGAGCTGACCTTTTTATGGCTAACCTTAGAAAAACTAATCTTATTATGGCTAATCTTGAGGGAGCGAAACTTGAAGAAGCTATCCTTGAAGGAGCGAATCTCGAAGGAGCTGATCTTGATTGGGCTATACTTGCAGGGGCTAATCTTGTGGAGACTAAACTTGAAAAAGCTAACTTTACAGGAGCTAATCTCAGAGAAACTAACCTTGAAGGAGCTAATTTTGAAGGAACTAATCTTGAAGGAGCTAATCTTGAAGGAGCAAACCTTAAGGAGCCCTTAATTTATCAATTGACCAGCTATCTAAGGTTAGAGGGCTTTATAATGTAAAATTAGATGAAGAATTCCTCATACAACTAAAAGAGGAGTTTTCGTTTATATTTAAATCACTAAAGCAGCAGTTTCTAGAATCTCAGAGAAACCTTTTAGAAACCTAATGCGGGCAACAATCTCTAAAGAAACTAGGACTATAGAGAATTTCGAAAAACCTCTGAAGTTCATCATGTGGTTACAAATGGTACACAAATGATTTTTGAAAAGCAGATGTTTATCGAAGTTCTCTTTAGTTTAATATCACTTTTTTGGGTCATTAGAAAGATCCCTGTTTTCTTCAAACTATCTACAGTATTTCATCCGGACATTGTGTCTCAGGGCACTTATGTATATACTCCAGGATATCGCTGATTTTTGCACTGGCCATTGATACTGACACATCCGCACTTCCATAATAAATGCGGATTTCATCATCTACTAAGACCCATCCGCAAGGAAAAACAACATCATTAACGTCTCCACTACGTTCATACATTTCACGAGGCCCGAAAACCCATCCTTCAGATCTGTGAAGAACTTTCCTAGGATTGTCAAGATCAAGAAGAGCTAATCCAAGTCGATAACTTGCTTTAGATGTCGTCTGGCGGACCCCGTGGTACATAATTAACCATCCATCAGATGTGCGGATTGGTTGCGGAGATAGACCAATTTTGTTGGCATCCCACCATCCGCCTTCCCGAGCATATAGAAGAACCTCGTGTTCTCCCCAGTACTTCATATCTGGAGAAAAGGATATCCAGATGTTTGCCTTCGAACCAGTCATGCGAGATACAGGCCGATGTAACATTGCCCACATACCATCAAATCTTACAGGAAAAACAGCAGCATCTTTATTTTCAGGAGGCAGGGTAGCTCCTACCCGATCAAAATTACGGAAATCTTCTGTAAAGGCAAGAGCTGGTAGGGGACCCGAATCCGAAAAAGCCGTATATGCCACGGCCCATTTGTCCATTTCATCAATGTAAGTTATACGCGCATCTTCAATGCCATATATCTCTTCAGGATAGTTTATAGAATCTGGAGCAAAGGTTGGTTGACTGTCAATCTCCCAGCCGTCAATTCCATTCTTACTCCTGGCTACCGTAAAATGAGAAAAGCCCCTGTGATCTTCGACACGCACCAGTAATAGAGTTATACCATTAACTATAGCTGCTGCAGGATTAAAGACTGAGTGGGCCCGATATGGCCAATCTTCAGCGGTAAGTATAGGATTTTTCTTATACCTTTGGAACAGTTCCCCGGGACCTTTCAATATAATATTACCTTCTTCTACTGAATGAGCCTGATATGGTACATCTTCAAAGGTACGTGTAGGATTGACCTCACCTCTTTGGAACAGCTCTCCGTGATTTTTCAATATCATGTTTCTTCCTCATTCCGCCTGACTTGCTAATGACATATTCTTTTTTCTCTGCAGAGCCCTGGAGTCTGCTTCATCATTTGCTCTAGATTGCAATAATGTATCGAATACTCTATTTTCATGTTTATTTAAAAACTCATTCAGAGCAGAGTTGGACAATTGCATTACCTGTTTTTAAGTGTTGAATCTCAAATAATCATTTTTCAAATCTTCCCTTAAGTTGTTTCCAGTAGTCTTCATGCTTCTGCTCTTCAATCAGGTATTCATTCAATCTTAACTCCAGAAGTTCAGGGGTCATTCTTTGGAAAGACTGTTTGTGACTTGTCTCTGAAACCATTAATTAACATCTCCGAAAAGATCATTCTGTACCCACGTTAAAAGATAAAATAGCTGAAATAATAGAACACAATCAACTATGCATCATATAGTTCTATTTATTAGATTATATACTAAGTTGAAGTAAGAACACTTAACTAGAGTTTGAAGAGTCAATTTTGAAATACTGAGTAATTACTTCTATAAGGATGCATTGCCTATATTTTCAACCAATTTTTTAATTTTATTAATTGTTTTTTGTAGTTTCAATCTATCCACCTATAACATTTGCTCCTTTGTTTTTATGTAAAAATACTGTATTATTCTATTTATACATATTTACATACAAAAATATGTATGTATATGTGTCCTGAGCCACAATCACATAGTATACCTACCAAAAAACAGGTATCCGGATTAAATGCATCTACTAAAAAGCTGTGTTCCAAAAGTTCTGTAAAATATGATTGATACTCAGTCCGTTCCTTTCATAATAAAAAATGACGTCATATTCGATGGTATACCGACAAAGTTTTATTTTTCTTGTTTTCACGGATGAAGGAGTTTTGCTATAAAACCTATGCATTCATAAAAACGATAAAATCATATTTTTGGAGCAAAGAAAACGATATTTAAAGGCAATATGTTAATTCCTCTGTTGAAAATATTGGTTGAAAATCGGTGTCATTCGATTTTCTCGTTAATATCTCATAATCATTGTGATTTTTGTGGTACTATTTAATTGTAAATTCTCACTATCCATATCAATTAGGCAATGTATCGAACAAAAGCAAGAAGCAAATTTATGCATTATAAAAATTATGTTACTAGCAAAGAAGAGCAAGAAAATAGGCAGCTAAATTATTTAGGGAGTTGAATAAGTGTTAGACAAAGAAAGGATGAATACTATTCAGGAACGCAAGGAAAGGGGCAGGGCCCTGAGAGAACAGGTACCCTGCAGAAGCCAAGGGATATGGAAGCCTGCGCCTTCCAGACCAGACCCAATCAGCCTGATTCAGGAACATGACAAAAACTATCTAAAAAACCTTTTGCCCATCAAATACGGCCGTATGCTAGAATCACCCTTTGCTTTCATGCGAGGTGCGGCTGCAGTGATGGCTGCTGACTTGGCTACAACACCAGTTATAGGTCTGCAGACACAAATATGTGGTGATGCACATCTGGTAAACTTCGGCGTTTTTGCCACGCCAGAGCGTAAATTGGTTTTTGACATTAACGATTTCGATGAGACCTATCCTGGTCCCTGGGAATGGGACCTCAAACGCCTAGCTACTAGTGCGGTGCTCACTGGAAGGGAAATGGGGTTTGGTAACGAGGTAAACCGGAAGCTTGCTATGGTTGTTAACAGATGTTATCAGGAAGCCGTAGTAAATTTCTCCCTAGCTCCCTTTTTGGATGTATGGTATTACGACGTAGCTGTGGAAGAAGTTCTGGAGGTCTTTAAGAGCTCCTCACGGAAAGACAAAAAAAGCGCCCAAAAAGCAGTTAAAAAGGCACTCTATAGTACGCAAGAGCATACAATAGAGAAACTCACTGAGATAGTCAGTGGGAGGCGACGAATCCGCAATGATCCTCCACTTCTGGTGCGTTTAAGTGAGACAGTGCCCGAGGAACAAGAAGCGTGGATTACAGAACTGGATGCTGAAAAGCTGTTCAAAGAATATATAACCAGCCTTCCTGAAGAAAAGCGCCACCTCGTGTCTCACTTTCGTATATCAAGCGGAGCCTTGCGGATTGTAGGCATCGGAAGCGTTGGTACGCGCTGTCTGATCCTTCTGCTCGAAGGAGCTACAAAAGATGATGCACTGATATTACAACTGAAAGAGGCTGGGCCGTCAGTCCTGGAACCCTACGTCTCAAAGAAAGATTATGCAAACCAAGCTCAACGCGTGGTGGTTGGACAGAAGCTGATGCAGGCAGCCAGCGATATCTTTCTTGCAGGAATTCAGGATCGGAGGACCGGAATACAGTACTATTGGCGACAGTTTAAAGACATGAAAGGATCCTTCGACTTGGATTCCCTGGACAAAGCTGGATTAGAAACCTATCTCAAGGTGTGCAGCTTATGTCTGGCTCGAGCTCATGCCAGAACAGGGGAAGCAGCCTGTATTTCAGGATATATTGGCAAAGGTGACGCTTTTTGTGATGCCATCACTGACTTTGCTATGGCTTATGCCGAACAGACGGAACGCGATTATCAGGCACTGAAGGAGGCGGTAAAGTCTGGTCGCATTGAAGCCAAAAAAAGCCTTATAATGACCGATTAATTTACATACTAATAATCCTGGTCGGCTATATAATTTTTACAAAAATATTCGTACCCCAATAAATTAGATTTAGCCGATAAAAATGAATTTTTATTATCAATAGTAGTTATGGGCAAGCATATCAATTATAAATACTTAGTATTCGAGCATACCAATTTCCATATTTGGAAGAAAAGTTAGTTAACTGCGGTGATTCCATCAATGATGCTTCTTATGTTATAATAAAGAACAGAGCTCCAAATTTAATCCAAATGTAAATTATTACCAAAATTTCATGTTTTATCCCGAAACTATTTCTCTTTAAAGGTCTCATTTAGAAGACGTCCTAATTTTCCGTAAATTGAAAATTAAATGCTGAAACTGTACCCCTTTTAGTTTAATGACTTCTTGAGATTTATTATTTTACAGTACTTTCGGTACACTGCCGAACTATTGGTGATGCGATACTCAGAACTACTACTTGAACTTGAGAGATAATATTTATATCGTGGAAACTATACACAGTCGCTATTTTTCACCGTTTTGAATTTTCAGCGTCTAATTTTTGTACTGCAACATATCAATTATGTTCTACAGAATAATTCTGGTATTGTTGCGAAATATAGTAAGCTCTTTCAGGAACTCATTTTCTTTTTACTTCAGCTATTAGTTTTATTTATTTATAGAACTGTCATTTAACTATAAATTTATTCTTCTTGCGATAAATACCGGTGATTATTTAATATTTTTTTAGACTTTTCAATTATTTTATTTACAAAATATTTTTCTGGATCATACAACTTAAATTCCATAAAACATGAATAAACTAAATCAGAAACTCAATTTTTCGATTTCAAAATCTCACATAATAAATTTCTCATCTTTTTACTTTCAATAGAAAAGAAATTTTTAATATTTTTTGCCATGTTGTTTACGTTTTTATGCATAAATATCAGTAGAAGATTAATCTCTCACCCAAAAGATTGCTGCCATGGTCCATGGAACAATGGTTACGTATATTTGATACGATTTAATTAAAGTAGTTACTACACAATAAATATATAAAAAATGTTTATATCATGTTGGGAAGTAAATATGTGATCGTCGCATATATGATTTTTATTTATCTTTGGTTGAGATAAAAAACATCGAAAAACCTCATTTTATGCCAAATATCTATTTTTTTCTTATTTGTTTCCCTGATTAGCATGAATCAGTTCAATTTACATTACAAAAGTAGCTAAAACCATAAAGCAGTTAGTCAATAATGGTTCTTGCAGAAATTTCCATCACAGCAGCAAGCTCTTGAGTATTCTAAAAAATCAAGGACGATGGCTATTCAAATTAAATTTATGCTTCAGTCAGTTAAGAGTTTGACGTGTTCAACTGTGTAAGTCCTACTCTCTTTCCAAGCTCTATAATTTTGTAAGTCAGCTCCAATTAATTTAATAGCTATATAAAGCACAGCGAGATCATCTACAAATACAACTTTTTTCATTTCCCTGATGGAGGGGACACCGATACAAAGGCCAATACCTACTAATGCAACTATCGTTTTCCAGGGAACCATTGGGTATTCGTTATTCAGGAAGTCATATAACATAGAAACTGTTAGTTTGCCCTCCTCTAGAAGTTTATCGAGAAATTCTGGTATACCATCATAATTTCTTCTTTTAAGAAATCCCATAATAGCAGAAAACATTTGGTTCGTATTGACTTCGTTCATGATATTTCCTCCAATTTTTCTCGATTATATGTATTTACCTCACAATTAAACAATATAACTTACATTTGAATGCCATATGATCAGTAGAGTTATTTAGAAGATTCTGCAAGTTATTTTGTATTTTCATCCTTTTTTCAATTCTATCATTGGATCGAACAAAAAACATGTCCATTTTAAAAAATTATTAAAAAACTTGGTCATGTATCATTAGCTGGCTGATAATTTCATATTAGAATGAACTTTGCTCAAATGCACTTGTTTTCTGAGCTTACCTGCATCCAGAGAATCAAAACTACACCGCGAAGAAAACGGGATGCAAAGATCAATATGTGACTTTTTTGGATAAACATCAACTCATTATTAATGGACAACCAAATTAGTTGAATTTTCAGACATTTTTAGCGACACTACATTCTATCTTCCTTTTTTCGTCTTTTTATTCAGGTCTTTTTTCCATGCAGAATTTTTGTATCAAAACCTGGACATTTTCCTTTTTCTTAATCTAGATTTCAGTCTTTTACAAACTTGATAGATTTTTTAGGATTCTGAAAATCTTATGAATATTTTAAAATCTTGTATAAACTGTTTTATTCTCTCCGAATTGCTAGGGACGTCTTTTTAAATTTTTATTTTCCAATATTTCCTTATTCATACTATATTGAATATATACAAAGACTATTTAACATGTAACATTTATTTAGAAATTTGGTAATAATGTTTCTTTAATCTGTAATTAATAAAAAAACAATATTTTGTGAAAAAGAGGAGGAGGTATGGTATGCAGGAAATTATAAAAATTAATATAAATGAAGCTAACCCTACAAGAATTAACCTTAACAAAAGTCACTTTAAGAAAGTTAATCTTATAGGAATCGACCTTAAAGGAGCAGACCTTCAAGAAGCTAACCTTGAAGGAGCTAACCTTGAAGGAGCTAATCTTAAAGACGCTTACCTTAGAGAAGCTAACCTTGAGAAAGCTAATCTTGAGGAGGCAAACCTTGAAGTAGCTTTCCTTGGAGAGGCTTATGGATTATCACTTGACCAGCTTTCTAAAGTGAAAACACTTTATGATACTAAATTAGACAAAAAACTTCTTATACCACTAAAAGTGAAATATCCTTCCCTTTTTGAAGAACCTAACGAATGGTAATATATTAGCAAAATTTCTTAGCTGTTTATCATTTTTCATTTTTATCTGATAAGTGAAGCATATGTTTTTGTGAGAAAATGTACGTATTTGCAAGGATCACTCAAGTTTTACTTCATGATCAGTACATCCCAACAATATTAAAGAATTGCAGTTTCTCGAAGGTCAATATTTTTCAGCGTCATAAGATTGTTTCTGTATGGAGACAGTATAGAGACTTGTATTTGAAATTCCTATGCGAATAGGATTGTAACTCTATAGATAAAATAATTATTAAAAATAGGAATGTACATACTTTATTTTGTGTGCTCTACTACAACTGAAAGAGGCTGGGCCGTCAGTCCTGGAACCCTACGTCTCAAAGAAAGATTATGCAAACCAAGCTCAACGCGTGGTGGTTGGACAGAAGCTGATGCAGGCAGCCAGCGATATCTTTCTTGCAGGAATTCAGGATCGGAGGACCGGAATACAGTACTATTGGCGACAGTTTAAAGACATGAAAGGATCCTTCGACTTGGATTCCCTGGACAAAGCTGGATTAGAAACCTATCTCAAGGTGTGCAGCTTATGTCTGGCTCGAGCTCATGCCAGAACAGGGGAAGCAGCCTGTATTTCAGGATATATTGGCAAAGGTGACGCTTTTTGTGATGCCATCACTGACTTTGCTATGGCTTATGCCGAACAGACGGAAGGCGATTATCAAGGCACTGAAGGAGGCAGTAAAGTCTGGTCGCATTGAAGCCAAAAAAAGCCTTATAATGACCGATTAATTTACATACCAATAATCTCTGGTCAGAAAGTATTAGTCGAAAATTTTTTTCTCAGGTTGAAAGTGACCATATAAAGAGAGATTTGGTTTAAAATTTTTTGTCATATGGCAAATATATTGAAAAGGGTTTTCGATAAACTCTATATTTCTTCATCTGTTTATAAAATGTATATAAATAACTCGTGAAAATTAGAAGTTTTCGAAATCCTCAACACTTTATGATTCATGCATTTGTATCTAATTAAGGAATTTATTAAGCGTTAAAGTGGCTACCACATAATTTATTTATTTTAATTTATATTAGTAGGTTTACAAAAAAAAGCACCAAAAATAATACATTTCCTACAGCTAAACAGAAAATAAACATATGACTATAATTCCAAAATGAGTAGAATACAATTGTAATCAATTATCAAGGATTTGTAGTCAAATGAATTAAAATTGAGTCGGTATTAAGATACATTTCCTCGATTTCATCTGTTTAACCAGCAATAACTAGTTTAAGGCTTTTCTCGGAATCACCCGGGCCAAAAACTGCCATCCTATTTGCGACAAATCCTCCATCGAGGTATTTTAATTCCTGGAAATGGTCTCCTGAATGTACATATTCAACATTAACGACTGCGCAGAATAAGCTAGCCACATTATAATAGGATTTAGAGAATCCGGAGAGTCTACGAGAAGTGTTGAGAATTATCTGTGGGATCAGTACATTTTGAGCTCAAAATTTAGTTCTTTTATAAAAAATTTTTTTTATTGTTTCAGCCGCAAGGATGTATACCCCTACTATGGCCCCAATTATTAAGATGACCGAAATTGGAAGAGGTTTGAAGCCAAAAGGAGCTGCAAAAGAAGTAAATGGAATGCAAAGAGTCAGACCTCCTATCAAGAGAGTGGCTGTAAGTAGGTATTTCCCAGGTTTGCTCCTAAAGAATGGTTTTCTGCTCCTGATTACTAGAACTATCATGGATGCTGAAATAACGGATTCCACAAACCAACCAGTCCTGAATTGCTCTGTCATACCTGGTAGGAGGAAGAGTAGAACACCGAAGGTCAAATAGTCAAATACAGAACTTGTAATGCCAAATACCATCATAAACTTGCGGATGAAACCTATATCCCAGCGGTGTGGCTCTTCAATCAATTCCCTATCCACCGAATCCGTGGCTATGGTCATCTCCGGAAAATCAGTTAATAAATTGGTTAGAAGGATCTGCGTGGGCAACAGAGGGAGAAAAGGCAAGAAAAGGGATGCTCCTGCCATGCTGAACATGTTTCCAAAATTGGCACTGGTAGCCATGAAGACATACTTCAGGGTGTTGGCAAAGGTTTTCCGTCCGCCCTTTACCCCTGCAACAAGCGCATCCAGACTTTTTTCTAGCAGCACAATATCTGCAGCTTCTTTTGCAACGTCTGCAGCACTATCAACCGAGATCCCCACATCTGCTGCATGAAGAGCAGATGCATCATTGATGCCGTCTCCTATAAATCCAACGACGTTTCCGCTTTTCTTGAGAGCAATAATAATATGCTCTTTCTGATTAGGCTCTACCTCGGCAAAGATATCAGCATCTATTGCCTGCTTTATCAAGGCCTCACTACTCATCTTATCAAGTTCGCTTCCGGTTATAACCCTGGAGTTCTTAAGCCCTATCTCCCTGCTGATACTGGCAGCTACAAACTTGTTGTCTCCAGTGATCACTTTCAGAGAAATTCCAAGTTTTTCCATGTTTTCTATCGTGTTCAGAATCCCCTGCTTAGGGGGGTCAGAAAAGAAGAGAAAACCTAGAAAAGTCATATCGATTTCGTTCTCCTTTCCTATAATCCTCTGCTGTCCCACTTCTTTGTACGCAATCCCAAGAGTACGAAGCCCTTTTTCACTGAAATTTTCAAACTGCTGCTCGATTCTTGTCTTCAAATCGGAAATTTTTACAGACTTTTCAGGCTCAACCTCTGCGAAGGAGCAAATTTCAAGAATATTCTTGAGAGCACCTTTAGTAATTATAAGATTCATACCGCTCTTTGAGACAAGGATACTCAATCTTTTGCGCAGGAAATCATAAGGGATTTCATCCAATTTCTCATACTGTGACAGATCAAATTTATGTTGTTCAAGAATTGCCCTATCGATTGGGTTTTCAAAGCCTTTCTGGTAAGAGGCATTAAGACTAGCATAAAGGAGGACTTTTTCATTCTGATTTCCTTTGAGATCCTGATAAGATTGAAGTTGCAGCTCTCCTTCGGTCAGAGTGCCAGTTTTGTCGGAGCAGAGCAAGTTCATGCTTCCAAGGTTTTCAATGGAAGCCAGTCTCTTGACAATAACTTTCTTTTGCGCCATCTCTCTTGCTCCGTGGGAAAGATTGACGCTGATAATTGCAGGAAGGAGTTGAGGAGTTAGCCCAACTGCAAGAGCCAGCGAGAAGAGAAAAGATTCAAGAATTGGGCGTTTGAGATATACATTGATCACAAATACGACTAATACCATCAGTAGCGTAACTTCCATCAGGAAATGTCCAAAATTTGAAATTCCTTTTTCAAATTCTGTTTCCGGGGGCCTGAGTTTTAATCTCTCTGATATTTTTCCAAACTCAGTTTCCTTTCCTGTGGAAACTGCCAACACTTTCCCGCTACCAGTGACCACACTAGTTCCCATCCAGAGAGAATTTGTGCGCTTCGCGAGAGGGGTTTCTGCGTTCAGCACACCTTGTACTTTTTCTACGGGATAGGTCTCTCCTGTGAGAGTTGCTTCACTAACAAACAGGTCTTTTGATTCCAGAATTAGACAGTCTGCAGGTATAATATCTCCGGCGTTGAGAATAATTATATCTCCAGGCACAATCTCTTCAACAGGAATTTCTTTCTCTTCACCATCTCTGAGCACTGCAGCCTTTATCTGCACCGCAGCCAGCAGTTTTTCAAAAGCGTCAGCAGCTCCTTTTTCTTGCCAAAAACCCAGCATACTGCTGATCAGGATAATAATTAAGATTATTACAGTATCCGTGACGTCACCAAGGAAAAAAGAAAGTCCAGATGCAAAGATGAGGATAAGAGTAATTGGACTCCTGAATTGGGCCAGCAGGAGTGTGAGGGTGTCGGTTCGTTTTTTTGGTTTAAGAATATTAGCTCCATACCTTTTAAGACGTTCACCAACTTCTGAATTTTTCAGACCGTCAGTTGTTGTTTGGAGTTTTTTCAACATATCGGATGTAGAAATACTCCAAAATTTGAGCTTTTTCTCATTATTGACCAATAAGCTGTCTCCTTATTTCTGCTCAGTTAATTGTGTGTATGTCTCAGGTTTCCGTAACTTTCAGGATTTGACAAGTTCATATCCTTTGCTCTCTATTTCGTACTCTTTGTAATTTAAAGGTAAGCGCGTATGACATAACGGCGCATCATTCTGTGACTGTTGAAATAATAGGCTAACATGCCTATGGAGTTGTTGATAAGCTTGAACCACTCGTCTTTTCGATTATAGTACATAGGAACGATGATATAATAGAGCTTATTGTAAATGTCGTTAATTTCAGCGGCTCTAATCTCTTCCTCAGAAAAGCTCTCCTCGGGCTGAGGTCCAATAGCCCAACCTGTTACATTTTCGATCCATCCTTCTATCCACCAGCCGTCAAGCACACTGAAATTCACGATTCCGTTATGAGCAGCCTTCATGCCGCTTGTACCCGATGCTTCGTAGGGACGAATAGGAGTATCCAACCAGATATCAACTCCAGAAACCATTTTTGCGGCCAAGTTCATGTTGTAATTTTCCAGAAAGACAATTTTTATTTCTTTTGCAAGTTCCTCTATATTTTTGAAAATGTTCTTGATAATCTGTTTTCCAACTTCATCACTGGGATGGGCTTTACCTGCAAAAATAAGCTGAATTTTGCCTCTCTTATTTACTTTTCTTAGCATCTCAAGGTCGGAGAAAATCAATTCTGCACGCTTATATTCTGTCATTCGACGTGCAAAACCTATCGTGAGGCTTTCGTTATCCATACCCACGCCTGTTCTTCTGTTTACCTCATCGATCAAGACCTTTTTTGCACTCCAGTGTGCTTCCCATATCTCAGTTTCTGGGATTACCCCTACTCTCACCAAAAGTTCAGGCTCATTTGCCCAACCAGGGAGGTAACGATCATAAAGTGCCCTGAAATAAGGAGAAGTCCATGTATAAGAATGGACACCGTTAGTGACATACCGGATTTTGTAGCCTGGGAAGAGTTCGTTTGAGATCATGCTGTGTCGCTTTGTGACTCCATTTACATAACTTGAGAGGCTCAGAGCAAAAAGACTTGTATTAAAGCGATCTGCTCCTCCAAACTTCCTGAGGATGTCAATATCTTTCTTATCACGGATCATATCTTCTACGAGCTCATAATCGAACCTATCATGCCCTGCTTCAACAGGAGTATGAGTAGTAAAAATGCAGAGATCTTTTACTTTCGTTGAGTCTGTGTCGTTACGTCTCAGAAGTTCCAAGGCAAGCAAGCTTGAATGCCCTTCATTCATATGGTACTTTCTGACCTTGAAACCCAGTGCCTCAAGCATCCTTACTCCGCCTATTCCAAGTACTATTTCTTGCTTGAGTCTATAACTTTGATCTCCTCCGTATAGAAAATCCGTAATCCTACGGTCCTCCTGTTCGTTACCTTCAACGTCAGTATCGAGAAAAATTATGGGCACGGAGTCTCCAGTGAGGCTTTTGCAAATAAACATCCAGGCTCTGATTTTAACCTTCCTATCCTGAATTTTTACACTTATCACTTCTGTAAGAATAGTCATGAAAACCGCAGGATTCCACTCTTCAGTATGCTCTATCTGATTTCCAGAAGGATCAAGAATCTGCTTGAAATAGCCTTTATTATTTACTAGAGTCACTGCAACCAGTGGAACCTTCAAGTCTGCAGCAGAGAGGATAAAATCCCCGGCAAGAATTCCTAGTCCTCCTGCATATGTTGGGATTTCACTTCGAAGCCCTATTTCCATAGAAAAATACGCAATTTTTTGTCCATTCAATACTCCCTGAAGTTCATACATTATCAAATTCCCCTTCCCTTTATTTTAGGTCATGTTCCATTACTTGATTATGTTATTTCCAAAATATCCTTAATCCAATTTCCAATTTGTTTTCTGTTACGTACTTTGATTAAGCTAGAGAAAATCTGCTTCAATTTATGAAGACACAAGCAATTTTTACAATGGAAACTTAATCATGAAACCATTCAACATATGATGATGGACTATCAAGAGGAGTAAAGGAGAAAAATTATGTTTTCCTGAATAAAGTAACGCACTTGGATTTTCAGAGTTTCTTGCTATGTTTTCTACAAGATTATTTTGTAAGTTTTATTTGCCATGGATAATTATACTGATGAAGAAAATTCAATAAATTCTGGCGTGAAACAATAATACCAGCTATTGTAGCTTATTGTGTTATTCGCATTTTTCACCTTTTTTTTAAACTGGTAGTGTACTCTGCAAGTGTACACCAAAATTAAAAATTAAAACCGAGAAAATGGAGACATAATCAATTTTTTATCCACGTATTATAAGACCAGTTCCCTTGGAAATTTGCCTCAATTACTCTTTGGAAAATATTTCCCAAATCCAAAAGTGATGTTTTTTAAACTTTACGTGGATAAAAAGTTATTATTAAGATGATAAAGACCTTTAAAGCGCTAACTCAGAAAAGCACCAATCTGGTGATTTTCCTTATAGACCATCTATAGGCATTTTTCCTTAAACTTTTAATTTCTTACTGGTTTAGCGATATGTACCCAAGTTTACTCACAATGTTCAGCTCTTTCACACTAAAAATAAATTTGCTAAATTACTTTATGAGTCTGGAGGGTACCTATTAGTTTTCTATAACTTTTTTTGTTATTTTATACTCACTCTGTTTTGATAACTATCAATAAATTAGCTATCTCTATATTTTAATTGTTTTTCATATAAATATATGATATAAAAGAATCATTTATAAATATTTTCAATATACACAATATATAACTATATATGTAAATGAAGTATTTATTTGTGAGATAAAAGTATATACAATATAAAATACTTATAAAATAGAAGCTATATTCTGAAAGATTGTCACCCTCATTAAGTGATAGATGTGGAGCTCATGGGTACATGAAAAAGATTAACCTAAAACACAGTCAGAAATAGAAAATATCAGAAAAAGAAATAACTGTATTGTACTAAAAAACAAAATTAATAACACGAATAAACTGAGTCAGCAACCCAATTTTACGATACCAAAGTTTCGCTCACTTAATAAATTTCTGACAAATTTCTAAATCTTCTTACTTTTAATACAAAAGAACATCTTAATATGTTTTACCAGATGGTTTTAAATTTTTAGGTATATAGCTGTAAAATAGTAATATTTCATCCCAGAAGATTGCTGTCATGGTTCGTGGAATCATGATCAATTAATGTTAGTGCTAATTTTTTTAAGGTAATACTATTTAGAATACATATAAAAAATATATAATAAATTGGATCTAGTTACTGATACATTTGATACAATTTATAATTCGACAGTTTTTCAGGACACTTCTTCTAGATCCATATTGTATGTGAACTAGAGTAAATTTGGCAACGTCGTGAATTTGCTGTCAATTAAAATCATTTTTGAGCTCTTCATTATTAGGATGTCCACTAATAAATGACTGATGTAGTCATGATCAAGCCTCATTGCAATAGTGACTTGCGTTTTTATAAATCGAAGCAGATTTTCTCTAGCCTCACAGAAGTACGGAACAGAAAACAAACAATATACTGTATTTGTGTGGAAAACTATTCATTTTCTCAGTTTTAGCCGAAATTATTTTACCTGAATTTAAGAAAATTTGAGAAAAATAAACCGCTTTTACTAAAATCCATACAACAACTAAAAAACCAAAAAGTTGCTATTTTTGTCTCGCGAAAAGCAAGGATACATAAAAATTAAATGTAAAATCTGTGAAAAAGCACTTTTTGTATCTTAAGAACGTATCTATCATTTCGTGCGAGCCTTATAGAACCAGACCTTAAATAGATACAATTTTAAACACTAAATACTGATGAATAAAAAATATTTTAATATGATTAGTAACGTTTATTTTAGTTCAAAGGCATTTGATTGCCTATGGATATTTTAGAGAGAAAAGACTTTCGGGGAGCTAACCTTAGAAAAGCTAACTTTGAAGGGGCTAACCTTCAAGAAGCTGACTTCATAAATGCTCACCTTAAAGGAGCAAAATTTGGAGGAGCTAAACTTCAAGGAGCTAAACTTCAAGGAACTAACCTTGAAAAAGCTAACTTTCAAGAAGCTAACCTTAAAGAATCTGACTTTTATGGAGCTGATCTCACTGAGGTTAACTTTGAAAGAGCTAACCTAATGGGAACTAAGCTACAAAAGACTAACCTTTATAAAGCTAACCTTCAAGGGGCTAACCTTGTAGTGGCTAATCTATATGGAGCTGACCTTGAAAAAGCTAAACTTCAAGGAGCTAAACTTCAAGGAGCTAATTTTCACGATGCTATTCTTAGAGGAGCTAATCTTCGAGGAGCTAACCTTATAGAGGCTAACCTTCAAGGAGCTAACCTTGAAGGAGCTAAACTTCAAGGAACTAACCTTGAAAAAGCTAACTTTCGAGGAACTAACCTTAAAGAATCTAACTTTTATGGAGCTGATCTTAAAGAGGTTAACTTTGAAAAAGTTAGCCTTATGGGAACTAAACTTCAAATGGCTAACCTTTATAGAGCTAACCTTCAAGGAGCTAACCTTCAAGGTGCAAATCTATATGGAGCTGACCTTGAAAAAGCTAACCTTCAAGAAGCTAATCTCCAAGGAGCTGATCTTATCGAGACTAACCTTGAAAACGCTACCCTTATAGGAGCTAACCTTCGAGAGGCTACCCTCAAAGGAGCTGACCTTGGAAAAGCTAAACTTGAAGGGGCCAATCTTCAAGAAACTGACCTCCAAAGAGCTTACCTTGAAAACGCTAACCTTCAAGGAGCTAACCTTCAAGGAGCGAATCTTCAAGAAGCTAATCTTAGAGAAGCTAACCTTCAAGGAGCGAATCTTAATATGGCTAAACTTAACGGGGTTAATCTTAGAGAAGCTAACCTTCAAGGAGCTAGCCTTAAAGAGGCTAACCTTGAAGGAGCTAAACTTAAAGAAGCAAACCTTAGAGAAACTAACTTTGAAAGGGCTAATCTTGAAGGAGCTAACTTTAAAAAAGCTTACCTTGAAGGAGCTAACCTTGAAGAAGCTAACCTTTTAAAGGCTAACCTCAAATGGGCTAAACTCAAAGGGACAAATCTTCAAGGAGCTAACCTCATAAAGGCTAACCTTCAAGTGGCGGACCTTAGAGGAGCTAACCTTGAAGGAGCTAACCTTGAAGGAGCTAACCTTGAAGGAGCTAACCTTGAAGGAGCTAACTTTGAAGGAGCTAAACTCAAAGGCTCTAAACTTAAAGAGGCTAATCTCAAGGGAACTAAACTTAATGGGGCTATGGATCTTTCAATTGCCCAATTTTCTAAAGTGAAAACACTTTATCATATTAAATTAGACAACGAGATCCGCAAAACCTTAAAAAAGAAGTGTCCTGGCCTTTTTGAAAAACCCTCTGAATAGAAAATCTTATAAAAGATCACCTAAAGATCTTTTGAAATGCTCATAATGTAATTAGCCTAGCTATATCCTAACTGCTCGATAGAGGCCTGAGAATCAATTAATAATCTACTTGAGAGTTTACTTGTGAAAATCCATGCAGGTTAACTACAAAATATAACCTGTATCCGTAAAATTGATCCAACAGATGAAAATCTGTTATTATCTATACAGTCCTTATTATCTTTTTTGCATTTACTAGAAGATGTAATCTGTAAAAACTTGTACATTCCCATAAAACTATAGAATAAGAGAGTTATCAAAAACATAGTCAAAAATTCTGAGATTTTACCTCTGCCTACAGTTAGGATGGCTTTTTCAACCCTCGAATACTTCTCAAAAACATCTGTTTCAAAGGGATACTCACGATCGAAACTTTAATAATCTGATTTATCTATATTTAGTTGGACTTAGAGATTTGTAGCCGTTTCTACTAATTTATATGGAATCGATTCTCTTATAGTTTTTAGCGCTAGATTGAAGAATGACTTCCTCTTCCATTAAATGATTTAAAAACCAAGTAATTAGATGGTGAATTCCATCTTCCTGATCGAAAAGATAATCTTTTATGAGTGAGAAAATATTATCTATTGACTCTGCACATTTTTTTTGGTGAAAGAAAAGAAATACAGAGTCAATCAGGTTTTAAAGAACATACGGTGCACAGTTAAAATTTCTTTACTGTGCCACACATAATAATCCTACTTGTTAAGTTCACTTGCTTTTTCATATGCTTTTATGGCTTCATCGTACTTGCCTAAGTTCGATAGTGCTGCACCTTTGCTGTTCCAAGAATCTGGATTTTTAGGATTTATTTCAACGGCTTTGTCATATGCTTTTAATGCTTCATCGTATTTACCATGTTGAGATAAAACATCTCCTTTATTGTTCCAAGCTTTTGAATCCTGCGGGTTAATTTCAATTGCTTTGTCATAGGCTTTTATTGCTTCATCTGACTTGCCTAATTTCTCTAGAGAACGTCCTTTATTGTTCCAAGCTTCTGAATCCTGAGGGTTAATTTCAATTGCTTTGTCATAGGCTTTTATTGCTTCATCTGATTTTTTTAGTTTATCTAGATTCTGCATGTTAATTTTAAATGCTTTTTCATATGCTTCTGCTGCTTCATCAGCTTTTTTTTCAGTATCTACATGTGACTCTTGCACCATTTTTTGACCATAGGAATTTATTGCTTCATCGATTTTATTTAAATCAGTTTGAATGTTTCCTTTATTATTCCGAACCATTGGATCCTGCGTGGCGCCTGCGATACTCACCAGGATTAAAAAAGCCAGCACAGTGGTTCCTAAAGCCGTTATGATGGTATGCCTTCGATTCGCGTTATCAAATGTCACTTTTTTCATTTTCGGTCTCCTGATATTTTTTTAATAGACTTATGATGAAGAAAACTAAATAAATACACATTGTTAATACATCTTGCTATAAATTAAACATTTCTACTTAAAAATTATATTTTTTAATGTATTAAAATAACTTCGGTGTTATTTTTCTTTGCAGAATTTATAAAAATGTTTAAAATCCAAGAAGTAAAATAACATTTTAAATTGGAAGGCAAATCTTCAGGAAAAAGATTTTAGTCCAAATTCAGATACAAACCGAGAAAAGATACATTGTAATGTTGAACATAACTATCAAAAAACAATGATTAATCGATTTTAGCAGTGTACCGAAAATTTATAAAATACGACCGTTTCTCAATCCCTTTCTTTCATAACAAAACAGAATTCAGATTCAAAGGCTATGCTGACAAAGTTTTTGTCTTTCTTGTTCCCACTTATGTATAATTTTTGTGTCAAAATTTATGAATTCCCTCAGTAACATCCAAAATAAAAAAGGATTGTTAATCTATGACCCATGGAGCTTATGGAACTTATGGAACTTATGGAATACAGGGAACATCTTGAGCCCATGGGACACTAAATTAATTAAACTAAACAACAATCATAATAGAAAATTTCAGAACAAAAATAATGTTGTAGTACTTCTAAGCAAAACTAAAAGTATGAATAAATTGAATCAGAAAGTTAATTTTCTGTTACCATCGTCTCCTTAACAAATTCCTAACAAATTTCACCATCTGTTTACTGTTAATAGGAAAAAAATTCTTAATATGTTTTACAATACTATTTACGTTTTTATTTCCGGATATCAGTGTAATATCAAACTTTAATCCCCAAAAGATTGATTGCGTGGCCCGTGGGAGCTGGATTACTTGCAATATATACTATTTAGCCAAAGTTAATACTATATAATATATATGCAAAAAATATATATTAAGCCATTTTCAGATAATCTATTATGATTCATAAATACGCTATAGCAAAAATCCCGAAATGAATTGCTTTAGTGTAATTATGTGTCTGACAGTTAAAAATTGTCATGGAAATCTCCAACAAATAGTCCCCAGGCTGCAGGTATCTCTTTCCTGCAGCTTATAGAATCTACTTTTTTTGGTACGTCACGGATAACCATAAGACCTAGTAATTCATTACGGTTGTCATGGTCAAGAATTGAGATTCCATATCTCTAGGATCTACTTAAGAAATCAGAGAGCTACAGAATCCCAGGGATCAAGAATAATTCGAAAATTAAGATAAAAACATTTCTAATTTTCAGATTGTACACTCAAATTTCATAGGTTTCTTATTATTCAAGAAATAAAAATAGCGACATTTTTGTTTTTTTAGTTGCTATACTGATTTTAGCAAAAGCTATGTTTTTTTCCAAATTGAGGTAAAAATGTCCTTGAATTTTGGCTAAAATGTGTAGGAAATACGCACTTTAAATCAAGGTTCCAATTTTTTCAGAAAATCACAAATATCAAGAAGTTAGTGGGTAGCTGATTCCATGTATTAAGAATCTAATTACATACAGTATACTAAAATTTAACTTTAAATCTATTATAAATTCGCGACACTTCCAGCTTTAACTGAGAAATAAATGGCATTAAACCTTAAACTGTCTAAAAAGTACAATTGACAATATTCTCTAATGACTTGTTTTTATACGCTAGTGTGTAAATCCTAATGGCTTTTAACTTTTTACCTGTGTTTTTATTTTTCTTTTAGTCTTTCAGAATATAACTTCGGTATTACAAAAAAGATATTAGATATATAGTCTCCTTCACTTTTCCTAAATACTTTATTCAGATTTCTATCTATATTGTGTATATGGAGAATATTTATATATAATTATATTGTAGTGTAAATAATATAGATAAAAAATTAAATATCTATATATTGATAACATATTAAGAGATATTGAAAGGAGTATATGTAATATGGCAAAGAAATTTACAAATCATATAATCTTCATATTACTAGCGATTGGACTTATTGTTCTGGGAATTGGATGTAGTGTAGCGGCTCCTGAGCAGAAAGCTACTTCATCTCAAGCGCAGAGCATTTCTGTGAAGGGCTCTGATTCAGTTCTGCCTCTTGCACAGGCTGAAGCTGAAGAATTTTTGAACGAAAACTCCGGAAAAAGTGTTTCAGTTACTGGAGGTGGATCAGGCGTTGGAATTGCAGCTCTAATTGATGGGCAGGTAAACATTGCTACTGCATCCAGAGAAATGACAACTGACGAAATCAAAAAAGCTAACGCAAATGGAATCAACCCAGTAGAGCATGTAATTGCTTATGACGGTATTACAGTGATTGTAAATCCCAAGAATCCTATTTCAAAACTTACCTTTGACCAGCTGCGCGGTATCTATGATGGAAGTATCAGTAACTGGAAGCAAATTGGTGGTGAGGACAAACCAATAGCCGTAATTTCTAGGGACAGCAGTTCTGGAACTTATGCAGACTTCAAGACAGATGTTGGATTTAAAGAATACCGAACTGATGCGCTTACCCAAGCTACTACGGGAGGCATAGTCAGTGAAGTATCTCAAAACCCCAACGCAATCGGGTACATTGGCTTTGCATACGTCAATAAAAACATAAAGGTCTTAAGCCTGGATGACGGAAAAGGCTCTGTATTGCCAAGTAGTAAAACCATTCTAAGTGGTGAATACCCCCTCTCCAGAACGCTCCAGATCTATACAAATGGGGAACCTTCGGGACTCACAAAAGAATTCAACGACTTTATGTTGAGCCAGAAAGGACAGAATATTGTGAGTAAAGTTGGATATATACCGATGAAGAAGTAAAAACTAAAAAATTTAAAAAGGGAAATATTTTACACCTTCTATAAGGAAAGAGCGAGCGAATCGGTGCTTATTACAGTCAGCACCTTAAAGATTGGTATCCTCCCCTTATATGGTTTTTTTAGTCTGTCCAGTTTTTTAGTCAGTCAAGTTCTTTTTCTTTAAAAACATATCTCTTCTGAATTTTTTCACGGACAAATCTTATATATCTTCTAGGAGCTAACTTGAGTTGGCTAACATTAGAAGGGCTCATCTATTAGGGTTTTCACCTCCCTAGTTATAATCAAAGAAATCTGAAGCTATGAGCTTCTACTGAAGATGTGGCATGGTTGAAAAAAAATCGATCGTCTGGGAACTCGGGGAAGAGGAACTCCTCCTTCCAGAGTTTGTGAATTTTGCTCTCACCGCAAATGACAGAATCAAATATTACTTAACTCTCCTGCAAACTGCCAAAGAAAAGGCAGAACATCCGCAGCTGAAGTTTCCTTTCCTCAGAACCGAGAGGGAAAATGCCGGAGAAGAAAACTCAAAGTTTGATAAGATTGTTTCCGAAGCCTTTAAAAAAGAGCAAGACAGTTACTTTGTTCCTTTTGCCGAAGAAATTCTCTCTAAGGTATGGGGTTGCATGGACGAAATGTTGAAACCTCTGCTTGCTACTGGTAGGATTGAGGGGAAGGAATTTGAGGCAAGACTGGAAGAGTTAAAAAGTTCCAGCTTCGAAATTGAGGCAGGAATTTCGGCTAGAGAACCCGGGGTTCTGAGAGGGGATTTCATAAGGGCTCTAACTTCCGGAGACAGGGAAAAGGGAGATAGCCTCCACATCCTGGTCATGGACATACACAGGATTTTAAATAAGATGCAGGGAGAGCTTGCTGTTGAAAATCTCGATGGGGCAAAAATCTATATGGTATCAGAAGAGGACAGAGAGCTGATAATTGCTTTCATGTCTGGCGTGAACCGGACTTTTTCTCTGAAATTTGAGCACCCAGGGCTTGGGACGACTGTAACTCGCATTTCAGGGAAGCTTGTGATCCAAAACGATATTGGAGAGACCGAGGCCCATGTACTCGTGGTCCATGTTATGGGACTTGAGGTATCCGTTACTTATACCGATGTTCATTTGCGGAGGCTGCTTTTTTTCCAAAGCCTTTTCGAGGGGACAGGTATGTTCTGGGAGGATACAGTCTCCAGAGTTGCAGGCAAGAAGTTTGAAGACGATCTCTATCACCTTTCAGTGGGTCGCTTCAGAGCAAAGGATAGGGAAGAGCTGAAGAACTATCTGGCTCTTCTAGGTTCCAGGATTGTTTTTCTCATCGACTGGAACCGCGCCAGGAAAAGCCTACAAAAATTTATTCCTAATGTAGATTGCATAAAAGTACTCCGCTGGGCAGCCGAAAACGAATGCGGGCACAGGGCGTTCCTGATACTGGGAGGAGAACACCTTATCTTCGGAGCTCTTGAACTTGTTTCTAGGGTGCCTCTTCCCTATGGTGAGCCACTCTACCAGATTATTGGTAGGGAGAGGGCGACTAAATATTTTCAATGGGTCCTGTATAGGGCTTCAAAGGGACTGCTTGGTGGAGATCCCCTTCTTCTTATCCAGGATGAGATTAGGGCTGAGCTTCTAAGATACTTCCACTCCGCTGAGGAAGACCTTATGGAGATATGCTCGGAACATGCATCTTTAATTGTGGAAACTGCGGGAGCTGTACACGACTCCCTTTTCCACATCAGTTATAAAAGAGACAATAATTTTGTCCTCAGGAACTCAAAGAGGGCAAAAGTCTGGGAAAGCAAGGCTGATGAGTTCGTAAACAGAATCAGAACTATTTCAAAACGAATCGAAAATGCAGGGTTCTTTGAAAAACTGATCTACCATATGGATGATATTATTGACGCCCTTGAAGATGTTGTCTTTTTTGTAAGTCTTATCCCTCCGGTTGACATATCTAGGAAGATTCTGGGAAGTCTGAAAAAGATGGCAGTTATAGTCCTAGAAAGCAGTCGGGAGTTTCTGAAAATTGTTTACGCTTACCAATGCAGTACACGGATATGCACCCCTGATGAAATGCAAGCGTTTTTCGGATCTACAGCACAGGTTATCAGCCTGGAAAGAATCTGTGACGAAGCCTTTAGGGAGACAAACAGAGTAATCTTCGAAGAAAGCACCGATTTCAAAGAAGCCATGCTTGCCCAAGATCTTGCAAGAAAAATAGAGGATGCTTCAAATTCGCTGATGCTTGCAGCCTTTACAATAAGGGATAGGGCATTTGAAGTACACATCTGGGAGGGATATTGAAATGCCTGAAAATATACTGGGAGCTGAAAAAAATATTACCGAAGCAAGGATGCTTGAATTCGGGAATGGAAAGGAAGAATATGCCTCCAAGGAATTCTTTGGGAACAAAGGTTCGATCCTTATAGGTATGTCTTCCATGGGTGTCCCGGTGCCACCTGGTTTTGTCCTGAACGTTTCTGTATGTGAAGATTACTTCAAAAACTCAAGGTATCTTCCCGATGATGTGCCCGGCCTCCTCAGGCAGGGCATCCTTTTCATTGAAAGTGTAACCGGAAAGGTTTTTGGTGGCTCTCCTCCCCTTATGGTTTCTGTCAGGTCTGGGGCTGCAGCTTCCATGCCAGGTTCTATGGAGACTCTACTGAACGTGGGGCTTTCCAGGAACACCATAAGATCCCTCATTGCTAGAACAGGGAACCCCAGTTTTGCCTGGGACTCGTATCGGAGGTTAATTGAGGGTTTTGGAAGAATAGTGCTTTCCCAGGATCCTTCCATATATCGGAGCCTTCTGAATTCCGCAATCGGTGCTGCTGGAGTTCCGGAAGAAAAAGAGCTGGATTATATGGAGTTAAGGGAACTTTCGGCGAAGTATGAACGGTTTTTCTTTGATGAAAGCGGGAGACCTTTCCCAGAGGATACATACGAGCAACTTGAACTTGCTGTTAAGGCAGTGCTTGATTCCTGGATGAGTCCAAGGGCAAAAGAATTTCGGGAAATCCACAATATCAAGGGTGCCCGAGGCACGGCAGTTACTGTCCAGGCCATGGTTTTCGGAAACATGGATCTGAAATCAGGTTCAGGGATTGCTTTTACGCGGAACCCCTGGACAGGAGAAAAACTGCCTGTAGTCGATTTCAGGCTCGAAGCTCAGGGAGAGGACTTGGCTTCAGGCTCAAGAGCGGGGACGTCAGGATTTGAGCTGGAAACTGCTCTTCCGGTTGTTTATAAGAAGCTTGAAGGAATAGGGACCGAGCTCGAAGCTCATTTCAGGGATATGCAGGACATTGAATTCACTGTCGAAGAAGGAAAACTCTACATCCTCCAAAGTCGCAATGGAAAACGATCTCCAATGGCAGCCTTGAGAATTGCAATCGACCTTGTAGAAGAGGGACTTATTCCCCCTGACGAGGCTCTACGAAAGCTGGAAGGGATAAACCTGAATTCTATTTCAGTGCAGAAAATCATGACTGATAAACCCATCTTGGCAAAAGGTGACTCTGCGTCAAGTGGAGTTGCTATAGGGAAGATCGCGTTTAGCAGTGAGAGGGCAAAGAGCTACGCTCCCGGAGAAGCTGTTATTCTTGTTCGGGAAATCCCCTCTCCTGATGATCTTCTAGGAATTCAAGCTTCTGCAGGGCTCCTGACATCCAGAGGCGCCAGAACTTCTCACGCAGCCGTTATAGCTCGCCAGATGGGCAAAGTCTGTATCGTCAACTGCCGGGAGCTCAAACTTGATCCAGGTGGCAGGAAATGTAACATAGGAGGAAAAGAGTTCATGGAAGGGGATGTGATAAGTCTGGATGGAACAAGCGGAGAAGTCTATGAGGGAAAAGTTGAGGTAATGTTAGAAAAACCTGTAAAACTGCTTGAAGTGGTGGATGCATGGAAACGAAAAAAATCGGCTTGAAGATAAACTTTGTTTTCCTGAGAATTAGAAGAGGATTTGGATAAAATCCGATTTTTGGCTAGTTATTTATAAAGAATATATAACCAATCTATTTAATAAGGAGTTTTATCGAAATCTTCCATACCAAGAGCAGAAACTGACAGAAAGCTTTCGGAAAAAATCTACGAGACCTCCACAAGTCTCGCTTACTGAGTCTAAGTGCATCTATGACAAGGGAGTGGAGGAGATAATTAGTGGTACCGACCAGACAGGATATGTTGAGCTTTCAAAAAAAGCCGAAAAGTTTTTCGAAGAGAAAAACTGCAAAAACAAAACTCCTTCCAACTCCAAAAACAATCAAATTATGGAACATCAGCAAAGGAAAGGTAATTGCAATGTTATATGTGATCTGCTGAAATTGGAGAAGTGTCTTGAAATTGCTGTAGATTGGGAATCAAATTTATGTATCGGCATAAAATTCATTTTTTCTGAAGTGAAATTTTCTACTCAACAATTTATTAAGATTTGTGACTTCATAGAAAAAACGACGCATTGCCATTTTTAGGTAGCGTGCCAATTTTTCAAGGATCTTTCCTCCAAGTCGTCTATCTGGCTGCAGGCATCTTTTACCTGCAGCTCACAAGACTATTTTTGGCAGTGGATGCAATTTAATCAAAACAGGGCTTCAGTTACTTGTTGTCAACGTTATAGTTCGTAGTATAAGGACCACGCGATTTTAGTGCTAATTAGTTTAAGTTAGTACTATTTAGAATACATACATAAAATATATAACAAATTAGATCTATCCTACTTTAGAGGTTTTCTAATACCTTCAAGCAGGTTTCCAATTGGCTGTGGCGTCCCCCCCACAGCTCACAAGATAGACTTTTTGACACCTACTAGTAGTTGATAATCACAAAGTTTTGAGGATTTCACGAGAATAGCAACTGCAGATATCCAAAGTGTCTTAGAGATCCGCAAGAGGACAAAGCCTGCACTCAAAGACAATGATAAAAATGTTTATTTTAATTCACAAATGATATATAGCAAACAAAAATTTCGCGGTAAAAGAAAGGAATTATGGCATGGTTGATTTCGAAAGAGCTAACCTTGAAGAAGCTAACCTTAAAAGAGCTAACCTTGTAGGGGTTGACCTTATAAAAGCTAACCTCACATGGGCTAACCTTACATTGGCTAACCTTACATGGGCCAACCTTGAGGGAGCTAACCTTAGAAAGGCTAACCTTAAATGGAGTAATCTCAGAGAAGCTAACCTTAGATGGGCTGACCTTACAGAAGCTAACCTTATAGAGGCTAACCTTCAAGGAGCTAACCTTATAAAGGCTAACCTTCAAGGGGCTAACCTTCATGGAGTTGACATCACAGGAGCTAACCTTAGGGAAGCTAACCTTAGAGAAGCTCGTTATTTAACCTTTGACCAGCTTTCTAGAGTGAAAACACTTCATGATACAAAATTAGACGAAAAGCTTCTCAATTCATTTAGAAAAGAACATGTTAGTCTATTTAAAAGGTAAATATCCTCATCATTTAGAGACCCATAAACTCCATTAAGAAATTTGTTTTTTAATCTTTAAGTTCAATTTCTAATATGAAAATGTGAAGGGATTCAGAACTTGTCAAAATGATAGATAATTGAGTTGTTTGGGAATTAAGCATTGTACCTTTTTTTCTGCAATGTGATGGACCCAAGGCAGTTACTAGAAAGGAAATTTATTCTTGTGAAAACCAACTGAAGTATAGTATGCAAAATTTGACTTCCAATTATACAAAACTATTATGGAAAAAAAATTAAAATAGAAAAAAAGTGATTATGTAAGTTGAAATATTCTATCTGGCTTGACTTTAGGCTATTTATTCAAAATGCACATTCACCATTTTTTTCCTATTTTTATCTATTAGGTATGTTCCCCCTATCGTTTATGTGTTGACTTGGTTTTCGATTTCGGTATGAGTTTGTGTATATTCGGTTTGTAAGCTGTTGTACTCAGTGAGCATTATTTCGAGCTCCAACTTTATTAATTTGGCTCTTGCTTTTTTTATTAAAATTTTATCTTCTGCTATAATTTTAAAATTTTTGACATCATTTACGTATTTTTTTATTTCATCTTTTCCCAGAAGTTTATCTGCTTTCGCTTCTTTTAACAAATTAATTTTAATATCTTTTATGCTATTTGCTTTTTTATTATCTCCTCTAGTTTTTCAAGGTTTGTCTTAAGCTTATTGATTTCTTCTGATATCTTTGTGTCTTCAGCCGTCTTAGCCCTCTTGTTTGTCTTAAGCTTAGTGATTTCTTCTGATGTCTTTGTGTCTTCAGCCATCTTAGCCCTCTTAAATTTTTATATTCAGAGGTACTTTTATAGCATTAATATGTATAAATAGTTAATAGTCTAAATATAAGTACTTAAAAATAGAAGTAAACTAACATCAGTGTGCTCATCGAAAATATAAAGGTCATATTGAATCAGCAATAAAAATAATTCATCTTACATCCAATTTTCCTTGAAACGAGGAAAAATTGTGTAGCTACTCTCAAAACGACCTAAATAGTTACACGAATGATCATATTTTGAGTGTTAGAACATTATGGGGGAAATATGGAAATCGAATCAAAGTTTCTGGTATTAGGCGAAACAGATATTCAAGAACTTGAAGCTCTATCTCAACTTGGAGAGTATTCTATTTCCAAAGCTGCAGTACAGATGATAGAAGATACATTCCTAGACACAAAAAAAATGTCTTTAATGTCTGAGGGTTATTATCTACGATTACGGAAAGAGATCGGACAAGAAGGACAGTGGTTGACCATCAAGAGCCTGGGTGGGTTCGAAGCTGGGGTGCACAGAAGAGAAGAATATGTTAGTTTTCTACCAAAAGATGTTTCTGCTTTTGAATGTCCAGATATCAGGATAAAGGAACGGATTTTCGAACTCAGTTCAGGCTTTGACTTGCTCCCATTCCTGAAACTTAAACAAAAAAGGGTTTTACACCAGGTGAAACTGGGAGAAAGAGAAATAGCTGAATTATCTTTGGATCATGTGAGCCTTAAAAACGGAAAAAGGGAAAAGCTCTACAACGAACTTGAAGTTGAACTGAAGACGGAAGGAACACCTCAAGATTTGCAGGCTATTGTGGAATACCTGATGGAAAATTACAACCTTGAAGAAAATCCCATTTCCAAATTCGAAAGAGCACTTCTCTTCAAAGATAATCTGCCGGAAAAAACCATTTTAAGCTTCAAGGAAAGAGCTTTTTGTATGCAGCTTTCAGACCAAGAAAACATATATGGAAAGCAGGCTAGAATTCTCCTTTCACTTGATAAGGGTTCAAATACAGCAGAATTGAGCCTTTTCCTAAAAATCCCTGAGCTAGAGATCAAGACTCTATCCTCTAGGTTTGAAAAAGAAAGACTTTTCATCTTCCCTTTTAGCTCTGAAAAGAATGGATCAAGGGAATTCCATTTCCAGGCCGCGCGCTGCTCGCTGGGCAAAAGCCAGGAAGATATCAGCTTCAAGGACTGGACCCTGGAAGCCCTCTTTGAGCTCTATGGAGTAAATAAAGCCCGGGCAGAAAATATTAGAACCAATGCATTCATACTTTTTGACGGACTTTTTCCATACCACAGATTAGGCCAAGAAGAAAGAGAAATACTGGGCTTTGCAGCTCTTCTACATGACATCGGAATTTCGGTTTCACTGGAAGGAAAAGCTAGGGCTGGGAAAGAAATTATCTTGACCCATCCTCTTAAAGGATTAAAGCCCCACGAACTCAGGATGCTCTCTCTTATCATGGAACTCCAGTCTCCAGAAATCAATGAAAAGAACCTGTCATCAGCTCTTGAAAAATCAAGCATCATGTTACCTCCAGAAATCAAGAACAAAGCCTTAATTCTTGCCTCTCTTATTCGAATTGTGTATCCTCTTGATAAAAGGGACTGGAAGTTCTTGCCAGGCAGGATCAAGCAGGTAGAGAAAGCAGTTGAAGTAAAAATTTTTGGGCAGGATGCACAAAAAGCTGTAAAAAGAGTAGAAAAAGAAAGTGAATTATGGGAATACCTTTTTGGCACAAAACTCCTCTTTACACATGGGGAGGAAATTGATGAAGTAGAGCTTATTGAAAAAAGGCCAGAAGAAATTGGTGAAATTACTGAAAAAAAAGATGAAAGTAAAAAAGAGAAAGGAAATCTAAAATTTGAAGTTAGACCCGAACACTCTATGGCTATGGTAGCTCATAAGGTTTTTTCCCAGCAGTTTGCCAGAATGCTTGTCCATGAGAAAGGAACTCGGAAGGGAGAAAATATAGAAGAACTTCACGATATGAGGGTTGCGATCCGCAGGATGAGGGCTGCTGCTAAGATATTTGAAGTATATATAGATTCAAAAAAGCTTGGACCTCACCTGAAAGAACTCAGAAGTACCCTTGGAGCACTCCGGGATGTCAGGGATCTGGATGTTTTTAGGGAAAAAGCTGAAGTGTATCTAAAAAAACTTCCCCCTGAGAACAAAAATGATCTTGAACCCCTATTTGCTGCTCTTGCCGAAGAGAAGAAAAAAGCTCTGAAAAACATGCTTCTCTACCTGGACAGTGAAAAATACGCTAATTTCAAAAAGGAGTTCTCAGATTTTCTTTCTGTTTCCGAATACTGGGCTCTGCCAACTACAACCAGAAAAAACGACGCACTACCACATAGAATTAGGGATGTGCTTCCTTCGATCTTATATTCCAGTTTCGCAGACATCAGTGCCTATTCTGAATGGGTAGAAGGACCATATGTCTCTGTAGAGAGACTGCACAGACTGAGGATTGCAGCCAAAGGACTGCGCTATACACTTGAGTTCTTTGAAGAAACGTTAGAAAAAGAAGCAGAAACAATGATCGCAGAATTTAAAATTCTTCAGGATCATCTTGGAGATATACAAGACGATGTTGTTGCAATTGACTTGCTGGGGTCTTATCTACAGACAGGAGATTGGAACCTTTCAGAAAGGAGGCAGTATTCTGGAGAAAAGAGAAATCCCGACTTTTTGAAAGGAGTAGAAGCCTACAAGACATACAGAGAAGAAGAACTCAAAACACTACTCGATACCTTCCTAGAAGCTTGGATAAAAATCCAGAGCGAGGAGTTCAGACAGAAAATTGAAAGCGCAATCAAAAACCTGTATAAAGAGCCAATATTTTTATAAGGGAAAGCAGGGGTCATTTATAGCTCTCACACTAAAAATAGACACTTAATAAAATGAAGAAAATGTGGTTATGGGCACGTACAATATTTTTGTACTAATTGTAACTATTCAGGTAGCTTGTGAGTGAATAATTTTTATTGTTGAATTACTGACAAACATATCAGTTACATGAAGATGCTTACTCATGAAGTATTTGCATGGACGAATAGAAGAAACGACAACGAATAAAAGTAAACTGGAAATTTATGAGGAAAAATGCTAATGAGAAAATTCTCCATTACTAATGCTGAAGAATTAAATTGCTAGCACACTAGTAATGACGACTAAAATGGGAAGTTATATCTCTAACAAATTTCTTTTACTTTTCCATGTACACAGAGGAATGGAAAAAAATCAAAACAAAGGTACCTGGAGACCTTTGGGAAAAAGTAGAAGTTTTGGGTTTTGACAGTCCTAATACAGTAGTTATTAAAGCCTTAGAAAAGCTAATATCTGAGCCTGAATTAAAAAGTTCTGGGAAAGAACAGGAAATTAAGATACAAGAATTGGGAAATCAGCTTGAGGAGGAACAAAGGCGTAATCAAAAATTACAAAGAGAGCTAGAAATAAAAATGGAAGAGACACAGAAGCAAATCAAAGACTTGGAAAAAAATATTGAGAAAGCGGAGAGGAGGGAGATATACCTTGAAGAAATTCACAATAATTACATGCTCCAGGTCCAAACTTTGATTAAGCAAAAACAGATTGTAGCGCCTGGAGAAAAGAAACCATGGTGGAGATTCTGGTAATATCTGGTAGGCCTGTTTTTTAAATCGGTATTTGAAGCGTGAACTACCACTCACCTGAAGACTAAGCAACTTCTTGGTTCATTCCTTTCTCTTTTGAGAACAAGACCCAAAACCCATTCCCGCATTCCACGGGTGTCAGATTACAATTAGATATTATCAATTATAGAAAACTCTTTGACATTAATTGCAGCAGTAATGTATCTATCATGTTTTGTCTTGCAATCAGGAAATTTCCATTCTCTATCTTTTAGTGTTAACTCAGAGTTATGGTATCCAGAAAAATTAAAAATCTTAGAAGATGGTTCAAATTCACCTATCATAAGAATGGTTTTTCCGGATCATTCTGATTTATATTCTAATTTTGTTACAAAATTATTCCACGCCGAGTCACATCTAGCCTGTGCTAAATGGTGATTCTGAATCATGCATTTAACATTCAGAGTTTCAACAGTTATTGCTTGGTTCTCGCAAACAAGTTTAAAAGAGAATTTGTATTGAAAATCATTCCTCTGGTTACTTATTTTCTTATGTAGTTTAGAAAGCTTTTGTTTTGCTTTTTCTCTGTTTTTAGAATCGTTCTATTTTTGACTAACTCTTTTAAGGGTAATTTAAGTCTCTTCAAAGAGTTTTTCGAGTACTTAGGATTTTCAACTTTTTCTCCAGTTGATATAACAGCAAAATCTTTTTTCCCAGAGTCTATACTGATAGTCGTAGATTCAGAAAACACTAGTTTAACTGAAGTTCTTTTCCATCGTCCACTAAAATGTTGATGTAGTAATTTCCTGTGCAAGACTTCAAAATAGTAGCAGTTTTAATTCCCCTTCAAAAGCTTTATGAATAACTGCTTTGATTTCTCCAATTTTAGGAAGCTTAACAGTATCGTTTTCAAAATCCATGTTGTAGTGTTGTGGTATCGGGAATGACTGAATTGGACTCTTCTTTGATTTGAATTTAGGAAAATCATTTTTTCTCGAAAAATCTAGTGAATTCAGATTCTATTTGTTTAGTCATACCCTGAAATAATTGAGAATTGACTTCTCCTAACCACGGAGTTTGCTTTTTTAGATTCGAATTAGTTTGTTTGAGTCAAACCTAGAAATTGATTTCCCGATTTGCTCATATGTTTTTACTTTCTGATCGAGAGCGCGATTATAAACAAAACTACAACTATCAATATGTTGATTCAGTTGGTTCAATTGATCAATTGTTGTATATAGCCTAAAATTGAATTTTTTTCAGACAAAAACCACATCCAGCTACCCTTTCAGAACAAGCCAAAAGTCAGCACTCTTGCGATCATTCGAGAACTGAAACAAGAGACAACAATTAGGGTATGGAGAACTTAAAAAGAATATTTAAAAAGATACTATTGGAAAGAGCATACACTATGGAGTGAGGGATATTTCACATATTCTATCGACAATGTTAGCAAAGAAGCAGCCGAAAATTGCATACAGAACCAGGGCTAAAGTTGACGCCTACATCAACTAGGCTGAAGATCCAATGGTTTTATGCTTTGTCATATAAAAAAATAAATAAGCTCCTAACTTTGGAAATTTATATAATACCTAAAGGATTTTATTGTATTAAACTCACGAATTAATTACACATTTTAAATCAATTCGAGGGGAAGAGGTATTAATAAAAACAGGAGAAAAAGAATTTTACCTGAAGGAACGGAAGCTCATTATAGAAAGCATGCCGGAAAATTTGTGATCGAACTGGAACTCGATAGCCTGGAGCAACTTAGTAATTCTTTTGACCCTGCTCCGTTTCATGAAAAAGAGCTGAATCCGGATGCAGAAGAATATATATACAACGCTGTGGATGAATTTCCCTTGAAAAAACCTCTTGAAATAATGATACATCTTCCTCCTGCCGAAGTCAGTACAGAAATCGAAGTTAACCTCACAAAAGCTATACGGAATCACTTCTCTTACAAGAACCTCCTTACTGAAATCGAGCTAAGAAGAATTCTTTATCAAGGAAGAACAAATTTTCTAATAGCTCTTATTTTTCTTTTTTTGTGTCTTCTTACAATTAGACTGCTTTCGACCTTTGAAGAAAGTTTGATGAAATCTCTTATCTCCGAGGGGCTCCTTATAATTGGCTGGGTTGCCATGTGGGAGCCAATAAATACTTTGTTATATGGTTGGTGGCCTATTGTCCACAAACGCAATATCTATCAAAAAATAATTGATATGGATATATCTATAAGGACGGTCTCTCAAGCAGAAGAGAATATTTTTCATTACCGGTTTACTCCAAAAAAAGGATTATGAGATCTGTTAGTACATAGGATTTATGCGACTGAACTAAGAATCAATCGTAGTAAAAGTACATAAGATTTATGCAATTGAACTAAGAATCAATAGTAGTAAATATTCTACCGTCCAAGATATAATAAGGCTCTTACCGTGGATCTTTGGAGCAAGATTACCAGACAGTTAATACTCCTTGTTCTGGGTGATCTTTTCATTGATATGGAATAAAGAGGTTTAAGCTTTCTCAAGTTAATCGTTCCTAATGAGCACAAAATGAAAGATACAGAAAGTAATCAGAGAATTTTTTATTGGATCAAGCTGACAGACGTGTTATGTACATCTGATAAAACCAGTTCTCAGGAAAGTGCCAAAAAAAGTAAAAAGAAATGGTTGAGAAGTTCAAAAAGCATTTGTGGATCGTCATAAAATATATAGCTCAATTCGGGAATTGGGGGGAATTTTATTAAGTATCTGAGCTTAGTTGGTGAAGTACCAAATAATACTAAAAGAATAGAGCTGATCTTGATTACGAATTAGTGAAGTACTATATTTTGCCGTATTTCATGTGAGCTAAAGTTGTTGAGGCTTATATAAAGAATCATATAAATTTTCGATTTTTGCGGTTTTTTGATTGACTTTTTGCTAAACTAAGTAATTGGTATCCTGATGATACTATAAAAGTTTTTAATACTGAACAAACATCGCGGTGTTTTTTTATTAATTGGTGGAACATCTTTTCTAATTCATGTTCCCATCTTCTAAGGTATATTTACTAAATAGTTTATAATAGAACTAATTGTAGAATATACAAAAAATATATAATTAAGTAGATCTAACAATAAATTAAAGGTTCTTAAATACCTTCAAACAGAACTTCTATGAGCTACAGGTATCTCTTGTCATGCACTTCCCATGCAGCTCATAAGATTAACTTTTGGACGTCTACCGTCATTGATTACCATCAGAGCTCGAGGATTTCACAAAGACAGCAGCTGTAATATCTCTAGATAGATCTTCGAGGCAAGGTATGAGAAGGCCTCTGTATTCAGGATCATGAAGAAATTTTCAAACGAATCTTTAAAATATACCTAAGAAGGAAATTTCATGAAAGTACTACTCGTAGATGACGATCCCTTATTTCTTGAGCTGTCAAAGACTTTCCTAGAAGTATTTCACGGAATAACATCCGATACTGTGAATTCTGCAAGGGAAGCACTCACTAAATTGGAGAAAAAATCCTATGACGTGATAGTTTCGGATTATGATATGCCTTTCATTGATGGCATCACATTCTTGAGAACTATACGTAATAAGAAAATTAGCATTCCTTTTATTCTATTTACTGGATTTGGAAAAGAAGAAATCATGCACTTGGCAATAGAAAATGGTGCAAATTCTTTTATACAGAAAACAAGTAACCCAAAAGTCCAGTATTCAGAGCTGTCAAAGCAAATATTGCAGATTAAAAGTAGTAGTACAGGTTAGCTAATTCTACAATTCGGATACAATATTCTATGTCAGGTTAGTTTGTATCTGAATTTCTTAATAATTTTTTATCCGAGTTTAAAGTCAACATTGCACACTATCCAATTGTAGGAATGGTTTGAGTTTTGATATAGCCTGTGTGGATACTTTTGAGAAATAAGCTTATTGATCTATTTGGTTTGGAAAGCTGCATTATTTCAGTCGAATATCCCGCAGCTTGCTGCGGGATGGAAACTTCCCCGAGAACCGTTGTTGACTAACATATTTACATTTATAGTTATCTTTGCAATGTAAATGGAACTGAGGCATTAAACTCATTGTGCCCATAAAAGAAGGTATCAAATGACTTTTTTTGTGTGAAATATCTAAAAAACTTTTTTAGATACAGAAATCATCAGTATTTTAAAAAACGTATGCTTTGAAATTGATGAAAGGTACTGCTTTGATTTTAATGCAATTGGTAATAATGATAATCATACCCATATCTTAGTTGATGTTGAGCCAAATTAATCTCATTCAAAACTTATATTAAGAATAAAAAAAATTACGGCAGGATAGATTTTTAAAGGGTATCCTGAGATTAAAAAATATATTGGTATGGCTAACTGTGAATGATGAGGGATACATAGAACCACTTGTAGATAGAACAATTTTCGATGTTATCCAAAATTACGTTGAAAATTATGAAAACAAGGAGAAAAAGATGGAAAATAAAGAAAAATTCAAGAGCTCATTGATTTCATAATTGGGAAAGAAGAATAGGAAATACTGAAATAAAATGGTTTTGTTACCCAATTTTGATTAAATTAGAACTTTTGCAGTTGAACTGAAATTTTGATCGTATTAAAACCTTTAATTGCCTAAATGCAACTTTAAACCACCGAGGATTGTGATAAACATTTGATTGTCATGAGTTATCTAGATATCATATATAAGCATATGACAAAATTTAGGGGTTGATAGAAATCCTCTATGGTATCATAAAGTACTTGTTTTTGTGCCTCAAGTGCACAATACCTACATTAATTCCACTGAGAGTTATCACAATCAATCAAAAACCTAGAAATGATAAAAAATCTTTTATTTTATCATTTTCGACATGTTTCATTTATATATTTATATATTGTTGTAGAACATAAATCGCATCGCAGACGAATAAAGATACTTGAGGAATTTTCATGATCCCAAGAAAAGCTTTTGTGACAAAAGGTACCGGAGTTCATAAGGCTAGATTAGCGTCTTTTGAGCTTGCATTGAGAGCTGCAGGAATAGAGAAATACAACCTTGTATGTGTTTCAAGCATTCTGCCTCCCAATTGCAAAATTATATCCAAAGAAGAAGGACTTTTACAGCTAAAACCTGGTGACATTGTCCATTGTGTACTTGCAAGGAACGATACAAACGAACCACATCGTTTGATGGCTTCAGCTATAGGAACTGCTGTTCCAGTAAATGAAGAAAATTACGGCTATATTTCGGAACATCATTCTTTTGGAGAAGAAGAACTTATTGCGGGAGAATACGCTGAAGACCTAGCAGCAACAATGCTTGCAACGACTCTCGGCATAGAGTTTGATGCAGAAATGGCCTGGCATGAGCGAGAACAGGTATATAAAGCTAGTGGATATATCTTTGACTCATCCCATATTTGCCAGACTGCAAAAGGTGACAAAGATGGTAACTGGACAACAGTTGTGGCAGCAATGGTCTTTGTTACCACAGACTAAAAGTTAAGATTAAAATGGATAATATTTTTGCCCAGTTTATTGGGGTAGGAATACCATTTAACATCTCCTATTCCACTTTAATCACCTGCTTTTTCATATACAAAAATCTTGGTTTTTTCTGCTCGGGCAGATAACGGAAAGATTTTACTGCGTCAGAACAATTTTTGAGGCAAAAGCAAAATCTAGTTCGATATTTCCAAGTTTGATTGTGCAATCAAAAGCTTCTACAATTCCTTCTTTGGTGATAGGAACATCTATCCAGCTAGCAAACCTATCACCAAGCACCAAAACCTGGCTCTTCATTCCTGCCAAGTATAAAGTAATCCAGATAACTTTTAGAATTAAGCCTCAGAGAATTAATCTAACAAAGAATTACGCGATAAATAAATATAAGTTAATACTTTGGTCTTGTATTTTTAAGACTTGAAAACTAAAGGGTCATCATCTTTTCAAACATACCTGAAATCTAGTTTGGTAGCATAAATAAGATGCCATAGGTCTCCTTTTTGGTTCATTCTCTCCGCATCAATTGCAGCTCCAAGTCCTTCTATTTCAAATATGATATTCATTTTTCCAAATTTGACCTTTCCGATCCGACTTTCCATCCTGCTATAATCAAGAGCATCGGCAAGTCGAATAAGGGAAGCCGCTTTTAGGGTAAGGTCCTGCAGGTTTTCAGGCATTTTTCCGAATGATTTTCTTTCAAGTTCCTCAAGCTTCTCTTTTCTGATCTTTTTTTTATGCAGAAAAGTCGTCCAAGCAACTACAGGCCATAACTTTTCTGGTAGTTCAGCCGGCGGATGCAAGCGCAATATATTTCTTCCTGCTTTGTGATGATTTTCAAGATCCGTAGCCACGCCAGTATCATGAACAAGCGCAGCTACTTCCACAAACTCTCGCATTTCAGGATCTAGCCCGTGAATAGAATCAAGGATATCAAAAAGTTCAAGAGCATTTCTGGCCACATTGTCTGCATGGCTGCGTTCGATTCCATACCTGTGGAAAATGACTTCCAAAGACAGAGGTTCAGGAGAAAGGTTTTCCACGGACTGCTCATCCCCTTCAAGTCTATTATCTGAATTCACACTAAAATCTTTATACATGTTTCCTGCTCTTGTTTATGTGAACTACCACTGCTAAAGACTGAATGGCTTCTCGTTTCATACCCTGAACCATTGTTCGTAAGTCCACGAGCTCTACCCTACTTTCCATAGGTGAATTAGATTACTACTATATTATGACTTTGTAATGCAAACTTCTTAATATTAATTGCGGCATTTACATCCCTATCATGGTTTGTTCCACATACAGAACAACACCATTCTCTAATTTTCAACGTTATGCGGATATTTAACATCTACTATAGGGAATGTTAGTAAAGAAGCAGCCGAAAATTGCATACGGAATCAGGGTTGAAGTTGACGCTTATCTCCCCTGAGTCTTTAGCTCAGGAGTTTTGCGCTTCTTCATATATATTATTGAGACCAACTTAAATTTATTTTTAAATTAGCTTCATTATATATAGGAAAGCTTGCATATTTGAGAAACAAAATCAAATACAAAAGACTTTGTGATCAAATAAACTTTTAAGACAGTTAGATATCTCATGCTATTTATTTTTTTAGTTCAACCGAGTAAGTCCCATATGTGTTATATTATTTTTTTTGCAATAAAAACATAGAGGATTCCGATAAACTCCAATTTTTAGCTGTTTGTTTATAATGCCTACATAAACATTTTGAAATCTGAAGTTTATCCACATTCTCCACATACATTTCCCGTGTTTAAGTAAAATGTGGAGAGATTCTTATGCTCACTGTTTTCAATAAACCAACTCACAACCCTTTCTCGGCCAAATGAGATCAGCACTGACCCTTTGAGCAGGTCCGCCTTCCTTAGGAAGTTTTTGAAACTTTTGTTCAGATTGAAATTTTTGTTCAGGAATAAATTTTCATACAATTAATAATAAATAACTATACAAATAATTATATTTTCTGTATTAGGGATTTCGATTGAATCACTATTGATATTTTTTTTGACCAGGAATCTATCTTCAAAAACACAGATTTGACATCAGAAATGGCTTAAAATTAATGTGAGAACGCACTAATAAACATTACAAGCAATATAGATGATTAGAACAAATAAAAAGCGATTTTAAAACTATCGACTATCGGAAAATGCAAGAAATAATTTACTGATTAGCTGAAAACTCCAAACTTGATTTAGAGTGAAAAGGATATGAAAACATGAATCCATCAGAATTTGCATCGATTATGCTCACAATAGTACAGAATATAGATGAATACGAAGATTCAGATGCATACCACGAAATTTTATTAGAAGTAATGAGCAATGCTATTAAGGACGTTCCCGAGTAACCATAGACTAGTGATAATAAAGAAAATGACAATAGATTCATGCTCCAGGGTCTTCGATTCCCTTTCGATTTATGAAGTTTTGAATTAGTAAGATGTAATTATTATATACGATTCTGAGTTTCTCTGGATCAGATCATAATCGGAGAGGATAATAAAATAAATAAAATCTTTAAATTAGTGTATCTAACAAATGCTGACCTTGAAAGGACTAACCTTCAAGAACCTAACCTTGAAAGAGTTAATCTCACAAAGGCTGACATTAAAAGGGTTCTCCTTGATAGATACAAAGCAAGTCGTAAAGAATGTCTTGAGAATATAACCGAAAAGAAATGAAGAAAAGTCTTCTGAACTGGTTGAATTACAAAAATTGCAGGTTCTCAAGGATCTTGAATGACAGCAACTTTTATACTTATTTTTTGCTATTCAGAATTCGTATAAAATATTGCTGTATCCTTTGGAGGATTTTGATAAACCTTTAAATTTCTTCATATGCTTATAAATTATATATATATGATTCACGAAAATCAAATACTTATCGAAATCATCTTCGATTTCATGCTCTGTTCTCTTCAAGACATAGACCTGCGATAATGATCGTTTTTGTTGATACCAATTAATTTTAATTCGAACTATATCGGATACATACAATAGATATATGATAAATCTTGTTCACAAATGAAATTCATAGATCATAATCTGTAAATGCACTGTGACATAAATCCTGGAATAAAATGTTTCAGTGTAGTTATGTACTTATGTACATGGATCCTTGAATTTTTCAAGGATATGTCCAACATATCATCTCTCAGGCTGTAGATTTCTTTCACCTATAGCGCACAAAACGAATATTGACACTTAATGCCATTTAATAAAAACAAGGCTTCAGCTACTTATTGTCCCATCATGGTTCTTAGAATGAGGACCACATAATTCTAGTGCTAATTAGTTTAAGTTAATACTATTTAGAATAGATACATAAAATATATAAAAATTAAATCTAATTGCAATTTAGAAGTTTTATAGTACCGTCAAACATACTTTCAATTGCTGTGGCTCCCCCACAGCTCACAAGATAAACTTTTTGACATCTACCAGTCGTTTAGAATCACAAAGTCTTGCAGATTTCACAAGAATAGCAGCTGCAGGATATCCAGAGTGTCTTAGAGATCCGCGATAGGACAAAACCTGTATTCATAGACAATGATAATAATGTTTCTTTTAATTCACAATTGATATAAGACAAACAAAAATTTCGTGGTAAAAGAAAGGAGTTATGGTATGCAGGAAATTATAAAAGTTAAAATAAATAAGGTTAATCTTAGAGGAGTTAATCTTAACGAGAGTATCTTTAAGAGAGCTAATCTTATAGGTGCTGACCTTATAGAAGCTAACCTAAAAGAGTCCAACTTTAAAGGGGTTAATTTTAGGGAAGCTAACCTTGAAGGGTCTAACCTTGAGGGGGCTAACCTTAAAGAAGCTAACCTTAAAAGAGCTAACCATGAGGTGACCAATCTTGGAGGAGCTAACCTTAGAGAAGTTAACCTTGAAGGAGCTGACCTGGCTATACTCAAAGGGACTCATCTTTCAAAGGCTGACCTTGCATGGACTAATTTTACGGGGGCTAACCTTGAATGGGCTGATCTTATGAAGGTTAACCTTGCAGGGCTTAACATGAGCTAACCTTGAAAGGAGCTAAATTTAGAAAAGCTCACTATTTAACATTTGAACAACTTTCTAAAGTGAAAAACTTCATGATACAAAATTAGACGAAAAGCTATTCAAATTAATAACAGAGGGATAATTCTCCCTTTCTACTGTAATCAAGGTGTAGAATCCGTAATTTCTACCTTACAGCTGTGAGTTCCGTTAAGGAATATGAAAATGGGGCACTTTAATATATTATTACAATTAAAAGTAAGTGATGAAGCAGATACCGGGTCTCTGAAGAGAGAACAAAAATGTTATTAGCAAATCAGACGGAATGAAAAAGATAACATTATATGGAAAGGGCACAGAGACCTATTTCAAAGGTGTAAGAAAAATCATATACTTACAGTTGAAGATTGGCCGTATCAGGCCCACTCAGTATTTAATCCTGCAGCAACTATGGTTAACGGTATAATTGTACTAATGGTGCGTGTTGAAGATCACAGGGGTTTTTCTCATTTTACGGTAGCTAGGAGTAAAAATGGAATTGACGGTTGGGAAATTGACAGCCAACCAACCTTTGCTCCAGATCCTTAAACTACCCTGAAGAGCTATACGGCATTGGAGATGCGCGTATAACTTACATCGATGAGATGGGAAAATGGGCTGTAGCATATACGGCTTTTTCGGATTCTGGTCCCTTAACCGCTCTTGCCTTTACAGAAGATTTCTGTAATTTCGATCGAATAGGAGCTACCCTGCCTCCTGAAAATAGAGATTCTGCTGTTTTTCCTGTAAGGATTGATGGTAAGTGGGCAATGTTGCATCGGCCTGGATCTGGTATGCAGGACTCGAAGGCAAATATATGGATATCCTTTTCTCCAGATATAGAAGTATTGGGGAGAACACAAGGTTCTTCTGTATGCTCGAGAAGGCGGATGGTGGGATGCCAATGAGATAGGTATATCTCCGCAGCCAATCCACACATCTGATGGATGGTTAATTATGTACCACGGGGTCCACCAGACGACATCTAAAGCAAGTTATCGACTTGGATTAGCTCTTTTGATCTTGAAAATCCCAGGAAAGTTCTTCACAGATCTGAAGGATGGGTATTCGGGCCTCGTGAAATGTATGAACGTAGTGGAGACGTTAATGATGTTGTTTTCCCTTGCGGGTGGGTTTTAGTGGATGATGAAATCCGTATTTATTATGGAAGTGCGGATGTATCAGTATCAATGGCCAGTGCAAAAATGAACGATATTCTGGAGTATATAGATGGGTGCCCTGAGGACACAATGCCCTGAAGAATACTGTAGATGGTTTGAAGAGAACAGGATGCTTTTCAGTGATCCAAAAAAAGGTGATATTAAATGAAAGAGGATTTCGATAAACCTCTGATTCACAGAGTCCCTTATATATCATTTAATTAAGGAATTTATCGAAATCCTCCAAATAATGCTCCTGAAGCAAGCTTATGATTTTCTTTAGGTTCGTTATCGTTTCCCATTTTTGAATTCAACAATCGAAATTTAATTATTTCACTTAATTTATTTGTTAAATAAATACTTTCTTATTTTTGATAGTTAGAGGACAGTTATTTACCGATCTTTGAAGATTTTAATACCCACCACGAAATAACTATGTATTTTTTTTAACCGGGTTCTGCCCTTTAAAAGAAGCCCAATGATTTAATTTCAAAATGTTTATGCAAACCTAAATTAATTCGCTGCGAATTCTTACATATTTATTGGGTTAGAGATATCATGGCAGCAACATAGACGATACAAAGTAAGTATACAAAACAGCGAAATGCCTATTATATTTTATGTTAAAAAAAAGTTATAAAAAATATTTTGTAAGCTATTTACACTGTTGTACAAAAATTTGTGGTCCATTGCTAACCAGTTGATATTTCAATACTGTACTTCTTCGTACTGCTAAAGTTCCATTTTTAATGCTCGAAGCCGGAATCTATCGTTCGATCGGTGCGTAGGACAAGAAGTACCACTGATACTATCAGGTTTCTCCGAGATAATATTCCTTATTAACCAAGTATAGTTTTCTTAGAAATATCAACTGCTTAACGGAGGAGCATCAAAAATTTGGTAATCTATCAGTACTGAGTTGATGTTTATTCAGAAAAGTCACATACTTGCGCTCTACATCTCATTTTTCACTCTGTGAAAGTTTTGGTTCTCTGTATGCAAGTAAGCTTAGAAAACGAGTGTATTGAGCAAAGTGCATTTTAAGATGAAAAATCAACTAGCTAATCGTGCACGATCCAAAATTCTAATTCAATTAAATAAAATTTATAAAAATTGGTTTTCAGTCAAGACAACTTTTGAAAAAAATACTTATGTACATATAATGCATTAGTGTACAAAAATTTGAGATATTAATAACTTAACCAAGTGCGAGGGGTGGGATTCGAACCCACGAATTCCTTCGAAACCAGATCTTAAGTCTGGCGCCTTTGACCTAGCTGGGCAACCCTCGCAAAGTGAAGAGTGTATTTTGACTTTTACCTGTCCTCAAATCTTCTTATTTTTTTTCAGTATGTTTGAGATTCCCTCAATATATTATTTAATCTGATATGTTGTTTCTTAAATCTGGTACCTTTGACCAGATTAACCAACCTTCGAACTTCAGAACAAGTATATGGCTTTTAGCGCAGAAGACTCATTATATAGACATGTTTTAAATAAAGTTAAATTATTTAAAGTTTATTCTTTACCTTATGGAAATTATATTTCTTGGCACAGGAGTTGCGATCCCAGAGCGTGGTCGAGTACAGTCCGGAGTGCTGGTGAAGCTTGAGGAAAAGCCATTGCTAATTGATTGCGGAAGTGGTGTATTAAGCAGACTTTCTGAAGCTGAAATTTTACACACTAAAGTAGATACTGTACTGCTCTCACACCTTCATCTAGATCATGTAGCTGACTTGCTGTGTCTTCTGAAGGCAAATTGGCTCTGCGGAAAGACCGATATGAGAGTCTATGGGCCGAAAAGAACAGAAGAATGGTTTTCAAGGGTACTCGGAGCTTATGATTATATTCGGGATAAAGTCGATGTAGAAGTTATTGAACTCTTTCCTGGAAAAGACGTTACCCCCGAAGGCTTCGACTGTGAGATCAGCTGTACATACACAATACACAGCGTTCCGAACCTTGCTTACCGTGTAGCTGCAGAAGATGGAGAATTTGTTTATTCTGGAGATACTGAGCCCTGTAGAAACGTAATGGATCTTGCTGCTGAAGCCGATCTCCTAATTCATGAATGCTCATTCCCTCCAGGCACAGAAGCCACAAACCATACAACTCCCAGTACACTTGCTGAAATTCTTGAAGAATTTGAAAGTGAGATAGGAAGCATTTGCCTTACACATTTCTATCCGGACATGAGAGGGCATGAAAAAGAGGCAATATACCGCCTGAGAGGGTATTTTGAAGGAGAAGTTATTCTTGCTGAAGATCTTATGAAACTCGAAATGTGAAAGAATTACAGCTTTAAAAATAAGCTTTTATTGTTGAGATGAGGGAAAACGAAGAAGGATTACCACATTCTTCAGAATTCTTTGACTTAAAACCCTCAAAATTAATTACTATGTACCTTTTCAAAGTAAATTCATCTACTTATTTTCAGCTATTTTTGTAAAAATTAAATTATTCGACATAACACTTGAATATCTTCTCATTAGAACGCTTCCGTGGAAATTTTCAGTACACCTTCTTTTCACGTCCATTCCTTCTCTCCGCCCATGCAACCACTTCATGAGTAAGAGTAACTGGTATCTTTACACTTCTTTTTTCATACTATCGGAATGAAAGAGATCATACTTTAAAAAATTGGAGATTTTTCAATATCTCTGGGATCGTCAAAATTTACGATTGTAATGCTATCGTACACTATCCATAACGATTACCTTGATACTTACATTGTCCATTAGGAGACTCTTTGTATTCACATTATTTATTCGAAGAATCTTTATATTTTCTATAGAGTTTTTCGATAAACTTCTAATTTTCACGAGTTATTCATATCCAATTTACAAGCATATGACGAAATTAAGAGGTTTATTGAAATCCTCTATAGTATAGTTTCTCTAGATATTGTTGTCTGAACTGGCTCCTAAAAGGTTGCTCTGAGACTCTAGAAACTGCTGCTCTAGTGATTTAAAAAGGAACGGAAATTTTTCTTTTAGTTTTATGAGAAGTTCTTCGTCTAATTTTGCATCATGAAGTGTTTTCACTTTAGAAAGCTGGTAAAAGGTTAAATAATGAGCTTCTCTAAATTTAGCTCCTTCAAGTTTAGCGCCTTCAAAATTAGCTCCTTCAAGATTCGCCCATCTAAAGTTAGCTCCTTCAAGGTTAACCTTCATAAGATCAGCCCATTCAAGGTTAGCCCCCGTAAAATTAGTCCATGCAAGGTCAGCCTTTGAAAGATTAGCCCCTCTAAGTATAGCCCAATTCAGGTCAGCTCCTTCAAAGTTAGCTCCTTCAAAGTTAGCTCCTTCAAGGTTAGCCCCTCTAAGATTGGCTCCTTCAAGGTTAGCTCCATCAAGATTAGCTTTTCTAAGATTAGCTGCTCTAAGGTCAATCCCTATAAGGTTAGCTTCTCTAAGGTCAGCTCCTTTAAGGTTAGTTTTTCTAAGGTTAGTCCATTTAAGGTTAGCTTCTTTAAGGTTAGCCCCCTCAAGGTTAGCCCCTTCAAGGTTAGCTTCCCTAAAATTAACCCCTTTAAAGTTGGACTCTTTTAGGTTAGCTTCTATAAGGTCAGCACCTATAAGATTAGCTCTCTTAAAGATACTCCCATTAAGATTAACTCCTCTAAGATTAACCTTATTTATTTTAACTTTTATAATTTCCTGCATACCATAACTCCTTTCCTTTTCCACAAAATTTTTGTTTGTCTTATATCAATTGTGAATTAAAAGAAACATTGTTATCAAGTTCCTAAATACAGATGCTCTGTAATATAGTTATTGCATATATTCTATATAGTAATAAAAAAATACTCATTTATAAAATATGTTAGATAGAATAATAATTTAATATTGATTAGATATTTATTTTTTTGGAGAGATTCGTGAACTGTATATATTATTGTACATATACATACGTTTAAAATAATTAGAAAAACCGAATTTTTTGATCTCAAAATGTACAACAATGAACATTTGGAAAATTGAATTTTATAAAACAATTTTCTCGAAATTGTTGCAATTTAAAATCAATACCTTAGGTTACATTATAAATTGTCTATGTGTTTCTTACACTTTTTTCACATTTACTAGAATGTAATCGATAAAAATTTATACATGCCTATAATTTATAGAATCATCGAGTTATCAAAAACATAGGCAAGGTTCATCGATATAAATGTGAAATGGGTCACAGTAATTAAGTATATAGTTATGGAACAGTAATCAGAAAAGAAGACTAGAATAGAGAGTAAATTTTACAGAACTTTCGGTACACTGCCAATTCTTTTTTTGAGACTACCTATTTCAGCATCTAATTCCTTGATTTCCATTTAAAAACCTTCTCAACTTATTAAGATTTTCTTGATCTTCTTGATTTATTAGATAATCTACAAAGATCAAAATTTAACTTTTTTATTTTAATTGGCTTAGATGATCTGACTGATAGTATATGTCAAAAAATTGATCTTGTTAGCTGCAGGTTAGGAAATGCCTGCAGAATGCCGGAAAGCCTACTTCAAGGTACCGGGAATATCTATAAACTATATTTATATTTAATTTGTGATATGTTTTTTGCGCATACACTAAATAGTACCAACTTGAAATAATTAGTACAAAAATTAGGTGGTCCTGTTGCTACGGACTATGACATTAATCCTTTTGGATGAAGGTTGCTATTCAACTGATACCCAGATATAAAAAGGTAAACAGTATGGCAAACAAGTAAACAATTCAACATCAAGAGAATTTCCAATATATTGATTACACTCAAAAACATCAAAATTACATAGTGAACAAATGCCAACCAAGAAAAAGCTAGAATTCTGATATCATTTGATGCCCTGTAAAAATCTTCTAGCAATCTCAGATGAAACTCCATCGACAAGTTATCCATATAGAGGAGCAACAAATGATAGCACAGCGCTAGATCAAACTCGTTGTAACCAAAAAGCAACGAGTACAGTGCGCTTGTCACATGCCACTTCTGCATTATGACTTTTTGGAAATCTCCAGAAATTTTGCCATAGCCGACATCCTGATCCTTTCAAGCTCCTCAAAGAAATGATTTATTTTCAGACGAATTTGTCAAGATTTTTTCGTATCTGGTAAATTACTTCATCAGGCGCTTCACAGATTATCTATCTGATTTGGTCAATGCTTGACTTTCATACATCCAACATTCCGCAGACTTACAAGGATGCAAAATTTGTTTGCGTATTTTCTTACTATTATCCGTTAGAAGTTAGATTAATTTTAAAGCTACTTCCATATCGAAAAAAGATGTGTCATTTTTATTGCACATCTATGGAAAGTAAGCTTTAAGGAAGTAAATTTTTCTTCTTGACTCACCTTCTGGAGAGTGGGTCTTCGGCATAATCTATCGGAAGAGCAAAGGTAAATGTGCTACCCTTTCCTTCTCTATAGTCCACCCATATTTTTCCTCTGTGAAGATCTATGAAATTTTTGACTATATAAAGTGCAACTCCAGCTTCGCCGTATCCTAGGGTTGGGGAAGGATTTATCTGAGTAGATGGCATGAACATTTTTTCGTAATATTTTGTAAACATTCCTTCCCCAGTATCCGAAACTATAATTTCAAGCATATCCTCCTTTTTGTAGGCACTCACAGTAACTTTCCCTTTCCTGGGAGTGAATTTTATAGCGTTCCTTACCAAATTGTATAGAATCTGTCGCAATTTTGTCCTATCAGCCTGGATATTCTCGATCGAAGCATCAACTTTTAGTTCTAGAACAATTTTTTTGTTTGAAGCAGAAGAAAGCAGACTCATTCTGATATCTGTTAAGAGGCTGGATATATCTACTACCTCATAATTGATACTGCTATCACCGGCATCAAGCTTTAATATGTCAAGCAGATTGTGGATGATTTCCAGAAGGTTTTTCCCGCTTATGAGGATGTTATTTACATATTTTGATTGTCTTGTGTTCAGGGATCCGAAAGCCCCTTCTAAAAGTAGATCTGAAAAACCTATCACCGAGTTGAGGGGAGTCCTAAGTTCATGACTGAGGTTCATAATAAAATCATCCTTAACTATGTTTAAAACTTCTGAATCGTTTTTCTCCTTGAGAAGGTTTTTTTTAAACTCCGTTTGTACTTCCAAATTTTCTAAATATTTCCATTTTCCTTTTCTTTTAACAACGATGCTGTTTTCTTCCATTAGCTCAAGCAAAGTACTACCTGAAAGTTCATCAAGCGGGAATGTATAGAGAAATGTTAGATTTTTGCTATTATTGAAAGCAATATTTTTAACAGCTTTTCTACATATTTCAAGATAATTTTCAATAGTAATTCCTAAATTTTTGAGATCAAAATTTGTTCTGAATCCTGTAAAATCCTTGGAAAGGACTTTTTCATACCCTTTTTCTACAAGTTCTGTTATCCTTGATTCTAATGTGGTACTATTTTTGTGGAGTGATTCAGCTGGCAAAATTTCCAATTGAGAAGAATTAATAAATTGCTCGACATCTATTCCTGATTTCTTGAGTTCATTCTTTGTTTCTTCAGTAAATAATTTATCCGGGGAAATCCATAAGCAGTATTCTCCTGTTTCAATTCCTTGCTTGAAATATATAATAAGTAACTCAGTCAATTCTTCGATATCGCCATATATGGCAGAGATCTGGTGGCTCTGCGGAACACTTGAAAAAAGTATGGGGTTACTATCAATAGTTTTTTCCAAAATCTCCCCCTCCATGTATTATTATATTAAACGCATTTTCAATGCTATACAATCTACACAGCTGGATTTTATTGTGAGATGGTATGAAGTCTACAAGGGCATAATGATAGTATTAATTAACATTTTGAGACACTTCAAGTCAGCTTAAATTATTTCACATTTATATAAATAATCGAGGAGCGTACAATTCACTTTCAGTAGCTTATTATGTTTCATACATAGGCTTGAATTTATTCTTTGAGATATCACTAGCATATATAAGAAATGTACTTATTTATACTGTTTGCTCAACTCATTGAGATTTTAATTCGCCAATTGAATGAAATCCCGAAAGTGTCAGATTTACCGGATAAAATTGAAAGGGATTTGAATATATTAAATTTGTCACAAGAACTTCAGACTTTCATTTAAAATGGTTTATTTAATATTTAAGAACAATAAGCAGGGAAATTTTTTGTGAAACTTATATTCCAATATGCTAATTATTGAATTTATGGTGGAAGGAACTACAAAAAGTTATAACCAGTTGTACCTCATCATCATTGAAAACTAGAAGCTTTTCTGAATGAAAATTGGATTATTATGGAATAACTCCGTGAGTGCAGAATAAAATCAGATACATAGGTTGCAGAGAAGTTTGCCGCTGAGTTTGATAAGTTGTTTTCGACCGACACAGTATAAAATTAGCAACTCGATGAAATAATAAGTAAGACCAAAGAGAAAAAGGAAAGTACGCTGATGATGCTGACTTTACCAGAATTTACTTGCATAACAATGTAGAGAGTTAGTAGTAAAAGTAAAAGTAAGAAAAAGGTATGCAGCCTTCAAAATATTTTCGAGAAAGGAACAAAAGTAAACTACACATTCATTACAATTGTTCTGTGGATAAAAAATTGTGTAAGTGCATATGATTCCATCTTTGATAGAGTGAGTAATACATTAGATATGCTACCTATGGCTCAACTAATCTAAGAAAGAAGTGCGTTGAAGGTGAAGTGAAGAACTTTCTGCTTAATTTGAAGAGGATACTTTATTTTCTCTAATCTCTGGACTTCAGCTCGAATTACAACAGAACATTTATAATTTTAGGAAATATATTCTGTTCAATTTAAATTGTTTAAAACCAGCATATTGATCACTTAGGCTCAGGGTTTTTAATTTTTAGTTGAGACAAAAAGGAGACTATTATATGAAAATAACAGTGTTTAGCGGGAGCCATAAAGGCAAAAAAGGAAATACTCTCAGCATGGTTGAGGAATTTCTGAATGGGGCAGAAGAAGCCGGGGCTAATACTGAGAATATTATCCTTGCTGAGAAGAATATAAGATACTGTAAGGGAAAATTCGAATGCTGGCTCAAAACGCCTGGAAAATGTGCTATCCACGATGATATGGACGACCTACTTCCCAAGTTCTTGGGATCTGATATTGCTGTTTTTGCATGTCCTGTATACTTTGACAATGTTCCAGCTATAATGAAAAACTTCATAGACAGACTTTCACCTGTCCTTTTACCCCATTTTGAGGAAGATGAAAAAGGTGAGTATAGGCATGCAAAACGCTATGAGAGATTCCCGAAAATAGTTGTTATTTCGAATGCCGGTCTACCGGGCCAGAAAAATTTTGAAGTTGAAAGCCTTTTTTTCAGGAGGCTCGCAAGAACTTTTCACACAGAACTTATTGGTGAAATCTATAGAGGAGAAGGGGAAATTTTCAGAGGCAAAGACAATATCATGCTAAAACCATTACTAGGAAAGTATAAAAAAAATCTCAGAAATGCTGGAAAAGAGATAGTCGAAAGCCATAAACTTTCTGAGAAAACAATTGAAGATCTCGAAAAACCAATTTTGCCTCAAAGCCTGTATATAAAATTCGGAAACGATGAATGGGACCGACTGCTTGAGGAAGACAGGGGCGATTGATAAGAACTACAACAGATAAAAGAAACTTGGTGTGGATAACCAAGAACAAGTGTGAAAAATTTAGATGTTAGTTAATAGATAAACCTGTAACATCCTATTATGAACTAAAGCAAGGAGAAACCATTTTAGTCCACTTGAAACAGACATTCTACGGATGTACACAGATGCAGAATTTATTTGCTTATTTGGCAATTATTAATTCATTGAAAGTTAGATTAATTTTTTAGCTACTGTCGCATTAAGAAAAACGATGTCTTTATCTGTACATTCTGGAAAGTGTGTGGAAACGTTTTAGCTATTTTTTAATAAATCTTTTAATCGACTTCTGGTATACCGTTTATCAGGTCTTCCAGACTGTGCTTCAAATAAGGAGCATTGCTCCTGTTGATCAATTCTTGACAGACCTCATTCGGATTTCCAGCCATTACAATTGCTCCTTTTTCGATCATCACAACCCTATGGGCAACTTCCCGAACGAAATCCATATGGTGGCTCACAAGCACAATGGTCGTGTTGAAGCATTCATTGATCCTTTTTAAGGAATTTGTGATATCCCTAAGAGTTACAGGGTCAAGGTCTCCAAAGGGTTCATCAAGCATTAAGTACTCCGGAGATGTCGATAGGCTCAGGGCAATAAAAGCTCGAACATGCTCGCCTCCACTGATCTGGGAAGGTGTTTTGTCAAGAACTTCCATTGACAAATCAAGGGCTTCAAAGACTGGCTTTGCATAGGTATTAACATCGCTTAATGGAACTATGGGAAAAAGTTCAAAATAAATGGTATCATCAAGGTTCAACTCCTGCAATGCAGTTGCTTTTTCTTCTTCGGGCATTTCTGACAACCGGTACACAGTATCAAGGGTCTCATCAGAGAGCCCCATTTCCATGGCTTTATTCCTTGAGTATTCGATTGCACTTTTATTTTTGATACTTAACCTAAATCTAATCTGGTCCCTAACTGTAGAGTTAACTGACATGGAAAATTCCTGATTCATGATGCTCATGATCCTAAGGAGCTCCATGCGCTTCTTACTATATTCGGTAACTTCCACCCAGTCTCCATTGCACAAGTAATCTACAGTCCCGCTATTTGGCTTGACAAGCCCTTCCATAAGTTTCATAATTGTCGTTTTTCCGGCTCCGGAAGAGCCTATAAAAGCTAGAATCTCTCCCTTATAGACATCAAAAGATAAATTCTTGATGTTAAGGACTTCTCCCATCCTGATGATGGAATAACGTTTTGAAATTTCCTTTACACTTATGCAAACTTCCTTATTTTCAAGCTTTGTAAGCTCTTTCTTTGGTTTCATATCTATAAGGAAATTTTTCAGCACACTTAATGGTTCTCCTTCAGCTGCTATTTTCCCCTTTTCAAGAAAAATCAGCCTGTCAGCAAGATAGGCGTGAATTTCCGGAAGGTGAGAAACTACTATGATTGCTATTTTCAAATTCGCTTTTAGGTTTTTAATTATATCAAGCACTTCCTGCTTCGTATCAGGCCCTGTCATTGTGACGGGCTCATCCAGAAGAAGGACTCTGGGCTTTGCAGCAAGTTGCCTTGCCATTACAATTCTCTGTTTTTCCCCTCCGCTCAGGAGGTTAGTGGAATGGAGAGCTTTGTGCTCTAGGCCAACAAGTTTCAGATATTCTATTGCCTCTTCAAAAAGTTCATCGTAATCATTAGTTATACTATGTGGAAGATGTTCATTATTTGGAAGGGCTTCATGTCCCACTTTAAGGTAATTTAGTTTCCTGATTATATTTTCAATTGCAGGCCCGTTCCATAGACTAAAATTTCGCTGGAGATGTATTGCAGTTACGCTTTTCAGGAACTTTTCTCCTTCAATACCGGAATTTGGAGTTACAATTTTCCCGTCTACTTCCACAGTCCCTTCTTGAAACGGTTCCACCCCACGAATGATGCGAAGAAGTGTGGATTTCCCGCTCCCACTTCGACCTGTAATCCCAAGGATTTCACCATCCTCCACTTTGAGGTCAATATGGTCCAATACTCTTATGCTTTTGGAACACACATCATAAATTTTTACTAAATTGGAAATCTTGAGCATAATCATATCTCTTAGTGTTGATTTAAAGTTGACACTGAATCCTTTATTCCGAAGGAAAGTTATGATACCGTGTCCTTCATCATTTCCTGATCTTTGTGATACACATGGGTAATGCAGTTATACTAAATGAATTTATTCAAAAATGCAAAAATTTGATATTAGTGACTGAACAATTGAAAATAATAAATGTTTCTTGATTCACTGATATGAATGGGCACAAGACAGAGAAATCACGGAGAAATCAGTTATTAAACAGATATTGACATTTGAAACCCATAAATTTCAGTGAACTGATGATATAACGTGGTAATCAGACACTAACACATATAACTAAAGAACAAACTAAAGAACAATATTATAAAAATTTTTTACTTAATTTCTCCTGAGATTGAAAAAAACCACCGGAAGAAAAATAGAACCAACGCAAATTTCAACTTCATCAGAAATCTAAAAATTCATAGTTTCAGGTCTTGGTAATCAAAATCGAAATTAATTCCATTTGTATTCGGTTAAGATGGAATCTGTAAGAAATATGTTATTTTTACTTTTTTTCTTTAAATTTATAAATGTAAATAAAAATGAATAGATTATTGCAGTATTCAGCCTAAAGTTAATAGATTCCTTAACCAAATGCAAATGGAATATGATTAAATAAGTATTTGTAACGAAATAACCTAGAATTGGAGAATAATTAAGGTTAAATCTATTTATTATAAGTTAACGATTTTTATACACCTGACCTCCCGTAGATATTCTCAAAAAAATAATATGTTATTTGCTACTGTTTTTGGAGATCTGCTCAAAAATATGGAGACTTTTTAATATCCTCTGGAATTGCCAAAATTTACCGTTAATTTTCTAGTAAACAACTGAATCAATTCAAAAACCAGAAAATAATAAAAATTCTCCTAATTATCCAACTTTACAACCCTCTATAATATGATGCTCATCCAAGTTTTTAAAATCAAATTAGCTGCTTCCAGAGTCTTCAAAGTGCTTTTTGGCACATCATCTGGGAATTCACAGTAGAGTAAATTTTTTAGTAGATATTTATTGAGCAAGTATTTTAACTTAGCAGTAGCTATCATTTGCAATTTGATGAACTCACAGTGATAATTTGTTCTTGAATCTGAATTTCCATATACTTCCCAATTATACCATTTGCATGTTGGGCACGCAGCAATGTACATACATTGATCAATTCAGTAGACACCCGAGGTCCTATTGACTTGTAACCATCATAGATCTTAGTTGTAGAAAAACGCCTTTCTAAAATCCACATGCAAACCTGGCAGTTTTCAGCTTCAACAGCATCATTTAGGCGTTCTAGTAGTTTCCTATCTTCATCAGCATTATATTTTTTAATATGTTTAGAAAACCGCTAATATTCTCCATAAGTTGAATTTTTACCTTTTTCATCCACGCATTGAATGTTTGGTATGTGATTTCCTGCATGTTTGAAAAAAATGAAATAAATATGTAGAGATGAAGTTTTTTTCTTATGAACAAATGAGTAAAAATTGGGAACTAATAAGAATAGTCATTCGAACTACACCAAATCAGCACTAATGACTACTGAGAAGATTCCTCTGTACAACTTCCCTAATCTTTTAGTATATACTTAAAGTTAAATAGTTTAACACTAAAAATATATATGGACCTCTTAATCAGTCTAGGTCCACACTTCAGCCGGGGGGCAGGTCTGGTTGTCTATCCTGTCCCTTTTCTCCAAACAAATGGCGGGTTTTTATCTCTTCCCGCCATACCCTCAATCCATTAATTATCTTTATTTAGATTGATTCTATATCGTTAAATTTATTGATTGTACTTATGAAGAATGCATATATGAGAAATAAAATAAAGACTGAGATAATGCAAAGTCTTAAAATTCTTGTTGATAATAATAATTACCACAAAAATGTTGTACAATAAATCCTACTCTCTCAATAATACACTTTTTTAGCCTGTGGTTCACCAGACATATTAAGGAATCATATAAATCATTTAATCAACGACTCAACGTAGAGTCGGAGAAATCGATTTTACATTTTGAAAATATATTTATTCCACCGAGATCTCTATGAAAACCAAATAAGCAACTTGTTTGAACACGGCAATTTTAACAAATCGGATTAGATAGAGTCTCTTTTCCTAATAGCTTTAGATATCTACATATTCACCCTCATAATCTATTTTTAAAACTATGAGCCTACAGTAGAAATTGAGACTTCAAAAACTTAGAATCATGAATTTATTCTCTAGTAAATAATCTATCTGTTAATCATAAATGCAATATAGAATTAATAAAAGCCGAGAAGAAACGGAAAAATAACTACTTGAAAGGATCGAACAATTCAAACTTACAGCTCCTACAACTTCAGTTTTTAATGGACTTCATGAAGCTGAAAATCAATTTAACATCGGCTCCAAACTCATATTTTACGGAGATGTATGGAATCAGAATCCCAGATTGCGGGTCGCAAATATATAAAATTCCTATAATGGAGGGAATTTCCTGAATAAAGTAAATATCAGAGATGTAGCTGGAATTGCAGGCAATAATTTCTATATTTTTGGAGATGCACAAATGAACATTCTGAAGACGCCGAAGTCTCTGTGGATGCAATTGCAGAACTCGAAGGCACAATTACACCTTTCCCTGAAGGCATCGTAGCTAGCGGATCCAAATCCAGAGCAAACAAGTACAAATTCCTGAAAGCTACAACTAACTAGAAATTTTGCCCCTCCTAAAAGACAAGATTAAAAACACTGAAATTCCGGCAGATGTAAATTCTGTTTATGAAATAGTTATCAATGGGCTTGGTGAAGAAAGCATTGAAGTTTCCATGAGAGCAGGAATTAAATTCGCTATAACTGTTCCAGTCATCAAGAAAATCTCCACAGGAAACTACGGAGGAAAGCTCGGGAAATACCAGTTCAAATTGCACGACCTATTCTGATCTCTATATTTTTTTAGGTTTCAATTTTCATAATTTCCTTCTTTACTGATTAAGGACGAAGGAAGTAAAAGAACAACACTTAATATAGAGATAAAAAAATAAAAAGTAAGAAATATTGACTTCACTTGTTGATTTTTCGAGTCGCGAAAGAATCAGTACTAACAAAGAGAGCCGGGTTATGTCTATCGAGTGCTCGAAATTTTCTCTAAAATGTTTTACCGAATTCCATCTTCATCAGTGATTCTGATTTTAATGTTTATGTTTAAATTTTTGGACACTTGATTGATTTTTATACCCAGATAGTCCATAATCATTAAGAGTACGCCTTTCTAAAATCCAGCCTGCACATGCAAATTTCCCTTCTTAGTTGCTTCATTCATTCGCTTCAAAAGTTTCAAAGCCGCATCAGCATCAAATTTTTGAATATATTGGAAAAACTGAAAATACTCTCCAGATGTTGAATTTCTTCCTCTTTTCATTCAATAGTTAAAAGTTTAATATGTGATTCCTGCAGATTAGACAGCAATAGCATATGTAATTCCAATGCAACATTGTCACCAATTAGCTGTGCTATATAGGGGGTTAATTTAGAAGGCCTTGCCATGATCACACCGTTTTACTTCTTTAAATAATATATAACTATTTATTAAGTACTTCATTCTTTTTCTTATACATGAGCACAATTTTGACTATTAAATCAAAACTGAAATGATTATAGAACGATTTAAGGTATTTTCTTGGGTATGATTAGGTAACCAAGGTTAGTATATTTTGGCAAGTTTATAGACATAACTTTGGGGATCTTCATAATTTCGTTATACTTCAATGTATTATTTAATAATTTCAAAGTTGCGAAAATTCAAATGCACAATTGCTAATATGATCGAAGGAAAAAGAAGTTTACACTTCCAATTTTTCAAAAAAATTCAGATCTTCTTGAGTCTGACTAATAAATTGAAAGTCCAACAGGACAAAAATGAACAATAGATTCACTCTTTTTCAGGTAATAGTTTTGGTTTAAAAATAAAAAAAGTTTTAAATATGTCTAAGCGAAAATTCTCATTCAATTTTTCTTAACAAATCTAAAATACATCCAAAAAAATACTAAGTAGACTACTTAGTACTATAATTTAGTTTTTATAACTTCGCATAAATTATATATATTTATGTAGCCAAATCTATATTCATAACGAGACCAGATAAATATCGTATTAAACAAACGATTTTTTGTGACAGAATTTAGTACCAACATTCCCAGATTAAGACATATGTGTAATTTGCTTGGCTATTTGCCACTATAATTAATTGGAAGTTAGATTAATTTTTAAGTTGCTGTCATATTGAAAAAATAGCTGGTATTATTGTTTGCATGGGATTAAAGTATGTTCAAACGAGTACATAAGGCCATAGATTAGGAAAAGTTAGGATTTGATAGTTTGTACTTCGAATTTAAGAACAACTGAGATTAAAGTTGAGTTGGAATAGTAGTGGAATGTATGAGGTAAAAAGATGGAATAACAGTTGATGTGTGGTTTTAGCGAAGATTGAAGCCAGCAACTATGAATAATATTTTGGAATTTAATTGAACTCACCTAAAAAAAAGCGCTCATTTGATACAACATTATTAAAAATTTATTGATAATAGCCTACATAAAGCGTTTGGAATGAAAACCTGCTACAGATTTTTGACATATGAGCTTAAAGACACTTTTAATCTCCAAGATATACTTTTATAGAGAAATTTATTAGTGGAATAAAAATTCTCACATATGCAAGTTCCTTTCAGAAAGATCAAAAAATAGATTCCAGGGAGGAAACCCTATGAGCAATATTTTACGTAGAGGACGGTTGGAAGATACTCTGGAAGACAATATTTTACGCTATACCTCATCAATGGAAGCTGACAGATGGATTTTTAATTTTGATATAGCAGTAGACCTTGCTCACACAGTTATGTTGAAAGAACAGTGCATCATTAATAAGGAAGACTGCAGTAAAATCCTTAGTGGGCTTTTGAGAATCCGGGAAGAAGGGATGGAAAAGCTTGATTTCAGCTACGAAGACCTTCACATATCCCTAGAGGCAAGACTTATTAATATTGTTGGAGAAGAAGTGGGGGGCAGAATGCACTCGGGGCGTTCCAGAAACGATGAGGTTGCAACCTGCATCCGGCTGGCACTAAGAGAAGAGCTGACAGGACTTCTGGAGGAAATCTTTGTCCTACGAAATACCCTGATCAAAATTGCAGAAAAACATATCAATACCCTTATGCCTGGTTTTACACACCTGCAACATGCCCAGCCGACAACCCTTGCCCATCACCTATGCGCCCATGAAGCTGCATTCAGTAGAGACTTTGACCGGGTCCAAGATGCTTTTTCGAGGACAAACCTCTGTCCTCTGGGAGCTGCTGCATTCGCATCTACGGGTTTTAACCTCAACAGGAAAAGGACTCAAGAACTCCTTGGTTTTGAAGGCTTGCTTGAAAACTCGATGGATGCAGTAAGCAGCAGAGACTTTCTTATTGAATGCGCCTCGGTATTTGCAAACCTGATGGTAAACCTAAGCCGGATGGCCGAAGAACTTGTAATTTGGTCTTCTTCCGAATTCAATTTCATCGAACTGAATGATATGTACGCCTCCACTTCCTCGATAATGCCACAGAAAAAAAATCCTGACTCTGCCGAACTCATGCGCGGGAAAACTGGGGTAGCTTTTGGAGCTCTCATGTCTTTGCTTACGATCTGCAAAGGCCTGCCCCTAAGTTACAATAGGGACCTTCAGGAAGCAACTCCAAATATCTGCCACTCGGTTGAAACGGTTAGAGCGTCTGTAAATGTAATGGAGGGAATGGTAAGGACTATGAGAGTCCACGTTGACGTACTAGCAGGCCAGTCAATTGAAGGTTTTACGACAGCTACCGAACTTGCAGATACCATCGTTCGTGAAACCGGCATCCCATTTAGGACTGCCCACCAGATTGTAGGAATGCTGGCAAAGGAAGGAGGAAAACTTACACTAAAAAAGATTGATTCTACGGCCAAAATTGTGTTGGAAGAGTCTCTTTCAGGAATGGGACTAACAGAAAATATGATAACTGAAGCTCTTGATCCTGTTTCAAACATAAAGAGAAGAAAAGTTGCTGGTGGGCCTGCTCCAGAGGAAGTACTGCGTTACCTCGCAAAAAGACAGACTGATCTAGAACTTGACAAGCAGGAAATTGCAAACCTTAAAAAAATCATCAACTCTGCTTTTGAAAATTTGCTTGCAATAGTTAATGAATATATAAAAGCTTGAATGTTGAGTTTAAGCACGAAAACATATTTAATTTTAGTATCATCTTTAACCTCTTAGCATCGCACGAAATATATTTTACAATTAGTATCGCACAAATAATATAGTATTTTTGATAGTATCGTTAGATAGCATCTCAAAAAAACAGTAGAAAAGGGATTAGTGCATGGAATTCAAACAAGGCGATTGGATACGTATTGAGAAGAAAGGGACAGTATTTGAAGGCCAATTGATGCCTTCAATGGAAGAATACATTACAATAAAAATGAAAAGCGGTTATAACGCTGGTTTTTCCATGAAAAATGTCCGTATAACCCTTCTGGAAAGTAAAGGGAAAAATGCAAATGGAAGCAGTAAAGTTTGTGAAGAATGCAAAAAGACAAGAGAAAAGCTTCCACAGCATGGAAAAAAGCTTCCTAAAGTAGCAATTCTTTCAACAGGCGGGACCATTGCAAGTAAGATCGACTACCGGACAGGAGCAGTTACATCCCAATTTACTGCTGATGATATCCTTGCCGCAATTCCTGAACTCAGGGAAATAGCTGACTTCAAGGGCAAGGTTATTTCAAGTATCCTCTCGGAAAATATGGATTCGGAATCCTGGCAAAACCTTGCCCATGCAGTCGTAGAGGAAATAAACACAGGAGCTGAGGGAGTGATTATTACCCATGGCACGGACACCATGATGTACACTGCTGCAGCCCTTTCTTTTATGATAGAGACGCCTGTACCTATTGTTCTTGTTGGTTCCCAGAGGAGTGCAGATCGTCCCAGCAGTGACAATGCCATGAATGCAATCTGTGCATCTTTGGTAGCTATAAGCGACATTGCCGAAGTTTCGGTTGTTATGCACGGCACAACTTCAGATGATTTCTGTGAGATTCATCGAGGCACAAAAGTCCGAAAAATGCACAGTTCTCGCAGAGATGCTTTCAAGTCTATAAATTCTCTTCCAATAGGAGTTGTAGACTACAATACGAGGGAAATAAAAACTTTCATTGCCTATACTAAACGTGGAGAAAAAACTCTAAAACTCAAGACCGGAATGGAGCCTAAATGTGCTCTTGTGAAGTTTATCCCAGGTGCGGACCCTGCAGTTCTTAACTTTTATATCGAAAATGGTTATAAGGGACTGGTTCTCGAGGGTACGGGTCTTGGTCACGTTTCTACGACATGGATCCCTTTAATCCGAAAAGCCACAGATGCAAAAATGCCTGTTGTAATTACATCTCAATGCCTTAGTGGTAGAATTTGTGACCGTGTCTATGATACTGGCTATGATATGATTAAGGCTGGCGCAATCGAGGGAGAAGATACTCTACCTGAAACATCACTTGTAAAGCTTATGTGGGTTCTCGGTCAGACGAGTGATTTCGACAAAGCCGTTTCTATATTAAGGAAAGACATTAGTGGAGAAATTACTGAGTCGACTCAAAAGTGAAAGAGGAAATATAAGGATAGATGGCAACTATTCAACGTTTGTGAAACAACATCAATATTTATTTTGTTTGAGATTTAATGGGTAAGTTTTTTGAGCTCTTTCTCTGTAATTCTTGACTATTGATTGCGTTTATAAGTTTTGCATGGGTTTACAATTACATGTACTTAACAACTCCAAATCGACGTTATAGACTAGGATTGGTATACTTAATAAATACAATGAATCAGAAAAAAAAATCAAACGGTCTACTTAATCCTTTTGGAACATCTCTTTTGCCTATTAATGAAGGAGGAACTTCCAATAGTGAATAGAGCAATTGAACCGTAATCTGGTGCAATTAAACATCGATAACGCGATTTTTCACAAAGTATTTGAATGTACCTGATGACTGGGCCACAAAAAACTATGCGATAAGAAAAGTTCCAAGAGATTTACTGCTCCATTTAGATCCCTAGAAACCACACTTCAATAACCATATTTAATAGTTCTATTCAGTTAATATCCTAGTTATTTTATTTTTTTAGCACATTTCTTGTATGGGTAACTGTTATGTGTCTTCAATCCATATAGCTTTGACCTTTTCTTGGCAATGTTACTTTTTCTGCTGTCGATATATAATAACAACAATCTTATACCAAGATATAGGTAGTGTTGAAATTTCGCTGTAACTTAAAAGTCGTATTTTGTTATGGAATCTAATTAGATTCTTATGATGTGAGATTCTTTTTTCATCATTGTTAAAAACTGATTTTGATAAAATAATTTCTCATTTTAATTCAAATCAAGAATCGATAGCAACAACCACCATTAAATTTTGCTATACCCTTTATTTAATACTCCTAACTTTTTTCTCAATAGTCAGCCCTATTTTATAAATTGACCTGATTGAATCTCAATCCTCTAGAAAGTGAGCGATTAACTCAATAAGGGTTCCCAATATCATGATGAGAGTTACATCCATCAGGGCAGTCGACCAAAGCCTTACATTATATACTCTCAGGGACTTTTTCAAGCTCTTCGAGCCCATCAGAAGTCCCGAGGTAAACACAAATAATACTATTGCTATCACGCTAAATGATATCCAATGATTGCCTGTAAGTGCTACCAACGATTGTCTAAAGTAGGTTGATACTTCATGGGCGATGATGATGCACCCTGTTAAAAATATGGTGATTGCAGCTGATGCGATGAAAGTTTCGGATTCCTTCATTTTAAGGCCTCAGTCCCTGTATGTCCAGCATTGGATATGATCGCCCCCATCAGGAACATGAGTAGCACCATAAAGAGTGCCAGGCAGGCAGTCATTGTCAGGGCACGCCTGAACTTAGCATCACCCAGAAAAGCATCTCTGTCGATAGAGGATAGTGTAATGGCCAGAGCAAAAGCGATTATGGGCAGAAAGATGAAAATGTGCTCTTTTGCTTCCATCACAACCTCATGCGTCCAGAGATGCGGCCCTGCGAAGATTATTGGTTTTACCTGGGAGCTGTAGACCGTCAAATAGGTGTAGCCTCCTGCAATCCAGCACCCTGCAGTTATAAGGAATGCAGCCAGATAGCTTGCTATCCTGGCCCTAGCGAGTGATCTGTCTGTCGGATATAGCGTCTCCATAATAATCCAGACCAGAACAAGGGCAGATAGGCCTCAGGATATCGAATGCAAGAGAACCAGGTTCTTTGTCCCGCCAATTACCCATTATGTAGTCCCCAACCGGCATCGATGATCAAGATTGGTGCCAGAGCGTATCCCATAACTTTGTGCAAACTTCTGTACCAGGCTCGATTTTTTAAAACGAGGCTTGTGATAAGCTGAAGAATGACAACCAGGAAGATGATCAGCCCAACCTTTCCGTGAATGGATGAAATTATGTATTCTACGTGCTGCAACTTTATCCACAAACCATAGATAACGATCCTATGACGAAGGCTCCAAAGTAAATGCCACCCCTCTAATGAAGCTTGAAGACATTTCCAGAGCTTCTCTTTATCCTTCCTTTGAGCACAGCTCCGGTTGTGAGAGTATAGATCATCAGTACTAGGCTGGTGATGGCTATTAGGGTATGGCCTATCCATCTCTCATACACCATGGCAATGGCGCCAATTGCCAGAAGCAAAATTATACCTATGTATATATCTGATATCGCTGGTCTTCGGTATAATTCCTCAAAAATATAGACTCCCCTATGTTTAAATCCTCATGGTACCTTTTTTCAAAGGCCTCTAAGAGCCTTCTGATTATTAGATTTTTCTCATTTTCTTGAAGATTAATAGGACCCAATCGTTTAAACATTAATATGTAATAAAGTATATATAAATGCTTGATTTGATTCTGTCAACCCTTATAATCTTTACTCAAACATCTATAAAGCCCAATCATCCAAATGTACGCTCCACCATCCATCTGTGAGGAAGTACTTGAAAACCTTTGACATCATCGCTAAGCTTTACTATTTCCAAGAACGGAGCAAATAATAAATGGCGCCCAATATTTCTTGATGACGTTGAGCGCGTTTTTCTGCGTCGCACCTGCGATACTAACTAGGATCAAAAAAGATCCAAACAAAGTTGAGAAAATCATATTTTCTTAGAACTATTAAGAATATTTCTATAGTCCTATCCAACAGAGGAATTTAGTTTCTAGTTTCACATCCATAGCACTTATTATATGCATCTGTCGGTGTCAATTTCTTACCCCTGGTTTCTTTCGTTGATGACAGCTATTAATAATTCTGTCAGATATTTTACAAAAGTACAATTCTCTGTATATTTGCTTGGTCTTATTCTCATGCTCCCGGTTAAACGTTTAGAGTGAGACTAGATCTATACTTATTGAGTTATTTTAAAGCTTTTCTTATAAGGACTTAGAATTGGAGTTAGGTTATTTGGATTGTGAGAATGTGGAAAAATTAGACATCGGTTCGAAGCGAAGTTATTTCAGGATTAAACAACCTCTTATTTCAATGAATTGTATATGTTCTTTATAACCAACCAAATAAAAACGAAGGTTTTCGAAATTCTCTCAAAAAAATGTTCAAAACCTAATGGGTAAGTATAGGCGACACTTCGTAGATGTACTTAGATGTGGGATTTGTTTGCCTAGTTGCCACTACTATTCATTGAAAGTTGGATTAATTTTTAAGCTACTGTCATATTTAGAAAATATATGGCATTCTTGCGTAAATCTGCGAAAAGTGGTATTGTTTGAGAATTCAAATTAAATTTTGCATTGTATTCCACAGGTAGAGTTTTCGTTATTGGATTACAGAAAGTAAGGAAAACAGAGTTGGAGGTGTTTAGATTAGACCGCTGATTTTCGGAAATGGAAGAATCCTGATCTGTGAAGATGAAATAGGTACTATAAGGGATATCTATTTCCCATACGTGGGACTTGAGAATCACGGAAACTCGATAAAGGTCGGTATATGCGACCTTGACTCACGTTATTGCAGCTGGCTTGAAAACTGGAAGATTCGACAGCGGTACAAATCAGAATTTGCGGAACAATTCTGTAACCACAATCTGGAAATTTCAGAAGATGAGGGGGACAAAGAGAGGGGGAGAGAAGAAAATGGTAAGAATAAGTTACCTGAAACCTATATGAAAGTTGTTTCAAACATAGGGGAAACATTATTTGAAAACCCTGATCTAGGGCTAAGTATTACAATCTGGGAAGCTGTCCACCCATCGGTAAACATCTTTTATAGAACCTTTGATATCAGGAATATTTCCAAAATTTCCAGGTGTCTGCGCCTGTTTTCCAACCAGAACTATCGTATTCTTGAGAGCAAAATCGGAGAAACAGCTGTTATTGATAAACAGAATCTTATTCATTACAAGCGCGATCGTTATTTTCTGCATTCTAGTGACCCTATCTTTGATCAGTATGCTGCTGGGACTGCGGAATGGAGGGAATTTGAAGGAACATGGAAGGATATGGAAAACGATGCTTCTTTGAGCGGAAATTCTGTTGCACATGGCTCGGTAGATTCAACCCTTGGCTGGACCCTTCCTGAGCTTAAATCAGGAGAATCTACAAGGGTACACTATTGGATTGTTCTAGGGAAAAAGTATTGCAATGTGCTCAAAATCAATAAAAGTATAAAGGAAACTGGAAGAAGCACTCTTTTTCACCATAATTTAAATTTCTGGAATTCATTTACTGAAAGAATATCCGTTCTTCAAGAATATTCTAACATGCTTCAGCTTCCTGAAAGAGTCTCAAATTGCTTTTACAGAAGTCTCCTTGTAGTTGTCGCCCACATGGATATTACAGGTTCGGTGATTGCATCCTGTGATTCGGATATCAAGCAATTTGGAGCAGACCTTTATAGCTACTGTTGGCCTAGAGATGCTGCTTGGATATGCCTTGCGCTAGATAGGGCGCGATACCACCACTTGAGTACTGAGATATTTGAGTTTTTCTCAAAAATCATCACACCCAGAGGTAACTTCCTTCACAAATACACCCCTGCAGGAGATTTTGGTAGCACATGGCATCCAGTGCCAATGATTCAAATTGATGAGACCGGACTTCCTCTATATGCTCTATATAATAACTGGAAAATCGCAAAGAGTGTATGGACCACAGGCAGATACTACAGAGAGCTTGTGATTCCAGCAGCTAACTATCTTATGAAAGCCATTGACAGGAAAATAGGCCTTCCAATTTCAAGTTTCGACCTATGGGAAGAGCGAAAGGGGGTACATACCTACAGTGCCTGCTCTGTCTATGCCGGCCTGAACGGTGCCTCTGAACTGTCCCGCTCTCTTGGCGAAAATGACATAGCAAAAGGCTGGAAAGAAGCTGCAGATAGCATTAAAAAATCTATTATTGAGAGACTCTATGACAATAAACTCAGGCGCTTCAGGCGTTCTCTAGACGATCCTACGCTTGATTCTTCGGTATTTGCGGTCTGGTACTTCGGAATTCTCCCTCCCGATGATCCAAAAGTTTTCCGGACAATGGAAGCTATTGAACGAGAACTTAAGCGTCCATCTGGCGGAATTGCTCGGTATCTTCACGACAGCTATTATGGCTATATGAACAGCTGGATCATTTGCACTCTCTGGCTGTCTCAGTGGCATTCAGCAATCGGAAACTTAGAAAGAGCTCTTGAACTTCTGGACTGGTGTGCGACCCACACTTGTCCCTCGGGCCTTATGTCCGAACAAGTGGATGACAGAGGGAACCCTATTTCGGTTCTTCCTTTGGCTTGGTCTCATTCAGCCTATGTGCTGGCTGTACTTGAATATCTCCAGTCCCTTGAAAAAATCTGAGGCTTTTCCAGCACCTACCCAAAAAAAACCGGACAATTCAAGAATTAAGAAAATTATAATCGAAAACTATAGAAAATTTCGATAAACCTCAGCTTTCAACAAATTGCTAATGAGTTCTATAAATAACCAGCTAAAAATTGGGGTTATCGAAATGCAATACAGTCAGTAGCAAAATACCTTAGCTAATCCAAAATTAAAATTTAAACCACTGGGAATACAAAAATATCGAAAGTAGTTTCCACATTTTTAAATTCGTCCGTTTGAGCAAGCAAATCTAGTGGAGCAGACAGTACATTTCAGAGCTGCGATTCTACTGGTACAACTCGAACATTAAAGAGAATTCTAATTAACCTCTGATTTTCATGATTCATCTGCATGCCACTCATAAGAATATGACAAGATTTTGTAGTTTATCAAAATAATTTAAAATTTTTTCTCAAAGTAGATGTGCCCTTTTTTTTCTTTCTTGAAAGTAAAGCCATTCTTGAGATACATGTCTATAGCGTTCTTGAGAGTGGGATCGGTTTTAAGCATAACACCTGAGCAGTTTTCTTCGGCAAAATCCAAAGCAGTTAGAAAAAGCTTTTTTCCATTCCCTTTTCCCCTGAAATCTTTTTTAAGGTAGATGCGCCTGATTTCACATAGATTTCCCTTACATTTTCGGACACCTGCAGTACCTACAACCTTGCCCTCGGCAATCCCTATAAAAAAAGTACCTCCACTTGTAAAGTAATAACTGTTAATATCCTCAAGGTCGGCATCCTTAAATCTATCATATTGAAAACCATGCTCTTGCAGAACATCGAGAACAATATCACAGACTTCTTCCTTTCTGGAATCTTCATACCTTTGTATTATCATTTTCGATATTATCCATGAGTTGTGGAAGTCGTATACATAAGATTTTCACTAAATTTTCCTAAAAAACATGATATACTAGTTTTTGAAATTTGATCGATGAATTTAAAGCACTACATAATTTATTTATTTCCCAAAAAAGAACCAGAGATCCCTATGCTCTCCAACCGATAGGTCTTCAGATTTTATCAAAGTATTTCAGGATTGAAATATTTCTGGTGGAAATATCTTTTCGAATTAATGTATTTCTCTGGATTTTTCAAAAAGTCCAGGGAAACAGTATAAAAAAGATTTGTACCAGTAATTAGGATCTCTTCATCAATATCGAAGGTGCATGAGTGATTGATTTCAACAATTTTTTTTTGTGGATTTCGTGTGCCTAGAGAAATGAATACTCCAGGCACTATTTGGAGATAACTTGCAAAATCTTCGGATTTGAATGTTTTTTTTATCTCTGAATATATTTTGAGTTCTGGGAAACTCTCCTGAAGTTTTGAATGAACTGCACCTGTGAAAGCAGGGTCATTTACAAGGACAGGATAGCCATGGAGGATTTCAAGATCGTAATCTGGAAAACCTAAAAATTCTTCTCCAGGTTTTCTATACTTTTCCATTAAGCTATTCAAGCAATCCTTTATAGTTTTGTCAATAGTATCTGTGGTCTCCCTGTAAAAAGTTCTGTAGCTTCCAAGGATTCCTACAATATCAGGAGTTCTGTTGAATTGAGCTCCTCCCTGGATCCTTCCTACTCCCATGACATATTTATCCGGTTCAAGCTGATTTTCCAGGGCAGCATATAGGGTATTTATGAAGTCCGTTGCAATCCTGATAGGATCAATGCAGCTTTCAGGTTCTGATATATGACCTCCTTTTCCTTTAATCGTGACCTCGAATCGGTTGGTGCTCGCCATGAAGGGCCCCGGATGAAGACCAATGCTACCTGATTCGTGGTTGGTAAAGATATGCATACCCATAATTGCATCCACCCCCTCAAGACCTCCTTCTGCAATCACTCTTTTCGAACCACCTTGAGGGATTTCTTCTGCAGGCTGAAAGATAAGGCGGACTTCTCCAGGGAAGTTTCTAGTTTCCTGGAAAAGCCTTGTAGCCCCAAAGAGCATTGCCATATGTCCGTCGTGCCCACAGGCATGCATTATTCCATTGTTTTTTGAGATATAGTCCCCATTTCTTTCTGTCAATTTTTCCTGTACTTCCAGTCCGTCAATATCCGATCGAAGGGCGATGCAGGGACCAGGTACATTACCTCTAATACTTGCAAGCACGCCGGTGTCCGCAATTTTCTTTGCTTCTATTCCCAGTTCTCCAAGGTTTTTCAGGATTTGTTTCTGGGTTTCATATTCTTCAAAACTAAGCTCTGGATATCGGTGAAATTCGCGCCTAAGTCGGATTATCCAGGCTTTAAGTGCTTCTGAACTCGGATCATTTCTCAAAAGTATTACCTCGAACTTCCTGCACCTACAATTTATTCCGTTGACTGGGATGTGATATTCTGTATTCTTTAGAGAATTTCGAGAAATCTCTGACCTTCAATAATCATTAATATACAATTTATACGCGATGACAAAATATTTGGATTTATCTAAACCCTCTTTATTTTTTTGTAGTTACAATAATTAGTTGGTTTTAAAACGCAAACACTTTCACACTGGGAACTTAATAGGATTTTGATAAACCTCTGATTTTCATGGGCCATTTGTATACATCTACAAGCAAATGACGAAATTTGTGAATTTATCAAAATCCTCAAGAGTATTAAAACAGCTATATTTGCAATAAAAGCTAAGTCCATGCTTCTAAGTTCAGTCAATAAATGTTTATTTTCACCACAAAATTCCTCCAATGGATATAAGAGAAAGTACTATTCTTTTCCATTGAATAATCAATCTGTTAAGACCAAGATTTATACTTGGTCCGAAATCTCATATCCTTAAGAGGAACTTTAGCCTTTAAACTGCATGTTTTGTTATCGATCAACTTTTGAGGAAGATACAAATTGCTCATAAATCAAACTCCTCTTTTTTAACAAACAGAGCCTTATATCGATGATTTTCAATAATTCATCAAGACGCCCAAAAATTAACCTCGCCTATATGAGTAGGGTACAAATCAGTAAATTAATTTTATAGCTTTACACTTCTGCATAAAGGACTTGATATTGATGGCCCATAAGAAATAGAAATAAATTAAGAGAGTACTTAGGATGAATAGAAGAAAATCATAAAAAAGCTTATTTCAGACAATCTCCGCTACTTTTTTTTCAGAAGCTTTAAACGTTTCCATTGCCCTGGATTTGGTGAGGCCCGCTCCCATTGCAATTTTAAGAGCATTTTCATCGGTGATAAGATTCTCAGGTGCGTGGGTATCAGTGTTCACCACAAGAGTTGCTCCAATTTCAAGGGCAAGCCTCGCAACATGTCCATTGGTTATGTTATGCCTATTCCTTGTAGTCAGCTCAAGGTAAACGTTGTTATCTACTGCAGTCTGAACATCTTCTTGCGATATCAGACCTGGGTGAGCAAGGATATCCACATAATCACAGGCAGTAGAAGCTGCATTTGTCCCTGATGCTACTGGTTCAGATATGGTTTCCCCATGAACGACCACGATTTCCGCACCCAGCTCTTTTGCTTTTTTTGCTAGAGGTGCAATCTTCCTTGGTGGAACATGCGTCAGTTCAACTCCAGCTAAAACGCGGATATCCCACTCATTTTCGAGGTATTTTGCTTTCATTGCAGCTTCTATAAGCTGTTCTAGATTGGTGTAATCAGCATGATCAGTAATTGCAATAGCCTCATAGCCATGAATTACTGCTCTCCGAGCCAATTCGCTGGGGATTAATTCTCCATCGCTGAAAATTGTATGAGTATGAAGATCGATCAACATGATCACCGCATTCGAAACTTATTCTAATTTTTGCTATCTGAATATTTTCCGTACTCAAACTGTCTACTCTTTTATTTTCGCTGTGGTTACTGGAATTCCATGATTAGAATTGTTCAGATGTTTCAAATTTACCAAGCCTTTCTATAACTTCTGCAAACGCGAAGTTCAGCTTGACATCTATTATACTAATCCTGACCTTTTCTCCAACCGCAACTTCCTTTACGAAGACAATGAAATTTTCAATTAGCACGACTCCATCTCCACCTGAACCCAACTTCTTGATCTCAACAACAAATTCATCTCCCTTGTGGAGTGGAGCTGTAAGGAATTTCTTCCCAATCAAGTATATTTCCGCACTTTGAGACCTTGAAGCTTTCGGAGAATAAGCAGTTGTTCGAACAAAGTTTTCCCTGGCATTTTGTAGGTAATCATTGAACATGTCACCCTGGAATACCTTCACAACAAAATTCCCCTTTAGTTTCAATATTTTCTTTGCACATTCGAGAGCTGAGGTCGCCAGTTCGATTGACCTTGCATGGTCATAAGACCAGTTTCCTGATAAGTTTGGGGCTGCATCACAAAGCACTACGTCAACTCCTTTTAAAGCGGTAGCTTGAATAATAGTCTTTATTGTTGATTCTATGTTTATATCACCCTGAATTGTTTCAACTCCCTCAATATAATCAATTTTTTGTAGATCCACTCCAATAACTTTGCCTCCAGATAACTGCTTTGCAACCTGCAACCATCCACCAGGTGCTGCGCCTAAATCCACGACCGAATCTCCACGCCTGATAATTTTATGTTTTTCGTTGATCTGCATAAGTTTGAAGGAAGCTCTGGACCGATAGCCTTCCTTTTTTGCTTGATGATAATAATAGTCTCTTCTATCTCTTGCCATTACTGATCCTCCCTGAGCTGAAAGCTGATAGGTTGGGCAAAATTCTTTTTTTAGCTTCAGGAGTTATCGCTTTAAATGAAGATATAATTATATATAAAATATATATTATCAGTTATTTTTAAATCTTATCGGTAGGATAAAATATGACTTTCAGCCTTTTAGAAGCTTTTTTAGTCTATAGAAACAAAGTAAAGCTCGTTTCTTCCCTAAAGAAAATAATTTCTAGCATTTCATAGAAGATAACGTCTGGAACTTAAAAATGTTCTTAGAATATCCTCACAGCTCGTTTTTTCAACTTTGATATCCGAAGGCTTTTCAATTGTTTCAATGTTGAGGGGCATATGCTTCTGAATTTCTTTTATGAGTTGAGAATCGCCACTCAGAATAGCAAAGTCTATTAAGGCATTTTTTTCAAGAACTTTATCCAGGGCTTCAAAAACTTTGCCAATGTGGTGAGAGATATCTTCTTCCCGGAGGCGTTCGAAACGGCGCTGGCTAAAGCCTCCCTTACTATGTTTTTCCTTCACGCTACTGCGGACAAACTCCTTGATGTCGAAGACCTGGCCATAAGGAGCAAAACCTATGAAAGACTCGCCTGCATGCAGGATGATAACAAGAATGCTGTAGTCCTTACTTAGAATCTCTTCAAGAAAAGAAGTAGCAAAGCTATCCGCAAGCTTCCAGGAGGGGTATTTTATTGGAATTGGAAGGACTATAGCTTCGTAGATCATATGGTGACAGTCATAGAATAGAACAAAGCCGGTTTTAGGTTCAAGCCTTTCGAGAAGAATTCGGATTTTTTCTTCTATCAAATCAATAACCTTTTCACTCAACAAGCCCGAGAGACGAGTTCCGCAAGGAAGGTAAACAGTAAGCAAGTCATCAGTAGGAGAGCGAAGGGAACTTAGTTTGGAAATGTAAGCCTTAACAGCTAGCGGACTCAGGGTTTCAATCTCACGAAATTCCAGCTTCTCCGGGGACTCAGCTCTTATTGTTTCGAGCTCATGAGAGAGGGTTTGAACTCGAACAAGCTCCTGTTTTAAACGGCCCTCAGCATCCTGCCTATCTGCAACTGCCTGTCTTGCAAGAGCTTCTTTCTTCTCGAGCTGGGTTCTTGCATTTAGCAGATCGAGTTCCAGTTTCACTACAAGGGAGTTGAGCCTGTTTATCTCAATCTCGAGATGTCCTTTTCCTGAAATTTTTCCTATGAATGCGCTTAATCCTTTTTTCGTATCTTCAGAAGCTTTTTGTTTTACATTTTTTTTAATTGTCATCCAATTTCCTCCCCTATTTATAAGACCTTCTCCAGCTTTATAAAAAATATAGCCAGCAATTTGAATTAACATGTATAAATACAGACACTTATAAGTAAAATTTATGCTTCGTAGAAACACTATTAAAGACGCCGATTGACCCCTGAATTCACTCCTCGCAGAATCCTATCCAAATCTTTCTCAATGATTTCTGTATTTGACCGATTATTTTTGTTTTCTGGTTCAGTATTCTTTGATCTTAAAGATAGTTTCCACTATCCTTAAAATACTCCTTTAATTTTCGATGTCATCAAATGATAAAGATTATAACAAAAAACTGTACACGACATCTTTAGATTCACTCTTCGAATAGTAATGACAAGAACTTTTCCTCCTTTGAATATTTTTTTAGTTACTTCATAACTCTTTATCTAAAGCTCTTTTTGAGATGATCCCTTGTTTCTTAATATACAACTCATCCCCAGAGGATGTTCATTAGCTGCTCTTTTCATTGTTTTATCATAACCTTTTGATTTTGCTCCAAAGTATCCCCTATCTCTGTAAACCACTTCATTTCCTTCTGATAAATCGACCTTAGAATCATGAAATGATGCAGTTGTTGTTTCAAATTTTCTGATATTTTCTGATAGTTCCATAACCCCCTTTCTATTATGCTACGAAGTTTATATTCAAAGTGTGATTTATCACCCTGTTTCATTTTCAGAACCAAGGCAATTAAGTTGGCTTTGGAACTGTCCCCATATTTTTTTCTTTGCAATTATCAAAAATTATCTCTCTGAATGACCAAAGTGGTATACTGTTTATGTAAGTACTCAGGAAACAAAAAGATTTCCTGAAAAAAATTCAATCAATACACTGTTTCTCACGTTCAAATTCGGAAAGACAATACCATTGCTGTAGAACAAAAATTATAAACATAACTATGACATCATTTCAGGTCTGCCACCAAAAACTGTTTTATTTAAAAACATGGACTTAAAAACAACGATACTAAAAGATTTCCAATCAATTAAGGAATCAATTTCAACAAATTTGTCCCCAACTGACTGGAGACGTTTGTATTCTTCTTTAAGAACAAAATCAATAGAAATTTTTATGAGTATAAATTATTGCTAAGCGATCTAAACTTTCCAATACAAAAAAGTGTAGAAGTTAATCGAAGTTCGCTATAATTTACTGAATTTTAAATACTTATAACTGAAGAACATAATTAAATTCCAGTAATTGAACGACCTTCTGTCTATTCAGAAAGGATTTCTATAAAGCTAAATTTTGATATTATTTTTAATCTCTCTATCTTAAGGTCAAAACTCGATTTGTCCATTTGTGAGTTATTTATTATGAGAATACGGATACTACGTCCTTATTTTATTAGATTCGTTAACTTTCTTCTCTTTGCAGTATCAAGTAGCTGACCTTGACGGTCGCATTTCGAAAGTTTTAAGAATATCGCATTTAATGTCTTTTTGCTTTCCGACAATATTCTTGAAAAGCGAGCAATTTTAATCCTCACATAATTTTTATAGATCATTCCGGTGAGTGAATGAAAACCCCATTGAAATACTCTAAAAATCATACGAATCAGGCAAACCCTAATAAGGAAAAATCTGATCGAAGGGAAACGGATAGAGTAAATGATATATATAAAGAAGAGGGGCAAAATACCGCAAGGTTAAAAGCTGAAGAATTTCATCCCACGCTCTGGATCGAGGGTCATAGGAGCTCCTCACTAATTGGAAAAACTATAGTTCTTGGCGTTACGGGGAGTATTGGAGCGGTCAGGGTAGTTGAGCTTGCAAGGGAACTTATCAGAAATGGAGCTAAAGTCCATGCAGTTATGACTGATGCTGCTAGGCATATCCTGCATCCTGATGCCCTGCACTATGCTACAGGAAACCCTGTAATTACTGAGCTTGGAGGCAAAGTGGAGCATGTGGAATTCTGTGGGCTCAAAGGTAGGGCTGATATTCTTCTGATAGCCCCTGCAACAGCAAATACCATAGGAAAAATAGCATCCGGAATAGATGATACAACCGTCACTTCCTTTGCAACAACAGCTATCGGCTCGGGCATACCTTTGATACTTGTCCCTGCAATGCATGAGTCAATGTATAAGCACCCGTCTGTAGTTGAGAATATAATTAAACTGAAAACCTGGGGACTTTTTATTGTAGGTCCAAACTTGGAAGAAGGCATCGCAAAAATAGCATCAAATGAAGAAATAGTGCTGGAGGTAGAAAGGACTCTGGGAAAAAAGAGTCTTGAAAATAGAAGGGTAATTATCACAAGCGGTTCTACCGCCGAAATTATCGATCCTATACGCATCCTCACGAACCGAGCTTCAGGGAAAACCGGGAGGGAACTTGCTCTTGAAGCTTACCGCAGAGGAGCTGATGTAACAGTGGTGCATCGTAACAGACTTAATATCCCAGGAATTAGGGAAATTTTGGTAGAAAGCGCCGCCGAAATGACAGATGCAGTGCTGTCTGAACTGAAGAAAGGATATGATATCCTGATCAGCGAAGCAGCAATTGCAGACTATACAGCTGAGCCTTCTACCGAAAAGATAAAATCAGGTGGAGAAATTGTTTTAAAGCTGAAACCAACCCGCAAATTGATAAAAGAGTGCCGTAAAAGGTATTCTGATCTCGTGATCATCGGCTTTAAAGCCGAAACCGGGGTTGGGAGGGAGGAGCTTCTCAGAAGGGCAACTGCAACCCTTGAGGGATCAAAACTGAATCTGATTGCAGCAAATGATGTCGGAAGAGGTGGAATGGGCACTGAGAAAAACGAACTTTACCTGATCGGAAGAAAAAAAGGTGAGCCTAAGCACCTAAGCGGAAACAAAAGGAAACTTGCAGCTTCGATTATTGAAGAGATCATCGAGCTTTTGAACGACAAATAGTTTTCTAAAATTATGAGTTCATCTTGAAGTTGAAGCCGTATAATTGTGATAAGCATATTAGATGTTAAATATATATTCGATAAGATTAGCTATATCCAAAGATAATTAGCTGCATTCAATCCTGAATATACCTGCAAAATGCGAAGCATTCTGCAAAACAGGAACGAACTTTGAAAAATCTATTAAAGTTATAATAGGCGCTTTCTATGCACAAATATCAGAATGAAGTAGCAGACTTTTATGCAAAAGCCTATGCACCTGGACATATCACAGGTTTTTTTCAGATCCACGAACATGAGAATCCTCATCGTAAGGGTTCTACAGGCTGCGGAATTGTCCTGAACGGAGGAGTTACCACCGAGGTTAAAGTCGGAGAATCCGTAGAGAAGACAGAGATATTCCTCAACGGTAAGGAAGTAGAAGGCAGAACAACCCGTACAGTCGCAGAAATGATTACTGATGTACCTGTAAGGATTAAGAGCTGGACAGAAATTCCGATTGGGTGCGGATTTGGAGCTTCAGGTGCAGGAGCTCTAGGGACTGCCTATGCCCTGAACAAAGCGCTTTCTCTGAACCAGACCACAAAAAGCTTGGCTGAATATGCCCATGTAGCAGAAGTTATCAATTGCAGCGGGCTTGGAGACATTGCTGGCCAATCTAATGGTGGAGTGGTAATTCGAATACAGCCTGGAGGATCAAAATTTGGACTTGTTGATGGTATCCCTGTTCCCGAATCCAGAGTTTATTGTATTGTGCTCGGCGAGATCTCCACGAATTCTGTCCTGAAAGACAGGGATGCAGCTGGGAGGATTAATTCTGCAGGAAAAGTCGCAATGTCAGAGCTGCTTAAAAAACCTACTCTTGAAAATTTTATGTACCAAGCAAAGGAGTTTGCTAATAAAACTGGCCTTATGAGCAGCAGGGCAAAGGATATCATTGAAGCTACAAACGCAAGCGGATGGATGGCTTCTCAGGCAATGTTTGGGGATACAATTTTTGTAATCGCCCCTCATTCTCAGGAATTTACTATTTATGAAGCCCTCCAGGAATTTGGCCAGGTGCTGGAATATAATATTAGCACATGTGTGCCCAAATTAATGCATGAGTAAGTCTCAGGATGAAACCTTATTTATTTCTTGAATATTAGGCAGGGAAAACTAAAGCCATTTCGATAAACTTCTGATTTTCACGAAACATTTATATTTTATTTATAAGCAAATATGTTATTTATAAGCAAAGGAAAAAAATTTATGGTTTATCTAAATTCTCCAAAATTTACTACTGAGCTCCCAAAGCTCACGTAAAAAAATTAAAAATATAGTCGTAGGGATGACATTATTCAGATTATCTTTCAAAGTCTATCCAAGGCATAATTTGGGGATTTAAACTAAATATAATAGGGTAGTTATAATAACAGCCATTCCAGGATTAACACAAATCGCAGAGTGCCAACTTTATGTAAAATCTCAATAGACGGTCAGAAAGCAATAACAAAATAAATGATAAAAATTAAGTTAACAAGCAAAAAGTAGGCAACAGAAATGACCGAAATACCAAAAGACCACCCAAGGTATGAGTCCCTGCTTGCCCGTGAAAAAGTTGTAGCTGGGGTAAAAATGGGAATTACAAGCATTCAAGGCCTGATTTCACAGGGTAGAGGCGAAAGCTTTGATTACCTCATAGGCGAGCGGAGTACAGAGTCAGCCCTGTATGCTGAGAGGGCAGCAGTTGCTGCTATTCTTCTAGCAAAGAAACCATTGATTTCCATAAATGGTAACGTTGCAGCCTTAGCACCTGAAAGAGTCGTTTCTCTAGCAGACATTACAGGGGCCAAGATTGAAGTAAATCTTTTTCACAGGACTGAAACACGGGTACACCTTATAATAGAACAAATGAAAGCCAACGGAGCTGGGGAAGTGCTCGGGAAAAATCCTGACTCAAGCCTTGAGCTCTCCAGTGGTAGACGACTGGTAGAGAGAAAGGGGATCTATACCGCAGATGTCGTGCTCATTCCACTAGAAGATGGAGACCGTTGTGAAAAACTTGTAGAAATGGGCAAAACTGTAATTACAATTGACCTAAATCCCCTATCCAGAACCTCCAGAACAGCTACTATATCCATTGTGGATAACCTTACCCGAGCTCTTGATAACATGGTCAGATTTGGAAGAGAAATAAAACAAGAAAGAAAAGATGAGCTTGTGAAATTAATTATGACCTACGATAACAAAAAAGTTCTCTCGGAGGCGATTTCAGAAATTCAGGAACATCTAAAAACCATAATTGCCGAAATTGAATACTGAAAATGGGTATTATGGAAAAAAATGGTATCTATTACATTTATAATTGATTATGTTATTGTCCAAAATCAATTTTTACGATGCTTATACAAAAAACTATTTAATATGTTATTTTTATAGACACAATGGTTTTGCATGACTTAGTTTTCATTTTATGATATACCAGTAGCTTTAAAAGTAACTCATTTAGTCACTAACTGTTCTTGGGAAAGTTCCCATTCTGAAGCTATCTGCGAGGTATTCGACTGTAATTAGACATTTAAAACTCCTTGAGAAATAGCTTGCTAGATCATGTAAAGGTACTATATCAAAGAGACGATATAATTTAGAAGATATATACAGTAACTTGGCTATGTCTACACCAGAAGTATAGTAATTTTAGTTGCCATAATCAACGATTTCAGTATTTTAAATAATTTTATCATACTCTTATGGTTGATAGAACTGACTTCTGAACTGACGAGATTCAGAAATATTGCTTTACCTTTTAACTTTAAATATGTTTGATGTATAACTATATTTTGCATCAGGATTGCCATATGGCATTTTGATGGTTGTTTGACTTGATAAAGCGGCAGAGTAGCTAGATAGATATATTTTTTAAAAAATATTCCGGGAAAATTGGTTCTCAGAATTTATAAATGGAATTTATTGAATTGAAATGCACATAATCAGGGTCCTGAGCAAATTTTGTAAACCAAATTAGATAAGAAGAGGGTAGGATAAATATGACTAAGGAAATATACATATTACCGAGTTTGAAATATGGATATGCAGAATTGGAACCTTATATTTCCGAGGAACAGTTGCGAATACACCATAACAAACACCATCAAGCTTATGTGACTAATGTGAATGCAATTTTGCAAACGATGGACAAAGCAAGAGCAGAAGGAACTGATTTTGATTACAAGGCAAATGCGAAAGCTTTGGCTTTTAATTTGGGAGGACATGTCCTTCATGATTATTTTTGGTGGGAGATGACTCCTGCAAACAATTCCAACAAAGAACCAGTAGGTGAATTGTCTGAGGTTATCAAAGAAGACTTCGGAAATTTTGAAAGATTTAAAAAGGAGTTTACCCAGGTCGCGTCAAGTGTTGAAGGTTCCGGTTGGGCAGCATTAAGTTTCTGCAAGGGTACTAAAAGACTCGGAATCATGCAGATAGAAAAGCACAATGTAAATATAATTCCAAGTTTCCCGATTCTAATGGTTCTGGATGTATGGGAGCATGCATACTACATTGACTACAAGAATGAAAGAGGCAAATTCATAGATGCATTCTGGAATATAGTCGACTGGGAGAAAATCGATAAGCACTTCAAACAAATTCAAAGTATGCAAAAAGCATAATTCCAAAATTTCAGGAAAAATTTGGTGAATTACTGATCCGAAAACTATTTTACCTTAATTATGTACCCAATTATAAATTTTTTTTATTTTTGAAAATTAATTATCGAGAATTTCGAGAGGCTATAACCACTCGAGAATTGGAGAGGTTAAATTTTGTAACATTAATTTTTACTCATGAAAAATCCTACTGATTTTGGTCCGAAGAAAGAATACAAATTTTTAATCAGTTGAAGATAAACTTGTTGAAATTGATTCCTTAATTGTTGAAAATTTTTTAGTATCCTTTCAGAGGTCATGCATTTTAACAAACCAGTTTCAAGATGCCGAATTGAAGCTTATGTCATTATTATGTTCAAAATGCCCGTTTTACAACAATGGCAAGTCTTTAAGGCTTTGAACTTGAGAAAATAATGCATTGATCTAATTTCTTTCAGGAAAAATCTTTGTTTTCCGGAGTACATAAAGATAGTATCGCAGTCTGGTCATTCAGCAAGATAATTATTGATTTCTGCAAGGAAGAGGAAAATATCGAGACAGTTGCAAAGCCAACTTGATTGCCTTGGTTTGAAATAAGAGTTTATATGGTGCACCCCGTTGCTTCAGCAAAGTTAACTACCACAATTTTGATTTGTTCACAAAACAATTTCATCAAATTCCAGCACTCATCTACTGATTTAAATACTTAGTAAAAATTCCACCCATTTGGCAGAATAGTATATGAAGGTATCTTAATCACATACTCTTGACCTCTTCATTCTATAATTGTGTTAATCCCACTAATTACAGTAATATTCCATCAACTGAGAATATTAAGTCTCTACGATCTTCCTCTTTTGAATTTTCCTTTTTGATATCCTCTTCCATCTCGCATATCTTGTCATTTGTAATAAGAAGCATTTTATTTTGGCAATTCTCCTTACCAGAGCAATAATTACCTTTATATTGACAGTGTAGCTAAAGTCCTGTAAATTCTGATTGTCTCTGCATCCTTTTTTTGAACCACAAAAATATGATTTGTCTTTTATATGGATGCATAGATTTTATCACAAAAACTATGTATATATGAGATAGGAGAGAATACAATCATAGTCATTGATCCTGCAATTATATTCAAAGCTAATCATGCATCATGTGGGGAAGTCGTTCAAGCTGAACCGGCACCAATCTGACATATACTATGAGTAGCTGAAACATAAATACTCTTAAAAAAAAATAAAACAAAAGGCTCTAAAATTTTTTCAGTGGTATTCAGTGATATCTACATCGATGACTTACACAATATATTTCCTTATGCCACCATGAAGATCACAAAGTGCAACGACAAATTATTCGTAAAGCAATAAAAAATTATTTAGAGATGACTTCGACAAATCTCAATTTCTAGCTAGGTGTTTATAAAATCCATAATAAACAACTTGTTGAAATTGGAGGTTTATTGAATTCTCTATACTTTAGTTTTGTTTAGAGCACTCTGTCCCCGTGTTGCTCGGTCTCCTGCCTTATCTGCTTCTTTCTGACAAACATAAGCGCCACTCTTGGTGTTCCCGTACCAACGTTCACCTTTGAAATGATAAACGCCTGTTTGAAGATTAAGCCAAACAACAGTATCTGTTGGACAATGCTGTTTGGCTAATTGCTCTGTGCTGAACGATTGCAGTCCTTTGTTGCCTGTGCTGCTGGAACTGCTGGAACTGTTTTGAGTCTGGTAAGCACTTACTGCCGGAGCTGCCACGGCCGCTACAAAAAAATACCAGCAAACTAGCCAGTACTATTTTCATTCTACTGGATGATTGTTTCAACATTCATTTCACTCCTTTTTTATTAAGTTAGATACAATTTTAATCCGGTTAGGACTTACGCAGTTAAATTGAAAAACATACTATTGACAAAATTGTGATTGTTCTTTCAAAGCTTGCTTATCTTTTACTCATTTATCGATACTAAGACAGTTGTATGTGATTTTCAGTTTAACTATATAAGTTCAGAATTAATATTAATAATCATTAGTATATATTATATAGCACATATTAATCTGTATTTATATTTTGAAAGTGCCACTTATATTTTTATTTATAGAGTGTTATATCTGTTCTACAATATGAAAATAAGAAATTATATTAAGAAACAGAGTGGTTGGGGTATCCCCTAACTAGAAACCAGCATTGAGATTAACAGTCTCAATACTCCTTGGTATAAATGAAAATTAGATAATAGGAAACAAGTAGGTTAATTAGTTTCAAGTGTTCCATGAGCTCCATATGCTCTATGAGTCCCATGAGCTCCATGAGCCAGAGATCAACAATTTTTTCTTATTACTGATGGCATTTCGGAAATTCATAGATTTTATTACAAAAAACCGTGGATCAATGAAAATGATAAATCCTATTTTTTTGTGGTGAAGGCAAAGGGTACAGGGCTATTTTGAATTTACAGAACTTTAGGCACACTGCCACGTAAAAATAATAAAGTTAAAGATATTACTCTTACTTTAATGAAGTCTTCATCGTGATTTTTTTGTACAATGAGATGTAAGATTACATAAACAGTAAGATCCATATCTACATTTTAGTTACATTTTTTAATTTGTGCAGTTTTGTTGTTATTAACATTAACAGATCCATTCCCATTCTTGGTTATAAGGGTTCCAAGCCCAACAGTCATCATGATGATGATGATGGTGATGCCAATGGTCGTCGTCGTGGTCATGATGGCCCCAATGGTCGTGGTCATGATGGACCCAACGTTCGCGGTCATGATATGGTTCAGCGATCGATGCTGCTACAGTAAATGATACTACAAATAAGACTGCCAGCAAAATAGTCAGTACTTTTTTAACTCCACTCATTGAAGGTTATCTCCTTTCTTAATGATTAATTGTATTGTTTTTCGACACTTATTTTCTTTTAAACTATTTACCTATTGTGGTATTTTCGATACCAGCTTTGTCATATGCTTTAATTGCTTCATCCGATCTATTCAAATTATCTAGAGCAACTCTTTTATTGTTCAGAGATAGTGAATTCTGCGGGTTAAGTTCAATTGCTTTGTCATATGCTTTAATTGCATCTTCATGCTTGCTTAAATTACCAAGAGCAATTTATTGATTGTATCAAGTTGTTGAATTCTGTGGTTTAATTTTAGTGATCAGCTTTCTGAGCTCGTCTCTATCAACTAACTAAATACCATTTGCTTTAGCTAATTCATTGGCAGAAGCAGTAAAACAATTATTTGCAACTACCGTACCGTTAGCGCATCTGTAAAAACCCTTTGTAGCTAAACTTCCTGCGCTGCTTATTCGGGACATTGTGTGAATATCGTTTGACCTTGACAGCAATTCTTAGCACTTCTTTTGATGCTAAAATAAGATCTACACCTTGATCACCTGCTGAAGAAGTGCGATATACCGAAAAAACTAATTTTTAAAAAATATCCTTTATGCACTCTTCAAATTTGTATCCACCCGTTTCATCTATTTCAGCAACGTGCATATTGTTGGTTGTTTTAAGCCTTATACCGATACAGCAACCACATGAAAATAAAAAGCGATGCAGCAATAATAACATGTACAGTTACAAGAAGTAAAATACAGACTACTATACATAGAAGTGCAATACAAATTAATAACCAAAGCCAGAATAGAGATGACAGAGAACTCGATATATGACTTTTCACAGTATGCTCAGGAATAATGCGTTTTGAATCGCTGGATAGTGCTTTATCTTTTTGGAATATTCGAGATAACAGATAACTAGATGTATAACTTTTCAAAGCATACTTATGAGTAATATGTTTTGGATAGTTGAATAGTACTTTCTTTCTAGTTCTCCTGCGTATCTATCTTGCTCTGGAAACCATTTATCTGTTTCCTTCATTCACTAGCAATAAACTATTTTTCGCAACGATATATAATTATATATAATTATATATACATATTTCAAATTGTTCCTGACAAAAAGGCAGTGCACCGGAACTTCTGTAAAATATGCTTTCCATCTCTTAGTCTTCTTTTCTTATTATTGTTCCATAACTATATTTTTAGTTCCTGTGATTCATTTTCACATTTATATTGATGAGCATCGCCTATGATTTTGAGAAATTGATGATTTTTTATAAAATATCAAGAAATGCGGTATTAATAAAGTATGAATAATCATAATTTGGCGGTTATAAGTCTCGATCAAAATTTGCTTTTATTATTTGCAACTTATTTTATATTGAGTGCATTGTTGTCTAAAATTTACTTTATAGGCTATCCAGGATTTGCTTTTCTAAATCACAAACTTTATTAATATAAACGCAATTTAATTTGTTTTAATTTAAATAATATTTACTTGACTTGATATTTCATGGTGATCCTATGCATATAATGGAAGGCTTTTTACCGGTGTTTTGGTGTTTAGTATGGTTTACAGCATCAATACCAGTGATTGCATTTGGTATTTACAAACTGAACAAGTTAGTGAAAGAAAAACGCGAGATATTACCCGTCCTTGCAGTAGCAGGTGCATTTATCTTCGTACTTTCCTCCCTGAAAATGCCTTCCGTTACAGGGAGCTGTTCCCACCCTACAGGAACAGGTGTGAGTGCAATCATTTTTGGGCCTGCGATTACTGCAATTCTTGGGACTATTGTGCTGATATTCCAAGCTATCTTCCTAGCTCATGGAGGACTTACGACTCTTGGAGCGAATGTGTTTTCCATGGGCATCGTGGGTCCTGTGGTGTCATACCTTATTTATAAAGCCGGAATGAAAGCCAAAATCAACTTTTATTTTATTGTCTTTCTGGCTACAGCTTTCGGAGACTGGGCTACTTATATTACAACTTCTACTGAACTTGCCTTGGCATTTCCTGCAGGAGGACTCTTTAATTATGTGGGTTTCTTCAGTTCATTCAGCAAATTTCTTGCAATCTTCGCAATTACTCAGGTACCCCTGGCAATCATCGAAGGCGCTGTTAGTGCCCTACTCTTCAAGTACGTGATTGAAGTCAAGAGTGATATCCTTGTTGAAATGAAAGTATTGAACGAATCTTTAGTTCGTAAACTCAGGGGGCTTTCTTCATGAGCAGGAAACTTGAATTTATCGTGATTGCTATAATTCTAATTTTTGCAGCTCAGTTCTTTTATGTGTCTTCAACCACACATGCCGAATATGGTGGAGCTGATGACAAACCTGCAGGTGTCATTGATCAAATTACAGGTGGGGCTTACAAACCCATTGCAAAACCTCTCTGGATACCTCCAAGTGATGAAATCGAAAATCTGCTTTTTGGCCTTCAGGCAGCTACCGGTGCAATAATTATCGGTTACTTCCTTGGGTATTACAGAGCAAAAAACCGTTTTGAAAGCGATTTCGATATGCAAAGTGATAAAATGGTACAAAGGGACGAAAAAATCCAAACGTGATAGGTAACCTTAATTTTTAGCCTTCAGATGATTCAAAAAAATCCAAATTTTTGGTCGCTTGTTTGTAAATGACATATATTTAATTCATTGAAATCAGAAATTTATCGAAATATCCTTTAATTTTTAGTTGGCTATAATCCACTTGAAACAGCGAATAATTTTTTAATTTTCATCCATTTATCCGCAGGTTTCCCAATGAACAATATTCTTGACGACTATGCTCTTATTAGCCCTCTAAGGCACCGAAACAACTGGTTGAAACTGGCAATAGTTTTCTTCGGATTAATTGTAGGAGTCTCATGTACATCCCCTATTACTCCTGTATTCATAGGTCTCTGTATGAGTCTTACGACAATTGTTTTTGGTAGGGTGTCTCCTAGACTTTATTCCAAACTTTTATTGGCGCCAATGGGCTTTGCAGCTGCTGGTATCCTTATAATTGCTTTTTACTCAGGCTCGGGACAGGAGCTGCTATCCTTCAAAATTATAGGTCATCCTTTTTCGATAAAGGCAGATGGACTTGAACTTGCTCTTCTGGTCCTTTCGAGGTCCTTAAGCGGGATGTGCTGCCTTTACTTCCTTGCACTAACAACACCTATGATTGAACTCTTTGCTGTTTTCAAAGTTTCCAGACTACCAGAATCTCTAATCGAGCTTACTATGCTAATTTATCGTTATATATTCGTCTTTCTTGAAATTGCCATTTCCATAATGTATGCCCAGAAAATAAGATTAGGATACTCGAATTTCAGGCGTGCCATTAATTCTATTAGCATGCTTACAAGCACACTTTTTATAAGATCTTGGGAACAGGGAGATAAGCTCTTCATTGCAATGAATTCCAGATGTTATAACGGGAAAATGACTATTTTCCAAGTTCAAAAGCCTATAAAAGCAATTGAATTTCTTTTAACTTCTGTTTATTTCCTCTCGACTATTTCGCTCTTTTATTTTACAAAGAATATATCCATTGTTTGAGGTAACAGATTGTGATCATTCTTGAGACTAGGAGCCTTAAATATACCTATCCAGATGGGACTGTAGCTTGTCAGGATCTGAATATTGAAATCAAAAAAGGGAAAAAGGTCGCTTTTGTAGGGCAAAATGGTTCAGGAAAGTCCACACTTTTTCTACTTCTGAATGGGACCTTAAAGCCTCATGAAGGTGAGGTGCGTTTTCATGGAATTCCGTTTAAACATGATTCAAAGTCCCTCAGAGAAATCCGAAAATCCATAGGAATCGTTTTTCAAAATTCTGATGACCAGATCTTTGCTCCCACTGTATATCAGGATATAGCTTTTGGGCCTGCAAACTTGGGTTATTCAAAAGAAAAAGTCGATGTGTGCGTGAAGCATTCCCTTGAGCAAGTTGGACTCTCTCATTTGCAGGACAAGCCTCCCCATCATCTCAGCGGAGGCCAGAAAAAAAGGGTTGCATTTGCTGGGATTATGGCAATGGAACCCGAAATAATCATTCTTGATGAACCCCTCTCGAATCTTGATCCGATTGGCGCGGATGAAATAATGGATCTACTGAACGAATTTAACCAATTCGGAACCACTATCATAATCTCCACTCATGATGTTGATCTGGCATATCGCTGGTCTGACTATGTGTACATCATGTCAAACAGCAAACTTATAGGCCAGGGAACACCTACAGAAGTTTTCAAAGAGCAGGAACTTCTTAAAAAAGCAGGTCTCCGTCAGCCAACTACTCTTGAAATTTATTATGAAATAGAAAGGAGAGGGCTTGCTTATGGGAAAAACTCCCCGAAAACAGTACCAGAGCTTGTTAATACCTTCAAACCACTAGATCTTATGTGGGTTGATGTTCCGCCAAAGGTCAAGGAAGGAGACAGTCTGAACCTTGGAGTTATGTATGGGGATTATGCAACTCATTCCCCTTACGAGGCCATTAACGCTAAGGTTCTGCATATTCATTCCGATGGAAGAGCCATTGTTGAATTGAAGCGTAAGGGCATTAAAGCCGGCGGAGTTTTACTTTATGATACTGACAATTATTCCCTTAAAGAGATACGACAAATCCTAAATGAGGGGGAAATGGTTTTTGTAGGGGCAATGGGCAAGAAAAGTAAAACTCTTGCCGAAAAGAACGGGATCCAATTAGATGTCACCTCAGGCGTTATAGACAAATCTATCTTAATGGCTCTTTGTGGAAAGCGTTGCCTCATCCTTGCAGCCGGAGGTATGGTAGATCATGCTCTGAGAAGGATAAGAGAATACGTGGAAAAAAGTGGGATAGAATTTACTATGAGTATTGTCAACCGAGAAGAAAGCTGCAAGTGGCCTGAGGAAGCAGATGGCGGACCTGAAATTTTTGAGCTATGATTATAAACTGGAACTTACGCAGTTTACTTCTTTGAAGATACTTCTTAATCCTCAAAATTTTGAAACTTAATACATTGATTCCAAAAATGTGCATAATTCAGAAGGTAATCATACTTTTGTGCTCTATTCATACTTATTACCTATGCACTCGAGGAACAAAGTTAAGTACAATAGAGTTTGGTTAAAGCTGCGTGTAAGACAGTTTAAAGTTTAATTGTATTAATTTCCCAGCTCAACCTCGTTGGTTCTATAGAATTTATGTTGTTGGAAGTTCTGTAAAGTCAATATATGTTGATACCTCCTCACTCTAACGTCAAAAATAGCTAGCGACTACTTAGTCTCCATAGATTTTACAGAATATTTTTCCAAACACCAACCAGTAGCCTTAATTAATCTAATAATAACATTTTCTTTTCATCATTATGTATATTTGCAACTATTCAATTTACAAAAAACAGTTGTAAGATATTTATTTTGATGCAATAGATACTTCTAGTCACTAACAATTACTAATTGATGGAAAAATTGAGAGAAACACTTTGAAGGAAAAAAATATTCAACATTAATTTTCTCTAAAAATCGTGAAAGTGGATAAAATTTTGCTGAGTACCTAAGCCAGTTGACGAAGTACTGAAATTGGACAAAAAACAAATCTCAGTTATTTTTAAATTTAAAAATATCGAAAATCCGGACTAGAAAAATCAATAAATGCTTCTTTTTATAGTACCCAAATTAGTTTAGAAGATACTCATTAAATTTTCAACATAGTATTGAAATTCATTCTCAATCTTGACTTTTTTTACATTCATCCATACCTTTTAATATTGCCAATACATTAATTAATGCGCATCATGCATTTAGAATCATATTCAGGTGACTTTAATAATGTATTCTAATCGAATTAATGCATTACCACCATATCTTTTTTCAGTTATCGATGAATCAAAAGGCAGAATGATAGCGGCAGGAGTGGACGTTATTGATCTCGGAGTGGGAGATCCAGACCTTCCAACATACCCGCACATTGTCGAGTCCCTGCGAGAAGCTGTTTGTGATCCAAAAACACATCACTATCCTTCTTATTCTGGGATGCCGGAATTCAGAAAAGCTGCAGCGGAATGGTGTGAGAAATATAAGGGAATTGAGATTGACCCTGTGAATGAAGTGCTGGCTCTAATTGGTTCAAAGGAAGCTATTGCCCACATTCCTATCGCATTTATCAATAGGGGTGATGTTGTACTTTATACCGATCCAGGGTATCCGGTTTATAAAATTGGAGCTCTCTTTGCCGGTGGAGAGCCTTACCCTCTTCATCTAAAGGCGGAGAACAATTTCCTGCCTGATCTTGACTCAATTTCGGAGGAGGTCCTGCAAAAAGCTAAGCTTTTCTTTTTCAATTACCCTAACAACCCAACTACTGCAACAGCTGACATGGTATTCTTTGACAAAGTTGCAAAGTTCTGCAAGAAGCATGACATCATTGCAGTACATGATAACGCCTACTCCCAGATTACCTACGACGGATACAAAAGTCCCTCCTTTCTTGCAGCAAAAGGAGCAATGGACATCGGAATAGAACTTTATTCGCACTCAAAGACATACAATATGGCAGGTTGGAGATTAGGATTCGCGGTCGGAAACAAAGCTCTTATACAGGGGCTTGGAAAGGTTAAGTCTAACGTAGATTCAGGTGTATTTGATGCTATTCAAATTGCAGGCATTACAGCTCTCAACTTTCCCCAAACCAGTGTTGAAGAAACGAATAAAATTTATGAGGAAAGAAGGAATGCTCTCATCGAAGGACTCACAGCTATGGGCCTTCGAGTAAAGCTGCCTAAAGCTACTTTCTACATATGGGCTCCTATCCCGAAGGGCTTTAGCTCAATCAGTTTTGCAAAACTCCTTCTTGAAGAAGCCGGAATCGTTGCAACTCCGGGTGTAGGCTTCGGAGAAGCTGGAGAAGGCTACATCAGGTTTGCTCTCACAAAACCAGTTGAGAGAATTAAGGAAGCCGTAGGAAGGATGAAGAAACTGAGTGTATAGAGATCTTGAAAGGTATCTTGGTAGGGATTTAGCATGAAATAATTCAAGCGTTTATAATCTGGCAACCATTATGCAGATGAATGAGTATGTATAATTTGTTGGCCTGTTTAGCCATTATTATACATGTAAATTCGATTAGTTTTTAAGAGATGGCATATTAAGAAATATACTGGATTCTTGTGTATATCTCCATAAAGTGGGATATAAAATAAACTTTTCTTCTATCGAGAATTCCAATTTACCTTTAATTTTTTTCTTCGTGGGAATTTTGTCCTAATATTTTCAGCTAATTTTTGTATTTGACCGATCTTTATTAGAATATCTTTCCCATCTAATTTTATCCTATGGTCTAATTGTAGCCGGGGTTCCCAAAATCACCACCATGACTTTTTTGCCCCCTGTGCTTCAATTGCATTCTGATCAATTAAACTCTACATCTGCATCATTTAATTCGGACACAAATTTTAAGATTTTCTAGTTTTTTTTCAATGTTACATTGTGGTCCTTCAAAACATTGTTTTAGTGTCACGAATTTGCTGTGAATTCAAAGTTAGATTTAGGTATACTTTATGTGATTAGGTTCTCAGATATGGAATTACCTACCCACTAACTTCTTAATATTTGTGATTTATAAAAAATGGGTATACTTCCTATTATTTTTTATTGTGAGCCCTTATTTTATAAAAAGGATTCTTTATCTATGTATATTTTTATATTATCCATATTATAGTATTGTTTATCATAATATGATTATGAAGTTAAACTACGAAGACAATTGCACAAAAAATAAAATAGTCCAAAACATGCCACTTTCCACAGTTATAAGCTCCCTATTTTGTTCTCAAGTGCGTAAGCCCTAATAAATGATACGGAGTCAAACCTATGGGCCACAAATCTTCAGATTTGCCAAATAAATTAAATGATATCGGAATTAACCTACCGAATAGATATTCCATACAGATGACCTGAAAAACCTAGAAGAAGCCATAGCTAACTATCAACAGGCTGCCTCCATTACCAATAGAAATTCACCTGATTTGCCAGGTCGACTCAAAGACATCGGCTCTAGTTTAAGAAACGAGAATTCTTGTACAGGTGACCTGAAATTTCTAGAAGAAGCCATAAATAACAATCAACTGGCCGTTTCTCTCACTGATTCCAACTCATCTGATTTGCCAAGTATATTAAACCACCTTGACCTTGGTCTAAATGATAGGTATTTTCGTACAGGTGACCTGAAAGACCTAGAAAAAGCCATAGAAAACTATTAACATGCCTGCTCCCTCACTATCCCAATTCGTCTGCTTTTCCAAATCGTCAATTATGGCATGTTGTAAGACGTATGATTGATCCACATCATCAGACTATCGATTCACTCCTGTAACTTCCTCATAAAGTGGTTGCATGAACGAAGAGAATGAATGCCCACAAAAAGAAAATAGACTGAAAATTTATGAGGAAGACTGATGATAAGCAAATGTCACAGTATTAATGCTAAAGAATTAAATTGTCATGAAACTAGGATAAAAATCTTAACCAGTTAAAGGGACACGACACACTTGCATAAATTCTATGAATAACAAAAGGATAAATTAATATATCGTTGATAATTTATTACTGCTAGTTTTTCTGCGTTAAGATTTATTTAACTGTTTTGTATTCAAGTCCCTTATAATTCCATTGCAAGGTATCAGATTTATTAGAAAAGTTTAGAAAAATCAAACGAGCTTTTATCTATGCACTAATTCTAAATCGCGTAGTAGCATTTGCAAAAATTATTTATGGGACTCAAACCAGCGCTTTAAGCATGATTGCAGATGGTTATCATCCTCTTTTTGATGGGATCTCCAACATTATAGGATTGGCTGGAACTTTTATTGCATCCCACCCGCCGGACAGAGATCATCCTTATGGGCACAAAAAATATGAAACTATAGCCTCTATTTTTATTGCATTACTGCTAATCTTTGTAGGCGTTGAAATTTTTCGAAACGCTCTCGACCATTTCCTGACACCAAACAAGCCCGAAGTTACTGTTGTGAGTTTCCTCATAATACTTGGGACAATGTGTATTAATTATCTAGTTACAAGATATGAGTATCGACAAGGTCAATCTCTTAGAAGTCAGGTGCTTATAGCTGATTCTATACATATGAAAAGTGATCTTTATACCTCTCTCTCGGTCATAGTAAGCCTGGCTGCTATCGAGTTAGGTTTTCCTATCATTGACCCTATAATTTCTTTAATTATCTCTTTTATAATTTTCAGGGCTGGGTACAAAATTATAAAAGAGGACTCTAGATCCCTTCTAGATATGGCAATGATTGAAGAGAAGGAAATAAGGAAATTAATTATAAGAATTGATGGAGTAAATGATTGTCATAAAATCAGGTCACGGGGAAGCATTGGAGATATCAAGGTCGATATGCATCTACTTGTTCAATCTGATATGTCTCTTAGAGATGCCCATATTAGATCTCACAGAGTCAGCAAAAAGCTGAGGGAAAAATATAAAGATATTTCTGATGTAATCGCACATATTGAGCCGTCCTTACAACACTCTCGATAATCAAATAGCAAAAACAAGTTAAAACTACAGTTAACAGTTACAAAAATCAACTCATTGAAATTTACTCGTTAAGACTTAAGATAGATATTAATGTTGTTTTTTCTAGGCTGAATAATTGCGATTATTCGATAACTGCACATGCAAAGTACACATTCTCACGTGCGTGATATCCATCAGTGCGTCCTTTGAAATAATGTTCTTCGATGTCTATTGGGCTCAAATTCTCTTGGAGACTAAATCCTAAACTTGGGAGTTCTTCAGCCAAGTTTGATGGGTTGAAGCCCGTTATCATTGGTTCACCTATCTTTCTCAAATATTCCAATAATTTTTGCATTTGTATAGACGATTTTTCAGGGATAAATACATCGGTATCGAAGTAGTCAAAAACAATCGTGCTGCCCATAGGAGCAATTTCCGTGATAGAACGCAATGTTGTGAATACTTCATCTTTGGTCAAGTACGGGATGACACCAAGCCAACTAAAGAAGCTTTTAACGTTTGAGTTATAAGATGATAAGTTAGTCAGTGCTGTTACCAGACTTCCTTTCGTGAAATCAATTGGAATAAAATGTAATTTTGCTGGATGTTCCCATTTCAACTCAGCAAGTCTATGAAGCTTAAATTCTTGTGTTGCAGGGTGGTCAACTTCAAACACTTCCAAGTGTTTCATCATTTCAGGTTGCTGGAATGCAAAGGTATCCATCCCTGCTCCAAGGATTACATACTGCGTTACTCCTTGCTTGAAAACTTTTTCTAGGGTGTCTTCCGCATATCGTGCACGGCTGACAAAATTACTGATTCCTTGCATCAAGAACTCTGATGTAGTAATCCGATCGAAGATCGATGCAGTATTTTTAGGATCGTTTAACTGTTGATCCCAGGTAACATTTTGTTCAATTAAATATTGTTCAATTAGTACAATTAAATGTTGTTCAATTAGTACTCGTTTTTCCTGGGGTATCAAATCATAGGCTAGAAAGTCATCATAGATTTTTGGAGTATCATGCATGGAATGATAGGCACGCAGGTAAGCTACCAACATTGCTGTTAAGCTTGCTTGTTTCTCTTTCATTCAAGTACCCTTGGCTCTTTTCTTTCACTAATTGAAGGATTTGTATATTCAAAACATACGTTACACAAAAAACTTAACTTTGAAGTTATAGCAAATTCGTGACACCATTCTATTTCTTATTTCTCTGTTTTATTTAAAAATGTACACTCATTATTTTATTAAATTTCCATTTATGCACAGTTTTATAGCATAAACTATGCATAATCAACGGATTAACATTCAAACATTGATCAAGGAGAACAGAAGGTTAAATATTAAGTTACTTCTTAAAAATCTAAAAATAAAAAAGCCCTAGTGGAAGTTCTGGTAACTATACAGCTTAAAGGCCAGTTAAGTATACACGGCAGGCCAGGAGTAGGGTAAATGGCCTAGTAGGGTAAAAAAGGTAACAGCTTAAAGGCCAGTAAAGTACTCACGGTAGGCCAGTAAGTTGTCAATGATTCCTCACCATTGAGGCATTATTACACTTATGGTTTTTTAAAAAGACTCGGATACTTTTCTTTTAATGGTATGAGAAGTTCATCATCTAAACTTGCATTATAAAGTGTTTTCACTTCAGACAACTGATTAATTGTTAGATTTTTTGCTCCAATTAGGTCAGTGTTTACTAGGTACGCATTCGCAAGTTTAGTATATTGAAGATTAGCTCCTGGAAATTCAGCATCTTCAAGATTAGCTTCAGAAAGATAAGCTGCTTGAAGGTTAGCCCCTCCGAAAATTGCCCCTTGAAGATGAGCTTGAATGTTAGCCCATCTTAGGTCAGCACCTCCAAAGTTCGCTCCTTGAAGGCTAGCCCCTCTGAAAAATGCCCCTTGAAAGTTAGCATTTTTTGCGTTAGCCCGTCTGATGTCAGCCATCAAAAAGTTAGCTTCTTGAAGGTTAATCCCTACTAAAATTGCCTGTTTAAGGGTAGAGACTCTAAAGTTGGCTCCTGGAAGATTAGCACCTCGAAGGTTAGTCTGTTCCATCTTAGCGCCTTCAAAGATAACTCCGGTACCGTAAACATATTCCAAGTCAGCAGAACCTAGATCAGCGTCCAATAAATTACATCCGGTTAAGTTACATCCAACCCAATCAACCCCTCTAAGGTCAGCATTATGATAGTCTTGACCCACGACAGGGGCTTCATTTTCGTCGTCCCCGAAGCCACGTCCTTTTAAGTTATTATCCAACCTATTCAACTCCTTTAAAATTAGCTCCTCGATAATCGGTTCTTTTTTGAGCATTCATTTACAATTAATAGTTTTTGAACTAAAAAAAACATTCCTATGCTAGTAAAACATCTTGTGCTATTAGTTTTTGAGTTTTTAAAATAGGGTAAACATAGGGTAAAGAGGAAATTACCAAGGTTATTTTAGTTCAAAGTCTATTAATTGTATATGGATGATCAAGAAAGGAAAGGCACAGGGTCGGACTTTCACGGCCAAAACCTTGCAGGGCAAAATTTTGATGGAGAATTCTTTGAAGATGCTAACTTTCAGGATGCTAACCTTGAAAATACTACCTTTCGGTATGCTCTCCTTCAAAGGGCTGACTTTAACCGCGCTAACCTTAAAAAAGCTAGCTTTAGGGGAGCTAACCTTCGCGGAGTTATCTGTCTTGAAGCTAAATTTACAGAAGCTGACCTTATAGGAGCTAACCTGACCGGAGCTTTTTTCAATAAAGCTATATTTTGGGGAGCTAGTTTAGCTTTTGCGAATCTTGAATGGGCTTATATGCCCCACACTCAGTTTCAAGGTAGCCAATTTCAAAAAACTACCTTTAATGGAGCTTCAGGTGTTGAGGATTTTGCAATGTTTGTGGAATCGGCTAACCTTGAAGAAGCTAACTTTCGAGGAGCTTATCTAGAGAGAGCCGACTTTCGAGGGACATTTCTCCAAGGGGTTAACTTTAAAGCAGCCTTACTTTTAAATGCTAACCTTCAAGACGCTAACCTCAGTTCTGCTGACTTTCGATATGCTAACCTTACCGGAGCTAACCTTACGGGAGCTAACATTCATGGTGCTCTCTTTCAAGGAGCTAATCTTCAAGGTGTTAACTTAAAAAAGGCTTATAATTTGTCACTTTTTCAGCTTTCTGAAGCAAAAACACTTTATGATGCAAAGTTAGACAAAGAACTTCTCATACCACTAAAAGAGAATTGTCCTGCTCTTTTTGAAGTACCTAAATGAATCTTTTTTATGACCATACAATTGATCTAAATCTCATGAATGCACAGTTTTTGTATCAAAACCTATGCATTTTCACAGTTCCACAAGAAATAAGAATAGGTTATGGGTCTATGACGCATGGAGCTTATGTGACTTATGGAACAGATGGGCTAATGGAACACCTGAAACTAATTAAACTAACCACGAGCATAAATCGAAAATCTCAAAAAAACATAAAAATATAGTACTCTAAAAAAAACTAAAATATAGAGAATTTCAATAAATCTCCAATTTCAACAAGTTGTTTATTATGGATTTTATAAACACCTAGCTAGAAATTGAGATTTTTCGAAACCATCTCTAAATAATATTTTATTGCTTTACAAATAATTTGTCGTTGCACTTTGTGATATCCATATTGGCATAAGGAAATATATTTATAATTTATATATGTGGACACCACAGAATATCACCAAAAACCTTTTAGATACTTTTAATTGATTTTTAAGCAGTGCTATTAGGATGATAGCTTTTAATTGGGCTTTCATGAATTCGTGAACTCTTTTACAGCTTTCATTAATTTGTGGTGGTGATGGTGGTGGTGAGGCCACTTGTAGATTTTAGTCTTCACACTTTTTAAAAATATAATTGCTGTTTTTTTCTCCTTAACCACAACTGGTCCTGCGCCTAGTGCTGCAATTGTAGTTGTTTTTTCTTCTTAACCACACTATGTCTTGCACATACTGTTGCAGCTGTGGTTGTTTTCTTTTCCTTAACTAGACTGGGTCTTACGCCAACTGCTGCAGCTGAAGCTGGAAATTGAGTTGGAGCTACAGTTTGAGTTGGAGCTTTTTTGACTACTGTGCCTTAATAGCCGGAGATTCCACCTTATCCCCCGTACTTAAACCGTATTTTTTCACCAAACCGCCGTTAATCTCTATCACAGCGCTGACGGGACCGTGCGAATAAATGAAGGTTTCATCCTGGGGACGCGCTTCGGCCTTGATTTGCCCTATAACTCCATCGGGACGCACAAAAAGCATGTCTAGCGGAATCAGCGTGTTCTTCATCCAAAAAGCGACAGGCATCGGCGACGCATAGGGGAAAATCATGCACTGGTCGTCTGGCATCGAGCGCACGAACATCAAACCGTAAGTCTGATCCTTGTCACTTGTTGCGACTTCCGCCTTAAAGGAAAAACGCATTCCGTCCGCTCGGATTACCGTGAAGGTCGAACGATCAAAATCAGGCCGCGAAACGTTTTCGCCGTTTCCACCGCGTACTACGGGTACTGGAATGGCGCTTACTGTTGTTGATAGTATGCAAGCAACTATCATTAGAACAGCAGCTATCTTTTTAATTTGTATAATCATATTTTTGATCTCCATTATTTCGTAGATATAGCGTTACTACAACATACTCATAACCACCAGAGCACTCGAATCTCCACTATTATACCATTTCCAATAGTAATACCAAACATTTCATCCTGAATTGTGCTATGTAACCCTGACAAAAATCTTGAAGAAGACCAGAAGAAGCATGAGCATCACAAACCACAAATGATCCTGCTAAAAGGATTATTACCATGAAAAAATCTTACCGCTCCAGATACTGAAATATTCAACTCGGATTCGATCAAGTTTGAAATCTGGGAAAGAGATACAACAGCTGCCAAAAACCAAAATACTGCTAAAAAATATTCATGTTCCATAATCATCCCTAAAGCGATTAGCATAAAGTGTAATCCAAATATCCAACAAAGTATCCCACTTAATGTTATTTTTATTGATTCTTTTTGACCCATTTGTGCACCCCAATTCAAATTTTACTTATAATATATGATGATTATATTTATATTAATATAAACTCAACAAACTCGAATAGTTACATAAAATCTGAGAGTTGGCGACCATCGCGTTTTCTATCAAATTGATGAAGAAGAGAAAAAAATATACATTTTCGAGATCTGACCATTGAACAAGCGCATAAAAATATGGAAGAATTTAATATTAATTGCCAGAACTTCCACTTAGGCTTTTTTAGTTTTAGATTTTCAGGAAGCAGCTTAATGTTTACCTTCTATTCTCCTGGATCAATTTTTGGATGTGAATGCCTTGAGTACACATAGTTTATACTCTAAAACCTATGCATTAGTGAAAATGAGAAATCTTATTTTGTAATCAAAAAATGGTTACCAGTAGTTTTTACAGAACTTTCAGTACACTACCTATTTGTTTTGGGACAGCTTAGCAAATTAATTAAATTGATTGCCAAAAATTTATCCCTGAAATTATAGTTAAACTAATACCATGCATTACTACATTACCTTAGGATAATTAACTGTCCAAAATTTAGGGTCAACTACAACTGTGTACCCCGCATTTACCCATGCTGTGATAACGTCCTGTATGTTATCAACTCTTTTATAACCAGAATCTACCAGCATTTGACTTGCAACGGAACCTCTTTTTTCACTCAAGCAATGGATAAGTATTTTTATACATTTATTTTTTGGCAAATCTTTATTATTTTTGATATGCCAAGCCAACAGCTCTTCATCGGATAAATTAACAGGATCATGTAACGGTACATTTCTCAATGGTATCAAATTTGCTCCTTCAATATGTGTATAGTTGTATTCTGCAGGAGTACGAACATCCAGAATGAATACTTTATCGCTTGGAACAAATGCGTTGCTTATGACCATTTTATAAGCTTCATTGACAGCTACATTCCGGTACTCAAGAGAATTATCGTGATTATTATCTTCTGATCCTACAGCGTTATTCAACTAGATTTCTCCATTTATTTAATTTTTCATATTTTAAACTCTATAGACTCTTAGTTGTGCCCATGAGTTATTATAGTAGATTACTATAACCCCCTAAATTTGCCATATGTTAGTAATGATATATAATGACTCATTAAAATCAGCGGTTTATCGAAATTCTTATCGATCTACAATTTTAAAGCAATATTTTTAAAATAGCATAATCTTATGCATTTTTTTTGTTTTAAAATCTCGAAATTTTCTAAGTTCCACACGAAATAAGAAAAGGTTATGGATCCATGACTCCTGGAGCTTGTGGGACTTATAGAACATATGGATCTCATGGAACACCGGAAACTAATTAAACTAAACCACAAGCATAAATAGAAAACATCAGAAAAGAATAAGCTTTAAAGCATGGGGTTGATCATCTCATTAACCACATAAATAATATTTTATTGATGTTAACTTTATGTTGATAGATGTTATCTCCAGGATAATAAAAGGGGTGGTCACTTAATTTTCAGGGCAATAAAAACATTCTTTAAGGTAATCGATATTGCCCTATTTCTTTTTTGAGTCTTCAGTGGCTGAATGGAAAAATAAACAACATCAAATACAAAAATTCGCAGAAAGAATTTGGGCAGGATTTCTGCGAAGAAAAAATCAAGGTAAATCGGAATTATCTTAATTATGTGACCATCTCGCAAAGTGGGGTATTCCATCTTGATATAGACCAGTTATATTATCTATGGTAACTTTTTTTGTTTCATCAGAAGGATGTATAAATTGCCCATTTCCTAAGCAGATTTCTACATGATCAGAAAGCCAATATTTTTTGTCGTTTTTAATGACATCCTTTTCCCAAAAGATCACATCTCCAGGAGTTGGAGAGCTTATGCTAACATAATCTGTATTTCTTTTCATATCAGCCACAGTTTGGAATACAATACCTTTGGCTCCGACTTGTTTGTACACTTGATATACTAAGTGAGAGCAATCAATGCCCTATATATCATTGCCACCATGCACTGATTCAACTCCAATCCATTTTTTTGCGGCTTCTACTACTACGGATTCTGATGTCCCTACAGGAGTGCTGCTCCAGGGGTATGCTTGCTATTAGAATAACTACAATGAATGAAACTAGCGCTTTTTGCTTATTTAGTCCCATTTTCTCTCGATCCCTACCCCAGGAATGTGCATTTTGCGGGTCTAGTTCTATGGCTTTCGAAAAAGATTCTGCATTCTACCAAATCAAGCACATTAAAAAAGATTATATGAAGGCTTGGAAAAATTGTCTTTACTGTAGACCCAAATACAGTTAATTTAAATATACACTGGTGCAAGTATAATTAATTCGAAACAAGACCAACATCTCCAAGCAATTCTAATATGCCGTCCTATTCCATTGTGTTGGTTATTTCCCATTCTTTTAAATCTGTTTGTGGAAACCTTGAAAGAGTTGTCTTTACGGTAGGCACACATACAGTTACTTCGAATATATCGTTCCAGGTATATTTAGTTCGAATAAGATCAACATCTTCCAAGTAACTCTACTATGTTTTCTTAACCCATGTGCCGTTTATTTCTCACTCTTTGAGGTCTGTTTGTGGTATGATACGACAGTACAATACACAATTATCTGCATAGTTATTTTAAATTAATTCTATGAAAATTTACTTCTAAACAAAAAATACTCCTGCATAAACTTTTTAGTAGTCAAAAAACAAATATATATTAATAATTATTTTTTATTATTTATGAAGTCACAGTAATCTAAAATTATTCTTTGTCTGGAGAAGAAAAACCTGCCTTGAGCCTATCAACAGCTTATCACTTGTTTATATTTACGAGTATAATATTTGGATACCTACATCTGAATTTACGTTCCTGAGAAAATGGCTGGAGATATATTCCTCACCTGGAGATAAAAGTTAAATCAATCCTATTGTTTTGTTATCAGAAACCATAACCAGACCGTAACCAGTTACATGCGGTCAAACATATATTCATAACTCAGAGAGATATTTATTGGGTATATTCTACTTATTGTCTTGCAAAGTCACAGAATAAATATATATTCATTATTTTACTGAAGAAATATTATTTAACCTCAAGTAATAATAAGCAAAAGCTGTAAACAATATAGGTATTTATGGCAATTTTTTCTATACTATCCGGAAGCAGCTTAATGTTTAGCTTGCTATTTTCCTGGGTTAAACTTTGAATATGCACAGCTTATTTGTGCATATTCTCATTTAGCCTTTCTATCTGCTTGTCCTCACGATGCAGCTGCTCGTCCTTAATGTTCATCTGACCGTAAAGTGCTTGGATCTGAGTTTTCAAATTCATTCAGGAAGACTTGATATATAAAATCGAGGCAAAAAGATCGAACAAAATGAAATACTTTATAATTATTAAGCCACTGATTTTTACATGATTTCAAAAGGGGTATTTGATGATTGAAGAAAAGAGCCCAACTCTAAAAGAAACACATCTTGACAAATCTCCAATTGCCATAACTGGTTTTGATGATATCACTGATTGTAGACTGCCAAAGGGTCGTACGACACTTATATATGGGAGTGCAGGTTCAGGAAAAACTCTTATGGCCATGGAGTTCCTGGTCAAAGGAACCAATTCGATTTTCATCGGCGATAAACTACTAACTACACCCAACCACGGTACTAGTAAAGATCATCGATTAATAGCGGCGCTGGAATTGAAGGCTCGCGTGCTGGACAACCAACTGTGATGAGGGATGTCGTTGTGAAAAACTTCGCGCCAGATCTCGACCGGTTGAAGGCCATGGGGCGTTATCGTTCGCTCAGCCTCCCTGAGGGCATTGATTTCTCGTCGAATGATTATCTCGGCCTTTCTACGCATCCCGCTTTACGACAGGCGGCAATTGAAGCGTTGCAGGGCGGCATAGAAATCGGCGCTACAGCCTCGCGGCTTTTACGTGGACATAGGCAGGCACATGAAGAACTGGAATCTTTTGCCGCCGCCTATTACGGATGCCCACGCGCTTTGTTTTTTCCCAACGGGTTTCAGGCGAATTACGCCCTTATTACAACGCTGGTCGGGCGTCATGATGTCGCGATTTTCGATGCCTTGTGTCATGCTAGTATGCGCGATGGGCTACATGCGGCGCAATGCATAAAGATCAAGATTTCTCATAACAATCTGGAAGCTTTTGAAGATTCACTTAAAAAGCCCGTCGCCGCCGGATGTAATAAATGGATTTTGGTTGAATCTATTTATAGCATGGACGGAGACATTGCGCCGGTACGCGAGCTTCTCATGCTTGCGGAAAAATATGATGCGATTCTGATCGTTGACGAAGCGCATGGCACGGGTGTTTCCGGCGCTACAGGGCGTGGCGAAACCGAAGGATTCTCACACGATAGGCTGATTTCGCTGCATACTTGCGGTAAGGCGCTTGGGGTAGCAGGAGCACTTGTTTGCGCGAATGAGAATATCATCGACTATCTCATCAACGCTGCGCGACCTTTTATCTATAGTACTGCACCAATGCCTTTGCAGGCGGTTTTGGTTAAACGCGCGTTGGAATTGGTGCGCGATGAACCGGAACGGCGCGAACGACTTGCAGCGCTAAAAGCGCTTGTAGCTCGACGGATTCCCTCTCTTGCAGTTAAAAGCCAGATTGTACCGATTATCATCGGTGAAGATGCCGCAGCGCTCGCGCTGGCAAAGAACCTACAGGCGCAAGGATTCGACATTCGCGCAATACGCCCCCCTACTGTTCCCGAAGGCACGGCACGTTTGCGCTTGTCATTACATGTGGGGCTGACGCAGCAGGATATAGAAAATTTTGCGCAGGCATTGGAACGTCTTTTGCCGTCCGGTGTTGGGCTATGACGAAGGCCTTTATCATCAGCGGCACGGATACTGGTATTGGCAAAACTACTGTTGCCGCTATGCTGACTGTCGCCCTGGATGCACACTACTGGAAGCCTCTACAGTCCGGCATCGAAGACGGCACGGATACACAGCGTGTACAGGCGTTGACCGGATTGTCAAATGACCGGTTTCTGCCGGAACGCTATATTTTATCGCGTCCGCTCTCGCCGCATCGCGCGGCTGAACTGGATGGCGTTGAAATAGGCGCTATCTCTTTGCCCAATGTGGACGGAACTTTGATTGTCGAAGGCGTGGGCGGGCTTATGGTTCCGGTAACGCGTCGAAAATTACAGATAGATGTTTTCAAGGCATGGGCTGCGCCGGTTGTTTTATGTGCGCAGACGGGGCTGGGAACTATCAATCATACATTGTTATCCGTTGAGGCCTTGCGCCAACGCTACATGACTTTGCACGGGCTGATTTTTATCGGCGAGGATAATCTCGATACTATGCGCACGATTGCCGATTTCTCCGGCGCACTCGTTCTCGGTCATGTGCCTTATCTGGATGTTATCGACTGTTTCGAATTGCTGGGCGTTTTTGCGCAGAGATTTCGGAAAGAGGATTTTGCATGACCCATTCCCCCATTTGGCATCCCTTTACTCAACATGCATTATTACCAGAATCCGTTTTTATAGACCGCGCCGAAGGCGCTTATCTTTATGCCAAGGATGGACGACGGATTATCGACGCTATTTCTTCGTGGTGGGTTAATATTCACGGGCATAATCATCCAAAGATAGTGGCGGCTGTGCAGGAACAGGCCGCGAAACTCGACCAGATTATCTTTGCCGGATTCACGCATGAACCCGCTGAAAGATTGGCGGAAAAATTGGTAGGGCTCACGGCGCCCAATTTGACACGTGTGTTCTATTCCGACAGCGGTTCGACGGCGGTTGAAGTTGCCTTGAAAATGGCGTTGGGATACTGGGCGCACAAAGACAAACCGCGATGTGGCATTGTGGCGCTTGACCATGCGTATCACGGCGATACCTTCGGTGCGATGTCGGTGGGTTCACGCGGCGTTTTCAGCGCACCCTATGAAAATTTTCTGTTTGATATACATCGCCTGCCTTTTCCTGAAACTGGTCGCGAACATTTGACTGTAGAGGCCTTCGAGAAGATGCTCAAAACACAAGCGAACGATATCGCAGCATTAATTGTTGAACCACTTGTTCTTGGGGCTGCCGGTATGCGGATTTACAGCGCTGCAACGCTGTGCTCGCTGCACGCTTTATGCCGGAGCTACGGCGTGATTTTCATTGCCGATGAAGTCATGACGGGATGGGGACGCACAGGGACGCGCTTTGCCTGCGAACAGGCTCATATAGAACCGGACATTGTATGTTTATCTAAAGGCCTTACCAACGGTTGTTTGCCTATGGCTACGACATTAGCGACTGAAGATATTTATCAGGCATTTTACAGCACGGACCGCGCCAAAACTTTCTTCCATTCGACTTCTTTTACAGGGAATCCGCTTGCTTGCGCCGCAGCTTGCGCCTCGATTGATCTATGGAAAGAAAATAACGTGGCAGAGCGCATAAAGACGCTGCATGACCATCAAGCCGCTTTGCTGCCACGGTTGGCGGCGCGCAAGGATATCGAAAACGTTCGGCATATCGGCACGATTATGGCGCTGGATGTATGCGATGTTCGACAAGGGTATTTGTCCGATGTTGCACTGAAGCTTTATCGCTATTTCCTGGCGCAGGGTGTGTTGTTACGCCCTATCGGGCAAACGATCTATATGTTGCCACCATATTGCGTTTCGCAAGACGATTTGAACTTTATCGTTGGCGTTATTGAACGGGCGCTCGATGCCCTAGGTTGTGGGGATCTTGAATACATTTGATTTTGTGAACATCTCGACAGGAGTCTGAATGTGAAGATTGTATTTGTCACAGATGGGGCTTTGATGCTAATTTTTGGTATGCGCTCTGCGCATGCTTGCACGATTTGCCGCAAACGCGCTTTGAATTTGGGTTTCTGAATGGGAAAATCTCTGTGTCCGATTGGAGAAACGATGACGTTCTTGTGTGGCATTTACTCGGCTTCTCCTGAAGATGATAGAAACAAGCTAAAGATAAAAATAATCGAATTATTAGTTAATGCTGTATACAACTGCAAAATGTCGATAAGAGCAGAATTGGAGAATTATGACTGTTTCATATCATCGGAGTGGAATGAACCAGAGATTCTAGTCCAGGAACTGATAGCTGAGCTGGAAAAAGACAATCCGGCATTAAACATCGAGATTCTCTAATGCAAAAACCACTTTAGAAGAGATAATAAAAGTTAAAGAAGAAGTTAAAATTATTGTAAAAGAAAAGCAAGTATTTTATAGTAAGCAAAAAATATGCTACTCCCTTTTTAGTCTTTAATCAAAATTTCAGGCACCAATCAGCCTAATTTTTCCTTTTAGCTTTGATATGTTCAAGAATCCGACGCTTTTTACTGATAGCCTCTTCAGCTGCCATTTTGATTGATGCCCTCATGTCCTCAAAGTCTCTAGGATTCTCTTCACCATGTACCTTTTTCACAGGGGTATAAGCTGATTCTCGGAACCTTGGCGAAAAGTCCCTGATTTCCCCATTCACGAGAATTTCTGCTCCGCTCCCTTTTTCCACACGACCTATAGTATCAATCTCGACATTTGCAGCCCTAACAGTTTCTAAAATATCTCTGGCATGTTCCGGTGGTGCAATGATTAACAGAGCATCGACAGATATTCCAAGGTAGTCGATCTCCAGGAACTCCAGCATAGAAAGCACCTTCGGATTTACAAGTGCTCTCATTTTTTCTTCTTCAAAGATCAGTTTTACATCTGCGGTCTTTGAAATTTCTCTGGCATCACCCCGAATTCCGCCATTAGTAACATCAGTCATAGAATGGATCTTCTTATAAAGTCCTGATTTCAGTAGAGCTTCGCAGGCCTCCAGGAAATGGATGTTGATAGTCTCTTCCACTACATCGTGCATCCCATAGTAAAGCGCAGTTGTAGAAACTGTACCGCCACCAGCTCCCTCGGTCATAAATATCAGGTCTCCTATCTGTGTTTTATTTCGAGAGGTCAGATAGGAAGTTATACCTACAGCACCAACGCCACCTGTCATTCGTTCGCCTATGACCATGTCCCCGCCAATTCGAAGTGTGCTTCCAGTTATGAGGGGTATTCCAGTTAGTTCAGAAACCGTGGTTATTCCTGCAATATGATCAAAGATCTTTGCAACATCTCCATCGTCTGCGATATGAATATCGGAAAACATCGCCAGAGGACGGGCTCCCATGGAATATACATCACGTAAAGCTGCTCTAGCTACATGAAAGCCTGAAAGAAAAGGAAAATCACTCAAACGAGAATGGATGCCGTCAATTGTAACAACGAGGTAATCGTCACCGAATTTGATAACACCTGAGTCATCAAGCTGGGAACTGTCTACAAATGCACCTGTTTGGCCTATAACTTCTCCGAGCTTGGAGTGGACGTAGAAATCCCCAGTACCTCTGGAGCCTACCCCGAATTCTCCCATAGAAACTCCTGATAAGGTAGGACTCAACACATCGCCTTCTACATTGAGTGTTGCTTTTGCCTCATTAACAACCGCAGCCACAATTTCATGAACTCGTTCGGAGTTTATGTCCTTAATTTCGAGAATCCTCGAAGCCAATTGTGCCTTAAGTCCTACTTCATTTGAAAGATCCTTCCTGAGCGCCCGTTTTGCATAGCCTTCTATATCCATAATTGACCATCTCTCGCAGATTATACTACCCTAAAATTCAGGGAAAGGATATTACACAAACATTTTAATGTAGTGAACTAAATGTTTTAATCTAAAGCACCTAAGAATCATAACTTAATTGCTGGATAAAAAATAAAAAGTAAAGTTCAAGCTTCAGTACAAAAGAAAATTCTCCAAAATATTTATTCAGCACATTTCTACAAAATTTTTTAGGATCTTCAATCCAGTCGCTCCACTTTTCTCAGGATGGAACTGGGTACCCATGACATTGCCTTTCGAGTTCACGACAGAAGCTGAAAACTCCAGCCCATAGTTACACGATGCAAGGGTATTCTCCGGCACTGTATCCACGTAGTACGAATGTACAAAATAGACAAACGAATTTTCAGAAATGCCTTCAAACAAAGGGTGATCCTGTTTGATTCCAATATTGTTCCATCCCATATGAGGTACTTTTAATTCTGATTTTGGAAAGCGTAGAACCTTGCCAGAAATGATATTAAGTCCATCTGTCAGCTTTCCTTCTTCAGAAGAGCTCATCAGAACTTGCTGGCCAAGGCAAATACCGAGCATCGGTTTTCCTGATCGTACATACTCTTTTATGATCTCTCCAATTGGAGCAAGGCACCTCATTGCATCCACAAAAGCGCCGACACCCGGAAGAATTACACCGTCTGCGCCAAGAACTTCCTCTGGGTCCCCAGAGATAATGGAACTGGCTCCGACATGTTCAAGCCCCTTTTGAACACTCCGAAGGTTTCCAAGCCCATAATCTAGAATCACCATTCTTTCCATAGCTATAACAAATAAGTTAAAATAGATTAAGTTTACGACAAAGAAGCAGGAAAAAAGTTACCAAAAGAAACAAGCCATTAGTGGAAAAATTAAAGGATTTGTAAAACTTGTGAGATCAATATCTGCAATAGAAAATCGGTAATATCTAATTTTTCTTTCAAAAATATCTATTATTATAGTCGAATATCCTGGAGCTTGCTGTGGGATGGAAACTTCTTCGAGAACCGCTATTAACTAACTGATGTATATTTTAAACTACATTTCTGCTATAAAAAAATTGAGCTACATAATGCAAATCATTGTTTCTATAAAATAAAATATCACATGTTTTTGTATGAAGTAGAGTAAAAAATTTCCTTTAAGCAATGACATTACCAATTATTTGAAATATAAATGCTTTGATATATGTAAAAGTTATTGTTTTGAGTCTGATGCGATCAATAATAATGGTGATCATGTACATCTATTTGCAACAAATAAAAAAGTGGATCATAATAGGCAAACTTGCCAAGTAAATATCTTATGGATACAGAAACTATGATATAGAAACTGGATATAGGGCAAAAAGATACGAACATTTTCAAATCACCCATTAAAAGGACGCTACTTTTTGTAATATAATATATAATTTATAGCATTTTTAATTTGTTAAAGTTAGTTCTTGATATCACCGCTTATCAAATGAAATCAGTAATCAGTCTGGAGATAATTAAACTATTAAACTAGAAGATATTGGTAGCAATATATGATATTTCAGCAAAATTACTCATTAATTTATTAATGAAATTTGGTAGAGAAAGAAATCTAATGTTTAGCTCTCGATTAATTAGGTGTATTGACTCGAAAATGTACTAAAAACAAAATAACCGTTCAGTAAAGACTGCGTATAATTCATACTTTAGAATTTTTAGATATTGAATTTTTTATAGCCGATTACAAAAATAGAATGAAGATGTATGGATGAAGTTTTTTCTTGTGAATTATTGAAAAAATTGTAACCGAACAAAAATAGTCATTAGAAACCAAAGCAAATTGGAACTATTGTTACACAAAAATTATAATATAGTATTGTATCCTATACAGGGCGGGTTCTCAGCTTAAAATATATCAAATAGCGAAAGAGCATGAGCAAATCGTTCTTTACATAGAAATGTCTTTATATAGAATAGACCAACTGCATAATAGATGTTCTGACTTGAAATTAAATACTAAAGTGGGTAATCGTTAAGAACAGCTCAAACCAAAGTTATCAATATTAGCATTTTAAGGATAAAGAACGACGTAAAAAATAACCCAGCTAATGTTAAAACGTGATTTGATTATGAAAATTGTAATGAAATTTGGAGGAACTTCCGTTGGGAACGGAAAAAGAATCAGCAAGGTTGCGCAAATTCTGAAAAAGTACCATGATGAAGGCAACCAAATCGTGGTAGTAACCTCGGCATTGAGTGGGGTAACAGACAAGCTTTTGGAAAATGCATTTTTTGCCTCTACAAAAGGCGAAGTAAGCCTTATTAAAAAGTTTAAAACAGAACTTACAAAAAAACACCATGAAGCCGTAAAGGATGCAATAGATGAACCAAAAGTAGCAAAAGAAGTACTCCAAATTCTCGATCACCGCATTGAAGAGCTCGAAAAAGCTCTAATTGGAATTTGTTATCTTGGTGAGCTTACTCCCAGATCTACTGACTATATCTCCTCTTACGGAGAACGCTTAGCCGCTCCAATTGTCTCAGGAGCCATTCGATCTCTCGGGATAGCATCAACCGAATACACAGGCGGAGAGATAGGAATAATAACCTCCTCGGATTACGGGAATGCCAGGCCTCTTGAAAAAACTTATGAACTTGTAAAAAATAGGCTTGAGTGCACACTTGGTTCACAGGTTATCGTAATCACAGGTTTTATCGGAGAAAATGAAAACGGGATTGTTACTACCCTGGGAAGGAGTGGGTCTGACTTTACAGCTTCCATTCTGGGTGCTTCCCTTAAAGCCGATGAAATCTGGCTCTGGAAAGAAGTGAACGGAATCATGACTACTGACCCGAGAATCGTACCGGAAGCAAAAACAATCCCACAAATTTCTTATTCTGAAGCCATGGAACTCTCTTACTTCGGAGCTAACGTGCTGCATCCGCGCACAATTGAGCCTGCAATGAGAGAACACATTCCTGTACGTGTTAAAAATACTTTTGACCCAGAGTTTCCTGGAACCCTCGTCGTTGCGGAGAAGTTCCAGTGCGAGCACGTTGTAAAAGCCGTAAGCCTGATCAAAAATGTGACCCTAATTAACATCGCAGGCGCAGAGATGGCTGGGACAGTCGGAACTGTAGCAAGGCTTTTTACGGCGCTTGCGAAGGCCGGAGTAAATGTTGTTATGATCAGCCAGGGATCTTCCGAGTCCAATATTTCTTTTGTGGTTAGCGAAGCGCAAGCGGAATCCGCATTAAAAGCTCTTCATGCCGAATTCAACCGTGAAATAGTAAAGGAGATCAACTCAGATGAAAATGTCTGCGTAGTTGCAGTTGTCGGAGCAGGTATGGCAGGAACACCGGGTGTTGCAAAACGAGTTTTTGGAGCTCTTGGGAATTCAATGATAAACATTATCATGATCAGTCAGGGCTCTTCTCAGTACAATATCTCTTTTGTGGTTCGAGAAGAAGATGCATTTGCTGCAGTCAGGATCTTGCATGATGAATTCGAACTATATAACGATAACGAAAATTGAAAAGAAGTTATGAAAAAAGCATGATGGGGCAGAGAATGAGCGAGAAGCATTTGACATACGCTGATTCAGGCGTGGATATTGCAAAAGAAGAAAAAACAATCAAAAACATCATCGAAAAACTTACATATGTTCGAAAAGGCATCGGAGCTCCCCTTATGGGGATAGGGCACTATGCAGGGCTCCTAGATTTCGGGGAATATGCCCTTGCCTTGACAATGGATGGAGTGGGTTCAAAAGTACTTATCGCAAACGAGATGCAGAGATGGAATACTGTAGGAATAGACTGTATTGCGATGAATGTTAATGACCTACTTGCCATAGGAGCTGAACCTGTAGCCTTCTTGGACTACCTTGCACTGGAAAAGCATGACGACGAATTTGCCGCCCAGATAGGAGAAGGACTGCTGAAAGGAGCTGAAATCTCCAGAATGTCTATTGTGGGTGGAGAAACCGCAACAATGCCTGACATAATCAAAGGCTTTGATCTTGCAGGTACATGCCTTGGAATTGTCAAAAAAGATAAGATTATTGAAGGAGGAAAAGTCAGGATGGGGGATGTGGTTGTAGGGATTCCCAGCAGAGGTGTTCACAGTAACGGTTACACCCTTGTAAGGAAGATCATTGAAGAAGCGGGATATTCTTATTATGATTCCTGTCCCTATAACAGTTCAAAGACTATAGGAGACGAACTCCTGAACCCGACAAGAATTTATATCGAGATTCTTGATGTACTTAAGGTATGTGAAGTTCACGGGCTTGCCCACATAACAGGTAGCGGGCTTTTGAAGCTTAGGAGAGTAACAAAACTGGGCTTTGACTTTTACGATCCTCTTGAGCCTCAGGAAATTTTCAAATTCCTGCAAGAAGAAGGGAGAGTAGAAGATCTTGAAATGTACAGAACTTTCAATATGGGTATGGGCTTTCTTGTTATCCTGCCGGAAGCAGATGCAGCAAAAGCTGCAGAGATTACCGGTGGAAAGGTAGTCGGGAAAATCGTAGAAAGCGGAATCAGGATAAAAGACATAGTAATATAATTTAAAAAGTTCATTTTCAATTTAGAAAATCAACTTGGAAGAAGTGAGAATCAGTACTATATTACATTATGTTGGATTCCTCTTCTGAGATTTTGCTTATAACCGAGCACTTGAATTTCACTTTTTCCAAATATCTTGAAAGCTGGTTTGGGGCTTCTTGAAGCTTTCAAGAGAGCTTTCATTCTTCAATGATGGATGTGCTTTTTCCTTCCCTACCTCCCTAAGCCTATGAATTTCCTTTCTGCTATCTTCACTATCTATCGAAAGAACAAAAGTTCCATAGCAGGGTTTTGTATAAGTGAAGATCAGAGCATTGCCCTTAATTCCTAAAGCAATTGGTGGTATTCCTATTACGTAGTAGTTATTGAAGATCTTGTAGCCAGGAGGCACATAGTAAACCTCGTCAGAGTTTTTCTCAATGAACTCTCTTGACTCTTTAAAAGTCTTCTTTTCCATGAGAATCTCGTATTTCATCTGTTCAATGCAGCTCATTTGACTATATCCTCCATCACTTTATCTAGCTTATTTTTGAGACGAGAGGGGTTATGAACATCATTCACGACAATCTTTTCACAATTGAATTCAATTGTTTCGGACAGAGCTTCGGCGTTCCTGCCGAAAACTATGGAGTATATCTTAGCCTGAGAAATGGCGCTCATGGTAGAAGCATATGTCATTCCAGCATCATTATGCATAAAAGCGAAGCATATGTCGAAATATATCCTTTTCTCAATAATATCCTCGAGGGTTTTATCTAGATTCACCAACTTTTTTACATAATAGCCATCGGAATCAGAGACCTTCAAAAGTTTGGTTGCAGCACCTGTTCCGGCGACTGTTACAGCGAATCCTAAATTTGTCAGTTTATGAGAAAGATACAAGGCAATGCTAGTTTGAATTGGAATCTCGGGACATCCCATCATGAAGAGCACTTTTCCGCCGGACATAGCATTTCATCTCTTGGTTATTTTATATCTGAGAATTAGATATGTGTTAATCCTGAATTTCAACCTTTGCAATTGCTATGTCGGCTAAAATCCTTTAAAAACAAAACAATTTTTGTAATTCAACCATGTTCCATATAAAATCCGTGTTTCAATCCCTTTATGGATGATTTTAAAAGTTAATGAAAACTCTTAAAGGGGCAGACTTTTTATTCTTGTCAATAATTAGGATTAATTGCAGTCAACTGCTAGTGGAATAATAGTAAATTTTTATGACCCAGATGATACTAAAAAGTCTAATAAAGAGAAACTTTGTAGAAATCCTTAATTCGATTCAAATTATTTCTACGCTTTTTGTTTACATATCTCTGGAATTTTGTTTATGCGGCTCTGTAAAGTCGTCAGTTGACGATATAATATCCCATAAATAAATAAGCTAGCATTAAAAATCTAATTTTCTATGGTTCACTCCGCTACAAATACCTGGGCATGGGCTATCCACCGTAATTATGATATATTAAAATAATATGTTTATCCATAAGAGACATGTAAACAAAGCAATAAATAATTCATTACAGTAAAACCGATATTTGAAGGAGATATGATTCTTTTGACGAAGTTATTGCTTGAAAGTTGAACAATCATTCTTTTTTCCCTGTAGCTTTTTCTACTCATTGTGGATTTTGTGGCACTAAGCTGAATGTGAATTTAGATCCATTGGTCATTGGCTGAGGAATTTTCTTGGTTGTATGCTGTCGATTTTGAAGCAAAAAATAATCATAAATTTAACACCAAAGCTAAAATCTATACCTTTTTCCAATATCAAACCAACGAATATTTTGGAATACCTTTGTTGGAATAGAGCAATTTATCATGATTCCTCAATTAACCGAAGAAGCATGAATTTTCATTATATCCATTCAATTTTACAAGTAATATCCCATATAAGGAAAAAAAGTCGCACAAAAGTAAAAAGGTACGGTGCAAGCATGAAAGGAACTATTAAAGATCCTGTGGGTGAGCAGAATAATGCTGTGAACTTCGGCTCGATAGTCTCGGTGCGTGGCAGTGTCGTAGATATATGGTTTGATAATCATTTGCCACCCATTTACACGTTACTACGTGCCGGAAAGGAAGGTCAAATTGCAATTGAGGTTTTGACTCAACTTGACGAGCACCGTGTTCGTGGGATCGCTCTGACCCCTACCGAAGGTCTTGCTCGGGGTATGGAAGTTGAAGATACAGGAGGGCCTTTGAAAGCTCCCGTAGGCAAGGGTATTCTCTCGCGGATGTTCGATGTGTTTGGAAATACCATCGACCGTAAGGAGGCACTTTCAGGTGTTCAATGGCGCTCAATACACAATGCTCCACCGCCTCTGACACAACGATCCACTAAATCAGAGATCTTCGAAACAGGCATCAAGGTAATTGATGTGCTAATGCCGCTCGAGCGCGGTAGCAAAACTGGCCTATTCGGAGGGGCTGGAGTTGGCAAGACTGTACTGCTAACCGAGATGATTCACAACGTTATCAAGCATCATCAGGGTGTGAGTATATTTTGTGGCATAGGTGAACGTAGTCGTGAAGGTGAAGAACTTTACCGTGATATGAAAGCTGCAGGAGTACTTTCTAACATGGTCATGGTTTTCGGTCAGATGAACGAGCCCCCTGGCGCTCGTTTCCGAATAGGCCATGCAGCACTGACGATGGCAGAATATTTTAGAGATGATGAACATCGCGATGTGCTGCTGCTCATCGATAACATTTTCCGTTTCATCCAAGCGGGTTCAGAAGTTTCCGGTTTGATGGGGCAAATGCCATCGCGCCTGGGCTATCAGCCGACGATGGGCACCGAATTATCGGAGCTGGAAGAGCGCATTTCCAGTACCGATTCCGGAGCAATCATGTCAATTCAAGCGGTATATGTGCCAGCCGATGATTTCACAGACCCTTCGGCTGTGCACACATTCTCACATCTCTCAGCATCCATTGTTCTCTCGCGCAAAAAAGCAAGTGAGGGGCTTTATCCAGCCATTGACACTCTGCAGTCAAATTCCAAAATGACGACATCTAGCATTATCGGCATGAGACATTATCGCCTGGCCCAGGAAATCCGCCAGACGCTCGCACAATATGCGGAACTCAAAGATATCATCTCTATGCTTGGCCTGGAACAGCTGTCTCAGGAGGATCGTAACATAGTTGCCCGCGCCCGTCGACTGGAACGTTTCCTCACTCAGCCTTTTTTCACAACTGAGCATTTCATAGGCCTTAAAGGCAAATTTGTCTCTCTCTCAGACGCACTCGATGGATGCGAGCGTATTCTGCTTGATGAATTCAAAGACTACCCAGAAAGCGATCTCTACATGATTGGGACAATTGAAGAAGCAATAAACAAAAAAATAATGCAGGGATCATCATGAATTCAACACTCCTGAATCTTAAGAAGATTTTAAGAAACCCAAATTTATGGTTGATTGTATATAAGCGAATAAAGCATTTGTTGAAATTGAAGGCTTATCAAAACTGTGACTATTCCAATAATCTTCAATTTCAACATCCTCAAAAAAATTAGCTGCCATTTAGATAGTATTTCTAAGAATATTATATCAACCAATCAGAATCATTAAATATTTCAAGAGTCTTATAGGGATGAACTTCTCGACATCCAGGTTTCTAGTTACCTTTTTTGTGGAGATTATTAAGATTGGGTTCCTCTTTGACAAAAAAATCAGTCGAAGTATGTTTGCTAAGGCTACGAATATTATGATTTGAGCGAGATTCTAATAAAATTAATCTTTTTGTGAGTTCTTTAATTTGAGATTCAAGATTCTCAATATAAGCAATAAACTAAGGATTTTAAGCACACAGACCAAGAGTATCTTTATGCTCCACCAGCAATAAAAATAATTTATTCTACACCAAATTTTTCCTTGTTCCGAGAAAGAAAATTGTGTAATCACTCACATGCTACTTAAATAGTTACCATTTTGAATCTGAAGGTATGTTGGATCTTAATAACAAATTGCACAAATATATTTGTATCAATTCCTTACATTCTCAATAACCTGTTTACCTCTTTTTGTGGGGATAATTGTCAATTCAGCATCATGAAATTTTTTCCCCAGCGTATCTACATCAGCAATTCTATCCATTGTAATTGCAAGAGCTGCAACTTCAGAGTGGGGCTGATTGCCCACTGCAATATTCCAGTCAGCGAGGTAGTAAATTTCCGGAGGGACTTTCTCTGCTCCTACGACAATCATAAGCTTATCACATTTTTTAAGTTCATCAGTAACATTGGGTAGATTGACCCCATACATCGAAAGGTGGCAAACTTTTCCACCGCCAGCTTTCCACTCCTTTATTTCCTGTTTAAAATCGACTTTATTTTTAATGTAAAAGTTCCCCCCCCAACGCCTGACAACATCCTCAAGACTCTTTACTACAATTGGGTCATCCGCAGCAAGAAGCATACCATCTGCACCAAGCAACCTAGCTGTCAAGCCAACATGGGTAGTGATCCTTTTATCCCTTCCGGGGCGATGCCCCAAGCGCAGCAAAATAACTTTTTTCATGCTCGTGCTAAAGCCAGAACAGGTATTAAAGTATTTCACTGAAAAAATGAAGAATATAAGAGAAAATTATTGGAATCCAAAATTTCCAGGGATTCTTCTCAAAAGCATACCTTCGACAACTATTGGATTCGTTCTCTGAGCTGTTGTCAATGCAGTTTCGAGCTTGAACTCCTTTTCCGCATAGATAGTCAGAATCGCGTCTCCTTTCTTGACTGACTCACCCATTTTCTTATGGATAGCAACCCCAGCTCCCTTGTCGTGAGGAGCACCTGCGAGCCTGGCAACTTCAATTATCCATTTATTATCAAATTCTATAACGTATCCGTCGGTAGAAGAAAAAAGGTCGGCGGTATATTGTCCAACCGTAATAGCATCGGATGTGATATTAGGGTCTCCTCCCTGAGCTTCAATGATCTGTTTCATCTTTTCAAGAGCTTTCCCATTTCTGAGCGTTTCTAGTGCAAGTTCTTTACCGTGGTCCTTCGGAGCTGCACCACCCATTTCAAGCAGAATACCCGCAAGACCAGCACTCTTTTCAATAAGGCTATTTGGGCCTTCCATGCTTTCCAGTACTTTAAGGGCTTCCCTTGCTTCCAGCGCTGGGCCTACCTTTCTTCCTATGGGAGAGGAACCATAGGTAATGGCACACTCTACATTCATTCCAAGCCTGTGCCCAAGATTAATCAGGTCTCTTGCCAGTTTTTGCCCCTCCTGAATGGTTGGAACTTTTGTGCCAGCTCCTATAGGAATGTCGATTACCACGTTGTCAGCCCCTATAGCTCCCTTTTTTGCCATAATTGATGCAAGCATCTGATAGTAAGGATCAATTGAGAGGGGGTATTCGACTCTGATTAGCTTATCATCTGCAGGAGCGATGTTAGTGGCTCCTCCCCATACAAGAGCTCCTCCCACTTTCTCGGTTATCTCCTTGACTTCGCGAGAGGAAAACTCGACAGGACAGAGCACTTCCATCAGGTCTGCAGTTCCACCTGCACCTGTGATTGCCCTGGAACTTGTCTTTGGAATCAAAAGTCCAGTTGCAGCAACTATAGGGACAACAAGAAGAGAAATTTTGTTTCCTGGCACTCCCCCTATGGAATGCTTGTCCATGATAGGATGTGTATCAAACTCTATCTGATCTCCACTATCTATCATAGCTCTTGTCAGCCACTCTACCTCATCGTCAGTCATCCCATGGATATAAGTAGACGTTATAAAAGCCGAAAGTTCGACATCACTGAGGTTTTCCTCCACGATATCATTTACCAACATCTTAATTTCTTCTTGGATAATAGGTTTTTTATCCATCATTTTTTTAATCACGGTTCCAGATTTTGAGCGTAATGCCGGTACAACTTCAACCGGCTTATCCCAATCCTTGAAATGCCTGTAAATTTCAACAAAAGCTCCCAGAACGCCTGGAGGAACCATGTCCTCAGTTGTGTCCACAATAGCAGAAAGGCTTTCGTGCCCACGTATTCGGATCCTATCCCCAGGATTAACCCCCAATTCCTTCGCATCGGCAATATTCAATAACACTTTGTGCTGTCCTATTTTGATATTAAGATGTTCCAGCTTCAACTGCATAAATAAACTCTTCCATTTAGTTCTCTGACCTTTTACTTTTTTTAACAATAACTCTATTCTAATTAATTTCCATGAATCCAGACTTTCGGTTAATTTCTCCAACCTAAAAACCGATAACAAAGCCTGAAAAGGAGTCTTGAGGCTTAAGGGCAAATTTAAAACTGAGGTCACTTATTTACCTTGATATTATATTAATTAAATCCGTAAATTAAACTTACGAAAAAATAAATAACTGAACAAAGATGGTTCATAAATTTATATTCTGCAGATGTACACACATATATAATTTGTTTGCCGGTTTGCACACTATTTACCTCCGGATGGCACAGTCCTAGTCCTCTTTTCCCATAATTACAATTATTTTACTATTTTTATCAACCTAAAAGAACACAGTCTCAACAATTACCCTCTTTTGAATTTTCTCTCTTTTTATACTAGATTTCATTTTCGTATATCTCTTCATTCGCAATCAGAAGCAATATAATTTGTAATTTTCCTTGCTAAAGCAATAATTGTTTTTTCATACCAAAATGATTTTTTTCTTCCAGTTAAAAAAAATTATCTTAACTTGCTATTTTTCTTTCTTGTTGCTGCCTGAACGGTCTATATTAGAATCCACCTTGCTACCTTTGATCCTTTTTATGATTCTACCGTTGCAAAATTTATCCGCAAATTGGTATACATTCGGAACAACTCCACTCAATGAAGCAAGATTATTTCATGAAGAAAAATTCTTGGAATCTCCCATTTAGCAATTAGAGTTACTAAACCAATTTCTCCAGTAAATGGAAACCTACATTAAATTTTTCACCTCAATTTTGATTATGCATAAAATACTTGAAAATAAAAAAAGACAAAAAAGACCTAGAGATTTACTATTTTTCAGTTGGTGGTTATTAACCTAAAACCACAAAAAAATTCAAAGATATATAAGCGACGATTCTCAATAAAATATTCTTACCTAATCCGCAATACTTCCAAACCAGATGTATTGTCAAAAAACAAATGTTTTGCCTTTATTTTCTAATATTTGAGGGAGTGCCTACTCCAAGCAACATCAAGCACCACTGAGTGTAAGAGAACATTAGCATAGTTTAGCTTGGTAAATACAATCTAAAAGATACATCATTGCATAGTGATTATTATATTCTCATCATATCCAAAAACAAAATGGTTAGGTAAAAATTCTCAGAAATTATAACTTTGAGTGGAAATGAATTGAAAACCTTCAAAAATAAGTTAATTTCACACTGACAAAGTATCTACGGAAATTTTATTGTCCAAAAATTCCTTATCAAATTTTAAATTTTCTGACAAAACCACAAAACTAAAAAAACAGATAAAAATAATATAGCAATAGAAATTTAAAAGAAAAATTAAGACGCTTGAAGCTCCAGGTTATTTTTCTCCATCCTGAATTAATCTCTCAAGATAAGTGATGTTCCTGTCATATCCTGTGGTTTTGGAACGTTGAGTAGTTCTAGAAGAGTAGGAGCAAGGTCACATAGTTTTCCATTCTTAAGAGCTTTTATCTCATCATTTCCTACGTAAATGCATCTTACTGGATTTGAAGTATGTGCAGTATGTGGTTCTCCTGTTTCCGTGTCTATCATCTGTTCGGCATTTCCATGATCTGCAGTTATAAGTGCGATGCCTCCCTTTTCTTTCAGAGCTGCTACAACCCTGCCTACACAACTATCCACGGCTTCTATTGCCTTTACTGCAGCTCCACATATTCCAGTATGGCCAACCATATCCATGTTTGCGAAGTTAAGGATAATAACATCATACTTTCCTGACTGAATTTTCCTGATAACTGTATCCGTAACCTCATAAGCACTCATCTCAGGTTTAAGGTCATAAGTAGCGATTTTCGGAGAAGGGATGAGGCAACGATCTTCTCCTTCATAGCATTTTTCCTGCCCGCCGTTAAGGAAAAAAGTTACATGGGCATATTTCTCGGTCTCAGCAATGCGGAGCTGGATAAGTCCCTTCTTACTAATGACTTCTCCAAACACATTTTTCAGCTTGTCTGGAAGAAAAGCAATGGACAAATCCAGGTTTTCATCATACTGCACCATGCAGACATAGTAAACCTTCGGACATTTTTCCCTCACAAAGTCTTCAAAGTTCTCTTTCACAAAAGCCCAGGTAAGTTGCCGCGCCCTATCTGGCCTAAAATTGAAGAAAATCACAGAATCATTATCTTTTATTGTTGCTTCAGGCTTTCCTTCTGAATCAATGATTATAGTTGGTTTTACAAACTCATCAGTCTCTCCCCTTAAATAAGCCTCCGAAACTGCAATCTCTGCATTAGGAGCTGTATAAGGGGCAACTCCATTTGTTAGAGCCTCAAAGGCAATTTTTGTCCTATCCCAGCGTTTATCTCTGTCCATTGCATAATAGCGCCCTGAGACAGTTGCTATTTTTGCGTCCCCATTTTGTTTACAAAAAGCATCTAGTTCCTTTATGTCGCCAAGAGCGGACTTTGGGGGCACGTCTCTTCCATCCAGAAAAACATGTATGTAAACTTTATTTAGCTTGTTTACATTTGCAAGTTTTATAAGTGCAAAAATGTGGATCATATAACTGTGTACACCTCCGTAGGAGAGGAGTCCCATGAGGTGAAGGCTTGAGTCGTTGACTTTTACATTTGAAATCGCATTCAGAAAAACTGGGTTTTTGAAAAAATCTCCATTTTTAATAGAGAGGTTTATTCGGGTAAGGTCTTGGTACACTATCCTTCCCGCCCCTATATTCAGATGCCCAACTTCAGAGTTTCCCATCTGACCTTCTGGAAGGCCGACAGCCTCTCCGGAAGCTTCTAAAAAACACCAGGGATATTCCTGCATCAGAATATCAAGATTTGGAGTTAGAGCCGCCAGAATATCATTTCCTTCTTCATCTTCTCTGTATCCCCAGCCATCGAGGATAATGAGCATAAGAGGTCTTCTTGCCTGAGTCATATGAAGGGAATTCCACAATCGTTCATAAATAGATTGTTATGAAACTTTATGATAACTGTTATTAAATTCCACAGTACATGTTGAGAAATATTAAAGAATATATATCTTATATGTTGAAAATTAGATCTACTGGCCTTAATTATAAGTATTAACAATTACATATACATCCTTGAATAGAAAAAAGAGACCTCAAAAAAGCAAAGGGTTTCTATATAATTTTTATTGAAGTTCATGTTAAATATCCGGACAACGGAAGGAGGATTGGATTTAATGAGTCAAAACATCAAAGATATTACGAGCATCCGTGATGTGGCTGTAAATATAGCAGATAAAACAGCGAACCCTGCTCCTCTGGGTTTGATGGGTTTCGGAATGACTACTGTGCTTCTGAATCTGCATAATGCAGGATTCTATTCACTGGGGGGGGTGATTCTTTCTATGGGCATCTTCTACGGTGGATTAGGGCAAGTCATTGCTGGAATAGAGGAATGGAAAAAAGGCAACACTTTTGGAGCTACTGCTTTCACCTCATATGGGCTTTTCTGGCTCACTCTGGTGGTTATTGTTCTACTCCCTAAGTTAGGGGATAATTTCACAGCGCTTGCTCTAACCTCAAAAGACTTTGCCGCATATCTATTCTTATGGGGACTCTTCACCCTGTACATGTTCATCGGCTCACTGAGAACAACAAGGGCCCTTCAGCTTGTTTTCCTGTCGTTGACCATCCTGTTCTTCTTGCTTGCCGCAGGAACATACCTGGCCAATCCAGCAATAACCAAAATTGCCGGCTATGAGGGAATCATCGTAGGACTTTCAGCAATTTATGCTGCCATGGGTCAGGTACTAAACGAGATGTACGGAGAGAAGATAATTCCTCTATAATATTATCCGACATTCTGCAGCTGCAACATATATGTAAGAGGATTTCGATATACTCTGAGTTTCACGAATCAGATATATGCATTATAAGCATATTACAAAATTTAGGGGTTTATCGAAATCCTCTATAATTTGCTTGCCTATTTGCTCACTATTATTCATTGAAAGTTAGCTTACTTTTTAGCTACTGTCGTATTGAGAAAATAGATGGCATTTAGTGTAAAGCTGCAGGAAGTGGGATCAATAATGTGCATGTTTTGATGTTTTAATACCCCTTATTTTTTAGACTTTCAAATATCTATGAGATCGTAAAAATTTATCATTAATTTCACAGGTAATTGATTGTAATCAATCAAAGTTACCAGTTCATAATCGTCTAATTGTTTCCTGTTACACAACAGTACTTTTTCTGAGTTGGATCAATGGGGTTTGTTGGATCAATTCTGATGGCTATTTTTGCTGTCATTCAGTAGGATGATTGACCTGAAGGTCAAATAAATTACAACCCTTATAAACCACAAGAATCAAATTTCAATAAACTTTAGCAATTTTTCTCCTTCATTTACACGCCTGAGAAAATCTTCCCTATCAGTATAAGGAACTCCAGCAATAACTGAAGCAGCAACTTTCCTGCCAATTCCAGGCAATTCTTTTACAAGGGAAAAAGAAGCCATGTTTATAGGCAAAGGATAAGGAATACTCGTAATCGAGCGCATCCCATGGCCGGTGACGGTAACGTCAGCAAATTTCCGCAAAGGCAGCGAGGCCGGAATCCCTATCAGTAAAGGGTATGAACCAAGCTGTCTTCCGAAAGTAACTCCCTTTTCATGCACTTCACACATGACGTCTCTGAGTACCGTGCCATCTGGCACAATGCGCCGCAACATAGGAAGATCAATAGTCTTTCGAACCTTTTCCTTATAGTCCAGAAAGAGTTTCTTATTTCTCCCTCCAGCTTTTTCCTTCCCGTAAATAGGCGTGCCTGGAAAAGACATAACCTGGCGAATGTTGATCCTGCGCAGGAGCATTCCAGAATCGAGTACATCCTTAAGGAAATAATAATTAAGTTGAAAAGTTTTTTTAGATTCTTCCATCAGCCCGTGCACAAAATTGATGCCAGGAAGAATTTCAGGAAGTCCGTTTGACCCTCTAATTCTTCCATACTTATTCACAAGTTTAATTGCCTCAAGGACTTCATCGGAACTTGCCTTAAGACAGTTTGCCGCAATTACCCTCTCGTCGGCACTTTCCATTCCAAATGCAGTCACGTCCCCTGCGGTATGATATTTAATTATTGTTTTAAGAATCTTCTCCGATTCCTGTGGATAGGTAGCAAGCGTAGCAGGATTCGCATTGTCCATATGTAGCACTGAAAGGGCAGGAGCATAATTCCGGATCCCCATATAAAGCCTTTCAATTACATTAGGCTCAGGCTTTGCGACAGGCCCTCCAATATCTATCCCATGATAGGAAAAGAGATCCGATTGCCGCCCGATCCTAAAATAACTAGCTCCATGAGCATAAAGGGCTGATACTTCACTGATCACCTCTTCCACATTCCGGTAATCTGGAGCTCCATAAAAGGGTTCTGTACAGAAAGAGCAGTGAACCTGCCTGTTGCAGCCCCTGTAAGTTTCAAGCTCACACATGCAATAAGGGTAATCCGGATGCTGCCTGATCAAGAAAGCTCCTTTCGGCCCCCAACGCCCTATTTCAGCTGTTGTCCTGAAGCGGTGCTCAATTACTTCCGGAATTTTCAGACATGATGGATAGATCCCACTTCCATCAGAACTTCTTTCAAATATATCATAAACAAAAGCCTCTATATCCATTCGAGCAATTAAAACGTTTTCAAGGTTTAACCAATCTTCAGTACTTTTTGTAACCTTTCCACCTTCTTTGCTGAATCCTAATCTAATTGGACCGCCTAGTATTTTCATGCCGCCTGCAACCCGGAAGATAGCCTCGATTTCTTCAAGGGTTATAGGAGAAGCTCGGAGGTATTTTCCAGGCACAGTCATTCCTGCAATAACAATCAAAATTTCTGCTCTTTCTATAAGTTCCCCGATTCCAGGAGGATTTTCTCTCAGAGTATCGATGGTATAGTAATGGATATTTTTTTCATAAAGCCCGCGTTCTCTGAGAGCTCCTGCTATGTAACGCGGATAAGGGGAAAGGTATGGAGGAACTCCCAGGCAGGCAGGTTCGTCCACATAGCCATCTATAATGAGCGCTTTCATGCAAGTTCTCGTTTACATTTTTTAGATATAGGACTTCAACAGTTGAACTGAAAATCAGCAGCATTAAACCTTTAATAATCTAAAATTTAAATCTGAACACAATATAAATTTCATTTGATTTCATACTTCAACCTAGTAAGTATTGTGACAATTGAAGATGGGATTAGATTTTGCGGTTAGATGTTAAATTACAAGTTATTGAAAAAACATAAACTCAGGAATGAAAAAGAATCAGCAAAAATATTCAAGGAAAATAAGGGCCGGGACCGAGAATTGAACTCGGATCGTAGCCTCCACAGGGCCACAGGATGACCTCTACCCTACCCCGGCCACAGGAGCATGGTAATTCAGATTTGAAGCAACCTATAAAAGGAGTTTTTTTATATAAAGTTTTTGCCGAAATGGCCTTTGTTGCAAAAATACCCTATGCTTATTGGTTAATCCACAGAAATTGAGCAATTGAACTAGTGATCATCTCCTAAATTGCAGCCCCAATTTGACAGGTTAATTTTAATTTTGAAAGACAATTTTTCAAATTTGAGAGGAATGAGGAGGTAATATTATGGTTAACAAATTTTGGACTCATTTTTATCCAACACTCTGCAAGTTCACATAGATGTATAATTCATTCGTCTAGTTGGCCACTATTATTCATGAAGTTAAACTAAATTTTAAGCTACTGTCATTCGGATAAAATGAATGGAACTCTTGTGTGCATTTTAGGGAAATGTGAGCTATAAGCCCATCGCTGATTTTAGCATCACGGAAACTGGCAACTAGTTAAATCAATACGAAATTATAGATATATGGAACCTTAAAAATTTCATGAAAAAATTCTTTATATAACTCTTGAAATATGGAGGGCGTAACAAGGAGGAAAATTCTCATGGATCATAGTCCATTCTCTACTCACTGTCTTGAAAAATTGATCTAAATTTGTACTGAACAATTGAAGAAAATCTTTATAAATCTTTGATTTCAATAAATTCAGTACATCGATGAAAATCTCTCCGATACGTTTTATTCCATCTATTTGCCCCATAACACTAAAGTACGATTAACTCCATAAATTTTTTCTTAATTATTTATTAATTAGGAGCACAAATTCATCAAATCTAGAATTTCCCCATTTACTACCTTAGGCCCTATTTTGATGATTGAAAAATATTTTTTCTGAAATTAGATTCATATTTTTTTTAACAGGAAAGATATTAACAAATAAAATTACCTATATTAGCATTTTTAGATGGAATTCTTGTTTTAATCACATTCCTAATTCGTTATAATGATTCAATAGCAAACCCCCTTCTGTAAACTATGCCGACATTTCGTGGAGATCATTTCACGCCAAAAAACAAAAAAAATCAAGGTTTCAAGTTCATTTTTCCTCTTTTTTCCTTTAATGATACTTGACAAGAATGATAATATTTAAAATAATTTTTGTTATGAGATCCTTCATAGCATATTATTCAATCTATGCATTACCACCTTTCAGGATCTGTCTAATCTGTTTCCCGTTCTCAATAACTAGAACTGTATGTGAAATCTTATTATTTTGCAAAAATTTAAAAACATCTATAGAATAAAACTCCCCAGCAAGACAAATAACCTTAATTTTAAAATCTAAGCGTTTGATAAGGTCGATGAAATAATGGGCATTAAACTATCTTTTTATTTTGTTTCTATAAAATAACTAATACAGTAAATCTTTCTTATTTATTAGTGATATAAAGGGAATTATATGAGTAAAAGGATTTTGTCGATTTTTTAGCTTGTAAAGCATTAATATCTTTCATAAGATGAATATGTTTTTCCATAAGAAATATCATTACTTTAATCAATAGGTAATTCATAGATCTTACCTGTTTTCAGAGCTTTTATTGGATTTAGAAAGAGATTTTTTCAATTATTGTACAAACTCTCTAATCTTTATTTTTCTGAGAGGGTCACTTATGTAGGTTTAGCACTCAGCATAATGATACTGTTTGTGAGACCGAGTGAAAAGAATTATGACTAATTACCATACTCACAACTGCACTAAAATACTCCTAAGTGTAAGTGAAGCATCAATCTTTATATTTACATAATATTTGAAAAGTTGTGATAAAGCATCAATATATCTTTGACTTTGATTCTATTTTAGGATTATATTCAGAATTATATGATAGAAAAGTATCTAAAAACGTTTATACCGCATATAAAAGTGGATGAGACTTCTTCTTATGGTGAAGTAAAAATTAGTGAAGTACTGAAGTAATTATATTGCTTTTAAATATTGGTTTTATAATCAACAGTCTATTGCCCTGTTTTTTATTACCATTACCAAAGCATTATTTGAAACTTTTGCCGTCAAATACAATTTTTTCTGTCTGAGTACAGTATTATGTGATAAAAATTAATTTCAGAACATACAAAATTAGCAGATGAAGTGAAAGGTATCCCAAAAAAATAGATTTCAAAAATGCAGATTCTTAGACTTCAGCTTCTAAATGTATTATTGAAAAAATAAGTGCATGTAAAAAAAAGTTAAAGAATTACTTGAATCAAATTCGTTATCTGGTTTTAGAAGTATAGAAAAAAACGACCAATACATCAATAGTAACTTGATAATTTTCAGAATACTTTCATACTCGCTTTATGAATCTTATTTTTCACGCTGTGAATTTTTTGGTTATTGAATGTAAATAAGCTTGGAACATAATTATTAAGAAACACATTCATCATATTTTTTGCTGCCGAGTACAGCATTTGTTAATATATAAATACTACTGATAAGATATTACCGTACTGTAGCAATTTCGATGGAGTGAGACAATGGACTTTGCTTGTAAAGAGTTCCAAGTAGAAGATGTAATTAAATGTGCCCTTAATCTAACAAAAGCAGACCTCAAGGTTATGAAATATTTCTTAAAAGAAACAGACCAGTGGACTGACACTTACTTTCTTTCAGAAATTTTGACTCTGGACATATCCACAATCCAGCGTTCAGTAAAAAAATTGCATGAAAAAGAAATTTTACAAAGATCCCAGCAGAATCTGGATGGAGGAGGCTATGTTTTCAGATATAAAATCTATTCTAGAACTAAAATAAAAAATATTATAATGATTGTAGTCAATTCTTGGGCTGATCGGTTAGGACAAGAATTGGAAAAATGGGAAAATGGAAAGTAGTTTTTCCTACAAACTATAGCAAACGAAAAAAAATCAGCCAGCTAGCTCAAAATTTGTATTGTTTGACAAAGACCGACTGCATGAAATGTAGAGCCTCATAAGCGTTTTTCCTGAAGACGCCATAAAATTCAATTCTTTCCACTTTATTTATTTGGAAAGAAATATAGATGTCTCATGAACAAGATAAATATTCTCGACCTATAAGTATAAATCAAGAAGTTAAACCAAAAACGCATTTCTAAAGCTGACATTAGCATGACCAAGTAAACATACTAGAGAGGATTTCGATAAACCTCTTATTTTTACGAGTCATATATATACAACTTATAAAAATATGATTAAATTTAGGAGCTTATCTAGATCCTCTATAAATTATCCATAAATAAGCTAAAATTTGAGAAAAACCATTCTGAAACGAGTACCTGAGCTATCATCAACACAGAAAACAGACATTTGGAATTTTCGGTAATCAATTAACTTTAACAATTATGGGCTTCACTATTAAATATTGATGGAGAAAATATCATATAAAGCAAAAAAATGTTAAAAAAGGAATAATTTGGAAAATATAAATACAATTTTTAATTCTAAAAATAGAGGTTAGATACGTTGAAGTTTTTTCTTGTGAACTATTAAGGAGAATTGGAGACTAATAAGAGTAGTCATTTGGAACTACAGCTAATCGGAACTACTGCATTAGGTAACGTTTTAATATAAACGATACTATACAATTCAGAAGATTGGACAGTAAACTGGTAGTATATATACTAGTAGTGGAATCATTTTTCATTGTAATATTCAAAGCTTACACCTACAAGAATTTTTTTGATTTTATTATGATTTGGAGAAATAATCTCCGAAATTAAGAGATTCAGAACTATTCTTTTCGGCCAAAATTATTTGACAGTTTTTAGAATTTCATTAAAATTATCTCGTATTTGTAGTTTCAAACCCCTAAACTAAAAAAGATGTTGGGACATGGAAGTCTTGTTCTATTTTAGCATTTTTGCTATACACTTTTGTGTACATTAGTAAATCTTTTTTTCATTATCCCTATAATCTGTACGATTTAGTATCAAAAAGTTTGATAAAAAATTTTGGAAAACTATTATCAAGAAGAGGAAGATTACCTGGCCATGAATCATTAAAAATTGATCAAAAATTTGTTGATCCAAATATCATTCCTTTATTTCTTAAAAATATATAAATCCCATCTCAACATAAAGATCAAATTTCAAATTTGGATCACAAACTACATGGAACTTTGCATAAAAAATATTTTGTTTCCTTAATCCACAGGTGCCATTGTAAAGGAAATGAGGGAAATGATGTTTATCAAAGGTTTCAATACTCAACTTTCGTAGATGCTATTTTTTCAGCAAGCTTTGATAGCACCTCGGTCCTCATTCCTTCTACAAACTTGATACTGCCCACGACAAGGTGGCCTCCTCCGCTGACACCTGCACCCTTCATTTCTTCTCTAAGTTCCCTGACAATTCTTGGAATATTCATAAAAATCCCTTTCGAACGAATGACAGCAAAGTCAGGCCCATATCCTATAGTCACTATAGCTCTATCTGGGTTTTTTTTGACAAGTACATCGTGGACTTCCCCAGAGGTTTTTCCAGGTGGTGGAAAGGTGAATTTTTGGGCATAGTTCTCGACGTCAATAACGTTCATGATAGCACCATTTGCCAATTTCTGAGACTTAACATTAAAAAGACAGGTTTCAAGTTGTTCTTTTATCATGGTATTTGCCTGCTCACACAGGAGAAAAATCAGCTTATTATGGATAGCGTGATCACCTAGATCTAGGATATCATCTATAAGGCCTTTTCCACTGCTGAATCTCAGCCAGAATTGTTCATAATCCAGCGCCAAAGCCATTTCTTTCAATTCTTCAAGCGTATAGTGATCCGAAACCTGAGAAATATATCTTGCAGCTTCAGGAGCTTCCGAACGATCTCCGACTGCTGAAACTGCAGGAAGATGCTTTATTTCATCACTAACTTTCGGATTGATCATACGAGCAATCTCAGTACAGAGCATACCTGAAGTAACCCCAAAATCCCCTCCTACATGTGCAGGATTTACGTGTCCTATAAGATACTGATCGACTATCTCATCAGGATGATGATGGTCAATAACAAGCATATCAATGCCATAAACCTCTGCCTGCCGCATGGCGGGGATATCCTCTTCGGTTGACCCGTTGTCCACAAGAATTACAAGTGGCATTTTCTGCCCATGCCTTGAGGAATCTTCAAGTGCAAATGAAATATCCCTCGTAACATCCGCAAGTTCATAATAAGGTGCCTTCGAAGGAGCGCGCTTGTAGAAATAATATTCTGCATCTGTTCCACCTATATCAGTAATAAGGGGAAGTATAGCCCTCTCAATTGCAATTGCCGATGTAATCCCATCAGCATCAGCATGATGCCTGAGTATTATGGGCCTTGAATGGAATATAGCTTTTTTAATTTCTTTAGCTACAAGGAGCATCCTGGGTTTGAGCTTTTCCATAATATCGCTTTTTATAAGAAAAGGAATGTCAGAAGGTGATGCTTTTTCATCAATTACCTTTTCAACTCTTGCCCTGACAACTGTCTCCTTTTTTCCTGTAAGCAGTTTCATACTCATTACTTCAATCTGAATCTGCTCATCCCGCAAAGTTACTTCCCCAGTGATTGAAACAATCATATCAGCATCGATGTGTGGATAGGAGCGTTTCCCTGCGCTCTCGAAAGCTGCACACTGAATAAAGCCTCCTTCATCGTTAATCGTGAAAATAGTTGGCCCACTGGTTTGCTTTACCTGGATAACATCTCCTTCTAATCGGATGATCCTACCCTTCATACTTGGGTCTATTTCAGCAGAGTTCTTAAGCGGGAGCTCTTTCTCAATCTCAATTGTTTCATATCTTTTAAGGGTTTTCGGAATCAGGTCGAGTTTTCCTCCAGCTTTGATGCTTTTCACCAGTACAATCACGGAATCTCCCATTTCAGGTAGGGTCCCAACATTGCTGGAGTGCATAAGCCCCCTTATATGGGGATTAAGGTCCACAAAAACTCCAAAAGATGCTTTACTGTTCACTACGCCATGGTAAAGTTTTTCTGCTTCCACGTCCTTAATATCACAGGAATCATCAAGTGAATAAACATATTGAGAACTGGAACATGAATCACATATCTCATCCTCAACATCCCGATGTTCCAAAATGCGCGCCCCGCAAACCTTGCAAGTGTATAGATTTCCTAGCCCATCGCAAGTTTTACATTGGAGAGTTGTTTCAAGACTTCCAGTACCCTTACATTTTTCACATGTTGCTCCTTCTTTCAGGAAGCTATCAATATCTTTTTCCGAAAATTTCATGAAATCTACTGATTTTGACTTGCCTTTTCCCTTACACTGTGGACAGACATCAGTTGAAATAAGTTCATAGCCACGCCCATGGCAGTCTGGACATTCCTTACTCATTAATATCAACACCATTGGTTCTCTCGAACCTGCGTTTCCCTAATTTATATTGTTCATTATGGTTCAGAATAAACTTCTGAATTCAACATAATCTATTTCTTTTAATATGCCTTGAAGTATATTGATTCGCTAGGTTACCATATCCATTCTAAAAGTCAATATATTCGCTTTACTTCCTTTCCTGTCATCCGCTTTTTCTATATTTTGTATTTCTATATCATATAATCATTTTTGAGGTGATAGTACTTCATAATTTGGTTTTTTGAAGGATCTGCAGGTTTCTGCAACATTGGGTATCTATTATCAACAATATTCCTTCCTTTGGTAGCTTTCAAAGACCTGAGAAACTATAGACCATTAAAAATCCGAGATACGTAGGAATTATATAGAAATGATTTAGATAGACCCATTAATTTGATCTTATGATTATATTATTGCGTAGCAATGAATCGAGAAAATCAGAGGTTTATCGAAATCCTCAATAATTTGCAGATATTTTGTGAGATTACATTACACAAAATGTTCTAAATAAGAAAGCTTACTTGAAAGTATTTTTTAAGATAATACTTCAGATAAATGGTACTTAGTTTTTATTATTTCTGAATTAATATTAATGTAGCAGAGGTCACGAATTATGGCTGGGTTCATCAGTGAATTATTGTTTCTTGTATTAATAATTGTATTATTAACACTTAGGCAATCTATAAATATTGTTAGTGAATATGACAGATAATTTTTTAGGGCCTCTGAAAGTGATATGAAAATATTTCAAAGAACTTAAGCTTTGTAAATGATCATGATCTCAACTCTGAATACTTATTCTGTCGCAGAATGGAAGCTAAGAAAAAGGATAGTAAAACGGAGAAAAAAAGTACTCGACCAAATTGGAAAACAAGCTCAAAAACCAAAATTGAAATGGATTTTCATTCTGATGCTAGAGTTACAGAAGTAAAATGTAAGTTGACTCAAAAGTGGTAATTCAAATTACAAGCTTAAATTTAATTAAAAAAAATAAGTTTGATGAAACAAAATCATGGAACAATATTATTTATGAGGACATATTTGCTGAAAGTTGGTTACAGGTTGAAAGGAAGAAAAAGCTATAAAAAGATGAATCTCTACCAATAATTTTTAGTAAATTTATGAAATTTGAGTAAAATCTATGTCAAAAGATAAGGAATTTAAACTGAGCAAAGTTGAGAAGATTAAATAATAATTGAAATTTGAATATTTAGTTTTACCCACAATATTCTTTAAGTTCGCTTTGACTGAGGAATCAAAAATCTTCAATTTAAATTGCCCCAAATTGTGCAGAATCATATAGTTTTTGGATAAAACCCAAATTTGACATAATCATAAATTTTCATTCTGTCGAATACCCCGCAGCTGCTGCGGGGTGCAGCACCAAAATTGTGATTATGTGTAAATAGATTTTATACTTCTGCCTTATTAATACGATTAAAGTTATATTTTATGTTCATTTACTTTTACATTTTTTTTATTTCTTATAATACATTTATTTCTATATGATATTTTTTTTGCAATCAAAGTTTCGGTTGCTCACCCCACTGCAAGCAACTGGATATGCCACTGCAATTTTGATCTCGATATGCTTTTGGGTTCTAGGAAGGTTTCCATTTGGAGATATTTCCCTACATTTTTCCTAGCAAAATTTGTTATTTTGGAGGTTTCACTGAAATCTTTCTGAGATAGGTAATTATTCACCACAAATGACATTCGACATTACTTTTATTTAAAACTCGTGAAAAAGGAGTGGAATTTTACTTATTACCTAAGCCATTTGGTGAAAACTATACATAGTCAACAACCTTCTCAGGGTTAGAATTACATATAAATGATATTTTCACATCCAAGAAACACGAATGACTATTTTTATAATAACCATTATGAAACTAATCGTTATAGTATAGCATCAAAATAATTTAGGAGTAAGGGCAGCTGAATGATCACTAACATTCGAGCAAAAAAGCTATTTTCGTAACAAAGGCAAAAGACACTCTCGAAATCCGCAAAAAAGTTTCTGAAAAGTTTCAAGCTAATATTCATGCTTTTGTTATGCACTCGTATTTTACATCAACTTGGGTAATTTTTGGAATATTGCCCCACATACCAACGTATTCACCTTGAATCACAATTGCACCTTTAATTCCTGGAATCCCTTTTACTGAGTTAAAAGAAGCTTTTACAGATTCTTTTCCGATACCTACTTCATTTCCAAGTGATGTTGCAGCTGCATCTGCCAGAGAAACATCATCTGATAGCACTGAGGCAGCATCTGCCGCCCCAAAACTGATTGAGGGTCCAACTGTCCCTGCTGAAGTGCATACACCTGTTATTGAGTCCCGTGGTTCGAGAACCAATCCCAGGTTTTTGATAGGAGATTGTCCTGAGTAGATCCCAACAACTATAGGTTGATCGTTAATTAGTGCTATATCACCCCCATTATCAACGATGGCATACTTTGCTCCGGCTTCTACCATAGCTTCCACTGCGAGGGAAGAAATTGTGCCTGCAACTGCACTCATTGGCCCTACACCCATCGTATTCCCAGCTTTTATCATTCTCTTAACAACTTCAGGTGCAATTTTTGGGTATTCATAGGGGTCAAGGGTAAGCTGAAAATAAGGGTCAGAAAGGATGTAAGTTTCAAGAGCTGCCCTGTGGGTTCTAATTGATCTTTTTGCGACTTCTATATGAGCTTGGTTGTTGGCAACTATAGTAACGATGGTTTCCTTAAGTTGGAAGCGTTCTTTAATTGGGATTTTTCCATCGGCTCTGGTGTATTTTATTGGATCCGACATTTTGATTCACTTGGCAAGTTATTGCTTAATAAGGGATGCTTTCTGATCTGATTTTGGGAGGGAATCAAATTTGTGGCACTAAACTATTACCTCTGCAAACAATTTCTTATAGTCACAACCTAGCTCTGGGTACAAGGGATTTATTTAAAATCAAATATTTTCATTTTCTCATAAGCTTTTTTCTTCCTAGTTTCCCTTATTTTCAACACCGTTTTTAATTGCATTTAAAGTTGTATAATCATTCACATTTGCAATATAATCCTTATCACTCCACAGTTCGCTAACCATAACTTTTTTTTATTTCACGGTTTTCTCTGAAGATTATTCTTGCTGTGATACTTTTCATAATCCTCATCACTTTTGAAGTATAATTTATCTTGGTTCAGCACCAACTGAAAGATTTAAATAATCATCATTATCAGTTATATCGAAATAAAAACATTACCTTTTACCAATTTCAATGAATATATATTTTAAATAGCTGATAATGTAATTATCTAAAAGAAGGATTAAAAAATTCATATGTCAAAAAGAAAATCAAAATTTCTACGGCACTAAAATCTTCATTTTAAAAAAATTAAAATTTTAGGGTACTTTAGAGATACTTTGTGATCTCAGAAAAATCTATCCTTGCAGTTGAATCCAGAGAAACAGGAGTTATTGAGATATGCCCCTTTTGCATTATTGAGTGCACATCAGTCCCTTCTTCTTCTTCCTTAATCATTTTTCCGGCAATCCAGTAATAGGGTCTGCCTCTAGGATCATGACGTTCTTCTACATCAGTTTTAAAAACTTTCCGCGCAAGGCGAGTTATCTCTATCTGCGTATTTTCTTTGGCATGATAGGGAATATTGATATTCAGGAGGTCCACATTCTCCGGCATCCCATGCTTTAGGACGTTTAGAGCAATCCTGTTCACGACTTTTATCCCGGCTTCGAAGCGCTCTCTGTGATAATCTCTAGGATCATCGAATTTCTGTCCTTCATCGAGCACTTGCATGGAGGCTGCTATTGCAGGAATGCCGTAACTTGCAGCTTCCAGGGCTCCTCCTATTGTCCCTGAGGTAGTAATCGTATCCGTGCTTATGTTTTCTCCAATGTTGAAGCCAGAGAGCACCAAGTCAGGCATTTCCTTGAGAATCGTGAAGATACCCAGAATTACAGAGTCTGTAGGAGTCCCACTCACGGCATATGCAGGTATGCCTCCTACATCTGTCTTTGTGATTCGAAGAGGCTCAAAGATAGAAATCGAACGCCCGACCCCGCTCTGCTGAACAGCAGGAGCCGAAATTGTAATTTCTCCAAGATCCGAAACGCTATCAAAAGCAGCTTTAAGGCCTGTGGAATATACACCGTCATCATTGGTAATAAGAATTTTGTGGGCCATCAGCCTTTCCATAAGTTGCCGTATAATTTAAAATTAATGGAAAGCTGCGCTGCTTAAAAGAACGCTGTGTGAAACCTTTGAGCCTAGAATAGAAAAGAGATAACGATTTTAGGTGAAGAACTAACTAAAATTTGTCAGAATTGTTAAAAATTGTTTTCAGATATATTCTGAATTAGAGTGCTCAAAAAAATAGTTTTAACATAAATTTATAAGTCAATAATTATATACTGTAGTAAACTCTTGGAGCAATTAAAATTTCAAAAAATCGATATAGTTTTGTATGTAAATATTTATACTTAATTCATCCGGCATTTGATCCTCAGCTTTAAAGTACAAATTCAATTTGGAATGAGACTCCATCTGTTTGCCAAAAATCAGTATATAGCCTTAAAATTTTAATAAAATTTACATCTTATTTGTCAGTTTCCAATCAAATAGCTTAATAAAACTTGAATTTGAAGGTTTTGTTCTATTTTAACATCCTTACCAACCAATTTTTCATGAAGTATTAAATCTTTTTTTCGTTAGTCATATGTTAGTCATATAATTTGTAAAATTCAATCTCGAAAATTTCCCCGATGTACATAGATATACAAGTTGTTCGCCTACTGGGCATTATTATTCATTAAAGTTAAACTAATTTTTAAGCTACTGTCATGCATATAAAATGGATGGCATTCTTGTGTAAATCTGCGGGAAGTGGGAGCCGTAAGCCCACATATAATTTTAGCAACACCGTAGCTATCAACTGGTTAAATCAAGAAGAAATTGCATATTCTTGAACCTGGACAAAAAAGGGCAGTAAGTCACACTTTGAATATAAAATTCATATCATGATAGACATTGATTATGAGCAGATCAGAAGATTCAAAACAAAAACTGTATAACTTCATGATTCTCAGGTAGACTTATAAAAAAAATGAAGTGTCTTACAGAGATAGGTGATACTTTGGAGCAAAAACAAAATGTTATTATTCAACAATGAAAAGAGTGGTAAAGGAAAATACTCTGGGAATGAGTGATATATTAGGAAGCAAGAGGATCAACTCAAAGAGATCTCCATGGGAACTAGTTTATACAGTAACTAAAAAGAAGTTCAAAGCAGGAAAAGCTATTGTCAATACCGTTTAAAGATTGAATCGAAAGCTATCTTTAAAATCAAGGGATAACGCACCATAAAAAATTGGGTCAAGTACATAAATTAGCGAGAAAGGTATGGACAGTATTCATGCGAAGAAAAAAATGGAAATAAATTGGGAATTATCTATAATATGTATGGAATAAGGTTTCCACCAACTTACCACAAGCTTGAGAGAATTTCGATAAACTCCGATACATTTGAATATTGGAAGCAATATCTCGATAAACCTCTGATTTTCAAGAATAATCCAATACAATTTATAAGCATATGAAGAAATCAAGAAATTTATCGAAGTCCTTTTTTATTCAAAGCTGCAGCATCTACTACCAATTTTCTTGAATATGCAGCCAACGATCTAAGGCCAAAAAGACCCAAAATAAGAATGTATTTAGCTGAGACTACTTTAAATTAGATAAAATCAAATTCTTAAATATTCAAGCTGGATATAAAAATATCAATAATCATCATCATCAAAATTCACTGGATAAAGTTTATTGGGTATACTCCTTTTAACTGTCTGTGATTAATCATTTTTTTGATTTTGCCTACAAGCTTGTAATCAGAAGTATCTATTGCAGCAAAATAGAGATCATCCATTTGATTTTGGGCAGGTTGAATAGCCACTTCGATTCTGATGAAAACGGTCTCTCTTAATTTAGAAAAATAAACCGTTAAGTTTTTAAAATAATGGCCATGAAATTTAAGGTTTATACATTGCAGCTAATTTTTCTAATATTTTATATTATGGAGACAGCGGCACACCATACGTAAGTGGATTAAAATCCAAGTATGAAAATTTAGGAGATATTCATTCTGCTCCCTCTATTTAATTCTAAGCTCTAATTTAACACTTGATATTATTAGCATGAATGATTTAAGCAACGAATATTCGAACTTTAGGGAATGTTTATTTGAAAGATTTAAATCAAGAAATGAAGTGGAAAACTTATATATTAATAGAAAAAATTTTAGCACTGTTATCTAAAAAAAATGGATGAGAACAAAATGGAATAGGTAATTTTAGCTAGATCCAACAAAAGAGTTAATTAAGTTCTTGAAAAGCACAAGAGTTAGGAGGGAAAATATATCTACGGCATTTTAATATAAATTTAAGGACTATAAATCAATTTCTATATTGTGGTAATTTTAGATCAGGACAGAGAATAAATCTTATTCCAATCTAATGGCCCGCAGTTTGCTGCCGTGATGAAAGCTTCCCAGAAACCAATATTGACTAATTTATTTACAAATTGAGCCACCTGTGAACTATAAAATAAAACTAAGTCATGCAAACCGCTTTATTTATAAAAGAGATAGAATTTTGATAAACCTCTCATTTTCACGAATCATCTTTATATAAGTTATAAAGCATATGACGAAATTCAGTCGTTTATCGAAATCCTCTAAGATATCACATGATTTTTTTGTATAAAGTACCGTAAAATATTTATTTTGAAGTATGACATCATCAACTATTTGAGTTATATAAGCTTTGAAATTTGAAAGGTACTTTTTTTGAGTTTGATGCAATCATTATGATGATAATATACATCTTTTCTTTAGTATTGACCCAAAACATTCTCCTTTAAGATTGATACCGTATATAAAGAGTATCACAGCAATAAATTGAAAAATGTAATAAATGAATAAATTTTTGGGAGGAGAAGTTTATAGGTGGTATTGGCAAGATGAATCTTCTGAAAGCCTTTAATGTATCCTTCAAGAAGCTATCTACACTTTAAATTTATATGCATGCCTTTATTTCCTCCAATCCATGTAATTTTCTTATTTCGCTTCGTAACTTTATAAAAAAGCTATTTTAAGGTAATTCAACACAATTATGATAAGTGCTCCGAAAATGCCACCTATTCCACAGATAAGAACTGCTACCCAGGTGATTGCAATTTCAAGTCCGAGCAAAAATTTTACTGCAATCAGTACTAGAATTCCAAGAACTGCATTTATAGCAAGGCTAGTGGCGGTTTTTAGAGCTTTATATAGCAAGATAGCTACTATAAGTGCCACAATAAATACTGAAATTTCGGCAATTCCAACTATCATAAATATATTTATGAGTACAACTTATTTATAATTATCATTGAGTTTCGTAATGCAGTAGAATTCTCAAATATTTTTCTATCCCAGCCGGCACTCTGCAGATTGCTGTGATGATAAGAACTTCACCGAAAACAGTTATTTCTGACAATTTAGAAAACCCAATTTGTTCTGGCAGTGGAATTGCCTAAAAGACAATTTTGCATCTGTGATCATAAATAACATCGAGCTTTCGATAGCAATTCACTGATTAGTTTTGGATCGATTTTAAAAGACAAAATCTAGGGCAACATTCCTGCCAAAGGTAATGATGTAAATCAATAGTCAAAAAGGTAGATTAAAATCATTTAAATTTTTTTGTGCCTATTATTCGAAGAATTTCAGATTTGTTTTTAAACTATTGTCATATTGAGAAAATAGATTGGATTATTGCTTACATCCACGAGAAATGGGATACCTCTGAAGTAAACCTCTTCTCTGTGTTCCATTTCTGCTTTTTCCATTTCAGTGTCTTCAAAATGCCAGCTGAATGCTTCAGCTCAGGATTCTTGCAGGATATCATAAATTAATTGGTACTTTCCAAGAAGCTGCCTTCCTCACACAATCAACATGACAGGATAATTTTCGGATCTTCTTTCCCTAAACTATCTTTTTTCCTTAACTTTAATAGCATTACCTCCTTAATTTCAGTGTCACTTACCCTTCTATCCATTTTCCACTACTCCTGATTTATTTTACTGCACACCCCTGAAATAATGTCCTGTAGTAAAACCTTTTCCCTGATTCCCACGCTTTTTGTGCTCCAGATTTCCGTCTTTGAGATAGGTATCAATTGCATTCCTGTATGCCCAGGTTACTTTCCTGATTTCTTCATCATTTTTCATTTCGAGAATCCCTATCCTTAGGCTTAAGACGCCGCTTTCAAGAAGTTTAGGAACATATTCAAGCATGCATAGAGATTTGGAATTGAGGATATGCATTCTGCACTGATAGTCCATGAGCAGAGGAAACTCGTAATATTTTTCATCAACCAGCGTAAAATTTCCAGAACTGCATGGTGCACTGCAATATTTAGGGTCTTTACCAATCAGCCCGCCTACAAGACAGTGTTCAGATTCCATTAATTCCAACCGCCCATGGACGATACATTCTGCAGGCCCACAAGAAACAATGTCTTTTAGTTCTTCAAGCGTCAGCTCCGGAGAAATTACAGCCATTTGAGCTCCGTACTGCAAAAAATAAGAAAAAGTAAAGCTATTAAGTATATTTAAAGGACTATCTACAATAAAAGGAATATTCTCTGCTTTTGCGAGGTTTAAGGTCCCAAGATTTGATACAAGAATACCATCTGCTTTCAAATTCTTGGCAAGAAATATGATTTTTTTTACGTATTCCATTTCTGGGTCTTTCACAATCTTTGGGGTACTAAAATATATTTTTCTGCCTGTAGCCCGGGCTCTTAAAACAGCTTTTTTGAAAATGACATCATGATTCTTCGAACATTTTTTTTTTTGTCCCTCGATTTTCGATTTTCTGATAAACCCCTCTTCGAAATAAATACAATCTGCTCCTCCTGCAATCGCTCCTTTGAGCCCTTTTAAAGAATATACGGAAACTGAGAGCAGAGGGTTTACAGGAAATTTTTTCGGGAAGAGATAATCTCCTTCACTTCTCATTTTTTCAACTGGATTGGGGAAATTCAGATCATTAAGAGGTTTTCGCTTCCACTTTGACATCCGTAGATTTTCTATCTGTAAGATTGCTTTTATTCTCAGGTCGTTCAACTGGCCCACAGGAACAAAAACGTCTTCTTCTAAATTCACATTAAGCTCAGTTGCCTTAAAGAGTGTGTTTCCAAGCTTTGATAGCTGTGCTTCGATCTGAGCTGTTGAAATTGGGTGCTTCTCTGCCTTCTCGACAAGGTATTCGGATTCAATTGTTATTGTGTTTGAATCCCTATCCTTTATCACAAGTCTTATAGGTCTTCCTACTCTAACGGTTAAGGTAATGGATACAAGAATCTTAGGCCTCAAAATTTTGGATTCACTTTCTCTTTTAAGGGACTCCATAAGCTTCTTATCCTGTGTCCTGTATACCGTACTTCCTGATGGTACACTTGAATCAAAAGGAAGCGAGACTAGATCTCCTTTTTCAGCACTGTGGACAGGGCCCTTCTTGGTACGCATTGAAGATACTATTTTTCCATTATCTTCTGACATAGTTTCGGCGTTTTTGACCATTATCCCATCACCAAGCTGGAGAAAGCGCGAAAGCTTTACAAGAATTTGATTTGAACTCTTATCATACCCAACGACAATACCTGCTGGAATTCCGCGATTATGTGGATTCTCCCTGCTCATGAGTTTTCCATGTGGAGTTTCGAAGAAGTAGCCAGAAGTAAAACTTCTATTAAAGATTTGGGTAAGTATTTCTTGTTCTTCTTCGGAAACATAATATGCTGCAGGATTTTCAGCATACCTATCAAGAAGGCGGCGATAGACCCTGACAACACCTGCAACATATTCAGGTCTCTTCATTCTGCCCTCTATTTTGAAGGACTCGATACCTGCTTCTATAAGAGCTCCCAGATTTGAACTTGTGTTAAGGTCCTTTGGACTTAAGAGATAGTCTCCGGTTGTTATGATATATTTTCCATTGCAGTACAGCCTATACTTTTTTCGGCATGGCTGGGCACAATATCCCCTGTTTCCACTTCTTCCACCTATAAGACTGCTCAGGAGACACTGACCAGAATAGGAAATGCATAGAGCTCCATGGATAAAAATTTCGATATCAATTCCACTTTTTTCTTTTATCCATTTTATATTTTCAAGGGAGGATTCCCTAGAGAGCACAACTCTTTTGATTCCTAATTTTTTTACAAATTCAACTCCTTCACTGTTATGCAGAGTCATCTGTGTGCTCGCATGCAACGGAAGATCTGGCATATGTTTTCTCACAAGAAAAATCAATCCAAGGTCCTGGATGATAATTGCATCTGCTCCCATTTCTCTCAGGCGAGAAAGCAGTTTGAGAGCGCTATTAACTTCTTCATCCTTAAGCAGAGTATTTACAGTGAAGTATACCTTCACGCCTCTGAGATGGGCATAATCAATTGCTTCTTCCTGCTCTTTTTCTGAGAAATTCGATGCATACCCCCGAGCACTGAAAGTCTGAGCTCCAAGGTACACGGCATCTGCTCCATTTACTACTGCTGCAATAAGGGCTCTCATGTCTCCAGCTGGAGCCAGAAGTTCCGGTTTTTCAGACTTCATCAAGTGGGAATACAGACTCTGCACTAATTAAACTTTGGCATCCTTAAACTTTGTAAATTCACCTCGAAATAATTTTGACTGACTAAGCTAGCTGAAATCAGGATTTAAAAAAATTAAATTGTGTGCTCCCACCTTCCCTAAAGAATTGGCATGCTTGAAGCCTCTATCTTTTTTTGAAACTGAGAAATCATCGATTCTTTTTGATCAAATCTCTTCAATATAAATTATAAAAACTTTGCTTTCGAATTCTCTAAGCTTCTTGAATATAGTGTTTTATTGTGGCAACGGTCACATTTTTAAAGAGATCATAAAATATTTTTAATATTTTTAAGCAAATGCTATTTTTCAAAATGTTGTTTACACTTATGTTACTTTCTAAAAGAAGGAGTCCTCTACCATTAATGATTGATGTCTTTATGATTAAACTTTCAATTTAATGAATGCTACGTTTTTATGCATTGAAGCATATCTGCCTTTGATTCAGATCTTCTACCCGTAATGGCAGTAGTCATTCTTCTGTTTGCAATATTACAATAACTACCAAGGGTTAAAACAAAACTCAATTTGGATTCAGCTCTCATAGAGTCCTAAGCTATTGCACCTCAACTCTGTTTACTCCATCAATGCCCACTTTTCTCTCAGAGCTAGAATTCCCATAGGCTGGATAATCTACCTTGAGTATTTCTTCTCTGAATTACATTGCAATTTTGGTTGTTTCCTTGGATTCAATAGATTTTGCATCAAATCGAGGTATTTCTTTAGTGATGCAAAAGACAACGTGTACTTGAAGCACTGTGCTGGCCTGTAATCACGGATATTCTGTTGTTCATCACTCTATTCAATTTTTATTGACAAATATATGTCGTGTGGGATCCTCAATATTTTTGACTATTCCAGAAGAAAGGAAGAGACCTTGTCAGAGTCTGATGTGATATGTTCTGTTGAGTAAATAATGTAACAAAAGACAAGTCAAAAGTCTCTACAGAAAATATAAAAAAATTTGATTTTGAAGAATTCCTTTCATACTTAGAGTACCACCAGAACTTTCATTTGAATGAAGTCGGGATCTCATCCTAATTTCATGAAATATCTCTAGTGACTTTTTTTGTATTCTCTCCGGAGATCATAGAGGCATTAAGACCTTTATATACACATCACATACTAGCTATTATCATTGACAATTTTTGTAATCATCATTTAAATATTTCCATTCCCGCTCAAGATTGTGAGCATTCTACAATCAAATCCAGAGACCTGGAACTGCGCCAACGGCTGAAACTGCGCCAACGGCTGGAACTGCACCAACGGCTGGAACTGCGCCAACGGCTGAAACTGCGCCAACGGCTGAAACTGCGCCAACGGCTGAAACTGCGCCAACGGCTGGAACTGCACCAACGGCTGGAACTGCGCCAACGGCTGAAACTGCGCCAACGGCTGGAATTGCGCCAACGGCTGAAACTGCGCCAACGGCTGGAACTGCACCAACGGCTGGAACTGCGCCAACGGCTGGAACTGCACCAAATGCTGGAACTGCACCAAATGCTGGAACTGCGCCCCATCCCCAAGCAGGGCCTCCATAGTCATCATAATACGGATATGCGCTCACTGATGTAGCTGCCAAAGACACTACAAAGAGGACTGCCAGCAAAATAGGCAGTACATTTTTTATTCTATTAACTAATTGTTTCAACAATTTCACTCCTATATATTGCTCCAATTGACACTAAATGTGGATCTAAGAGAGTTTATTTTTCTAACCACTCTCTATTTTTTGATTAATTCCAATTTATTTTTCGATCTACTCTCCAGTGGCAGATGTAAAAAACATCAATTTTATATGTTTATGTTTATTTATATTGGGCTGTCGCTTATCTACCATGGACATAGTGAATAATAATATGGCTTATGCGTTTGAGGTAGAAAATAAGCACTCTAAGCGAGAGAAAATTTTTCATACAGATTATGATCAAGATAATTTAAACTCTCATGCTACTTTATTCTCATTTCAATCACATAAATACTATAAAATATATGGATTAAAATATAAAGCTACTTATAAAATTTAAAAATTTATCACTTGTTAATTACAACGCTTTAAATCAATATTGTTTGCAGAATTTAGATAAATTAATTTTTATGCTTAATAATCTCTGACTCACTTTGCATCTTCATACTAAAGATTAAACTTGAAGGTAATGAAGTAAATTTCCTAATGAGCTGGGTGAAAAAGGGACATAAAAGATCAAGAGAACTAATAGAGTACGTATCAGACTACTGAAATAAACAAAAATAAGGTGCAAGATAGCTAAAATATTAGATGATTATAGGAACCTACCTTCTGCAGATGTACACATGAGTAAAATTTTTTACCTTTTTGACCACTTTATTCATTGAAAGTTAGATTAATTTTTGAGCTACTATCATATTGAGAAAATAGATGGCATTCTTGCGCACATCTGCGGAAAGTAGGAAAGTCACATATTTTTGAAATTTGACTCATAAATGTCTCAATTTTTACCCATATGTTTGAAAACTGATTGTTCTTTTATAGTATAGGAATAAATCTTTTAGAAAGGTGTAAAGAAGAACATTTCAAAGAAATATACATAATCAATTATGCTATTTAGAGAACTAATTCGGGATAAATATACAAACTTGGCAAATCAAAACCTTTGGCTAAGAATTAGATGAAAAAATTTGACAGACAAATAGAAAATGCAATAAATTGCTGAGTTAACCACAGAAGATTTCGAAAAACCCTAATTTTTGGCTGGCTGTTTATCAAGTATATACTAACAATTTGTTGAAAATTAATGTTTATCGAAATTCGCTATGCTGTAAGGACTATTTGAAAGGTGTTATTCAAAAAATTCAGGCAAACAATTCCGAGAATTCTAAGAAACTTAAAGATTATTCCTGCTTTTTTAATTTGGATTTATCCTTTTGCTTATACTTCCGTTGTTTGAAAACAGAGGGTAAATGTAGGGCGTAAGAACCTTCTTCCTTGATTGCCATAACTAGCTCTTTCCTCTCTAAAAGAGAATCAAGATTAAGTTCGTAAGAACCTGGTCCAAGAATTCTTACAGATTCGACTCTTTCTTCTGCTCTCCTCTCAGTTTCAAGTTCCTGCTTTTTGTTTTCCTGCTCAGAAGCAAGTGCTTCATCAATACTTCTAACAACTCCATCCAGAGAATCTTCAGGATCCAATTTCTGTTTTACCATAGCTGGCTTCTTTTGGGTTTCCGAGCTTTCAGACTCCCTTTTAGCATAAAGGAATTTATTCCAGCCGCATTTAGGGCAGCCGCTTAAGATGACAGAATCTCCGTCTTCAAAAATGGTTCCGCATCTGGTGCATCTGTGGGGCATGAATTCACCGATCAATAGATGAGTATAAACTAATTTGTCGAAACAATATAAACATACAGTTGGTACCTTACCAACGTATTTAAATTAATATCCAGAATGACATATCCATGTCAATATCTCAATGGTACTTTTAATAAATACCCTGAATAGATATGTATATTTGTATTTGCTGTTTAATATTTGCTTTTAAGGGGAAGAGTTATTTTCAACCGGTAAAGGCAAAAAAAACCATATGAGATTATAAAATCTTCCTGTTTTCTTGTAGATATTAGAGAGCTGACATTCTGCCGATGTACAGATATATAGAATTTGTTTGCCTATTTGCCCACTATTATCCATTGAAAGTTATATTCACTTTCAAGCTAATATCATATTGAAAAAATATTTGGCATTTTTGGGTACATCTCGAAAAGTGGAATAGAGAATTTCTATAAACTCCTACGCACTTTAGTATTGGAGAGTTAAAATCTCTTAACATTAATTTTTACTCATGAAAACTTTTTCTGATTTTGTTCTTAAAAAATAATATAAAATTCTTATGTCAGTTGGAGACAAACTTGCTGAAATTAATTCTTTAATTGATTAAAAATCTTTTCGTATCACTTTTGAGTCCATCATTTTCATAAAACCGTTTCAGGAGGCAGACCTGAAACCGAAGTAATCGTTATGTTGAAAATACTTATTTTACAGCAATATCATAGTCTTTTCGACTTTGAACTTGAGAAAACAATGTATTGATCGAGTTTTTGTCATAAAATTGATTGGTTTTCCTGAGTACATACAAGACAGTACACTAGTCTGGTTATTTAGAAAAAAAAACTATTGATAACTGCAAAGAAGAAGAAATATGGGGGAGTTGCAAAGCCAACTTAATGCCTTGGTTTTAAAATAAAAAAGGGAATGATTCAGAACACTACTTTTATCCATTCTGATCCTGGACATGCAAAAGTGGATAAACCTCGAGAAAATGAAGCAAAAACAAGGAGAAGCAGATATAGAACATGGACAAAAAAGGGTGGTAAGTCACACTTTGGATGCAAACTTCATGGCATAATAGACAGGGATTATGAGCTGATTAGAAGATTCAAAACAACGATTGCATCACGTCATGATTCTTATGTAGATTTATCAGAAAAAAATGAAGTGGTTTACAGGGACAGAGGATACTTTGGAGCAAAATAAAAGGTTATAATGCAACAATGAAAAGAGCAGTAAAAGAACATCCCCCTAGAAATAAGGGATATATTAAGAAACAAGAGGATCAGCGCAAAAAATATCAGAGGACCGATTTTATGCACTAAATAAAAAAATATTCAAAGAAGAAAAAATTTTGTCCTTAATATTCAAAGAGTGAATCTAAAAATATTGTGTACGGCTTTTTGCTATAATCGACATTATTTGAGGACATCGGAAATAAAAAAATAATGATCCAGAAAAGAAAAAATCGGGTCTAATAAAGAAATCGGCGGGAAAGATTTGGACATACTCCCACAAAAAAATTCAAGGTAAATTGGAATCCTCTATAATTAAAAATAGAATCTTCTGGAGGTATTTTTATTTTTGGTATATTTTGCCTTAGATCGTTGGTTGCATATTCAAGAGAATTGCCATATAGATGTTGCAACATGAAAGAAACATTATGATCTTTTTGTTAGCGATAGTTTGCTTCATTAGATAAAGTTATTATATCAGCGATACTGCATAATTCCAAAGATGTGACAGTAAACTAGCTGTGTCTATACCAGAATTGGAGTTTTTTTCGGTATACTAATCAATGAATTGATTACCTTAACTAATTTTCTGGATATTTTTCCTCATTTGTAGAAATTGTTTTCGGAACTGAAGAGATTTGAAAACACTGATATTCTTCTGATTTATAGAAATAATTTCAGAACTAACTAAATTCTGAAATGCTGTAATTGCAGGAAACACTGGGAAAATCAGATGATATCCTGAAGATACACTAAAAAAGAAAAATAGAATATGAGGTATAATCGTAGGGAAAAAATCTTGAGTAAAGGCTTATTTGCCTTCTAATGATAAACTTGAACTTCATGTTGATGGATCTAAATTCTCTGAACTTCTAGCACAATCTCCAAACGAATAAACTTTAGAATATGATCAACCTTAATTACTTTTCCCCTCATTCGGAACTACAAGCAAGAAACATAGGATATTAACAAATTTACAACTGTTAGATCTAGGCAAAATAACACCAATAACCCTCTTTACTAAGATTCAATGAGCAAATTTATATCATTTGGTTTTTTTAAATTAATATCTTCCAATAATATTTTTGCTTTTTTCGTCGATTCGTTATCAGACATATAATTATGTCAAAACTAATATCAATTAACTTTTTTAGTAGGCTGAATAGTTACAAAATTTTCAAAAAGAAAATGGAATTTACTCTTCTAATGTAAAGTTCTATTCCTTGAATGATTTCCCAAAAGAAAACCTCTTATGCGAAAAGATTTGAAGCTAAAGACTTCGGTTCTATGATCACTAAATGCACTCCTAATATCGAGCTCACTATACTCCTATCCTTCTCCTTACCAGCAAAGCCCTTCATAATCAATACTTTTTGCTTTAATTACCCTTCTTCCATCAATAACAATTCTGTTTTTCATTACTGCGAACTCTGAATCCAGTTCCTTAAATTCTTCCCATTCCGTTACAACAAGGCAAGCATCTACACCTTCTAAAGATTCCTTTGCGCTGTTATGGTAGCGAATTGTGGGAAAGACCCTTCTCATGTTTTCAGTAGCCTGCGGGTCATATGCAGATACTTTAGCTCCGAGCCTCAAAAGTTCGGTGATCAATGGAATAGCCCTTGATTCCCGGATATCATCTGTATCATTCTTAAAAGCAAGACCTAAAACTGCGATTTTTTTGTCTTCAAGTTTTCCGATTCTTTTTTGAAGAAGTTCAACCATCAAGAGCGGTTGCTTTTCGTTAACTGAAAGCACAGATTCAAGAATAGTCGGTGAATACCCGATTTCTTTTGCTTTTATTATTAGAGCCCGAACATCTTTTGGGAAGCAAGAACCTCCGAATCCGGCACCCGAATTCAAAAACATAGGTGAAATACGGCTGTCTTTACCCACGGCTGTCATTATATCATAGGTATCAATTCCCATTTTCTTGCAGATATTTCCAATTTCGTTTGAAAGAGAAATTTTGGTTGCCAGAAATGAATTATTTACATATTTGATCATTTCTGCAGTCTTGAGGTTGGTACGGGTTATTTCACATTCAAAATCCAGATATAGTTCCGAAACAAGATCTCCAGAACGTGCATCAATCGATCCAACTACGATTTTGTCCGGGTGCATAAAATCATAGATAGCTTTTCCTTCCCGCAAGAACTCAGGATTCACAGCAATCCCAAAATCTTTGCCTGCAACTTTTCCTGATTTCTCTTCCAGAATAGGCAAAACAAACTTTTCGGTGGTTTCTGGAATCACCGTACTTTTAACCACTACCACATGGTAACCGTTCTTTTTTGCAAGGGCAGATCCAATGCTTTCGGCCGCTGACCGGACTATCGATAGGTTTATACTTCCATCTTCCTCAGAAGGGGTTCCGACGCAAATGAAAGAGATATCGGTATTAAAAACTGCGTAGTCATTGTCCGTTGTTGCAATTAACCCTTTTCCTGCATATTTCTTAAGCAGTTCTTCCAGACCTTCCTCGAAGATCGGTGGAATTCCAGTATTGATCTGCTGCACTTTTTTTTCATCTATATCCACACAGATAACTTTATGCCCGACATCAGCAAAACATGCAGTAGTAACCGCTCCAACATATCCAGAGCCTATAATAGAAATTTTCATTTAGACACCTTTTTAACTAAGATGTAAAGTATATTTATAAACTACACTCAGTATATGCGCATAAGTTTAGACACGTTTAATAATGTCTATAATTTGATAAAAGTATCTGACTTATGCACTTGAAGTGCAAAATAAATGAATAAACATCGAGAATAAATGTGATTTTTCTAAATAACTGTTCCCAAATATCACTTTTGTGTCGCATTTAGAAAGTGATTTTTAATGACCCACTCGAAATAGTGAAGAGCCTTATATTTCTTACTCCGATACCTCCAAGTCACTTTTTTCTGACATGACTAAGTTAGATGGTGTATGCGAGGATTTGTTTCCTCTTTTGGCTCACACTACTCTAATAATAGTTTCTTAGGTTTGCAAGCACTAGCAATTTGCAAATTGTAAAAAATACTGACTATTTTGCTCACATCTTCCTAACTTTTTATTAATAAAAAAGATGTGCTCAAATCTATCATATAGCCTAATTGAGAGGTCACTAGTTTTAATTTCAAAGTTATACAGTAAGTACATCACTTTTAGGATAGTCCTTATAGAAATTCGATTTATAATTAAAGTTGCACGTAGAGGGCAAAAAGTTTAATTTTTAAAACCGATAAAACTTAATATAGTCCTCTAATTTTCAGATATAAACTGAAAAGAAGAGATTTTAAGGGCTGAAAGCTCCAATTTTTAAAAGTTGAAATGGTACAAACATCCCAAATTTACCTATGGTTTGTTAAAGAGAATTTCGATAAACTCCTATCATTTGAGCATTGGTTAGTTCAAATTTCCCAATATTAATTTCTACTCATAAAAAACCTTACTGATTTTGCTCTTAAAAAAGAATACAAACATCTTCAGTCAGTTGGAGACAAACTTGCTAAATTGATTCCTTAATTGATTGGAAATCTTTTCGTACCATTTTTGGGTCCATATATTTTAACAAAACCGTTTTAGGAAGCAGACCTGAAGCTGATGTCATTATATATGTTATGCTTAAAATGCATTTTTTACAGCAATGGCATGATCTTTATAGCTGTCAACTTGAAAAACAATGTATTGATCGAATTTCTTTCAGGAAATTTCTTGGTTTTCCTGAATATATACCAGACAATACCAAAGTCCGCTCATTCAGAAAGAGAATTATTGATAACTGCAAAGAAAAGGAAATATAGGGACAAGATTACAGCAAACTACCATTCAACCTGGGAAAACAATATCAATAGCCAGCCATACTAAGTTCACTTGAAAATTTTATGCGGGTCTATTTTTTTAACTATTATTATTGATTATGCTTTTTAATCTTCCATCAGTTAATAATTAGAAGTATCTATTGCAGCAAAATAGATATCAACCAACTTATTTTTGGTAGGTTGAATAACTACGAAATTTTTTATAAAATTTGCCAGTATTGTTTTCCGCTAATTGTTTCGGAGCCGATTTTGGATACTCTTTCCATCTCTTCCAAAACTTCTGGAATCCTTCCTGGCTGGGTGATTTCAAAGACTATGGGATCAATGGCATGGTTTATGTAAAGGCTATGCTTGATATCTTCCAGACTCCAGCGTTTTTTAGGATCTTTTTTCATACATTTAGTAAGGATGCTAATCATATCTTCCATAAAATTCCAGGGATAGACAATCCAGGCCCAATCCTCGAGTCGTTCTCCCACATAATCTGGGTCAATTTTCGAACATCCCAAATACTGCAGTGAAGCTGTCCTTACTTCTATAGGATCCCGGCCTTCCACGTAAGCCTTAGCACTTAGCATACTCTCTCCAGTATCGACAATATCATCCACTATAAGAACTTTTTTGCCTTCCATAACGCTATCTGGGAGAGGATATTTAATAAAAGGCTCACCGCTGTAGATAGCCATGGTTCCTATATAATGCTCGATTTTCAGACTGGACAAGTCATCTAGACCCAGAAAATCACAGATTACGCGCCCGGCAAACCAGCCTCCTCTGGCAAGCGCAATAATTACGTCCGGCTCATATCCAGAATGCTTTATTTTCGTTGATATTTTTCGACACAAATCATAAATGTAATCCCAATTAGTAAGCACACATTTGAACGATTCTATGCAAATCCCTCCATGATCCGGAATTTGGCGCATATGGAGACACTCAATGTTTCATGAGCATTCATTTTTCAAGTTCCTTCTTCGATATATATAACTTGAATCATAGACTTTAAGGTTTCTTTCTCTGTTTAAAGGCTAGTAAAAAAAGATTGGAAGAGAAAATACTACAATGGCTGTGAAAATATCACTATCCTAACAAAATGTAACTGAGGTAAAATTTTCAAAATTATTCAAGTTATCCCTTCCCGAAATGGCAAGATACTTTCGGAAAATTAGTCTTAAAAAATCTAATTACATGCAGCTGCTTTACCTAAAGGATTGAGTACCTAGGGCCACACTCTCGGTTTGTTGAAATATAAAAATCATTGATTCTTGTTTGATCACATTTCCTTAATCTAAATGATTTAGACTTTGCTTCAGCTTCCTCTAAGGTTCTTGAAAATAGCGTTTAATTGCATCAGCTGTCATACTCCAACTGGCCTACAATAAAATTTTTAATAGTACAAACAAATATTGTTTTTCAAGATGTTATTACATATATATCAATTTCTACAAAGCCTATATTGCACCGAATGCATAATACACTCAAAGGTAATATAGCAAGATTTTTTCAAAACTCGTGAAAAATTGAGAAATTTTGCTGAGTTTCAGAGACACTTGATGAAATACTGAAACCCTATGAAATATAACTTCTGTTGAAATTTAGTATCTTGTTCTATCTTAATAGCCAAATTAAATTGGGAAAGAAAAACCATTTGTTCAATATAGGACTTAAATAAAGATATATAATAAATATATTTTTTGCTCAATACATATCGCTAACAAATTCGAGAATTATAAGTAACCTTTGAATAACGAAAAATAATTTATTTTAAAATTAGCCTTTATATAAATTCACTTAGTTGAAGAAAATTTGAGCGAATTTAAGAGAATTCCGATAAATCTCTGAATTCAATGAATTGCTAATATATCCCATATACTTGAAGACCAAAAAATGAGTTTTTTTGAAATCTCTTTTAAAAATTTGCATATAACTTCCATTCTAAAAAATTTAACTTTTCAATTAAAAATATCCCAGCAACACAAATATTTATCATAAATCAATTTTTTACCATCATTCTTGTGTGGAAATAACTTTTTCAGCTAAAGACTCTATTTACAACACGCTACTTTTTATAATCGTCCTGGCCAATTATTTGAAACTAACCTTTGTTTTCCATCCAAATTTTTTCCTGGCTCTTGATGAATCTCCGATCAACAGATCCACTTCCATGGGTCTATAAAAAGTTGGATCAACTTCAACATGTATTCTCCCACTATCAACATTGCTACCGATCTCGTTAATACCTTCACCTTCCCATTCAAGGTTAATGCCAGCTTCTTTGAATGCAAGTTCAGTAAATTCCCTAACGGAATAGTTTCTCCTGTTGCTATAACATAATCATCGGATTTATCTTGCTGCAAAATGAGCCAGAAGGCTTCTATATAATAACCTCCAAAGCCCCAATCTCTTTTTGCATTTAGATTTCCTATGTATAGTTTATCCTGAAGGCCGTCCTTTAGTTTAACTACTGCCTTAGTGACCTTTCTCGTAACAAAACTGTCTGTCCTTATTGGTGATTCATGATTAAACAATATGCAATTGCCGATAAACATATCATAAGCTTCGTGGTAATTCACACAGATCCAGTAAACATACAACTTTGATGCTGCATAAGGGTTTAGGGAGGCGAAGGGAGCAATTTCATTTAGTGTGGTTTCCAGCGAGTTCCCGAATAATTCGTCAGTAGAAGCCTGAAAAAACTTTGTATTATTTTCCAGTCCAAGTGTGTGAATTGCTCAAGTAGACGTCTGGGACCCGATACATTAATTTCTGCGGTATATCCCGGGAGTCAAAAAAGTCTGCTCATTGCTTTAAGCTGCTAGGTGATATATCTCGTCCGGACGTACCTCTTGGAGAATTCTTAAAATTTTTGAATAATCTGTCATGTCACATAAGTGAAAATGATAATTTATATTTTTCATATCTTCGTTCTTAGATCCTATTCTAGTACTAGAAGACTCTCTTTATTCCATACATGACATACCCTTTATCTAATAAAATTTTTGAAGATATGTTTCATCTTGACCTTTACACCTGTGATCAGTACAATATTTGTCAAGGAATCAACTTATTTTGTACCCAATATTTATCCTGCAGAAAACAGAACATTTATTTCTCAAAAACTTGGCTCCCTATGCAAAAAGCATACATCTTAAATTATATCAACTATTTGATAAACATATGATTTTCACGAGTCACTTCTTTGCCACATATAAGCGTATTAAGAACAGTATCAATATACTTAAAAATTTTATTTAAATAATTTGTCCAGAGAATGGAAACATAGTAAGAGTACTATTTAATTCATAATTATAAAGTTCACATTGTTTTCCATTTTATCAAAAATATCTCGTTTTTGTTTCAATAGAGACAGCAGTACCTAAAACAAAGTGCAAATATTTCATGGGGAAATGCGTTAGTGAATGCATTAAGCAACTTTCTGGAAAAGATCTCGATTCAATTGTAAAAATAGCGTTCAAAAGAAGAAAGTATAAAGACAAGCAAAACCAGAATGAGATGCGTGTACATTTTGTTGCACTATATAATGATGAAGATAAAAATTATCACATATATAATACACATCTTGAAAGATGTTTTGAATGCGAAAACATTGTAAAGTTGTATGGGGCAAGATGGTATAAGAACTGCTGTTCAAGAAGTTGAAAAGCAAATACTCTTTGGACGTTCTTGAAACAAAGAATGTACAGGTTATTGAGGCGCTTATCTGGACGGCAATGTTGACGCTAATCTTTAGCAGAAGAATTTTTTTCTCTGGTAAAAAAATTCAATAGCTCATCCTGAAAAAAATTGTTCAATATGCGCAATTACGTTGGAGTACAATATTTGCAGAGAGTGCATCAGATTTGTTACAGTAATTGTGCATAGATATGGAATTCGAAGAACTTTGGAAATTATAATGAGTGGATACGAAAGTCAGCATTGGATCCACATGTAAACAGAGAAAGGTTTAGAAACGAATGCATTTGTATTATATTAATCTACGAAATGCACAATAAGTATTAATTTTTATGCGAATATTTATAATCCAACTTGGAAAATCACTACACTTACTATTCGATATTTTGCATAAATTAGTTAACCGATGAAAAATACATAACGTTTATAAAAATAGGATAAAAATCCAACTTAGAGGATTTTTACAGAGCTATGACATTAAGCCCTTTAAAATATCAATCGTGTAAAGGAGAACTATCAACGCCTGTCAATATTGAAACATATCTCTTCTCTATACTTTCCCATGAGTAATTTTGCAAAACAAATTTCATCCCATTTTTTCCCATAGTATTTCTCATTTCATCATTTGCTAAGAGAACATCCAAGCATTCCTCAAATTCATCATAGTTTTCGTAGTATAATCCTGCATTACTTCTGATGCACTGACCTTTTAACACATCACATTTTCCATTTACAAGTACAGCAGTATTGCAAAGCCATGCTTCTAACAAAACCATTGACAAACTTTCATACTTTGAGGGCATTATCAGTAGTTTAGCCGACTTTATCCCATTAAATTTGTCATGTTCCAATACAAAACCTGGAGAAAGAATATCAGGATCTTCCGGAATTACCATCATCTTTTTCCCCAGCAAAACAAGTTTAATAGAAGATTTTTTTTCTTTTTTATATCGAATAAAGTGATCGAATAATTCTTGACAACCTTTGGATTCATCTACTCTTCCAACAAAAATAATAAAATTATCCACTGTATACTTTCGAATAAATGAAACTACATCAATTTTATTCGGAATATCTATTCCGACACCTACGATATCATGAGGTATGTCTGTAACCTGAAATTTTGAAATAACGAAGTTTTTTTCTTCCTCTGTGTTGTAAATAAACCGCATGGGCTGTTTGAAAAGAGACTTAAATATCGATAAATAGATTGGAGGTTCATCATGTGCTGTAGGAACAAGCAACGCTTTTTCTTTGACCAAAGGAAGACCAAGGAAAGTAGTACAGTAAAGATAGGTAAAAAATATGAAGTAAGTATAATTATCTTTATTATATTTGATATAGTTTAAAAGTTTTGTTGAATAAGGGCCTTGCAGGTTCATCCATTCAATTTCTTCTTCGTAGGTGTGGATATTACCGAAAATTTTCTCTGAAAATTTATTAAATTTCAGCAAATCTCTTTCATAATCAACAGGGAATCTCCTGACCAATACTCCATTTAAGGTTTCAGTCCCTGCAGGATAATCATTTTTCCACGTTTTATAATCTACTGCACAAGTGGTTAGAACCTCCACTTCAAAGTACTTTAATAGATGCTCAGCTACGAGCCTGCAGTGGGATTCAGCACCTCCATTTACCTCCAGCCCATAACGCTGGACAACGAAGGCAATTTTCAATCGATCACCTGTTGAATATATCCTTTTAATAAATTTTCTATATTCGGTCTTTCAAAATTTTTGAGTCTCTCTTTTTGTTTTTGAATTATTTTATTTCTGAAAACTTCATCGTGTACTACAAGATCAATCATTTCCACAATTTCATAACTATTAAGTTTGTTAATTAGAATTCCCGAATTCCCCAGAGTATCCGGTATTGCAGTACAGTTATAAGCCAGAACTGGAGTGTCGAAGTAAATGCTCTCAACCAAGGGGACACAAAACGTTTCCCATTCACTCATACATAGGAAAATATCAGCTAGTATATAATAAGAAAAGAGCTCATCCATTGAGACTTTTCCAGGAATATAAACATCTTTTAACTTTAGCTTCCGAATAATCTCCTGCAGTAGATAAAGATAATTTTCACAACCTTCAAAATTGCCTATCAAAAATAAACGCGATCTTGGATTTATAAGCTTGTAATAAGAGAAAATTTTGAGAATAATATGTTGATTCTTTTGAGGAATAATCCTTCCAACAAAAAGAATATTCACGTAATCATCATCAAACTTGGATAAGATACTTTCATTCGGACTTTTATTATAGATATTAAGATCAAGCAAAAGTGGAAAAATTTCAATATGTTTAAATCCTAAGTTACTCAACTCCAACTGGGTATATCGTGAATTTGCCAGTGCCAAGTCAGTTAACTCGGGGTATAAATTGAGTTCCTCTTTTCCGCGTACCAGTAAATGCTGAATATAATCATTGATTCCATAAAGATATTTTTCAGGTGTAATTCCATGGAACCTTATTATTTTCTTATCGGGCAACTTTTTTACATAATGAGAGATCTCAGAGCCTATTGAGAAATGAAATATCAATACATTGTCTTTTGAAGAGACTTTATCGTATTCAAAATGCTTTTTAGCATTCATTTTAGGGTGAACATTTTCAGCATATATCTGTGATTCGTATCCCCATTTCCGAAGGGTTTTGTTAATCTCAATAACCTCATTGCCAATTGCATCACCAGGACTAAAGGTTGGCAATATTTGATGAATTTCCATATTCAAGCCTCTTCAAGAAATCGGATATATTTCTCAACAATTCGATCCCAGTTAAAGTTCTCATCGACATATTTTTTCCCATTTATAGCCATCTTTTTTCTTAAATGAGTATTATTTAAGTAAAAATTAACGCATCCTTCAAATTCCTCGAAGTTACCAAAATATAATCCAGAATTACCTCTAATACAGTGATTTCTTGTTACAGCACACTTCGAATGAACCAGAACAGGAGTCAGGCACAGCCACGACTCCATAATCACTATTGAAAAGCTTTCGTTAATTGAGGGCTGACATATCAGACTTGCAGCAGCAAATGAATCATATTTATCCTTCGTATGAACAAAACCCAGGTCAATAATATCCTTTTTTAACTTCCCAGGGATACCGACATCTCCACTTCCTATTAAAACAAGCTTCAGATCATTCTGATTCCTTTCCTTATACTTGCAAAAAAAATCAATTAGGAGAGGAGTGTTTTTACCCGGTTCACGTCTTCCGGCGTAGAGAATGAAATCATTATATATTCCATATTTCTCATGAAATCTCCTTATATCAAAGGAAATATTGGTATCTATCCCTTCTCCCAATATTATTTGTTTTCCTTTAATATTGAAAATTTCGTTTGCTAATTTTGCTTCGGATTCCGCATGGAATATGAGCCCAGCGACATTTTGAAACATATCCTTATAAACGTCCATATATGCGTAACTCTCATCGTGAAGACAAGGTATTAAAAATGATTTTTCCGGATGAATTTGAGATCCGTAATAAGTAGTTCCGAACATGTACGGTATGAACAGGAAATAATCGTAGCCTGAACCATGAGTTTCAATATACCGATAGAGATCATCGCTGTTAATCATTTCTTCTATGTATATCTGCTCTTCCTTCTGCGATATTTTCTGGTTGTGCATTAATTTAGAGTTAATGCGATCAAATAGTTCGGTATTCCTTTGTCGAACTTTAAATCTTCGAATAGTAACGTCGTTTAGTTGAGATAATCCTTCTTCGTAATAATTTAAACTCCAATTCGAATTGAACTCTTTAACACATGTAGTAATGATTTCAACGTCAATCCCATTTTTGGAAAGATTCTCAGCCGTGTTTTTACATTCACTCTCTGCACCGCCGGGAATATCTCCATACCAGGGAATAATAAATGCAATTTTCATCAGAATTGCCTCAAATTATCTCACAAATTGAAGACAGTAGACAGAAATCAAACCTTTCATCAGCTTACGCCTTTTTTTATGCTTTAGTTTTATTTCTGTCCAATTATCGCATAGTCCTGAGCACCATACAAGGCATCATTTATCATGTCTATGTTCTGGTTACAAATCCTAATCGCTGTTTTTGACTTTTCTGTCATACCATCGGGATCTGGAAGCTTTTGCAATTTCATTTCGGAAGGTACAGGAGACGAAAATTTAGTCTCAATATCCCTGAAACCTACTGTATTAAGCAAAAATCTAAGTGTTTCTGGATGTACAGGCTTTACGTGAGAGAGATCTATGTAAAAGTTTGCGAAGGAGAATAATGACAGAATATTGACTGTCTCAATAATTATATAAAAACCGGATCTCATTTTTCGATTGCACAGATTCAACATTTTAATAAGATAATCAGGACTTAGATGCTCAACTACCTGACTTATAAATATTCCATCCAGGCTCTCATCCTCTAATTCTTCAAGAGCTTCGATAGCATCTTTTAGCTCAACATCTAGCCCTTTAAATTTACAAAAATTTATCATGTCCTCATCAACATCAATTCCCCATGCATTAATGCCTTTATCCTTAGCTAATTCCAGAAACTCTCCCCGGCCACATCCAATATCAAGGACATTGATGCAATTTGCAAAATAGTCTATAAAGTCTGTCTGATGCCGCAGGATGTTTTCTCGCGAACCGCGGAACCTTTCTTCAAATAAGTAATAATTAATATCTGAATCAACATTTCCAGAGGAGTCTATTACTTGATTTTTACATCCCTTCTGTATTCTCGATTCAAGTATTCTGCTAAGCCAGGCTTTGTTATCGAGATCCAGATTAATAGAAGAAATCAAGGATTCTACTTCTTTTTTCACATTGCTAACAATATCAGTTTTTAACTTTTCAGATTCAATTTTTAACTCTTTAGTTTCACTATTTAATTGCTCAATTTTAAATTTTAAGGTTCTATTTTCACACTCTAATTCTTCAACTTCAGGTTTTAATTGCTCAATTTTAAATTTTAGGGTTCTATTTTCACACTCTAATTCTTCAACTTCAGATTTTAATTGCTTTATTTCATTAGAGCAAGAATTCACTCTTTCCGTTATTTCTTTAAGAAAGTCAGCAATATTATAATTAAGTTCACTTTGCTTTTGGAATAGAGGGTCTACATAACGTCTGACCTCTCCATTAACTAACGTCCTGCCCTTTATTAAGAACTTTCCCAGCATTGAGCGATGAGAGCTGATGGAGTAGTTATTGTTACGAATATCAAGATTAGAATTTATTATTCCAAATTCTTGAGAATTTCGTTCCCTTGAGCAGGAAACCTCTGAAAAAACGTGTTCTATCTTTGTGGCACTTTCATTCTTATAAATATCACTTTCTTTCCTCTCCTTTATGCTCTGACGAATTTTTTCCATAATCTCTTCAACGTTGATTTCCTCATCTTTAATCTCGAATGTGTCCACTTCTGATTCCTCTGACCTGCATTCATCCGGGTTTTGTTCTACTTTTGAATTAATATTAAGCAGATATTTATTAGTAATTTCCTCAAACCAGAAACAGCCTTCCTGCACAAGATCTAATTGCAACTGATATTCCCCTCTTTCTTGAGGAGCGACGACTTCTACTTGAAAATCACGTTGTTCTTGAGGGTTTAAGGCAGGAATTATGTCAGTTCGAAATCCATCAAAAATCTCATAAGTACCGTCATTTTTCAACCAGTGATACGAAATATGTACCGAATTTGGGGGTAGAGATACAAGACGTTCTTTTCCATTGTTCCTGAGAATTACAGATAACTTAAACTTCTGATTGGAATAAATATTAACCGATTCCTGTTCCGATAAAACTTCTACATCTATTCCATCGCGATCAAGTTTTTTAGAAGATAATAATTGAATAATTAAATCCTTGTCGAGATTTTTTAAAGAACTCACGGCAAGGATAGTTCTGGAATTATTGCACTCTTCGTGACTAAAAGGACGAGTGAGTGAGCCAGAAAAATCAGGATAATTAGTTACCCACGTCAATAATTGAGGGAAATATTTGTTTAACAGAAGAGATAAGCTTTGAGGAGTCTGTTCATTGATATGCATCAGATCCTCGTAAAATGTCCTGGGATTTTGAGGGATATAGACACCTATAGATTTTGCTATTTCCCTTTTTTCTTCATAAAAAAACTGGTAATACAATTTATTGGGAAAAGTATGAATAATGAATAATCCATCATCTTTTAGGATATCCTTAATTTTCTTGATCATTAATTCAAGTTTTTCTTCCTCAATGTGTTCAACAAAATCCGCAGCAATAATTCTATCGAACTTTTTATTAAACTTATGACTTAGAAAATCATCTTGAATAAATTTCAAATTGCTAACCGTGCTATTTAGATATGTGGCTTTAGCAATCTGAATTGCAGAAAGAGAATAATCAATTCCAGTTACTTGAGCTTCAGACTGTGATAAAGCGTACGAAAGTTCACCCCTTCCACAACCAACGTCCAGTATTTCCATACTGTTATGTGGATTAACAAGGCAGCATACTGCAATTAATCTAGGGTCTTCGAGCTTCCTGCCATGGAATTTTTTAAATGAATCGTAACCTCCGCAATCACTTAAAAAGTAATAAGGATCGTAGGTGCCTTTTAAGCTCGAATAATTTTTATCAGTATATTTTGTGAAAATATGTCTAGCTGAATCTTTTAATTTAATCAACAATTCGCCTGTATATGATGGTATTGTTAATGCAAATTCAATAAAGTCTCTGTATTTATTTAAGAAATATGTTGCGCTGAGTAAGTTTTCGTTTGACAAAAAGTGACAATCTACTAAGATCCATCTACCTTTCTCCATAGCTAATTCCAGGTCATTAAATATTCCGTCTCCGTCCTGATGACCATCGATGTGAATCAGATCATAAAAATCTCCTGGCAAGGTAGTTTTTGACTGACTATTGACTAATAAAAAGCCTGCATCATAATTTTTTGTAATTTTCTTTGCCCAATTTACTGCGCCTTTATCCACGCTAAAAGTGTCCGAATCATTATATATCCCCAGATATGTTGCGTTTTCAGAAGCTTTTAAAAAGGTTATAGCGCTGTATCCATATCCGATGCCGATCTCTAAAATTGATTTTGGTTGAATCATTTTGGTAATTGCATATTTCATCCGGTAATAATCAACCCATTCATTGAACAAATATGATAATTCGTCACCAGGAAATGAGTAATCTCTGAAATCATAGTCAGTATTATTGCAGATAGAGATTAATTCATCCAGCATATTCCGTGGTCTCCATAACGCAAATTAATTAAATTTAAAGGCTTCATTATGATTTTGGATTACAAATTGAAGTTATATATGGGGTAACAAATATTGAATCTTTGTCTAAACAAAGACTGAGGTTTTATTGAACTGACACGCGGGGATTCATATTGAAAACACCCGAATAAATTATAGAATTATCTTTGGAGATCACTTTCAAAATCTCAATATCGTGAGCCATTAACAAATATTCTTCAAAAAATCCTCTGTCATATCCTTTATTTGCTACTCCTATCGAAATGGAATAGTTCCCAGCAGATAAAGGAATTTTCATTTCGTAAGTGATTTTAACAATCTGTCCTTTCGTCAATGGTAGGGTCTCTATTCCCATACAGTAGGTATTTGTCTCGAATACCGACACTCCCCGATTGTCTCTCACATGAAGCCCATAATGAGGTCCGACTAAATTTTTAAAGCTTTCGATTTCATATACAAATTTTACGATCTGCTCACTCTCAACATAAGATATCACCTCGTTTCGTTCATTCAATATATTGAAAGATACAATTCTAACCTCACCTGTTGAAGTACTTGAGGTCTCTCCTCCTTCTTTGGTACTAATTTTCTTGACCTCGACTTCAACATCTCCCATGTGCGATTTCTGCAATATCATTCCGTAATAAAAATCGACAATACTTTTCGGATCACTATAATCAAGGATACGACCTTTGTCCAGCAATATTGCAGAATCACACAATGTCTTTACGGCATCCATATCATGGGAGATAAAAATAATGGATCCACCTTTGTTTTTAAAATCAATAATCTTCCTCATACATTTTTGCTGAAAATATGCATCCCCTACGGAAAGAGCCTCATCAACAAGGAAACATTTAGGATCTGCATGTATCGCAATTGAGAAGGCAAGTCTCATTAACATACCAGAGGAATAAGTTTTAATGGGTTCGTAAATGAAATCACCAATTTCAGCAAAACCAACTATATCTGGTTTCTTTTGGTCTATTTCTGTTCTGGACATTCCGAGGAAAGTTCCATTCATATAAATATTCTCGATACCTGTAAGTTCAGGATTAAAACCTGTTCCGAGTTCTAGTAAGCCAGTAATCTTCCCATCTATTTTTATAGAGCCTGTATCTGGAAGCAAAATACCGGAAAGAATCTTTAATATTGTTGATTTTCCTGCACCATTTTGTCCGACAATCCCAAGGGTTTCACCTTCCTGTACCTCAAAAGAAATATCATCCAGTGCAACTATTTCACGGTGGTATTTCCTTCGGAAAACAATCTCCTTGAGCCTGTCAGCTGGGGAATGATATGACTTGAACCTTTTAGAAATACCTATTACTCGCATCATTTTTGATTCACAACTCATAATTTATTAAATAAAGTCCCGAATATCTTTTTCAAGCTTTTTGAAAATAATACTTGCACATAGTAGAATTACAAAACTCAACAGAAAAAGAAACAGAATATACTCTAAATTTGGGATCTGTTTATATATAAAGATACTGTGATAAGCATGAATGAATGAAAATGCCGGATTATATATCATAAGCCTTTTGATAAAGTCTGGGAGTATATCAAAAACATATACAACTGGTGTAAACCAGAACCAGAACTGGAGTATAATTCTTACTATTTCTCTTAAATCCCTTATAAAAACAACAAATATCCCGATAATAAATCCAAGAGAGTAGGCAAAGAACTGCTGTGCCAAATATATCAATGGAACTAATAAGATTACAGGTTTCACTCCATACCCACTAATTAGAAGCAAAGACAAGAATACTCCCATAGTTACAGCAAAAGTAATACTCTCCGAGACAGCAATATAAAGAGAAAATGAAGAAAGATCAACCTTCACTTTGGAGATTATGTGTTTCTTGTCGAGAAAAGCAGTAGCTGTCCTTGAAACAGTATTCGAAAAAGCATTCCATGGAATTACACCAGAAGTGAGATAGAATCCATAACTGTAGGCTAAAGACGAACCTGGCAAACGTGACCCCATAAGATTTGAAAATATAATGGTAAATATAAAAATGTCTACAAGCGGATAAATGAAGTTCCATAAAACTCCTAAAGTAGATCCAGAGTATTTTTCAGTGATATCTCTTTTTGCTAATTCGAGAATCAAACTTAGATTCAAATTAATGTCTCCTATTTATTACTTCGCCAAGATGGAAGGACCTCATACTTTTATTCGAAAAATAATCTGATTACTAAAAGATTATCTCTCACAAAAACAATCTTCGGAGGCAATGCTTTTTTTCATACTGTTTTCAAAAATAGAGATATCAAACAAAGCTGCTCTTTTGAAGCATTCACTTCCATAGCTTGAAGGATTTTTTGATATAGATTTTACAGCTCCAATAATATTTAGAATGTTTGCCTCTACAAGAACGCCCGTTTTTCCATCAACTACCGTTTCCTTAAATCCGCCTTCATTTACAGCTATCACAGGTTTTCCACTTGCCATAGCTTCCACAGGAGTCATCCCGAAGTCTTCATCCATACCAGTGCAGATAATACCTTTACAACGTGAGTAGAGATCAAGTAGTTCCGTCTCGGAGACTTCCCCAAGAACTTTTACATTCTCCGGTAAATTGTTAATGATATTTTTTGCGTAGCTCTTTGCATGGTCTCCTTTTGAGTAGCCTCCGACAATAACGAGTTTTTCTTCTGGCATCTTTTTGAAGGCTTCAAGCTGAATTTCTACTCTCTTTTCAGGATAGAGACGGTTTACAGAGAGCCAGAAGTCCCCATATTCTTTGCATGTAAACTTTGAAATTTCTATTGGCGGATAGACAACCTCAGCATCCTTGTGAAAGTATCTTTTTATTCTCTGTGATGTATTATTTGAGTTAGTTACAATTTTACAAACGTGAGATAGATAATATTCAGAAATCGGCCTGTGAAGCCTAACCCATATTCTGAAAAAAATAGAGACAAAGAGAGACTGTCGGCTAAGAAATATATTGTAAAGATCGTAGAAAGCTCGCGTAGGAGTATGACAATAATACAAGTTCGGCTTATGTTTCCTTGCAGCAAAATGTGCCCAGTTTCCGGAAAAAATGAAGAAATCATATTTTTTCGAGAAATCACACATTGAAAAGAGGACAGATGCGGAGATTTGCTTTAAAGGGGGCATTTTTGGCGTATTTCCTAAGCTTACTATGCGCATATCGGAATATCCCATCATTTTTATGGATTCGGTATTTAAGTCAGTAGTAATAATATCGGCATTAAAATTCTTTGCGAGTATCAGGACCAGTTTTTCTCCGCCGCCAATGGATCCAAAGTAATCATGAAATATGGCTATTTTCATCGATTTCACACTTTTCAGGGGGTTAAACAAAAAATAGATTTTGTCCGACATTTATAGTAAATAGATTAGCAGTAAACAATTTTATAACCTGGTCTGTTCCCTTACTGATGAAAGTAAGGTATTTACCACTTTCATTGTTATGGTAAATATTTTTTTAAGAGATGTCTGAATCTATATAAGCTTTTTTATTCCCAGGTATAAAAAAATTAAATCTTATTTTTCCAGGGTAATTTGTCTCATAATCAAATAGTATAGTACTATTTTGAAAAACTGTATAATTATATGAGAGACACGTATTTGATGTGGGTTCGTAAAGTGATACAGAGCCATTGTTTGCTCCAAGTCTTGGGATTATTGTCAAACTACGATTTGATAGATCCACCCCGAAATATCCTTCTACAACGCATTGCTCTAATACTCCTGCACTTCCTAGAAACATTGGACTACCCTTATCTGTACCATTTAGAGTATACCACTCATAAAGTCCTCCAATATTATTATCCTGAGTTGCAATCTCTCTTAAGTGAGCTATTGCATCTTCATTTCGGCCATTAATGAATTCTTCTAGAACTAGCCTGCCTGCAAACCAGTCCCATTGACAACCATTTTGGTATTCATACTCCTCTTTCGTAGAAGGATTTACAAAAAATCCTGCGGGATAGGAAGGAATAAGTACACAGCCAATTGTACTTGCATTCACTTGCATTTTTCTTTCTTTGGCAACTTCAAAGATTTGTTCAGCTTGTGTACGGTTTGCAAGACCAGACTGTATCGCCATCATATTTCCACCCATTGGGAATATTTCATTCTCATCAAAATTCAATTTAACTGGCGAGATCTGGACATGCATCTTATAATATCCTTTATTTTCCTGCCAGAACTGTTCGTTTGCGTTTTCTTTGATTGAGCGTGCAATATAAGCCCAGAAAATTGCTTTGTTTTTCTCTTCAATAGCCGAGTACATCAAGGAAAGTTCATTGCACGCCTGATAAAAGAAAGAATTATCATAGATATCACATGTCCAGTGTGTTTTTTCTGAAATGTTGGTTCCGGGAATGTCTTCAAACTGAACATCATCCCAATCAGCAGTGTAAGCTCCCGTTATCAATCCATACTTAGTGCTATAACGATTCATTAATACCCACATTAGAGAGTCATCTATCCGATCAATAATTCTTTTTCCTTTTATCATTTTTTTAAGCCACATTGTATTTCCAGTCATTTTATAGTACAAATATGTAGAATGAACAAAACTTGCCTCTTGATCAGTTTCAACTGTGTTCTTATCACTTCCATATGGAGAAATATAATCAGGAATTGAACCGTTTTCCATCTGGTTCCCACAAAATGCTTCAATCCAGGAACTAAAGAAAATATCTGGAAAGAGAAATCTTTCTGTTTGAATCCCAGTTGCACTGTCGCGAACCCATATTTGTGGATATCCAGAACCTGCATAAAAACCAAAAATTGATTCCCCATTTTCTACAAGCATAGTTGCAGAAGAATTTATTTTTTTACAATAAGATTATGTAGTTTATTGATTTCCAGATAATCTGTTCGATAATCGAGTTTTCCTTTTTGCTTCAGAAAATTTTTTAAAATATTGACTTCTTTTTCAAAAGGTTTTGTTCCGGGTGCCTCAAACCAAGAAACATTTTCTTTGACCAAGTCTATAACAAGTTTATAATTTCCTTTTTTATCGGATGTTTTTATCAGGATCTTAGAATTTATTGTGCCTTCAGGCCTTACAGTATATAGAAAAGTTGCCCTAAGACCATCATTAACAACAGTTTCGTTGGGAGTCTTCCAGTGATAAGAAACATAAACCGGTTCTTTACCCTCTTTATTCCATTTCTGTGTACCCTTGTTTTTACCGTGAGTTTATATATACATTGAGTTTGGAGCTATCTGTGATGGGATCTTAATGTATGAGTACTCTGTACCATATGGAACCAGTTTGATTCCAGTGTTTAGGATAGGTAGACTATTTTAGCTCTTACTCCCAAAAGCTGTCGATATTGTGAGAATTAAAAATAAAACTATAACTGTAGATATCAAAATCATCAAAAATAATTTATTCTTATTTATTCATGTATTTTCTAATTCCACCATAAATCATCAATTGAAGAAATAAAAAGATTTTCTATATAGAATATTCATCAATCTGCTTCTTAGTATTGTAGCATCTTAAGTTTTTGATATCAAATCAACTAGTAATGGTTATAACCACGAAATCGTCTATTTATCCTTAATTCAAAATAGCATAATTTAGCGAAAGCATAGTATAAGTTATATAGTGTCAGTACTTTGTAAAAAAATTAAACTTTTTAGATATGTTTAAGATACAGTATATCTCTTTTATGGTCACACAATTCTATAAAGAGAAGTAACATTCAGATTCGAGTATAACTCTTTATATTTTTAGGCAGGGTAGTCTATATAGAGAATTATCAAATTGATCTAAAGTAACTTTCCCACTGGATTTGGGGACAGTTTTGAATAGAATTGCAGGATTATTGACTTTGTTTGTATTCTCTACCATCTCATGAATGCACAGTTTTTTTTGGTTAAAATCTGTGTATGCCCTTATATCAATCATAATTTGGGAATATTTTCATCTAAAGAATGAGAAAAAACATAGATTTTAATATAATTTATGTGACAACTAAAAACCAAAATTTTGCTTTTTACCCCTGGAAGGAAAGAAACCTATCAAAATCAAATGTAAAATCTGAAAAATAATAATTTATTATCTAGAAAAGTAGATATTTTCCAGATTTTGACAGCTTATCGAATTTTCTATACAATAATTTCCTGATATTTGTAATTTTATATAACTTTAAATATGGAACCAGGTTTTTTAAAAAAAGGAAGATTCAACGAATTTAGATCTAATTTGATTATGCTTCTAAAAATCGAGAAAAACAAAAGATATAAATAGTGTTAAAAATCTTAAAAAGTATCTATTTTAAATTACCACTGTGTAACTAAAAATTTAAAGGTAGTATAAATTCGATTAGTTTGGAAGGAGAATTCACTTTGATTAAGGATTCTAAAAATTGGTTTGGCGAAATTAATTATCTGCGCGCCATAGCTATTATAGGGGTGCTTATTATACATAGCACCGATCATACAGCCATAGTAAAAAAGTTAACTGTATTGACGTTTTCTCTTATGTATATTGAAGAGTTATTCAGGTTTGCTGTGCCAATGTTTGTTTTTGTATCTGGATTTGTTCTGTATAATAAATATAAATCAGAATTACCAATGAAAGATTTTTATGAAAAAAGATTTATGGTTATACTTATTCCCTATCTTATTTTCTCGGTACTCTACTGGATAGTGTATCCACAATTTGGCTTACTTCCAACCTTAACATTAAATTCAGTAATCGTTAGTATTTTTAATTTCAATGCGTCAGGTCAGTTTTGGTATTTTCAACTCATATTGACATTTTATATTTTTTATCCTGCCATCGTTGCTTACTACAAAATTATAAAAGATCGTTTTGGGATTTACACGCCTATTGCACTTTTTTTATCCATATTAATGATGTATCTCTTAGGATCATTTATACCTTCATTCGGGTTTGCACTCGACAAACCGTTTAAGTATTTGATATACTTCTTACTTGGGATATATACAAACGATAACTATGAACTAATATGCCGAAGTTTGGAAAGAATTTCGATGAAAAAAGTTACACTATTGGGTATTTTAATTTTAATCCTTCCGTTTTTTTCTATGTTTCTTGTTGTAGATCCGAGATGCAGCACACAATTCTCAAATTCAATTCCGTATTATTATCAACTGGCATTGATAAACTCACATATACTACATATATGCATATTTATTCTTTGTTTGTATCAGTTGTTATTATATAAGCCCAGTATAAGAATATTGCAAAAAGTAGGAGAATATTCTTACGGAATATATTTAGTTCATGCATTTTTTCTAAATTTCCTTACTATATACATATTTCCTCGATTTTCTATTTTACCTACAAGCTTAAATTACTACATCATTTTATTTACAGGAATGCTAATAATGAGTTATTTCACAGTGAAACTGATTCTAAACAACCGCTTTACAACTTACATGATCACAGGAAAAATAAAACCTGATCAGCACTCAGCTTAGTGCTTTTAAGAAGATAATTTATTTTTTTAGGAAACATCAATAAGTCTTATTTTTATTAGTCATTTACGCCTGAAAAGCCTGGAAAGATTTGAACAGTTAATAATTGGTACTTCAGAGCCTCTTTATTAATTTATATTCTCATTACCCGAATTTTTACCAAAGCCTCTTGGCTCCTGCTACGTCAATTACTCTTTGAGTTATCAAGATTTTCATTAGCTTTCTAAGCAAAAAAGTAAATTAGACTGAAAAACAGCGAGCTTGGTTAAAATAAAATTAGTCTGCGTTTATCTATTGCTCCTAAGCTCGTAAGTTAGTTAAGAGTGCGAAAAATTGTAACTAAAAGTTGACGCTGAGCATATACATATATTTTTACTTTAAAACTTATGCATCCGTGATAACAAGAAAGACACAAAATTTGTCAGTGTAACCATTGATTCAGCATCTTTTTTGTAGTAAAAGAGTAGGATACAGAGTGAGTTATATTTTACAGAACTCTCGGTAAACTGCCGTTTTCCCCGACCCAGTTGGGCCGAAAATAAGGGCATTTTTTAGAGTGCCATATCTAAACACAGGTTTCATCAAATAAGCTATTTCTCCAATCTGTTCATTCCTTCCTACTAAAAAAAGTAGCATATATTCGTCGGTAGATAATACGCCATGTTTTACTACAATAACCTTTGATATCATACTCAAAGACAGAATAATCCATTATATCCATGTTAATCAGCTCCATTTACTTAAAAGCCCATTTTTACATGATACTCATTTAAATAACATGCTCTATACAATTTTTTCCTTTATCCTATACCCTCATCCCCTTTCTTATTATATGTTTACATGAATGCATGAATAGTCGTTAAAAACATTCTTACATACATAACTTACAGGTACTATTGATTCGATAACCAAACAATATGGATTTTTTAAAAATATAAGTCAATAGCTTGACTTTAGGACTCATGATCCAACATGTGAACATGTAAACATGGAATATAGGGGAGAGATGGTGGCGGATATTATGGCCAATGAAAGCAATCGAAGAAACGGGAGCAAAAAAGCCATGGTAGAGATTATGGTAATGCCTAAAAGACCTTCTTCCGGAAAAACAACATGACCCTTAGATATTTAAAAGCTAAACAGATTTAAAAATACTCCTTAGTTCTGTAGCTACATAACAATGTGTCTTCATGTTGAAAGTATACCTATTGGAGCACGTGGACATTTTGAAAGGCTAAAATCGCCTTAATTCGCTTTTAGAGGAATAAAAAAATTATTCGGTGTGGAAAATATAAAGGAAGGAAAAAAATCACAGAAAGCGCATATAATGCTCTCATTAAGAGCTTTTCTAGGCTGGAGTTACAAAGAATCAAAAATGGAATTTCATGGTTTGAAAGTAAAACAAAAATTTAAGGGCTGCAACAATGGCATATTTAAGCAGGCCAATATACAACCTAAATATATTATGATATAAAATAAGTGAAGAAAAACAAGATTCAGAGGCTGCTATTGTGTAAATCTTGAACGAATCAAAAATGGAATTTCATGGTTTGAAAGTAAAACAAAAATTTAAGGGCTGCAACAATGGCATATTTAAGCAGGCCAATATACAACCTAAATATATTATGATATAAAATAAGTGAAGAAAAACAAGATTCAGAGGCTGCTATTGTGTAAATCTTGAACGAATCAAAAATGGAATTTCATGGTTTGAAAGTAAAACAAAAATTTAAGGGCTGCAACAATGGCATATTTAAGCAGGCCGATATACAACCTAAATATATTATGATATAAAATAAGTGAAGAAAAACAAGATTCAGAGGCTGCTATTGTGTAAATCTTGAACGAATCAAAATAAAATCCAAGGGAAATGAATTATTCCTCAAAAAGAGGAAAATTGTAGTGTTTAGTAGATGCCTGAATAGCTACATTAAGTCTTTCACCTTTAAGTTAAGTAGAAAATATTGATTCATCACTTGATTCAACAGAACACTAATTAATAAACGATAAATAGGTTTTGAATATCTCATTATTTATTACCAAAATCCATCGCTTATTTCATTTTTGGAACATCATACACATAAATTTTATAACTTCTAAATTCTAGTATTTTTTTTGGTGGATTTTCATGCACAAAATGTTCAATTTTTTCATTTTGGAAATGACTTTGTATAATGAAAATACTTTCATTGACCTTAGGTTTTTCTTTAAACCATCTTTCACATGAAAGCCACATACGAGGAATTATTCTCGTTGCATATCCATAAGAAGTCTTTACATCAATAAATACTATGGGCCTGATGCGAATATTTTCTTTGGATAGATAGGTTATGATATTAGAGTCCCAAAAATCTCCATAACCAAGAGTTAAATTTGATTCTTTCAAATAATTTATTAATTCATATTGTTCGCTATTCGCTTCCTCATGTCCTCCCTTTAAAATTCCCACATTCGCATTGGCTGCATTTATAATGATTAATGATAGAAGTAAGAGGAGGTATACTCTTTGAAATTTTATGTTTTGACTGTATGTCAGAGCCAAGATGCTAATGCTGAGTATTAGTGGGAACATAAAGTATCTTGTTGATATAATGTCAACAGGCATTGAAGTTAAAACATAAGCTATTGAACTGAATGTAATTGATAGAAAAACAAATAACAACCACATAGGATAAATACTAAATATTTTTTTAATGTTGCTAAATATGAAATACATTATTCCAATAGTAATTATTATTACAATCATGGTATGAATGTTTAAGTTATGTGTGTTAGAAAATTCGTATAATTCGTTGTTATATAGCAGACAGATCCCCTTGAAAAATAAAGAAATATTCTTAAAAAGTAGTTCTTTTGATGTTATTAAGTGGACAGGATAACTTACAAAAGTTTTAATGAATATTTTTACGAAATGTGCCAATAATACTGTTATCCCTGAAATAAATAAAAAATTCATTTTTCTCAATTCAAATGGTTTGTTAAGTAATGTATAAGCGACAAAAAATGGAATAAAATACTCCAAGATGAAGAGAGTATCTGAGAAACTTACAATAGCTAAAACAAATAAGAAAACATAGCTTAATTTCCCATGCATGTTTTGTCTGTAGATTAACAATAGGATTCCTACTAACAAAATTGTTCCCATGTGGTCTGATGGGATTAAAAAAAATCTACTTGCATTGCTCGGAATATTTGCTAGAAGTGAAGCAAAAATTAAAGAGTTTGTCATTTTTCTCGTCATTTTGTACATAAGTACTGAATATATAATGATTATAGCAACATACATGGAATATGCAGATAATAACGATGCTTTTGGATCATACCCAGTAAGCAATTGTGGGAGTAAGTGAAACGGAAGGACGTCAGTAAATATCATTGGACCAGGGTAAGGAAAATAGAATCCTTTTAAAAAACAATTCCCATGAACAAGGATCTCTCTACAAAGCAACCCTGGTACAACGGTGTCACTATTTAGTGGAATTGACAATGAAAGTTGAAGTTTTAGATACAAGCCATAAATAATTAGTAAAAATAAAATCCAATTAAGTAGATGACCATTTTTTAAATAATTGCTCCTGAAGGCACTAGATATCTTTAAATCATCATGCAATTTTTTGAATTCGCTTGAAAGATTCGATGTGGATCTCATCCCTTTACCTCCGATACTTCATGGAACTTTCTTGCTACAAAGTTTATCACAAAATAAGCAATGTACCGATTTTCTGTAAAATCTAAAATATCAAGAAGTTACTCGATAGAAATATACAGCAAATTCGCAACAATTCCTTACTCAAATTTTAGTTTTTCCAATTAAGTTTTATTAGTATTGATTCAACTCATACTTCCATATACATAGGACGAATCCAGTATTCGTAGCTTTTAAATATTTCTAAGCACTTGGTTTTACTAAACTCATCAATATTCATTTTCCCTGTAATAGATTCCACATGAGAATCAATACTTTCCAATATTTTCTTTGGCTTTCTGTTGTTTTTAGTGAAAAACTTGTAATAGTTATTCCCCCAACTATTTAAATTTTTATAAGTAGTAAAAGCTCAATTTTGAAAATCAATTTTTCTTATTACATGTTAAATATAATAACTCCAAATGCAATTAATCCAATGCCAATAACTTGTTCTCTATTCGCAGGTTCCTTGAGCACAAAATAAGAAAAAATCATTACAGTAAAAAAATTTAGGGATGTTAATGAATAAAAAACTTTTAGAGGAATGCCTCGAAGAGCATACACAGAAAATAGTGTGACCAAAAGAAACAACCCATAAGCAATGATTACATGTCGATTCAAATAAGCACCCGCAAGTTGGTTTTTACCCTCTTCTTTTTTTGCCCCCATTTTTAATAGTGTTTGACCAATTCCTGTAAAAAAAATTGAAAGTAGTGCAAAAAGCCATGAAGCATTCATAAAGAATCACCTGACTTGCTTACAAATATCGTAATTCCACTAAATATTAAGATTAACCCGAAGATATTATTGATACTGATACCCTCTTTAAAAATAAAGTATGATAAAATAAGTATAACAAAATTTACAAGGCTTATGAATGGATAAGCAAATGAAAGTCGATAGTGTATCAACGCCTGTTGCCAGAGAATCGCTTGGAATATTAGACATATAATAGAGAGTAAATAAAATATATTAATAACAGTGGTTAGTGGATTAAAACCTCTAGTTGTTAGAGCGGCATATTTTCCAAAGATGCCACTAAAGGATTGTAAAATGATACAAAATATTATACTACTAAATTTCCATTTGGTGTTCAGTATTAATTCTCCAGAATGTTTGTAAAATTCAAGATTACAATGCTGTTTTAGAACTGTCGGATGAATATAACTTTGCAGGATTTCCAATGTATACAGATTTTTCGACGGTATTTTTTAAAACCACTGCTCCCATTCCAATAATACATTCTTTTGAAATTTCAATATCATTTCGTATTATTGAATTAATTCCGAGAAAACTATATTCTTTAATATTTGTGTAGCCTGCAATTGCTACTCTTGGAGATAAATAACAATTATCTTCAATAGTTACATTATGAGAAATAGTGCTTCCACTCCAAATTAGTACATTATCTCCTATTTTTACGAAAGGTTGAATAATTACATTTTCAAAAATAAAGCAATTGCTTCCAATTTTTACGTCTTTTGATATGATAGATGTAGGGTGAATATATGATACAAAACTGTAACCTTTCTTTTTTGCTTCAAGATACTTTTGGGATCTTAGTTTATTAAGTGATTTATAACCAATTGCAATGAATATTTTGTACTTAGAAGGAGGATATAATTTTGTAACTTTGTCGAATGAAACTAATGGAAGACCATTAAATTTATTATTGAGAATATATTTTTTATCAGCGGTAAATGCAACAACTTTATGCTTACTATAATTAGTAAAATAAAAACAAATCAACTTTGCAAAAGCACTGTTTCCAAATATAACTATTTCTTCCATATTCTCACTCTATTTTTTTTAGTATATATTTTTAATAATTCCCAAGGGTCTCTTTTTAACTTCAAGGTATATTTTCAAAATATATATTCCTATAAGACCCAGAAACATAATTATCATTCCACATAAAAACCATATTGAAATAATTAATGACGTCCAGCCGGATTGTATAGTAGTACCATATACTATTCTTTTAAATAGTAGATATATTATGCTCATTGAAGTTATTAAAGAGATCATAAGCCCGATGTAAAACACTAATTCTAATGGAAGAGCAGAAAATGATGTAACTGCATCTACAAATAACTTTATTCTTTTATTTAATGTATAAGTTGTTTTTCCGTTACTACTTTTTTCAATGACAAATGAAGTTTGATTAAAGCCTGTAATCTCAAATAAACCTGCCAAAAATAAGTTATACTCCGAATGTAATAACAACGCTTTTACATATCTTTTCGTCATCAATCGAATAGTACACAAATTTGTATCAATTTTTGTGCCTGACAGTATGTTATATATTTTATAAAATATATACCCAGTGAGTTTTTCAAAATATTTACCTTTTCTTTTACTTTGAACCCCATATATTACATCAATATTATTTGACTCATTAATTTCTCTCCAAAATTGAAGTAAATATTCGGGTCTTTCCTCCAAATCACAATCTATTAAAAATACATAATCTCCAATTGCATGCTCCAATCCGATCATTATTGCTTTATGATGGCCAAAATTCCTGGATAAATCAATGATTTTTATTTTATTATTGCTGCTTTGAAGTTCTAATACGATGTCTAAGGATTTGTCCATACTGCCATCATTAACAAATATAATCTCATAATCATTTGTAATTTTTTCCACAGTATCTTTGATTCGAAAATAAAAATCCCTCAAAAATGGAGATGAATAATACATCGTAGTAACGATTGAAATCATGCAAGTTCCCTGCTTAACTAATTTCGATTGTTATAGCGAGTCATTGATCATATCTTATGAAAAAAACAAATTATCCTTGTTTAGTATGCTTAAATAACTTCCAGTCACGTCGCTGAAATAAAAAAAATTAGTGTTTTGGATCATTTCCCCGATTACACATGTAGTATGGTGCTGTTTCACCACAATTGAATATAACATCTATGATGGATACAAAATGATTAAAATCTCCCCATAATTGTGGATATTCTAAATATCCAGAATAATTTTTGTATTCTAAAGTTATCCCTGCTTTTTCAAATTTTTCATTAACGATATAGTTTTCTGCTGAAGGTCCTGATAAATACTCATCTGCACCAATTTGCTTACAAATTTCAATTACTTTATCGTCTTTAATTCCACATGTATCCAAAGTTGTTGAATTTATGAATTCAGTATTTATATCCAATATTTTACTGATTTTTTTTATTGCGTAAATATTTAATTCAGAAATTGTTTCACATTTTTGATTATATATTTCGAAAATTTCTTCATTATATGTATCATAATATTCTGAAGCAGCATAATTTGCATGAATCATTTTTCTGTGCTTTTTCGCCCAATTTTGGGAGTAATCGATCTTTGTTTCAAAGATTTTTTTATGAATATCACTGATAACAGGCACCGTGATCCATTCAGTTCCACGTGGTGTTTTAATTTTATTCCTGTTTCTCCAATCATTCTTTGTGTACTGTACATCTTCAAAAAAAACAAAGATGTCAACTTCATTTATGATATCAAAATACCCTTTCCACGGTAGATAATTTGATTGTAGAATTGCTGCTTTCATTAATTCTCACTGTCGTTTAAACTCACATTTATTGATATACAGTTCATTGAATTCGTTTATACCCCATTTTTTAAATTCACATTTTTATATTTATATTATTTTATTAACCGTATATTGTATTAAGTAGTTGAAATGGAGAATCAATAGTATCAGATCTTAAACTGTTAAGTTATTAATCAAATTTGAAAATGGGTCCATTATCTATGTTCTAACATATTTGAAAATTTAGATTCTAGTTAAAGTTTTCATTCCTGATTTCAGCGACCCTATTTTTTCGATAAGGTTTTCCAATATGTAACTTATCTCTTCATTCTCCATTCCTGCATATAAGGGCAATCGTAACAGCCTTTGACTTAAATTCTCCGTTACCGGTAGATCCCCTTCTCGATTTCCAAGAGAAATACCCATGGGAGATGAATGCAGAGGTACATAATGAAAGAGAGTTTGTATCCCTTTATTCTTGAATTCTTCCATTATAGTGTTTCGCGTATCATTATCCTCAAAGATAACATAAAACAAATGGGCATTGTGTTCTGAATAATCCGGTATAAATGGTAAGCATATTTTTCCTTCATCCTCAAAAGGTTTCAACGTAGCATAGTATGAATTCCATATTTTCATTCTTTTTCCATGTATCTTCTCAAGTTCTTCAAACTGTCCATAAAGAAATGCTGCTAGTATATCACTTGGAAGATAACTCGATCCGATATCAACCCATTTATATTTGTCTATTTCCCCACGGAAAAATTTACTCCTATCGGTTCCCTTTTCTCTGATGATCTCAACACGCTCAGTTATCGCTTTATCATCAGCATTAATTAAAAGAGCTCCTCCTTCACCACAAACATAATTTTTTGTTTCATGGAAACTATAACATCCAAAGTCTCCAATTGTCCCAAGATATTTGGTTTTGTATTTTGCATTAACACCCTGAGCTGCATCTTCTATTACTTTTAAATCATTTTCTTCAGCAATTTCCATAATCTGTTTCATATCACAGGAAACTCCTGCATAGTGAACAGGGTATATGGCCTTTGTTCTTGGTGTGAGTTTTTTTTTTATATCTTCAGGGTCAATGTTCAGGGTTTCTTTCTGGATATCTGCAAAGACAGGTTTCGCTCCGGCAAGCAAGATCGCATTCACAGTTGAAGAAAAGGTATAAGATGGAACAATAACTTCATCATTTTGTTTAAAGCCAAGAGCATAACTTGCAAGTTCTAGGGCACTTGTACCGGAGGTGGTGAGTAAAGCATTTTTTGCTCCAAACTTCATTTCCATAAATTTTTGAATCTTATTGGTATATTTCCCATCACCACTGATATGTGTACCACTTTCATTTCTTTGCATTGAACTAAAAAGATCTCCTATATATTTCAATTCATTTCCAGTTAAATAAGGCCTGTTAAATGGGACGTGCATGATTTTCCTCTATTATTATCTTGTCTTCACTATATATGAGTGATATATTTGTGCACTGTAAAGGATCTTCTTGTATCTTATTATCAATCTCGAAAAGCAATTTATTCGCATACTGGTAAGACTCGAAAGTACCTGCGTCAGTCCAGTTTCCGTTCACAATTCCGTATGTAAGCTGGTTTTGTCTTGCATATTCATTGTTGACCGAACTAATTTCAAGTTCTCCCTATATATGAGTGATATATTTGTGCACTGTAAAGGATCTTCTTGTATCTTATTATCAATCTCGAAAAGCAATTTATTCGCATACTGGTAAGACTCGAAAGTACCTGCGTCAGTCCAGTTTCCGTTCACAATTCCGTATGTAAGCTGGTTTTGTCTTGCATATTCATTGTTGACCGAACTAATTTCAAGTTCTCCCTATATATGAGTGATATATTTGTGCACTGTAAAGGATCTTCTTGTATCTTATTATCAATCTCGAAAAGCAATTTATTCGCATACTGGTAAGACTCGAAAGTACCTGCGTCAGTCCAGTTTCCGTTCACAATTCCGTATGTAAGCTGGTTTTGTCTTGCATATTCATTGTTGACCGAACTAATTTCGAGTTCTCCTCTTTCAGAAGGTTTAGTATTTCTTATAATATTAAATACAGAGGAGTCGTACATATAAACCCCAATTACTGCGTAATTGCTCATCGGATTTTTTGGTTTTTCTTCAATGCTAACAATCATCTTCTTTCTTTCGTCAAGAGCAGCAACACCAAATTTTTCAGGATCACCAACTTCCTTAAGGAGAACTCTCGCACGGCTTAATTGCCTTTTATACTCATCTACATGAAGTTTTATACTATGTGTTAGAATATTATCACCCAGGATTACAGTCATCGAATCCCGGCCTATAAAGACTTCTGCGAGAGAGAGTGCCTGTGCAATTCCTCCTGCGTCCTCTTGAACCTTAAAAGTAAATTCACAATTGAATTCTCTTCCACTACCAAGAAGACCAACTATTTCACCCATATGTTCCTTACTTGTAATTATCAAAATATCTCTAATTCCTACTGAAGTCAATTGCTTTATTGGATTGAAGATCATAGGCTCTTTACCTACAGGCAAGAGGTGTTTGTTAGTAATTTTTGTTAAAGGTGCAAGCCTCGTTCCTGTTCCACCTGCCAAAATAATTCCTTTAATATTAATCCCTCCTCTTGATGGCACACAAAAGTAAACTACTGTCAAATGTTAAATCGCGATATGGAATAAATTGAGCTTCAATTCTGAAAATTGAATAAAAATAGCTGTTTAAATTCGGATTAATTTGTATTTCTCTAAATGTATGAGCTTTGGGATTTAGATTCTCTGGTTTTCTATAAAGTAGGAAATTAGAAAGCATCCTTGAAAATACAATAAATGGAAATAAAAAAATAATGAAATAACTTAGTTTTAATGCTTTGAAACTAGTTAATTCAATTTTTTCGCTTGATTCGTTAGTAGAATATCTTCTCTTATGTTCTGCAAATTTATCAATAGTGAACCATAACTTTTTGCATGCAGGAACTATTAAAAATAAAAGGCCTCCAGGGCTGAGACTTTTATGCATATTTTTGAGTACAAGATTATCATCAGCAACATGTTCTAATACGTCAAATGCGCATATCCCATAAAATTCCTCTAGAAATAGGGGATCATAAGGGTTAAACTGGTAATACGCCCTTCCTGCATCTTTTTTTTGACAGTATTTTAGTCCTTCTGAATATAAATCTGCACGTTCAACTTGATAACCAATTTTTCCTAAATGCTTCGAAACAAATCCTGAACCGCATCCCAACTCAATAAGTCGCGATTGGAAAGGTAAATAATTTAAAACAATCTTTACGATGATGATGTTTCTTACTCGAAACCAAAAAATGCTTTTTTCATTTTGATACAGCTTCTTAAAAGAGTTCCTTGTAAAATGTTGTTTTTGCTGTTTTTTGTTCAAAAAGATTAATATTCCCTCTTCTAGAGAGGAATTCCTACCAAAGTTTTGACAAAGGTACCTATTTTGTTTCCTTTCTAACGAGTTCAAACAATTAATGCGTTTTAACATATTACACTCCCCTAGCTTGTCCATAAACTCGTTCGTAGTAAGTAATGTAATCATCAGTAACAATAGAATTAAGCCATTCCTGGTTAGTCAGGTACCATTCAACTGTTTTTCTTATACCTTCTTCAAAGGGCACTGCAGGTTTCCACCCAAGTTCTGTTTGAATTTTTGAAGAATCAATGGCATACCTCCTGTCATGTCCTTTCCTGTCCTTCACAAAAGAAACAAGAGCTTCTGAAATGCTACTTTCCTGTAATTTTTCCGACATAATGGAGATTATTGTTTTTACAATCTCTATGTTGGTTTTTTCATTATTCCCGCCGATATTATAGATTTCTCCAATTTCACCCCTTTCCATAACGGCATCAATTGCAGAACAATGATCTTCTACATACAACCAATCACGGATGTTGAGACCGTCCCCATAAACTGGTATTTTTTCACCTTTCAAACAATTTAATATTATTAAGGGGATCAGTTTTTCTGGAAATTGATAAGGTCCATAATTATTTGAGCATCTTGTGATAATCACTGGTAATGAATAGGTTTTGTAATATGCTCTTGCTAAAAGATCAGCTGAAGCTTTACTCGCAGCATATGGACTATTTGGTGTAAGGGGATTTTTTTCGGTAAACGTTCCAATATCTCCTAGAGAGCCATAAACCTCATCTGTTGAGATTTGAATGAAAAGTTTCACATCGTTATCAAGTGAAGTTTGCAAAAGATTTTGGACTCCCAGTACATTTGTCTTGATAAACTCTTCAGGGTTTTGGATGCTTCTATCTACATGAGATTCAGCCGCAAAATTTACAACACAGTCGGGAGAATACTTTACAAAAACAGAACTTAGTTTCTTTTTGTCACAGATATCTCCTTTGATAAAGAGATAATTTGGATCACCTTTAATATCTTTCAAGTTTTGAAGATTTCCAGCATAGGTCAATTTATCATAATTTATAATCTTGATTGTGTTATGCTTTTTTAGAATGTAGTGAATGAAATTACTACCTATGAAACCTGCTCCGCCTGTTGCAAGTACTTGCATGTTAGTCTCCCATTCATCATTTTATATTTTTAAGTTAGTAAGTATTTTATTCTGAATTTACTTAGGAATACAAATAGATGTAATAACTACATTTTCCTGGGAATTTAACGACCGCATTAATTAGTAGTGGAAAACAACTTCAGATTTTTTTAAAAAGTTTGACACCTACTTCATTAATTGTGTATGATACATATTACTAAACATAATCTTATAAATAAACTTTACTGTGTTGATACAGATTTCAATCTATAATTTCCAAATAAATTCTGGCCATAAAATATTATGATTTTTTCGAGAATACAGTAGAAACTTATTTGGTTGGTCTCTACACATTGATTTATCTATTGCCAATTATCCAAGAAATTAAAATATTTTATAGATTAGTCTTTCACTCACAGACTTAAAAGTATAGAAAAGCACATATCTACCAGATTTTAAACAAACAAATTTCTTCCCAGTTTAATTTACTTTTATGTATGCAAGTTTGGTACTAACGATTGTCTCATTTTCATGGTCATAATGTACGATGCCCACTGCTTCAGATGTGGAGCCACTGCCTTATAATCCTTATTTTCAATATTGCCAATTCTTTACACATCGATTTTATGGATTTTTCATAACTTCAATAAATTTGACTTTATTCTTCTTTAAAATTATCATATAATCAATTTGAGCTTTGCCATGACTGCTGTATACTCATTCCAAATAATCCCTACTCACCTAATTTGATTGCTTAAAGCATTAATCACAGCATTTGTTGAATCAATTAGTTTCTGGCCTTTTGTCTGTGAAATTTGACCACTATCGATCTGATCTTTTACATCGATAATAAAACACTTGAGTTCAGCAGTTGCTGCCAATGTATTTCCCAAATTTGGATCTATTTCTCTTCTATCTAGAGATTTTCCTGCAGCTTTTAGTATAGCTATTAGTTCATAAGATGATCCATCAGTTAGCTCACCTGAAGTGGCTAAACCTTGTACAAAAGTAATCATTTGATGGATTTTCTGTGCAGGATTCTCCTGTGGTATATTGATCACATTTGTCTGTGTATTAGGAGTTGCCTGTGTTTGAATGCTGCTTGGTGCCGTTCCAGCGGTATGTTGGCAGGGCTACTCAAGTTACTTGTAGAATTCAATTGTGTTACATTTATCAAAACATGAGCTGATGGTATAATGTAGTTTGCAATATCAGTTGGCGTCAAAGTAGCAGTCAAGGTATGTGTACCTGCACCTAATACAGTTCCTATGTCTGGACTGTAGCTAATGGATCCAGCTACAGATCCAGTTGCATCATCAAGCTGAGTCCCACTCAATGCTGTTTCATAGACTATATCAGCAGGGTTACTCCAGGTGATTGTAGGAGTCGTTTTAGTATTAGTGTTTAGGACATTGATTGAAGCGGGCGCTGATGTAATATTATAGTCTATAAGATCAGTTGGTACGAATAAAACATTCAACATTTGAGGACCTACATTCAATACAGTTCCTGATGATGGGATATAAATACAATTACCAGGTACTGAAGCAGTTGCATCTAGCTGAGTGCTTTTCATGCTGTTCCATAGAGTATGTCAGCAGGATTACTCCAAGTAATTGTAGGAGTTGCCTGTATATATGGTGGATTAGTAAATGTCTTAATGCACACAACTGTATTGTGTGCCACTTGTGTCGTTACATCGGTTCAGGTATTTCTATCAGAACTAACAAAACTTTACCCAGCATTTGCTGTTTCTTGACTACTTAGTAGTAGTGTTTAGGACATTAATCGAAACACTCGCATCTGCCATATTATAGTCTGTATTATCAGTTGGTATGAATAAAACACTCAATTTCTGCATACCTTCGCCTAATACAGTTCCTGAGAATGGACTATATAAATAAGTTCCAGCTACTGAAGAAGTTGCATCTAGCTGAGTGCTATTCAATGCTGTTCCATAAGTCATGTTAGCAGGATTACTCCAGATAATTGTAGGAGTCGCTTTGTTTACATTAATAAAAACAGTTGCATATGCTTGATTATAACTAACAACATCATCTGGTGCAAACGTAGTACTCAATTTCTTACCCGAACCTGTAGCTAATACAGTCCCTACTGATGGATTATAGGAAAAGCTACCAGATACTGGGTTTCCAGATACCGGATCTGAAGCAGTTGCATCTAGCTGAGTGCTGTCCAATGCTGTTCCATAGAATATGTCAGCAGGATTACTCCAAGTAATTGTAGGAGTTACCTGTGGATTTGAAGGATTGGTAAATGCCTTAATGCACACAACTGAATTGGGGTAGATTGTCGTTGCATCAGTCCACGTATTTCCATCAGCACTAACAAGACTCTCCCCAGCATCTGTTGTTGATTGGCTACTATAGCCTGTGACCTGCGTTTGCATTGGGATTGGATATACATAATTGGGGTTTGTAAGCTCCAATACTACGGAGAAGGTTTGGCCGGCGTTGAGCTTAACTCCAGAATTCAGGGGAACTGTATGATAGCCTGCATTTGGAAATGTTCCACTCTGGATAAGAGCAGGACTATTTTGACCAATGGGGTTGGATCCCACCGTATTACGGTAGATATTAATTACATAATTGGAGTTTAAATCTGTTGTGTAGAAACTTACCGCATTGAGGACTTCGTTGGAATTTGCCGTAAAGATGTTTGCACCCCAACAAGTGGTGGAACCATATCCTACTGATTGGACCCATCCAAGTGAATCGTATTGGTAGATGTTTGCATAATTATCAAGTGGATCCCCCGTGAAGGCTACGTTTTCTTTATATCCTAGAGCGCCATCATAATATGAGACATAAGCATATCCATTGTCACCCCAATATGTACTCCAGCTATTTTTTATGATGAATGCTCCATCTCCAGGTGGAGTTATTTTGAAGTTGCTTGCACTATATGAGTCATCCCACCCCACAATGGTCACTTTATGGTCCCATTCTGTTGGTGTGAAAGAAAGGTAATAAGCAGCTGTTGCGTCGTTATAAGCATTTCCCCAGGATGGATCTGTATTATTCATTTCCACTGTACAATCTACAGCACTATAGTCCATAATTGCATGTTTTATTGCATCATTGTCCGTCGGACCAGTTCTGAGAGGAAGAAAAGTTACATTTTGTACATGGAAATGGATAGGAAGTCCGATTTCACTGGCCGAAAGGCTTGATGTAGGATCAAAAGGGTCATCACTGGTGCTCACAGGTCCATCCCAGCGTGCAAGATAGGCAGTTGTCATAAAAGGACAACCATCGTCGTTGGGACCCCGATCAAACCCTAGCGGACCATTGGCAGAAGATAGCTGGTTTTTCATATTATTTTCTGAAAAGCTCCAGGTTTCTCCCGGCATGAAATATGATTCAAGAGATCCATAAGTTGAAAAACACCAGCAAACAGCTGCACCATCCTGATCTTTCACAGGTGTTATCATGTTCAGAGTTCGGAGGTCATAAGATGATGGTAGAATATCTCCAGCTCCGTAAGATTGTCTGCTTGGTAAACTATTTAAGCCTGCGCTGGTAGTATTTTTGAGATAACTACTTGGTAAACCATTTAAGCCTGCGCTGGTAGTATTTCTGAAATAACTACTTGGTAAACCATTTAAGCCTAAGCTAGTAGTATTTCTGAAATAACTACTTGGTAAACTATTTAATTTTTCTTTTGTAGTATTTTTGAGATAACTCAAATCGATAGGTGAAGGTCTACTTCCATGATGATTATGGTTGTGCTTATGGTGGTGCTGTTTATAACTGATAAATTCAGGATTGAGTGGTGAAAGTGAGAATTTTGAGGAAGATTCAGTTTGGTTTACAACATTTCTGTGAATATTATTCGATTTGTTTTCGCCTGATAATCCTGTATATGCCATTGCCATTGATGAACTTATAACCAAGAACAAAATCATAAGTTTGGCCAAAATTATTACTTTTTGTTTAATAGTTCCATTAGTCACTACATTATAATTTGTTTTCATGCTTATCTCCTTAATTATTACAGTATAAAACTTCATTCACCTTTTTTCATCTTTATAGTCCAGACGGTTCTAAATATAAACGCTACTCTTAAAAAATTAATAAATTTATATAAGTCATAATTTTATAAATTTTCTAATAAGTTATATCGCGCTTATTGCATCCAATATAAGTAAATAATATACAACTACAGTCAATATATAAAATCTTTTTTTAAGTTATTTTTTAGTGTTCAAATAACTAACTTTTAATACATATTTTTAAATAGATAATGTTTTCTTGCTCTATTTTTTTAAAGTTTTTTTGCAAAAATTTGCAATTATTATCTTGAATGAAGCTTCCGGAAATAGCAGTTGGAATCTCTAAGTGAAAGCATAAGATCAAAAATAGCAAGTCTTTCTAGAATGGTAATTTTTCGATTCAGCCTTTCGAGAAGTATTCGGATATTAGTATTGATGAAATATAAAGATTATAAAACACAACAACTTTTTAAGTTTCAGTTTTACATATATTTTATTTAAATATATGTATTACACAAAAATTGTAGCTATAAATGTCCTATAATTTCAGCTGAAAAATGACAATATAAATAGGTTTTTCAGATATATTATATGAATATACAAATTTCTACCGATTACATGCTCAGTAAATACGAAAAAGTACAAGAAATATATAATCAAATGTTAACAAATTCTCAAGATATCTATTAATAATTGGGAATGATTCAAAAAATATTTTATCAAAATCAGTTTTTAAAATGAACATTTAGACAATGTAATTATTTTTTTCTATAAAATCACAAACTACATTTGCTCAGCATTCCACAGCACTTTTGATTTCTTTTATTCGTTTGTTTCCTGTTATACCCAACTTATCATACATGGATAGTGGATAAGATTCCAGGAATCTGTGATCAGAAGAAAATAAAACAATTATTAACTTTGCTCAAAAAAATAGTATATAGTTTACATAAAAAGAGTAGGTACATAAGCATTTATATATTAAGGAAAAATTAAATTGGGGTGATAAAATGTATCTTAACAAATTAATGAAAATAAGTCTATATATATTGGTTCACAGAATAGAAAGAGTAGATTTGAGCTTGAAATCCCAGAAAAAGCAGTCTAATAGCAAGAGTCATATCTTTATGAGAATATTAAATAATTAAAATTTATTGTATGAGTTATGGATACATTGATTTATATACTGCTAATTATCCAAAATTTAAAAATTTTATGAATTAGTACTTAGACTCACAGACTTAAAAGCATAGAAAAACGCATATCCATAATTTTAAACAGCCAAGATTATCTCCAGTTTGATTTACTTTTATGTATGCAAGTTTGGTACTAACTATTGTCTCAATTAATGATTATAATGTTGGATGGCAACTGCTTGAGATGTGGAGCCACTACATTATAACCATAATATTCAATATAGCCAATTCTTTACATATCGGTTTTATAGAATTTTCATAACTTCAATACATCTGACTATATTCTGCTTTAAAATTCTCATATCATCAATTTGAGCTTTGCCACGACTTAACTGTATACTCATTCCAAATAATCCCTAATCACCTAATTTGATTGCTTAAAGCATTAATCACAGCATTTGTTGAATCAATTAGTTTCTGGCCGTTTGTCTGTGAAATTTGACCACTATCGATCTGATCTTTTACATCGATAATAAAATACTTAAGTTCAGCAGTTGCTGCCAATGTATTTCCCAAATTTGGACCTATTTCTCTTCTATCTAGAGATTTTCCTGCAGCTTTTAGTATAGCTATTAGTTCATAAGATGATCCATCAGTTAGCTCACCTGAAGTGGCTAAACCTTGTACAAAAGTAATCATTTGATGGATTTTCTGTGCAGGATTCTCCTGTAGTACATTGATCACATTTGTCTGTGTATTAAAAGTTGCATCTGACTGGGTTTTGTCTAGTACTGTTCCAGATGTTGTATCAGAAAAATTACTCAAGCTAATTGTAGAATTCGCCTGTGCTACATTTATCAAAACATTTGCTGATGCTGTAGTATAGTTTGCAATATCAGTTGGCGTAAACGTAGTACTTAATGTCTGACCTGGACCTGCACTTAATACAGTTCCTGCTAGTGGATTATATACAAAGGTTCCAGGTACCGAAGCAGTTGCATCTAGCTGAGTGTTGCCCAATGCTGTTCCATAAGTTATGTTCGCAGGGTTGCTCCAGGTAATTGTAGGAGTCGTTTTAATATTAGTGTTTGAGACATTAATCGAAACACTCGCTGCTGCGATATTATAGTCTGCCTTATCAGTTGGTATGAATAAAACACCCAATGTCTGCTTACCCTTGCCTAATACAGTTCCTGAGAATGGACTATAGAAATAAGTTCCAGCTACTGAAGCAGTTGCATCTAGCTGAGTGCTGTTCAATGCTGTTCCATAGAATATGTCAGCAGGATTACTCCAAGTAATTGTAGGAGTTACCTGTGGATTTGAAGGATTGGTAAATGCCTTAATGCACACAACTGAATTGGGGTAGATTGTCGTTGCATCAGTCCATGTATTTCCATCAGCACTAACAAAACTCTCCCCAGCATTTGTTGTTGATTGGCTACTATAGCCTGTGACCTGCGTTTGCATTGGGATTGGATATACATAATTGGGGTTTGTAAGCTCCAATACTACGGAGAAGGTTTGGCCGGCGTTGAGCTTAACTCCAGCATCCAGGGGAACTGTATGATAGCCTGCATTTGGAAATGTTCCACTCTGGGTAAGAGCAGGATTATTTTGACCAATGGGTTGGGACCCTGTATTTGTGTAAATTTTAATTACATAATTGGAGTTTAAATCTGTTGTGTAGAAACTTACCGCATTGAGGACTTCGTTGGAATTTGCCGTAAAGATGTTTGCACCCCAACAAGTGGTGGAACCATATCCTACTGATTGGACCCATCCAAGTGGATCGTATTGGTAGATGTTTGCATAATTATCAAGTGGATCCCCCGTGAAGGCTACGTTTTCTTTATATCCTAGAGCGCCATCATAATATGAGACATAAGCATATCCATTGTCACCCCAATATGTACTCCAGCTATTTTTTATGATGAATGCTCCATCTCCAGGTGGAGTTATTTTGAAGTTGCTTGCACTATATGAGTCATCCCACCCCACAATGGTCACTTTATGGTCCCATTCTGTTGGTGTGAAAGAAAGGTAATAAGCAGCTGTTGCGTCGTTATAAGCATTTCCCCAGGATGGATCCGTATTATTCATTTCCACTGTACAATCTACAGCACTATAGTCCATAATTGCATGTTTTATTGCATCATTGTCCGTCGGACCAGTCCTGAGAGGAAGAAAGGTTACATTTTGTACATGGAAATGGATAGGAAGTCCGATTTCACTGGCCGAAAGGCTTGATGTAGGATCAAAAGGGTCATCACTGGTGCTCACAGGTCCATCCCAGCGTGCAAGATAGGCAGTTGTCATAAAAGGACAACCATCGTCGTTGGGACCCCGATCAAACCCTAGCGGACCATTGGCAGAAGATAGCTGGTTTTTCATATTATTTTCTGAAAAGCTCCAGGTTTCTCCCGGCATGAAATATGATTCAAGAGATCCATAAGTTGAAAAACACCAGCAAACAGCTGCACCATCCTGATCTTTCACAGGTGTTATCATGTTCAGAGTTCGGAGGTCATAAGATGATGGTAGAATATCTCCAGCTCCGTAAGATTGTCTGCTTGGTAAACTATTTAAGCCTGCGCTGGTAGTATTTTTGAGATAACTACTTGGTAAACCATTTAAGCCTGCGCTGGTAGTATTTCTGAAATAACTACTTGGTAAACCATTTAAGCCTAAGCTAGTAGTATTTCTGAAATAACTACTTGGTAAACTATTTAATTTTTCTTTTGTAGTATTTTTGAGATAACTCAAATCGATAGGTGAAGGTCTACTTCCATGATGATTATGGTTGTGCCTATGGTGGTGCTGTTTATAACTGATAAATTCAGGATTGAGTGGTGAAAGTGAGAATTTTGAGGAAGATTCAGTTTGGTTTACAACATTTCTGTGAATATTATTCGATTTGTTTTCGCCTGATAATCCTGTATATGCCATTGCCATTGATGAACTTATAACCAAGAACAAAATCATAAGTTTGGCCAAAATTATTACTTTTTGTTTAATAGTTCCATTAGTCACTACATTATAATTTGTTTTCATGTTTATCTCCTTAATTATTACAGTATAAAACTTCATTCACCTTTTTTCATCTTTATAGTCCAGACGGTTCTAAATATAAACGCTACTCTTAAAAAATTAATAAATTTATATAAGTCATAATTTTATAAATTTTCTAATAAGTTATATCGCGCTTATTGCATCCAATATAAGTAAATAATATACAACTACAGTCAATATATAAAATCTTTTTTTAAGTTATTTTTTAGTGTTCAAATAACTAACTTTTAATACATATTTTTAAATAGATAATGTTTTCTTGCTCTATTTTTTTAAAGTTTTTTTGCAAAAATTTGCAATTATTATCTTGAATGAAACTTCCGGAAATAGCAGTTGGAATCTCTAAGTGAAAGCATAAGATCAAAAATAGCAAGTCTTTCTAGAATGGTAATTTTTCGATTCAGCCTTTCGAGAAGTATTCGGATATTAGTATTGGTGAAATATAAAGATTATAAAACACAACAACTTTTTAAGTTTCAGTTTTACATATATTTTATTTAAATATATGTATTACACAAAAATTGTAGCTATAAATGTCCTATAATTTCAGCTGAAAAATGACAATATAAATAGGTTTTTCAGATATATTATATGAATATACAAATTTCTACCGATTACATACTCAGTAAATACGAAAAGTACAAGAAATATATAATCAAATGTTAACAAATTCTCAAGATATCTATTAATAACTGGGAATGATTCAAAAAATATTTTATCAAAATCAGTTTTTAAAATGAACATTTAGACAATGTAATTATTTTTTTCTATAAAATCACAAACTACATTTGCTCAGCATTCCACAGCATATTTGATTTCTTTTATTCGTTTGTTTCCTGTTATACCCAACTTATCATATATGGATAGTGGATAAGATTCCAGGAATCTGTGATCAGAAGAAAATAAAACAAATACTAATTTGTTCAAAAAGGAAACATGTTATATAATTCATATGAAATATAATTTGGTTATATCATACGAATAAATTAATTTAGAGAGATTATATATACCGTACCAAATTAACGAAAATCGAATTTGTTTATATGATTCTATGTTCAATGGATTGTGTTTTGTAGGAATAGCTGCTGGATTTAAAGAAATTAGAGAAGGGATATCTTGGTTTGCAAGTCAATGAAAAATTTGTATAGCTGCAGAGACGGAATAAAAGAAAAGGAAAATGGAAACCTTAAGCAAACAAGATACAACTCAAATTTATAGTGAGATATAAATGTTATAAAAAACAAAGTGGAGAGCCTACTACTCTTTAAGTCCTACATTTGTTGGGTACACTATATTTGCACTTTGGGCTAATATCAGTGTAAGTGGGAATATATTGACTTCAACATTTGATAATCCGATTTTATTGACAAAGTCAGCGAATTAAGTATCATTTCAAAAATTTTCCAAACAAATTTTTAATTGCATCGTTGCCCTAGATAATTTGCAGACAATTTGCTGTTATACAATACTATATTTTGAAGGATAAAGGTAGTGTAATTTTGAGATCAGAAAAAGAATATCTTTCACCAATACAAAAGCATATGTTTTTTTTAAAAGTTAACTGCATCATTATTTAAAATATTTTTACAGTAATTCATACAAAAAACATATGATATCTAATTTTATAGACACAATGATTTGCATGTTTTAATTCCATCTACAACAAAAGGTGGTTAAGGATATAAATCAGTTATTCAATAACGGCTACTGGTGAAGTTTCCATTCCCGTAGCAAGCTGCGGAATATTCGAATGAAATAAAGCTTAGCAATAGCTCCTAAGCTAATAACTTAAGTAAAAGAAATCTAATCAAATTTGAACCTTTCAACTTTTTGATATCTAAAGCTCTTAATTTGTTTTTTCTATTGAAAAAGAAAATATTTGGATATCAATGGGTCTTTCAGTTTGATTATTCTTGACAAAATAATTGTGGATTTTCACAAAAAGTGAATAAATATTCGATTTTAACATATAGTTTATATAGGGCATATATACAAACAAGCAAATTTTAGGGTTATCGAAATGCTATACTAATAATCGAATTAAATCGATAGTTCCTATTTTTAAAAATTGTTCGTAAGTAAAACTTAAATAATTTAACTACTTATTCTAAATATAGTATGAGTTTAGTTTTCCAAAGCATTAATTTATCCAATTTATACTACCCTGTTTCTAATTGCCGATCTTTTTAGTTAGTAATGAATAGGTAGAAAAACAGCAATTTTGCAGTTCAAAATGATTATAAGAAAGCTCAACTGAATTGCTCTTGCTTGCGGGGAACGTATTAATAAATATGGTGAAGTAATTACATAGAGAGGAGCAGGAGATTGTTCGTTTCAATAATAATACCGATAAAAGATGAGCCTGCCATTCAAGAGCTTATCGATGAAATAAATAATATAATAAAACAAAATCATGAAATAATTATTGTTGACAAAAGCAAGGTTAAGCCTAACATAAAGGATGCCAGAGTTATATCCCAGAGATCCGATGGCCTTGGCAATGCCTTCGTTGAAGGGCTGAGAAAAGCAAAAGGCGATATAATAGCACTGATGGATGGCGATAGTTCACACAGACCAGAAGATTTGAATAATTTGTTAAGCAAAATTGGAGAATATGATATAGCACTTGGTTCCAAACTTATAGAAGGTGGACGCAGTAATGATACATTAGGGAGAAAGGCAGTAACCCTTGCATTTGATCTGTTAACCCGATTGATTTTATGGGTCGATATAAAAGACCCGATGACTGGGTTTATGGCTGCAAAAAAGAGCGTATTTGACGATATAACACTCAAACCCAGGGGTTTCAAAATAGTAATTGAAATTGTATATAAATCACAAGCAAAAATAGTAGAAGTTCCTATTTTATTTCGAGGGAGGCTGGGAGGGTCTTCAAAATCAGGCTTCAATGTAAATGGTCTTAAACAAGTTTTTTTGATATTTAAGCTTCTATTTGAGCTGAGATTGGGGCGATTGAGAAAATACTGGCAAATCGTTGCTGAGAGTACATATACAACCTAATTATTTATCACTTCAGTATTATCTTAGCAAAGGTTATATAAATAATGTTTGAGAAGAACTATGTCAATGAACTGGAATCATTTATTGATTCAAGAATTAAGTATCGCTGGAGAATTAGATCCAAATATGCTTGTGTTGGGGCAACCGGATCCGTAATTAATCTATTTCTTTTGTGGTTTTTAACAAAATTCGGCTTATACTATATATTTTCTGCTTTTATCGCGATTGAGGTAAGCATATTTTGGAACTTTTATTTAAATTCTAAGATAACATTTAATTATAAGTTTCCAAATAGATTTGACATTGCTTTGGCGATATTTAAATATCATTTAGCATCTTTACTTGGCATATTGATTAATGTTTTAACACTAATTATTCTAACTGAAATTTTTCAAATATTTTATTTATTTTCAGAGATTATTGCAATTTTTTTGGCCTTTGGATTAAATTATCTTGTTAGTATACATCTTGTATGGAAAAGAAAACCGTGACTAGAAAGATCCTTTCACCAATAAATGATTTAATCATGTCGGGAGGAGCAAGATGCACTTTTATCAGTCATCCCTGACAGAGGATAAAGCAATTATTGAAGCTATAAAAAGTGTCTTCCCTAAAGTGGTTAATTTTTTTGTGCTTCATCAATTAAAAAACGTTAGCCAGAAATATAGTGACGAATTCAACCATATCACAAATATTTCAGACAGTGATGAGTTTGTATACAATGAGATCTGTCATTTGATAAGCTCTGATATGTTGATCAGTGTTGCTGTGTGTTTTCAAAATAATCTAAAATTGGACTCAAATCTAGAACTTTAAAAAATAGATAATATAGTTATTTCTTACGCAAGAAAGAAGATAAAACCAGTTAGTAATTGTAATAAATAGGGAAGCATCTTTTATCAGAGCATTTACATATTTGATTTCTTGATATGTTTTTTGACTAATTTTCCATCCTAAAACTACCTTTTTAGCTATTTCGACTGATGTTGGAATTTTCAAGAAGGTCCTTCGTAACTTCCCTTTTCTGCCGGAATAATAATAACTCGTATAGGAACTTGTAAATTCTGTTGCATCTTGCCGTAATAGAGAACATTTCTCTATGTTAGTAAAAAAACTTTAGAGTTTTTGACAAAAGAAGGTTAAACAGAGATGAAGAAATTCTGAATACAAATTTTTGAAGGTAGTTAAATAGGGAGACTTATTAAGATCTAGTTTTTATTTTATATTTTTCCTAGTCAATAAGTTCCACAAAATCAGGATAATCTTTTCTTATTATACTACTTCAATAAAACCAGAACAAGAAGTTGATACTGGATATAAATATTTTTAGAATATTTGTAGAAATAAATGTTCAATCTGGAAGACTGAATAGTTTTAAGGCAAGTATCAACAAATTTATGTACTCATTCGATTTCAATATTATGTGTTCCTTCGTTTTGTTGTGAGAAAATATAGGAATATTTATAACAAAATATTTATAAAAATGTGGGAAAATACGCAACTTCAAGGATTTATACAGAGCCATGTTTGATAAATGGTAGCAAGCGTAAAGAACCTCAAATCTATCAGGGAAAAACAATGGCATTTTTTAACAAAATTAAAATCAAATCATTTGGTGAATCCTGATAATAAGAAAATAGGTCTCTGAAGACAGTTGAAATTCCTAATGAAAGAACTGGCGTTCATCTTAAAGAATATAGTTTTATTAAGGTATTTCGGTTAGTTCCAACAGAAGTGGACACTTAATACGGAGCTACAAATGTGCTGGATATGGATAAATCCAAGAGAGAAGATCTTGGTAATAAGTCCTGGAAAATTGAAGAATAACATAGAGTATAAAATAGTTCTGTGTTTGGAAAAATACCAGGCAAGAAAAAGTCACCGAGACCAATGTGATGTTATCATTGATGCATTTTTAAGGCTGGAATTACAAAGAATGAGAAAAGGAATATCTTGGTTTGAAAGTAAAACAAAGATTTGCAGAGCGGCAGCGACGGCATGAAAGGGAAGGAAAATGGGAACCTTAACCAAACAAAGATACAACTTAAATTTATAGCGAGATCACAACTGTTATAAAAACAATATGAAGAGCCTATTACTGCGTAAGTCCTATGATAGTTGGCACACTATATTCGCACATTGGGCTAATATCAGTATGGATGGGAATATATGGAATTTAACATTTGATAATCCGATATATTGAAAAAAATCAGCACATTGAGTATCAGTTTAAATATTGTAGATATGTCTGCCGATATCAATGTTGCGTATATCACTAGCGCATCTGGTATATACATAGTACATATATCAGATAAAAACTAAGGAAAACTTGATATCAGCTCAAATTAACACTACAGATGCCATAGCAGAAAGTTCAGCGGGTTTGTACGGTAGTGTAATAGTGAACTTGGCAACAACTGTAGTCCGGCCTATAAGACAGCATTGTTCCCGGAGAAGCTGGATAATTTAAATTTAAGAATTCCCATTTATTTGAACTTAATGGCCTAATATCTTTTTATTTATTTATTTTCGATTTTTTGAATCTTATTTAGATAGGTTTTCTACAAAGCTCAAAAATTATCTCTTCTTTGTTACTTCCCAAAGTTTGAAGGGTTTTATACAGAATCCTTTCATTAGATTTCTCAAGATCGGAAAATTCCAAGACTTATTCTTGTTGATCCAGTTATGTGTATGATCTACACGAAAATTCTCTGGAGCTTATAGCTTTGTAAAGCTTTGATTAAAGAATTAAAGTCGATTCCTTTATTCTTGTGCTCACCTAATATGGAGAAAAAAGTAAGTTGATCATACAGATTTTCAACTGTAAGAATAGTTTCGATAGAAAATCATATATTGTCGTTGAGTGATTTCATATGTTCTTAGTTTTGGTTGAATGTTGGTCGATAAAGCAAGACTAAGAACATAAATTTCCATTTAACTGTCAATATTATTGTTTTAAATATTTTTTACCTGTAGAACCCTAATTTTTCCTAATATTTACCAGTCATGCACAGAAAGTTGAAGCACGGAGTTTTTGATGACCTGGGAACAGTGCAAAATTAATTAATGAGGAACTAGATATTAACTGGAGATTTCCAATGCCTACGAAAAATAATATACTTGTGACAGGAGGAGCCGGTTTTATAGGGAGCCACCTGGTTGATCGTCTTATAGAAGAAGAAAACAGGATTACTATTTTTGATAATCTGAGTTCAGGAAAAATTGAATTTATAGAGAAACATCTTGAAAACACTGATTTCACATTACTAAAAGGAGACATTCTTGACAAGGAAGTTATAGACAGAGCTTGCAGAGATATTGACCTAGTTTGTCATGTAGCTGCGAATCCAGATGTCAAACTTGGGGCTTCAGATACTAAAATCCATTTCGATCAGAATATTTTGGCAACCTACAATCTTCTGGAAGCTATGAGGAAAAATAACGTTCAAAAAGTTGTATTTACTTCCACCTCGACAATTTATGGAGAGGCACAAATCATGCCCACTCCAGAGAATTACGGCCCCCTTATTCCGATATCACTATACGGCGCTTCAAAACTTGCTTGTGAAGCTCTTATTACCTCATACTCTCATACTTTTGATATGCAAGCATGGATCTTTCGTTTTGCAAACATTGTCGGCCCTCGTAGCACTCATGGGATTATTGTTGATTTTATCAGAAAACTGCGAGAAAATCCTACGCAGCTGGAGATTCTGGGCGACGGCAAGCAGGAAAAATCCTATTTGCATGTATCAGAATGCGTCAACTCTATATTGTTTGCAATAGAAAAAAGCAGAGAAGATGTAAATATTTTTAATATTGGCTCAGAGGATACTATCAGTGCTACCGGAATAGGAAGAGTTATTGTGGAAGAAATGGAGCTTTCTGATATTCAGTTTATCTACACTGGAGGAAGTAGGGGCTGGAAAGGTGATGTACCAAGGATGATATTAGATATCGAAAAACTCAAGGCCATAGGATGGCAGCCTGCATATACATCAGAGAGGAGCGTGAGGGAAACTGCGAGAGCATTACTTACCTGATATAGGTTTATATGACCCTTTATTCGCTCTAGTTATTGGGTTTCAATATCAGTCTTTAATACTTTTTATTCTTAACATAACTTTATTATTTTCATATATTTCTGGACTACATATATCTAGAACTCAGTAAAAAATACCATATTCCAATCATTGTATCCAGCTATATAGAAATTTTCTATACATATTCCATCTTTGACGTATCGATCTACCGACTCTGGAGCATGATCAATCAAACGTGCATTTTCTGTAGTAGGAATCCTGCTTCGATTCTTTAACACATAAATAGCTTGGTTTTAATCCAAAAATAGGGAATTCTTGAAATTGCCAAATTATGTTGATTGCTAAAGTCTATGAATTTTTTCAGCTTCAACAGGAATGATTGTTCACATATACAGGATCGATATTTTCATAATTAAGTTTCCAGTGCAATGAATGTTTGCGGTTTCATTCACTTGAGAAGATTTGCTTGAGCTAATCCACTCAAATGCAAGCTACACGCAGATGTGCATGCATATAGAAGTTGTTTACCCATTTGCTCGCTATTATTCATTGAAAGTTAGATTAACATTTAAGCTATACTGTCATATTGAGAAAATAGATTGCGTTCTTGCGTTCATTTGCAGAAAGTAGGTTCTTCACTTGTCTACTCCTTTTCTCCTTCTTTCTTGAAGTCAAGAGAAAGAGAGTTGATACAGTAACGTTTTCCTGTTGAGGTGGATCCGTCTTCAAAAACATGCCCAAGATGGCTTCCACATCTGGAACAGGCTACCTCGATCCTATGCATGAAATGGCTATTATCCTTCAAAAGTTGAACATTACCACTGGAAAGCACTTCATAAAAACTTGGCCAGCCAGTCCCTGACTCAAATTTGTTATCTGAGGAAAAGAGCTCCTGCCCGCAGGCAGCACATGTATAAATGCCTTTTTCCTTGTTATAACATAATTTGCCGGAAAAAGGAATTTCTGTGCCTCTTTGTCTCAGTACATTATACTGCTCAGGAATAAGAACCTTTTTCCATTCTTCTTCAGATTTCTCAATTTTGTTTTGTGCCAGTCAAAAACCCCCTTTTCATATAAATTAATCATTCCAGAAATATAAATTAATCATTCCCGAAATATTTCCCCTCTTCGAAGTAAATCTTCAGAATTCGCGTAAATTAATTTAAACTATAAAATTACTTTTTTGGACAAAAATTTGAAAAAATTTGGAAAATTTCAACGAAAAGAATAGAAACTGTAATAGTTAGGTTTATCGAATAGAATAGGTGATCTATCCAAAATCATCCTAAAATTCGAGTGTTCTGCTTGCTGGAATGTAAAGGATAGGTATTCATATGCCTGTGGTTGTCACGAAACTCCAAATTATCATTTATATCATCCCCGTTAATCATACCGTACATCCCATGCTAGAAAATAACTGTATCCTCGGTTTCCCTAAAGATGGCCCAAAAATTGGGGAATTACCCTGTGAACCCTTTTTGGTATTCCTGATATTCGTTATAAACTGTGATACAAGCCTCCTTTACTAGTGCAGAGACCCCATATGCAGGTACATAGTGTCCAAAAGTATATGACAAGCAAATTAATGGTCATAAAGGGAGTAAGCCACATTATGATCAGTCCCGAAAGCAGGAAAGGGTCTCTAACCCATCGGTAAATGCCCCGAATATTTAGGGGACTTGCTTCAGGAGTATTTGGTACGGATAGCTGTGAGCGTATCTTGAATCTATTGCGTGCATCCAGAAAAGCTCTAAAAGCAAAGGTTGCAGCAATAAGTCGTCCATCGATCATCAACCAGCGCCAAGGGGAAGGTATTATGTATAGAAACGGTCCTGGATTTTTGTAGAACATATATGCAAGCGGCAATATAGTTAGCAATGCGATGAGGTTGAATACTGGCATATACAATACTTCTGCCCTGAAACCCAAGACTTTAGTGGTAAAGCGTTTGAAGAACAGGCTTTCCATGAGACTGTGAATAGCTGCGAATGCCACCAGCAAAAAAAAAAGAATAAGTATAAACAGAACCAATTCCAATAATCTCCAAATTTTTATTTGAATAACTTGTACTTAGCATTTGTGACTTGACTGAGCTGTATGATTTTTTTGTGTGAATCCATTCCTCAAAGCCTGTCTTAAAATTAAATTTGATTCTACAATTGAGATGGAACTTATGCATTTGAAATGAAAAAAGTATCATTAAGCGTTAAAAGTTTAATAAATTTAAACCATTATGATTATGCACTTGATTTTATACCTCGAGTGCATAAGATCTTGGAATAAAGTACTATCTTTAAGTTCAATTGTACCTGAATTTCGGAAAAATTCACGATCTAAATTTAACATTAACATGGATTATTATCCAATTGCAGAAATTGTTTGAATTTTAAGACAGCCTCTTAAATATTAATTATTAACGTCAATATATAGCATCTTCTGAATGTAAATTAAGCATCAAAATATCAACTAAAATTTTTAAGGGATTTAAAGGATCTCTAGATCCACCATTTTCGACAATAACGCCATATCCAACTCTAAATTCATAACCAAAAATTATCTGAGCAGTATTCATTGAAAATTAGATTAATTTTTATGCTACTTACATATTGAAAAAATAGATGTCATTTTGTGTACATCTGCAGAAATGAGTATGAAGAAAAGTATAAGCATAAAAATCATTTATGCATTATACATTTATGATTCTTTCAAATTCAGGTTAAAACATCATTTTTTAAAAAATTGGAGTTAATCAATAATGAGTTGATTTTTATCTCGAAAAGTCATGTACTTGCCCTCTGCATCTAATTTTCTGCGTGATGTCGTTATTGGTTCTCTGCATGCAGTTAAGCTTAGAAAAATAATAGATTTGGAGCAAAGTGTATTCTAAGGTGAAAATATCAACCAGGTAATTGGCACGACTGAATAAAGAATTTGATATAAAATAAATATACGTTGCTTTTTTAAGAAAAGCTCAATGCTAAATTTGTGGAGAACTCCAGGAATAATGAATACATAATTAATATAAAATTATTATTTGATTTTAAAACATTTTATTGGGAAGTAAGTTTTATTCAGAAACAACTTTGTGTATAATTAATTAAAAATAACATTCATATAATTATAATTTATAGAGAATTTCGATAAACCTCCAATTTCAACAAATTGCCTATATGCGCCCTATAATCAACCAGCTAAAATTGAAGTTTATCTACAATCCTCTAAATATATAGATACTAAAAGATATACTATTGGTATAACCAAAAAAATGGGGGTGAAATGATATGGAAAAGTGTGGAATTTGTGGTGGAGAATTACCTAAACAACCATCCATTACTAAAGACGGTAAATGCGATGCGTGCCATAAGACAGTAGTTCTTGAAGAAGAAAAGAAGTAAAAGTAATAATAATGGGAAATCACCATGCAAAGGGAAATTGTATAAATTGTTAACCTTTCAAATAGGGTGAAAATTTTCCTCTTTTTTTGGAATTTTTATTGTTTTCAAATAATCTTTGTGAACTCCCACTCAGTCTTCATCTGAGTGTTAGTTTACTATTAAACTCTTCAACGAACATAGACACATTTCCAACAATGCAATTGTTCGATTTCGTACAATTTTTTTAAGTCTCTTCTCAGCAACTAGAAAACTACACAATTATTTAGGCCGTCTTCGTTATTTGATTGCTGAAAAACTGTCTGTTTTTGGCTCCCAACATGAGCTTTTATTTCATGTGTGATATCCTGTCGATGTTTTAAAGATAGCGTATCTTAGCGATTCATGAAATAATTGAACCTTTTTGTTAGTGGGTTAATAGATGTATCAGCCAAAAACTAAAATGTTGCTTTTTATCTATCGAAGGGAAAAAACCCATAAAAATCAACTGCAAAATCTGAAAATAGAAATATTGTATGACAAAGATCGTTGTCTCAGTAAAGCATGGAATTTGTTGAGAATTTTGGGACATTAGTTCCATAACATTATAAAACTTAATTTATATTAATTACTGTTCAACTTACAAATGTTTCGTGCAGAAATAAGTTTTGTTTTAGAACTATTCTACAAACATAATAAATATCTTTTTTTAGAACTATTTTCCAAAACATTCCATACTGATAGCTAAAATAATGTTTATTCAGGATTTATTATATAATATATTTGATATTAAAATGTTGTTTAATGTTAAAACATTTTATGAGGAAAAAAGTTTTGTTCAGAAACTATTTTTTTATAATTAATTTAAAATAACTAAGAAACAAAATACATATCGTAGTTCAATGATGCATTATATTATAATGATGCATTGTAGTTCGATGGTGTAATCTAAGAGGATTTCAATAAACACCTGAATTTGGTCAGCAACCTATAAATGCTATATAGAAAACTCGTGGGGATCAGATGTTTATTGAAATCTTCTAAAGTGAATAGATAAAGGTAGACAGAAAAAAGGTAGACAAAAAGCAGCATTAAGGTAGACAAAAAGCAGCATTGAAATTATTAGCATATCAAACATAAAACGACATCGAAATTGGGTAAACGGTATCTAAATTGTGTAAATGTTAGACAGAAAAAATTAAAATAATAAGAAACTATTGTACTTATAGTAGTTCAGTGATGTATTGTACTGTTAATGAAACATTTAGTTTGCTGGAGTATTTTATTTCAAACAGGATTTTTAAACACCTAAATTTTACAGCTACCTATAAACGGAGAACTCGTAAAAAGCAGAAGTTTATCGAAATCCTCTAAAGTGCTCTAAAGTGAACAGATAATTAACAGGAAAAACAGGAAACAAAAAGTTATGCAAAAAACAAATCACTAAACAAAATTATAACATTAAAGGAGTGAGATCAAATGTTCAAACCTAGTATTAAAAAGGGACTTGCTATTTCGTTGGCAGTCCTTTTTGTAGTATCTTTGATAGCAGTTGCTGCGACGGCATTACCCGCAGGCAACAAGGAAAGGCATGAGCACCACGGTGGCTTCGGTCACGGTGGCTTCGGTCGCGGTGGCTTCGGTGGCGGCTGGGGCGGCGGCTGGGGCGGTTACGGTCTTGGCTATGGCGGCTACGGTCTTGGCTATGGCGGCTACGGTCTTGGCTATGGTGTTGGATGCTACGTTGACCCCACTACTGGTGCAACAGTTTGCCCCGGATACGGTCTTGGCGCTGGATACCTTGGATACGGTATTGGATATCCATACTACGGCGGATACGGTCTTGGCTGGGGCGGTTACGGCGGCTGGGGTCGCGGCTGGGGCGGCGGACACGGACGCTGGGGACGCTAAACCATACATCGAAACCAAAATGTAATCGCGCTCATGCGCCATTACATACTAATTTTTTACTTTTTTATTTAATTGAATTTATTCCTATGTCAATTTTCTTTTAGGACTGCTATCTGGGTGCAGAAGATACTCTCAAAACAAGCTGTGGTAGAAATTTATCGGCAAATTGCCATAAAAGTTTATAAAAAAGTTCTATACATTTCTTATCACAAATAGTTAACATGTAATTCTATTCTAAAAAACGCTAAATTGGATGAAAAAGAGATTCTGAAGCTCATTCAAAACACTGATGAGTTTATCTTAGAACTTGAAGTAGTTCTTAAAATTCCTGGTTCAATTTGGTAGCTTCAACAAATATTTCATCATCAAGAATATATCATTAGGACAAAACCGAGCGAGCTCCAAAAGTACAATAACCTAATTTTCATTGAATCAAGAACTAATGATGCTCTCTTTACTCCATCTGAAGAATGAAAAAGATCGATCTGAAATATCCGCAAAGGATCTGTTCGCGTATTAGCGTAATTTAGTTAGCAAGCAATATACCTGTATACCTAGATTTGAAAGTGTTTTCTAAATAGGGATTAACTAGATTCGCATAACTTAACATTGTCGAATTAACTCATTTTTACAGATGTTACAATCGATTCCAGTCGAATCCCTAATGCCTCTCTTCTGATGGAAATTTCACAGAAAACTGGTATCAACTAACTGAGTCTATACTTTAAGCTACCTTTGTACCATAAAATGTAACCAGGGACTGCAAATCACTGTGCTTATAAAATGAGATATCATATGTTTTATGGAAAAGTTTATTTCAGACAATGATAGAATCAATTATCTCAATGATAAAAGGTACTGTTTTGAGTTTGATACAATCTGTACTGATGTTGTGCATTTGCATTTTTAATTTTTGCTGAACCCAAATATATTCCTTGAAGATTATTTGTATTCTTTTAAGATACAAAAATTCTAAAAGTGACTATGATCTAAAATCTAGTGATTTTTCTTAGTTTTACACAATCACTTGATTTTGGTTGCCACCAGAATAGCAAAAAGTAGTTTATCAGTGAGGTTCAATGTAGTATATAGAAAACCTTTTCAAAAAAGGCGATTCAGGGTAGACTTCAAGAACAACTTCCAACCTCTTAAAGCGATAACTTCCAATCCCTTAGCATTGATAGATATCACAGATCATCGTTTCTCTACAAGCTGGATGATGTTTTTCAAAGATTATTATTCACCCTCTAAAATTCCTTTTATGTTCTTACTTTTCTAGGATTTATGATTTGAGTTCAAAATTGAGATCAATAAAAAATGTAGTTTAAATTTGATATTTCAGACAGTTGAGGCTTAAGTAGCATGCATTTCTTAATTAAATGACATACTTAATATAAATAAATACCTATTTTTACTTTTATATAGTTACTATTTTATATCTATTTGTTTCCAATTAGTTTATGAGATGATTACCATATAGTTTAATATACCATTTGAATATTCTAAAAAAATTAATCAAGAAATTGGATTAGATATTCTTCTTGTGCTATCAGTGCCTCTTTTTAGAGGGGGATAATGAAGATCGATAGAATATCTCAGGATCCGTTATGTGAACTTTCCTGATAGTCAGAAAAATCAGAAGCAATCAATAAATCTAAAAAAAACCGGAGAAAGGGATCAAAACGAATGCTAAAGTTATAGGGCTTGATATTGGAGGAGCGAATACTAAGCTGGCATCTTCAAATGGGACGATAGTAGAACTTCACTATCTGCCTCTATGGAAAAATACCAAGCTCTCGGAAGTCTTGAAGGAAATCGCATATCGATTGCAACCAGAAAAAGTTGCCGTTGTTATGACAGGGGAACTTGCAGACTGTTTTGAAAATAAAGACCAAGGTATTATATTTATAAAGGAAGCTGTTGATTCTGCATTTGGATCACCAAAAGTCTCATATATAAATTGCATGGGTAGATTTCAGAGTGAAACTGACAAACTAACAGATCTTGCTGCTGCTAACTGGGTGGCTTCAGTGATGCTGGTAGGAGCTGAGCTTGGAGACTGCATTTTTGTGGACGTAGGCAGTACCACAACTGACATTATTCCGATAATTTTCAGGGAACATAAAGCAGGAATAACCGACTTTGAACGCCTTATACGGAGTGAACTTGTATATTCAGGCGCACTCAGAACAAACATTGCTACTCTTCTTGAAAGAGTAAAAATTGAACAGAGATTGTGCAGAATCTCTTCAGAGTTCTTTGCAACAACCGCAGATGTGTATATCCTGCTTGGGAAAATCAATGAAAATATTTACACATGCGAGACTGCAGATAGAGCTGGAAGAAGCAAAACTGATGCCATGCGTAGGATTGCAAGGCTAGTCTGCGCAGATCTTTCAGAAATTAGAGAAAAAGAACTATATGAAATCGCAAGACAGGTGCATGCGAAACAGACATCTACCCTGACTGATGCGATTTATGAAGTTGCGAAAAGGAATGAACTTAAGAGAATAGTAGCTGCAGGCGTTGGAGAGTTTCTCATAAAAGAAGCTTCAGAAAGACTTGGTTTTGAATTTATTTCGGTTTCTGGACACTGGGGAGAAAAAATATCAAGAGTTTTCCCGGCATACGCTGCTGCTAAGCTACTTGATAAATGAAATATCATCTCTGGTATATATAAAAGGAATATTAAATAAAATTTTGAGAGACCCATATGCATTTGAGTATTGGACAGTTTGGATATATTAACACTCTTTGATACTAATTAAAAATATTACTATTTTACTATTAAAGAAAAATCAAATTTTCTTCAGTCATTTGTAGACAAACTTGACGAAATTGACTACTTAATTGATTGTAAATCTTTTAGTATCATTTCTGAGTCCATATATTTTAACAAAACAGTTTTCAGAGGCAGATCTTGAGCTGATGTAATCATTATGTTGAAAATAATTTTTTTACAGCAACAAATAGGCCTTCCAACTTTGACCTGAGAAACAATTTATTAACCGAATTTGGTTATGAAATTTCTTGGTTTTCCTGAATGCATACCATAAAGTACCACAGTATGATCATTCCGGAAAAAAATTATTGATAAATATAAAGAAGAAGAAATATGGCAACAGTTGCAAAGACAATTTAATTAGAGTGGTTTCAAAATATAAAGCTTCTTTTTCCTCCTGAAAGTTTCTGGGGTTCACGTAAGGTTTTCCAGCTGGAGGCATTTCCTAACAGTTTTTCTGCCATAACCTTTTTGTCTGGAGATCCTCACTGAAGCTTAATTTTGAAAACTTAAATCTCATATCAAAAAATTTCTTTCTTTTTAAGCATTACATAGAATCCTTAAATTTGTCTCAAAGATTGAAAACTCGAAAATATTAACCTGTCGAAAATGTGAAATATTCACAGACATCGGAAAATATACTTCCATTTATGGGAGAATTTAAATCGAGTATTTTGTTCTCGATTTTCAACAATTCAGGAGCAGAACGCCTCTCGATATATATACTTATATATGTCAATTCTGAGGTATTAGATTCTATAGATATATCTTGGCCCTAATGCGAAAAACTTTCATTTTCCTAGATAACTCAGCAGCAAAAATACTGATAAGGACATGATGCAAGAAAATCAACTATTGGTCAGTCTAAGAAAAAACAATCTATCAACAGTTATCAGCGGTCATTTCTGATGTGGATGATCTCATAGCTTACTTTTCCTCTGTCTACACACTCCCTTATAAGCTTTTCCCGTTTAGAGAGAGTGTCGGTCTTCCCTGATTTGACCTCAATAAAGGCTACTTTATTCATTTCTCCCTCGGAAAGGCCGTCAAAGACTATGAAATCCACTGGTGTACCGAGAAATCGAGCATCCTTGGGATTGTATTCGAAATCAGGGAAATAAGGGATCAGGTGTTCAGTGACCTTGCCCCGAGTGACAGCTTCGCTTTTCTTGACTGCGTCCTGACGAATTTTTTTCTCCTCATCAAGTTTCCAGTTTCGAAAGAGAATATCGGCTTTTTCAGAGACCTGGCGATCCATTTCCCTAACCTGCCAAAATTCATACAAATCTCTGGCACGTGACTCGACCAAGCCCCTTAGCTGGATATACTTCAGGAGCAGGTAAACTGCAAAAAGGGCAAGAAAAAGAATAAGCGCCGGATTAATCCAGTTGTTCATGGCCATTCTCAGAAAAGGGTTATATTTACTGTATTTTGGGAAGTAGCTCCCAGTAGTTCATATTAGCTGTAGTTCAGAATGAATATATTTATTCTTTTTTTATTTTACTCAATAGTACACAGGAAAAAAACTTCATCCAAAAATCTCAGGAATGCTTCTATAAACTCCTGAATCTAGTTATATGCTTATTTGATGTATATAAGCGACTTGTGGAAATCATAGATTTATCGAAAAATTCTTTGATTCTATTTTTGGTAATCTCCCCTAGAAAATTAAACATTGTAGATTTCTGAAGTAGAAATTCTTATGAGATGAGCTTGCTTCATAGAGTGGAGTTGTTCTGAATGTATATTAATCTGCGGATGAATTCCCCAACAATTGAATCACAAAACAGGATTCGAGAAGCAAGGCGAATTCTAAAGAAGGTTGCTCAGGCCGCAGCAAGAAAGAAAAAAAATAGAATGTTAAAAAGATTATCTAACCAATAGAAGAATCACTTGGATATACAAAAGCAAGTATTGCTCCATAAAGAAAAGTTACCACAATTATATGGCATGTGGGTACAATGAAGAAATACTCGAAAATTGAATCGGATATCAAAGGAGAGAAATTCAAAAGATAAAAATTGTTGAGATATAGACATTCTCTGTTGATAAATATTTTAAAATACTTGTTAAAATAATTAAAATTCGGGAAAAGAGGACGAAGGGACTACTTGATGAACAAGTTTCTTCACGTATTTTCATATTAAATTAACGTTAAAAGATTTGAACTCCACGAATCTAAAATGCATATAAGCTTGTGAAATTCTCTACATTATGTGACTATGTAAAGTTCCAGGAAGCACTACTTATTTCAATTATTTTTGCTGAAAAATATAAATATTGAAAAGATATTATAACTTACAAAAATATTTTTTGGGCAAATCTCTCTGGAAAATCATGACAATAATACATATATTTATAACGTATTTTCTGAAAAATGAATCTTTAGTCAGATGGAATTTCAAAAAAATTTTAAATCAAAGAAAATCTAAATGAAAATTGGAGAAAATTAAATGTTATGGTTTTTGTCTCTAAATACACCACCTTGCCACTTTTAGCCCCTGTATAAAAGTTCGATAAATTCACTTTAGTTTGAAAATCGATGATAAGAACAATTGTAAATATATGAAATTTTACTGTGGAAAGTGGAATAGATATGACATTCAATGCTAACCTAAGATTTAAGTCCACTTGAACGAGCGAAAAGAGCGAAACAAAATCGAGTGCTTCTGAAACGCAATTTGGGGCGTACTACAGAGCAGCAACTCTGCAAGGATAACATTGATTAATGATCGTGTTTGTACTTAGCTAAACTAATTTGAATCTTGCAAAGCAGGTAGAATGGACATGGAGAAGAACGTTATGGACGCTCTCCTTGAGGTTATCGAGATACGGGCCCTGACGAACAGAGCAAGAGTTGCTATGGGAATAAGGGATCCAAATTTCAAGGTTCTCGAAAGTGCGTGGAAAGCCCAGGAAAAAGGATATGCTCAGGTCATCCTGGTAGGGAGCAAAAAGGAAATCTATAAAATTGGAACAGAGCTTGAGGTAGTAGATACCGAAGATCCAGAAAAGGTTCTTGTGGAACTCTTGATATCAAGAAAAATCGATGCGGCTATAAGGGGAACTGCAGAGTCATCTGGAACCCTTGCACACCTCAAAGAAGCACTTGGAAAGAAAAGCATCTGTAGACTTGCACTACTTCTGACAGCTGACGGGAAACCTTTCTTTCTTGCTCCTGTAGGAATCGATGAAGGTAATACTATTGCAGATAAGCTTCACATGATTACTCTGGGTGCCGAGCATATCAGTAGATTAGGAATCAGCCCTATGATAGGTGTGCTTTCAGGTGGTAGGATTGAAGATATTGGTAGGAACATACTTGTGGACAGAACCCTCGCAGACGGTGAATTAGTTGCAAATAGAGCTATGAAACTTGGGCTGAATGCTAAGCATTACACCATTCTTATTGAAGAGGCCATAAAAGAATCCAACTTTATCGTTGCCCCAGACGGGATCTCAGGAAACCTCATTTTTCGGACGGTTGCTTTCCTGGGCGGAGGTGACGGGCTTGGAGCTCCTGTGCTAATGGATGATTACGTTTTTGTGGATACTTCAAGGGCAGGTGGACATTTTACTAAAGCCATAATGCTTGCAAGCGCGTTATCTCACCTGAATAAGGAAAGAAAAAAGATGACTCAATGAAAACTATTGTAGATACACATTCTGTCGTAAAATGTGACTACAAGATAGAAAACAAAAAGTCCAATATCGCGGTCTTAACCCTTGAAAGCTACATAAGCCCCATACCTGAAGCTGACCTCTGAGGAAGCTCATAAACCAAGAGTATTGAGTCGAAGAAAAAGTCGAATATAGAATTTCAAATTTCAACAGCAAGTACATCCTTGGGTTTGAGACTGAACCAAAAATAATCGGGCAGGCCACTCACTGCTTATAATTTGTGCAAACAGGATTGACTACAAGGTCAGGATGATTGACTTCAAGGAAGCAATCTCTTTCAAAGAAACCATCCCACAGAGACAATCAGAATCTTCCAGTAACAGGCTGTACTTCTTTTAGAGTATGACTAATTATTATGAGTAAATCGTTAGGTTTGGGATCAAATATAAGAATAAAGGAAAAGCAGATACTATGGGCCTCTGAGTGTATATTTTCCAAAAATAAGTAAACCCACTATTGTAGTTACTCTCTCAAGTGACGTGAAAATATCCGAAGGGTTAGTAATGGACATACCAGCAGGTATTGTTTACAAAGTCGAAGTCACTGATTCTTTGATTGGAGAAAGTTCAATGTGAATATAGTTACGAAATTGGTAACTAATGAGAAAATAAAATTTGTGTTTGTCATTGTAAGCTATATGAAATCAATGTCCTAGTTTTGATTTTTATCCATTTTCATAAAAATAAGTCACAGAAAAATATACGAACTTCTCTCTGATAGAATTTCCAACTTCCCTAAATTTTGAAAACATATTCTACTGGCCTAATTATCGTAACAGAAAAGATTTTTGTTCCAATAACATCATCAAAAAAAATGATATTCTTGATTTTTTTGTTTTGGTTCCTTTATTTTTTAAACAGCATTAAGAAGATTTTTCATCGACAAATGTAGACAGTTAGAGTGCTGTATTGAAGTAGAAAACTATCCAATAAATATTTTCAATTTTTGTTCTGTAAAAGTGGAAACAAGAAGTTCAGTCCGAAAGTGCCTAAATTATGGAATTGACCTTTTTCTGTCCCCGCATTCTCTCTGACCTTATTGAATATGCTCACAACACCTGAGGCTAACAGAAAACATGCTATTTAGTCAAAATACCCCTTAGTATCCACCCAAGAAAGTAATCACGACACCATATTCGTTCAATTCAACATTTTGAGTTTAACGACCAGCTCTATCTCCTTCAAGATCCCGAATTTGACTATTCATTTTTTGTGGGTTAAAACAATTATCCCGTTGAAAAATAACTATATCTTAGGAGAAACATCTATTCTGAATGTGATTTCCATAGATAATGTTTTCAAATATTATATGTGTCGTACTATATTTAAAAAGTTAGTATGAGTTACCCACCCGAAATAGAGAAGAGCTTTGATTTTAGAAAAGATACTCTGAGGAAATGCAGAGAGTTTTTGGCTGCATCCTGTTGTATGAAGCAAAGATAAAAGTAAATTACATTATAAAAAAAGTATTGTTTAGAACTATTTAAAATATTTTATAGTTTTGAGTGAATTAAATTTATGTAAAGGTGTGATCCCGTGGTATCAGGAAAGAACTCCATTAAAATTACCGCAAAAAAAGAATTGTTTCTCCTTCTCCCAAAAATAGACAGTACCTTTGCGTTAGAACCTGCAGTGCTCCGAACTGATGCTGAGCCAATAATGCTTGTTGGAGATATTCATGGAGACCTACAAGCTCTTAATTTCATAATAGGAATGAAAGAAGAAATGAATTGCAAAGACATTCTCTTTCTTGGTGACTATGTAGATAGAGGATTGCAGAGTACTGAGGTACTTTTAAAACTTTTCCAGTTAAAAATTGAAGATCCGGAACATTTTTTTCTCCTTAGAGGCAATCACGAAAGTGTAGAAATGAACTTTTATGATGGTTTTTATAAGGAAATAGGTTGTGATAAGGAGTTTCTCTTAAGGGTCAGCCAAACATATGATAAAATGCCGGTAGCTGCTGTACTTTCAGGGCACACTTTCTGTGTACACGGAGGGATTAACGGAACCGCAAGTATTGATACTATTAACAAGGAAAAATGTTTTCCCTATCTTTGGAATGACCCATCAGAAAGCTTAGGCTTTACCCCTTCAAATAGAGGTCCCACAGTAAAGGAATTTGGGGCTAACATTGTAGACGGTTTTTTAATGACAAATAATCTGAAAAGAATAGTAAGAGGGCACGAATTCTTTGAAGAAGGATATAAGTGGTGGTTCGACGGGAAATTAGTCTCCATCTTTTCCTGCCCTAGATACTTGGGTCAAAAAAATGATGGTGCTTTTGTCTTGTTTGAGAAAGGCCAGCTAAAACTGTTTGTTTTCGGGATCAAAAGGAGTAACGAAAAAATAACTCTTAAAGCTCGTTACGAAAGAACTTAGGTAACAAATAATTATTTTGGAATTTAATAGAGTATACTGTTTGTGAAAACGGTTTTTGTATGGTATAAAAATGTGGTTAAGTTGATTAGGGGATTTCTAATTAGTGGATGTACACAAATTCTTCCTAGATCTAAATTCAAACATTAAGCTTGTGACAACTTTTGAACCGAAGCCCTACCTTTACAACTCAACGTGATTTTTAAAGAATTATTTAGTCAATATTTATAATTTATGGTTTTTTCAAATTTTTTCGATAAATAAAATATTTAAAAAGGAGAAAATGAATGGTGAGTAAACAAAGGGTGTATTCAATAACCTTGCTTTCAATAGCCGTGATTTTAATTCTGATAAGTATCGCAAGTGGAGCGCAATTTTGCATATATTCCAAACTATGGTAGCAACAATTTCTCTGTAATTGATACAGCCACAAATAATGTTAAAGCCACGGTAAATGTATGCGATATTTACAGAAATAATTCTGAAGTTGCAGAAACCTTGGATGGAACAAATATATATGTGACGAATCAAAAAGAATACACTGGCTCTATAATTAACATAACCACAAACAAAGTTACATACATGGTGAATGTCGTAAAATAAGGATTCACAATAAGAATTATAAGTAGTGTGCCAATTTTTCTGTAAAAAAACAAATATCAAGAAGTTAGTGGGTAAATAATTTCATATTTAATGACCTAATTACATAAAGTATACCAAATTTAACTTTGAATTTGCAGCAAATTCGCAACACTACAACAATGTTTTGAAGGACTATAATGGAACATTGAAAAAGGAACTAGTAAACCTTCAGAATTTGTATACTAATTACATCCTGCAGATACAAATCCCGATCAATCAGAGAGCAATTGAAGCGCTCGCAGCTAAAAACCATGATGGTAATTTTGGGAACTCCGGCTACAATTATACCACAAAATAAAATGAGCAGGGGAGAACATTCTATTAAAGATAGATCGAATTCGAATACAAAATTTTAATCAGTAAGTGACTCGGGCTTTTCTCTAATCCAAACAAACTTTGCTATAATTCCTCTATTACATATCGAAATTTCTTCGTCACACAAAAGCCTTTCAGCATCCGCTAATTTAAACCTGCTTACTCTTGGTTTTCTTAGTATTTATCCATTAGACACTCAATTTTGATGCCTCAGAACTCATAGGGTTCATCATGGAATCAGCTAAATTTTTCATCATAGGCATCTGATTTATATTCAAATAACATATGGTTAATATAAAGGCATTTTGATAAACCTCTGATACATGAGTCATGTATATTTCATTTATAAGCATATGACGAAATTTATGGATTTATCGAAATCCCAATAGAAATACATTTCAGAAAAATATTCCTCAGCTATCACCTCTAAGCTCAGTATCAATTTCCTTAACAATCTCGTAAACAGCTTTTTTTGGTGATTCTGCCCCACATATAATCCTTCCTACAATTACCCAATCTGCGCCTGCAGAAATCGCTTTAGAGGCTATTCCTCCCTGAGCACCTACTCCAGGGGCGATAATAGCGAGTTCGTCTCCAATAATATTTCTTAGCTTCTTTACCCTTTCAGGCCTGTTGGCAGGGGCAACAAGCCCGAAAGCTCCTGCTTCAGCGGCCATCTTTGCGATTATTTCTGCGGCAGGCTGCAGAAATTCGGCTCCACCCGGATGGCTCATTTCGGTTACAACAAAAACATCTTTGCCAAACTTGGAAGCTACTTCAATGCAGGCATCAAGGCTGTCTCTTCCAGTAAAACCCTGAACAATAATTGCATTTGCTCCTGCTTCAAAAACCTGCTCACAGATAAGGCGGTTGGTATTTGGGATATCTGCAACCTTGAAATCTGCTATTACAGGAGCAAAATTGGCAAGTTCCCTGATAATCCCAAGCCCTGTAGCAAGTATTAGAGGATAACCTACCTTTATCCCATCTACAAATTCCTGAACATCTTCCGCAATTCTCAGTGCTTCTTCCCTCTCGGATACGTCCAGGGCAAGAATTATACATGTATTCTTTTCCATTAAATCACATCTTTTAAAAGACGAGTTTGCACAGCTGCAACCATGATCGGGAGAGTGATAGTTGCGTCTGCATATACAGTTACTGATTTCGCATTTTCGCCTACCTTTCCCCAAGACTTGGCTTCGTCAAGAGTTGCACCACTCAAGCCGCCTGTTTCCGGGCGATCCATTGTAAGTTGAATTGCATAGTCAAAAGACTTAGGAGTCATAAGCATGGACTGGAGAATATAGTTTTTTGGGACTCCACCCCCAAGCAACAACACACCAGCACTTTCAGCCTCATAGCATATTTCCATGTATTCGTGCATATCAGCAAAAGCATCTACATGCAGAGGATTTCCTTCCTTGTACAACCATCCTTGAAGACCTATAACAGAGTCCTGAAGGGCGGGGCAATAAATCGGA
>CAVXNY010000001.1:0-88997 GCA_963763235.1 uncultured Methanosarcinaceae archaeon | reverse complement strand
CTGTTCTAAGACTGATTCCAAATTATCGTACTATATTGTTTGCATTCAGAGTCATTGCTTTAGACCGTTATCTGATATCTTTTTTTAGGTTTCGGTTTCAAAGGGATATAAATTAAAATGAGAGGTTAAAAAATATGACTGAAATAGGAATTGTTGCAATTGGCGGCTATAATGAGATGGGCCGCAATATGACGGCAGTAGTCGTAGGTGAAGATGTCATTATTCTGGATATGGGACTTCGGCTCGACAGAGTTCAGATTCACGAAGATGTCGAAATTGACAAAATGCATTCTCTCGAACTGATCGAAATGGGTGCAATTCCTGATGATACTATCATGAAAGAAATCAATGGAACTGTTCGAGCAATTGTGTGTACTCACGGGCATCTTGATCATGTAGGAGCGATTCCAAAACTTGCACATAGGTACAATGCTCCTATTTTAGCTACCCCCTATACTGCGGTTATTATAAAACAACAAATCGAAGCTGAGCGCAAGTTCGAGGTTTGCAATAGGGTTATTTCGCTCAATGCGGGTGGGACTTACCAGGTCACAAACGAAATTTCCATCGAATTCATCTGCGTTCAGCACAGTATTATAGACTGTGTTATTGCAGCTATTCACACACCAGTTGGAGCAGTCCTTTATGCCTGCGACTTCAAACTGGATAGGACTCCGACAATTGGTAATGCTCCGGATTTCGAACGCATCAAATCTCTTGGGAAGGAAGGAGTGATTACAATGATTGTAGAGAGCACAAATGCCGGACGTTCAGGAAAAACTCCTTCGGAACAAATTGCAAAGGATATGGTAAGGGACGTATTGCTCGGAACAGAAGAAGCTGATGTCGGGATGATAATTACAACCTTTGCCTCCCATATTGCCAGGCTGAAAGCTATTATTGAAGCAGCTGAGGAAATGGGCAGAATTCCTGTACTTATGGGTCGTTCAATGGAGCGCTATTTTGGAGCTGCAAAAGATGTTGGCTATCTGGAGTTACCTTCAAATGTAGAGATCTACGGCCTCAGAAAAGACATCGATCGTGCCTTCAAACGCATCATGCAGGAGGGAAAGAATAAGTACCTTCCAATCGTTACCGGTCACCAGGGGGAACCAGGTTCAATCCTTGTGCGCGTTGCGAATGGGGAAACTCCCTATGCAATAGAACCAGGAGATCGGGTCATTTTCTCGGCAAACGTGATCCCAAGCCCGATGACTCAGGCAAACCGCTACGCTCTTGAAACCAAACTAAGAATGAGAGGTGCCAGGATCTATGACAATGTGCATGTATCAGGGCATGCATATAGGGAAGACCATTGGGAACTTCTGAGAATGGTGAATCCGGAACATGTAATTCCTGCCCATGGTGATCTGGAGATGCACGGGCACTACATAGAGATGGCTGAAGACGCTGGGTATGTACTAGGAAGTACAGTACATCTTCTAAGAAACGGTGAAGTGTTATATATCGAAGAATAATTGTATAAGAAGTATATTCCATATCCCTGTGATGAATATGACGCTGACTGATGAGATCAGAAAAAGAAGCATCCATGTAGATGCCGCAATTGATGAGCTACTTCCTATAAATAATCCAAAAGAACTTTACAAAGCCTCTCGCTATTTGGTGGATGCTGGAGGAAAACGTCTCCGGCCAGCGGTTCTTATTTTGGCAGCTGAAGCTGTAGGTTCAGACTTGAAATCTGTTTTACCTATAGCAGTGGCCGTGGAACTTGTACATAATTTCACCTTGATCCATGATGACATAATGGACAAAGACGATATTCGTAGGGGAATGCCTGCGGTCCATAAAATATGGGGTGAAGCAGGAGCGATTCTTGCAGGAGACACTCTTTATTCGAGAGCTTTCCAGATCATGTCAAAGGTTGAAAATGAACCTGTGAGGGTTTTGAAATGCATTGATATCCTCTCAAAGACCTGTACTGAAATCTGCGAAGGGCAGTGGCTTGATATTGAGTTTGAGAAGAGAGAAAAGGTTACCGAATGCGAATATATTGAGATGGTGGAAAAAAAGACATCCGTTCTTTACGCAGCTGCAGCCAAGATTGGAGCCCTTCTCGGAGGAGCTTCTGATGAAGTTGCAGAGGCATTATCCGAGTATGGACGCCTTATAGGAATCGGTTTCCAGATGTATGATGACGTTCTGGACATGGTTACTCCACAGGAAGTGCTCGGAAAAGTAAGAGGTAGCGACCTTATGGAAGGGAAGCATACTCTTATCGTAATCGATGCATTCGCAAAAGGTATAAAACTAGATATATTCGGTAAAGGAAAAGCTACTCTGGAAGAAACAAATGAAACCGTCAGGATTCTAACTGAGTGTGGATCCATTGATTACGTAAAGGATCTTGCAATTTCATACATCAACGAGGGCAAATCAAAACTAGATGCTTTGGAAGACTGCCCTGAAAAAGATATTCTTCTCCAGATTGCAGACTACATGATTACAAGGGAGTATTAAATAGGAAACTCTCAAATAATCGGAGCTTCCAGAGAATATTTGGTTAATTGGAGCTTCATAGCCCTTATTTCAACAAGTTTTTTTCAATTATTTCCATCATTCATATTCATGATCCAAAAAATTTTATTTAATACCAATAGGAATGAGATTTCTGCTCAAGTGGCAAACCATCTGGAAACTCAGATGCCTTGAAAATTCACATCCCCAGCATTCAGGTAATTTGCCTCTTCAAACAATTTTCCAGAACATTATATACCGTTCTCTGAAATTTAAACTCTTCAATAGGTTAAGGGAGAAAGTAAACTTATAAATTGCCAATAAGATGTAGGGTATAGAATTTCTGGCTCAGATACTAGAATTTTAAAAACCCGTAGTAAAATTTATCAGTCTGCTCAGAAGTACATCACCAACTGGCTCTTATACTCAGTAAAATTTCACCTATTTTCACGAATTTTGCAAAAAAGTAATGTTAAATCTTTATCTTTTTCGAGCGCAATATCAATCTCAATTACCAGGAGCTAAAATAATTAAAACAAACTTCACTTGAAATTGCCTTGAAGGGCGATGAATAATTTTAAATTTTCCGTGGATTAAAATTACTCTTTTCATAATCCGTGGGAAAAGTTAGAGTATTTTGAATCATGCTGAAAAAGGAGGAAATGTTTTTGATGCAGTATAAACTTACAAAACTTGAGCATCAGTGAAACTTCCAGGAAGAAAACGCAACCTAGATCTTTTCAAACCTTACCAATCTGGAAAACTTGATGAAAACCTCTATACTGCTGCTCTACTCTATCTAGAAATCAAAGAATTAGATTTTGAGGGAGGAAAAACTATCTTCTAAGGCTTTATTAAAAAAAGTCAGACCAAAAAAGGGAGTATCTGCTTTACTCAGCTATGAAAATAGAGCAGGAATATAAGCCCAGGTCTAAGTGGTAGAAATGCGAGCAGTTGAAATTGAAGAAGAGGAAAAAAACTATTTTGCTTCAACACGATTCTTGGATATTCCAGGATGATATACTTTGAATTTACACTGAAAATAGATACCCCTCTATCTCATCAAGTAGGACGTGTTTGTGTACTTTGGAGAATCATAGGATATACTCTAAGAAAACATGAAACAGGCTATAATCAGAAGAGCTGTAAGAATTCAGATTCGGAATATTACCCACAGTTTAATTATTTTTATGTTAAAACATTACGGCCCTTAGTCATAGCTTATGTAAGCCTTAGAGGCCTCAGACAAACGGCAAGATTGAAAATACAGAAGAGGGAGTCAAGAGGGAGGAGATCTTTCCCTTGGAAAAAAGTTCACCTACTCTCGAAGACCTGAACTCCTAAGTTCATAAACCATTTAAAAGGATAAATTCAACTGACCATTAAGTTACCTATAAAATAATCTTGAACTTTATTAAGGAGTAGAACTAAACCCTTTGGATTAGGTTCCTAATTATAAATTAGTTCATAAGAAAACCAGAAAAATCTCCCCCGATTTTTATATTACTTTTCTTTAGAACAAATATTTTGTTGCTTACAGGTTTTCAGGAAAAAGCACAGAGCGTCAGATCCTCGAAGGAACTGTAGAAGTCTATATTCATTACGAAAGTTTTGTGAACAGAGAACAATTCCGGAAAAATATAGACTTACAAAAAAAAGGGACATTTCCAGGGTCTTCGAAATGAGATTTTGAAGACTAATTTAAAATGCCGAATAAAACCACAGATTAAATCGAAGTTTTCAGGCTCCGAAGTTGAAGAGTGGTCTCTTGAAGTTTATGAAACTTTCAGTGAAGGAAGTTCAGCATGAACAATTTTATCTATTAAATACTTAACAATGACCTTCATTCCCTAAATCTAATACTAATGAAAGGACCTACACAATTTCATCAAAATTGCTACAATGAACAGCAAAAAATTGAAATTTTAGAGTTTTTTGAAAAAGAAAAGAAACACCTAGGAACTGTTGCACCTGAGATATTGATGAAAAGTGTCATTTTTCATGTCAAAAGCCCACTGAAGAATTCTATTTTGAGTTTCAGTCATTAAAAAAATCATCGAAAACTTTGCAACCTTGAAATTTATACTTAATGCAAAAAATGTTGTTTTACTCTAACCTTTTGGAGTTGGGAAATCACACAATATAATTGCTCTTGAAATTGAAGCAGTAAAAGTAAGGATTTCTGGTTATTGCTTCTGGAGTGCAGAGAGTCAAGAATACCACGTCCTTTATTTAGGAGATGAAGTGAACCCTCAAATCATTTTGTTTTCGTTTAATCATCTAAATCATCGCTTTTTTGTAAAATAGGTTTTTTGGCACTATGGTCAGAGGTGATGTAACCAATATATGATCGGAATTTGATTTGCATTGGGATTAAATAGCTTTGGCCATGCTATGGCCAGATCATCTATCAAATAGTGTTTGTTCCTAAGTATTGACTCAATATTATTCTTCAATAATCGAATTGAAAATTATTGCATGTCTATCTTCGCCACTATTTGCACGGAGCAAGGCTACAAATTAATACTATAGAAGGTGGAGAATATCAAGTTCACTTATCCCTGGATTTCAATCCAAGAAATTCTATATAAGAGGTAGCTCAATACTTGAAGGGCGGTAGTTCTTACAGATTTTTCGGGCTTTATCCTTAAACTGAAATAAACCAAAAAAATATAAGGGAAACATAGCATAATTTTGATATATCCGCAAACTATTGATTTTAGATTGCGTGGGAAATAAAACTATGTTATAAAAAGTAATATATATATATTACACAAATTCTGACAAAAGAATATATCACTAACAGATGCCAAGTACCTAGATACAAGTTTCTATTTATGTATCCATATTTGTGTCCATAACTGAGGAAAAAAGAAAAGTAAAATTTTTCAGAGTTTTTTCCTAACAACAAAATATCCTGCTAGGATCAGAGGCAAGGAGATCGCCATTAATATTTTAGCTACTTCTCTTGCTTGTTTTGCTCTATTATTATTTGAACTTCTGTTTATTGCTACCTCTCCTGTCCTTTCCAGACTTCCTAGAGTATCCTTTAATTTTGATTCAGCGTGAACTCCATTTTTTGTTACTTCTCTTGGATATTCAGTTATTGCAAAGGAGGAAAAACCAGGCGTTTTAGATCTAAAATATATATAATCATTATCTTCTCCGACCTTTTCAGTGTATAGAGGTTCCCAATTTTTATTATACCGCTGGAGGACTACCATGGATTCTTTGACATTTTTATCGTGAATCCATGCTTTCTCAACTCTGAATCCTATTAACCCATTTTTCAGGGATGTAGCAAGCTCTACTCCTTTATCATCTATCTGGATATTTACCTGTTTATATATTCGCCCGAGAGGAAGTTTTGGAATAAAAACAGACTTGCTCTTGAGTTCTTCAACAGTGGTTGTTGCCTTGAGAAATGTTCTTTCTGCGTCATATTCGATAAATAAAATGCATGTACTGTTTCCCGGGAAGTCATACATTATATGATTACCGTTTATGACATTCTTGGTGGCTAATTCCTTGGCAGCAACATTGCTTTCTGGCTCTCTGGAAACAAGGCTCATACCTGAACTGCTAGAGTAACTGGAACTCCCATCTCCTCCGCCATCTCCATAGCTCGAATTCAAGATACTCAAATTTACAATATTTGAATTTGCAGTATGTGAATCACCTATATTTGAATTTAAAGTGCTTGAATTTGCAGCTTGTGAGTTTCCGATACTTGAATTCTCAGTATTTGAATTTACGTTAATTGAATTTAGAGTACTAGAATTAACAATACCTGAATGTATATTATTTGAGTTTCTGATGCTTAGATCTCCAGCACTCAGATTATTTGTTCTTAGATCATTGGTATTTAAATTCAAGATATTTGAATCCTTATTTCTTGAATTTTCGGTATTTAATAATAAATTAGTTGAATTTACAAGATGTGAATTCCCAGCATTTGGATTTTTGTTGTCCAAATATTTGTTGTTTGGGTACCCCCTGTCCAAATAACCTTTGTCTGAATATCCTCTGTCTGGATATCCTCTGTCTGGATACATTCTGTCTGGATATCCTCTGTCTGGATGCACTCTGTCTGAATACCCTATGTTTGAATCTCCTCTGTCTGGATACACTCTGTCTGGATGCACTCTGTCTGAATACCCTATGTTTGAATCTCCTTTGTCTGAATATCCTCTGTATGGATACATTCTGTCTGGATACACTCTGTCTGGATGCACTCTGTCTGAATACCCTATGTTTGAATCTCCTCTGTCTGAATACACGTTGTTTGAATATACTCTGCCTGAATATCCGCTGTCTGAATATACTCTGCCTGAATATCCGCTGTCTGAATATACTCTGCCTGAATAACCTCCATATCCCAACTGTCCATCTAAGGCATATACAGTGCCTGTTATTATTCCAAGAATCAGTAGTACTGTTATTAACACATAGATTATAGAGTTGAGATAATTTTCTTTCATTTTTATTAGCCTCCGACCCAAAGTCCGTAAACAGAAACTTTTAAAATACAAATAACTAACTTAGGACTTACGTACTTGAAGTACAAAATAAAGCTCATTGGACTTCGTGATCAAATTTAATTATGACAATAAATGGTTTAATGTCATCGAGTTCTCAGATCAACCTCTTGGATCCCTAATTAACAAGCAATCACATATAGGACTTACTAGCTTGAAATACAAAATCAAGTATAATAAACACTGTAGTTCAAAATTATACTTCAGACAATTAACGGATTAAGGCCATTGATTTCTAAGTCAAAGTGCATCAGTTTTAATTCGATGGTGACCAAGGGAATATTACCAGAGGGAACTGATTCAAAAGTTGGATGATTTAAAATAATTAGGAATTTTGCAGTAGCAGTTTCTAAACATTGTTTTCATAAACTTATTCAATAAAATTATAAATTTAAAGAGATCTTGATAAAACTCTTATTTCTTACTAATAATTTATACGCAATTTTCTGAGCACATGAAAAAATTTAGATATTTATCAAAATATTCTTGAGTTGTATCTTGGTGGCTCATATATGCCTTTGCTATCACTGTGTGAGTTTTATATTTTTTCAAAATAGATGGATTATGTTTCTGATTTATTATAACTCCAGCCTAGAAAAGCTCCCACTTAGAACATTATATGTGCTCCATGTGACTCTTTAATTCTAGACTGACACTTTTTCACAACCCAAGACTGCTCTATTCCTCGATGATATTCGACAATTTTTCATGACTTGTTAACCAGATATTTACCCTTTGATTCATCCCTATCCAACACATCTGTAACTCAGTATTGCGTGTCTTCGTTCTTTGAAATATCCTAAATACTTTCACAAATCCATATACTTTCAGATGAACTCCAATTTTTTCATGAAAAGAATTTAAGCTGTTTAGACTAGCATATTTTTTGTTTTATCAGGGTTACCAAATATTTGATTTCAATCTTGTCAGAAATGCCACTGTTTTTCCCTGATAGCTTTGATGTTCTTAATCTTGCATACCACTCATCAAAAATAATAAATTTTCGGTTTAAATCCACATTTTTGGTTTCATCAAGCATATCAAGGAAACGATCATCTTGGTTTTATTGCCTTTAGCGATATTATACATACTAAAATGAAAACATCGTGAATTATTTTAGGTAGAATCACAAATCTCAGAAGATTTCTATAAATACCAATTTTTGGCTGGTTGCTTACAAAGTATATATAAGCAATTTTATATATAAGTAATTTGTTAAAATCGGTGATTTAACAAAATTTTACTCAAGAAGCTATTGAGGAAGAGAATTTCACATCTGAAGAACCAAATTATACACAATAAACAAAAATTTGAGTTTGAATCTATACAGCAAGTTCACGAAATTACCAAAATACATATGCTATAAATTCACCAACTAGCCAAACCAAGATAATCAAAACAATTCCCTCAACAGTAAGAAAATACTTTCCACTCCACATATGCCGAACAAAATTTATTCTTTCAGAATAAAGTTTATTCATTATTATGTTGTAGACTATCAGAAAACCTTCTTTAAGAGTAACGAATCTCTTTACTTCAGCTATAAAGATCCCGCATTTGAGAGTGCTTTCAAATGAGAGGGATCCATCTGAAACGCATTCATTATAAAAGGATAATGGCATTCAGCTTCATTTCAGCTAAAAATTGTAAATTCAGCAACAATAGAGCTAATATAATTAAGGTCAGTATATTGTAGCAGGTTTATATCACTACTTCGCCATTATATTAACTATTTATAAATAAATATATCTCAGAATATTTTGATAAACCTCTGATTTTCATGAGCGATTTATATATTATTTATGCGGCTATGAAGAAACTTAGGGGCTTATCGAAATCCTACGTAACACCTATCTTTTGAAGACCCTGGAAATAAAAAGAGTATTTCAAAAATAGAGGTAGCTATCTTTAAAATAGTGAAATAATAAAAGAGATAAAAAATTTCACGATTCAGCCTGAGCAAAACAGTTCCAATAGCCATCTTTGATGGGATGCATTAAAACCGATATCATCTAACTGACTGTGAGCAGACTGAATAGTTGCGAAAAAATAAGTTGAAAATACAATGATTCATGGGAAAGATTTGGACAGAGTTCCACAAAAAGCACTCAAAGGTAAATAGGAATCCTCACAATTTTTTTTTACAAATGTAAATAGTTTATGTGATAAATATAATTACAAAAACTGCAAGGAAAAATAAAGAATTTTTAAGACATTTATTGGATAATAAAAACTCTAACTAGAATATTTTCATTTGGAACCAGAATGGAAAATCGATTCCAAAGGATACAAATACTTTACCCTTTTGAAAGCTGATCGTGTAGAACAAGGATGAACCACCCAAAACTTATATAAATGATGATGTGTCTATGCAGTTGTACTTTGGTGTAATAAATGAAAACATAACAAAACGGGCTCGTGGTCTAGACGGTTATGACGTCGCCTTGACATGGCGGAGGTCCTGAGTTCGAATCTCAGCGGGCCCACTGAAACTTTGGATATTTTACATACAACTGTAGAGCGCTATCTTTTTATGTAGTATAACATAGGTGTAGTTAAGAATATATGTTTGCCCAGGTAGCTCAGTGGGAGAGCGCTGCCCTGAAGAGGCAGTTGTCCCCGGTTCGAATCCGGGTCTGGGCACCACATCACATCAGTAGTGTAGCGGTCATCACCGGGCGTTGCCAACGCTCGAACCCGGGTTCGAATCCCGGCTGATGTATAAAAAAAGGATATTTCCAGACTTTTTATTCTTTATTTTTTCAACCATTTATCCAAAATTTATGTATTTATGAACACATCTTTTAACACTGCTATTCCGTTCACTAAAACTACTTTACATCTGAATAAATATAATCTGATTTATTTTATGATCTCAAACTTGGCTTTTTTCAGTTAACATTTTAAACAGGATCCTGCTCATCGTTAACACTCTTTTTTTATTCACTTTTTGATTAATAGTAATTAAGAGACTTTAAAATCAAATTTGTCAACCACCCTATCGTTAACCAAAAATTAATTAAAACATTAAATCATCATAATAGTTGGATATATATCTCGAAAAGCCAAAAATTCTGATTGAAGAGATCTATACCAACTATGTTGCAGACCTGAAAAGTCATAGGAGAGCTAAAAATGTCAGGAAAGTTCCAGAAACGAGATGCAGAACGGAAAGGTATCAGAAAAGAATATGAACTGGAGCAGAAGTTAATAAAAGAAATCGTAGATGAAATTCAGGTAAGCGGCGGTGGATCCATTAAGTGAGTAAAAAGATACACATAAAAATCCAGGCTGGAGATATTTCAGAGCAGACTGTGGAAATTTTTGAGAACACTACCTACGAAGATCTGCTCGATCGATTGAAAATAAATCAGGAAACTGTACTTGTGTTAAGTGGAGGTAATGCAGTTCCACTCGATGGGACAATAAGTTCCAACGAGATTACAATCCTGAAAGTTGTAACAGGAGGGTGATTTGCTTAAAAAATAAGAGTGTTTTTCCATTCTTCATTATAATTTTTTCACTTTCGATTTTTATTATAATTTTTCTCGCTTGCCGACAAGTTTTAGAACTTTTTTCCCCAATCTATAACGTTTACCTAGTTTTTTATGGAAATAGAATTGTGGTCATCAATGTGATGCCATTTACTACCCTTTTCCCCCGTCAAGCTGACTAAATCGTGGTAAGTAATTTTTATCGTTCATTTATATTCGGATGATGTTGAAAAAAAATTTAAATGTCAGCAAATCCCCGGATTTCCACTTTGAATTCACAGTTAAATATTTTCCTATAAGTTTATTTCTAAAGTTAACCTTTTCCATCCTCATGAGCTGATACACGATGACATCTAAAAAATTTTAAGTAGGCACAATAGAATTTTATATGATTAATTAGTCACTCTATTTTTTTAGAAAACTTACATTAAATAACACAAACAAGTTAAAGTAATTTTCACCTTATATTTTTTGACTGTTATTATTATAACTAGCTTGGTAAGTAAAGTTATATTAATCTTTGAGAATTTTGATAAAACTCTAATTTTCACGAGTCATCATATACGATTTATAAGGATAGGTTTAAATTTAGGGGTCCTCATAATAATCTTTTGTTTTTAAAAGATTCTATAAAGCTAATCAGTGAATTGCATCGAAGTCTCAAATTGATGTTGATCAAGATTTTTATATTAGCCATTTAGACAATTATACTACCGAACGAAATAGTGATTTAAATTAGAGAAATAAAAACAAAAATTATTATTTTGATACTCTAGAACTTTTTTTCATTGCTGATATCCTCAATATATCTGATGAAAAACTGAGCAACATTTCACTAGAGATAGTGATGGAATTTTAGCTCTTTAAAGTTTAGTTATTTCTGAAAAATGCAATTTTTCTGCATATAAACCAAAACATAATTTTTGTGTTCCTGTGCATAATTCATTGCGAAAGCATCTACATTTTATGGTTGGAAACGCACTAGGTATGAGGTCATTTACATATAAAAGATAGATAAGATAAATTCAGAAATAATTGCACAACTTGAACTTAATAACATGATTCAGCCATCAAAATTTTTTCCAAAAACCATAGGGATTTCGTTTATACATTTGACTTCGTTACAAACTTGCACAAAAAAGAGTAGATTTAAAAAATGAAGCTCAAGTTATTCCTGCACCTGAAAGATTCAATCGAAATGATTTAATAGCATACATTTTTGGGAAGAATGACTGAAAAATTCTATCAGAATCTCTTCAGGTAAGACCGTCGATCAGATAATAGAGAATCATCTGCTAAATATTTGTAAAAAAAAGTATTCAGATAAAAGGGATTTTGGACATCGAAACATGTCTCACCACTATAGTTAAGCTTCATAAATGTCTGAATATTATAAAACATCTTGCCGATGAAATCGAAATTTTAGATAGATAAATTTCCAATTATTCTTATGGGAGACATTACCTGAAAATGAGTACTTTAATTAGGCTTCGGGTATTGGATAAATTGATGTAGTCACTCTGATTGCTGAAATAGACAATTTCAAGGACTTTTCTTCAGGGATAATCTTTCTTCATGACTTGGAATAGCTAAAATGTATAAGAATCTGTGGACAAATTCTAAAATGGCAGAATCATAAAAAAATTATCAAATATAGAAAGATGGAATCGAATACTTTTTGCTCATGAATTAGCATTAAAGAAGAATAGTAAGTTAAGAGAGTTTTTAAAGTGGAAGAAGATATCAAATGGACATTCAAAAGCAATTGTTGCTCTAGAAAGAAAAATTGCCACAATTACATGGTATCTGATTAAAAATACCCAGGTATACTAAGATGAAACAGAATACGAAAAGGAAGGAATTCACAAGACGAAAAATTTTAAGACTAAGCTATTCTCGATTGATAAAAGTACAAAAATAACTAGTGGAATAATCACAATTGTGACAAAGGAGAATGTAGAGAGTACTTGAGGAACCATTTTCACCACGTACTTTCATGTTGAATGAAATCTAAGAGAAAAAAACTCAAAAAAATCCTACCAGCTACCAGCATATCATCTTTAGATTATCTTTTATAAACCTTTTCAAAAGGATAGGGCAATTTTGCCTCTGCAGGAATTCTATCAACGAGTTCCATAAATTCGGGGTCATGCATCGGGGTCAAGTTATTCTGACTCTGGAAATAGGGATAACTCCTGATTTTCTGCCAGATTTCTTTCAAGGATTCTTCTTTTACATTCCCAAAACTGAAAGGAATATAAGGACTGGGCTTTACGTCTCCATAGGCTGTAATATGCATCCAGCGCCTTCCTGCCATAGCACCCAGCATCTGCCCTTCAAAATAAGTGTTTGAAAACATTCGAAGGCCTTCACGGCTGGAATTTATCCTGTGGTACATCCCTAGTATATACTTACGGTTCTCTTCAGTGAGTACAGGTTCTACCCTGGTTTTTGGCATTGCTTCCCAGACTGAGAATTCATGCACCCCCAACTCCGATGCAAGGTCATATAGAGCAGGAAGTTCATGTATGTTTGAAGGAGATGCATGAGTTGTCATTACGACCATTAGTCCTGCTTCAAGTGCCATTTTTATGGCAGATGTTGCTCTTTTATAAGCTCCTTCAGACTTCCGTATAGCATCGTGTTTTTGAGGATTAGTTGAGTAAATGGCCACCATAATGGAATGAAGCTCTTCTTCTTTCAAACGGCAGGCAATTTCTCTTGAAAAATCAGTACCCCATGTGGAGCAGTTCACTATAGCACGTTTTTTATCCACATACTTGATAAATTCAAATATCTCTTCCCGCAGTAGAGGATCATTCTCTGTAAATGTAATAATGAAGGTACCAAGTTCGAGAGCTTCGTTAATTATTCTTTTAATAGTAACTTTATCCATTTCCTCTGAGACTATTTCAGGCGGATATCTATAACTATTCTGGCACGTAAGTTCAATTGATATAGTTTCTGGGATATATTTCCCTAGGGCTATTTGCATTTCTGCAAGAATGAGACGTTTGAACACAGAGCTCGGTATTGGTGGAAGCCAAGCCGAGGCAATTACTCTGTCTTCCTGTACAAGAGCTAGTTTTTCCTCCCGCAGGCGAGAATTAATCTTCTTCAGGATAGGGTTGCAAACTCCTTTCAGAGTTCCGGTTGCTGTAATTCCCAGGGTATTTCCGACATGCTGGAGGTTCATAGATAGTCCTGGAACGGAGAGAATTTCTATATTTCTTTCATCTAATGGAGGACTCCTCAATAGGAAGTCTGAGATATCCTTTTTAGCAGAAGTCATTTTTCCTCCAAGATTCCTGATTTAACTGCTGAATATCAGTAATATATTTTTATTTCCTGTTGAACTCCAGAAGATCTTTAATTAAAAATCAGAAGAGCATTATTTTAGAACTTCAAAAATAGGCAATGTATGTATAAGAGTCTGAAGCTTGAGAATGAGACTTAAGCTATCCAGGCACTTGAAATAAATACAAAAGTAGTCGGCCTGGATTCCCTTAATCATGTTTAGAAAGCTTAAACCTCAAACTCTCTCTGAAAAGGCAAGGTTTCCACTAATCTTCTTTATTTTTACCTTGACCACGTCACCTTTTGCGGCTCCAGGCACGAAAACAGTGTATTTATCTATTTTTGCTATCCCATCACCTTTGGATCCCACTGCATCAATCCGAAGTTCATAGATCCCGCCTTCTTCGATAGCATCCCTTACAACCACGTTGCTGACCTTTCTCTTTTTGACAGGTCTGTGAGCTCCGCAAGCAGAACATTTCAAGATAAGTACCCTCTCCACCCGAACAAGCTGAGTATCGGGGCGTTCGCATTCCGAACACATTACATACTCGTCCACATAAGCATGTATGTTATCAGCAATCTGACCTCTCGTAAACCTTCCCTGGAAGACTGCACGTGTGCCTTCTATCTTACCCGCAGTTCCGAGCTCCCTGGTGAGATACTTCATCAGGTGATCAGTGTCCCGGTTAAGGATATCTGCAATATTTCCAAAGTTATCCAGAATTGTGGTCTTGCCCTCAGAAAATACTCTGGGTTCAGGGATTACGAATCGAGCATCCGTAGTCTCAATATCAGGCATTTTTGCAATTGCACGGTTCAAAAGCTCTTCGTAATCGTACATTAATATTCTCCTTTCGATGTTAACAGTTTAACTGTTTACTGTACCAACTCTGCACCTTGATCAACAACAATTCTGCAAGGGGTAGGTAGTTTCTGTCCTGCATGCCAGAGAGCTTTCTTTGCGGCTTCGAAGTTTTGCTTTTCAACAGCCACTGTGAAGATCTTCTGCATTGTCTGTACCCTTGCTGCTGTACCTACGTTTTTTCCAAAGGCTCCGCGCATTCCACTGGATACACGGTCAGCTCCTGCGCCTGTTGCCTGCTTATTTTCCCTGAGTACTTCATGAGGGTATACACGGAGCTTCATATAAAAACCCATTTTTCCGGTGTCTGTAGTAAGGTGCCTGTTTGCTGTAATACGGGCTGCCTCAAGAGCAGTGTGCCTTATCTGGCATTTTTCTCCCGCAAGCAGAGATACTTTAATTGGAAAAGAGTTATTTGCCTTATCCCCCATGTCATAATGAATGACCTGACTGCCTGGAACACCGCCCATATATTTTCTTCGAGTAAATGAGCGCTGTCTAACATTTCTGTACATACTTCCTGGCTTTCGTACCATAAGCTCTATTCTCCTGAAAGATAATAATTTTAATCAAAATCTATTGTAACGGATTTGTTTCCATATATACATATTTGCATCCAGTTTACAAAAAGCCGTTTTGCAAACCATTTCGTGTGAAACATTTGCATATAAAGATACCTGCCTATATTTACATTTATCTGCAAATTGGTTATAGAGAACTTTAGCATGAAAAATATATGTTTCCGTTTCTTTGAAGATGATTCAGGACTTGAAATTTGTAACCCCTGAAGTTTAGATCTTCGGAGCCTAGGTGACTTGCTACTTAGTTGTTTATAATTTTTGTTGATAGTTCAATATTTCAGAATTTTGTGAATTCCAAAACCATTTTTAAAAATCAGAAGAAAATAAAAAAGGGGACTTCAACCTTAGCAAAGTAATACATTAGCAATCTTTACTGAGATTTACTTAGAAAATTTAGTTGGCCTGATTTCATTTAACTGTCGGCTATTAATAACATTTTTTGTTTATTCAATCTGTTCGTGATTAGAAGTGTCTATTGGATCAAAATAGATATCTTCAACTGATTTTGTGTAGGCTGAACAGTTACAAAAAAGGTTAATTGAAGGTAATTGAACCATTGAGTATGTCAAATAAAAATGATTCCACTTATGATATAGACACAACCAGTCTACTTTTTTTATCCATGAATCAATGTCGCATAGCTATATAATAATTTTACCTGATGAAGCAAACTATAGTTATCAAGAAGTTTCAATGTTTTTGTCCGACTTTAATAAGAATAGTCATTATGAAATACAGCAAATCGGAAATATTGATTTATTGAAAAAAGATACATGTATGTTGTTTATCAGCGTTTAATAAAGCTAAAAAAAAGTATATATGCTTTTGAAATAATCGATTATGAATTAGTGAAATACTGAAAAAGACTATTTGTCATCTTAATGAATAAAAAGATTTGATTTTATTTGTACTTCTATGGCTTATAATTTTTTATAAATTCTTTGGAAATGAAAGCTTGAAGCTTCAATGAAGGCACAAAGTCAAAAACTTAAACATTCTTAAAAGCACATTTTTGAATAATCTGATAGTTTTAAGAAAAACGATAGTTATAAGAATTGATAAAATTTACAGCTATATGAAAAAATGATTAAAAGCTGAAAATTTAAACTTGAATTAAATTATAGTCCTAAAAGTAAAAATTAACACTTCTGAAACTTTGTAAAATATATTTATTGTCAAGTACATACATCTACATACATCTTTCCACTCATAAATGCAAAGTTGAATGAAGGAAAGCACAGAAAAAACGAGAAGTCAAGAAAAATATTATCATAGGACGACTTTTTTCCATTTTATGTGGTTATACAATGCCAAATAAATTAAATGTGAATAACTACATTCAAAACATATATGTTTTAGAATTATAATTAATTCGTGAGTTTTTCATGAGAGAAAAAAGAGGATTGATAACCCAGCTTGATAATTTTTTAAAATGGAATTTCCCACAGAGGATACCACTTTTCTATATTTTTTTCAATAGACAATTCTTTTTCCATGTTTGCTCTGAGCCTGAATTCGAAAGGGCTGTCCCTTTGCCTGCCTGGGAGAGGAATAAAAGGGTAGTAATTTCCCTGCTTGAAGTTATATATCCAGTATACTGCTTTTAGCCTGTCTGTATTTTCTTCACTATAAGCAGTCAAACCTACATATTCACGGTCAAATCTGTAAATGGCACATAGGATCTGTTCTCCAAGTCCACGCTCTTCGAGAGTCTGGCTTACAAGGTAGATATTTGCAACAATATCTTCGAAGTCCGAATCTTTAAAAATAGCCCAGAGAAAGTTATATTTATCCTTTTCAATTCTGAACTTTGTCTCTTTATCCTTCGAGCTATATTCCAGAAGCTCCTGAATTTCTTTTCTAGTGGATTCGTAGGCTGAGGTATCTATTGGCTTAAAACAGATACCTGCATATCCTGATGGTTTCAAGCCGAAATTGCTTTCTAAAGTAATGCAAGCTGTGGAAATTTCAAACAGCTTGTCGCTCTTTGCTTTAGGAAGCCTACTCCTCCCAAGAACTGCATCCATAAAATCCTGGAAACCCATTTAACTTATCTCCTTAATTCCTGAGACTTTTAAATATCTCCTAGTATCACCAAAAGCTACCAATGATTTCACTAGGAATTGATTGAAATTAATCAAAAACTCACAACAGAATAAAGAACCTCTGATTTCTCTACTTAAAAATGTCCATTTAACGTATTAACACAACTTATCTGCTCAGATTATTTATTTAATATGTCTGCTTAACTTATACACTTATTTAGTACATTTCCCTTTGCATCTTTTCAAGCTTTTCTATCCTTTTTTCCACAGATGGGTGAGTGGAAAATAGATTCATAATCGAAGAACCTGAGATTGCAGGAATGATGAAAAAGGCATTCATCCCTTCCATCTGCCTTAGATCTTCATCAGGGACCCTGTCCATAAGCCCACTTATTTTCATGAGAGCTGATGCAAGATCAGAAGGCTGTCCAGTAATGATGGCCGAGCCTCTGTCTGCAGAATATTCCCTGTAGCGGGAAAGAGCGCGAATCAGCAGAAAACTGATAATCCAAACTGCAATGGAGACAAGCCAGACAAGCATAAAGCTTCCCCCTTCACGCCGCCTATCTCCTCCAATGTTGAAGTAAATACTATAGCGGACAAAGTAAAAAGCTACTGTTGAAATAAAACTGGCAATAGTCATTACAGCCATATCTCTGTTCTTAACGTGGCTTAGCTCGTGGGCAAGTACAGCCTCAAGTTCGGCTGGAGAGAGTTTATTTAGAATTCCTGTCGTGACTGCTATAAATGCTTTATTCGGGCTCCGGCCTGTTGCGAAAGCATTTGGGACTTCAGTTCTGACAATTGCAATCTGAGGTTTCGGTAAGTCAGCGAGTGCACAAAGCCTTGTGATCATCCCATGAAGCTGTGGTGCCTCGATTTCGGAGACTACCTGCGCTCCAGTTGTCCACAGCACCATTTTATCGGAATAAAAATATTGAACACCCATAAAAAAACCAATAAATATAATCATAATAATCGAAGGGGTTCCATAGTGCGAAAGGAATGCAAGGAAAAATAGGTAAACTAATGCCAGAAGAAACATTGTGAAAAACATCCGTTCCTGGAGTCCTAAGTCTCGTTCCCACTTTCTTTTCATATGTTATTTCGCCTATCCAGATATTTAATTTAGTTAAATCCAGCTTAAACAATAATCAAGCTGTGTTAAATGATAGAGGATTTCATAGACCCCTAGATTTCGTTGTATGCGGATAAATCTGTATATAATAGATTTATGAAAATCAGATTTTTGTCGAAATCTTCAATAATAAGTATAGGTTAAGTTAACTTATTAAATGAACACCTATAAATTAAATGAACTACCTGTAGATTAAATAAACCTAAAATAAACCTGCAAAGATAAGTAATAAAAGTTGTGGTGGCGCACCCAGCTGAAAACAATTTGTATGTTCACGCCAACGCTCTGAGTATAAAGGAATTATTCCAAATCAAATATTTTCATTACTTATAAGCTTCTTTTTTCTAGTTTTCCTGACTTTCAACATAGTTTTTGATGCCATCGGAAGTTGTACCATTACCCACAATTCCAATATAGCTTCCAAACTCCACAATTCACCATCTATAACTGTTTTTAATCTTAGAGTAATACTCAAAGCTTTTTCTTGCTGTGAGAAGTTGTATAATCTGTATCACTCTTGGAGGAGGATATTTTGGTTCAGCAACAACTACAATAAATACCTATATTGTTTACAGCTTTCGTTTATTATTGCTTAAATATCAAATAATATTTCTTCAGTAAAATAATAAACATATAATTATTCTGTGTTTCTTGCGACCAGTGTAGTGACCAATGTGCTCTTGGCCACTCTGATGACCAATGCGTTAATGCCGGGGATGAGTCGTGTCTTACGGAACTGGCTATATCCACTATCATATACATCGAACGATTAATTGCAGGAGGATCCTCATGATAATCGAGATGTAGAGACTACAATTGAAAATCGCAGCCATGGCCATTGTAGAGGAAAGATATGCAAGCGCCTTGCCAGCACGCATTAAGTTATCTCCACTAGGTGGCTTTTGGCATACAGAGGTCGGCACGCTCAACCTAGTGATCCATATTTGGCCATACGAGAGCCTGATAGAGCGTGATCGGGTTATGAAGCAATCTTCAAAACTGGCAGAATGGCCGGCAGATATCTAACAGTTTATACTTGAAGAAGATACGCTAATCTTGGAATTTTTGCCCTTTTCACCCCTTATCACGCCGAAGGAGTATGGAAATATCTATGAAATTCGTACATACAGCTATGGGACAAGCTTCATGACAGAGGTCATAAGGCGTTGGGGTGATAAAATCGAGGAGTGCAGAAAGCTGTCACCATTCATTAGGGCATGGCAAATAGTCATCGGCACGCTCAACAAGCTCGTGCATATTTGGACTTAGAACGATGTTGCCGAACGCCAGCGTATCTGAGCGAAAGCTATTGAGCTCAGTGCCTGGCCACCTAATACCCATGCTGAGGGAATGCTACTGTAGCAAGAAAATATCTTAGCTATTCCAGCTTCGTTTTCACCCCTCCATTAAGACCGCGAAAGTCCATGATGAGAGGCAAGTATACCAGTCCCATATGATCAAAGAAAAATGAAATCGATGATTGAAGCTTCAACCCTGCCACAATCTTAAATCAGGATCTAGAATAAAATGGATTTTGGATAGCTCCATCTGTGAAGAATAACGTTTCTAGAAAATTCTTAGTGAAAGCTGTAACATTAATAATAAATTGCTATTAACACCATCAAAGTGGACAAGGTCACGTATAAAGCTCCAGGTATAAAATGAGCCCAAAAATCCGGATGAAGGAAGCGCGCTTTTTGTATCGTTTCTTCATCTGCGAAAAAAGATTCTGGATATCTGTGCAAAAAAGCTTCGTATATTCTGAAATAACCAAAATCGAAAAAGGAACCAAGGCTTATTAAAGTAACATTTAAAATACCTCTTATAGTCATATCGAATCGAACATCAATTAATCCAAGAAGAGCAAATAAAATTGCAAACTGGAATAGGGGTACCATGAATAAAATAATCCATGCCGTTAATAAACGATTAATATTATGAGACTTTCCTTTCCAGGCATTATAAGTATCCCAAGGTTTATACATTTCATGAGAGCGGTCTATTATCAAAGAGAAATAAATTGCAAAGAATAATGAAAACAGCTCTTGTGCTTCAGTGAAAGGCATTTTCCACCAAATTTTTAATCTATTCAGGCTCAAAGCATCGATAAAAGAATAAAAAGAGGATAAGAATAATAAAGGATATTTATTGCGTGTAACCATAAATTAAACTTTCTTTTCTGGCGGGACCATCTGTCCATTGCTATAGGCCGTCGCTGTATCCAGCAAGTGGCCCAACTAGGCAGATGCTCTCTAAATACCATAGCATAAGGCCATCCTTTTGCTTCATCTATGTGCCAATCAACTTGAAGTTCAGCACCAATTGACCACCAGTTACGTACCTTCACACCCGCCAGAGCAAGAGTTGCTATGGTAGCCTCACGTTCAAGAACACTCACTGCTCCACTCGCATCCATTTTCTCAATCTTTCTCATCTCTCCACATGACTACCATCACAGAATGATTTGTTCTGTGATTCCCCGCATCCACAGATAGTGACCCGATTCCTAATCTCGTACTGCTTGCCGTCTGCGGATTCTATCGGGATGCCACCGCGTATCCAGAAAGGACTGTGCTGGGGGGGAGGGTACTCAACGAAGACAATGGACTTCTCAAGTTCAGGCTCAATCGCTTCCCGGTGACGTTGTCAAGGATTACCAACCTACCTGAAGGGCAATTGCATGCTTCCTCAATGGCAGTGTCCCCAGCCTCTGGATTTTCGGATTGTCGAACAAGGTTCCAGATACTCCCTTCCCGCATGCAGAATCCAGTGTGGACACATAGGTGTTTATTGTCAGTCAGAGTCAGCATAGAGCCAGGGATAACTTTAGCACTTTCGATATAAGGTTCATAGTCCCCAGTCTCGGTTCCATCAAAGTGAATCTTTGCATGTGTCCCATCACAGAAAACTTTGTTATCTGAGTGACCACAACGGCATAGAGCATACTGTTTCTGTACGGGGTGTCTTTTGACTTCACGCCAACTTCAGCAGTAGCCTTCTTCATCGTTGCGAATCTCCTAGATAATAAGGGGAACTCCACCGATTACGATATATGGACCATTCTTAATCACAGTGATCTTCATGGAGTTGTCCGATACATTTGATTTTGTTTTCATATTTTCCTGCATGATCATCATCTTTCAGCTTCTCTATGTCCCAATTTCTCAAATTTTTTTATGGCAGAACCACCAATCATAGCAGGCAATATCTCCGTCGTTTTACACGTGTCTTGGCAGTCTTCTCGTCCGATGGTGTGGTTATTTATTACCTCGTCTTTTATCTTGCTCTAGGCATGAGCAGAAGCTCCTTTTTAAGCCAGTGTTCTCAATCCACAGAGTGACGTTAATCTGCGGTACACTCAAAATCCGCACTATAGTTTAATAGCTGGTCCACCCGCAATCAGCTGTAACGATAGAACCATTTAAGAATTTAGCTTCGTCCGAAGCTAGAAACAAAGCACTCTGGAGATTTCTTCCGGTTCCGCTATCCGCAGATTAGTGACATACCCGTCTTTGACAGCCGCCTCGATATCTTTCCATTGGCTGATTGTTTTATCGTATTCGTCCTGCGCACCTGCTATGCGCTGACTATTTGCCAGTAGATTGGTGTTTACCCGACCGGGAGCAACAGCATTGGTCCGGATATTTCTGCGCATATAGTTGAAAGCGACATTCTTCGCCAGCCCAATGATCCCGTACTTTGAGGCTACATAAGCGGCTCCGCCACCGCGTGCGGCAAACATTCCAGCAATATACGCCATGTTAACGATGACCCTGCAGCCTTGCTTTTCTAACATCGGAAGAGCTTTTCGAATGGTCTGCATCGGCGCGGTCAGGTTGACGTCGATCACTTTGTTCCAGAGCTCATCATTCACATACCCTGCCGGCAACAGCATATCAAAAATGCCGGCGTTGTTGACCAGGATATCCAAAGTTCCAAACTGCGAAACTGCCTTATCGACAATCATTTGAATATCATTTTCTTTTGTGACATCCGCTTGAACTGCAATGTCCATGCCATGCTCCGAGGTTATTTCGCATACAGTCGCCTGAAAGCCGTCTTCATCCAGATCAACATCTACAACTTTTGCTCCTTCTTTTGCATACAGTTTGGCAATGGCTTTGCCGTTCCCCGAAACGGCACCTGTTACCAAAGCAACTTTACTTTCAAGTCTCATAATTAGGATACTCCTTCTAGGCAGCATGAAATAATAAACATCCACACCCTAAGGGTACGGCTTTGATCAGCTCCCCCAAAGGAGGCAGGGCAGCACAGGTTGTGCTACAATTATGTTTTCTCATAACAGTTCGGCACTATCACACATTTGGGACGCAAAAAATACTCAGGTTACCCCAATTTCATTGATTATTCCATCAATACAGCACTGACCGATAACCAGTCCTGCTTCATGAGCATAGTCAGAAGGAACGTGCAGAGCTTTCTCATGTCTGTCGTCCGTCGTTCCCCACGCATCGTTTTGCCATCAATGATAACAACTTCTTTTACGATTCCGATAGGGCTCTATCAACCCGAAGTGCTTAAACCCTCTCTAGGTTAGCGTTGTCAAATCTTAGTGCCCGCCACCAATGGCCTTTAAGTAGGCAATGCCAAGCCCATAGGCACCCCCCAGTTTCGTTACGAGGCCAGTAACGGCTTCGTAGGTACCAACGCGTGCCCAATCCCGCTGTAACTCAAGCAAATATTGCATCGACGTCATCGGCCTTATGCCGCGTTGAATCATACGTTCCATAGCCACCTCATGCGTTTCATCCGTGATATCGCCGCAGGCATCGGCTATTACATACACTTCAAAACCTTGATCGATTGCCGAAAGTGCGGGACCGGCAACGCAAACTGAGGTCCAAAGTCCAGACATAACTATTTTGTTTTTCCCATATTTATTGATGCGGTCCGTGATGCGGCTATCCTCCCACGCGTTTACCGTCGTGCGATCAATGACCTCGGCATCCGGATAAACCCCTTTAATCTCATCAAACATGGGGCCAGAGAACGATTTCTCGGCCACAGTCGTGAGGACGGTGGGGATTTTAAATATGGCTGAGGCATGCGCCACAAGAGCGGTATTATTGCGAAGCATTACCGGATCAATAGACTTCGACGCAAAAGCCATTTGCGATTGATGGTCAATCATCATTAGCACGTGATTGTCGGGTGACAGCAGAGTGTTACCGGGTACAGGGGTTGCCTTAATCATGAGAACACCCTCTCAAACTTCTTTCATCAATCCTTTTTTTCGCATTCTCTTCTGCTTTTTTGATTTCAGATAAGATTTCATTTTTAGCCATATGAATCTCCGTCTCTCAAAATTTAATATGTAAATTAATAATTAATATCCAATAGGAGATTTCAATAAACCCAAATTTTTGGTTAATTGCTTATATAAATGAATGTGAACAATTATTGAAATCAGGGTTTTATCAAAACTGTCTAATATTATTTTGATACTAATGCCTTCTACCAGTAAGTCACAATGTACCATTTTCCTTTTATTTATTTAAAATGAATTATACAAAAAATAGTTTCTGAACAAAATTTACTTCTGCATAATATGTTTTAGAATCAACAAAAATATTATAGTACTTATATTCCGGGTTTACATTTTATGGTGGAGGCCATACCTTCCCTTTGTAATCGAATAAGAACCTTACCACAAACCTATCAAAAAGATTTAGGTAATCACTATCATTACGTATTGAATAAAACTTAATAAATCCCCTTTTACCAATCTCAAAGAATAGATATTTCAAATAGTTTATGATATCATTGTTTTAAAGAAATTTTTCCCCGATACTTCATATAAAAAACATGTAATGTATTAGAGGATCTCTATAAACGTCTGATTTTCAAGATTGATATGTATACAATTTATCAGCATATGAAAAAAATTTAGAAGTTTATCGAAATCCTCTATGTTTTATAGACACAATGATTTTAATGACATAGCTCCATTAAAATAGGCAAAGGTACTTGGAATATAAATCCATTAGTTAATATCAGTTCTCGAGGAAGTTTCATCCCAGTAGCAAGATGAGGTGTTTTCGACTAGAATAAAAATAGTCATTTGGAACTACAACAAATTTGAAATACTTAACTACTCAGTATAAATAAACCAAATGAAGTATAGCTTTATTTTGTACTTTGGTATGCTGTTCTACCCTTATGCACCAATTATTTTGGTCAAGTGCAATATTTTGATAATATGATAATTTTTAGGTCTTGGTGTCTGTATAAGATATTTATACAAACATTAATATTTTATGCGAAAACTATAAATGTTTCACTAACACTGGCTAATGCAGATCAAGGATAAGATATATAGGGAAAAATATGTAGTTTCCAGATATTTTATAGTACATTTGATAGTTTAAACTTATTAAAGTAAAGACAGCAGCGAAACCAAAGAAATTTGCAGGTAGGCAGAGTTCTTAAAAAAGCATCAATTAGCAAATTAATAAAGTTTAATCGGCTCAATTCCCATTTTTTCCATCAAGTAGGCAGGGATATCAATTACTTGCGAAACGGAATCTATCACAATTCCATCAGAAGTTGCCACAACTAGGGCATTTTTCGGACGTCCTTCATATGCTTTAAGTTCGAAATCAGTGGTTTTTGAGATTCGAGCCTCACCTGGGATTCCATTTTCTTCCATTTTGTAGCGAATGAAACCTGCAAGTTCCCCGCTCCGGCTGATCTGAGCATCCAGTAAAAAAATGACTGACTTAGGGTGAACTTCACAAATAAATTTAATGACTAGATCCAGGGATCCCTCTAGATTTTCTATCTGCTTTGCTTTACTGAAGTAACAGCGGGTATCTCTTACATAACCATCATCACATAACCATATGGGTTTTTTCCTTAGAAGACTATCCACGCTAAGAAGGACATTATACCCATCGAGTAGAATATCTTTATATCTTGTGTCAATATAGTTTATTTTTTTACTAATTCTGGAAGCTATCCTGTCAGGAGGTACAATTATTCTTGTAAGAATGTGCCGTTCTTCTACGTTGAGCTGAAAATGGTCAGCTACGAAACGGATGGTCACAAACTTTGGGTAACCCAATAAAAGTATTTTTCGGATATCTCTGGCAGGCTTGAGTAACTTTTCTCTCATATCAGGATCATATAAATAAAAGGGACCTTCACACGTACCTTTCATACATACTTGTCTCCTTTTAGGAAGGGAGTGCTTTAAATGAATGAACAGATATCTTATATATACATATTTGCGCAAATAAAAATGGCAAAATATGACATCGGGTATTCATCGTGTGAAGTTTTTTGCTCCGGTTCTGCTCAGTTTAAAGAGGATTTTGACATGCCCATTCATTTTCTCACATGCTGTTCATAAATGGTACATTAAATGACTCGTGAAAAATAAGAGGTCTATCGAAATCCTCTAAAATTGGTTTTCAGCTGAGCCAGTTCAGAGCTCAGTCTGGGGGTTATGCTATGGAAGTATTATGGCTGTCTCAGGAAGAAGTAAAAAGTGTTACAGATATGCGTTCTGTTATGCAAGTTGTGGAAAAAGCTTTCCGGCAGCATGGGCTTGGTAAAGTACAGATGCCCCCCAAATCTTATATTTACTATACTGCTTATAACGGGGATCTGAGGACCATGCCTGCATATCTTGAAGAAGAGAATATTACGGGCGTGAAAATTGTAAATGTCCACCCCGAAAATCCAACTCTTGGGCTCCCCACCGTAATGGCGCTAATAGTCCTTATTTCCGCAGAAACAGGTGTTCCTATGGCAGTTATGGACGGAACCTGGCTGACAGATATCAGGACCGGAGCTGCAGGGGGAATTGCCGCGAAATACCTAGCAAGAAGAGATTCAAAAATTATAGGGATGATTGGGACCGGTAACCAGGCAAAGACCCAGCTTGAAGCTCTGTGTGAGGTGTTTGATCCTGAATTGGTGAAAGTCACTTCCAGAACAAAAAAAAGCTGTGAGCAATTTATCCAGGACGTGAGAGGCATTATGGCTTCAGATATCAGCTACGAAGAAAAAATAGAAAATGTATGCGACTGTGATATTTTGGTAACAACAACTCCAACCCGCAAACCGATCGTGAAAGCCCAATGGATTAAAGAAGGCACTCATATAAATGCAATCGGAGCAGATGCGGTGGGAAAAGAAGAACTTGACCCCGAACTTATTATCCACTCCAAGATAATTGTAGATGATATGGTCCAGGCGCTTCATTCGGGCGAAGTAAATGTTCCTATTTCGAAGCACTACATTTCTGAAAATGATATCCATGCTCAGCTCGGTGAAGTGATCGTAGATCTGAAACCTGGTCGGACCAATGAAGAAGAGATTACAATCTTCGATTCAACAGGCCTTGCCATTCAGGACGTTGCAAGCGCACATCTGGTTTATGAAAGAGCTATCAGTAAAGGGATTGGAAGGCAAGTACACATGTTCTAAAAATATATACCTTCTCTAAATTTCAGCCCCTTTTATTCCGTTTTAATTTTCCCCAACTAATGCCTATATAGAAGCCTTGAAGCATATAACTTGATGGATATAAATACTCTTCAAAGTAAAAATTGGCACTTAATAAACTAGAAAATGAATTTATCTTCAAGTGCATTAAATCCCTCCATTAATCATAAAATGATTATATCAATAAATTCAACTCACTCATAAACAACGCCTTCAGATCCCATTATATGTGATGAAAAAATGTCCATCTTTCCTTTATATTTGAGAACTACCACTCAGTTGAAGACTAAGTTGCTTCTTGGTTCATGCCTTTCTCTTTTGAGAACAAGTCTCTAAGCCCATCCTCCACATTCTAATGGTGTCAGATTCCAATTAGATTTTGATCAATGAAAGAAAATTTTTTGATGTTAATTGCAGTATTAATGTCTCTACCATGTTTTGTTTTGCAATCAGGATATTTTAATTCTCTATCTTTTAGTGTCAGCTCAGAGGTATGGTATCCACAAACACGATAGATCTATAGATGATGGTTCAAATTTACCTATCATAAGAATGGTTTTTCCTAACCATTCTGATTTATATTCTAATTTTGTTACAAAACTACTCCATGCCAAATCACCTATAGACCGTGCTAAATGGTGACTCATAATCATGCCTTTAACATTCAGAGTTTCAACAGATATTGTTTGGTTCTCGCTAACAAGTTAAAAAAGAGTTTGTGTTGAAAATCGTTTCTTTGATTTGTTATTTTCTCATGAAGTACAACAATTTTTTTTTTGGCTTTTTCTTTTTTTTAGAACCGTTCTATTTTCGATTAACTCTTCCTTGAAGTACTTTAAATCTCTTCAAATAGTTTTTCAAGTACTTCAAATTTTCAATCTATTCTCCAGTTGACATAACAGCAAATTCTTTTATTCCAGCGTCTGCGCCAATAGTCGTAGATTCAGAAAGCACTTGTTTAACTGGAAATTCTTTTCCATTTTTCCTAAAATGCTGATATAGTACTTTTCTGTGCAAGACTCCGAAATAGTAGTGGTTTTTAATTCCCATTCAAATGTTTTGTAAGAACTGCTTTGATTTCTTCAATCTTAGGAAACTTGACAGTATTGTTTTCAAAATCCACATTGTAGTATTATGGTGTTGGGAATGGCTGAATTGGATTTTTCTTTGATTTGAATTTAGGAAAAACATTTTTTCTCGAAAAAATCTAGTGAATGCAGATTCTACTTTTTTAGTCATATCCTGAAGTGATTGGAAATTGACTTATCCTAACCACTAATTTTGATTTTTAAGTTTTGGAATTAGTTTGTTTAAGTCAAACCTAGAAATTGCTTTCCCGATTTGCTCATATGTTTTTACATTCTGATCAAGCGCCCAATTATAGACAAACCTACAACTAACAATGTGTTGATTAAGTTGGCTAGATTGGTTGATTGTTTGATGTAGCCTAAACTTGAATAATTTAATCATAAAATACTTAATAAACTTTAACAATTTATTTATCTTTTGTAAATATGAGGTGTGAGCATAAGAATCAGAGACAATTTATGATAATGTAGCACATATCTTGATAATGTATCACATATTGATAGTGTACCAAAATTTCTGTAAAATGTAATCGATTCTGAATCCTTTTCGTTCACTACAAAAAAACAGATGCAACATCAACGGTTATACTGATGAAGCTTCTTTCATTTTTGTTTTAACTGATGCATAGGTTTTTTTGTGCGAAAATCTATGCATTTTCTCAATTTCAGCCGGAATTATAGAATATTTTAAGTCAAATTTATTAAATAATACATAACTTTTACAAAAATTAATGTATTATTATCTACTATCCATAGATATTTTTTTGATTTTAGCAATGATTTCGGTTACCGCTTTTTTGAAAATCTCCTTGTTTATTCACAAATGTGTTTATGAATAATTTTCAAAAAAAGATGACAATGGGAACATTATTCTTTTGAAGATGTCTGAGAAGAGTGTTTTTGAATTAGCAAGCCGTTTCAGAAAAACAATAGTAGAAATAATTGTGAAAATTAGAATGAAATCGGCGGAAAATCAGTCCATAGCACATCAAATACTGGTGCTGGCAGAAATGTAAAACAAGGTTGTAGACAACAATTCGTCTTGAAGATGCTTTTAAAGAAACTGTTGTCAAATTATATCAAGAATTTTAAGATTTAATTTGATATCCTTAATATTCAAATAGAAAATTATATAAATTATTTAATATTACATTATGTGTGTAATACATTTTTGTCATATTCTAATGTGAATTTTTATACCTAATTTATTTATATTCATGATAATGGAAAGTAAGTGAATAATAAATAGTAAATTGATTTTTCCGTGTCCTTACGGAATTAATTTCTGCGTTTGAACTAGTGAAAAATTTTGATACTTAACTGTAGATAAAAATAATAAAAAGGTTAGAGATAATGAAAAAATCGGAAAAATCAGTTCTAATTTATTCAGTTTTAATAATCCATTTTTTATTTTTAATAATCATCACATCGTTGGTATCTGTAGTCACTGCACAAAGTAACTTGCCTGTACCGCAATACGCATACATTACAAACTTTAAAGATGGAAATGTTCCTGTGATTGACGCAGCAACTAACACAGTTACAAGCAAAGTAAAAGTTGGACAGTACCCTGTTGCGTATGGCCAGTTTATGGCTACTCATCCACTTTCTCCAGATCAAAGAACAATTAACATTAACCCGCATGATTCAGAAGCTTGGGATCGTGATGGAGTTGCGCTTGTTGCATTGAACAAACATAATGAAGCACTAAAAGCATTCGACAAAGCACTTGAAATTAATCCGCAGGATTCAATAGCTTTGGATGGCAAAGGCTTGACTTTAAGTAAATTAGGCAAATCAGATGAAGCAATAAAAGCATACGACAGAGCAATTGAAATTAACCCACAGGATTCAATAGCTTTGAAAGGTAAAAGTGCTTTATCTAATATAGAATCTAAGTCCGATACAATGACTGAATTAACTTGTTCTGCTAATCAATATACCTTTGGCCAGACAATAACATTTTCTGCTAAAGTTGATACGACATCACAAGGAACAGAAAAGCCTTCAGGTACCGTTACTTTCATAGACGGGAACACTCAAATAGGAACTGAAACTGTAAATTATGGACAGGCAATTTTGACTACTTCATCACTTTCAGTTGGCTCACATTCGATCACAGCCCAATATATTGGTAATAATAACTTCAAACCTAGCACTTCATCTGCATTTACACTAACAGTAAATCAGCCTGGTCCGGATCCACAACCTAGGTACACAGAGAATGTTATAGACACAATGACTGAGTTAACTTCACCAACCAATAAATCTACATTTGGCCAGCCAATAACATTTATTGCTACAATTGGTACGCCGTCGCAAGGAATAAAAAAGCCTTTAGGTACCGTTACTTTCATAGACGGGAACACGCAAATAGAAACTGAGACTATAAATTCTGGAAAAGCAATTTTGACTACTTCATCACTTTCGGTTGGCCCTCATTCGATCACAGCCAAATACATCGGTGATAATAACTTCAAACCCAGCACATCATCTATTTTAACAATAATGATTCTAAATCAGTCTGATTTAGAACTACAACCTATTCAAATAGAGAACCCTATGTTCGATACAATGACTGTTGTAACTTCGTCGGCTAATGAGTATACATCCGACCAGCCAATAACATTTACAGCTAAAATTGATACGGCGTCACAAAGAACCGAAAAGCCTTCAGGTACCGTTACTTTCATAGACGGGAACACTCAAATAGGAACTGAAACTGTAAATTATGGACAGGCAATTTTGACTACTTCATCACTTTCAGTTGGCTCACATTCGATCACAGCCCAATATATTGGTAATAATAACTTCAAACCAAGCACATCATCTGCTTTTACACTAACTGTTAAAAATGAGTCAATGTTTAAACACCCATTATTTCCAGTAGCTTGTGGTATTGTTACTGCAGTAATTGGTGGCTTCATACGGTCAAAAATACAAAAAAAATATTAGAAAAGCATAGCAAAATTCAAGAAATTTGCTTGCTATCGATTTTTAATTTGAATCAATTTGAGAAAATTATTTTATAAAAATCTCTTTTTGAGCGCATGTTGCTATATATCCCTTTGATATCCGTTAAAAGAATTTTAATACTTTTTGTATTTACTGGATATATAATTGGTAGAAACTTGTATTAATTTATGGAATGATCGAATTTACATATACTATAGGCAAAACTTTTGTTCATTGCTGTTTTATGTGGATTGAAAATAATTATCCATTTGAAAAGTGACCACGCAAAGAGATTAACATATAATAGAAACTTGATTTTCCACGATATATTTTGTGAAAGATTATGCATATCGCACATTCATTTAGAAAGTTGAAGTATAATTTTCTACCTTAATATTAAAGAATTTATAAAATTAATTGATGCTCATTCATTAGGAATAACGTAATATTTGATTCTGAAGACTTCGAAAGAAATAAAAAATCATTATTAATATTTAATTGTTTTTTTATTGTGAAAAATTTTATGTAGTATTATTTTTTGTTTAGAAACTATTTTTTGTATAATTAATTTAAAATAATTACTTTGAAACAAATAAACATCTCTAAACATGAACTTAATCAGTACATAAAAGAGACAATCCAGGTACAGGTATCAAGTATGTTTAAAAGTGAACGAATAATAATATCTATAATGATATGTTTTTTAATTTTGGCAAGTATTCCAATGGCTTTGTGCTATGAAAAACACCAATAGAAGTTGCAACGCTAGTTCCTACACCAATAAATAAAACAACAAACTATCAAGATTCTCAATGGTTGGCAACGTATCTATCAGATTCGATTGTTGTAGGTAATGATATGAAACACCTAGGTACTGCATTAAAAAACACCAATTTTACATCAGCTAATAATTATTTAAGATCAATTTCTACATATGTAACTACTTTGTATAAGGATAGTCAAAAAGCGATAAATGATAGTGATTTATACAGTGTATCGCCTGATTTACAAGGTGCAAAAGATGAATATCAATTAGAAATGGTACAGGCCAACAATGCCGCAGTTCATATTTATCATGGAGTTAATGCTTATAAAAAAGGAAATGTTGAAGCCGGAAACTCTGATATGAAACAAGCCATTCAAAGTCTTACTTTAGTCATAGAACATGCTAATAGAGCTGGAAATCTATTGAAAACTTATAATTCTAAAATTTAAAAGACTTGCTAATGTGTTTGATAGCCGAATTGCCTTTCGAAGAGAAAAAGTATATGGGGCATCCCATCCTGCTGTAAACCCGCAGACATTCGGTTCTCTCTTAATACGAAGCAATTAACATAAATAAACAATATCATTAGTCGTTGATTTTTTTATTTTTCTCTGATCTATTTATATGTAATTCATTTAAAACCTATGCATCAATGAAAACAATAGAAACAGAAGCTTTGTCATTAAAACTATTGGCTCTATAATCAATTTTTTACAATTAAGGGAAAAGATACAGACTCAATCAGATTTTACGGGACTGTTGGTACACTGCCAAAAATTGTCCAGACGCAACTTTTATTTACAAGGCTAGTAACCGGCATTGGGACCTGTGTTTTTGGTATCAGCTGTGGAACCATCATTTATCAGATTCTGGGAGCCTGCTTTGAAACTACAATTGTACTCTTCTTCATAATCCACTTTGTAGCTATCTTTGTAACCACTTCCGTAGTCTATAGGGTTGAAATGTTCACTGCGATGCTTATAATGTTTAAACTCCGTAATATTATTCTATCCATTGGTAACGTCTGTGTATCCAGTTTGATATCCCTTTTTGTAGCCATTTTTGTAGGCGTCTTTGTAATAAAAGAACTACCAGCGAAATAGTTATTATTTTTATAAATCTCATTTATCGTTCACCTCATTAATTTTTGATAGGTAATACTCTGATTTTTTAATTAATTTCATATATTCAATTTGATACACGCCATAATTTTTTAGTTTTCCAGGATAATAATCATTAACAAATTTATTAGAAAGCTATTATTTTATAATGATTCTCTCCACTATTTTTAGGTATATGAAACATAGTTTCTGAGCAAAAATTACTTCCACATGAAATGTTTTAACACTAATGTTTAATTTTAAATTAACTGATTTTTTTATTATTGTTATGTCTGTGAAATTAAGTGCTAACTTATCCACTAAAAGCACTGTAGATTAATCTTAGACCAAATTCCAGATTTTAAAGGCTTGATAAGGATTATTATCAATACTATTTGATTAAAGTAAAAAATTTTCAATGTAAAGTAGTGTTCCAGGGTCATTGAATAAATCTTAAAAGTAATAACAAGAAATTCTCACATCAGAAAAATCTAATTAGATTCCATATGCAAAATATAACTTCCAATTCACAGCAAATTTTGAACACTACTAAAGTTATTAGTGTACTGAAATTTATGTAAAAATGACTGTTCCATCCTTTTCTTTCATTCCAAAATAGGATTTATCGTTTTCATTAATACATAGGTTTTATAGCAAAAAAAGGTGTATAAGACTATGCTATTTTAAAAATATCGATTTAAAAGTATCGATTGATAAGAATTTCAATAAACCGTCGAGTTTCATGAATCATTTATATACTTTTCACAATCTATGACATATTTTAGGGGTATATTAATCTATTACAATAACTCATGGACACGATTACTTTCTTCTTAAGATGAATATCATCATTAATATGAGTATTGAGCTTGCTACTCCAAGTCCAGGTGTGTCATGAATGTGTCCTGATGGTGATTGTTTGCTATTTGAGAATTGTGTAACATCAAATGAACTATCCTGACTTATTGTATTGAAGTCATTTTTATTTTTACCTGGCCAATAATTTACTTTGGAATGTACAGAGAATGTGCCTGTTCTCTCTCCTATAATATGCAAAGTGATTGTTTTTGATGATCCAGGTAGCAAGGAAAAATGCTCGTTTACAGTACCTATTCCAACTGACATACTACTATCTTCTGAATAGATTTGGACGTCAGACGGAATACTAACATTCATATCAACTTCCAATATTACATTATTAAGGCTTGGATTTTTCAGGAAGAGTTCAACAGTTCCATTTTGCGTTTTATTAATTTCAGAATTAAGAGATTGAAAAGTAACTGTTGGTCCAAATCTAAAAGCTTGCTCTTGTGTTTCGACTGGTGTTGATGAGTTTTCTTGTGCTACACTAATTGAACTTAGAGCTGCATCAGCAATTAAAAAAGTCAAACATAGAACCCAGAAAAACTTACGCACAGTAACAATCCCCTTTTTGGGTTTCGTTAATATTTTTTTATATATATTAAGGTTTTGATAAAAAATGCTTTTTTCAAATATAACTTAAATCTCAACAAATTAGGTAGCGAATTTGCAAAGAATAAGATGGAATGGATAGAAAATGACATCTAAAAACAATGATGCATAGTTTTTATAGCAAAAACTGTGTATGAATCCTGATGAAAATCTAATAAAATAATGACTGTATATTTTTAAATAAAACAGAGAAGCAAGAACCAGAGCAGCGTTACAAATTTGCTGTAACTTCAAAGTTAAGTTTTTTGTATAATGTATGTTTTAAATATATAAAATTTTCAATTTATTGAAGAAAATAGCAAAAGGGATACTTGGATGAAAGAGAATCAAGCTAGTTTTACTGCGATGGGGGCGGCCTATTTGCGTGCTTATCACGCCATACATGCTACAGGCAAAATTTTTGACGACTTTCTGGCCTATGATTTGAGACCTGAGGAAAACAGAGCAATAATTGAACAACATTTGATTGAACATTATCTGAGTGAAGAATCAAATAATTCTAAGCATGCCACCTCACTCTCCGATCAGATTACTAACTAGACTGTATATATTCTGATATATAGTTGGAATGGGAACATCCAGCAAAATTACACTTCATTCCTATAGATTTCACAAAGGAAAGCCTGGTGACAGCACTTACTCGCTCATCATCTTATGACCCAAATGTTAAAAGCTTCTTTAGCTGGCTTGGTGTCCCCCGTACTTGACCCAAGAAGAGGTGTGTGCAACACTACGTTCCATCGCTGAGGTTACCTGCTAAAAGTACTATCGTTTTCGATTATTAAAATAGCGATGCATTTATCCCTGAGAAATCGTCTCCACAAATGCAAGAGCAATTTAAGTATTTGAGTAAAATAGATGAACCACTAAAAAGGGGAGGCTTCAATCCGTCAAACTTGGCCGAAGAACTCGCAAATTTAGGATTTAGTCTTCAAGAGAATTTGAACCCAACCGATATCGAAGAACATTATTTCAAAGGACGCACAGATGGATATCACGCACGTGAGCATGTGCACTTTGCATGTGCAGTTATCGAATAATCGTAATTATTCAGTCTAGGAAAAACAACAATAAAATATTGGTTGTGTAGTTAGTGAAATAATCAAACAGGTGCTTTAAAGCCTATTTCTTTCTGATATTTTCTATTTATGCTTGTGGTTTAAGCTAATTAGTTCCAAGTGTTCCATGAACTCCAGATGTTCTATGAGTCCCATAAGCTCCATGCGTCATAGATCAATAACCTTTTCTTATTTCGTGTGGAACTTAGAAAATTCAGAGGTTTTCGCATAAAAACTATGCATCAATGAAACAATAAAGAAAAAAAACAATCGATCCAAAATCGTAGAACTTGAAAAGACATTAGTACAAAGTCATATATGCTTTCTAACAATGGGGAGATTCTTGTTTATCTGATTAATCAGTGACTTATGGACATAATCCGATATTGCAACAGAAAAATAATATAGAAACGATTATTTAGCGCTCATATCAGGCTGCAATATCCCAAATAAATTTTTTCCTGTGTCGAAGCAATATGCAAGCCAGCCTATGTTGGGTATAACTCTCTTTTCAATAGCCATTCTGCCACCCTGCTTCTGTATCTGTTTTAGGTATTCATCTATGTCAGGAACGTCTATTATACAGACATAGCTGTTTATCATAATTTCTTCTGCCGATTCTTTTCCCTGTCTCTTTATCAAGCCACCATCTATTCCTAATTGCGCTTGTTCACCTGTTGTTATGTGTCAATATTCAATAGGACCTTCCAATTTCTTTATCGTCCAAGCAAACACATTTTCGTAAAACTTTTTTGCCCTTTCAACATTTTCTGCATGTATCTCGAAATGGACTACTCTTGGTATGATAACTACTCCCGAATTTGATTAAATAATTTAGTTGGTGCTTAAATATAAACTTGATTTAACATCCTAAGTTTGGTAGTATTCACTAATTGATATTGAAAATTTATCATATTTTGAGTTCAAATAAATTTGGCAAAATTTATTTTAAGTTTTTAAGTCTCGAAATAAAAATTATGTAAATGTACGAAAAATCTAAATCTTTTTACTTTTATTCTTATTTCTCTATTTATGATGGTTTTTTGGGGCTAATTAGTTCCAAATGTTCCATGAGCTCCAGATGTTCTAGGAGTCCCATAAGCTCCAGGAGCCATAGTTCATAACCTTTTCTTATTTCATGTGGAACTAGGAAATTTCGAGATTTTAAGACAAAAACGGTGCACAAGATTAGGCTATTTTAACAATCTTTTTTAAAAGTGTAGATTGATACGAATTTCAATAAACCGCTGATTTTAATGAGTCATTTATATATCATTCATAACATATTGCAAATTTAGGGGTTTATAGTAATCTACTATAATAACTCATGGGCACAACTAAGAAGTTATAGAGTTTAAAATCTGGAAAATTGAATAAATGGAGGAATCAAGTTGAATAACGTTGTAGGAACAGAAGATAATAATCAAGATAATTCTCTTGAATACCGGAATGTAACTGTCAATGAAGCTTATAAAATGGTCATAAGAAACGCATTTTTTCCAAGCGATAAAGTATTCATTCTGGATGTTCGTACCCCTGCAGAATACAACTATACATATATTGAAGGAGCAAATTTGATACCATTGAGAAATGTGCAGTTACATGATCCTGTTAATTTATCCGATGAAGAGCTATTGGCGTGGCATATCAAAAATAATAAAGATTTTCCAAAAAATAAATGTACAAAAATACTTATCCATTGCTTGAGTGGGAAAAGAGGTGCCGTTGAAAGCCAAATGCTGGTAGATTCTGGTTATAAAAGAGTCTATAACATACAAGGCGGTATCACAGCATGGGTAAATGCAGGGTATCCAGTTGTAGTTAACCCTAATTTTTGGACAGTTAATTATCCTAAGGTAATGCAACAACGCATCGATATTAGTTTGACTATAATCTTATGGAAAAATTTTTGGTAATCCATTTAATTAATTTGGTGAGCTGGTCCCAAAACAAATTCGGCAGTGTACTGAAAGTTCTGCAAAAATGAGTATTCTCCATTCTTTTCTTTCAATAATAAAACAGGATTTTAGGTTTCCTTGATCCATAGGTTTTGACACAAAAACTGTGTATAAATGAAAATTAAAAAGTAGGAGCTTTTTTAATAAAAATATTGGCTCAGTAATCTGTTTTTGTGGTGAAGATAAAGGGTACAGAGCCATTTAGAATTTACAGATTTTGAGATACATTGTAATAAGAGCAGAGTTGACTTTAAAATTTGAATTTATTATAGGTGTCTATGCTCACTGTTTCGCAGGTTTATACCCATTGGTTAGTGTAAGGGCTCCACCCCCAGTCACAGTTAGCGTAGTAACGGCCATGGCATTAGTGGTGAATCCTGGTATCTATTAATTAATATATTTGGAGAAATCTATTTTCAAACCCGAAGATACTTTCATTATCCAAGTTATTTGCTGTAACTTTGCCGCTTCCGCTTCACCTATATGGTCATATATTTATCAGTTTAGCTATTCATCTCCAAGATACTTCATAACCATCTCTATATCAGCCTGAGTAGCACCAGTTTCTCTATTAATGACCATGCCTTTCGCAGCTTTAATCTCTCCAGTTTCTTTATTAATGGCTACCCCTTTCGCAGCTTTTATCTCTCCATTTTCATTACCTATGGCCATTCCTTTCGCAGCTTTTACCTGCCCAGTTTCACTATCCATAGCCACTCTTTTCTTCTCTTTAACCACAACAGGTTCTGCACTTACTGCCGCAGCAGTCACGGATATTAAAAAACAAAATGCTAGCAAAACACTCAGTGTCTTTTTCATCTGTCTGAACTCCTTTTAATCTACTTTTTATTTATTTTAATAAATATATATGTTAATATTGATACAAAACTTAACTGAACTGCTAGTAAAAAGGAAAGGACCTTTTTTCTGAGCAGTGATCATTAATAATGATATTCATTTATTTTAAAATTATTAGATTAATAAAAAAATAGATGTAGGTAAGTTAACGGTTGAATCCACTAGTTCAAAGTGCATTTCTGTATTAAATGAAGAAAATTAAGATATCAAATACCCATCAATAGAAATTTAAGAGCGTGATGAACAGCAAAGTTCCCATGATAACAGGCCAGTACATTACCTTCATGTACATGTTGTCTTTTGTATCAATAAAGGGGATACTCCGATTTGATGCAAAAACTATTGAATTTATGGAAACAACCAAGATTGCGATGTACATTACAAAATAGAAATACTCAAGGTAGATAATCCCACTTATGGGAATTCTAGATCTGAGAGAAGAGTGGGCAATGATAAGAGTGAAAAGAATTGAGGTGCAGTAGCCCAGGACTCCATGAGAACTGAATCCGAAATGAGTTTGATTTTCACCCTTGGTAATAATCGTAAGGACTGCAAACAGAAGAACGAGTACTACCATTACAGGGAGAAGATCGCCATCAAAAGGTGATTTAAAGTCCCTTTGGATATCGATGTTAAAGTAAAATTCAGGTGCATTGGAATTTGCAAATTTCCCTAATCCAATATTGGTATTCTTAGAATTAACCCTATAACTGAAAAAGGTTTTTTGTGGATTCCAGCCATCAAGCACAAAAGGGCTTCGCAAACCCGGAAGGCTTTCTGGAATCAAGCTATTGTAGGAATCAAAGTCCGGGATCAGGATGTTTCCTGCAGAATTGTTACTCAATACCCTGATCCACACATCTTCCCTGTCAAATGGGTATTTTGAATAATCAAACTGCTGGTGCAGCGTAGCCTTAAAACGCCAGCCTATAATACCTGTGTCCTTATTCACATAGACCTTTTCAATTGTAGTTTCTTTTGAATCCGGAAAACTAAAGTCAGGAAACTCCTTCCAAGCCACGAGGCTTGAAATATTTTGCCAAATATAACCGGTTATTAAGACATCATTAGCATTCAAGAACTCCATGGACTGGAGAAAAAATCCTGTAGGTATTCTGGGAGTTGTAGGGCTAGTATTGACGTGTTTCAACACTGTTTCAACGTCTTCCCTGTCGAAAACAACAAGGTTTCCATTCTTGCCATCAAGAGAAGAATTATTCATAGTAATGTACCACATGAAGCCTATCCCAAGGATGCAAAGGAATGTAAAAATAAATGCGAGCGCCCAGAGTCCTTTATGGTCATACCTGTAAATGGATACAAAAAGCAGGCATAGAAAGAATAGGAAAGCAAAAGTTGCGAGCACTATAAGAATAATGGAGTGGATTTGCTCTGTTTTTTTGTTCAGTAGAGTTTCTTCCTGTGGGAGGACAAACCCTAGAATCCAATCTGTAGAAGGAATATTTTTTTGAAAAACCCAGTAGTATTTCCCTGTAAAGGAATCTGTCGCCAAGTACTCTTCTTTTTTTATGTTCTTAATTATGAAGTAAAGATTTTGATCTTTTTTTGCAAGATCGTTAATATTTCCATTAAGATACTCTTTGACAGGATCAGAAATAATCACCCCTTCCCCAGATATAATGAAACCATAACCCGTATTTCCTATGTTGAGGTTACCTAACTGCTCTCTTATTCCTTCAAGAGAGTAACTTACACTCACAACCCCTGCAGCTTTGTCCCTATTCCCGGATTCTGCAAGATAAAAAGGAGCCGAATAATCTATCTGATAATTGCTGTCTGCAATCCCGAAATAAGGTGAAATCCATACTTTGGATCCTTTTTTCAGGGCATCATTGTACCATGTGGTTTGTTTACTGTCCTTCGTGTAGTCATATGTGAGTGGAGCATACACGATTTCTGAATCGTTTCGCTTGAAATGTGGTGCATAAAGCCTCCCTGCATTGGCTGCCGGAGAATATGCAACGACGATGCTAAAAATATTTGAATTGTTCTTCATTTCAGCTAGAAGACGCTCCCTGAGTATGGAATCGTTTTCTAGTTTTCCGGAACTCAGATCCTTTGCAATTCCATCAGCAAGGGAGCTGGTAGAATTAAGTTCCATATTAATATTCTTTATGGCGGAATCCGCTTTTTGGTGTGCATCTTTCTTTGCATCTTCCATAATTATTTCATTTGTTTTACTACTTTTGTACTCATATCCGAAATGTATCAGTAGTAAAAAACTAAGTAGGCAGAGTAGTGACGCAATACAAACGGTTTGTTTTTTACGTTTATCCAAGCCAGTCATTTTCATCTCTTGAAAATTCACTAAAGTTCTATCTAATAGCATTTATTTTCATGGTATCCCGTGTAGTTGTAGTGTCTATTGTTTTACTCCATATTAATTTTATTCAGATTGATTAAATGTCGTATGTACTGCTTCTTACTCTATTCATTTAAAATAATAACTTCTAATCTCATTGAAATGAATTTTTTGTTAATAAAAAGAAGAAACAAATTAATCGCTACAGCAATGGTAAAATTCATTGTGATTTATGTAGCACTAAATTAAATGTGAAGTCTCACGATATTCTTACAAGCTGTTGCTAGATCGAGAAAAGATATGGCATTTTTTATACATCTGCGGAAAATGAAATAGTTACCTATTTTTTAAATTTGATTCACATATGTCTCAAGTTTTGCCTATATGTTTGAAAGTTGATTATTGCATATATTATAGGAATAAAGGGTATTTGGCCGATCACATGCGCACAGTAAATGCAAAAAAAAGTATTCGAAACGCATAGTCAAATTTTAATATTTCCTATGATGCTGATTTTAAATCAAGAACATATTAGACCAGTGTACCGAAAATTCTGTAAATTTAGATCGAATATGCATCCTTCTCCTCTGTCACAAAAACAGAGTCAAAAGTCAATTAATAAACTTACAAAACTGGTTTTTGAATGCGAGTTTTAGTCACAAAAGCTATGTATCGAAGAGCAAAAGTAGGTCGAATTTCGATAAGCTTCCTATTTCAACAAATTGGTTATATATAATTTATAATAACCAGCCAAAAATAGGGATTTATCAAAATACTTTTAATGAAATTTAAAAAGACATTTGTTCTTTTGCTAGTAACCCCGATTGTAGCTTCATCGGCAAGTTCAAGCCCAGTGACGGTGAAGTGGCGCCAGTGACAGTGGTCAGAGGTGTTAGAGCCAGTCCTGGCTGCAGCTTCTACATTTTACAACAATGTTTCAAATTTGGTTTTAATTTCAGGTACATCAACCAAATTCAATATGAAACATTTTCAGTACATACAAAGTATATTAATCTATTAATACTTTTAAGTTTATAATACTTAAGTAAATATAGAATAATAAAGTAACTATAGAAACGCATGCTAAAATACTCTTACAATACTTTCATAGTAGTGCTAATATCAAGCTTATAGTAGCAAATTAACTCTGGAAAAGGATAGTAACCGAATTTGCTTATGCCCACTTGAGGGAATTATTACTACAATATCAAAAAAATGGGTTATCTTCATTATTAGTATTCTTGGACACTATGGCAGATTGAGGTTCAAGGATTTCATATTCAATTTTGAGATTATAAGTCCCAAATCGCTTCCAGATCTATTAAAATAAATTCAGAAATAATGTTTGGTCCCACGGGAAGCATTTTTCGAGATACCACGCAGGGTAGAATATTTTTTGACAGAAGATATAAAGCAGCTTTGTGAAACAATATGCCCTTTGATACACTGGGCAGAGAAGCGGGATAAATTTGTTGAGCTGATCTTAAAAAATTAAGTCGTGTATCGAACGTTCTGTAAAAAATGTTTGATTGGTATCTTTTTTTCCCAACAAAAAACAAAAATTTCTCAATCTGTTAGTAGAGTGAGCTAAACAGTTAGGGAAAAATAAGCTTTAAAGCATCGGGTTGATTATCTCACTAACTACACAAACAATATTTTATCGTTGTTAACTGCATGTTGATAAATGTAAACTCCATGCATAATTTAAATTGGTTGGTCACCTAATCTCCAGGGCAATAATGACATTCTTTAAGGTAATCGATATTGCCCTATTTCTTTTTTGAGTTTTCCGATTTTCCGAAGTACTTATTATTGTATCCGTCGTTGAAATTAATGAGAAGTCGACCAAGGTATTCTCATATTGTTTACTAATATTCTAATAATTTTCTTTTCTATAACAAATACTATTTTAGTATTTGAATTTATTTTGTATAGATGTTAGTGATATTTTTATAAATAATAATTTATCAATTTGGTGACTTCCTGAATAATTAGTGATAAGTCATAATGTATTCTCGTTTTTTGGTTGCAAAAAATCTTATGCGAGATCGTTTTTTGTTTAGAAACTATTTTTTATAGAATTAATTTAAAATAACTACAAAGATAATTGAGTATTGTAGTGTAAACACTACAACATATATACTACGAGATTAGAATAAATAATTACTGGGAAGAGTTGGCCTTATTTTGGATTAAATAACCTCCCCACTCCCATGTATATCAAATTAACTGTATTTGGTATACAGTAAAAACAACTCTTCCAAGTCCATTTATCATTTCCTTTAACACACTTGAGTGAGTAACAGTATGATATTATGTAAAATTACTCTCAATTATTTAATATCCAATTTTGAGTACTATCTTATTAACAATACAACTTGTTTCATTTAAGTAGAACTTATATATTTACTTTTACAGATCTAAATCCACATATTATTAAGAAAATATGTATAAAAATATGTTATTTTTAGCAAAAAAACGCTAAAAATGCTTCTTTCATTAAAAAACGCATGTTTTCAGTATAAAAACTGTGTATAGGCCATAAAAATGGTAGAATTTCGACAAAATTCTGATTTCAACAAATTGCTTATATGGCATTTATAAAAACTAATCAAAAATTTGGGCTTATCGTATTTTGCATATATAATCTAATTAGATCTTTCTGGTATGAAATTTTTTGTTAATGTTTAAAGTTTTTATCATAACTTTCTAGAGATTATTCAGATGCATATTTTAAGGGTACAGAAATACATTTAGTATATTTTAATGCCAATTAAGTATAAATAAATAACTCACCTAATTAAAATGGATCTATGTACCGAAATTGGAATTCCTACTAGGTCCCCGACGGTTAGATGCTAGCATTTCTAGCGTTTACTGCTGTAGCTGTCACTGACAGTAAGAAAGCAACTACTATCAAAATAACAAATGTCTTTTTAAACCCCTTAAAAGGATTTCGACTTCCAATTTGCAGCAAATTTCCAACACTACCAAAGTTAGCAGTGTACTGAAAATTCTGTAAAATGACTGTTCTTCATCCTTTTTTCATTACAAAATGGGATTTATCGGTTTCACTGATGCGTAGATTTTATCGCAAAATGAGTTTGATATTATTAATAGCATAAGAGTATGCTTCGATATAGTTATTTTATTATTCCAAAGTTACTTTGCCACTATAAACTTGATAGTATTAATACTATTAAAAGTATTACAGGGACTTGGGAATGTTTCATGTCAAATTGGGTTGGTGTATCTAAAATTGAAAAATGGATCTGAAACATTGTGGTAAAATGTAGAACATGCTGCTAGTACTGGCATTACAACCTCGCATACCACAGTTACTAGCACCACTCTTACCATCGCTATGCCTTGAACTTACTGTTGTAGCTCTACTAATAATTAAGAAACTACCTATCAATAGAATAGCAATTGTCCGTTTTAAAATAATAAAAAAATAAACAAGTATCACTTAACATAATATGCACAGTAGTGGTAAATTAACTATGGAAAAGGATAGTAACAGAATTTGCTTATGCCCACTTGAAGGAATTATTACTACAATATCAAAAAAATGGGCTATCTTCATATCAGCATTCTTGGATACTACGGTAGATTGAGGTTCAAGGATCTCATGTTCAATCTTGAGGGTATAAGTCCCAAATCACTTACAGATATATTAAAAGAACTTCAGAATGAAGAATTGGTTCAACGGGAAGCATTTTCCGAGATACCACCAAGGGTAGAATATTTTTTAACAGAAAATGGAAAGCAGCTTTGTGAAGCACTAATTCCTTTGATAAACTGGGCAGAGAAGCGGGATAATCTAAATCAAAAAATACGCAACTCCATTTCCCAGAGTACAAGTTGTCCTTCAAAGGGAACTAGAATTTTCCTTCAACGCGAACTAGAAGATAGATGAACCGATAATTGAGACATGGATATACTCACTTATCTTTGGAAAATATTTGTATAAATTCTTCCAAAATTTATCGGCCGTCTGAAGAAAAAATGTAAACATTTCGTCCAATCGTGTATAGAAAAAACAAGAAGACTTAAGAGATCTTTATGCTTAAAGTTTGATAACATATTTCAATAGTTTGCCTATAATTTTGCTAATTTGACTATTCCTCAATATGTAAGACTATTCATCTTTCACTGCAATACATCCTAGTAAATGCAAAAGAATTATTTGAATGCATAGGTAAATTCTACTAAATCCTTATGGTATCGATTTTTTATTTTAGCAGTGTACCTAAAGTTCTATAAATTCTGATGCACTTCATACTCTTTTCTTTGTCACCAAACAAATAGGATTTTTTGTTCTACTAATGTACAGTCTTTATAGCATAAACTATGCTTAATCAAGGGATTCACATTCAAATATTGATCCAGGAGAACTGAAGGTTAAACATTAAGCTGCTTCCTGAAAATCTAAAATAAAAAAGCCCTAATGGAAGTTCTAGTAATTAATATTAAATTCTTCCATATTTTTTATGTGCTTGTTCAGCGGTCAAAATATAGAAAATCTATACTTTCTTCTCTTATTAATCAATTTGATAGAAAATTCGATAGTCTCCAACTCGCAGACGGTATGCAACTATTCGAGTTCCTTTGAGTTTTGTTTTGTTTTCATTACTATCTAGAAACGGATTTGTAAGTTCCTTAATTGCAGATTTTATATGTTCTTTTCGTTCTACAGAAACCTTAACAAAAAGAGTAGGATGCGCGAAAACTTTAAAGTTTATCGGTACTCACAAAATCATTTTTATGCTCTCTTATTAATTTCTCTTCATATCTCTGTGCGTCTACTTCGGATAATCCAATTTGTCCAAAAAAAATTGTTAGGAAAGCCAGAGTTCTGGTCGCTTCTGTTCCTCCTACATGTCTAAGTATAATGTTTTTAACGCAAGGATGAGAATTGTAAAATTCAAAATGTCCAGTGGATATTTAAACCAGCCCGGATGTTTCGGTATTCTTTAATATTTGTTTTAATTTTTTCCCCTTGCTTCTTCGGGATACGGCTTAAGAAATCGAAAAAAAACCATTATCATCATCTTAATCAGTGTACCAAGTTTTCCCAGCTTCCAGAACATCATCTTTAAGGGGTAGGTTGGAAAGATCAAAATTTATAATGGGTTGTTCACATCCAATGGTATAACTGCATATGGATGCTTTTTGTATATACTGTAGATACTTTTAAAGATCTTTTTTGCTTGGTTAAGCTCATCACCTTTAGCATAAGGCTCGTATTGTGAGAATTTTCGGAAAAATTCATCGGATAGAGCCTTAATCAGTGCATTAAGAGCATCTGTTAGATATTCCACCATCTCCATATAGCCAGGGCTTTCAGGGTTATAATCCTAAAAAAATAATCTTCAAATATTCCATGATGCAAAAAAAACATAAACTCCACCAACGGAAAACAGGGCATATGCAGAATAGGGAGCATATTCTCGAAGCTTTCCTATAAAAAATTTAGCCATGGCTTCTACGGTTTTTTTACTTTGGGATCTCTTATGTTGGCCTCGTGACCGTTTACTTTATCTATAGTATCGATGTCTTTTCCAAAAGTATGGGCTCTCACATGCTCTTTGCTTAATCGAGTAACTTCCTGCTTTTCAATTGAGCTTAATTCAATCTTGTAAGTTTCTGGAGAAAAATATGAACGGATTGTGTATAGTGTCCGATGCCGTATTATTAATTCTGTATAGGTCTTTGAATCCATGGGCTTAGGATATTTCCTCTCCTTTATCTCTGTTCTACATCATGTAGAATACACAACAGACAATTTCAGAGAATTCGAAGTTTTGGAGACTCTTAAAATGGTCTTCATCACTCGCATGCGTTTGTAGTGTTTCTTAGTTTCCGTGGCCGCGGTTCCACAAATTATAGTCATTAGATACAACTTCAGTTATCCATAACTAACCAAATCGGAATAACTTGGATAGGGGAAACCCATTTCTGTCATCGATGCATAAATTGTAAGTGGAGTTTTTTTATTCAAGAATATCCTGTACTGATTTGGAGAATTTCCAAACTAATGTATGAAATTTTAAATGTGTATCTTTCTCATTTATTTAATATATAACTAATTTTAATGGTATTCAAGGAGAATGTCTGATAAAAAACAAGTATTTCCGCTGGTTTGAAGAAGGAAAGATAAATAGTAGTTAGCCCAGCATCTTTTAGCCTTTTGCAGTATTCGGTACTTTTTGCAAGGCAAATTCCATTGGTTGCAAGCTGGATTTGGGAAAAACCCATTTCTTTTGCTAGTTCTATGATCTTTGATAGGTCGCCCCTCATTGTTGGCTCCCCACCTGAAAACTGAATAGCAGGACAGGGAATCGGTTTCTCTCCTCGCAGTGTTTCCATCATCTTCCGAATTTCTTCGAAACTTGGTTCACAGACAGAGCTCTTTATTTTTGCATTTCAAAACAGACTGGGCATGCAAGATTACATCGGTTATGATATCTATGTTTGCAATCAAAGTTCCAGTTCCATGATATTGAAAGATTCCGCAATCAAGAGGACAGTTTTTTAAAGTGGAACTCTGAAAATTAGAAACCCCTTTCCAGTATATGGGCGGTTTCAAATTTGTTGTAGAGTTCTACGTCTGGCCAGTAAACATCTCGAAAGTTTCCATTTTCAGGAAAGTCTTTTTCAATCAACATTTTTCCATTCCTATCATAAATCGAGGCTATAATCACTCTTTTGCATCCAGGGCAAACAGATTTTGTTAGTTTCATGATTACTATCTCAACCTCATTGGAAATCATCTGAAAAACGTCAGAAAAGTTCGATAAACCTCTGAATTTCTTCATTTGCTTATAAAATGTGTATAAATGATTCATTAAAATCAGAAGTTTATCAAAATCTTCTAAAAAGTGTTCAATGTATGTAGGGGAACAAGATGGTATAAAGATGTTTGGAAATAAAATTCTTATCATTTTTTGATATTCATGAAGTGCTTATCGATTATCTCCCAGTCGACTATATTCCAGAATGAATCTATGAATTTGCCTCTTTCATTCTTGTAGTCAATGTAGTAGGCGTGCTCCCATACGTCCAGAACCATTAGAATCGGGAAACTCGGAATTATATTTACATTGTGCTTTTCTATCTGCATGATTCCGAGTCTTTTAGTACCCTTGCATAAACTTAACGCTGCCCAACCGGAACCTTCAACACTTGATGCGACTTAGGTAAACTCCTTTTTAAACCTTTCAAAATTTCCGAAGTCTTCTTTGATCACCTCAGACAATTCACCGACTGGTTCTATGTTGGAATTGTTTGTAGGAGTCATCTCCAACCAAAAATAACCATGAAGGACATGTCCTCCGAAATTAAAAGCCAAAGCTTTTGCATTTGCCTTGTAATCAAAATCAATGCCTTCAGCTCTTGCTTTGTCCATCATTTGCAAAATCGAATTCGCATTAGTTACATAAGCCTGATGATGTTTATCATGGTGTATTCGTAATTGTTCTTCGGAAATAAAAGGTTCCAAATCTGCATATCCATATTTCAAATCTGGTAATTTGTATAATTCTTTAGTCATATTATCTTCCTCTGTTAGAGAATAATGGATTTCATACGATTGATCGGGAATCTGGATCAAAATATTCCAATTTTAGAAGATTCTATTCACAAATCTTGCTGCCAACTATCTTCATGAGCTGAAATTTCTATAGAAACTTATATTCCGAGGGCTTTATTCGTTTTCTCGATTGACTTCGCGCCGTCACTTTCCAGTTCCATCATGGCCCTTATAGCATCCACATTTTCGGGAACTACAATAGACTCCTGGTGGATAGCTTGGAAGAAGTAGAGTTCTTGCTCATTGACTATTATGGACTCAGGCCAAATGCAGTTCTCCCACATATCATTTCTGGGGCGCTTTATGTCCCGAGCAACTTCCATGATTTCGGCTGTTGAAGTAATACCCTGCCCTACGAAATGTATCCTGGACTGGGAACTATAAATTTTCTTGATGTCTTCTGCAGTGCAGTCAGCGTTAACTTCCATATTTACAGTATGCAGGTGCATGAGAGTTGTCGGAACTATCAGCGCTGCAGATGTGATATTGATGTTTGGAAGTACACTATTTACATCAGGTCCATGGTGGGACGGAAGTTTCACTGGGTGAAGTACGATTGCATTAACAGGCCCCTTTTTAATATCATTTGGGTCGACTGCCCTTCTTGCAATAGTTACCCTTACCTTATTTATCCCAAGGTCCCTGTCTATCGTGGAGATGACCCTACAAAGTCCTGTAGTGTTGCAGGAGACAACACTTACCAGATCTCGGCCCACAGCTCCATCGTAATTACTAGATGCATTAAAGGAAAAATCTGCAATTGGATGACTCTCCCCTCCCTGCCAAATTGCCTTTACTCCGGCTTTCTCATATAACGGCTTATTTTTTTCCCCAATTCCCCCTGGAGTACAGTCGACAACAAGGTCGGCTTTTTCGATTATTTCTGAAATTGTCCCTGCCGAAGGTATTCCTGCCTTCCCAAAAGCTTCGATATTTTCAGCAGGTGTATATGTCATACCCTAGCTGAGGTGCTATTGCAGCTTCATAGCTTGGCTTTGTCTTGAAAATTCCGATAACTTCCATGTCTTCATGAGCCCTTACGGCATCTGCAACTCTTTTTCCTATAGTTCCGTAACCGTTTACTGCAATCTTTGCTTTAACCGTTTGTTATCCCTTCCTGTCTAATTTTTTGTATCCCAGGACTTATCCACTTACTGTTCACAATCAAGTACAATAGCTTTTATGGTAAAATTCACCCATTAGGCAGTTAAAGGTTCAATGACATTGATTTTTTAGTTCAATTCCATAATTTCTATACTCAATTCAAAGTAGTATCATAAGTAACCTAAATAAGCTTAAACAACTTAGGGAATTAATTTTTATTTTAAAATCGACACAATATGTTATGGAAGATCATTCACTTATCCAAGTCTTTAACGGTTTCTCAGTAACTGCTGAAGCTTACTGGCACACTCTCAAAGCTGGAGGAATTCTAGAGAAGCTCAAAAAAGCAATTGAAGGTCTTGATATTGCTAATGTCGCTGACCTCTCCAAAAGGGGGAAGATAGCTAGAGACCTGATCCTTGGGGCAGGAATTCCTGACGATCTTTGGGAAGAAATCAAAACTGGATATGATAGATTATGCAAGCAGTATGGAGACTATACGGATGTAGCTGTACGGAGTTCGGCAACTGCTGAGGATCTTCCCACTGCTTCTTTTGCTGGCCAGCAGGAAACTTACCTCAATATAAGGGGTTATCCCGGTCTTAGGGATGCCTGCTCGCGCTGTTTTGCCTCACTCTTCACTGACAGGGCGATTTCCTACCGCGTAACAAACAACTTTGATCATTTCAAAGTGGGACTCTCGATAGGGATCATGAAGATGGTCAGGTCCGATCTAACTTCAAGCGGTGTTATTTTTACTTTGGATACTGAAACCGGATTCAAGGATGTAGTTTTCATTACAGGTGCATACGGGCTCGGAGAAAATATCGTGCAGGGCCAGGTCAATCCAGATGAGTTCTATGTCTTCAAACCAACTTTCAGGGAAGGATATAAGCCGATTATTCAGAAAAAAGTGGGGAACAAAGAAATCAAGATGATCTACGGTCGCGGAGACTCCAAGTTACTCACTCGAAATGTAGAAGCCCCTGAAGCTGAGAAGCTTCGCTTTTGTATTGATGACGAAGAAGTGCTTGAACTTGCAAGATATACGATTACTATCGAAGATCACTACTCCAATAAGTATGGAGAACAACGTCCAATGGACATTGAATGGGCAAAGGATGGCATAACAGGGAAACTATTCATAGTCCAGGCAAGGCCAGAAACTGTCCAATCCCAGAAAAGTAAAGAAATTCTGGAAACCTATGTACTTGAAAAAAGATCTGGAATTCTTGCAAAAGGTAGGAGTGTAGGAGACAAAATTGCTTCCGGAAAGGCCCATGTAATTTCTGATGTTTCGGATCTGCCCTCTTTTAAGCCAGGAGAAATCCTGATTGGGATACCACGACTCCAGACTGGGAGCCTGTCATGAAAACTGCAGTTGCAATTGTCACAAACAAAGGAGGACGGACTTGTCATGCTGCTATTGTCAGCCGGGAACTTGGAATTCCCGCAGTCGTAGGAACAGGCAATGCAACTGAGGTTCTAGATACAAGCAGGAAAATTACAGTAAGCTGCACTGAAGGAGAGGACGGTGTTGTATACGATGGTATTCTTCCTTTCCATAAAGATACCCTGAGTTTAAAAGATCTTAGACGCCCAAAAACCGAGATTATGATGGATCTTGGAAACCCTGAGGAAGCTTTTGCTTTCTCAATGATCCCCAACGATGGGATTGGGCTTGCGAGGCTGGAATTTATCATTACAATCTATCTCAAGATCCATCCCATGGCTCTCGTACACCCTGAAAAGGTCAAAGATCCTAAAGTCCTTCGGGAAATCGAACAACTTACAAGAGGTTATGATAAAGAGGAATATTTTGTTGAACGTCTTGCCCACGGAGTTGGAACTATTGTTGCGGCTTTTTATAAGAAACCGGTTGTAGTCCGCATGAGCGATTTCAAAACTAACGAGTATGCAAGCCTTCTTGGAGGCATCTATTTTGAAATGGTGGAAAATAATCCCATGATAGGTTTCAGGGGAGCTTCTCGCTATTTTGATGATCGTTATAGGGAAGGTTTTGCCCTTGAGTACAGGGCTATGAAAAAGGTCAGAGATGAAATGGGGCTTCGAAATCTCATTCTTATGATTCCATTCTGCAGGACAGTTGAAGAGGCACAGAAAGTAATTGCCGAGATGGAGAAAAACGGGTTAAAGAGAGGAGAAAATGGGCTGCAGGTATATGTTATGTGTGAAATTCCAAATAACGTTCTTCTTATCGACGAATTCAGTGAATTCTTTGATGGTTTTTCCATAGGCTCAAATGACCTGACCCAGCTGACCCTCTGCGTTGATAGAGACTCCGAACTTCTTGCTGCCGAATTTGATGAACGGGATCCCGGAGTCATGAAAATAATGACAATGGCTGTACAGGGAGCAAAAAGGAATGGAAGGCATAGTGGGATATGCGGACAAGCTCCAAGTGACTATCCTGAAATTGTGGAGTTTCTTGTAAAACTGGGGATTGATTCCATTTCACTCAATCCAGATTCGGTTATGAAAATCACCCTTAAAGTCCTGGAGACGGAAAAGGAACTGGGCAGATGGTAAAAAAGCTGAAAAAGAACTACTAGTTCACTTTTGATAATCAGAGAGTTTGCTCTTCCTTTCCCCTAAGAGCCTATCTGAATATTATTTTCCTCATTTTCTTAAAATGTGTCTGAATATTAGCTTTGCGACAACGCCTTCAGAAGATAAGTTCTAATTCCTTCATAAAGCTAGTTTTAACTCTTTTATAAGTTTATTAGAGTATTCAGGCACAGAACCCGGTTTTGATGCAACATAGGTTCCGAGAATACTGGCAATCGAAGTGGCTTTTGAAACTCCGTACCCTGAAAGATATGTATAAAGGAAACCTGCGGAAAAAGCATCGCCTGCTCCAACTGTATCCGCTACTTCGACTGGAGTGATTTTGATTTCCTCGTAAACTCCTTTATTGTAAGCTGCAGCTCCTGCAGGTCCCTGTGTTATGCAAATTATAGATATGGCTGGGTACTCTTCTGTAAGGAGGCGACATAGGGCATCAAAGGAGTGTACGGTTCCAAAAAGAAAGCAAGAAATTGTAGTAGCTTCTTCTTCATTCATCTTGAGAATCGTGCAGTGTTCAAGAGAAGATAATATCCATTCCTTTGTGTAGAAACCAGCTCTCAGATTTACATCGTAGAAGAAATTGTTTGCCTTAATCTCTGAAAGCAGCCTTTTCAGTGTTCCCCTGTTTTCTTCAGACCGTTGAGCAAGCGTTCCAAAATAGAAGACATCCCATTCCCTTCCTGCAAGCGCCTTAAACTTTTCTTCATCCAGAGTAATTGCATCCCAGGCTACCCCTTCATTGATGGTGAAAATAGGAATCCCTTCATCTTCTAATTTGACAGTAACAGTTCCAGTTGGTCTGTTTTCATCGACTAAAATGTATGAAGTGTCAATTCCCATTTTTTCAGTTATGGTAAGGAGAACTTTGCCAAGTTCATCTCTTCCGACTGCTGTGATCACAGTAGGTTTTGCCCCCAATTTTGCAAGATGGGCTGCAATGTTAAGGGGAGCACCTCCAAGATGAGCTGAACCTTTAATTATATCAAAAAGGGCCTCTCCGAAGGTGAGAGCTGTAATTTGCTTCAACTGATCCTTTTTCACCTTTCCACTCCATTATCAATTTGTATTCCCATTCTATGAGCTTCTTTTACTGCTCTTTTCATTGTTGCATCATAACCTTTTGATTTTGCTCAAAGTATCCTCTATCCATGTAAACCATTTATTTTTTCTTATAAATCTACATACAAATCACAAATTGATGTAGCTGTTGTTTTGAATCTTCTGATCAGCTCCTAATTCCTGTCTATTATTTTCATGAAGTTTATATCCAAAGTGTGATTTACTACTCTTTTAAAACAAGCGTATTAATAAATAAGCTTATATAAAATATAGTCTAATATGTCTATTTTAACGAAGCATTTGCGCTTTTAATAACCATGATAAATTCAATCCGACTTGTGTCTAATTAAGCCAGATAGCATACATTACGTTCCATAATAATGATATTTGTTAACTAACTAGTTTTTATATCGGTCTATTCCCCCGATTTGTTATTTTGGGGTCCACATTCATTCATCAAGTTCTTCGAAAAGATTCGGATACTTCTTTTTTAATGTTATGAGGACCTCTTCATCTAATTTTGTGTCATGAAGTATTTTCACTTTTGAAGGCTGGCCAAATGTTAAATAATGAGTTTCTCTAAGATTAGCCCCTTCAAAGTTAGCTCCTTGAAGGTTAGCCTCTTGAAGGTTAGCTCCCTGTAAGTCAGCTTCTTGTAAGTCTTTTCTCTCTGAAATATCCATTCACAATCATCGGCTTTGGACTAAAATAGGCATTATTATATTAGAATGATATATTCTGCTCAGCATTATTTAATTTTCAAAATTGTATCTATTTATAGTTTGGGTCTATAAGGCTCGTACAAAATGATAGTTAAGTTCTTAAGGAAAAAGCAGTGCTATTTTCTAGATTTAACACTTAATTTTTATGAATTTCTTGCTCTTCGAGATACAAAATAGCAATGTTTTGGTTTTAAGTTGTTGTATGAATTTTAGTAAAAACTATGTATTTTCTCATCTCTCAGCCGAAATTAGAGAGCATTTTTACACTTATTTAAGGAAAAAACATGCTTTTTATCAAAATCAGTGCTGCAACAACAAGCCAAAATGTCGATATCTTTATTTTTTGAAGAGTAAGAAACCGATCGTGTTCAAGAGTTATTGAAAACCGTAATACTTTTTATTATTTTTCTGGATTTTTGATTGATTACGGTCAATTGACAGTGAAATTAATTGTAAGTTTTGACAATCCTAGAAGATATTAAAAAGTCTTAGAATTATTCACTTGAGCGAAAAAACTTGAAAAAATCCTGTGAATAAAAAAATCAGAGATAAATCGAAATCCTGTATAAAAGTTAAAATAGACAAGTAGCCGAAAGTAAAAAAGAAGCGGTAAGGAAGATTTCAGTTCCCAGGATTTCAATCAAACTCGTAGTTGCACCTAATCCCCTCAGGATCAAAACATAGATTACAGGATATACAATTGCCTTTTTAGCCTCTCCAGACTTAAGTTTCAAAATGAGATCAGGCTCGCGGATAAATGGCCTACCCATGGAAACTAAATCTGAAACCCCTCCTTCAAGCAGATACTCCATACAGAAAGGGATCGAATGCACCCTACAAGCATTACAGGGATATTTACTGCTTTTTTTATTGCTTTAGAATATTCTCTAAAATATGCTTCTTCAGCAGGAGAATTAATTGCAGTTCTTACGGTTGCTTCACCTGCCTCACTTATCCCTCCGCTAACCTCAATTGAGCATACACCAGCTTTTTCCAGAAGTTTTGCAGTCTCTACAACCTGCAAAATAGTAATTCCAAGCTCTGCTTTTTGCGAGCCCGGCTGAAAACCATCCGTTGCATTCAATTTGACAAAAATAGGAAAATCAGACCCAGCATGTTCTTTTATTTGCCTGACAATCTCTGTGACTATTCTTGCCCGATTTTCCACTGAGCCACCCAGCGGTCAGCCCTTCTATTTGTATAGGGGGAAATGAAATTACTTAAAAGGAAACCATGGGCACAATGAAGCTGTACCCCATCAAAACCTGCTTTTTTTGCCCGGATAGCTGCTTTTGTAAACGCCTCAATTACTTCCAGTATTTCCTGTTCAGTCATTTCCCTAGGTACAACTCCCGATAGCTCATCTTTGATTTTCGAAGGAGCCATAGGAACCGGGTATTCTTCAGAAACTACTGCCTGCCTCCCTCCATGCACTATCTGAAGTACAATTTTGCTTTTGTACCTGTGCACCATTTCGGTTATCTTCATGTAAGGTTCAATAAAACGATCATCATAGATTCCCTGCTGGTAAATCATACTCTGTCCACCAGGAAGTACATAAGAAAAGCCTGTTATGATCAATCCTACGTCATTTTTTGCAAGCTCCTAGTAGATATCTCCGATTCGGGAAGTGGGAGTCCATCTTCTTCGGCCATGAATTCATGCGTTGCAGACTTTACAAAGTGGTTATGGAGATTCAAATTGCAGACTTTAATAGGATCAAAAATCAAATGCAATAGAAGTTTTAGTTTAGATTATTGTTATACAAATCATAAACTTTTATATGATTTTAGATATAATGATGCTGATTTTCAGTTTAATTACATCAAGCCTATCTAATGTATATTGATATTTTATACATAATTTATGCTATAAAACCTATGCATTCGTGAAAATGAGAAATCTTATTTTGTAATAAAAAAATGGTGACCAGTAGTTTTTACAGAACTTTCAGTACACTATATTATTTATTTGATAGTCGTAATTATAACCGATGAATAGGTTACTGATAGGCTCTACGTAAGGTTTTATTCTCTAGAAAAGAATAACTTTAGATTCTGACAACTTCACAAATAATTGAAAATAATTAATAATATATTTTTGTTTTTTGACTACAAAAAATTTTATGCAGGATTATTTTTTGTTTAGAAACTATTTTTCGTATAATTAATTTAAAATAAATAAAAGAGTAATTATAATTAAAGATATAACCGAACTGAAATAAGCAATTTAACATTAATTGATTCCTTAATCATGTATGAATATTTTGGGGTAATAAAATGACAGAAACCTTGAGATTATCACCAGTTATCTGTGCATATCCTGACGACAATTACGAAAACTATCTAATTGAGGTAGTTCTTCCAGGGGTCGACAAGAAAGATATTTCTTTTAAGCTTACTGAAGACAGTTTTTATGTGGCTGCTAGTAAAGAAGGAGTTCAGTATCTAAACAGTTATTCGATATGCTGTCCCGTAAACCCGGAAAAAGCAGTTGCTAAATACTCAAATGGTGTGCTTAAAGTCACAGTGCCTTATCAACAGCCTTTTGAAAAACTAGTAAATGTAAAAATCGAGTAATGTGATAATTGAAGAAAACCTTCTTTACAAAAAAATACAGCAAACTGAAGTTTATAGTACTATACTTTATAGACTAAATATAATTAAGAAAATTTCGATAAACCCATAAATTCAGTTATATGCTTATAAATGATATCTAAATGACTCGTGAAAATCATAAGTTTCCCGAAATTCTCTATATTAATTAGTGGGATCTGCTAAATGTGGGGTATAACTTTGAATATTGTTTTTGATAGTTGTATGGTTTTATTTAACATCGACAGAATAATACTATTTGGAAAGGAGCTTTGAAGTTATGCGTCTATGCGATTGAACTGATAGATCAATAGCATTAAACCATCAACCGTCTAAATAGTAAATTTGACAACAGTGTATTATCCATTTTATTTTAACTCTCATTAGCACAGAGTCCTATGTAGAGCTAAACATCGGGAGTTGGAATTATAGTAACTGCAGATATTCCATTATTTTTTACAGCAAGGACGATAACCGGAGACAAAGTCATCAATATGGCTGAAGAACATCTGGGAAGGATTGAAGACTTAATGATTGATCTAGAAAATGGTAGAGTAGCATATGCAGTACTCTCTTTTGGCGGGTTTCTTGGTCTTGGGAATAAACTTTTTGGTGTCCCTTGGGAAGCTCTTTCAGTGAGGCCACATGAGCACGCTTTTGCTCTTGACGTCAGCAAGGAAATCCTGGAAAAGACAGAAGGCCTTGATAAGGACGACTGGCCTTTAACTCGTGAACAGATAGGCAATATTTATACTTGCTATGGATACACACCTTACTGGTAGACAGAAGTTTAGAGTAGACTGAAAAATAGGGATCAGGATAGACATAATCAGAAAGGACAGCCCGGATAGAAAGAAAGCTGAAGCAAAAGTTGAGCTCATATCTCCCTTGAAAATAAGGGAAGTAAAAAGAAAGGTCTTTTGGACACTGTAAGTAAGTAGGCTTGGTAGTGGCAGTGGGTCATTGATAAAATTTGATAAAAAAGCATTATGCTCCTTTTTGGGATAATTCTCGAGCTTGATGGCAAAATTAAGGTGAAGCGGGCAGTACATCTTATTGGTACAGGCGTGGTTTGCTGCGCATTTTGGTGTATGTTAATAGGAATGTTTGCTTTGTTTCACTTAATCACGAAATGGGCTAAAGACTAGACATTCAAAAAATTAAACGAGTTCAAAGCAACAATAATACGCACATATCTTTCTCACGATTTTAATGGATTGAAATTTTTATAAACATAGGAGGCAAAGCGTGAATAATAGAGAAGAACAGACAATGCTTGGGATATGTCCAAGTTGCGGAAAGCCGCTCAAGATAGAGCAAAAAGGCGGAGAAGAAGATTTTCTTCACTGTGCAGAGATCTGTGCTAATCCGGCAATGATACCTACAGGAACGAGGGTGATGGCGGACCAGGCTAAATTACTCTTCGTAGACGGCAATATGTACGAGTATACTCGAGAAGATTTCATCAAAAATAACGGCATTGATCCTCTACCCATCTGGAGAGCAATAGAGAAATGGCGTGAAGAACAGATAATCAGGAAAGAAAAACCTACTTTTACAATAGAAAAAGTAACGAAAACAACGAAAAAAGCATTTGAACAAAAAACAGCAAATGATATACTTATTTTTGTACAAAATTTTGATGATTTTGATGAAGCAGACATGTTCACAACGCTGTACATTAAGGCAGTAAACAACACTCTTGCATCCAATAAGGAAAATTATAGAATAGACGTAAATGAAATAAGAAAAATAATCGCTGAAACAGACAAAAGATTCGTATATGGGGAGGAAGTTTGCGAAGAATGTGAAGGATGTGAAGAAGATTAAAAAAATTAATAGAGGACTTATGCGCTTGAAGCATAAAACCCCGCAGGTGAGATCACATGACTAACGATTAATATATGCTGATTCTTGGATCAAACATTTATGCAGATCAAGTGTATACATTGTCATATCAAGCGAATAAGAACACTGGAAACAAGATACACTTGATTACTTTGGAAAAATGCGACAAAGATTTGATTCTAACAACAGAAATCCGAGATGAAAACTCAGATCTCATAGCAAAAATCAACAATAACGAGTTAATTCAAGTTGATGAGAAATTTGATGTACAAGGGGAAATCGAGAAAGGAAATGGCTTTACACTGACAAGAAAAAAAGATAATACTGTTATTTTCAATGCTAGAATTACAGAAGATGGATACATTGCAGTGAATGGAATTTTTTATGCGGAAGGCAAGAAAATCCATATAACTGATAGTGAAGTGACAATAGACGATGTGCCCCGACAGACCATAAACGGTGTGAACATGCATAACTCTATTTTCATTGGAACTTCAGATATTATGATAACAGATGATGGAGTGTGGATTCCTTCCTGTGTAAATCAGGCTAATAATAATTGCGAGCCATAAATTGATAGCAATAGCACAGAGTTTAATTAAATTTTTCAGAACTTTCAGTCACTGATAACTTTGGTAGTGTTGAAAATTTGCCGGAAATTGTAAGTCGTATTTTGCATATGGAATCTAATTAAGTTTTTCTGATCTGAGATTCTCTTTTTTTAATTTTTAAAATTTGATTTTGATAAAATAATTTTCACGAATTAAATTAAATCAAATTGAATAAAATAGTAGTGTGAATGAATGTTGAAACAATCATCTGATAAAATGAAAAAAGTATTCGCTCTTTTACTGGCAATCCTTTTTATAGTATCGTTGACAGCAGTAGCTGCTAGTGCACATCCTTGGCGCCATGGTGGCTACTTGGGTCGCGGCTGGGCCGGATATGGTATTGGCCTAGTTCCCTACTATGGCTACGGTATTGGCACGGCTTATGCACCGAGAATTTTAACAACACCTCTCACGCCTGGTCTTGGATACGGTGGATACGGTGGATACGATCTTGGATACGGCGGCTGGGGTAACCATGGATGGGGTGACCACGGCTTTGGCTCTGGCAGCAGTGCAAGTTGCCACAACCACAAGTAACAAAAATTTCCTAATAAGTTGTTCAATATCACTCCTTTAAGTGTCCGTTAGTATCACGTATAGTTATACTACGAACATTTATTTTTTGTATCTTTTAATTATTATCTTGCTATTAAACTGGTTTTTGTAAGATTTAAAGCTCAAATATATTCTTTTGAGTCTTTAAAACAGTACTCATTACCGTTTTAGTCAAAATTAATTTTCGATTAAATACCAACCTTTGATATAAACTGACGAATAAATACCAATGAAGAAATATTATTTAATTTTCAAGTAATGTCAAAATATAGTTGTAAACAGTTTAGATATTTATAGTAGTTTTTTTGAAACAATCTATATTGCAAAATACATATAGAGAATTTCGATAAACAGTACAGATAAATCAGAGGTTTATCGAAATTCTCTATAGTATATATCAAACATTATAATTAGTCACACTAAAAATCAATTTGTGAAATTATCTGTTGATAGAATAAAAATCAGACATATAAGATGCGCTTTTTCATAAGTAAAATGACAACATACACCTTTATTTGCAATGGTTCTTCAGTCAAACCTAGGATATTATGCTATCAACTGAGAACTTCACATAGCCGATTTTAATAAAATTTTTCAATTTCGTGCTTCACATCCTCAATAGAAAATTTTTGCCTTACAAGCGGCTTTTCCTGAATTGTTGGGAATCCATTCTCAAGCGTTTCTCGCTCGTTTTGATAAAAAACGCCGTTGGGAATTTTATCTCCCCATTCCAGGGCCCTTTCAAATGCCTCTAAGCGGTTATAGGGATCATATCCATCTTCCAGTTTATATACCCTAGCTCGATACCACTTGAAAGTATTTATCTTATTAAAGGTTATACAGGGTTGAAGAATGTCAAGGAAGGCAAAACCTTTGTGTGTTATGGCGGCCTTCATAAGATCTTTCAGGTAATCTTGATCTCCTGAAAAACCCCTGGCTACAAAACTGCAGTCCTGGGAAATTGCCAGAGCAAGGGGGTTCAATGGCTCTTCAAGGACACCATAAGGCTGGATTTTTGTTCGAGTCCCCTGGGCTGTAGTAGGAGATGCCTGTCCTTTTGTCAGTCCGTAAATCTGGTTGTTGTGCACGAACAGAGAAATATTCGGGTTGCGACGAATTGTATGAAGGAAATGATTTCCGCCTTCTCCGTAACAGTCTCCATCTCCTGCAACCGCGATTACGTGCAAAAAGTGATTGGCCAGTTTTGCAGCAGTAGCTACAGGCAGGGTTCTTCCATGTAACCCATTAAAAGTGTGGCATCTAATATAGTGGGGCAGTTTTCCAGACTGTCCTATTCCAGAAACCACAAGCACTTCCCATGGCTCAATACCAAGTTCTGCTAATGCCTGCTTGATAGCCGAAAGGATATTGAAATTCCCACATCCTGGGCACCAGGCCGGAACCTGTCCCTTGTAATCTTCAAAAGTAGGCATGCAGTTCCTCCTTCAGGTTTTCGATGGTAAAAGGCCTCCCATCATACTTTGGAATTTGGTGGGAGAATTCAAACCCTGTTTCTGATCTTATTAGTTTTGCAAATTGCCCGCTTGCATTGTTTTCTATGCAGACGGTAAGGTCTGCGTTCTTAAGAAGCTCGATATAATCGAACTTACCCTGCTCTGGAAGAGGATAAATCTGGCTGAAGTGCATCATCGCAACTTTTTGATCCTTAGAATAAGTATCAACAACCTCTTTTATCACCCCATAAGTAGAGCCATGTCCTATGAGCACCACTTTTGGAGAAGCATCTCCATAAAGAAGCGGTACTTCTATTTCTTTCTTTATAAGAGGCAGTTTCTTGAGCAGCCTTTTTTGAACCATTTTTATACGGTTTTCGCTATCTTCTATAATATGCCCTTCTTCGTCATGTTCATCACTATCAGCTACTACCAGGTGTATTCCGGCTTCTCCGGGGATCGCAAGGGGAGATATTCCGGTATCAGAATATTTAAAACGTTTATACTCCTCAACACCGTCAAGGTCCGTTTGTCTAAATCGGTAATCGTTGTAAATAAGATGCTCAAGGTCGAATTTTTCATAGGTCCATTCGGTATCAACGAGATATTGATCTGAAAGAATGAATACAGGAATTTGGTACTTTTCAGCAATCTCGAAAGCCTTATTGGTTAAGTAAAAAGCCTGTTTTGGATTTCCAGGCTCAAAAAATACCCTAGGAAACTCTCCATGTGCTGCATGAAGAAGAAAAAGCAAGTCTGCCTGCTCCGTACGTGTAGGAAAACCAGTTGCAGGCCCAGGGCGCTGCATTTCTGCAATCACAATAGGAGTTTCCGTCATTCCTGCCAGAGAAAGACCTTCTACCATCAGAGCAAATCCTCCACCCGAAGTTCCGGTCATTGCCCTTACGCCTGCAAAAGAGGCTCCTATAGCCATATTAATGGCTGCAATCTCATCTTCAGCCTGTTCAACGACTAAGTTATACTCTTCTGCTCTGGAGGCCATATAGTTAAGAATTCCCGTTGAAGGCGTCATAGGGTAACCAGAATAAAACTTACAACCAGAAATAACAGCTCCCATTCCGATTGCATGAACCCCATCAATGAGCATGAGCCTTCTGTGTTCAGGTTCACGGATCCTGAAAGCTTCACAGTTAGGACAGTTTGTACGAGCATAATCATACCCTGCTTCTGCACATGCTATATTTCTCTTGATCACTTCTCCCCCTTTTTCCTCGAAAGCTTTTCTTAGAACATTCCTGAAGGCTTCAAGCCCAATATCAAGCATGCCAAGTGCTGCCCCAGTTGCCACAGTATTTTCCATAATGCTTTCCTTTCCGACATCAAGGGATATTTTTCTGAAAGGAATATCCATAAACTCAGGTTCTTCAAATTTCTTTTTGGTGATTCCAGAATCATAGAGAATAAATCCTTCATCTCTCACGCTTTTTCTGTGAATTTCAATAGTGTTCAGATCAAGAGCTATGAGAATATCGACCATCTCTCTGGAGGCAGAGATCTCATTGTCGGAAAAGCGAATCTGGTAAAAATTGTGGCCACCACGTACCCTGGACATGTAATCCTGGTGCGTAAATACATGATATCCGATTCCGGAAAAGACCTTTGCAAGAGCTCCTCCTACAGTCACCAGTCCCTGCCCAGCTTCTCCGCCTACTCGAAGTGTAAAATCCATGAATCTTACCCCCAATAATTCTTTCTTTTTTAGCTAAATTCGAATAAGTTCCAGTCCCTAATACGGAACTCTAGTACAAAACTTTTATTTTCAGGCGGTTTTGAAATGATTACAGCAAAACAGAAATTACCCTGCCAACTTTCGTTTTTCTGTTATTATTACCCTGTTTAACTGTCTCACCCTTTCAGTTCCACTAAATAGATAATTATTACTAAGCTTTAAATAATCTTGCTCCTCATCTATTTCCAAAAATGCAGCCTTTAGGTAATCTCAAAAATTGATTAAAAGACCGAAGATATATTAAAGGCGAACAGCTGGTTCCTTTGACCAGTTGGAGTAGCATGACGTTTGTGTTCTTATAGAATCCGGCTGACACCAAGATGGTACGAAGGCCTGATTATTTATACATCCTGAGTTCGGAACATTGAGATCGCCACAGTATGTCAAAGCACACGCCCTGCAGCCACCATAGCTATATTTGTTCTTACAAGTCCCGCAGTTGCTAGTTAGATACTCTAGGTTTCACAGTTTTTCAGAATTTGATTCAAGAGTTCTTCCCACTGCTTTTGGATATAATCCTTTTCAGTAATCATATCCGCACAACGATCAATGGAAGTTACCTAGGTTGGTCGATTTCTATTTATTTTACATAACCGTTCCGCTTACTAGAAATCAGTTGATTAATATTGATTTTAGCATAGCAGATAAATATAATTACTAACCAATGATAAAACAAAAACACAATCAATAGCCAATAATTCTGAAAACTAACTAAGATGGGACTTATGCACTTGGAGAACAAAATCAAATATAATATACGTTGTAATTTAAATTTAGGTTTCAGACAATTACAAGTTTAATGCTATTGACTTTTCAGTTAAACTCGTAAGGCCTATTTGAAATGAGCTAAAAGTGCAGATTAATCTGCTCGACTCTTTCAGTTGTGCGTCAAATCCAGTTTTATGTTCAATTCAATCTTTATAGCTACCGTTTCTTTAATCTGGACCCTAGATATTCCTTTAAAACGGTGGCGTTATTAAAACGTTCATTCTTTGCTACATATAGCAGGGTCAAATCAGTTTCTTTCGCTTTTCCGATAAGTTTTTGTATATGTTCTTCATTTTGCTCCAGTTCTTTAAGATAGCATTTCCTGAACTCTTCCCACTTTTCAGGATCATGGGAAAACCATTTTCTAAGCTCGTCATCAGGAGCTATTTCCTTTATCCAAAGGTCAATCCGTACTTCATTTTTTCGAAGTCCTCTGGGCCAGAGCTTATCCACAAGTACCCTGAATCCATCTTGATCGGAAAATTGTTCATAAATCCTTTTCAGTCGGATCAACTGCCTCCCCTCTTAATCATTTAAATATGCTTCTGAATATACCTATCTCATTTATTCATTTTTTAATTTATGTAAGTTCACCAATAGTTTTTGCTCATTTTTTTGCAGAAGTTTTACTCGTAGAACTAATAATGACCTGCATAAACACATAGTATATAGATTCTAAAGCATATTCAAAAACCTAAATTATTGAACCTGTCCATCAATAAATTAATTATCTACCAAATAATTGATTTATTTTTGAATCTATGACTGGAGATCCTAACAAATGATGCGACCAGAAAAAGACCTAATGCGAAAATTCTGGAAACATTGGTATGGGTGTCATCTGAATCCTTCAGTATACGGAAACTTGCCTGGAAAAGTTCGCAGATGCAAGATAAACACTTATTTAAATGCAGTAAATTTATATTTCAATGCTCCGCATATCGGACATATTTCTGGTGCTTCTCCTTCAAGGGTATATCCACATACTTCGCAAACTTGGATAGGACCGAAGTCAACGTCTTTTCCTAACTTAATCGATTTTAATGCTTTTTCATAAAGCATTTTGTGCATTTTTGTCAGTACCGTAAGACCATTCAAAACTTCTTTGTGCGCCATTTTCTCCCTGAAATTTCGTAACTTCAATGTATGTAGGATACATTTCCTCAATTTCATATGTTTCACCAGCAATAGCTAGTTTAAGGTTTTTCTCGGAATCACCGGGGCCAAAAACTGCCATGCTATTTGCGACAAATCCTCCCTCTAGATGTTTTAATTCCTGGAAATAGTCTCCTGCATGCACATATTCAGCATGAGCGATTGCTCGGAACAAGCGCGCCAAGTTATTAAGTTTTTCATTTTTGGCCTGATTTGCAAAATGAACATACCTCATATACGCTTGACTTTCTCCTCCAAACGCATTGATAAGATGTTGTTCTGTTATCTTCCTCATTTAAAACCCCCTTTTCAATAAAATCCAATAATTTCATATCTTAGGACTTGCGTATTTGATGAACAAACAAAGCATGTGGAGACCTGTATAAATATAATAATTTAGACATTTTGAGATCTCATGCTATTGTTCTCAGTTCAATCGCACAAGTATGAATTCATTTTACATTTGAATTTAGAGAATAAAATCTTTTTTGGTTTGAAGAAAATATTAAAACAGTTGTTTTAAATGATACAATTGTATCCAAGAAGTGCACCTTAAAGAACCCGAAACTGGAAAGAAGCTGGAGAATAGAACGATGCAATATGACGCATAAGGAATGAGTTGAGGAATGTACGCTTTTCACTAAGTTTTTAACCTATATCTAACCTTTTTGTCTTTTTATGTTTGTTTTTATTGTGATAGAATAATACGTAACCAACTGAGAAAACAGTGGCATAAAGACATATTCTGTCATTTAGTCTTGAGCTCGGGAAATGTACTTATAAATCGATACAATTTTAAAAACTAAATCCTGAAGAGCAGAAGATATCTTCTTACTTTAGTAATGTTTATTTTAGTTCAAAACCAATAAATTGTAAATGGATACTCCAGAGAGAAAAGATCTTCGAAGAGCCAATTTTGAAGGAACTAACCTTGAAGAGGCTAATCTTGAAGAGACTAATCTTGAAAATGCTGACCTTAAAGGAGCTTCCCTTTAAAGAGCTAATCTTAAAATCTTAAAAAAGCTAATCTTAAAGGGGCTAACCTTCAAGAAGCTAACCTTGAAGCAGCTAATCTTGAAAAAGCTGATCTTAAAGAGGCTAACCTTCAAGGAGCTAACCTCAAAGAGGCTAACATTGAAAAAGCTACTTATCAATTGGCTAAATTTCATTTGGCTAACTTTAAAGATGCTAATCTCAAAGGAGCTAACCTTCAAGAAGCTGATCTTTTTTATGCTGATCTTAAAAAGGCTAATCTTAAAGGAGCTAATCTTCAGGGAGCTAACCTTAAATGGACTGACCTACAGGGAGCTAACCTTCAAGAGGCTAACCTTCAAGGAGCTAACTTTGAAGGGGCTAATCTTAGAGAAACTCATTATTTATCATTTAACCAACTTTCAAAAGTGAAAACACTTCATGACACAAAATTAGATGAAGAGCTCCTTATATCACTAAAAGAAAAATACCCTACCCTTTTTGAAAAACCTGATAAATGACCTAGTATCACAAAATAACGAATCGGATTAACTTTTGAAGATGAAAAATATCACAGTACTTGAAGGTCCCGATGTCTTTGGACTTAAACAACATTCTGAAAATAAGTTAATATATACAAAGAAAGATCGAAACAAAAAGAAAAATAAATTAAAGACTTAAAATAGGTACTAAAAGCCTTAAAGAAGGGGTAACTTGAAAAGATAATATTTAAGGGATAAAATATATGAAAAGTGCATATCAAGATGTAGTAGACGAAGTAAGGATCCTTAAAGGAATTGAAGAAGCCATAGCTATAGCGATTGAAAGAGAAAGAGAAGCAAGAAAGTTTTATCTTTATAACTCTACTCTAATGGAAAATCCAAAGTTTAAGGAGCTCTATGAGTATCTTGCAAGTGAAGAATTAAAGCATCTCGGCTACCTCGAAAAATACCGTGACACAAAAGAACTACCAGTAGTCAGTACAAAAGTACATAGTGATCAGTCTTTTACTCCTGAGTTCAATCCAGCCCTAACAAATGAGAGTGAAATCACTCTTGGAGATACATGTATTCTTCTTGCAGCTATGAGGCATGAGAGAAAAAGTGAGAATTTCTACTCAGAACTGGCAAAACGAGTCGAAGGCAACGCTCAGAGAAATTTCTTTGAAATGTTGTCAAGATATGAAAGGTCACATTACGAGTTAATTGATAGTTATCTGGATTATATTACCAGTTCCCGGATGCAGATCTGAATATTATATATTATTTTGTTCACATGCACACGTTGAACACTTTCAAGAGGATTTTGATAAACCTTCTGATTCTCACGAATCATTTATATACCATCTATAAGTTTAGGGTGAAATTTAGGAGTTTATCAAATTCTCTACAGTATGTGTGTTTCTGTCAAATTAAGGCTGGAATAAAATATTTCTTTTGAGTTTCCTTTTTGAATCAATTCTTCAGCCAGTGTTCATTCTTCAAGCATGAGGTCTCCTCTCAAATATGAGGCAGCTCTTTCCGGAGGAACTGTATTAATATATGTTCCAGTATTCAGCTCAAACCCTGCACTGATAGAAAGCCTAGGAAGAAGCCGAAGATTTAGGTGATATTCAGAATTTTTGAAAAGCTGGTAAAACATATAGTTGAAAGGGATATTTCCTAAGACTCTCCTATAACTTCTGAGAGAAGCTCTTAAAGTATCTCCAAAGGCAAAAAGGAGTTTATCATTGCAATCTCCGAGAAAACTCACATGTCTCCTGGGAAGAATCCACACTTCAAATGATCCCATCGAATAATAAGGAGCAAAGGCTATACATTCATTATTTTCAAAAATGAGTCTAGAAGATGCTTTTTCCTTAGCAAAGATTGCACAATAAGGACATGTTTTCCTTTCCTTAATAGCTTTCATTTCCCTTTCGAGTGGAGAAGGACAAAATGGAAGGGCAATAAGCTGACTGTGAGAGTGATCCATTGAAGCTCCTGCGGCTTTCCCAAAATTTTTGAATAGGGAGACATAGCGTATTCTCCCCTGGGTTATATAATTGCATGTACGGGTTCTATAAACATTCATGAGTCCTGTGATCTCAAGGTCAGAAAAATCTTCTAGTCTTCTCCCATGCAAAGGTGATTCTATAATAACTTCATGAAAACCATACCCAGGTTCAGAATGCAAGTCAATTTCTTGATTTTCGAGAGGATAAGGGACAGGAGATAGGGCAGGGTAGAGATTCGGAAAACAGCGAAAATCCCAGTTAAGTATTCTCTTTTCAGGAGTATCTACAAAAATTTTCCCATTTTTATATACTGCAGTAGCTAGGGGAGTATCTTCCTCAGCTCCTCCGCAAAACGAGCAACGTACAGGACTGTGTTTCGCTAAACTTTCAGTTTCATCTGCAAAATCCGAAGGTATTTTAGTTCTTTCTTCAGCAATTATGCAGTATTCGAAAAGAAAATAATGCTTTCTGATTTCTGACATATAGGTAAACCTCATTGATTCTTAGTTGCCCCTGTTTGCTTCTTTTCTTCTTCTTGTTTGTTGGAGATCTTACAGGATAAATAAATTTTTTTTGGTATGTTTACTCCATACTTAGTAATGAATTTCAATTCACACTAAATAGCGAAGAGCAAAACAAAACATTATTTGAAAATAAAGCTATAATCAAGATCTAAAAATTCATTTCCCAAGATCAAAATCTAATTTTAATATAGAGCCTATATAGCAAAGGGATGGGTGAGCTTGCTGACTCGTTAATAAAAGTTTAGAGAATAAGGTAACAAGCCTTCAAGATTTAATATACTAGCAATTCACTTACTATATCTCTGTTTGAATGTGTAAACAAGGCCTTTGACAACTCCAATTGAAACTACTGCTATCAGCAATGCAGTTAATAGAACCATAAGAGGGTTTTTCTCGTCAGCATATTTAAACATGAAGTGGAATAAAAAAGCACTTAAAATTGCTCCAGCACCCACCAAGATTAATGTTGGGATTTCTAAAATTGTTTCGGTATCCTTGCCCATCGCCAATTGTCTCCTTAAAATAATTGCCAGCAAATTGCGGAGGATTTCTATTAACCCTATTTTTTGGCTTTTTATTTATAAGCGTATGTATCAGCAATTGTTGAATCGGAGTTTATTGACATTTTCTAACATTTAAAGTTTGCGAAAGGTTCGAAGTTTAATAAAGCAGTATGGATAGTTGGCTAATTTTCTAAAGGAACAACACTTTTCAACTTATTGCAGGAATCAAAAGTAGGATTCATAAGTAAATAAAAAATAGATGGTTTAGCGAAATAATTTTTAATTTATAATAAGGATTGGATAATTGTATAAATATTTAGGAAATTGTGACCCAAATTATAGTTATCATATATATATTTATTTTCAATAAAATATAGTTATTTTCTGAGAATGATATTCAAAAGTGCACTTGGAGCCCTAACAGTTAAAATTAACACTTCTAAAACTTGGAAAAATGTTTTTATCGTAAATTACATATGTTTTTCATTGATCATAAATGCAAGATTGAATGAAGGAAGCATTGAAAAAAGGAAGGAAAAGGTAAATATCGCCTGTACTCTCTTTATTCCATGTTTTCCTTAGTTACATAGTGTCAGCTGACTGTAATTTGAGTATTTACATTTAAATCGATATATTTTTTGTTTGGATTTTAATTTAGGATCTCAAATTAGCTCTTAAAATTAGTGATTCATTTTACAGTAGGGAATACATTCTCAACAAACAAATGATTAATAACAAAAATTTTATTCCCAGCAGAATTGTACATCTTTAAAATAAAAAATAATACTCCAACTATTAAAAGATCGGCACTATATTTCTGAGAGTGGTAGATATCTATAAACAAGATTATTTATTCAACCCACTTTCCACTGATGTACACAAGAATTCCATCTTTTTCCCAATATGACAGTAGCTTAAAAATTAATCTAACTTTCAATGAATAATAACTAGCAAATAGGCTAATAAATTATATCTCTGTGTACATATGCAAAATTTCAGATTTAAGGTATTTTGCGAAATATAGTATTATTTCAAAATTACATATTCAGAGGAATTCGAGGCAAAGATCTACGTAGTATTCTCTTGCGATCTTTTTTAGCCAATCAGGCACCATATAATTTCTGTCAATTATGATTTCATTCAGGTAGTATAGAGATTCCTCTGTTCTACACTCGCTAAGCCTCTTTATGGCGGTTCTTCTCCCCCATGAAGATCTATCATCATCAAGAGCTTCAAGGTAAAGCTTGTGTTCTTTACTATTATCCATCACATAATTTACATTACCAATTGGATATAACTTTTATGTTGGATATCAGGAATTAAGAGATTTTTTAATATTTTCTGGATCGCAAAAAATCATCATAATCTTCTGCATTCTACAACTGCAAAAATTAAAAACCCGGAAAATAATAAAAAGTTTTGGGATTTAATATATCCAAAATAAATTCTGTAGTAAAGGTCTCTATAAAAGTTCTTTTGTCCAATAAATATAGAAAAATAAGAGATGCTCGAGACAATATCGATATTCTATGGATCAAATAAAATGATGTGATTATAAATTGTGACACAGGAATGTATATAGATCTTTATATAAACTTTTCTGCATTTGAATATTGGAGGGTCAAAATCTCTTAACAATAATTTTTGTTTATGCAAGCTCTTACTGGGTTTGCTCCAAAAAAAGAGTAAAAACATCTTCATCCAGTTGGAGACAAACTTGCTGAAGTTGATTCCTTAATTTATTGGAAAACCATTTTGTATAATTTTAGAGTCCATTTAATATTAAACAATTCTGTTTAAAATGCTTGGTCATTCAGAAGGAAGATTATTGATAATTGCAATTAATAATAAATATGTGGACAGTTGTAAAACCAACTTCTTTGCCTTGGTTTTGAAAAATAAAGAATGGGATGATTCGGGAAGCCGTTTTTCCCCATTCAGATACTGGATATGCAAAAGCCGGTAAACCTCGAGAAAATGAAGCAATAACGAGTAGAAGCAAAAAAGGAACCTAGACAAAAAAATGGTATCAAGGCATACTTTGATATAAACTCATAGAGCAATAGATAGAGATTATTATATAATCAAAAAATTCAAGAAAAAGACTGCATAAATTCATGATTTGCAGGTATATTTTCCAAAAAAATGGAATGGTTTGCAAAGACAGATTATACGTTGGAGCAAAATCAAAAAAAATTATGCTGAAACGATGAAAAGAGAGGTAAAAGAAAGTTCTCTGGGAATGAGTGGTATAATTAAGAAACATAAGGATCAGCTCAAAAAACGCTTCAAGTAAACGAGTTTATGCAGTACCTAAAAAGATATTCAAAGCAGAAAAAGTTTTTGTCACTACTGTTCAAAGAATGAATTTAAAGATGTTGTGCACAGCTTTTTGTTATAATCTCTATTTTTTGATGACATTGATAATAAAAGGATTATTTATGGACATCATGAATTATCTTTATAAAAATCAAAGAATAATGAAGGAGATATAAATCGGATCAAATACAGGAATTAGCTAGAAAGATTTGGAGAGGATTCCCGGGAAGAAGAAAATTAAAGGTAAATCAGAATCCTCTTTATTTTGTAGACAAAGTAGTTTGGTAACGGAGTTCCATTTTATAGTGCAAAGATGATTTAAAATATAACTAGGTTAGTTGATAATGGTTCTCTGAGAATTTTCCATCTTCGTAGCAAGCGGTGGGGTATTCGATTGGAATAAATCTATTAGTAATTGCATCTAATATCAGATAAGGTGATATTATGACAAAGGGTCCAGATATAGATAGCAATACATATCGAACTTCGTATTATAATCGTATGAAGAAACTAAATAACAACGAGCTTATAAGGGAATTTAGCAATGTAAAAAAATATCCTTCAGGCACACCAAAGGATGAGTTCATCAAAATAAGGATGCAGGTATTGGAAATGCTTGCATCTGAGCGAGGTATCCTACTCTAAGCATGTACTCTATACTGGTTTGCTTGCTAATTATATGGATCTTATATTGCATTTTTGGTTTTGACCTCAGACATGTAAACCTGTCACTCATGCTCGTGGCTTAATTTTCTCTATTATTAAGATGGCTTTATCTCTCCTTATCTTTTAATCCCTCCCCGTAGGCCTAAATTATAGAGGATTTCGATAAACATCTGATTTTCACGATTATTTATATTCCGTTTATAAGCATATGACTAAATTAAGGAATTCTTTGAAATTCTCTCTACTCAGATTCCTTTCAGTATATTACTTAATCGTCAATCAACCGGAAGCAAGTTATGCGGCTTCTTGAGGGTCTTATGCCCTGTGAGATTAATCAATTGATACCAGGATTCACCACACTATGCCATGGCCGTTACTACGCTAACTGTGACTGGATGTGGATCCCTTACACTAACCAATGGGTATGGGCCTGCTAAACAGTGAGCATAGACACCTATAATGGATTCAAATTTTAAAGTCAACTCTGCTCTTATTACAATGTATCTCAAAATCTGTAAATTCTAAATGACTTTGTACCCTTTATCTTCGCCACAAAAACAGATTACAGAAACAATATTCTTATTGAAAAAGCTTCTGTTTTTAGATCTTCATTTATACACATATTTTAGTACAAAACTTTGTATTTTCAGAGTGTTCAGTAGCAGTACTAAATTTTCTCTTTTTGTGGCCCTATCAAAAACATAGGTATTGTGATTCCGATTCATGAAGTTAAAGTGAAACCTTATGGATCAATAGCCTGAAAATTTCTTTTTCTTCAGGTGTGAAATCCGAAAGGAGATTATCAACAAAAAAAATCGATTTTTTCAAAATTATATCTTTTACTTTCTTTCCTTTTTCAGTAAGGTAAACTCTGTAAGCCCGAAGATCATTTTCATCTCTTTGCCTGTATACATAACTTTCTTTTTCCAGGTTCTGGATAGCTCTGGTGCTTGTTGCTCTGCTAACGTTTAGGATTTTTGCAAGATTTTCCTGAGAGATGCCATCCTTGCGGTATAAAACCATTAAAAAATCAAATTGTCCGCTTCCGATCCTGTAAGCTTTGAGTTCCTTTGTCATATATGCCATATGTCTCCGGTAGATGATGGCGATTGGGCCGACAATTTCTCTTGGATCTACCATATTTTATTCTCCATTCTTATAACACCGGAAGTTTGCTTTGAAATAAAAGTTATTTAGATTTAGTTACATTTACGATTATAGTTACGTCTAAAACTAATTGATCGTTTATATATTTAAATATATATTCATTACAAATGAAATCAAATCATAATAGTAATTAGCAAGTTTGCATATAAGAGTATAAAATTACGGAAATAACAAGCCTAAAAATATTAAGTTCACGAATTAATGGAATACTGCAGCATAATAATCTTTAGGAATTTTTTTAATTCATGGGCAATACTCTTTTTTCAGAGTTATTCAACAACTAACGGGCACGATCAAGATATAAATAAAGGACTGATTCAATAAAATAGGCGACTCTCTGCTTTCTTTGTTCCCTATATCGCTTTACGATGATTCTCAAAAACATTTCGAGGACGTGGAAAATATGTGTTTTTTAAATACAGGGCTAAAAAACATTTAAGCTTTTTGTGCCTAAAAATCCGCTATATAATAGTGGATTTTCAGGTTTTTATCATCCGTCGGATACTTTTTAGAAACTTGCTTTATCTTTCCCATGCATAGCTTTTTTTCCATGTAACAAATAATACCATAACAGGCATATTGGCCCAACAATTGCCATAGCCATATACATTCCTCTGTAATCAGTAAAAGAAATCACCAATCCAACCATCAAAGAACCAATTCCCATCCCGATGTCGAGAACGCAAAGTAGGTTGAATTCGCCAACCCCATACGATGTTGTGGAGTTATTTTTACAGAAATATCCTGAGTACTAGACTGTATAGCCCCAAATCCAAGACCTATCAAAGCTCCGGCCAATAAAAATGTATAACTATGATGAGCTGGGCTAAACAGAATCATTCCAATTGTAAATATTAGAATTGCTGGGTACATGATTGAATTTTCACCCTTGCGGTCAAACAGTTGACCAATAACCAGCCTTGAAATTAAGATCACTGCAGCATATACTAGAAAGAAGAAGCTGGCTGAGTTCACTAAATGAATTCCCAGTGAGTACACTGCAAGGAAAGATACAACACTCGAATAACACATGAAAACAAACATACAAACGATTGAAATTGGAATCACCTTAGATTCAAAGAAATTGTTAAATTTGAATCCCTTCATTTCTTCTAATTGTTCTTCTGTTAATTCCATTTTATGTAAAGATGATAAAAATGGCAAAACCACAAGGCTGATTGCTGAAGCAATCGCACAAGCCGCAAAAATCATGCTGAAACTGCCATGCTGGCTAATGAACATACCTATAAAGGGACCGATAGCCTTTGCAAGTATTTGACTTAATCCATAATAAGCAATACCTTCACCTTTTCTTCCCGTAGGAATAACGTTCGCAACGTTTGTATTCGTTGCTGTAGTAGTAATACCAAATGCCATACCATGAAGAAAGCGGACAGTAAGCAGGAGGATAACACTATTAACCCCGAAATATAACAAAGCTATAATTAAAGTTAAAATCACTCCTACATAAAGTGTCTTCTTATGACCAATTAATCCGATCCATTTTCCGATAAACAGACGCGCGAAAAGTCCACCAAGTATGAATGTACTAGCAGAAAAGCCCGCTTCACCTGGTGATGAGTCAAATTTACTCATTGAATATCCAGACATGACTATCATTAATAAGTAAAAGCTTAAAGCAGCTAAAAAATTTTCAATGAAAACGATTACAAAATCTTTAGTCCACAATTTTGATTTTTTCAAATTCAGACCATCTCTCTAATTATTTAAAGTGTCTTTGCAATTAGTTAAATATGCCACTAATTATCGTATTTATGTTCAACATACCTGTTTGTTGGTCGACCAAACCACTGGTTATTTCGATTTGGCCGCCTTTTTCATATGCTGAATTATTATCAGTACTAGATCTAAGATTAGTTACGTATGAAACAAATAACATCTTGTAAGTTCTTGAATATATAAATGTTATTGAAATATATTTGTTACGCATGAAATTAAATGTGTTCTTCGTTTTTTAAAGAAAAGATAAGGGAATATTCTATAACATAATGTTTATAATATATATGAAAAATCGGCTATGTAGAAATCCTTAATTTAATGCAAATTATTTCTACAGTTTTTTGTTTTTGTTATACACTATGATTTTAAGTTTTACTTCTTTTACTTGATTACGGAGCTTTCTTGCCCAAAGATAATCTATTCCAGAACCGGTACCAATACTGACAACTAAAACTGAAATAAGAGCACATTTACTTGTAGAGCACTTGAAAAACAATGTACAAGAAAGATCAGGGGGTAAGTTTCTAAGATTGTTTTTTAATTATTCACCGGATGAATTTTAGTTTTGAACCTTGTTTTGTTATTCCATAAAAACTACTAGTTGATATGCAACGAAGTTAAAGGATGTGGAGAGTTTTGGCCATTCTTCTTAAAGTTCATTAAATCCTACTCGACTCGATATCTTTTTTGCCACAAAAAATAGGATTTCTCGTCTTTACTGATGCACATGTTTTATCACAAAAACGGTGCATATTTTCTGAAAAGAAGCGTTTTTGGTTACTTCTGAGTTAAAAATTTTGAAACTACTGGTTGCAATAGAAATCACTCTTGAGCTTAATAATTTTGCTGATTTTGAAGATGAATCAACTATAACGATTCCTGAACAGCTATCAATTTTATCTGAAAGAGTAGATGAAATCACCGCTTGTAAAGAGTCAATTAAAGACCCTAAACCTAATTATAACTTAGATTCTTATCAATGAATTATTGGGAGCATTTAAATGCACCCAAATTTCGAAGGTTTAAGAATAATTCCCATCTAAACAAAAACTGCATAAATTAAAAACTGTAACTAAAATGTAGATGTGGGTTTTACTGCTCATTTAATCCTACACCACATTGCACAAGAAAGTACGAAAGATACTTAATTAAAATAAAAGTAAGATAAATAAAAGTAAATTCTTTAATTTTTTTTATTTTAATCGTTAGTGTACCAAAAATTGATATTTATTGAATAATCTATACTTTATTTTTGTTTATAGTACTCTGTCCCTGTGTTGCTCGGTCTCCTGCCTTATCTGCTTCTTTCTGACAAACATAAGCGCCGCTCGTTGTGTTCCCGTACCAACGTTCACCTTTGAAATGATAAACGCCTGTTTGAAGATTAAGCAAAACGACAGTATCTGTTGGACAATGCTGTTTGGCTAATTGCTCTGTGCTGAATGTTTGCAGTCCTTTGTTGCCTGTGCTGCTGGGACTGTTCTGAGTCTGGTAAGCACTTACTGCCGGAGCTGCCATGGCCACTACAAAAAAACTACCAGAAAACTAGCCAGTACTATTTTTATTCTACTGGATGATTTTTTCAACATTCATTCCACTCCTTTTTTATTAAGTTTGATACAATTTTAATCAGGTTAGTACTTACGCAGTTAAATTGAAAAACATACTGTTGACAAAATTGTAATTGTCCTTTCAAAGCTTGTTTATCTTTTACTCTTTTATCGACATTAAGACATTCGGATGTAATTTTCAGTTTAGCTATATAAGTTCAGAATTAGTATTAATGACCATTATTATATATTAATTATTGTATATTAATCCGCAGTTATATTGTGAGAGTGCCAATCATATTTTTATTTATTGAGTATTATATATATTATGCAATATGAAAATAAAAATTTATATTTAAGAAGCAGGGTGGTTGTGGTATTCCCTAACTAGAAACCAGTATTGAGATTAACAGTCTTAATACTTATTGGTATAAATAAAAACTGGATAAAAGGAAACAAGTAGGCTAATTAATTCCAAGTGTTCCATGAGATCCATATGCTCTATGAGTCCCATAAGCTCCAGGAGTCATAGATCAGTAACCTTTTCTTATTTCGAATGGAACTTAGGAAATTCAGGGCTTTTGACACAAAAACTGTGCATTTATCAATTTAAACCATGTAATTGCTGTAAAACAAGCATTTTAAACATAATAATGATCTCAGATTCCGTAAAATAATTAAAAAAAATATTATATATCTAAATGTTTTTAGATTTTGAATTATTTTATGTGCAAGGAATTTTCGTTCCTAGAATATTTTTTGTATAATTAATTTAAAATAATAATATGGATGATTGTGCATAGCGAATAGATCACAGAGAACAAGTTACTGATACAGATGGATAAGTAACGAATTACCAGTAAAGAATTACCCAGAAGATTTTGGTTCAGCCTCAAAGAAAAGATGTAAATGATTATCCTTAGTAGGGCTTGAATCAAACTCAAAATAGTCCATTTTAACAATTTCAAAGCCCATAAATTTCAAACAATTGATTATTTCATTGACTAAAAAAATTACGATACTTCATATAAAAAACAATGTGATGTCCTATTCCATAGATGCAATGTTTTGCATGACTTAGTTCCATTTAATGGTGTACAAAAGTGGCTTAAAATAAGTTCGCATGTAAATTTTTTATCTTCGAAAAAGAAAATAAGTATCTATTGAAAATTTATACCTAAATTGATTGGATAAAACCAAAAATATCTGGGTAATATGATGGGAAAATGATAAAAATTTCTAGGTCCCTTTAATTTGAGAAATTATCCATTTCGCACCATTTGCATTCCCCTTCCCAAACCTTTACCTTCAGAGGAAAACCGAACCTTTCTAGAAGGTTTGAGTGAATGCTCTGGCAGATATATTCAGAACTAGGGAATTCTATTAGTTCGTTTAATAAAATATGATCATACTCCTGAAGAATTTTTTTTACACCCCTTTTCAGGTCATAAAAATCGATTATCATCCCATTTTCCTGTACATCTCCCTCTATTAAGACCTCTATTTTATAAGTGTGGCCATGCACTCTGCCACATTTTCCATGTCCTGGAAGGTAATGGGCACTGTCGATGTAGTCAATGATTCCTAATCTCATTTTTGTCATCCTATGTACTCCATTTCAGTCAAGCAGCTTTTCTATTATAATATTCCCTCTTTCATTCTGCCCTCATTAAGATATTTTTTGATTATTTTCGGGGTTTTGAATTAATTGCAGTCAATTGCTAGTTAAATTAATAGTAACTTTTGGAAATCCCAAAAGGTATTAATGTATCTTCATTATAATATCGGCTATAAGCATCCCCACAGCCTGTGGGTCTGAGGAATGATTCGCGTGTCTGTAAGTTCAAGCAGGCTTTTCTGTAGTTCCAGGATTTTTTGTACTGAAGCTTTCGTAAACTGCTGAGTTGTTGCCACGTTGCCAATTGGAGTTTCGGGCTGGAGAATTAAACAAGATACATACGCTGCTATAGCCTCTGCAGCCATGATTACGATTTCGGATTTAGTGTCTCTGCTTACAACTATTTTGCAAAAACAGTCTCTTGAAGTAGTTTTTCTCAGAAGCATGAAGCACTCTATTGAATTTTCCACATGGACTTCCCAGGTCTCAGGGCTAATATTCTGGATGGTTTCAGGAAGTTTGAAATCACCGGCAACATAAGCGACCTTTTCACTAATTTTTCTGGCCTGTTTAGGTAGAGTCATATTGGATTCCAGGTAAAGGGGCAAGGACAAATTTAGTTTTTCTATGAAATCTGCATTCAAGAGAGGTTCTCCTCCAGTAAGGGACACTGAATGGATTTTTTTGAAAGGCTGCAACATAGCCTCCAGTTTCTCGATACTCACAGGGTTCGGAATTTTTTCAAAATTTACACTTCCTTCCATCCTCTCGTAATCACAGGTATCTATATCTGCAAAATTCGTATCACAATAGTTGCAATTAAGGTTACAACCTGAAAAGCGGACAAAAGCCTGCCTTGTGCCTACATATGGACCTTCTCCCTGTACAGAGCAGAATACCTCCTTTATAGTAGCAAATTTATAGTTTGAAGTGGACATATATACAACTCCCAAGTGGCTAAATTTCCTCCGATTTTTTCAATATTCTCAAACTCACATATTTGAGCTTTCCCTATCGCCTGCGTAAAGCTTTAAATATATTTATTACCTCCTATGCGGTCTTCTTTCATATTTTCATAGATGTCTTAAAAAAAGTTAATTTTCTAATGAATCTTCTGGGAAACCGCAGATGTGCTGGCAATAGATACTACTAGTTTTTTCCTTAAATGAAACGGTCATTTCCATCATGTGTAGTTTATACTACGATCCAGGCAAGGTCTTAAAAGGACGATAAAAAGACGCTCTTGTGCACAAGTCAGCTTCATATCGGTGAAGTCGAATTGTTCCATGATAAAACTTACCCATATCTTCGGATCAAATTGCCTATTTGTTCATATATATGTTATATTTTTAATTCATATGAACCTCTGAATACTACAACAAAGTTTTTTGAAACCCCAAAACTATTGTAGCTCAGTGAGTGGATATCTGGCTTCAGTAATAGTCAAATTTACCAGGCAAGAAAAATTGCTCCCCCCTAAATAAAGAATGGGGTATTCTTGATCCTTCGAATTCCCCACATAATAAGTCTTCAAAGTTCTTAGAAATAATATCGAAAAAGCAAAAATAGGAAAGCCCTTTAAATCACTTTACAAATGCTTTTGCAGATCTTCTGATGAAGCGTCTCTTGTGACCTGAAGAAGTGAAGCGCTGCGCAGGCCCTGGATGTGCTTTTTGTGCTTGTGATTTCTGGACCTTAATTACTTTTCCTTTTCTACCTTTTACCTTAACCCAATTAATACTTCCGGTTTTGCCCATTATCATTCCTCTTTAGCTTTTAATCTTAATTTTCTCTGAATTTATTAGTAATTTATCACATACTGTATTTCCATGAGTCATTAATTCTTCAATGAACATACATATTGCCGTGGATTTTTCTCCTTAGAAGTTTTCAACAAATAAGAATTTCTTGGTTTTGTAACGTTAAATTGATGATTTCCAATGTTACCTAGAATATTCAAAATATTTTGAAGTCTGAAAGTGCAAAATCACAAATGTAATCAAGCCTTGGGTTTATCATAAAGAGAAATGCTAGTAATTAAATGTTACGGACATTGGCTGAAAATAGGGTATAAACTGTGAAAAATGAGAAATGAGTACAAAGTAAAAGCCAAATATTAAAATAGTGTAACCTGAGAATTGAAGAATTCTGTTCTGAAAAATTAATTAGCATAAAAAAATGATCTCATTGCGCCCAGACTTCTAGGTTCATTAGAGGAACTTGTGGACATAAAGAATTTCTTTAACTCTGAGTTTGTCGGTATTATCAAATAACTGGGGTTCAAGTGTGAATTCTGTGCATGGTGCTTCACTAAAGAGTTTAATTATCACGCTTTTCTGCTCGATTCAGACCTGACTATTATAAAAAAGATGGATCCTAAAGCTATTATCCCTACCCCTTAATATGAGTTTTGTGATCAGTAAGGAAATATTGTGCCGCAGGCTATGGTCTGAAAACAAAACCTGACAGTTTCTGTATTATAAAAAGCGATGTGAGATATCTAAGAGCTACACTTCAATTTGCAGAATTTATCCACACATGCTTAACAAGGAAGCTGATGAATCAGGCAAAGTTGATTTGCGCCAGATAAACGACTTAAGTGAGTACAGAAGCTACCATTCCAAACTTGGATACCCTTAATGTAAAGCAATTTGCCAAGAGACCAGGAGTTATGAAGAAACTTATCTAAGACAGATTATTAATTTTTAAGGAGCTATGCAAGATCTTTTTGAAAAAAAACGGCCTGAAACATGTTCAGAGAATAATATGATCACATAATGCGGAAATTTATCAGAAGCAATTCCGAAATTAAAGTCTTCGCATACTCTGGAATTGGATTTGCGAAACACAATCTCAGATCAATTACTAACTTGAATGGCTAAATGAAGGTTAAGTAAAAGTAATTAATGCTTCTCTAAAAATTTTAATAGTTATTGACGGCAAAAAATAAGAAATAATCTCATTTTCTGTTCCCTTTGACCTTCCATTTAAGAAGTACTCCATTCCCTATCTTTTCCATGGATAGCAGTTCAAGTTCTAAGACTTCAGCTTCTGAGAATCCCTCCCCGTCAGTAAAAGTTGGGGAAGTAGCTCCTCCGATAATAAGATTTCCTATAAAAGTATATATCTCATCAACAAGGCCTGCAGAAAGCATGCCCCAGTTAAGAGTTGCACCTCCTTCTACCATAAGAGTGTTTATTCCCATTTTTTTCAATTTTCCTACCAGCTCTGCAAGATCAACTTTATTCGTCTCCGTTTTAATAACAAGCGCCATTTTCTCCAGTTTTTCTACGTTTTCTAGAGGAGCCGCATTTGAAACTGCAATTATTCTTATTCCATCCCCTTTTTTGAAAATATCTGCATTCACAGGTGTTCTTGCGGAACTATCCACAATAATTCTTGCTGGATTTTCACTTTTCCCAGCTGCTTTCCTGGCAGCTTTCCTTTCTGGAGATTTCACAGTAAGGCTTGGATCATCTGAAAGGATAGTTCCTATTCCTACCATCACTGCATCTGCCTGAGATCTTAGATCATCCATTCGCTCAAAATCAAGCTTTCCAGAGATCAGGATCTGTTTCCTTTCCTTTGTCGAGAGTTTACCGTCAGCTGATATAGCAGAATTGATAAAAATGAAAGGCCTGTCCATTTTCAGGCTCCTGAAATATGTATCTTTTGGAGGAATTTTCTTTCGAAAAAAAGCCATCTTATTAACATTTATTGAGTAAGCTCCATAGTTCATTTAATTTTTTTTCTTTGCTCCGTATTAGAGGTTGATTCTGGTTTGGGAGCGGATCTTAACCTGAATTATCCCATTTCGACCAAAGGCTTCAGAAGATCATGATCTCTCAAAAGCCCCTGAAGTTTGCGGTTAGAGTTAATGATTGGAACCTGGTCAATTCGATTCCGCTTCATCTTCCTTGCACAATCGCTGACAGATGCGATATAAGTGGCTGTGATCGGTTCACTGATCATAATATCACTTGCGATCAGGTTAGGGACTTTGATCCTTGAAACACTGTAGTAGATGCTCATAGTATCACGCATTGATTCCCAGGTCCAAGCATCATCGTCCAATCCTGCAGACATATCTGACATCTCTACACTGTCTTCAATTATGCTGGCAGAAATTACGTCACGATCCGAGATTATTCCTACGAGTTCTAGATTCGCATCAAGCACAGGGACAGCCTTGACTCCTGCAAGCTCCATTATCCTAGCAACAACAGGCAAAGGTGTTTCATTATAAATAGCAACTACATCTTTTTCTACGTAATCCTTGATGGGAATATCGATATTCATATCTGCAATTGTTGCCACAACATCTGCAACAGTAACAAGGCCTACGAGTTTCCCCTCATCTACGACCGGGAGCCTCCGTATACTGTGTTCTAAAAGAAGACGTGCTGCCGTCTGCAGGGCTGACCCAGGAGATATGGTTATAGGATTCCTTGTCATAAGGAGGGCTAGCTGCTCTTCTTCAGGGTTTTGTAGAAGGTTCGTTCTGGTCACGATTCCTACAACTTTGGAATCTTTAATCACCGGAACCCCTGATATATGTTTGTTCTTAAGAACTTTAAGAATTTCGTCCCTTGAGCCTGGTAGGGTTGCACTTGCTACATCCCTTACCATAATATCTTCAATGAAGATGTTTTTTGGCATGCGATTTACACCTTTGTATCCTCTGAATCCGGATTTATTTTTTATATTCCCTTTCTCCAAAGATTTCTCATTTGATAGAATTTGATAGAAAGAGTCATCACTGTTCTTCACCCCGGACTACTAGAACCGGGATTTTTGAGCATCTCATTACTTTTTCTGCAACACTCCCCATTAGAAACCTATCGAGTCCGGTTTTTCCGAGGGTACCGACTACTATAATATCAGCGTTATTATTCTCTGCGAAATTGATAATTTCACTGCTAGGATGTCCTTCCAAGATAATATTTCTTACATTTACTCCTGATGCCTCTCCGATTTCTTTTACTTCGGATACTGCCTTCTCTCCTTCTTTTCTGAGGACCTCATACATTTCTTCCCACCCACCATCCATTGGTATCGAGGAAAAAGAAGATGTATCCACCACGTAGAGAGTATGAACCGTGGCTCCGCTAAGTTTTGCGATTCCAATACCGTAAGAAATAGCTTTCTTGCTATTTTCGGATCCATCTGTTGCAATCACTATATTCCGGTAAAACTCGCTCTTCATGTCTTGTTCTCCATTTGCTTACGAATGAAGTACAGATAGTATATCATCGGGTCTTGCCCGCCTTACAATTCCACTTACATGATTTTTTATCCCTGTAAGATTATTGGAACTTCCATTCAGGATCATTAAATTAGCTTTATTTCCCTTTTCTATCGAACCTGTGGAATCCTGCTCCTTTATAAAAGAACCATTAAGTGTGCAAATTTTAAATACTTGTCTATCCTCAATTGAAAAAACCTTAGACATAAATTCCATCTCAGCAAACATATTTACTGAATTTAACATTACATTATCTGTTCCTGCAGCTACTCTGAGTCCAGCCTCCAGCATTTCTGCAATAGGTGCCATTCCAGCTCCTGTGACAAAATTTGATCTAGGACATACTACAACCGGAATTTTCGCATCAGCCACATATTCAATATCTTTTTTTGTGGCAGTAGTTAGATGAATTAGGAGATCCGGCTCAAGTGATAGTGCTTTTTCTATATCGCTCCGATTCTTTTCTCCTGCATGAATTGCAAAGAACTTTTTCAGATCTCGCGTGTAGGTTGCAATCTCCTCCAATATTACAAGATCAAGATCATTTGCCCCGCTCATTCCAATTCCATTAGAATGTAGAAGAACTCTTTTTACTTCGTCAAGTACCACTATGAGGGGTAATTCAGGCTTTTCAGGTCTACCCAGTATCATGGAGTGAATTTCAAACCCTTCCAAAGCTTTATTTATGGCTTCAACTCCTAAAATCCCCCCTTCTCTAAAATCTGCAAAAGCACAGGTACCTGTTTCGATCATATCAAATAGAGACTTTCTCATACTTTCTATAAGGATTTTATACGACGCTTCTCTGAGAATTTCATGCTTTATTCCATCTGGATATTTTACGAGAGAATCGAGATCTTTCTGAATCCGAAAGCCAGAAATTTTCCCTAAAGGAGGATCTTTGAGTACCGAATCTCCAAGGTGAGTGTGGGCATTGACAAAACAAGGAGCTATTATATTGGAAGAACATGTGTGTTCCTCTCCAATTTCTGTAATTATTCCGTTATTTACGCAGATATAACCCTCAACAGTTTCCAGTTCGGGACCTGCAATGATTGTTCCGGAAATAATTTTTTCATTACTGTACATATATAATAACCTCTGTTAGTTCTCAAAACATATGTGCTCATTTTGTAGAAGACTAAATATATACATATTGTGTAGCTTTTCAGCCTGGGAAAAACAATATTATTAGTCACCTTTACTGAGATTCAATAAGCAAACTTTGGTGGGGTTAATTTATTTAACTGTTAGCTATTGATGATGATTTTATTTTACCTATCAGTCAGTAATCAAAAATATCTATTGCGTCAAAATAGAATCAGCCCAATAATCTGTGGAGGGTTAGATGGTTACAAGAAAATATAACGAGTCACTTTTTATGACGCACTGATTTTTATGGATTTTGGGATTGTTAGAGTATTTTCCTTGTACATTTAAAACTGTTTAATTAAATTTTTGGTAAATACTATGTGTTTCAATTAGTCCGTTTAAGGCTGTTTTTGATATTTTTTCAGGTCATACTTTATCTTCTTCAGAGCTTAATCACTTGAGGATATGATTCAAGCACAAGCAAGTTTTTCATAAATATTATAAGCTAGAAGTTGAAAATTTTAATAGCACTTATTATTAGTTCAGCTGTATAACATTAGTTCCGATTTAATGTAGTCACAGTAACTATTACTTATTCTTTTCAAATTTTTCTTCTAATAGTTTACATGAAAAAACTTCGTCCAGATCTCTTAATTTTATCTTTTTTTTGCTTCCTTGAAGCCAACTTCCTACTAAACTCTAGAGTTTACCCTAAAAATGCACATACATTTTACCTTCCTTTACTTCAAAATCTACTTACAGGCTATATATATCATGAAATCAAGACATAACTCAAAACTCAATTTTCATGTGAGGTTAACTAAGTTGTTTCATCGATTATTGAAACTGAAGATTCCTTAGAAGACCAAGGTTCCTTGGGATTCACTTATCTATAACATTTAAAGGCAGTTAAATCAGGAGAAGTATAATATTTTTGAGTCTCGGTGACTCTTCTTTCTGATCCTGGAGATATGTGTTTGCACATACTTTTTCTAATCTAAAAGAAGACAAAATGCTTTTTTGTTACAACACAAAGTATATATCATATGGTGCGTTTTCTAGTGATGTTTTTACCGAAGAACCTACGCTTTTGCAGGAATTCCTGAAAAGCCACGCAGCAATTTTTTGTGGCGGATTTAAATCTCCCGATCGATTTGTTGGTCCGTTATAGTCGGTAAAGATATAACTTCAGCCCAGAAAATTTTCCTTCCGGGCATCGATCAATTGATATCAGGAGAACTATTATGGCAAAAATGCATACCAAAAGAAAAGGTAAATCCTCTTCCACCAAACCCAAAAGAACAGAACCGCCGGACTGGTCCAAGATTAGCTCAGATGAAGTTATTTCAATAATACTTGATCTCTGGAAACAGGGTATCTCTACATCCGAAATAGGGATGATTTTAAGAGATCGTCACGGGGTCCCTGATGCCAAGCTTATCACAAGCAAGAAGATAACAACTATCCTTAGGGAAAACAACGTTGCTTCGAATATCCCGGAAGACCTTACCAACTTGATCGTAAAAGCTCTCAAGCTGAGGAAGCATATTTCTGTCAACAAGAAAGACGTCCATAACAAACGTTCCCTCAACTTGACCGAATCAAAGATAAGAAGGCTCGTTAAATATTACCAGCAGGAAAAGGTACTACCGAGAGACTGGTTCTATAAACCTGAAACTGCAGAGATGATGATTACAAGATAACACTATAAATCTCTTTGGTTATATATTGTCGGTTTTGCTTCTCTCGAAACCGTTCTTCATACTATTTTTGAAAACATACTATTTTATTGTTTATCAAGTAAATTTTTCCTATATTATTTTGGGATAATTCCTCCTTAATTTTTTTATAATTACTCCATGCTCTCACAACCTAAAAAAACTAAATCTCATTCTAATTATTGCTTCTACTGGCAATAGGTTCTAAAAGGTATTTTCTGGCTACTCTAGGTCTTCAAGTTTCGAGGTAATGTGGAGCTTTCTGTTGTATCATTGAATGAATTCCTCCAAGATTCAAAACTTGCCTCTGAAACTCTGTATGCATCGAATTAGTTCTCATTTTTTCGGTTTATTTGAGGATATCTTAACCTTGAAGTATTGGCTAATTTGCTTATGTGATCCATTCTGTGATCAATTATTAGTTTCTTTAATGGCATTATTCCAGTATTGTCTTAAGAGCTTGACCATCACTTAGATCGTATTTTGCGTGTTGCAATCACAGTCAACTTAAAAAGTAATTATATTTTTAAAAATCAATTATAGTTGGAAACGTAATTATAGAGAATTTTAATAAATCACTAAGTTTCTTTATATGTTCATAAAACGTATACTATAATTAGTGAAAACCAAAGGCTAATCGGAATACTCATTAATTTATCATGTTAACTTATTCTTTCAAAACACAACTATCCATAATTTGAGACATGTTTTAGCTGCATTATAAGGCACCAAGGTATATACTACATAAATATATTTTAATATTATTTAATTCAGCCGCTGTTTTAGTAGTGTTCTTGTAATCATTAATTTTCTGTATACAACTTTTATTTATGGGGCATATCTTCAAATTATTTATATAGTTGTATTACATAATAGCAATGGGGCTTTCAGTACAAGAACAGAGGTATGTTATTCACACTTGATGAACATATTATGAAAGAAAAAGGGGATACAATACATGGAACAGATCAAGAATTGTATAATTGATTATTTGAAGGCTAACTCTTTTATGGACAAGGACACCAAATTTGGAGATGATGATTCTCTTACCCAGAGCGGAATTATAGATTCAATTGGTCTGCTTGAACTCGTGGACTACATCAGTGAGAAATATTCGATTGAAATTCCTGAAGACATGCTAACGCCGGAAAACTTTGACTCATTGCAGGGAATTACTAATATGATATTCAAGCTGGCGAAGTGAAAAAATGTTAATTGATGCGTATATCACAGAATACGCCAGAATAACTCCTCAAAATATTGCTCTTGAAGAAGGCAAAAATTCAGTTTCCTATGGCTGTCTTGATGAGGCTATAAATATTCTCACCTCGCCTCTGATGGATTTTGAACATTGCAGATTTGCAATACTGGCAGAGTCTGGAATACAATATATCAAAATACTCATGGCTGTATACAGGTCAGTCAACATCGCAATCCCTCTACCTATCGAATTCCCAAAATTCAGTCTTGAACTGATCCTTGATGCTAACAATGTCAATAATATAATTGCAACCGATACACAGTATTTTAGATTTGGAGAGAGTTTTTTTGAACGCTTTGAAACAGTGATCATTGTTGACAAGGACGACTCTTCGAATATTTTAAGTGTGAAGCCCGGATCAGAGACAAATAAACAGAAACTTCAACTGGTCCTTTACACCTCAGGCACAACAGGTACTCCAAAAGGAGTCATGTTGAGTGACAAAAACTTGGTAGCAAATGCAAAATCAATAATAGAAGTGCTTGGAATAACTCCAAAAGATAAAGCAGCACTTGTTATATCCATGCACCATGCTTTTGGGAATTCTATAATAGATTCCCACATTATGGCTGGAGGATCAATCAGAATTGGAAGCATGAATTTTTTGGATTCAGTTTTCAATCTGGTTGAGTCAGAAGTATCCATATTCTATGGAGTGCCCAGCACATATCGTATACTTCTCAAGTATCCAGATAGATTCAAAAAGGCTTTTGCTAATGTCAGAATTGCTGCATCCGCTGGTGGCGGCATGGATCGAAAGATTATAACTGATATATGGGGGCTAACTCCTGATATCGATATCTTGCCAATGTATGGCCAGACGGAAGCTACAGCACGGCTTGCCTACCTTCCAGCAGAAGATGTGAATAAATTCATTGACACTATAGGAAAAGCAATTCCAGGAGTTGAGCTGGAAGTCTTTGATTCTGAATATAGATCAGTAGAACCAAACATAACAGGTGAATTGGTTGCTAGGGGGGACAATATTCTGTTAGGTTACCTAGATGATGAAATCTCCACTAAGGAGAGGATCATAGATGGGTGGCTGCATACAGGAGATCTTGCACAAAAATTGCCTAATGGATATATTAAACTGCTTGGTCGCAAGGACGATATCATTAAAATTGGCGATCATCGTGTGAACCCAAGAGAAATTGAAAGGCATATAGAGGAGAATAATGAGGTTTCCAAAGTTTTTGTTGTGGCTATATCCCATGAACTTTTGGGAACTGCGATCAGCCTCATGGTCATACCTACGAAGGGGACAGAAATCAATACGCTATCTGCATTCTGCCGGAAGAGCCTGCCAGGTTACCTGTGCCCAAGAGAAATATTACTCATAGATAATCTCCCATTAAGCGAGAACGGGAAAATATCCAATCGATCCATCATAGAGGAATACAAACATGTCAAAGCTAGTATGTAAAAAATGTGTTCTGGATTCGGATATTCCAGGTATAGATATTAATAAGGAAACTGGTCTCTGCCATTTTTGTGAGACATACACTCCTCTTTTACCACAGAAAAAGAGTGAATATCTGAGTAAAATTGATGAGCTGTTTAAAAATTGCAGCGGAAAGGGTAATTATAGCGTTATTTATGCACTTTCCGGTGGGAAGGATTCCTCATACACGCTTTATAAGCTCAAAAAAGAATATCCTTTCTTGAATGTTTTGGCTGTTCAGTTCGATAATGGATTTATTTCTGAAAATGCAATAAAAAATGCCAAGAAAATGTGCAAGGTCACAGGCTGCGATTATTTTCAGCTGACAATAGAAAAGGATATACTTTATGATATATTTCGAAAAGCGGCTGAATCTTACGATGCATTTCCTAAATTCGCTAAATATCGAGCCAGTGATATCTGCAATATCTGTATCACTATAATCAAACAGAAACTTATAGAACAGGCAATCATTCAGAAGGCACCTTTTATTGTATTTGCTTTCACAGCTGGACAATCTCCTAATCCTATAATTAACTTATCACTTAACTTTATACAATGGTCCAGGAATCTATTTGAAAAGCAGCTTCAAAAAATAGGCGTTGATGATAAAGATGAATTATTCCTCATAAAAAGTGAGATTATTGAGAATAAGGGGGAGAATGCTCTAAGTATTCTGCATCCATTGTGTCTATGGGAATATAGTGAGGATAAAGTACTGAGGACATTGTTGGAAATTGGTTGGGAGCTACCGGATATTAAAGATAGTAATTCAACCAATTGTACATTGAACTCTTTTGCCTGCTATAACCATCTAGAGAAATATGGATTCCATCCTTATGCCTTTGATACAGCAAGACTTGTCAGAAGTGGGGAAATGTCTAGGGAAGAA